>NZ_CAIJDE010000029.1:39218-411740 GCF_903819335.1 Flavobacterium panici | reverse complement strand
CGGCGGGGCTCACCTCTTCCCATCCCGAACAGAGTAGTTAAGCCCGCCTGCGCAGATGGTACTGCAGTATTGTGGGAGAGTATGTCGTCGCCTTTCTTTTGAAAAACCCTATCCAGAAATGGATAGGGTTTTTTGTTTTATAATATTTTTGGAAACTAAATCAAAGTCGCCTTTTGTCATATTGACAAGCACAAATTGTTTTTTGAATCCCAGCGGGTAAATAGTCTATGGAATAGTGTGAATTGTTCATTTTGAATCTCCATTTTGTGTTGGAATTTTGTTTCGAAATTTTAATCAGCATATATGAAGACTTTATTTGTTAATAGCCTGCGGACTACCTCACCATACCAGATTAAATCTTATATAATAGCTTATGGTCTTATTTTGTTAATGATATGGTATCGAAAAAAATGCTTCTTAGACAAAACACTGTAAACCATAAAAACGATCTAACAAATACAATAGTTACGATAGGTATTATGCTTTAATCGATATAAAAGACTGCAAGATAAACTGCAGCAGAATTAGTATATACAAAAGATGGAAGCATACTGGAGAGGCAGGAGATTTAATTTTTGCCACAACCAAATGTTAGATCTTACCTTTTACCAGTTTAGTAAATCAGTTCGTGAATCACCAATTCTGTTTAGCTTATTGACTGAAAGGTTTACTTTAAATCAACTTTCTAAACTTACCAGCAAATTTTCGGGCTGGAAATCCATGAAATGCTATTATGCATGGGCTCCTGACTGTATTAAAAAAATGGTAAATATTATTTTTATTATCCCGCAGATCAGGATAACATTGGTGTAGCAGTAAGTAATCATATCCATATGGGCCGTTTAAAGATCTATTAGGAAAACCATTATTGTCACGAAAATCCAAAGGAGTTATTGCTAATAGGGATTTATTGAACCCAATGTATTTATTGATGATGATGGGCAAGCTTATCTGTTTGCAAGCCAGTTAGAGGTAAAAGCTGTAAAGTTGAACGAGGAAATGATTTCTTATAAAGGTGATGTTACAATCATAAAAGGAACTGAAATACCCTGATCATTATTGTAGCAAGAAATATCTCGATTTTTTTACCGGATTATATCTCAGAAACAGCAGTTAAAATATTGCAATATATTCAGCAGAATATTTATAATCCTGAAAAATTAAAAGCGGAACAAATCAGCAATGTATTTTCTGTATCAATTGCTTATGTTGGAAGGTATTTTAAATAGCATACTAACGATACCTTACATCAGTATATCGCTAAATACAAGGTTAACCTGATCGAGCATAGAATTAGGTTTAGTGATAAACGTATGAATGAAATTGCATATGAATTTGGCTTTACGGATGTAAGCCATCTGAACAAATTTTTTCAGAAAACAAAAAGGATACAGTTTAAGAGATGTAAAGAAACTTTAAACAAAAAATGATATTCATCGAATTGATTATTCAGATATTATAAACAAGAAATTATAATATTAAATTATACTCCTTGAACTCAATCAGGTTTTGAACTTTCTTTTTCATAATAATTAAGATTGCAAAAAAGTTTAAGTTTTTAAATAAATTAATCAACAAACTATTAATCAATATAATATAATTATTATATTTGTTTCATATTTAATTTTACTAATGAGAAAATTTTACTTTTTAGCATTTTTATTATTAGGCTTTTTTATAATGCCTAGTAACACTTTTGCTTGTGTAAGTAAATCTAAAACAGGACATTCCACCACACAAATGTCTTCAACTAATAGTAAAAAAGATTGTTGTGCTGCTGGGCATATGGGTAAAAAGAATCATTGCTGTGATAATAATTGTAAAGATTCTAAATGCATTTGCGCACCATCTGCAGGTGTTTTTTTAGTATTTAATGAAACATCGTTAAAAACCAGAAATTATTTTTTTGGCACTAAAAATCAAAAATTCAATCATCCTGAAAGTTCTATTTCTTCGGGTTATTCTTCTCTTTTTTTGAAACCAAAAATAGGTTAAATTCAAAAGTGACATCCATAAGTGTATCAAATTAGCACTTAATATTCTGCTGTCAAATCTTTTCTATTCAATTTTTTCAGTTAATTACTATTTACAGATTATAAGTATTTCTGTCAATATGTAATTTATTAACTTATTTGATTTTAAAAAAACAACTATATGTATTCATTAAAAAAAATAATGACAGCAATACTTTTATTGGTGTCAATCCTTTCGTTCAGTGCTAATTTTTTAAATTCAGCAAGTACAGCATCAAAAATATCAAATAGTACTTCTAATAATATAATGATTAGCGATTCTCTGGAAAACAATCAGCTGCAGAATGTTTATGATTCCTATTTCCTTGTAAATGAATCTTTGGTAAAAACCGATAGTAAATCAGCTTCCTTAAACGCAGAAAAACTCAAAACAGCTATTACTGCTGTAAAGATGGAAAGTTTAAAAATGGAAGAACATACAATTTGGATGAAACTATCTAAAGCTTTATTAGCAGATGCCGAAAATATTTCTAATTCGCAGGATATAAATAAACAAAGAAAGGTTTTTAAATCACTATCAAAAAACCTGCACGATCTGATTAAAGTTTCAAAATCATCAGAGCCTGTTTATTATCAATATTGTCCAATGGAGGATGCTAATTGGTTAAGCAGAGAAAAGGAAATTAAAAATCCTTATTATGGAGCCAAGATGATGACTTGCGGAAAGACCATTGAAACACTTTAAAATATGAAAATACTCTATATATTATTGCTGTTTACTTTAACAGTAAATGCGCAGAGAGTCGTTCGTTATGATTTATATGTAAAAGACACTTTGGTAAACTTCACTGGTAAACCTAAAAGAGCAATTGCTGTTAATGGACAAATTCCAATGCCGACACTTACATTTACAGAAGGAGATACTGCAGAGATTTATGTACATAATGAAATGGATGAGGAAACTTCTCTTCATTGGCATGGCTTGTTTTTGCCCAATAAGGAAGACGGAGTTCCATATCTGACTCAGATGCCTATAAAACCTCATACGGTTTATAAATATACTTTTCCCATTATTCAGAACGGCACTCACTGGTATCACAGCCACAGCGGTCTTCAGGAGCAAATTGGTATGTACGGGGCATTTATAATAAATAAAAAGCCAGAAGATAAAACCTTTAGAAAAGGTATAGATGATTTACCTTCAGTTCCGATAGTTTTGAGCGAGTGGACCGACATGAATCCTGAAAATATCCACAGGCTTTTACACAATGCCAGTGATTGGTTTGCAATTAAAAAAGGTACTACACAAAGTTATACCGAAGCCATAAAACAAGGATATTTTTCAACCAAAGTGACCAACGAGTGGAAACGAATGAATGCCATGGATGTGAGTGATGTATATTATAATGCATTTCTAATTAATGGTAAAAATAAAAACCAGCTTTATCAATTTAAAGCTGGTGATAAGATTCGTTTACAAGTTTCGAACGGGGGGGCATCAACCAATTTCTGGCTCAATTATGCAGGCGGTAAAATAACTGTTGTAGCAAATGATGGTAATGATGTCGAACCTGTTGAGGTTGATAGATTATTAATAGCTGTATCTGAAACCTATGATCTTGTAGTAACCATTCCGGAGAAAAATACATCTTATGAATTTTTGGCAACCCCTGAAGATCGTACTAAATCAGCATCTTTATATCTGGGGGAAGGAACTAAACATTCAAGTGTGCCATTACCGAAATTGAAATATTTTGAAGGCATGAAGATGATGAACGGTATGATGAAAATGAATGGCGATTTGGATGATATGGGCATGACAATGGCACTTAATCAGATGGATATGAACGCTGTTATGTATCCTGAGATAACTGACGGATCTGCTGAGATCAAGACATTAAACTATGCAATGCTGAAAGCGACGTCAAAAACTAACCTTCCTGAAAATGCACCTGTTAAAGAATTAAAATTTGAGCTTACCGGTAACATGAATCGTTATGTATGGAGTTTAGACAATAAAGTAGTATCAGAAACTGATAAAATCCTTATAAAGAAAGGAGAGAACGTTCGTATTATTTTACATAATGGTTCTATGATGCGCCACCCCATGCACTTACACGGACATGATTTTAGATTAATAAACGGGCAGGGAGATTATGCGCCTCTTAAAAATGTGGTCGACATTATGCCGATGGAAACAGATACTATAGAATTTAATGCTAACGCAGATGGAGACTGGTTTTTTCATTGTCATATTTTATACCACATGATGAGCGGTATGGGAAGGATTTTTAGTTATGAAAATTCAAAACTAAATCCCGAAATTCCTAATCCAAAATTAGCCAAGCGTATGCTTTTTGCTGATGACAGAAAATTTCATTTCATGGCAGAAAATGATTTTGCCACTAACGGTAATGATGGAGAAGCAATGTTTCAAAACACACGTTGGAGTATTGGAACAGAGTGGAGGTTAGGCTATAATAATATGCATGGCTACGAAACCGAAACACATATCGGCCGCTATATTGGAAAAATGCAATGGCTTATGCCATTTATAGGTTTTGACTGGAGATCAAGAAAAATGGAAGTGGGTGAACAGGAGCAAAATTTATTTGGACAAACCAGCACTAAAGATAAAAGGGCTGTATTTTCTGCCGGTGTAAACTATACTCTGCCAATGCTTGTAGTAGCGCAAACGGAAATCTTTACAGACGGTAAAATACGTTTTCAATTAGAACGAAAAGATATTCCGGTTTCAAAGCGATTAAGAATGAATTTGATGTGGAATACCGACAAGGAATATATGGCAGGATTAAAATATATTGCCGGAAAGAACTTTGGAATTACAACACATTATGATAGTGATATGGGGATAGGATTTGGTCTTAACCTAAATTACTAAGATAACTTATCAACATAATTTAACTAAAAACAAGTAATTACATTTTAAATAAATTTTTAAAAATGAAATCAATAATATTAATGATAATATTTCGCGTGATACTGATGCTAAGTGCTTTTACATGTCAGGCAAATATAAAGCCTAAGGCAGATTACCAATATAATAAAATACAAACATTAGACACTATACGAGATGAATTTAATTTAAAAAAGAAAAACTTAAAAAACCTTATTAATGGTAAAAGTCCTGATGTTATGCTCAAATTTTATGAATATTATCTGCAGGAAAAAGATATAAGTAAAGCTGATTTATTGATTCCAAGTATCTTAAAATCAAATGATGATGTTGCTTATAAATATAAAATCAGCTTGATTTCTTATAATTATACTTCAGATGCTAAATCAAAGGCATTATTTGTCTCAGATGCGAATCATATAAAAGAGTATCGAGCCTACTTTTTAAAGTCTGGTATTTCATCATTAAAAACAAATAAGGATATAAGGGCTCACTACCTCGGTTTGGTTACTTTAGACTCTGCTTATTATAAAATTGCTCCTGATAGCTTAACAAAGAAACAAATGGGGATACATTATAATAGTTTGGCCTGGTACAGCATTGTAACTCAAAAATTAAATGATGTAGAGTACTATTTAAACCAAAGTATGAAGTATGATCCTGAGTCAAAATATCCGCTTTCTAATATGCCGCTCCTGCTTTTATTAAAAGGAGATTATAAGAAAGCAGAGGCTCTTTATATAAAATTAAAAGATTTACCATTTGAAGGATCTACCTTAACTTTTAGAGATGAGTTTTTGGAAGATTTAAAGTTAGTGGAGGGAGAGGGAATCAAGATCAAAAACGTAGAAAAAATCAGAAGGATATTAATTGCAAACAAAACTGTAGAAGTAAATATTAATTAGCGATGTAAAAGATGATAAGGTTTTGGTGACTGTTACAGTACCGGAAGTAAAAACTGACGAAGTCATTTATAGTATTCCTAAAACTCTTCCGGGATTTTGTGCTTGAACTGCTGTCATTACAACTAGTGATGCGAACAGGAAAAAATTTAATTTCATAATGTGGTAATTGATTACTGCGATTGATTGACTATTTTTATTGGCTCACAGCGCGCACATCCGTTATAGAAAATTATTATGTTATAATGGACTATTTGAATCTAAATAGCATATATAAATATTTTTATTCTGCTATGTTTAAATTACATTGCAAATTTGTCCTATTATGAAATAAAAGGAAAGGTAGAAAAAAACCTTTCCATGATACTTTTACGCCAATTTGAGTTTTTCTCATTAATAATATTCAAGCCTAAATCTCTTTCTTGTTTTTATGGATTTTTACTTTTAAAAACACCATGAGCAGTTCCTGTTGCATGATATAACTATGGGAAAT
Organism: Flavobacterium panici; assembly: GCF_903819335.1. Taxonomy (GTDB): domain Bacteria; phylum Bacteroidota; class Bacteroidia; order Flavobacteriales; family Flavobacteriaceae; genus Flavobacterium; species Flavobacterium panici. Next base: position 405,455 of record NZ_CAIJDE010000029.1, on the reverse strand, counting down.
AAAAAATCACTATTTATAATGATTTTTTTGGACTTCAATACAGGTAGTTTTGAAAAAAATATCATCCCAGATCTAATGAGTATAAGTGAATGCGATGCTAAACCAATAGGAATTTTAAATATTCCCATTACTGTAATTATGAGCATTCCAAATTTTACTATAAGTATGCGTTTTGCTATGCCGTTTTTATTAAATAAGTTTATATAATATGTTAGTTGCAAGAAATTCAAATTCATTTAAACTTAAATCCAAAAAGGAGTTTTAGTTCCAAACCCGTTGTAATAACAAAACTTCAGCCGTAATACCAAAAATTCCCCTTGAAACATTGACAGTCAAAAAAAATGAACGAAAATGAGACTACACGACTTTCACGACTGACTGCAATTTTAATACAATTGCAAACAAAACGACTTTTGACGGCAACAACTCTTGCAAACAAATTTAACGTAAGCAATCGGACAATTTATAGAGACATTAGGGCACTTGAACAATCGGGAGTTCCAATAATTACAGAAGATGGAAAAGGCTATTCACTAATGGAGGGCTACAGACTGCCTCCCGTAATGTTCACAGAAGCACAAGCAAATGCGTTAATTACCGCAGAACAATTAGTTCTTCAAAACAAAGACACTTCATTCATTAAAGATTATACTGAAGCTATTGAAAAAGTAAAAGCAGTCTTAAAATACAACATACTAGACAAAGCGAACTTACTTTCAGAAAGAGTACGATTTGACCAGAATAACAATCGGGAAAGAAACAGTAGTCATTTATCTGACTTACAATTTGCATTGACAAATTTTCGTGTTGTAAAAATTGAATACACCAATGCGAAAAATGAACCCACAACCCGAAACATCGAACCATTTGCGTTGTTGAGTACAGAAAATTGGTTGTTAGTTGCCTATTGTCGATTAAGAAGAAAGTTTCGTTTTTTTCGTTTAGACAGAATCAATGAATTAGAAATACTTACAGACAAATTTGAACCACACAAAATGACCCTGGAAGAGTATTTTAGCACCTATCACTAATTTATTTTTTGACCCCTGACATAAGGCTGTCACTTTCCAGCTATAAGTTTGCATCATTAATAATCTTTAAAGGAATAAAAATGACAAACGTAATAAAGACAGGATTTAATCCCATCTCATTTCCTAAGGCTACAATGATTTCAGTTAATAGTGTAGTGCTGGAAGTATTTGAAGCAGGTCAACAAAATTCAGCAAAACCTATCATTCTCTGCCACGGTTTTCCAGAGCATGCATTTTCTTGGCGTTATCAGATACAGTCTCTTGTTGATGCCGGCTACCACGTAATTGTTCCAAATCAACGCGGCTATGGTAATTCATCTCGTCCGACCAAAATAACGGATTATGACATTGAACACTTAACAAGTGACCTTATTGCACTACTTGACCATTTTGGTTATAAGGATGCTGCCTTTGTGGGTCACGACTGGGGTGCAAATGTCGTTTGGAGTCTGGCACTATTGCATCCTGAACGGGTAAATAAAGTAATAAACTTGGCCTTACCTTATCAAGATCGTGGAGATAAACCATGGATTGAGTTGATGGAAGCAATATTTGGAGAGAACTTCTATTTTGTTCACTTCAATAGACAACCAGGAGTAGCAGATGCTATAATGAACAAAAACAAATCCCGGTTCCTTCGTAACATATTCCGAAAAAACATCCCTCTCACACCGCCTGAACCTGGAATGCTAATGATTAATCTTGCAAGAGAAGAAAAACCACTTGGGGATCCCTTGATGAGCGATAAAGAACTATCTGTTTTTATTTCTGCCTTCGAATCCTCAGGGTTTACAGGAGGTATAAATTGGTATAGAAACCTGGATAGAAACTGGCATTTAATGGCAGATATAATCCCAATCATTCATCAACCAACTCTTATGATATATGGTAATCTGGATACGATTCCAAAGTCTGAAAACCTAAAAAATATCGTTCCTAATTTAGAGGTTGTTACTCTTGATTGTGGTCATTGGATTCAGCAAGAAAATCCTGAAGAAACTAACCAATCAATTTTAAAATGGCTGGAACAACAGGATCTTTAATAAGGAAACAGAAACATATTTCGGGTATTTTATAAAGTTTGAAAACTGTCTTAAATGAAAAAAGCCTGCGAATCTTACGATTTGCAGGCTTTACCACTTTTTAAAGGTTTTCAAAAGATTGGAAAACTTTCGTTTTTACTTCTTTTACCCTTTTTGTGGGGAGAGCAGGATTCGAACCTGCGAAGTTCACACAGCAGATTTACAGTCTGCCCTCGTTGGCCGCTTGAGTATCTCCCCGATCTCAATTTGTTGTGCTTTGTTGTTCTAAGCGGTGGCAAAGATAGCAACGTTTTCTAGATTTGCAAACAAAAAAAGAACTTAATTTAAAGTTATTTTAAAGTTATTTTTTAATTCATTGGAATTGAATAAAATAAAAAAATCTCCACAAGGGAGATTTTTTAACTTTATTTCAAAAGTAGGATTATTTTGCTAATAATTCTACGATTTTTGCTTTTAATTCCGGACCTCTTAAGTCTTGAGCAACCACTTTTCCTGACGCATCAAGAATAAAAGTTGCGGGAATAGATTCAACATTATATTGTTTTGCAATTGGCTCATCCCAGAATTTAAGGTTAGAAACATGTGTCCATGTTAAACCATCTGCTGCGATAGCTTCTTTCCAGTGTTCCGCATCTTTGTCTAAAGAAACGCCAACAATGTTTAATCCTTTTGAATGTAATTCTTTGTAAATCGCTACAACGTTTGGATTTTCTTTTCTACATGGTCCACACCATGAAGCCCAGAAATCAACGATAGTAACTTTACCTAAACTTTCTTTAAGCGAAACTACTTTTCCCTGCGGATTTGGCGCAGAAAAATCTGCTCTTCATTTAGCGCTGCCAACTGGAGGAGCTGATGCACCAACCGCAGGCAATTTAGCTTGACCTAGTCTAGTTTTGATTTCTTTACCAGGAGTTGTGTTTTTTACAGATTCGTCTAAAGCGTTGTATAAACTCTCTGTTTTTTTGATATCATTGCTTGGATCATTAATCATACTTTGAATAATCAAGGCAGAGATATAAGATTTTGGGTGTCCTTCAGCGTAAGCTAAATACTTCTTTTTAGTACTAGCTTGTACTTCTGTTTGGATTTCCATGTATTGTTTCATCAAGCTGTTGATAGTTGCTGTATCTTGAGCTTGCTGCGCTTGCTGCATTTTTTGAGTATTCTTTTTCTGAAAATCAATTAAGTTTTTTTGAGTTTTTGTAAGATCATCATTGAATTTTACATACTCGTCATTATTGTAAGTTCCAGAAATTTTAGATTTATGGATGCTGTCTTTGTCAATTTCGATATTGATTTCTCCAGTTTCTAAGATAAATGGGATTGGTCCGTTAGCACCTTGAAGTATTAATGTATGGAAAGCTGGTTCTTTAACTTTTCCTTTAATTTCAAATTTTCCATTTTCAACTTTTACAGTATCTAACGCAATTGTCATTCTTGTAGCTGGATCTTGTCCTTGTAGAATGATAGTTTTTCCGTTTTCGATTCCTTTTGCAGTACCAGTAATTAGGTATTCTCCGTCTTTAACTTTACTGCATGAAATGATAGCTGCAGAAGCTGTAAGTAAAAAAAGTATTTTTTTCATTATAAAAAATTAATTAGTTAATTGATTTGTGCAACAAAAGTATCTAAAATTATAAAACATATAGAATTTTGTAACCTAAAATTTTGTTATAGTTTTTTTGTGTCTAAATGTCCTGTAATCAAGTGTTTTGAGACGTTTAATTGATTTAAAACTCTTATTTATTTATTGTTTTGAATGCTAATATAGAGTTTTTTTAATACTAAGCCATAAAAAAAGCACTCTGTAAGAAGAGTGCTTTTTGAATTATTTTCGAATAAATTTATTCTTGATTTGTTTTCTTTCTCCAGGTAAAAGAGTTCAAAATGTGTCTTTTTGCGAATCTTCCAGGAGAATCAGCATTTACCATTTTCACGTAAGTTGCTTTAGGAACACTAATGTATTCGTAAACACTTCCGTTAGAAAAATCAATAATCAAACGCCCTTCTACAAATTTGTAATCTGTAATCGTGCAAGTTGAAATTGTCTCTGTATATTCAGGTAAATTAAGTTTAATAGTATCAGGGTGAATACTTACTAAAAAGTGGTAAGCTTCAATGATTGTTTTGCTTTTTTCTTCTGCCTCTTTTAAACCAGCGTCGTCTCCTACAAATTTATCAGGATGAGATTCTTTCATCGCATTACGATAAATTGTTTTTAAATCTTTTAACTCTGCAGTTTTTTCTACGTTTAGTAACTTGCGGTATTCAACTATTTTTTTCATAAATAAAAGGTAACTACTTGTCTATTAGTTTGAAATCGATATTAATTAGTTCAAATCGACAAATTTTTTGCAAAGGTACACTTTTTTTTAACTTTTCACTTTTGATCGAAAAAATATTCGGTAGAAGTTATAGGTTTTATAATGTTAGGACGAAATTTTAACGCAAAGTACGCTAAGATTTTTCTACATATAAGGTTTTTATAAAAATGCAAAGTTCGCAAAGCTTTACGTTAACAGCTTTGCGAACTTAGTATTATTAATACCGCTTGCAATACAGTAAAAGAATCTTAGCGTACTTTGCGTTAAAATCTCCCTCATTTCAACATGAAACCTGAAACAAAAGAAACCTGAAACAAAAACTTTATTCCGGCTTATGATTCGCCTTATCGAAGTTTTTAGATTTCTTAGGATATTTATCGTAGCTAATGTCGCTTGGATTCTCAATTACAGATTTAATCGTAACCAAGTCTCCAATATTAAAGTTAGTATGAGCGATTTTATAATCTAAAAGATATTCACCACAGAAATAATTGTTGTTTTCATCTTTTTCGATAATGCCGGTATAAACTCCTTTTTGCGGCATTTTTTCTTGTGAATCTTTAGACATAGTTTTTTATTTTAAAATTGAAGTCGCAAAGTTAATCAATTTAGGTTTGTTTTAGGGAGTTCGCGACAATCTCAGTATATTTGCACATGCAGAAAAATTTTAAGCCACATCCAAATTCTTTTAAGAATACCTTTTGTGTTTTTAATGAAGTGCTTCCAAATGAAATAGAAGGTTTAAAAAAACAGTTTGAAAGCAAGGCAGGAAGTTCTTATTATTATACCGAAGCCGGAATGTATCGCGTATCCAATCATTGGGGAAGATTAGCCAACAGTAAATGGCGTTTAATTGCGCGTGAGCCGGAAACCGAATCAAAAACAAAAATTGGTTTTGCAGCCTGGGAAGAATTTTATCCTGATAATGCCGAAGAAAAACTATATTACATAGAAGCCGATTTTGAAAAGAATCTCGCCAATTATCAGCATAAAAATAACCCGAATTACGACGGAAAAGCAATTTTGAGAACAAGTTTTGAAACCACAAAACGCTTAAAACAAATTAGAAATCTGCAGCAATTAACTTCGTGGGCAAAATATTTTGATTATGAAGATATAGCCGATTTAAGAAAGCAGATTATCAACGAACTGATTTTTACTGAAAGGAGTTTAGAAGAAATTAAAAGAGAAATATAATGGGACGCAATAACGAAAGAAATATAAAAAAGCACAACGATAAACTTCACAAAGCTCAGGATAAAGCGAAACAAGCTGTAATTGCTCGTAAAGAAAAGCTTAAAGAGATTATAAAAAAGTTTAACGAAGATAAAAAAGAAGAAAAATAAATATATTTTTTGCCACGAATTTCCCGAATTAGCACGAATTATTTTTTTAAGCTTTGTGTTCAATTCAAATTAAAAATTCGTGCTAATTCGGGAAATTCGTGGCAAACAAAAAAAACAAGCCTATATTATGAATACAAAATTTGAAAGTTTAAAAGCAAGTGTACAGGAAATTATTGATTTAATTGCTGCAGGAGATTCCAGAGGAGCAAATAATAAATTATTAGATGTAAGTGAAGTATTAGACGAAATGATTGATTTTGCTGAAGAAGATGAAGAAGTGAGAGAAATAAGCAGGTATCAGGTTTTATTAAACCAGCTTCATGTAAAACTTAACGGAGAAGAAGAGGTAGATGGCGACGCATAAATGCTTTTGCGATACAGGATTACAGTTTGAAAATTGCTGCGGATTGTATCTCGAAAACAATCAAAAAGCGCCAACAGCTTTGGCTTTAATGCGTTCCAGATATTCGGCTTATGCTACTCATAATGCTGAATATCTTTTAGAAACAACTTATATTTCAGAAAGAAAATATTATTCGAAAGCAGAAATTCTAAAATGGGCTACAGCAAATAAATGGCAAAAATTAGAAATTCTGAGTTTTACAGAAAATACAGTGGAGTTTAAAGCCTATTTTTTAAACTCCAATAATAAACCGCAGACTCATTATGAGTTTTCAACCTTTAAATTTGAAAATAATACCTGGTTTTATGTCGATGGAAAGTTTGAATAATTATTATATCTAACACTGTTAGCTGCGAATTTTGGTTAAATATTTTAACTAAAAATTAATAAACGTTTCTATTTTCATAATTCCAAAAAGACTTAATTTTAGAATTATGAAAAACGAATTTAAAAAAGGTTTTTATTTTAAGTCGTACGAAGCCCCGTTTCAGTCTCCGTTTGAAAAACTTTTTGGTATTTTCAAAGAGCTAATCACCCATACTTCGGGGGATTTTGACGAAGCAATCAACTGGCTTCGGGAATTAGATATAGAATATAAACTAACAGATGAGAACTACACGATCGATGATTTTATCGAAGATTTAAAAAAGAAAGGTTACATAAAAGACGAAGTCAAAGAAGACGGAAGCGGCGGTTTTGGAATCACTGCTAAAACAGAACGCGCAATTCGTCAGCAGGCTTTAGATCAAATTTTCGGAAATCTGAAACGATCCGGAAACGGAAATCATAAAACAAAACATGCCGGAAATGGCGATGAACATACAGGAGAATTTCGCGAATTTAATTTTGGCGACGGTTTAGAACGTATTTCATTGACTGAAAGTCTGCGAAATGCCCAAATTAATAATGGGGTTGAAAGTTTTATGCTGACCGAAAATGATTTGGTTGTCGAAGAAACACAGTATAAAGCACAAATGAGTACCGTTTTGATGATCGACATTAGCCACAGTATGATTTTGTATGGTGAAGACCGAATTACACCTGCGAAAAAAGTAGCAATGGCTTTGGCCGAATTAATCACAACACGTTATCCAAAAGATACGCTTGATATTTTGGTTTTTGGAAATGATGCCTGGACAATCCCAATTAAAGATTTGCCGTATTTACAAGTTGGCCCGTATCACACCAATACAGTTGCCGGACTGCAATTAGCAATGGATATTTTGCGTCGAAAACGAAATACCAACAAACAGATTTTCATGATTACCGACGGAAAACCAAGCTGTGTGCGCGAACGCGACGGTTCGTATTATATGAACAGCAACGGTCTCGACGAATATATTGTAGATAAATGTTACACGCAGGCACAGCAAGCCAGAAAATTACACATTCCGATTACAACTTTTATGATTGCAAACGATCCGTATTTACAGCGATTTGTCAATCATTTTACAGAAGCAAATCAGGGAAAAGCATTTTATACCGGATTAAAAGGTCTTGGTGAAATGATTTTTGAAGATTATGAAACGAATAGGAAAAAAAGGGTGAGGTAAGTGTTCAGTGTAGAGACGCACAGCAGTGCGTCTACGCAAAGTAATGACACAAAGTTGATTAAAAAAGGTTCAAAGAGGCAAAGGTCCAAAGTAACAAAGGCTTTAAAATAAATTTACACACAACGCAACAACACAATATTTGCCGTTAAAAAAAAAACAATAAACAAAATAGATATTTCATAAAATGGAAATTAATAATATAAAAACATTAGGGCAGTTAAAAGCTGCAGGATATAAAAGCATAAGTATAAAGGACGAATTGCGAAATAATCTTCGTGAAAAAATAAAATCGGGGAAACCGGTTTTTGAGGGCGTTCACGGATTCGAAAATACCGTAATTCCAGAACTGGAGCGTGCGATTCTTTCTCGTCATAATATTAATTTACTAGGACTTCGCGGACAGGCAAAAACACGTTTAGCCCGTAAAATGGTTGAATTATTAGATGAATATATTCCGTTTGTAACAGGTTCAGAAATCAACGACGATCCGTTGAATCCAATTTCACGTTTTGCAAAAGATTTAATCGAAGAAAAAGGAGATGAAACACCAATTTCTTGGTTACACAGAAACGAACGTTTCTTCGAAAAACTAGCAACTCCGGATGTTACCGTTGCTGATTTAATTGGAGATGTTGACCCAATTAAAGCTGCAAATTTAAAATTATCTTATGCAGATGATCGCGTAATTCATTTCGGAATGATTCCGAGAGCAAACAGAAGTATTTTTGTAATTAATGAATTACCAGATTTACAAGCCAGAATTCAGGTTGCATTATTTAATATTCTGCAGGAAGGCGATATTCAAATTCGCGGATTTAAATTAAGAATGCCGCTTGATATGCAGTTTATTTTTACCGCAAATCCAGAAGATTATACAAACAGAGGAAGTATTGTAACGCCGCTTAAAGACAGAATTGGTTCGCAGATTTTAACGCATTATCCTGAAACGGTTGAAATTGCAAGAACAATTACACAACAGGAAGCAAAACTGGACGAAAACCAAAGTGATGTAGTTTATGTTCCAAATTTAGCGAGAGATATTTTAGAACAAATAAGTTTTGAAGCCCGCGAAAGTGAATATATCGACAATAAAAGTGGTGTAAGTGCGAGAATGAGTATTACCGCTTTTGAAAACTTAATTAGTACCGCAGAACGCCGTGCTTTAAAATCTGGAGTTGATAAAACAAATCTTCGTTTATCTGATTTTATCGGAATCATTCCGGCGATAACAGGAAAAGTAGAATTGGTTTATGAAGGAGAGCAGGAGGGAGCCGCTTTTGTAGCGCAGCATTTAATAGGAATGGCAATTCGAACTTTGTTTCCAACGTTATTCCCTAAAATCGAAAAATTAGAAAAACCGGGAGAAAAAACACCTTATTCTGATTTAATTGAATGGTTTTTTGCAGAAAGCGGTTTCGAATTATTAGATGACGCTACTGATGCTGAATATCAGGCTATTTTAGACGAAGTTACGCCTTTAGATATTCTATTGAAAAAATACCAGCCGCAATTAGATCAAAAAGATCAATATTTTGTAAAAGAGTTTGTGCTGTGGGCTTTGGTAGAATACAAAAAACTAAGCAAAGACCGTTTTGCACAAGGACATCAATTTAAAGATATGTACGGAAGTTATATTAGTAAATTATAAAGGTGTTTTTAAGTAGAAATAGATGACGCCTTCTGAAAAATATGTTTCTGAGCTATGTGAAAAATCTTTTTTGCCATTTTGGAGTTTTTCAAATCCAATTGGCAAAAAAGGAAAAGAATTATGTGATATTTTAATTGTTTGTGAAAATACAATAATTATTATATCTGTAAAGGATATCCGAATGTCAGAGAATAAGGATGAGAATATTAAATATGATAGATGGGTAAAAAAAGCAGTATTAGATTCAGTTGAACAAATATATGGAGCGGAAAGATTTTTAGAAACTACTGATGAAGTATTTCTAAAAAATAGAATAAGAAAAATAAAACTTCCACCTAAGAATAAAAGAATTATACATAGAATAGCAATTGCTTTCGGGAGCACAGATAATTTTCCTTTACCAACGGGTGATTTTGGTAAAGGTTTTGTTAGTGTGTTTGATGAAAAGTCAACATTTACAATTTTAAATGAATTAGATACAATTACTGATTTCACAAGCTATTTAGTGGCAAAAGAAAAATTTATTGAAGATAAGGTTATATTGATTCCAACAGAAGCTGACTTTCTTGCTTTTTATTTGCAAACGGGATTTGATGTTCATATTCCTGATAATTCTATACTTGCAGGTGAAAAATTATGGGAAGACTATCTAAAATCAGAGGAATATTCTCAATGGAAAGAAGATATTGAAGTTAGTTATATTTGGGACATTATGATACACTTATTACATAAGTTTCATTTAAACGAAAAAACGGATGATTTAAGATTTAATGAACTTGAAGAAGCAATTCGGACAATAAACTTAGAACCAAGAATTAATAGAATTGAACTCGGTTTAAGTCTTGAAGATGCAATTAAAACTAAAGTTAAAGCGAGGATGTTAAAACCTTTACAAAATTCTAAACATTCATATGTTTTTATGCCCTTAAACGAGCATAATTGGGAAGAGAAAAAAGGAGAATTAGAACTAAGATGTATGGTTGCGCGTTATGAGAATCCTAATGTAGAGAAAGTCATAGGAATATCTATTGGTAGCAATAATAATGGAGAAACTTGTTTCGATATTTTAGCTATCACAATTCCTGAAATAAATGATGAATTTGTTAATGATGTTAATATTATAAAGAAAGAATTAGGTTATTTTGTAAACCCAGTTATTTCAACTAATAAAAGAATTAAAAGTAATAAGCAATAACTTATTCTCAATAATTACTAATTCCCAGTTTTAAATAGTCTACCTTGCTACGTTGGCTGTATTTGCAGTTTGCCTAAAAAAGCGATGGATGATAGTTTTGAGGATTTGATAGCAAGTTATATAGAGAATAAAATTGGAATTTCAGAACGGTTTATAAGTGATGAATTATCCAATAATCTCAAGCAAAACTTAATTGATTTAAATGCTGCCAGTTTGCTGTTGACGGCTGGAATTGGAAATTCTGAAAAACTTTCTTTTGACGGAAAAATTAGAAACGACGCTATTTATTGGCTCGATAAAAAACACAATAATGTTTTTGAAAATGAGTTTTTCGATAAAATTGATGCGTTTGTACTCTACTTAAACGAAAGTTGCTTTACCGGAATTACGGGTTATGAATTTCATTATTCGTTATACGAAAAAGGCGATTTTTATCTCAAACACTTAGATCAATTCAAAAATAATTCAAGTCGTAAATATTCAATGATCAGTTATTTGAATAGTAATTGGAAAGAAAGTGATGGCGGAGAATTAATGATTCACCAAAACAACAGCGAACAGAAAATATCACCCATTCAGGGTAAAACCGTTTTCTTTAAAAGTAATGAACTGGTTCACGAAGTTTTAGTTACACAAAATACCAGAATGAGTATTACAGGATGGTTAAAAAGTGACTAATATGTTTTTTTAGGAACATTCATTATAAGGAGATAAACGTTATTTTTGTATTCAAAATTTAATCCTATGTTGTTTCTTGTTTTAAGCATTTTATGCAGTGTAACGGTTGGTGTTATCTTCAAAATAACCCGTAAATACAATGCAAATCCCATTCAGATTATTGCGTTCAATTATATAATGGCAATATCGCTTTGCTATTTTACTTTTAGCCCGGATTTAAATGTAGTTCATGCAGATGCTCCGTGGAATATTTACGCAGCCGTTGGCGTTTTACTGCCAATTGTTTTTTTGTTTTTATTCACTTCCATAAAACATATGGGAATTGCAAAAACTGATGCTGCACAGCGTTTATCGCTCTTTATTCCGATAATTGCAGCGTGGCTTATTTTTAAAGAAGAATTCAATTCGTATAAAGTTATTGGACTAATAATTGGATTTATAGCGCTGTTATTCATCTTAAAAAAACAATCAGGAAACGATCAAAACAAATGGATTTATCCGGCAGCTGTATTTATAGGTTTCGGGATTATCGATATCCTTTTTAAGCAAATTGCACTTTTTACCGCTTTGCCTTACACAACTTCATTGTTTATCGTTTTTGATATTTCATTGGCTGTTTCTTTACTCGTTGTCGTTTATGATGTTGCCGTAAAAAGAGTAAAACTCAATTATAAAAACATTCTTTTTGGAGGTTTGGTCGGAATCTTCAACTTCGGAAATATATTGTTTTATTTAAAAGCGCATAAGGCTTTCGCCGAAAATCCTTCAACTGTTTTTGCCGGAATGAACATGGGCGTGATCGTTTTGGGAAGCCTTGTTGGAATGCTTTTCTTCAAAGAAAAACTATCTAAAATCAATATTTTAGGACTTGTTTTAGCCTTAATTGCCATTGTTTTCATCGTAAAATCACAATTTTAGTACTTTTTTTAATTTCTTAAATCATTAATTTACAAGGGATTTAATGTTAAATTTATACTTTTCTGAAATAAACCCGACTAATTCTATAGAGTTTATAAATATATTTTATAGATTTGCAATGACAATGAAAAACTATAGTCTAAATATCATCCCGTTTATGTGCAGTTTGACGATGTGCTGCATGTCGACCTATGCGATGAAATGGCGTTAATAGAGAAAGTACTTGTTAGTTATTTTTTTTTTAGCCTTTCATGCACCATGAAAGGCTTTTTTTAGGAACTATTAAATAAAAATAAAATGAGATCGAATAGAAACATAAATAGTATGATGCATTGCTGCCAGATGAAAATTCCGTGTTGCATGTGTTGTTGCTGATTTTATTCAGAAGAAACATTTTATTAAGCCCAAATCGATAAACCAAAAAATTAAAAATAAATACTATGAGTGCAGAAATTATAAAACAGAACCCCTTTCAATCTATGATTGACAGGTTTAATATAGCAGCCGATATTCTTAAATTAGATGAATCATTAAGACAAAAGCTGCAGCGTCCGGAAAAACAAATTGTGGTCAATTTTTCTATAACATTAGATAATGGAACCGAACAAAATTTTGAAGGATACCGTGTCATTCACAATACAGCTTTAGGTCCGTCAAAAGGCGGAATTCGTTATGACAATGCTGTTAATCTTGATGAAGTAAAAGCACTTGCCGCCTGGATGACCTGGAAATCTGCTGTAACCGGAATTCCGTTTGGAGGGGCAAAAGGCGGTATTATTTGTGATCCAAGAACACTTTCTAAAACAGAATTAGAAAGAATAACAAGAGCGTATACAAAAGCTTTGGCAGATATTTTTGGCCCTGAAAAAGATGTTCCGGCACCGGATATGGGAACAGGCCCGGACGAAATGGGCTGGTTAATGGATGAATTTTCATTAGTTCACGGCAAAACAATTCATGCCGTTGTAACGGGAAAACATTTACATTCAGGAGGTTCACTAGGAAGAGTAGAGGCAACCGGAAGAGGAGTGAGCATTATTACTTTACTTGCGCTTGAAAAATTAAAAATAAGACCGGCAAGATCAACTGCCGCTATTCAGGGATTTGGAAATGTTGGTTTACATTCGGCTTTGTTTTTATATGAAAAAGGAGTTAAGATAGTTGCTGTAAGTGATGTTTCTGAAGCGTTTTTCAATCCGGATGGAATCAATATTCCTGAGTTGATTTTGTATTATAATCTAAATAATAAAACTATTAAAGGTTATCCAAATTCAGTTGCAATCAAACATGAGGATTTATTGCTTTTAGATGTTGATGTTTTGATTCCGGCAGCTAAAGAAGATGTTATTACACAAAAGAATGCCAAAGATATTCGTGCCAAAATAATTATTGAAGCTGCAAATGGACCTGTTTCTTCTGATGCTGATAAAATTTTACACGAGAATAATGTTTTAGTAGTTCCGGATATTTTAGCAAATGCCGGAGGTGTAACCGTTTCTTATTTTGAATGGCTTCAAAATTCATTGTTAGAATCCTGGAGAATTCATCAAATTAATAAACGTTTAGAAGATATATTAGAAAAAGGTTTTGAAACTGTATTTAGGGTTGCTGCTAAACATAGTGTAACGCCGCGAATTGCTGCTTACATTATTGCTTTGAAAAAAGTGGCAGATACACAATCTGTTAAAGAAGTGACTCTGGAAGCCGATAAATACAATCAGAACTAGATTTTTCTAAGAGAAATTTAAGACTATTTTCATCGTTTAATATCAATATATTTGTATCTGATATTGGTTGATGAAAATAGCTGTTTAGTTTAATTAATTGTAGTTTAGTTTCTTAAAATCGATAAAAAGTAATTTTTAAAAATGAAAAACATTAATTTTCTAGCCTTTGCAATGCCTGCTTTCTTTCTGTTTTTATTCCTTGAATATAAGCTGGCACAACGAAAAAAGAGACCTGAAATTTTTAATTATGAAAGTTCTGTTTCTAATATTAGTATTGGAATTGCAGAACGATTGATTAATTTGTTTGTTGCCGCAAGCTTTTACCAATTGTACTATTTGATTTATGATGATTATAGGATTTTTGAAATTCCGAGTAATTTTTTAGTCTGGATTGCCTTAATTCTCGCCACAGATTTTGTGTGGTATTGGTATCACAGATTAGGACATGAAGTCAATTTTTTCTGGGCAGCACACATTGTACATCATCATAGTGAAGAATTTAATTTTACGGCCGCAGCCAGAATTACCACTTTTCAGGCCATTGTACGAACGGGATTTTGGTGTATTCTTCCTTTTGTTGGGTTTCATCCCACAATGGTAATTACAATGCTTATTGTTCACGGAGCGTATTCTTTCTTTACGCACACACAGCTCGTAGGAAAAATAAAATGGCTCGAATATATTTTTGTAACGCCTTCTGTTCACGGTGTTCATCACGCATCTGACGAAAAATACCTCGATAAAAATTATGGCGATATGTTTACGTTTTGGGATCGTCTATTTGGAACTTTCCAGGAAGAAGAAGAAAAACCAAAATACGGATTAACGCACCCCTTAAAAAGCTATAGTTTTCTTTGGCAGCATTTTCATTATTATTTTGAAATATATGAATTATGGAGACGTTCAAAAGGATTCAAAGCAAGATGGAAAGCCGTTTTTGGAAGCCCGGCGCATATGGATCAGGATATTCGTCCTACTTTAGAAAAACGTTTTTTGCAGGATAAAAGCAATCCGCATCAAAGACTTCGATTTAGAAATTACCTTTATATTCAATTAGGAATCTCTACTTTATTGCTAACCGTTTTTACGTATTATTTTGATCATTTACAGGCGTACGATAAGATTTTTGTATTGTCGATTATCATTATCACTTTAATAAACTGCGGCGCTATTTTAGAACAGCGTAAATGGATTTATTATCTCGAATATACCCGTATTTTTATGATAACGACGTATTTTTTATACGAAAGGGATCTAACCATATTTTTCTTCGTTCCGCTGGCCGTTATGATTTTTGCTGAGCAATTATTTTCGTTGAGTAAATACTATCAAAATATGATATTGCAGTTAGAAGCTGCAGAGTAAAAAGAATGAATATATAATCGCCACGAATTCACGAATTATTTAAATACAATTTCGTGAATCGTGGCGGTTTTATTTCCTGCAAGGTTTCCAAAACCTTGTAGGTTTCTATATCGATTCCAGAACTTGATAAATTATACCTACAAGGTTTTGGAAACCTTGCAGGAATGCTACATTTTTTGTCACAGATTAAAAGGATTCAAATGATTTTTTAATCTGTGCTAATCTGTGAAATCTGTGGCAAAAAAATTAAATCGTCTTAATAGCCATTATTTTTTCTTCAAAAGTATCTTTAAAGTCTGATTTACTTTTAATTCTAGTTTTGTACGTATAAATGGTAGCTACAGAAAGTTCCAGAAATTCAGCCATTTGACTACTATCTTGAATCCCTAATCGGTACAAAGCAAAAATGCGAAGTTCCGTATTTAAAAGTTCCCCTTTCTTTACAATACATTTATGATCATTCGGAAACAAATGATTGAAATCAGTCACAAAAGTTGGGAACAATTTCAGGAAAATTTCATCAAACTGATGGAACAAATTTTCTCTTTCTTCCTTTACATTATATCTTTTTAAGCTCGCAATAACTTCATCTGTTTTTTTGGTAATAATTTTATGAAGCGTACTTTTCTGGATATGATCAATCTTATTAATGAAAGCCGAAGTTGCTTTAATAAAATACGTAATATACTCCTCTTTAATCGCATTTGCTTCGCTCAAACTTATGTTCATTTCCTGAAGCTGCGCGTATGACGAAGCCATTATTTTTCTCGCTTTGTTTTTCTCTTTTAATTGTTTGAAAATAATAATCGAAAACAAAATGATAATCAGCGTCAGGATCGTCAAAAGAATAATGATCTTTTCCAGTTTATCATTTTTATCTTTTACGTTGTTTAACTGCGCTTTTTCGATAATAGGCAATATCGATGATATTTCAATTTTGCGGTGTCTGGCGTTGTAAAAAGTTGCGTCATCCATCGCAATATTAATATATTCGTTGGCTTTGTCCAGATAACCCATTTTAAAGAGTTCATTGGCCAGATTTCTAAGTGCGACAGTTTCTTTCGTCGCATTTTTAACATCGGCAATAGCGGCGAGTGCGAGATAATAAATTGCTTTTTTAGTATATCCTCGTTCCGAATAAATATAACCGAGACTCGAAGTGGCAATTCCGTAATAATCAGGTGGTAAATCGTAATTATTAATCCAGTAGCTGAAAGCAAATTCGGCGCCGCGCCAGTCTTGCTGTTTTAAACGCTTTAAACTTTCGGCGGCCCAATATTCATTAGAATTAGTTCCAATTAATTCTAAAGCCTTTTTAAGAAAATGATTTCCCTGCTGTACATAATGAATATTAAAACGCTGATCACGGTTATAATCGGCTAAATCATAATAAGCACGGGCTTTAATATTATAATATTCAAATTTGTTTTTCTGATCGAGTTTTTGGTCGTCAATAACATTCAGCGTATCGATAGCTTCTTTAAATAATCCAGAAGAAAGAAGTACAAAACCTTCCTTAATTCGGCTTTTAGCCAAATATTTAGGATCTTTTAAAACAATGGCTTTGATTTTAGCTTCTTCTAAATAATAATAAGCAGAGTCATATTTGAATGATTTGTATTCTTCAAACAATGACATATAAGTATGATACAATTGCTCATTATTTTGACTGACAGTAAATTTTGAAACATTCTTTTTTAAAGTTTCAATTTTGCGATATTTCTGTTTTAAGTAAACTTCTTTTTTTAGCAGTACATTGTCTAATTCTTCAAGAATTGGATTTGTCTCTTTCGCAGTAAGAGAAAAACCCGCAATGAAAAAATACATTACAAATATTTTTTGCATGGTTTGGTTGTGGTTTTAAGGTAAGGTAATTTATGGTTGAGTTAATTCGTTTAAAAGCAAAATTAATTAAAAACTGATGATTAACAGTTTTAGAAATAGGAGAGTACCGATTTAAGATTTTTTTTCGAAATGCCTTAGTGTGAGTGTCTAAAAGGCTTTAAAATGTTAAAAGTACTCTAATAATTTGCAATTATACAATAAAAAGCGGTTATATATATGTATAGTGAAAAAATATTCACATAAAATTTCCATATTGTCATATTTACCATTATTCTACAGGTACTTTGCGTCTATACAAGACCTTGATTTTTATGTTTTTAGTAAAACTTTAAAACACTGTAAATCAATTAATTAATTACGAAAACGTTTGAATTATATCTTGATTTTTTACAGATATTTTTTTTTAGATTTATTTAACATCTAGCTTCGTACTGTCCTTTTTAAGGATGAAAAACTAACAAAAACCAAAATTTATGAGAAGTAAAAGTTATTACTGGTTAGCTCTGTTTATTTGTTTTTTTGCCATTAGCTGCGATAATACAGAAGACGGAAGCTACGTTGATCCAATTACGATTTATGAAAAAGTAAACGGAAATTGGGGATTAACAAATCTAAAAATGGTTGACGAATTTGCTAAGGCAAATAAGATCGAACCAAGCGAGGAAAACTTGAGTACTTTTTTTAACTACGAAGATTTTAAAATCAATTTTAGCGTAGACGAAAAAAACAAACCTACAAGTTATGAAGTGACGGGCAATGTTCCTCCTTTATTTGCTCCAAAAGGCTATTGGGAATTAAGCTCAGATTTTCAACAGACCAATGCAAGCGCAGTAAGAATCTACTTGTACAGCGATGCTGCTAAAACTCAAAAAACAGACGAACTTAGAGTAACATCTGTTCCTGGGAACAATGACGAAATGGAATTTCAGTTAGTGCATTCTTCAGGAGGAACTCCGTTTGTGACTTATGTATTTAAATTAAATGCTATTAATTAAAAGTAATATGAAAAAATTTCTATATACAATTTTACTTGCCCTTTTGATGGCTCCAACATTTACAAAGGCACAAGAAAACGCGGGAGCTGTGGGACCTATGTCATCATTTCCGGTTGTTTACAAATATGATGAGCAAGTTACATGGTACTTTGATCTTTCTGGAACTACGTTTGCAGAAAATCAGGATTTATACATCTGGATTTGGTCACCATCTGAACCAGATGCGGGAAATTGGGAGAATTCATCTGATTTCGCAAAACTGCATTATGAAGGAAATAAAGTGTGGAGTTTTACTTTAACTCCAACAGTTTATTTTTCTAAAACACCGGCTGAAATTGCAGCAAGCGCAGGATTCTGGTTTCGTTTAAAAGACAAAACGGGATCGAAACAAAGTGACGTGGCAAATATGCCATATACTGATTTCTCTTCTTTTTACACTGCGAATGAGCTGATCAGAGCTTATCCAACAAAACCAACTTTAGATAAAGGAGTAAGTATTTTATTTAATGCCAATTTAGCTCCTGGATTTGCGGGCGCAACAAGCGTTCACATTCACAGCGGATTGAACAACTGGGATATTAAACAAGAATACCAATCATGGTTACCGGACATTGTTGAAAAAACCAAACTAAAAGATTTAGGAAATGGATTCTACAAAATGGATTTAGTTCCAAAAACATACTACAATGCACCTGACGGTTACGTGATGGAAAATTTAGTTTTCCTTATGGTAAAAGATGACTGGGCAGGAACAATTCCGGATCAGGTTTTATATGCAGGAGCTTATGAGCCGCCGCCGGCACCAATATTTGGATTTTTCCCTTTACAAATCAGCCAGAAAGATTTCTTAGGAATCTACAGAAAAAACAATGAGCCGGGAGTAAACAAATTGCTTTACACGATTACGGCTGGTGCAAAAACAATTTCTGGTGAGTTTAGCGGTGGAACTGCAGAGATAAAAGGATTTGTCAATTTGGTTTCAGAACTTAAGGATTCTCCTGTTTTAAGTGAAATTCATGTTTTAGTTAAAGACAACAAAGACAAAACGATTTCAGATACGACGATTCCGCTTAAAACCTTAGACAAATAATTCACTATCAAATTAAAACATCATTCTAATGAAATGAGCATAATCCTAAAATTAGTCGTTGAACAAATAATGGATATGCGAATTACATATGACTGATAGAAAAACAATAAATAACTACATATGAATAGTAAAAATAAAAGAATAGTCCTGCATCAAATGTGGACTACTAAATCGCTGGTATTCATGATTTTCATGCTTTTTCTTTCGGCAGGAATGTTTGCTCAGGGAAAAAAGCTGGTAACGGGTACCGTTTATGACAATACAGGCACTGTGTTGCCGGGAGCTTCGATTATCGAAACCGGAACAAGAAATGCAACAACAACAGATTTTGACGGAAAATTTAGCTTAGAGGTAGCCGTAGGAGGTTCGATCGAAGTTTCTTTCATCGGTTCAACTACTCAAAAAGTGCAGATAACAGCAGCTTCTTCAAAATTAGAAGTTCGTTTACAAAACGACGGTTATCAATTAGCAGAAGTTCAGGTGGTATCTGTTGGATACGGAACACAAAAGAAATCTGATTTAACCGGAGCTATTTCAACGGTAACGGCAGATAATTTAGTAAAAGGAACAATTTCTTCTACAGAACAAGTTTTGCAAGGAAAAGTTGCCGGATTAAATATCATTCGTCCTTCGGGAGATCCTGCTGCGGGTGCAACACTTCGTTTACGTGGAGGAACTTCATTAACAGCAAGCAACAGTCCGCTTATTGTAGTTGACGGAATTGCTGGTGTTGATATCAACGTGGTTCAGCCTGCAGATATTAAATCGATTGACGTTCTTAAAGATGCTTCGGCGACAGCCATTTATGGTTCAAGAGGAGCAAACGGAGTTATCATTATTACAACAAAATCCGGAACAAAAGGAGTTTCTGTAGTATACAGCGGTTTATCAAGCGTAGGTTATGTTGCTGATAATTTAGACCTTTTATCTGCAAACCAATGGAGAGGTTATGTTCGTCAAACCGGAAACATGGATGCTGTTGATTACGGTGGAAATACAAACTGGCAAAAAGCAATCGAGCAGACAGCTATTTCACAATCTCATACTTTAAGTATTAATTCTGGAAAAGTTGACAGTGGTTTTAGAGCTTCAATCGCTTACTTAAACAACGAAGGTGTTATTAAAAAATCTGGTTTAGAAAGAATCAGCGGAAACGTTAATGCTTACCAATATCTTGGAGACAATAAAGATGTAAAATTTGATATGGGTTTATTTGCTAATATTGATAAATGGCATCCAATTGATTACAGAATTTTTGAGCGCGCTTACAACTTAAACCCAACAATTCCGGTTTATGATGCAAATGGAAACTTTACATCTGTAGGAGGAAATATCTACGAAAACCCTGTTGAGATTTTAACTAACAGAACAGTTGATAATGAAAGACACAGACTTTTAGGATACTTTAAAACAGAAGTTAAATTCTTAAACGATTTTCAGGCAGTTGCTAATATTTCGTTAGAGCACAATGCAGTAGCGGGTGGAACTTACAAACCAACTTACGCTATTATGGAAGGAAGAACTGAAGCTGGTTACGCGCAAAGAACTTACGCAGAATATACAAATGCACAAGGCGAACTTTATGTGAATTATTCTAAAGTATTTGGAAAACATAGCGTTAGTGCATTGGCAGGTTATTCTTATTTAGAAAATATTTACCAAGGTTTTGGAGCACAAAGAAGCGGTTTCGTGAGTGATGCTTTTGGCTACAATAACTTAGGAGCAGGTTACAACTATCGTTTAGGAGATGTTTATTCTTATAAAGGAAAATCAAATTTAGTTTCTTTCTACGCTCGTGCAAACTACAACTATGACGGAAAATATTTGCTTACTGCAACTGTAAGACGTGATGGTTCAAGCCGTTTTGGAGAAAACAATAAATGGGGAACTTTCCCATCTGCATCTGCAGCGTGGAAAATTTCTAACGAAGATTTTATGAGCGGTACAAAAGACTGGTTAGGATCTTTAAAATTAAGAGTTGGTTATGGAGTTACAGGTAATCAGGACGGAATTGGTGAATACAAATCACTTTCTATTTTAGGTGTTGGAAACGATAGTTACTACGATCCGGTTACAGGAACCTGGAGTTTAGCTTATTCTCCAAAACAAAACCCAAATCCTGATTTGAAATGGGAATCTACAAGACAAATCAACGTGGGTATTGATTTTGGTCTTTTTGACAGAATCACAGGTTCATTTGAATGGTACCAAAAAAACACAGACGATTTATTGTATACTTATGAAGTTCCTCAGCCTCCATATTTAGTAGGAACAATGTTAGCAAACGTGGGTGAAATGTCTAACAAAGGAGTTGAACTTACTTTGAATGCTGATATCGTAAGAGGAGATAAATTCACTTGGAATGCTAATTTAACACTTGGACACAACATCCAAAAAATCGAAAAATTATCAAACCCAACCTATAAAACAGATGTTATTTACAGCGGTTCATTACACGGTTTAGCAGGTATGTCTGGTCAATATTCTCAGGTTATTGCAGAAGGATATCCGGTGGGAACTTTCTGGGGATTCAGAAATGCTGGTCTTGATGAAAACGGAAAAATTCAGTACTACAATGCAGCAGGAAATGTTGTGGCAGAAAGTGCTTTAGTTGACGCTGACAAAACAGATTTAGGAAATATTCAGCCAGATTTGACTATGGGTATCGGAATGAATTTTACTTACGGAAATTTTGATCTTGGTATTACAGGTTACGGAATGTTTGGACAAAAAGCGTTGAATGCTACAAACATGATGTTGAACGATCCAACAAGATTACCATCTTACAATGTACCGGATGATTTCTTAGGAAGCGGAATCACTTCTTCTCCTAAATATTCAGATTACTGGATCGAAGATGCTTCTTTCTTTAGATTACAAACACTTTCTGTTGGATACACAATGCCATTAGGCTTCAAAAATTCAAAATTGAGAATGTACATCATGGGAGAAAACCTTGCTGTATTTACAAAATACAAAGGAGTAGATCCGGAGATTGGTTTAAATGCACAGGATGGTGTTGACCAAACAGGATTAGCAGCGCCTGGTATCGATAAGTACAACAATTATCCAAGACCGACTACAATTTCTGTAGGATTAAATTTCACGCTGAATAACTAAGCGATTAACTCAAAAATATAAAAAATGAAAATCAAAATAACAGCAGCAATATTAGTAAGCATGCTTTTTACGATATCATCATGTACCGATCTGGATGAACAATTATATGATAGAGTAGAAGATGGAAATTTTGGAAATACTCCAAAAGAAATTGATGCATTAGTGGGCGGGGCGTATTCTTCGTTAAGAGGTTTTGCAGATGGAATTTCAAACAATTACCCAACCTGCGAATACGTATTCTTTTTGAACGAAACGGTTTCTGATGAAGCTACAATTCCTACCAGAGGAACAAACTGGTACGATGGCGGACAATATCAGGATGCACAAAAACATACCTGGAAAGCAGACAACCGTATGATTCTTTCGGCTTGGCGTTACAACTATACCGGAATTGCAAAAATCAATTCCATCATTTATCAAATCGATAAATCGTCATTGACAGCTAATGCAAAAGCACCAATTTATGCTGAATTAAAAGCGTTAAGAGCGTATTACTATTACAATCTTTTAGACTTATTCGGAAATGTGCCAATTGTTGTAGATTTTGCAGATACAGCACTTCCAACAAATTCTACAAGAAAACAAGTTTACGATTTTGTTGAAAAAGAATTAACAGACGCCATTCCGCATTTAACTGGAAATGTAGTGTATTCAAAAATGACAAAAAATGTGGCTTATGCTCTTTTAGCAAGATTATATTTGAACTCAAAAGCTTTTATAGGAACAGAGCGCTGGCAGGATTGTATCGACATGTGCCAGAAAATTTCAGGTTACACATTAGCTCCTGATTTCTTTGCCAATTTTGCAACTCAAAACGAGAAATCTCCTGAAATTATTTTCGCAATTCCTTACGATTCAAAAGCAGGAACAGTTGGAAATTACATGAGTTCAATGTCTTGTCATTACCTTCATAAATTGACAATTTCTCCAGTAGGGGATTATCCTTGGAGTGCAAACGGAATGTGCGCGCAGCCGGGAGTTTATTCTGAATTTGCCGATACAGACAAAAGAAAAAAATGTATGGTTGCCGGAGATCAAATCAACTTAGCAACAGGAACTGTAATTACAATGGATAATGGAGAACCATTAACCTATACAGAAACAGTTACAAGTGTTGCCGATGCAAAAGAAAATGAAGGTGTTCGTTTAGGAAAATACGAAATGAAAGCCGGAGAAACTTGGGAACGTGATCACGATTTAGTAGTAATTCGTTATGCCGAAATTTTAATGATGCAGGCAGAATGTTACGTTCGTTTAGGATCTGCAGATTTAGCAAAACCATTTGTACAACAAGTTACAGCACGTGCAGGAGAAGAAATGCCGGCAACAATCGATCTTAACTTTATAGATAAAGAATTGCTTAAGGAATTTACTTTTGAAGGAAGAAGAAGAACAGACAACATTCGTTTTGGAACTTTCTTCCTGCCATGGTGGGAAAAAGGAACAACAGAAGCTTACAAAGCAATCTTCCCTATTCCAAGTACCGTTTTAACAACAAACAAAAACCTGAAACAAAATCCTGGGTATCCTTTGAATTAGGTTCAAAAATGTCAGTCTTCCATGTTGGTTAGTCGTGGAAGGCTGACATGTTTATAAAAATAATTTTTGCCACAGATTAAAAGGATTAAAAAGATTTAAAAAAATGTTTCACGCAGATTTTGCAGATTAAAGCAGATCTAATTTTAAAGTATAATAAATCTGCACAATCTGCTTAAATCTATTAAAATCTGCTTGAAATTTAATCAGATAGTGAGCAAATAAAATACAATAAAAAAAAATCATTTTAATCATTTTAATCCTTTTAATCTGTGGCAAAAAATAAAAATTAAATCAATATGAAAAGATATATCACATTATTGTTTTTTGGGATACTGAACATTGTAATCGTTTCCGGATGCAGCAGCGATGACAAAAGCCCCGAAGAACCAGTAAAACCAGAAGTGCTTAAACCCGTTGCAGTTGAAAAAACAAACAGCACCAAAATTTATGTGCACTATATGCCATGGTTTGAAACCAATGAAAGCAGTGCCGATAAAAAATGGGGATACCACTGGACAATGGCAAACAAAAATCCGAATACTATAGGCGCAAACAACCGCAGGGAAATTGCCTCTTACTATTATCCTCTTATTGGTCCATATCATTCGGGAGATAAAAATGTGATTGAAAATCATTTATTATTGATGAAATATTCAGGAATTGATGGTGTTTTGATCGACTGGTACGGAACTTACGATGTCAATGATTACAGAATGGTAAAAGAAAACACAGAACAGCTTATTGCCATGCTCGATAAAGTGGGCTTGGAATATGCCATTGTTTATGAAGACAGAGTTACAACAAACGTTGTCAATGCCGGAAAAGCAATTTCTGTAACCAGTGCAGCAAAAACAGATTTAGCTTATATGGAGAAAAATTATTTTGATGATGCAAACTACATCAAAGTAAACGGAAAACCATTGTTATTAAATTTTGGGCCAATTGTATTGCAAACGCCTGCCGAATGGACAAACGTTTTCAATAGCATAACGACAAAACCAACTTTTTTAACCCTTTGGGATCAATCTGTAGAAGCCGGAGCAAATGCATCTGGAGAATATGCGTGGGTTTATAAAAACAGTACATATCTAACAAATTTTTATACCAATACAAAACCAAAACTTTCTGTAGCAATTGGAAGTGCTTATCCTGGTTTTAAAGATTTTTATGCCGATGGCGGAGGCGGTGTAGCAATTGGATGGACAATTGAACATAACAATGGCGCAACGCTAGACGAAACACTTTCTATGGCTAAAAATGCCAATTTAAATTACCTGCAGTTAATTACGTGGAATGACTTTGGAGAAGGAACCATGTTTGAACCAACAGTTGAATTTGGTTACTCGTACATCGAAAAAGTAAAAGCATTTGCCGGAGTTAAAAATACCGAATCTGTATTTCCGGATATAAGCAAAATGTACAACCTGCGAGTAGAAAAGAAAGGCAATGCAGATGCTCAGAATAAACTGGATCAGGCTTTTAATTTTTTTGTTTCCATGCAGCCCGCAAAAGCAAAACAGTTAATAAACGAAATAAAATAAGAGTTGTAATTAATACAATTAAATAATGAAAAACATAAGATATAGATACTGTATAATTGCTTTAGCGTCAATATTAATTTACGCCTGCAGTGCTGGTACTAAAAAAACATACAAAATTAATTCGCCGGGAAAAGTGACCGAATTAGTTTTTGAATTAACTGTTTCAGGTCAGCCTCAATACAGTTTTACTTCAAACGGAAAATCAGTTATAGAACCTTCGTTAATGGGATTTGAATTTCAGGGAATTCAAAAAATGACTGAAGGTTTTGAAGTGGTTTCGACTGAAGAAAAATCTGTCGATCAAACATGGGAACAGCCTTGGGGAGAATTCAAAAAAGTTCGCGATCACCATAACGAATTGATTGTTCACTTAAAAGAATCAAAAGGAGAAGAGCGCTTAGTTGATATTATTTTCAGAGTATTTGATGATGGTGTAGGATTTAGATATGAATTTCCAAAACAGCCTAATTTAGGAAAAGTGAAAATTTCAAACGAAATCACACAATTTACCTTTAAATCAAATAATGATGTTTGGTGGATTCCGGTGCACCGCGAAAACAGTTATTATGAAAGTGAATACCGTAAAACTGCTATCAGTAAAACAGATACAATAAATACTCCGGCAACTTTTGAAACAAAAGAGAATTTATATGTGGCGATTCACGAAGCCAACTTAACTGATTTTGCTTCGATGACACTTTTAAAAACAAGTGATAAACAATACAAAAGTGATTTAGTGCCTTGGGCAGATGGTGTAAAAGTGTATGCTGAAACACCTTTTAAAACACCTTGGAGAACGGTTGTTGTGGGTGAAACTCCGGGAGATGTTGCGACTTCGACTATTATGCTGAATTTGAACGAACCTTCAAAAATTGAAGATCTTTCGTGGATTACGCCTTCTAAATACATTGGAATTTGGTGGGGAATGCATTTGGAGAAATTCACTTGGGGACAAGGACCAAAACACGGTGCTACAACAAAAAATACAAAAGAATACATTGATTTTGCTGCGAAAAACAATTTTGACGGCGTTCTGGTAGAAGGCTGGAACGAGGGCTGGGACGGCGACTGGACTGCCGATGGCAGCGCCTTTAGTTTTGTAAAAGCGTATCCGGATTTTAATCTGGAAGAAATTACAAAATATGCTGCCATAAAAAATGTTCGATTAATAGGTCATCATGAAACAGCTGGTGCTTCTAAACATTATGAAGGCCAGCTTGAAGATGCCTTTAAATTGTATCAAAAAATGGGTGTGAACTCAGTTAAAACGGGTTATGTAAATAAATATTTGGATAAAAAAGAATGGCACGACAGCCAGTACGCATCTCGTCATTACAGAAAAGTAATCGAAACAGCAGCCAAATATCACATAATGATTGACAATCACGAACCGATAAAAGGAACCGGAATTCAGCGTACGTATCCAAACTTTATGTCACAAGAGGGTGGAAGAGGTCAGGAATATAACGCTTGGTCTGTAGACGGCGGAAATACGCCTCAGCATTTAACAACATTGCCGTTTACAAGAATGCTTTCTGGTCCGTTTGATTACACACCGGGGAATTTCAATTTTGATTATAAAACTCCTTCAGGCGCAAGAGTGCAAACAACTTTGGCAAATCAACTGGCATTGTATGTGATTATTTTCAGTCCGCTGCAAATGGCTTCAGATTTACCGGAGAATTATGTTGATAAACCAGAATTTCAGTTTATAAAAGATGTTCCGTGTACATGGTCGGATACAAAAGTTTTAGATTCTAAAATTGGAGAATACACCACAATTGTTCGTAAAGACTGGGACGAGAAAAACTGGTATTTAGGTTCTATTACAAACAAAGATGCCAGAGATCTTAAAGTAACATTATCTTTCTTAGACAAAGGAAAAGAATACGAAGCAGAAATTTATGCCGATGGAGCAGGAGCAAACTATAAAACAAATCCTTATCCGGTTAAAATTTCAAAACAAAAGGTAAATAACCAAACCGTTTTAAATATCAAATTGGCAGCTGGCGGAGGAACAGCTATAAAATTCACTCCAATCGAGAAATAAGAAAGTTTAGATTATTTTGAGTTAAGTTTGAGTGGATGAACCCGATATCTTGCAAAAGATGTCGGGTTTGTTTTTTTTAAACCATATAAGTTATATAAGTTCATTTAAATGTATTGCGGTTTTTTTTTAAATGCATAATTTTTTAACGCAAAGTGCGCAAAGATTTTTACGCAAAGGACGCTAAGTTTTTTTGATATAGATAGCATTTACAATGCGTAAAGTTCGCAAAGCTTTGTGTTGATTGGATTTGTTTGTTTAACGCATAATTTTTAACGCAAAGTGCGCAAAGGTTTTTTGATGTAGATTGTGTTTAGAATGCCCAAAGTTGGCAAAGCTTTGTGTTGATTGGATTGCTTATTTTAACGCATAATTTTTTAACGCAAAGGACGCTAAGCTTTTTTGATATAGATTGCGTTTAGAATGCCCAAAGTTCGCAAAGCTATATCAACACAAAGCTTTGCGAACTTTGGTTTTATAAAAACCTACCTTATTAAAAAAACTTAGCGCTCTTTGCGTAAAAATCTTTGCGTTCTTTGCGTTAAAAAATTACCCGCATAGATCAAAACCTGAAACAAAAACTCAATGTTTATAAAACTTAACATGGTTTCCAAAGCTGTACGTTGCAGCTAAAGTTGGCCCATTATAACCCCATTTAAAGAAACCATCAATTCTTGGTTTAGTTACGTCGAGCCTGAAATTTAAACCCGTATAACCTGCCGTAAGACTGAAATTTTTATAAACGTTATATAAAACCGATAAATTATAACTGATAATTCGGCCGTCGATATCATTTATTTTAAGAGCAAAATAATTTATATTCGCATATAAACCCACTTTTTTTCCAAGTACAAATTCACCCCAGATTCCAACATCAGGTAAAGGAGCGGTGAAATCAACATTATCTCTGTATGATGCCTCTATCGTATTTCCTACAAGTCCTATTCCAACATCAGCTAGCATTACGTGCGCACCAATCAATAAACCAAGTTCGTATTTTGGTTTAGATATTATGGCATATCCATAAGCAAATCGAATCATTTGATTGTCTAAAAAAGCAGAAACTCTTGCGTCAACCGGATAAGTATGGTCCTGAAATTCAATTTCTTTTTGAAGTGTTTTTTCCGAATTTCTTTTTAAATAAAAGTACTCCAGATTAAAGCGGGATCTTCGGGAAGCGCGCCATTCAAAAGCGCCAAAAAAGGAAACCGTATTTGTTTCAAAACCTAAATCTTTTTCAAAATCAATATCAGTTCCAATTCTTCCGCCTGTTCCATTAACTTCGACTTCGGTATTGTTTACGGGAAAAAATACACCAGCGGTTGCTTTAAATCGCCTTCCATGCCACGGAAGATCATCTGCAGCATAATTCTGAAATTCATCTGAACTATTTTTTACAGTAGTTAAAGTATTTTCGTCTGTTATTTCGGCGGTTGTCTGTGCATTTGCCGAAAAAAAGGAGAGAGGAATTATCAAAAAATAAACTAATTTTTTCATGGTATTGAGGTTTTAGGTTTATTAATGAGATTACAATCATTAAAGTTAACAAAAAAAATCATTAAAATTATTTTTTTTGAATTTTATTTATTTGATTTTCAGGTATGTAAAAATATAGTTATCAGATAATACTTATTTATAAAGGAGATTTAAACACCTTGTACAGACCAAAAATTAAGATTGAGTCTTGTCATTGCCATTGCGATTGCTTATATTTGAGTATAACCCTTAAGATATGAACAAAGCTTTAAAGCAATACCTCGTTAAGTCTTTTATCATTTTAGCAGTAATTCATTTATCCTATTTTTTATATGGCTATTTTACTTTTGAAGGAATTAAGAAAATTGATATTTATTCAGAGTTTTACCGATTTAAGTTTTATGATGATGTATCGATTTCCCACTTTTTTATAAGCGGTTTATTTTTGCTTTTCTTTCTTATTTTTTTATTGAAGAATCATGCAAGACAACATTATTCTTTTGGAAAAATCCTGAAGATTGGTTTTTTCTTATTACTGATTTCGTTTGTGAGTTTAACCTTTTTTATCAGTTTTAGTTTTGGACAAAATGCAAAGCTGAAAGGAGAATTATCAGAGAAAAGTTATAACAAAGACAAACAATTACTGAATGTTTTAAACCCGTTTTTATATAATTCAAGCTCCTATTATTCAGAGAAACTATTTAATTACGAGAATATCTTATATCCAAAACCTTATCCCGTAATTAAAGAAGAAAAACAAGAATTGATTTATCATGATCAATTTGGTACAGTAACGACTTATTACAGTATTGATACGCTAAAAGTCTTAACCGAAACTTATAATAAAGTTTCTAAAAAAGCAGATTCAATTTTCGATTTTGTCGGACTGGATGTAAATATTGTAAAAGACAGGATAATCAAACAAACAGTTATTGGAGACAGCACAGAAATCGTATTTAAAGGAACCGAAGTCAGTCCTGAATATGATAAAGATATTTGTATTTTCATTGAAAACAAATCGCTTTATAAGCCTGTTAATGGTAAATCAGTTGAAAAGCAGCAATATGAAGCTGCTGTAAAACGATATAATTTGTTGTATAAATTCAAGCAAGATTCGTTGACAAAACAGTTTCAAAAACTCGATACTTTATTTAAAAAATATAATATCGAGACACATATTGTTCCTCAAAAATTAACGTCTCAAGTTTTTTATTACGCTAAAAATCAGGAAAGACGTTTAGAAGGAATAGAAAATTACTTTGACAGAAAAGCCCTGAATGAAAAATTCCAGACTTTAGAACGTTATTTATACCAGCCAAATTATTTGCACCCAAATATTTTGCCTATATTTTTTATTGTAGTTGCGATAGTTTGGTTAGGCCTGTTTTTGTTTTATATTCCTTTTAATTATATGAAAGGTAAGAAGTTATGAGTTATAAGTTATAAGGCTTTTAAAATAATTTAATTCATTGACGTTCCTGCAAGGTTTTCAAAACCTTGTAGGTATAAATGTTCCAAGTAAATTGACATGATATAGAAACCTACAAGGTTTTGAAAACCTTGCAGGAAACGAAAAATCGTTTAATCGAGAGAATCTAAAATCCCTTCCTAAACTCTATTATAATCTGCGCGCCAGTGCACGATAGCTTTTTTTATGGCGTCACCTGTCAGGTTATTTTTTAATGCATCCTCAAGTAACGGAAGAAATTCGTCATCTGGAGCAAATCGTAACGCAAATATTTGATCATCCGTTAATTTATGTTCAAATTCTTCCAGTCTTTTACCCGTTAATGTAAAGTAGCGATAACGAAGTTCTAAGCGTACAATTCGGTTTTGTAAAATAAGCGCATAATGCTGGCGAAGCATATAAGCAAGGAAAAATAAAAACACAAAAACAACGCTTATAAAAGACCAAATAAGAGTATCATTTGTAGTAGAAGCAAAGTAAATACTAAATACAAGAAATACCGTTAAAACAGGATAATACACAAAATGGTGCGGAGTGTAAAACCGAATATGATTGTAGTAAGTTTGAATTTTCATAATTGGAATTTTATGTTAAATGTAAAAAAAAAGAAAGCTACCCTAATAATTTAGAATAGCTTTTTTCTCAAAAATAAACTAACATAACCAATGTTCTCTTTATAATCTAAACTTGTAAAAAGTTTGTCTTAATAATATCTATAATTTTAAAAAGCCTCTTCTTCATCAATCCTTCTAAACCGGGGCTTTGATTTCTTAATTGTAAAATTATAGCACGTTGAGAAATTTCGTGTTATATTTTAAAGTTCAAAAGTTATATTATTCCAATATTTAATGTTTTTTAAATAATTTCTTCAATAACTTTCCATTCCTCTAATTTTGATTGAAATGATTTGCCGGCGTTTGCCGGACTTGTGGACGGAAGTGTAATTAAGATATATTCTTTTTTTAGGTGTACATATTTTTTAAAGAACGCTGCTGCTTTTTGTCCGTTAAATAATATCGTATTTATTTTGGGATGTTGTTTCAGGAATGTCTCAAAATCATTGGCAATTTCATTTTTTATAGCACTGTCTAAACTTCCTACGCGGTCGCAATATTGCAAAACATCCCAAAGCGCAATTTTGTTTTTCAGCAAAAGCGCTTTTTTGGTTTCATAATCATTCGAAAAATCCTCATTAAAAATAGAAAACAAAAACTTCCAGAAATTATTCTGATTGTGTCCGTAATATTGATTGAGTTCTAACGATTTTGTTCCGGGCATTGTGCCTAAAATCAGAATTTTAGAATCACTTGAACTTATAGGAGAGAAGGAGTAGCTTTTCATTGATTGAATTAAGAAATATTTTATTTGAGTTAAACTTATATAGATAAGTAATTATAAAACAATTGTAGAAAATTATATAACATTTTTGGTTTGTGATTGAGCGAACTTTGAACATCTGCTTTTTTAAACGAATATGTTGGTTTAAGAATCATTTAAAATTACAGAATTTAAATCGAAACAAAATGAAAATAGTTACTATACATACAGAGAAAATTCAAGACATATTTGAAGAGTTGAATAAAAACTTCGGCGGAAAAGTAACTTTTGACGTTGATGAATATACACTTGAAGTAAATAATAATTTTGCAAAAGGCTCTATTAGCGGTGCTTCATTTAATGACAATATTTCTTATGTTCAGTTTGATATGACTTTTTCAGTTGATTTAAAACTGAATATTAATAACGGAATTTCATCACCATTATATTTTGCTTATTGTTCTAAGGGAAATCTTTCGCATAGTTTTGGGGTTCATGGTGAAGAACATAAACTAAAAACTTTTCAAACAGCGATTGTAACTTCAAAATTAAACCAGGATAATGTTTTGCTTTTTGAAAAAGATAAAAAAACAAAATTCACTTTAATAATTGTAGGAACACAATCAACTCAGGCAAATTCTTTAAACCAAATGGTTAGGGAAACATTTTTTGAAGAAAACCTTAATGGAGAATTCTTTTATGCCGGTTCATACAATTTAAAAATTGGTGAAAAAATCGAACAGTTAAACGCCGTAACACAAACCGGAGTAGTTAGAAATTTATTGAAAGAAGGTATTTTAAGAATCATTCTGGCAATGGAAATCCAACAGCATACAGACGACTTAAATTCATTTTCTAAAGAAGCAAACTGCTTAACTTTAAGAGAAATGGAAGAAATAAAAGAACTTTCAGAAACTATAAAAGCAAATCCGGAAGAACCTTTTACCATTAAATCATTAAGTAAAAAATCAGGTTTATCGCCAAATAAACTTCAGGAAGGTTTTAAAATGATTCACAACAGAACCGTAAACGATTATATCACGCACATGCGAGTTCTAAAAGCCGAAATCCTAATAAGAACATCAGACTTAAATATTTCTGAAATTGTGTACTGCATTGGTTTTACAAGCAGAAGTTATTTCTCTAAAATCTTCAAACAAAAATTTAACTGCAGTCCAAAAGAGTATAAGTTTAATTTGAATCCGTTGGCAGTAACAGCCTAATAAAGTTGCTGAGGTTCTAAGATACTAAGGTGCTAAGTTTTTTTTCTTAGCAACTAAGAAACTTAGTCGCTTAGCATCTTAAAAAAAATTAATGTCGTTAGCTATTAAGCAAGATATATATACAAAACGCTAAGATTCTGAGTCGCTGAGGTTTTAAGTTTAACTTAAAGGCTCCAAACTTAGAATCTTAGTTTTTTTTTTTGAGATGCTGAGATTCTAAGTTTCTAAGATGCTAAGATTTTTAGTTCCGAAGTTTTCCATGTTTTACTCAGCGTTCAGTTACTATAAGTTTTCAAATACTAAGAAAAAAACTTAGAATCTTAGCATCTCAGAATCTTAGCAACTAAAAAAAAATCTTTTGCCAAAAAGATTTTTTTTATACATTTGCATAACTGGTTATATAATTAATTATAATATGGAATTTTTCAACAAAGTAGGTAAAGCGGCTTTAGGAAGTCGTTTACGATTAATGACTGCGATTATAACAGATGATGCTTCTAAAATTTATGAGTTATACGGTGCAGATTTTGTTCCGAAGTGGTTTCCTGTGTTTTATACGCTGGCAGAAGAAAGAGAATTAACGATTACAGAAATTGCAAATGAAATTGGACATTCGCAGCCTTCGGTTAGCAAGATTATTCAGGAAATGACAGCTGCGGGATTGGTTCAGGAAAGTTTGAAAACAGATGATAAACGAAAAAACAATGTCGTTTTGACTGCTAAAGGAATTTTGCTAGCGAAAAATATCCAGCAGCAATTAAAAGATATTGATGTTGCGATAGACGGTTTAATTGCCGAATCTAAACATAATCTTTGGGCCGCGCTTGAGGAATGGGAATTTCTATTAGAGCAAAAATCAATGTTTAAAAGAGTAAGCGATCAGAAAAAAATCCGCGAAAGCAAAGATGTCAAAATCGTAGAATACAAACCGGAATATCAGGAAGCCTTTAGAGCCTTAAATGTAGAATGGATTTCAACGTATTTTGAAATGGAAGAAGCCGATTATAAAGCGCTGGATAATCCCGAAGAATATATTTTAAACAAAGGCGGAAAAATTCTTGTGGCTTTATATGAAAACGAACCCGTAGGAGTCTGCGCCCTTATCAAGATGAACAATCCGGAATACGATTTTGAAATGGCGAAAATGGCCGTTTCACCAAAAGCACAAGGTAAAAATATCGGCTGGTTATTAGGACAGGCAATTGTTGCAAAAGCAAAAGAACTTGGAGCAAAAAAGATTTATCTGGAAAGCAACACGATCTTAAAACCCGCCATAAACTTATATTATAAATTAGGTTTCGAGAAAGTTTTTGGTCTGGAAACACCTTATAAAAGATGTAATATTCAAATGGAACTTAAAGTTTAAGAAAGTTGCTAAGTTTCTAAGATGCTGAGATTCTAAGTTTTTAGATGCTAAGAAAAAACACAGCATCTTAGCATCTTAGAAACTTTTTCAGCGTCCAAACCTATAAAAATCTAAATCCGGATTTTTTTTATTTTTTATAGAATCAACAATTGAGTTCATTCCGATTACGCTGAAAGTGATTCCGTTGCCTCCGAAACCTAAAACGTAATGAATATTTTTTTTCGGGTCTGGTTTTCCAAAATAGGGAAGGCCATCTTTAGTTTCGCCAAAAGTTCCCGCCCAGGAATAATCTAATTTGAATTGTACATTCGGGAATCGTCTTTTAAACTGACGCATTAAAGAAGCTTCTTTTTTGGGAATCAGTTTATCACGTTTTCTGGCATCTCTGAATTCTTCATCACCGCCGCCCATAATAATTCGGTTGTCTGCGGTGGCGCGATAATAATAATACGGAGAAGAAGTATCCCAAATAACCGCATTTTTTAAAATTGTAGGTAATTCAGGAACGATTTCAGAAGCCAGCGCATATGTGCTTTTTAAATCAACGATTTTTTCTTCAATAGTTTCAGTGCTTTCATAACCGCTGCAATACACAACATGATCTGCAGTTATCGTACATTTATTTTCGGTGTGGGCAATGCATTTCCCTTTTGTAGTCTGGACAGAAGTAATATTCGTTCTGTCAAAAATCTGCATTCCGTTTTGATGGCAGTAAGACAATAAATCGTTTGCCAGTTTAAACGGATCCATAACTGCGGCAGTTTTAGATTCGATTGCTGCAATGGCGTTTAAACCCATTTTTTCGAGCTCATATTTATTGAGCCAGGTTACATCAAAATCGCGCTGTTTTCGGGCTTTAAACTCGTTCTTTAAAAACGGGATATCTTTTTTATAGGATGTAAAATAAATACTTTTTTTGAACTCAAACCCGCAGTCACTTTCTACGGTATCAATTATATTTCGCAAATCAAAAATAGCTTTCTTACCATTTCTGTAACTGTCTACGGCACATTTTTCGCCTCGTAGTTTAATCAGTTCGTGTAACGGAACATCAATTTCATATTGAAGCAAAGCGGTACTGGCGGCCGTGCTTCCATTTGCTACGTCGCGGCGGTCAACTAATACTATTTTTTTTCCTGCGGTAATTAATTTATAAGCCATTAAAGCCCCTGTTATTCCTCCGCCAACAATCAAAATCTCAGTTTTAATATCAGAATCAATGGAAGGATAACTGGTATTCATGGCACTTATAAGAGGCCAAAAGGTTTCTGTAGAGCGTAATTTCATTTCTTAGTCGTATTTCGTGAAGCACGATGTTTAGTTCTGTTTTTATCTTTGTACTCATGCTGAGAATGCGCTTCGGTCAGCGAATGAGAAGTTCGGATGCTTTCGTCTTTCTTTGCAAGTTCAGCCAGGTGGCGATAAAACTTCTGGACAATAATCATTTCTTCTTCTGTCATATTTTCAATATCAACCAGACTATTGCTTGAATGTTCATTTGAAGCCACGAGTTCGTTTAGTTTTAACTGAATTGCCAGCGAATCTTTGTTTTGTGCTTTTTGAATTAAAAAAACCATCAAAAAGGTTATGATTGTTGTTCCGGTATTAATAACCAGCTGCCATGTTTCAGAATAATCAAAAATAGGTCCCGAAACTGCCCATGCTAATACAATAACAAAAGCACTTATAAAAGCTGTTGTGCTTCCGGCAGCTTTAGACGTTTTTGATGCAAATTTTTCAAATGTGCTTCCGCCATTTTGTTTTTTCTTTTTCATTGCCTTATAAATTAGGTTTTCTTTTTGCTGACTTTTTCTTTTTTAATCACTTTATTGTTCTTCTCATCATAAACAGCGTCGTAAATTTTCTGACCTGTTTTACTGAAAATTTTAATTTTAGGATCTTCATGAGTTCCGGTTATTACGATTGGAAAACCAATTATTCCGCCCGGCGGAAGCCCTAAACGCATACGTAAATCCAGCAATCCGTCAAAACTGGTAGTTCCTTTAATGGTAGGTCTAAAACTCGCCACACTAAAAGTAAAAGGCTCAATATGAATTAAATTATTATCAATGTTTGATTTGATTTCGATTCCTTCCATTTTGGGATCGCCTAAACCATCTTGTCCTGTTTTAGAACTTACACCTTCAAATAATTTTAAACCTTTAATTTTTACATCACGCAGATTAATAGTTCCGCCGCCTTCAAGTGATTCGTAAATAGGTCCCATATTTCCGTTTAAATCGCCTTTAATTTTATAATCAACAGAAATAATTCCCTGCGCTTTTTCTGCCGACGTAACCATATCATGAAACATTGGAATTTCTTTGTATGCACGCTGAACGCTGAAATCTTTGGCATTAAAATGTGCATCAAAATGAGCTGTTGTTGGCGTCTCATCTTTGTATCCGGCATTAATGCCAACAATACAATCGATAATATTAAAAGTGGTATTTTCTAAATATAAAGCGCCTTTGGAAATCCCTACTTTTCCGGTAAGCTTATTTAAGTTCAATCCGTTATATTCTACTTTATCAGCATTTGCGGTAAGCGAAACATTTAAATTTTTAGGAACCAAAACTACACCGCTCATTTTTGGGTGGTCTTCTTTAGCATATTCTACTTCGAGTTTTCGGTCTTTATTTTCACCTTTTTCCAGTGCCATAAATTCATCAACATTGATCAGTTTTGATTTTAGGTTGAAGTCTCCGCTTAAAGTTCCATGAGATTCAAGGAAATAATTAATCGTATTGAGAAGATATCCGTTAATATCAAAATCAGATTTCCCATATGATGCATAGAATTTTTCAAACCACATTTTTTCATTTTGAAAACGGAAATTTCCCTGTTTGATAAAAAAGGATTTCGGAAATAATTCTGATGTTGCTTTAATGTTTTTCAACAGGATTGTTCCGCGATTATCCAGTTTATTATATTGTCCTGT
The DNA here is from genome assembly GCF_903819335.1 of Flavobacterium panici. Classification (GTDB taxonomy): domain Bacteria; phylum Bacteroidota; class Bacteroidia; order Flavobacteriales; family Flavobacteriaceae; genus Flavobacterium; species Flavobacterium panici. Next base: position 368,253 of record NZ_CAIJDE010000029.1, on the reverse strand, counting down.
TGTGGCGTAACTTTGTTTTCCTTTAAGAGATAAATCAGCTTTTGCGTAACCTGTTACATCAAGGCCTTTTTGAGAAAATACCTGATAGATTCGGCCAACATTCAATTCGCCTTTAATTTTTGCATTATAAGCCAAATCACTAAAATCAGATAAAGTGGCGTTTACATACATTGGATTTCCTTCAAAAACAAATGATGCAGGCGCAACGGCAACGATCAAATCTTGGAAAGTTCCGGCTTTGTTCAAGACATTGGCAATAAAAGTAATATCAGTAATTGGGTTAGGATAGGAGTCTGTTTTCAGCCAGCCGTTTCTAAGCGAAATACCGCCAATTGTTTTGGGAAATAATTTTTTTGAAGTACTAAAGAGTCCTCTCGCCTGAATGTTGGTTTTTAAAAGCCCTTTTAATTCCACAGTATTTAAACCTATTGCAGCATCGACAACGGCAAGATCAAGCGCACCTTTTACACTTGCGTTGATGTTCATTTCGCTTAACCCTTTACTATGTAAATAGGCGTTGAAATAATCTTTTTCGCCTACTTTAAAACGCAAAGTCCTAAGATTTACGAGCAATTGTTCTGTATCAAGAGAAGGCAGAATCGCGTTCAAATCCATTTGAAAATCAGTCAACGGAACGGGCGCGTTTTGATAATTAATCGCTCCGTCTTTAACTTTTAGATTAAAAGCTAAATTGGGTTTCTGTTTTTTCGAAACGTTATAATCTCCTTTAAAAGAAAGTACTAAATCACTTTTTCCTGAAATTTCGGTTTCATCAAGCCAAGTTAAATATTCCGGTGGCATTACAGAAAGTAAATCTTTTACAGTTGTATTTTCTGAAGCGGCTTTAATATTTATTTTATAACCGTCTCTTAAAATGGTAAATAAACCGGTAAAGGTTAATGGCAGCTTATTAATCTGTAATTCATTTTTTTGAAGAATAAATGAAAGTGCGTGTGTGTTGATTCTGGTAATTAAATCAGCGCGTACGGCTTTTTTTCTAAGATAAGCTGTTCGGTTATAATAGAAATCTAAGGTGTCAATTTTAGCATCGGTATTTAAGTCAAAAATATCTTCGCTTAGATTTCCTTTTCCGATATAATTAAAACCTTTTGCATCGACCAGAATTTTAGCCGAGCGATCATTGTATTTAACATGACAGTTTTCTAAATCAATTCGTTCCAGTTTTATTGCTGTTCCTTCTTCGGGAGCATTTGGATCTTTTTTTTCGTCTTTTCTGTCTTCTGGCGCGACATAAATATTGTAATTGGCTTGTCCTTTTTCGTTGACCATTACATTTATCAAAGCATTCGAAACGTATAATTTGTTGATTTTAACTTCACTGTCAAAAATCAGTCTTTTTAAATTTATCCCAAACGCAACCTGATCTGCTTTAAGTAAAGTATCACTGCTAAAAGGTTTAGAACCTGTCATCGATATATCATCAAGTGAAACAGTAAGCGATGGGAAATGGGTAAAAAACGAAAGTTTAGATTTCGAAAACTCGAGTTTTGTGTCTAAACGTTCGTTGGCAATTTTTTTAACTTCTGAGGCTACTTTTCCGGGAAATAGTAATGGAACCAAAAAAAGTAACAGCAGGATTCCTGCTATTACTATTCCCGTCCATTTGAGTATTTTAAGGCTTATATTTTTAAACGAAGTTTTCATGGCGTAGAGTTTTACTATTTCTTTTCAGCCTCTTTCTTGGCTTCTTCAGCTTTTTGCTTGTCTTGCTTTTCTTTCTCTTCTTTGGCTTTTTCCTGTTTTTCTTTTTCTTCCTTGGCTTTGGCTTCTTTTTCTTTAGCCGCTTTTTCCTGCTGTTCTTCTTTTTTCTCTTTTATTTCTTCTTTCTGTTTTTCTTTTTCCTTTTCTTTTTTCTTAAAGTAACCTCTAAAAAGGAAATTGCTTTTTGCGGCTTCCATATTTTCGCTGAAACCTTTTGTTCCGGTTTCTAAATTTGAAAGCGTATTCGAAACGCTGTTTGCCATTTTATCATCGCGGACTAATCGTGCCAATGCTCCGTTTCCGTTATTCATACTATGGCTGAAAATCGCAAGTTCATCAGATATAACGCCTACATTATCAACGCTTTTCTTAACACTTTTCATAAGGTCAGCCATCTCTATTCCGTTTACAGAAGCAATTGCTCCGCCATTTTCAACTATTTTCTGGGATTTTACTCCCGGAGAAATGGTTAAAACTTTATCGCCCATTAATCCGTCAGAACCAATGCTGGCGCGCGCATCTGTTTTTATAAATTCGCGGACTTCATCTTTTATGACCATCGATACTACAACCGATGAGTCATTTATTAATCTTATTTCTTCAACGGTTCCTATATTAATTCCTGAAAAACGGACGTTGTTTCCAACTTCTAAACCGCTTACCGTTTTAAATTTTGAGGTTAGGTTAAATGTTGAGCCAAACAGATTTTTTTGTTTTCCGATGAAATAAATGGCCATTATAAAAAGCAGCAGCCCAACTGTTACAAACATTCCTAATTTCCAAGTATATCCAGATTGCTTCTCCATGATTTCTAGTTATTTATTTTTGCTGTTTATTCAAAAAATGAGCGTACCCATTCGTCTTCGTCTTTTTCTAATTCTTCGTACGTTCCTTCGGCGTGAATTACGCCGTCTTTAAGCACCATAATTCTATCGGCAGTTAATTTGGCGCAGGCCATATCGTGCGTAATAATGATTGATGATGTTTTTTGTTTGTTTTTGATATCCAGAATTAATTCGCTGATTTCTCTTGATGTAATGGTATCTAAACCCGTTGTAGGTTCATCATACAAAATGATTTCCGGTTTTAAAATCAGGGTTCTTGCTAAACCAATTCTTTTTCTCATCCCGCCTGATAATTCTGCAGGCATTTTTTCGATTGCATCGCCTAAACCCACACTTTCAAGTGCTTCCAGAACTTCTTTTTCTACTTCTTCTTCGGTTAAATCTCGTTTGTGTGCACGAAGCGTAAAAGCAAGATTTTCTCTAACCGACATAGAATCGTATAAGGCGCCGCTTTGAAATAAGAATCCAATTTTGACTCTCATTTTGTTTAATTCATCTTTAGAAAGAGCAAGTAAATCTTCGTCAAAAACTTTTATTTCGCCTTTGTCAGGTACAATTAAACCCACAATACATTTTATGGTTACCGATTTGCCTGAACCGGAACGCCCTAAAATCACTAAATCTTCTCCTTTATTTACGGTAAGACTTACGCCTTTTAAAACCGTATTATCTTTGCCAAAAGTTTTATGTAAATCCTTAATCACAATGATTGGGGTCTTTTTTTTATCTTTTGATTTTGGTTCGATATTTTTTTCTTCTTTAATCATTTCAAATAAATTAAATCGGTTAATTGTACTGCCACCATATCAATAATAAATATGCTTAAAGAAGCTGTAACTACGGCTGAGTTTGCAGCACGTCCCACACTTTCTGTTCCGTTTGCGGCATTAAATCCTTTATAGCATCCAATCATTCCGATGAAATAGCCAAAGAAGAAAGTTTTTACCGTCGCCGGAATTAGATCTGAGAATTCTAAAGACTGAATAATCTGCGTTAAATAGCGATAGAAATTAACGTCGCCGTGAATGTTTATTCCGGCGTAACCGCCAACAATTCCAACGGCATCAGCAAAAATTACCAATAACGGAACCATTAACGTACAGGCTAAAATTCTCGTTACGACCAAATAATTATAAGGATTAATAGCCGAAACTTCCATAGCGTCTATTTGCTCCGTTACTTTCATAGAACCTAATTCGGCTCCAATTCCCGACGAAATTTTTCCGGCGCAGATTAAGGCCGTAATAACGGGCGCAATTTCTCTAATTAAGGACAGTGCCACCATTCCGGGAAGCCAGCTTTCGGCACCAAATTTCACTAAAGTTGGTCTGGATTGAAGCGTGAGCACTAATCCCATAATAAAACCTGTGATTGCCACCAAAGGCAATGACTTATAACCGATGATGTAACATTGTTTCAAAAACTCTTTAGCCTCATAAGGAGGAACAAAAACCTCCTTAAAAAACCTCTTGGCAAACAATGTTGCATCTCCAATTTGTGCGAATGTATTTTTTAGGCTGAGAATCAAAATGTTTAGTTTTTATAGTTAGGTGTAATTTGAAAATCAATTATTTAACAGTTTATGGTACTTTTTAAATTATATATGAAAGTTACTTCTATACTTGTTAAAATACTTTACACAACTTTTTTTGAGGCTTATATAATTTTCATAAAATCACAATATTTTTATGAATGCTGCGTTACACGCATCCTATAGAAAACAAAAGGGCTGTCTCAATTTTAAGACAGCCCTTTTATGTATCCGGTTATTCATTCCATAGCAATGTTTCGCAGGTAGAAAAAAATAAAGATCAACCAAATTTACGTTTCGTAGGAACGTTTGATTTTGAAATCGTTTTTAATAATCTGGCGTATCAAACGTTCCTACGGAACGTAAAAAATAATAATATAATTTTTCTACCGATGAAATGTTCCTACGGAACAAAAAAACATATAGAATAAATGTGACTGTCTCAATAATCGAGACAGCTCTTTTTGTATATCCAGTTATCATTCCATAGGAATGTTTCATAGGTAGAAAAAAAATGCAGATCAACGACATTTACGTTCCGTAGGAACGTTTGATTTTGAAATCGTTTTTTAATAATCTGGCGTATCAAACGTTCCTACGGAACGTAAATTATAATAACAATATAATTTTTCTACCGATGATATGTTCCTATGGAACATGAAAATATATAGAATAAATGTGACTGTCTCAATAATTGAGACAGCTCTTTTTGTATATCCAGTTATCATTCCATAGGAATGTTTCGTAGGTAGAAAAAAATGCAGATCAACGATATTTACGTTCCGTAGGAAGGTTTGATTTTGAAATCGTTTTTTAATAATCTTGGCGTATCAAACGTTCCTAGGGAACGTAAATCATGGTAACAATATTATTTCTACCGACGAGATGTTCCTATGGAACATGAAAAAATATAAAATAGAATGGGCTGCTCTAAATTTTGAGACAGCTCTATTTGTATATCCAGTTATCATTCCATAGGAATGTTTCGTAGGTAGAAAAAAATGCAAATCAGCGACATTTACGTTCCGTAGGAACGTTTGATTTTGAAATCATTTTTAATATCTGGCGTATCAAACGTTCCTACGGAACGTAAATTATGATAGCAATATAATTTTTCTACCGATGAAATGTTCCTATGGAACATATAAAATAGAATGGGCTGCTCTTATTTTAAGACAGCCCATTTGAAATTAAGTATGTTGTAATTGTTTATTCTGTGAATTTTTTAAAGATGGAACTGGCAACGTGACCTCCAAAACCAAAAGTATTGCTCATAGCATAATTCACTTCTCTGGATTGTGCTTTTCCAAGTGTCAAATTAAATTTATCTGCAAATTCGGGTTCTACGTTTTGTGTGTTTATCGTTGGCGGAATAACATTTTCCTGAACCGCTTTTATACAAGCAATGGCTTCAATTGCTCCGGCACCGCCAAGTAAATGTCCAGTCATAGATTTTGTAGCACTAATATTCGCATTCGGGTTTATTCCAAATACTTTTTCAACAGCTTTAAGTTCGCTTAAATCTCCGGTTGGAGTAGAAGTTGCGTGGGCATTAATGTAATCAATTTGATCTGGAGAAATTCCGGCTTCTTCAAGCGCAAGCTCCATTCCTAAAACAGCTCCTTCACCTTCAGGATGCGTTCCCGTTAAATGGTAAGCATCTGCGGCTAAACCTCCGCCTACAATTTCGACCAGAATTACTGCGTTTCTTTTTATCGCATGTTCGTAGCTTTCTAATATCACAACGCCGGCTCCTTCGCCCAAAACAAAACCATCTCTTGTTTCATCAAAAGGTCTTGAAGCTTTGCTGTAATCATCATTTAAGGTAGACAATGCTTTTGAAGCGTTAAAACCGCCAATTGAAGATTCTGTAACCGAAGCTTCAGAACCGCCGGTGATCATCATATCTGCTTTTCCCCAACGTATATAATTGAAAGCATCTATAATTGCAGTATTGCTGGCAGAGCAGGCTGCAGCGGTTGTATAGTTAATGCCGCGAAGTCCATATTTAATCGAAATAACGCCTGAAGCTATATTCACAATTCTTTTCGGAATAAAAAACGGACTAAATCTTGGTGTGCCATTTCCTAATTTATATTCTCCAATTTGTTCTTCAAAAGTTGAAATACCGCCATCGCCGCAGCCCCATATCACTCCAATTCGGTTTTTATTTAAAGAATCAAAATTGATATTGGCATTTTTTACGGCTTCGTCTGCGGCGTACAATGCGTATTGGGTAAAAAGATCGTATTTTCTGATTTCGTTTTTTTCAAAAATAGCCGAAGCATCAAAGTTTTTAACCTCGCATGCAAATTTAGTTTTGAATTGTGTGGTGTCAAATCTTGTTATAGGAGCAGCACCGCTGACTCCGTTAATTAATGAATTCCAAAATTCCTGAACATTATTTCCAATAGGAGTTACTGCTCCTAATCCTGTTACTACAACTCTTTTCATTATTTTTTAGGTCTTAATTCTGTTAATATTGTTTCTCTAACCAAGTCAAAATCACTATCGTTAGTAAGTCTCGAAAGCTGTACAATCGCAACCATATTCGTTATGATCATTATGGCTTTTGTTCTTGGCGCCATTTCAAAATCAAATATTTTGAGTTTTTTTCCTTCAATTAAAACTTCCGTCAGCCAGGTAATTACGATTTGGGAAAATCCTTGCAGTTCTGTTTTTATGGATTCGTCCAGCGTATTTAAATCTGTGGCTAATGAACCTACAATGCAAACTTTATTTTCTTTTTTAATTTGTGCCTGTACTTCTAAAAAAGCTTCCAGTTTTATTAGAGGAGATTCATTGGCTACTCTTTTCTTTAAAGCCTCGGTTCTGGCAATATGTTCTTTTATGGTCGCTACGCCAAGATCAGATTTAGTAGGGAAGTGGTAATGAATAGAAGCGGTTTTTATGCCAATATCATTTGAAATATCTTTAAAACTAAAAGCATTGTAGCCTTTGTTTCGAATAAACTGATCTGCTTTTTCTATAATATTTTCCCGTGTTGTCATGGCTGTAATTTTTTGACAAATATACTACCTATTAGTAGATAGGCAAATTTATTTAGTTTATTTTTATGATTAATTATTGCTGTAAACAAAAAATCCCTTTCATTAAGAAAGGGATTTTCCGGGTTTAATAGAATTTTGGTCAGTCTATTACGTTATAAAATTACAAATTTTAAATTTCAAATCCCAACTTTGGAATTTGGAATTTTTTAATTGGAATTTTTCTATAATTTTTTTTCTAAGAGTTAATCGCTACTCCTGTTCTCAATTTATTTAAAGGAATAACTTTAGATTCGTCATGAGCAAATTTTTCCATTATTAATCTTGCGGTTAAGTAACATACGGTTGATTCTGCTCCTTGATTTAAGTTTACATTGTTTTTTTCAAGACCGTCGTAACCGCCGCCGCTTACGGGATTATACATAATTTGATTTAAATGATTTTTTCCTAAAAACCAGTTAAATGCAATTTTCATTTTCTTTCTGTATTCCGGAGTTTCAAATGTGTTATAAAAAGCATTTAATGTCTGAATTGTATAGGTAACATCAATTGGCTGTTCTCCATATTCCTGTGGTTCTGAACCTTTGTGATACCAGCTTTGATTTGAGATTGCTTTAAAATTCCCGTCAACAAATGTTTTCGACAATAAGAAATCTAATGAATCTAAGGCTACTTTTTTGTAAACTGGTTTGTTTGTAATTAAATACGCGTACAACATAGATTCTGGCAGAATTCCGTTTCCATACGTTAAATAATTTTCAAACCACTGCCAGTCTTCAGTAGCTGTATCTTCGTAATTTGCCAGCAGTTTTGCATTTAGTTTATTGATAATGGCTGCCACATATAAATTTGGAACGGCATTATGATACAAATACAATCCTTTTGTTGCAAAACCAATAGAACGAGGCGATTGAATATTTTCTGCCCATTTTAAGGAATTAAGGAAACATTTTGCTGCTTTTTTAGAAATGTTTTCAGGAAGGATATCTGAATTTGAAACTACAGTTCCTAAAGCCCAGATTGCTCTTGCATTTGAATCTTCTAAATTAACTTCGGCATTTTGCTCAATATGTTCACGGTTTTCCTGATCGACATAATTGATGAAATTTCCTTTTGGTTTTTGGCATCTTTCAATAAAATCCAAATAAATTAAAATATACGGAAGATCGTCTTTGTCCCTGGTTAATTTATAGTGCGCACAAAATGCGATTAAAGCGCGGGCATTATCATCTAAAGTATAACCGGAATCCAGATCCGGAACTGAAATTTTACTAAATTGAATAATTCCAAGATCAGTAGTTAATCTTTTAATATGTCTTAACTGAATATCAGGATAGCTGTATTTTACATCTGATGGATTTTCGATTAACTTTTTATAAGTATTCATAAGTGTTAATGCGGCATTTTCCCAAGATGAAGCTCTCATTTTAGTAAATGCATTGATTCCCATTTCACGTCTTAAATTTTCATCAGAAATCAATTTTAAGGTTTCTTCTGCAAATTGATCCACATTTCCAATATCAACCAGAACACCACAGTCTGAAGTTAAAACTTCTTTTGTATGTGCAATTTTTGATGCGACCATAGGGCAGGCACAACTCATTGCATAAGCAAAAGTACCGCTTACAGCCTGGTTTGGATCTTTTGAAGTAAACAAATAAATATCAGTTGCTTTTAAATATTCTAAAAGTTCGTCAGTATCTAAATATTGATTAATGAAGCGAACATTGTTGTGTAAATTTAATTCGTCAACAAGTGCTTCCAGTTTATCTCTATAAGTATCAACTCCGTCTTTAATTAAATTAGGGTGTGTTTTGCCAATAATTAAATACAATACATTTGGTTCTTTTTCGACAATTTTTGCCAAAGCCTGTAAACCTGTTTCGATATTTTTTCCTTCGCCTAAAAGGCCAAAAGTTGAAAGTACAATTTTGTTTTGAATATCAAATTTTGCTTTTGCTTGTGCCGGCTCTTCATAAATTACAATATGGGTTCCGTGCGCCACTGTTGTAATGATATCTTCGTCAATGTTGTAGTCTTGTATTAAAATTTCTTTTGACTGGTTTGTCATTACAAAAACAGAATTGCTGTAGCTCAAAAGTAATTTTACAAAAGTTTTCAATTCGTTATTCGGGTTTGGAATAACCGTGTGAAAAGTATAGGTTATAGGTTTTTTTACTGCATTTAAAAAATCTAGTAAATGATCACCATAATTACCGCCAAACAAACCGAATTCATGCTGAATGTGAACTAGTTTCACATTTTTATCTTTATTAATTTCTTCGGCAACTTTTGTGTACTCTGCTCTTTCTTTTGTGTTTAATGTAAAGGCCTGTGTCGAATTTGTCTTTGGATTGTCTACTAATTCACAAATTTCACAAGTTATTGATTTACCAAAAATGTCGGTAATTCCTTTAATTGTATCCTGAGTATAAGTTGCTATTCCACATTGTGTTGGAGGAAATGTTGAAAGAAAAACAATTTTCGATTTATTTGATATCTTCTTCATGGGATTCTGTTTTAGTTCTGTTAATAAGTCGTCAAGGTTCAAAGTAGCCGCCACAATTTTTTTATTGGCGGCACCATAATAATGTTATACTATTAAAAATGACTTTTTGTTAAGAAAAATACCTTATTTATATAACAGTATCTTTTTATAAGATTCAACTGAGCCAGTTTTTAATTTTGAATAAAATTACCTTGGGAACGCAGCGGTAATTAACTCAATCGATCAAAAAATTAACTCTAAAGCTTCTGGATGGGAATTGTATAACGTTGAGACCAAAATTCTAAAAGAGCCTGATAAATTTATGATTTGTAATGGATTGCGATAATAAATATACCGTTTGAGTTAATTGTTTTTGTAAGTAAAAGAGAACTTTGAGAGACAAACAAATCAGACTTGTAAAAGTCACATTATTATAACTTAAATTTCAATATTATGTTACGTTGGACAGTCACATTTATTATTTTGGCTATAGTAGCCGGAATTTTTGGTTTTGGAGGAATTGCTGCCGGAGCCGCTAGTATCGCAAAAATTTTATTCTTTATATTCTTAGTTTTATTTATTATCTCATTAATAAGCGGAAGATCAAGAGTTTAAAATTTCAAGTTTATTAAAAAAGCGAAATCAACAGTTGTGTTGATTTCGCTTTTTTGTTTTTAATCTATACTTATAATTTTAACGCAAAGCACGCTAAGATTTTTAATAAGTTAGTTTTTTACTGAAACTCAAAGTTCGCAAAGCATGATGAACACATAGCTTTGCGAACTTTAGCATTGAAAATGCAGCCTTTCAAAAAATCTTAGCGTTCTTTGCGTTAAAATTATTGCGCTAAGCTAATAACTCATAACTCATAACTTTTCTTAGTTACAAAAGCAATTGGCAAACCAATGCAGACGATTAAAATTAAAACAGAAATGATTAAGGGAAGATCAAATTCTTTTGATGGAAGTTTTGGAAATACAATTGGAAGCACAATAAGGTTCATTACAATCCAGACAAAAATTCCATAGACAATTCCCGAAACAACAATATTCTTTTTCAAAATAGGAACGTGCGGATATATCTTATAATAGAAATAGGCAAAAGCAAATGCGATAAAGTAATGCAGTAATAAACCATAGAAAACCATTTGTGTGCCACCTGTATAGGCATGCTGTTTAAAAATGCCACTTGCAATAGACTGTAGAATTTTTTCGGCAGTTGTTTGATGTAATATAACGGAGTAAACAAAAATTGCCGCAAGAATATCTAAAGTTCCTGCGAGTAAACCAGAGTATAAAATAGTTTTAGATTTTGATGTCATTAATTTAGAGTTTAGTTATGTGTTGAAAAATAGAATTTAATTGATGCGTATGTCTTTGGGTGTGAACTAATGCAAAATCAATCCATTCGTACATGGTGAATTTGTCAAAGCCCGGAACCTGAAAATCTAAGCAGATTAGGGTTAAATCGTATTTTTCGGCACAATCTAATAACTCAGATTCAAGTCTGAGTAATTCTATGTTTAATGCATTTTTATTGTATTCTTTTTTCTCAGGTTTCAGAAATACAGGAGCATCCATTTTTATGTTGAAGTTTAAAAACAGCCCTTCAATATCTTTAATTTTTTCGTCGGGTTTTCGGGTTGTTTTTTCCGTATTTCCGGCAAATAATTCGGGAAATCCGGAACAGGCTAAAATAATATGCTGTACAACTTGTCCGGGAGTCCAGCTTCCTTGAAACGGAACCTGATTTAACTCGTTTTCAGAAAATTTTGATAGAATATCATTTAATTTTTTGAATGTTTCAACAATATCTTTTTGAACGTCTGTCTTCATATTATTGATTTTTAAGGTTTAATTTACGGAAGTAATCCACCAGACATTTCCAAAAGGATCTGTTACGCCGCAGGTTCTGCCGTAATCCTGATCGCTTAATCCCATTAAAGAAACGGCGCCGTTTTCTAATGCTTTTAGATAGGTTTTATCGGCATTAAGAACATAAACAAATAAGTTGGCCGTTTGTTTTGACCAGTCTTCAGTTTCATCGGTTACCATAATTGTGCTTCCGTTTAAAGTGATTTCGGCATGCATTATGGTTCCGTCTTCACGGAGTGCCTTCGAATGTGTCTCTGAAGCTCCGAAAACATTTTTTGTAAAATCTATAAATTGCGATGCGCCTTTCAGGATAAGGTATGGCATTACGGTTTGATGTTCTGCGGGTAAATTCATTTTTTGTGGTTTAGATGTTAGTATCTCAAAAGTACGATTTTTATTGTAATATTTTGTAAATCAATAAATTGTAAATTTACGGAAGTGCTTCGCAATGAAAACCATGCGAATTTAGAAGTTCAATTATTTTATGGTTTGAAATAGAAGCAGCGTGAACCCGAAGAATTTTATCGCAGTCTTCGAGATCAAAATTGACGATGCTGTTTGGGAAATGTTCAAGAAGTTTCCCAACAATCATTACTGATTGCTCAACTTCCTGAACATTTGTTTTAAAAACTTCTATCATCGCAGGAAAGTGTTACAAAGCAATATTTTTGTATCGCTCGATTTTATGATAATAGATATATGAGATTGCCAAAATCACTAAAAAGATTAACGGAAAAAAACTTTGAAAGTTAATGCCGTCAACCGCAAAATGACTTATTGAAGCAAATATAAAGTCGAAACCAAATCCGGCGTAAGCCCATTCTTTTACATTTTTAGGAACAGACGGAATTACTAAAACGAGAACTCCCAGAATTTTGAAAATCACTAATGCATTTCCAAAATACTCCGGATAACCTAAATGTCTGATCCCTTCTTTAGCCATTTCAGACTGGGAAGTCAAAGCTGGCATAACGCCTTCAAATAGAAAAATAATTGTAGTTGCAATCCAAAAAATAATTTTTGCTTTTTTCATGTGGTTTATTTTTAAATAGTTATTAGTTAATGTATTACAAATATACTATTCTTGTTTTTTCATGAAATAGTTATTTACGACTATTTTAGGGGCATTTGGGACAAGTTTTTTGATTGTAGATTTTAGAGGTAGATTTTAGATTATTTGCCACTAAGGCGCGAAGTTTTATTTTAAGTTTTTTTTGGAACCGATAGTAGGAGTGAAGTAACCACACAGTTTATCATCCTGAGCGAAGTCGAAGGATCGCAAAGAGGCTCTGCAAAGATTGTCGATTTTGATTGCGGGTCTTCGACTTCGCTCAGCCTGACAAAAAATGAGAATAAAAAAAGCTCTCGCAGATTTTGGAGATTAAGCAGATAAAAATCCTTTTAATCTGAGTAATCTGTGGCATAAAAAAAATCTGGTCAATCTGCAAAATCTGCGAGAAACTTAAAAAAACTTAGTGCCTTAGTGCCTTAGTGGCAAAAAAAAACTAAAAAACGCCATGAAACCTAAGTCTCACAGCGTTTTCCTCTCAAAAAATAAATAATTAACGGGTAATGTAACAGGTATTATTTCCAGCCTCCGCCCAGTGCGCGGTACAATTCAGTATTAGCTGTAAGTTGTTGTCTTTTAACATCAGCAAGTTCCAGTTCGCTTTGCAATAAATTCGCTTGCGCTGTTAAAACTTCAAGATATTCTGCCATACCATTTTTGAATAATAGGTTAGCATTTTTAATCGCTTGCTGTAAAGTTTTTACTTTTTCTTTTAAGAAAGTTTCCTGTTGTTGTAATTTCTCTACTTTAACTAAAGCATCAGAAACTTCGCTTACAGCAACCAAAACAGATTGTCTGAAACTTAAAACAGCTTTTTCTCTTTCTGCAACAGCAATATTATATTGTGTTCTTACTCTTTTGTTGTTCAAAAGCGGTTGTGTTAAACCTCCTGCAACAGTTCCGAATAATGAAGCCGGAATGTTGAACCAATTGCTGGTTTCAAAAGAGTTTACTCCGCCTTGAGCAGTAATTCTTAAAGTTGGATATAAATCCGCTTTTGTGATTCCAACATTTGCGTTTGCCGCTTTAAGAGCTAATTCAGCACTTTTTACATCTGGTCTTCTGCTTACTAATGAAGACGGAATTCCGATAGCGGTATTGTTTTTAACTTCAATTGCACTTAACTTAATTGTTCTTTCTTTAGAATTCGGAAAAGAACCTGTTAAAACACTTAAAGCATTTTCCTGAATTGCAATGTTTTGTTCCAATAAAGGAATCAATTGCGCCGAGTTTAATTTCTGTGCTTCAGATTGTTGAATCGCTAATGTAGTTACCTGACCAGCATCGTATTTTAATTTGATAATATTGGTTGTACTATCATTTAATTTTAGATTTTGTCTGGCAATTTCTAATTGTGCATCCAGCATTAAAAGGTTGTAATATCCTCTTGAAACATTAGCAACAATATTGGTCTGCAATGCTTTTTTAACTTCTGCAGATTGTAAATATCCTGCATAAGCACCTTTTTTCTGATTTCTGATTTTTCCCCAGATATCAGCTTCCCACGAAAGCGAAGCTCCGGCAGAATAATCGTCAATATGTTTCGCACCAATTGCCTGATTTAAGTTCAATCCTGTAAAACTATTGTCAGACGGATTGCTTGTGCTTGCGTTTACAAATAAATTAACCTGAGGAACATTTCCCCATTTTGATTGTGTAAATCTGTATTGTGCAATTTCAATGTTTTTTTCGGCAATCTGCAAATCGTTGTTTCTCTCAACGGCGCTGTCGATCAATTTGATAATATCTTTTTCGGTAAAGAAGTTTTTCCACTCCACATCAGCAATACTTGTTGTATCACTCGAAGTTGATGCATTCCTGAAATTCTCAGGAAATGCATCTTTTGGAGTTTCAATATCCTTCGAAACTTTACAGGATATTAATGTCGTGATCAGAATGGCGAAGGTCACGATTTTGGTTATATGATTTTTCATTCTTTCTTTTATTAATTTTTTTTATCCGTTAGGTGTGATTTTTTTAAACACAATGAAACATAGTTTGTTGAGGCTTTTAAAAAGGCGTTTCACTAGTTTAAAATAGCTTAGCTATGTGTGGAAACTTGTTTCTTTTGCTCTCTTTTGTTAGACATAGACAAAAAAACTATGTCTCTATGTGTTAAAATATTTTTTCATCCCAAAGGGTTAAATTTCTGTACAAGTCTCTTTAGTTTCAAGATCTTTTGAGATTCTGTACGATATATAAGCGATGCCAATTATGATGGCTACTAAAGCTGTGGTTATATAGTTTTCCATTTATTCTTTTTCTTCGTTATGAATTACGGCAACTGGTTTTCCAGAAACCTTTTCTTGTAAATGCTGGAAGATGATGAATAAAACAGGAATGATAAACAAACCTAGAATTACTCCTGAAATCATACCTCCGGCAGCACCAATACTAATAGAGTGGTTACCTTGAGCTGATGGTCCTGTTGCGCTCATCATCGGTATTAAACCTACGATAAAGGCAAGAGACGTCATGATAATTGGTCGTAAACGTAATTTTGCAGCATCGATTGAAGCTCTAACTAACGCTTGTCCCGATTTTCTTTTCTGTACGGCAAATTCGACGATCAGAATGGCATTTTTGGCGAGAAGTCCAATCAGCATGACAAGGGCAACTTGTACATAAATGTTGTTCTCAATTCCAGTTAAACCAATAGCTACGAATACTCCAAAAATACCTGCAGGGATTGATAAGATTACTGCCAAAGGCAAAATGTAACTTTCGTACTGTGCAGCAAGTAAGAAATAAACGAATATCAAACACAGTAAGAATATTGTTGCGGATTGTCCTCCGGATGAAATCTCCTCACGAGTTTGGCCCGAGAATTCAAACCCGTAACCTGCAGGTAATTGTTGTGCTGCTACTTCTTCAATTGCTTTAATGGCATCTCCTGAACTAAATCCTGGTTTTGGAATGGCATTAATAGAAATTGAGTTAAATAAATTGTATCGTGATGCGGTTTCTGAACCATAAATACGAGTTAGTTTTACTAAAGTATTTATTGGCACCATTTCGCCTGTTCTGTTTTTCACAAATACACGGTCAATTGCTGTTGGATCAGCTCTATCGGCAATATCAGCCTGAACTACAACACGGTAATATTTACCAAATCTGTTGAAATCAGATGCCTGCGCGCTACCAAAGTAAGCCTGCATGGTTTGCAGAATGTCTTTTACATTTACGCCTAATTGATTTGCTTTTTCATCATTAACTTCCAATTGTAATTGTGGATAATCTGCTTTGAAAGAGGTAAAGGCAACTGCAATTTCCGGACGTTTCATTAATTCACCGATAAAGTTTTGAGAAATTCCACTGAATTTATCCAGTTTTCCTCCTGTTTTATCTTGTAAAACTAAATCTAAAGCCTCAACGTTACTAAATCCAGGTACAGTTGGGAAACTGAATACGAAGAAACTTCCGCCAGAAATAGCGCCCAGTTTTCCACGAACCTGATTCATGATTTCGTCAATGTTTTTTACTTCGCCTCGTTCTTCGTTTGGTTTAAGCAATACGAATACAACTGCAGAAGATGGACTTGTAGAATTTGTCAATAAGTTGAAACCTGAAATCGCAGTTACGAATCTTGAAGCGTCTAATGCTTTTAAAGTATTCTCAGCTTCGGTCATTACTTTTTGAGTTCCGTCTAATGATGTTCCAGATGGCGTATTTACTGCAATCGCAATAAATCCTTGATCCTCTGTTGGAATAAATCCTGCAGGAGTTGTTTTTACCATTACAATCGTTGCCACAACAATTAAAGCTAATCCACCTAAACTCAACCATTTTCTTCTGATTAAGAATTTAAGTCCGCCTACGTAACGATTCGTTAAAGATTCAAAACTGCTGTTGAAAGCGGTAAAGAATTTCTCTTTAAATCCTTTTTTTACATAAGCTGAATCGTGATCGTGGTCTCCGTGATTATCTTTTAAGAATAATGCCGCAAGCGCCGGACTCAATGTTAAGGCATTAACAGCCGAAATTACAATTGCAATTGCCATTGTAAAGGCAAACTGACGATAGAAAACTCCTGTAGAACCTTCCATAAAACCAACCGGCAGGAATACAGCAGCCATTACCAGCGTAATCGAGATAATAGCACCCGTTATTTCGTGCATTGCTTCATGGGTTGCGACTTTTGGAGACAAGCGTTTATGCTCCATTTTCGCATGCACCGCTTCGACTACCACAATGGCATCATCGACCACAATACCAATCGCCAGAATTAATGCGAAAAGTGTTAAAAGGTTGATCGAAAATCCGAATAACTGCATGAAGAAGAACGTTCCTAAAATTGCTACAGGTACAGCAATAGCCGGGATTAATGTTGATCTAAAATCTTGCAAGAAGATAAATACCACAATAAATACAAGTATAAAAGCTTCTAATAATGTATGCTCAACTTGTTCAATAGATTGGTCAAGAGATACTTTTGTACTATAGAAAATATTGTGTTTTATGCCTTTAGGAAAATCTTTAGAAGCCTTTTCCATCATTTTGTTAATGGCAATCTGAATATCATTTGAGTTAGATCCAGCTAACTGAATAACCCCAATTACAATTCCTTTTTTACCATTTAAACGAGTTAAACTGTTATAAGAGTATGCTCCAAGTTCTACTCTCGCAACATCTTTTAAGCGAAGTACTGAACCATCTGCATTAGAACGTATAGCAATATTTTCATAATCTTCTGGTTTAGTTAATTTCCCTTTATATTTAATAACGTATTCAAAAACTTCTTTGCTTCGCTCTCCAAATTTACCCGGAGCCGCTTCCAAACTTTTATCTTGGATAGCTCCCATAACTTCACTTGGAGTCACTTTGTAAGTTGACATTTGTGTTGGGTTTAACCAAACACGCATAGAATAATCTTTTACACCACCAAAAATACTGGCAGAACCTACACCCGGAATACGTTTTAACTCCGGAATAATATTGATTTGTGCATAGTTGGCAACAAATGTCTGATCGTATTTTGCTTCATCATCAGTGTACATACCAATTGCCATGATGAAACTGTTTTGTTGTTTCGCCGTAACAATACCTTGTTGTACAACCTCTGCAGGAAGCTGGCTCGTTGCCTGCGCAACTCTGTTTTGAACGTTTACAGCAGCTTGGTCAGCATCTGTACCCAGTTTAAAGAAAACAGTAATTGCCAAGGTACCGTCGTTACTTGCTGTAGAACTCATGTAAGTCATGTTTTCTACACCATTTATAGATTCTTCGATAGAAGGTGCCACAGAACGTAAAACCGTTTCTGCGTTGGCTCCCGGATATACCGCCGTTACCAAAACCGATGGCGGCGCAATATCAGGAAACTGTTGTAAAGGCAGTTTAGTTAAACCAAGTACTCCAAGAATCACCAATAAAATGGAGATTACGGTTGCCAGTACAGGTCTTTGTATAAATATTTTGAACATTGTCTTTTAGAATTATTTTTTATTAGTTACTTCGGCAACTTTAGTTGATTTTTCTGGCTGAATCGCTTGTCCATCCTGAAGTTTGTCAATACCGCTTAACACGATTTGGTCACCAGTTTTTACACCTTCTTTAATTAAATAATTAGTACCGCTTTTACCCACAACTGTAATAGGCATTTTAGTTACTTTGTTGTCTTTACCTACAGTGAAAACAAATACTTTATCCTGCATTTCAACTGTAGCCGACTGTGGAACTAAAATCGCATCGTCGTGTTGTAATCCTAAACGGATTCTTCCTGTGTTTCCAGAACGTAATGTTCCGTTTGCATTTGGGAAAGTTGCTCTAATTGTGATTGCTCCGGTAGTTTTATCAAACTGTCCGTCAACCATATCAATTTTTCCGGTTTGAGGATAAGCATTGTTATCTGCCAAAATCAAAGTAACTGGAGGTAATTTTTTGATTTTATCACCAAGTGAACTTCCTTTATATTGCTCTTTAAAGTTGATGAAATCTGTTTCTCCTAAAGAGAAATAAGCAAATACTTCATGAACATCAGATAAAGTTGTTAAAGCTTCAACATCAGAAGCAGAAACTAAACTTCCTTGTTTTTTAGGTAATCTGCCAATGTATCCGCTAACTGGAGCCGTAACATTTGTATATCCTAAATTAATTTTAGCAGAACCTACCATTGCTTTTGCTTGTTCAATATTTGCAGCAGCAATTTTTTGTGAAGCTTTAGCTGTTTTCAATTGATAATCAGAAACTACTTTGTTTTGAACTAAAGGAGTCAATTTATCTACTTCTAAATTAGCGTTAATCAAAGCTGCTTCTGCAGCGTGTAAACTTGCTAAAGCATTGTTTAACTGCTCACGGTATGGACGTTCGTTTATTTTAAATAAAGTTTGTCCTTTGCTTACGTAAGCACCTTCGTCAACAAAAATTCTGTCAAGGTTTCCGCTTACTTGCGGGCGAATTTCAACATCTACAGTTCCTTGTATAGCAGCTGGATATTCAGCATCAGTAGTTGTATTTGCACTTGTTATAGCCAACACAGGTAAAACCGGTGGTGGTGGAGCAGTAGGCGCCTGATTTTTGTCGCCACAGCTGCTTAATACAAAAGCCAGAACAAAACTGGTTATAATTATTACATTTTTCATTTTCATATTGGTTTTAATTGGTTGAACATTTTCTCGGATTAAATTCTTAGGTATTCTGGCATTCTCGGGATTCATATCTAATTAAATTAAATTATCTAACGTTGTTAAGTAAATGTGCGCAAACTTTCCTACTTTAAGCATTTTCAATTCTATTTTAATCATTATTAAAATATTTAACGGCGTTAAGTAAAAGTCTAAAAAAAGAGCTTTTATTACTCTATTAAATTTTCTAACAGTGTTAAGTTAAGGTTATAAAAAAAAGGATTTTATATTATCCAATTAAATTATTTTACACTGTTAAGTAAAAATTGAAAAAAAATCTATTGTATTGATTTGATGATACCACCAATGGCATCTTTCAAAATTTGAGCATTTATTGTTTCTAAAATATCACTTTTGTTAATGATGTTGATGGCGATTAAACCATGAATAACAGAAAAGAAAGTAAAATATTTTTGTTTAATGATATCTTCACTCGGATTGCTGTCTTTCATTACATCAGCAATAACACCAGTGAATAGTTTGTAAGGTCCCTCCTGAGCAGAACATCGTTGTGCGCAGCAAGTCATTTGAACACCAAACATTAACTGATACATTTCAGTATTTGTAAAAGCGAAGTCCCAGTAAGTCATCCACATGGCTTCTAATTGATCTTCCGGTTTTTCAAACTTATCTATTGCAATTTGTAGTTCTTTAGTTAGTTTAATAAAACCTTTACCTGTCAATTCTTCTAATATTGCTTCTTTATTCGAAAAGTATTCATAAATAATTGGAGCAGTATATTCGATTCTGTCGGCAATTTTACGCATACTCAAACCATTCCAGCCTTCATCTTTTACGATATCATAAGCAGCCCCAAGGATATTATTCCTTGTCTCTTCTTTTTGTCTTAAAATTCGATCTTTGCTAGCCATTATATTCGAGCATTAAATTGTTTAACACTGTTAGGCAAATGTATGGCGGTTTTTCTAATAATGAAATAAATTTGTCATAATATTTTCTTATGCAATCATAGAGAGTACTAAAACAGTAGTAAAATAAGGTATTCCGAAAGGTTTTGTGTTTTTGTAAAATTTCATTTTAAGTAAAATTCAACCTAAATTCGAATAAAATTAAGATGATTTTGAAGTTTTTTGATTCTGAAAAAATCTGATTTCTCAATATCGAATAAAATTTCAATCAAAATCTTCGATTATTTCATTCCTCGAACGCTCATTTCTATCGTATAAACACTTTTACTGGCAGTAATAAATAATGTTTTAAATTTTTTCCCTCCAAAACAAATATTAGCTGTCCAAGGTTCAGGAACATCAATATGGGCTATTTTTTCTCCTTGCGGATTGAATACAGTAACTCCTTTTCCGCATAAGTAAATATTTCCGGATTTGTCTATTGTCATTCCATCTGAACCTGATTCAGTAAACAGTGTTTTTTTGCTTAAAGAACCATTACTTTCGATAGTATAAGAGTACGTTTTATTTGCTCCTATATCTGCTACGTATAAGGTTTTTCCATCCGAAGTTCCAATAATGCCATTAGGTTTTACAAGGTCATCCCCAACGTTTATAATTTTGGATTTATCCGGAGATAAATAGTAAACACATTCTTTCTCTATTTCTTTCGAGGTATGTTTCCAATAATCCCTTTGGTAAAAAGGATCTGTAAAATAGATTCCGCCTTTTGGGTCAACCCAAAGATCATTGGGGCCATTCAGCCTTTTTCCTTCAAAGTTGTTTAGTACTACAGTATAATTTTTGTTCTTGTCTATTTTCCAAAGCTCATTTTTTTCATCGGCGCAAGCCAAAAGGTTGCCTGCGTGATCAAAATACAAACCGTTCGCCCTTCCTGCATTTTCCATAAAAACAGAAAGTTCGCCGTTAACCGACCACTTCATGATTCTATTATTAGGCTGATCTGTAAAATAAATATTTCCTTTCTTATCTGAAGCAGGACCTTCCGTAAAACTGAATTGATCGGATAGTTTTGTGAGAACTGCGCCTTTTGCTATTAAGTTATAGCTTTTTTCTTTTGATGTCTGAGCAGATATAAAATTTGTAATAGTTAAAGTAATAACAAATATAAGTTGTGATTTTATTTTAAGTTGGAGCATTATAAAAAGGTTTAAAAGTTGCTTTTGAAGCGTTTTTAAAAGTAGTTTTTATTTCTGATATTCTGCAAAGTTGGGTTAAGATTCTTTTGAGGAGCAGAAATTCCGTTTTCAAAAGAACGTTTAGTCCCGCTCTCCACTATATTCCCGATAAACAAAAACTACGGCTAAAAAGCCTTATTTTTCTAAATCGGGAGATGCCGTTTCGATCGGGGCTAGGCGAGAACGTATCTTTTTTATAATTTTTCTAAGCAGCTTTAAAGGAATTTATTTAACATATTAAATTTTAAATGGCGCCTTTTTACGTATAGAAAGTAATATTTTTACGAGACAAATTCAAAGAACACTCATTCAATAATTTAATTATGTCGCTACTGATTCTTATTGCCGGGATTCTCTTATTATTGATTCTAATTTCCGTTGTAAAACTCAATGCCTTTATTTCCTTAATTATTGCCGCTTGCTTTGTCGGTATTTTTAAGCAGATGCCTTTTCCGGATTTAATCAATTCGATACAGGAGGGAATAGGAAGTACGTTAGGTTCTTTAATTTTAATTATTGCTTTTGGCGTTATTTTAGGAAATTTGCTTTCTGATAGTGGCGCTGCACAGCGAATCAGTTCTGTCATGATTAAGTCCTTTGGTATTCAGTATATTAAATGGGCAATGGTTATAACCGGATTCTCTGTTGGAATTTCTATGTTCTATAATGCAGGGTTTATAATTTTGATTCCAATGGTTTTTGCCGTGGCCAAAAGCACTAAACAGCCTATCATTTATTTGGGAATTGCTATGGCATCGGCACTTTCTATTACGCATGGTTTTTTGCCTCCACATCCGGGACCAACAGCAATTGCAGTTATTTTTAAGGCCAATATTGGTAAAACACTTCTTTACGGACTTATAGTTGCGCTTCCGGCACTTTTCATGGCCGGAATCATCTTTCCTGAATTTATAAAAAAAATAAATGCCTTTCCGCCAAAAGGATTATTCGACAGTAAAACTTTCACAGAATCAGAAATGCCTTCTTTTGCAATTAGCATTGTAACGGCTTTAGTTCCAGTTTTTTTAATGGCCACTGCTACGTTCAGTGAATTAATTTTGCCCAAAAAAAGTGCGTTATGTGCCGTATTGCTTTTTATTGGAAATCCGCTGACTTCAATGTTAATTGCAATACTTTTTGCTGTATTTACCTTAGTTATTTTGCGCGGAAGAAAAATGCAGGATATCATGGACAAATCGGGTAGTGCTTTAAGTGCAGCTACGATGATTATTTTAATAATTGCTGCCGGCGGTGCTTTTAAACAAGTATTAATAGACAGCGGAATAGGAACAGATTTAAGTACTTTTTTCGAACAATCCTCTCTTTCCCCTTTATTGTTAGGCTGGCTGATTGCTACTATTATTCGCATTGCTTTAGGATCTGCGACAGTCGCCGGATTAACCGCTGCGGGAATTGTACAGCCCTTAGTGATTGCATCTGGTGTGAGTCCGGAATTAATGGTTTTGTCTATTGGCGCTGGAAGCTTAATGTGCTCGCATGTAAACGATACTGGTTTTTGGATGTTTAAGGAATATTTTGGCATTAGCGTGTCAGACACTTTTAAAACCTGGACGGTTATGGAAACAATTATAGGAGTAATGGGATTAATTGGGGTATTACTTTTAAATTTATGGATCAAATAAATAACATGGAAGCATTGTATATTGGCATTGACATTGGAACAACAGCAACAAAAGCCGTTTGTTTTGATAAAAGGGGAAATGTACTTCGACAAATTGCTAAGTCGTACAGCATGTATCATCCCAAGCCCGAATGGAGTGTTCAAAAACCGCACGAAATTTTGCAAACCGTAAAGGAATGTATTGATGAGATTACAAACGGAATTCAGCCTCAGTTCATCAGTTTTAGCTCGGCGATGCAAAGTGTTATTGCAATTGACGAAAATGGAAAACCACTGACAGATGCTATTTTATGGGCAGATAACAGAGCTGCGGGAATTGCCGAAAAACTTAAAAATTCAGATCAGGGAAAACACTTTTATCAAAAAACCGGAATACCAATTCATCCTTTTTCTCCCTTGACAAAAATTGCCTGGTTCAAAGAATTTGACGCTGAACTATTTTCCAAAACCTATAAATTCATCAGTATAAAAGAATATGTCTGGCATCATTTGACCAATGAATATTATACAGACACCTCAATGGCATCTGGAACCGGATTGTTAAACATTCATACTTTAGATTGGGATGAGGAAGTTTTGGATTTCTTAAACATAAAGCCAGATCAACTATCTAAAGTTTGCGAAGTCACACACCAATGCAAAGGAATTTCAGATGATTTTCTTTATATAATGGGCGGTGGCGACGGTGCGTTGGCCAATCTCGGAACAGGCGCCATGAACAAAAATTGTATTGCTTTGACTATTGGCACAAGCGGAGCAGTGCGACTGCCCATTGACAAACCGTATCTTGATGGCCAAATGCGCACGCAGTGCTATCATTTAATGGATAATCAATATCTTACTTTAGGTGCTGTCAATAATGGTGCGATAGTTTTACAATGGCTGAAAGAAACTTTGCTAAATACAACACAATCTTTAGAAGTTCTTATTGAAGAAGCCGCAAAAATTCCTGCGGGTTCTGATGGACTGCTTTTTGTACCTTATTTATTGGGAGAACGAGCGCCAATCTGGGATGCCTCGGCTCAGGGAACTCTTTTAGGAATGCAGATTACGCATACACAAGCGCACTTGGTACGAGCCACTTTAGAAGGAATTTTATTTGGATTGTTCCAAATCACAGAAATTTTAATTCCGGATCCCGAACATAGAAAAGAAACAAAAGTTATGGCCAGCGGCGGATTTGGTAAAAGCGAACTGTGGCTCCAAATGGTTGCTGATATTTTTCAGATGCAGGTTGAAACTTCGCAAACTATCGAAGGATCTTCGTGGGGAGCTGTTCTTATAGGTTTAAAATCACTCGGCGAGGAGATCACAAATGATAACAAAACGGGACAAACCTATTTTCCTAACACGAAACATAAAAATGTATATGAAGCTGCGTTCAATAAGTTTAAAAAAGTATATCCTTTACTGAAGGATTTTTAAGAGCAAATATTGAATTTGCATTAGAAACATTAAAACATAAAAATTATTTTTTTGCTATTATAAGGTTGGGCGTTGGTAATTTTACACGAATTTACGACGGAATAATTCCCGTTATTAAACTGGACTGAAGTCCAGCTCTACAATATGGATCATTCCTTCGGAATTTTATTCCGTCCAAAAAAAGAGCCAGAGGCTCGGCCTATATTGTAGGGCTGGACTTCAGTCCAGTTTAAAAATGCATAATTTTCCCAATCTAAATCGCCAATCTTTGTAGAGTTGCTAACGGAGATTTCTCGTTCCTCGAAATGACAAACACTGCGCTAAAAAAGCTGCACAATCTTGTCAGGCTGAGCGATCCCGAGGCGTCGGGAGAAGCCCCGCAATCAACTTATCGAAACATGTTTACTGAAATACGCAACCGCCATTTCTACAATTTCGTCTTTAGTTGTAAAACTATATTGTATTCCGTTTTCTAAAGTATAATGATCGCCAATGTTTGGAAAATATTCTTTCCCATTTGCGTGAAATGAATTTACAACGGTAAACCACCGATGGCGTTCGTGATCTTTAAAGGAATAGATTAGATTATCTGAAGTAATAAAATTAGTTCCGTTATTGACATCAAGTATAGAAGTATATTTACTTTTTGGGAAACTACCATAAATACAGATCTTTGAATTGAATTTTTGTGATAATAGTTCGGTTACTTTTTGGTTATTGAGCATATAAAAATCTTTTAAGTTTTGGTGTAGTTTTGTAAATATAGGACTGTGTTTTTCGGTTACTACACCCTTAAAAGTTTTTATTGTATTAAAATAAGGTATTTTTAATTCTCAATTCTCTCAGTTTTTATCTGATTTTTTACCAAATAATATATTCCAACAAAAAGCAAAAACACCATAATTTTCATCAACAATGCAAGGAAAAAGTTAGAGGGATAAATATCTAAATCACGATACATTGTCCAGGAACTTGGCAAGTAATCACGATGGAAACTACTAATAAAAATAATAAATCGTTCAATTGAAACAATGAGTAGAAAGCTAAATATCATTCTCAATAAAGCATTTTTGCTGACTTTTTTAAATCGCAGTAATTGCGTAAGAACAAACCATAAAATGGGCTGCGACCAAATTCCAAACCAGTATTCGCCAAACATCCTGTTGAGCATAGCGCTTTGTTCTTCGGAATTATTTTCTGCATAAAAAACAAAAATTCCAATTATCCAGACAGTAAAATAAATTACGCCGGCCAAAGAAATAAATTTAACGGCTTCTTCATCTATTTTGTACAGAATTGGTTTCTTTATAAAAATAGAAACAATTAGAAATAGAATTGAATATAAACCAAAGGCTGTAAAAAAGTCGACAGTTATTATTTGAAGAAGTAATAGAATATTTTCTCTCATTATTTTTTCGTTCTGTCTTTTGCCAAACGATTTTTGCTTTTAGAATAACCAGCTTCTTCTACATTAAAAGAATCTAGAATTCTATTCATTCTTTCGGTATATTGTTTTTCTTTACTGGCTTCCGTCCATGACATGATTTGATAGTATCGGTTTTTTCCCTGTACAATTGCGAATCGATAAAAAACATTAAAACCGTCGCTGATTCCAGATACTGAAAAAACAATAGCACTTGAGGAATTAATTTTCTTTTTCTTTACATCGTAGAGCTTAAAATCTTTTAAACCTGATTTTTTAAAATTATTCAAAGTCGCATTGTAATATCCATCTAGATCTGGTGTTGTGTTTAATAAATTATTTTCAATAGCATTTACAAAATCACTTTTTAATTCATCTATTACAATAACATAAAATTCGTCAAACTGATTCTGTAATTGTAAAGAAGCCTGATCATTTAATTCTGTCGTAACACCAAGACTTTCCGGAACAGATAATGAATATTTGTTTTCGACTGTTTTCTTTTCAAATTTTTCATTCGAATGATTCTGATCGCATGAAGAAAGAGCTACAAGAAATAGTAAAGAAATAATTTTTTTCATAAGATATTTACTGGTTTTTGGTGATGTAATATTAATCCAAAATCGAATATATATTACATATATAATAAAGAACAAATAAAAGTATTATAACTGCAAATCCAATTATAATTTCTGGATTGACTTTATCAAAAAGTTTGGGTTTTTTAGATAAAGAATAAACAATTGCTGTTATAATAGATATAGAAAATAGGAGTAAAAACCCGAATTTTCCATCATCATTATCTTCTTCATTTCTACATTTAAGGCTTAGATATTCTTTGTTGTTTTTTATTAACGAATGAATTTCACAAGAAGTTTCCGTGTCAAAATCGTCTATATCATCTTTTAAAATGGAAATTGAGATTGTATCTCCGGCTTTTATTTCATTTATTACTTCATCATCATTAACACATCTATAATCATAACTGGCAATCTCAAAAGTAGTTTGATTATTTATACAGTTAATTTCTATCCATTTTTTACTATGTTTCCCTTTTCTTTCTTTGAATTGAGGCGCGGTTGAAGTGATTAGATTTTCATAAACCTGAAGTTCTGATTGTTTTATTATATAACTTCCACTAATGACTTTCATAAAAAAGTAAGTCCCAATGATGAAACAAGTTACAGATACGATTAAATAAGTTTGTTGCTTTTTTTCCCAATCACTAATACTTTCAATCATAAATTTTATTGGCTGTTTGCTTTTCGATTTATATGTATTATTACAGGATTTTCGCCATCTGTATTTCTTTTACTTCTGCCTTCCAGACCAATTTGAACATCATTTGGTTTTTCAGAACCTAGTTCGTTAGGACTTACATACGTATACATTCCGTAGCCATGTCCTGAAACAATCCAGCCTTCGGTTTCCTTTAAATGAATAACGCTAAAGTCTCCGGCGGACCCTCCGACATGTACCGGGCCAAATTCTTTCATTAATTTTACTGCCTCGCTTTCTAAATCTGGAATGGTGTCTGCATTGTCAAAAATTATATAAGTTCCGTTTTTGAATAAAACCCAATCTTGAAATTTTGGATTAATAGCAAGTCTGACGTGATTAAGCAAATCAGCTTCTGTCATTTCGTTAGATTCTTGATTGTCAATTTTCTTTTTTTCAGGATTTTTACAACCCAATGAAAGGAAAGTTAAAAGAGGCAGAATAATTTTAAATGGCTTTATCTTCATATAGAATTTGGTTTCAAGAGGATTTTTCAAATGTATTAATTTTTGATTATGATTTAATACATTTGAATTAATTTGGTTTTCTCTTTTGTTATTTAAATAAGTATCTGTAATTGTAAGAAAATAAATATAAAATAGAAGGATTTTTCTTATATTTGTTTTTCCTAAATATTACGACTTTGAAAATAAATGAAATTTGCCCTTGTATTATGTGTACGGTATCGGAAACGACCGTAAACACTGTCGTAAGTGTTTGGAACACTAAGATGCAAGGGTTTTTTATTCCTAAATTTTACGACATTATGATTACAAACACAATTTCAACAGAAGCTGAAACAAGACTTCTAAATTTTTTCAACACTAAAATTGATCCGCAAGACATGGCCAAAGCAATAAGGCAGGTAAATTATATCCTTGCTTTAGGCGTTATGCGAGAACATGAAACCCTTCAAAACGGAATTGATAATTTAGAAAACAGCTTTTTTTGGCTGAATGAATTGGCCGAAGTTTTGAATCCTTATTTGGATGGAGAATAAATTTTATAAAAAGCCTCGATTTGAAAAAATCGAGGTTTTTTTTATTGATTGTTATCATTCTTTAATTTACGAGCGACACTTCGCGCACCAACATGTATATAATGGTTTCTGGAATTTCTTTTTACTTCGCAGCAAACTAATTGTTTAATTATTCTCTATTAAATTCCTATAAAATAGTAAACCACATTGACATCAATTTTATATAATTTCAGTTTAATTTTTAATAAAAATTTGATTTTCAATTAATTAACTTTTATTAAAGAAAGCTTTAACAGCGTCTGTTTCTGCTGGCTGTTTGAAATAACTAATTTTAACTTAAATCAAAATTAATAACATTTTAAATATTTAAATCATGAAAAAGAATATAGCAATATTAGCCACAAACGGTTTTGAAGAATCAGAATTATCATCACCTAAAGCCTATCTGGAAGAGCAAGGTTGGAATGCAGATATCGTCAGTTTGAAATCTGGAACCATCAAATCTTGGAAAGACGGAAATTGGAGTAAGGAATATAATGTTGATGTAGTATTAGATCAGGCAAATGAAGCAGATTACGATGCTTTGGTTTTGCCGGGAGGAGTAATCAACCCTGATTTATTGAGAAGAGAAGAAGCTGCAGTAAATTTTGTACGTTCCTTTTTTGAAAGTAAAAAACCAGTAGCAGCTATTTGTCACGGACCTCAAATTCTGGTAGATGCTGACGTTTTAGAAGGTCGAAAAGTAACTTCGTTTTTCTCTATTAAAAACGATTTAAAAAATGCCGGAGCACAATGGGAAGACTCAGAAGTTGTCGTAGACAATGGATTAGTAACCAGCCGAAACCCCAATGATTTGCCCGCTTTTAATAAAAAAATGGTGGAAGAAATTAAAGAAGGAAAACACGAGCGTCAAACAGTCTAAAAAAGATATTTTATCTAGATTTGTCAAATTGCAAAAAATGCAAGATCAATTTTGGTCTTGCATTTTTTTTATTGAATAGTCCCTAGTTTTAACTAGGGGATTAAAAGATTCAATAGTAATAAGGCTTTAGCCAAAACACGCATTTTGGCTAAAGCCTTACAATTATTCTTATTTATACCTCCAGCTAAAGCTGGAGGCAATTGATTTTTTTAATTAATTGAGGATTAATCTTTGCGTTCCTCTGGTTGAAACCAGAGGCTATGTTTTAAAATAATTGTGGAGTTTATTTTTGATTTTTTTGTCTTTTGCTAGTGTTAGCGTTCCTATTTTACGTCTAGTTTGTCATTTCGACCGAAGGGAGAAATCTCCACAAGTAGCTCGACAAAGATTGTGGACTCACTTTGCGGAGTTTCTAGTGCGATTTCTCCCTTCGGTCGAAATGACAAAAAGGTGATAAATACCTCCTGAAATATAGATTTCTTATATTTGATAAAAGCAATATATTAATTGAAAGAAAAATCTTTCTTTTAAAAATGTTTTTCTCTACATTTGAAGTTCTTAAATCTTCACATTTAAAATAAAGTAAAATTTGCCTTTATGGTTTGACAAGTAATATGTCTTACCAAAATAGGCTTTAATTCATTAAATGGAAGACATGAAAACAAACACCCTTTCAACAGAAGCCGAAACAAGGCTTCTAAATTTCTTCAACACTAAAATTGATCCGCAAGACATGGCCAAAGCAATAAGGCAGGTAAATTATATCCTTGCTTTAGGCGTTATGCGAGAACATGAAACTCTTCAAAACGGAATAGATAATTTAGAAAACAGCTTTTTTTGGCTGAATGAATTGGCTGAAGTTTTGAATCCTTATTTGGAGAATGAATAAAGTTTATAAAAAAACCTCGATTTTTTAAAATCGAGGTTTTTTATTTAAATTGTTATCATTTTTGCGTGCACGGGGACTTTTTGGAGCGGGTAAAACTCACCTTTTCCTTATGCAGAAGTTATATAAATCAACGTTGTTGGAATCAATAAATTCCCCTAATGAAAAAGGGGCTACTTAAAGCCCCTTAGCGGGGGATATGGGATTCGAACCCATGGCTCATTACGAGCGACAGGGTATCAGCCTGCTTCCTTAAACCACTCAGCAATCCTAGAAAAAAACTAGCGTGCTTTCTTAGAATTGATATTACAAAGGTATATTAATGTTAAAACTAAAGCAATACCTTCTTATAAAAAGAATTTATATTGATATAGTTTTATCACTACATTAAACTTCATAGGCATTATGCCAAGCTATAAATTCGTCAAGACTGGTAATGTTTGCAAGATTTGGTTTTCTTTTTGATGAGCCTTGTCCCTTTTTTATTCCAAAATCTACACTAAGAACACCATCGTCAGTTAAATTAACAAGATACTCTCTTTCTCCTGCCTCACCGAATCGAAAATCTTCTGAAATAGATCTACCTAGGTTTCGGTCTTGTTTCTTATTATATCCCAGTTTTATTAAATCTTTTTTAGTGATCATAATTAATTTTTTACATGTTATTGTGTAACAAAAATATAGAAAAATAAATTGATGTATGGAAATCCGTAAACGAAAATAAAAAGATCTATATACTTTTATCTTTGAAAATAATGCTCATTAAATATCAAAAATAATTTAATGAACGTAATCTTAAAATGGATTTGAACACAAAAAAATCGATCGAAAATATAAAAGCAAAATTTACGTCGTACATTTAGTATCGGTTGTTTTTAGCAGTATTTACCTATTTTTATTATGTTTGTTTCAATTAAAACTAACCAATGACTATAACAGAATTAATACAAAGCACAATTGACTCATCAAAAGAACGCTTAAAGACACCTATTGTGAGATCTTTCATCTGTTCTTTTATCATTTTTAATTGGAGACCAATAGTAATACTTATATTTTCGGACGAAAAAATTGAAAATAGACTAAAAGCAGTTGATTTTTACTTTGACACTTGGTATTGGACAGTACTAGCAATAATAGTTCCTATTCTAATGGTTGGTGTATATACTTTTTTAATTCCCATGCTGATGGTGTGGGTGGACGAAAAGCTTGAACCGACAAAGGAAAAAAGAATAAAGAGTGTATATAAATCAAAGCAATTTGTTATAAAAGAAAAAATCACTCTCGCAATAGTTGAACTAGATTTAAAAAATGCGGAATCCGGTAATAGAGAAAAACAAGACTTCATCGATAGGATAAAATTTTTGGAAGATTCAAAAGAGCAATTAGAAGAATCGAAAAGACAAATGGAAATTGCTAATAAAAATTCAATTGATCAACTAAACGCAAAATTAAAAGAAGCGAATATAAATAATGAAAATCTATTTTCTAATATTCAGGAATATAAATATATTGATCCTGAAAAAATTCGAGAAACCTTAGGAATTGGAAAAGAATTTGATAAATATTCAAATGAAACAATCCTAAAAGCAATGTCAGAAGGAATCTTCGCAAATTGGCAGTTAGATCAACTTTTCTCAATATCTGATTTAAACAAGACTGAAAATAATACAATCGACTCGACTTGGATCGATGATGCATTCTTAAAAGTTTTAATAGAACTAAAAGTTCTCATTAAAAACAATAAAGGAATTTATCAAATCTCAGATCATGGAAAAGATTTTATTGAGTATGTAAAAAAGAAAAATTTAAAATATTATCAGAATTTTAGATTTAAACACAACCTCTAAATATAGTAACTATGCAAATTGAAATAATTACTCCAAATGCAACACAACTAAGAGAACAAATTTTTAAAGCTGTTAAAAGCGGTACTTTAGAAACTTGGAAGATTGCACAATCAGAAGATGATAAATATTTGTTGACACCAGTTGGCGCGCAATTTTATAATAATGTTCTTCTCAGATTTGAGGTGTTACCTTTTAGTAAAAACGTCACAATATTCCCAACACACTGGAGGACACAAGAACAACCTTCAGATGCATTGATCGCGATTGTTCTAGGAATGATTACTGCCGCTCTATTAACACATTTTAGCACAGATTTCGCAAGACTTGAAATAAAATGAAAATAATAACAAGCAACACTTTATAACTGATCGAAACAAATAAAGAAGCAGAAGAATTTGTTGTACAAATAAGCACACTTGGCTGGCCAAAACAATTTGAATGATAGAATTGTAAAAGCATTCATTTATAAATAATTTGTTAATAATTATCTTCAACAATATCAAAAGACTTTTTCCATATTTCGCCTTTTTTAGTGTAGAGGACAATACTTGAACTTCCGTAACCTGTAGTGCGGCATAATTTTGCAAGATATATACATACAGTGTTATCCGTTTTAATATATATAGGATCTGAAATCATAATAACTTGATTGTTAGTGTATTTATCAAGGTATTCCAAAATATCCGATTTCTTAATTAATTTACGATTGCTAAAATCGTCTTCTTTCCATTCCTTTTTGTATTGCTTTCGAATACCTTCAGAAAGATATTGTAATTCTTCACCAGTTAATATAAGACTTTCACTTTCAATGTCTGAATTATTTATATACGGTTTTTCTAGCATCAATTTTAATAAATGTTCTACGTTTACAGAATCAATTTTTGTAGCAATAAAAGTTTCTCCTTTATTGAAAGCTTCTTGTCTAATAACATCATTTAATAAATCTTTTTTCATCATTTCGTAGTTTAGCATTTGTGCAAACGAAAGAGAAGTAAAAAGAAATAGAATTACAGATAATTTCATTTTTAAATATTTGTGATTATAGAAAGGATTATTAGATATGTTTAATCCAAAAATAAGAAAAAACTTTGTGCCTTAGCGCCTTCGTGGCAAAACAAAAAAGGACGACACTATATCAAGTATCGTCCTTCAAGGCAAATTTTAAATTTGCATTTTAAAATCAGTAACAATTTTAAAATGCCGCATTCAAGAATGCGTACAGTTTTTGGTAATCACTAAATTGAAGACTAAACGCAGGTTATTCGTTTATGATATCGCCTTCCTTAGTTTCTTCGCTGGCAATTTTTACCAGTTTATCTTTAAGGTTTAAATCTCCGAAAATTTCGATTTTATCGTCGATTTCTCTTCCTTTTTTAATGTCAACTCTGTTTGCTTTATGATTTACAACTCTAATTACAAACAAACCTTCAGCAGAATTCACCACTGCTGATTTTGGAACTACAAATGTGCTGTCTTTCGCGTTAAGCGGTAGTAAAACTTCGGCAACCATTCCAGGTAATAAATCTTTTTTGGTGTTCACAACATCCATTTCAACACGCTCAGAACGCAATTTTAAATCTAAAGCACCAGACATTCTGGTAATTTTAGCTTTAAAAGTTTCAGGCAGTGATTTTACATTAAAACTCATTTCGTCGCCTTCGTGTAAATATCCTGTATACAATTCCGGAATTGAAACCGCCAAACGTAATTTATCCTGCTGTTGAATGGTCAATAAAGGCAAATCTGAACCTTTTCCTGCCGGACCAACAAATGTTCCTAAATTCACGTTTCTTGCCGCCACAACGCCATCAAACGGAGCGCGGATTTCAAGATAACCTCTCATAATCGAAACTTCTTTATGCGCAGCAATTGCGGCTTGGTATTGTGCGTAATCAGAATTCTTTTTTCCGCTTGCCATTTCTAAATCATTTTTAGAAATCGTTCCTTCAACCTTGCTGGTTTCATACAAGCGGTTGTAAGTACTTTTGCTCGTTGTATAAATCGCTTCCATCGATTTTAATCTCGATTCGGCTGCAGCCAGCTGTGAACTGATTTCAGGAGCTTCTAAAACAATTAAAAGCTGTCCTTTTTTTACTTTCGTACCAATATCAACTTTCAATAATTTTACGAAACTGCTCACTTTTGCGTATAAATCTACTTGTTGAAAACCAGTTAATTCGGCTGGTAAACGCAATTCTGTACTTAGTTTTTCTTTTTCTAAAAGAAACGTTTCAGTTTTAGGTTCAATTTCTGCCACAACAGGTTCTTCTTTCTTTGAATTACAGCTGTTAAGGAAAAATAATGCTGCAAAAAACAGCGCGCTATATTGTATTTTATTTTTCATTTTTTGGTTTTATATGATTATTAAAGGATAAAAGTTATCGAAGTTTTTTCACCACGATTGGACTTTCAACTTTATGACTTTTCAACTTTCGACTTACTTATTGATGAGATATAATGGATGCTTTCTTCGTCTTCAGGATCTAAAGAAACAGATTGTGTCGATGTTTTTTCTTGTGCCCAGGCAAAAATCTGAGGAAGAATTAATAATACGGCAAAAGTAGAAAATAATAATCCGCCAATAACCGCTCTTCCTAACGGAGAAACCTGATCGCCGCCTTCACCGTGTCCAATTGCCATAGGTAACATTCCCGCAATCATCGCAACCGAAGTCATAATAATCGGACGAAGACGCAGCGCCGCAGCTTCACGTGCAGACTCTAAAGCGTTTCCGTTTCGTTTACGTAATTGTTCGGCATTCGTGACCAGTAAAACGGCATTGGCAATCGAAACCCCAACCGACATAATGATTCCCATATACGATTGTAAATTCAACGTAGATCCTGTAAGCGTAAGCATTAATAAAGCTCCTAAAACAACCGCAGGAACCGTTGTTAAAATTACCAATGAAACTTTGAACGACTGGAAATTAGCGGCTAACATTAAGAAGATTACAAAAACGGCAACCAATAATCCTGTTTGTAAACTACTTAATGTTTCGCTCAATACAGTACTTAACCCAATTGGCGAAATGAACAAACCACGAGGTAATTCGCCTAATGAACTAATTGTTTTGCCCACATCTTTTGCAGCCGTACCTAAATCGGTTTGGTTGATGTTTGCCGTAACGGTAATGTATGGCATAGCCCCTAAATTGTCATTTTCTCCACTTACATAAGTTGGTGTAATTTTAGCAACGTCACTTAAAACCGGACGAATCGAGTTTCTTAATACCGGAATTTCTCCAATATCAGTTCTACTTTTCATCTTATTTAAAGGAACCTGAACCTGAACGTTGTATGATAATCCCGCTCTTTCGTCAACCCATGTATTTTTTTCTGTATATCTTGATGATGAAGTCGAAGCCACTAGTGAACGCGAAATATCATTCATATCAACGCCTAATTCTGCAGCACGGGTTCTGTCAATATCAATATTCATTGCCGGATAGTGAATTGGCTGACCAATTTGCACATCTCTGAAATAAGAAATCGCTTTTAGTTTATCAACAATTTGATTGGCGTATAACTCATTTCGTTTTTTGTCTTTTCCTGCAATTCGAATTTCGATTGGAGTAGGAGAACCTTGACTTAAAACTTTATCAGTTAATTCGATTGGTTCAAAAGAAACTTTCGTATTTGGCAGTACTTTTTTAAGTCTTGCTCTAAAGTCATCTTTAAACTCATCCATATCAACATGATATTCTTTTAAACTTACCTGAAATACCGCTTCATGAGAACCTGCCATGAACAAATAAATAGGGTTAATGGAGAATAAAGACGGGTGTTGTCCCACATAAACAGAAGTGATTCCGATATGCTCTTTTCCAACCATTTTCTCTAATTCTTTTAAAACAATTCTGGCTTGTTCTTCTGTTCTTTCTAAACGAGTTCCGTCAACAGCGCGCATTCTCAATTGAAACTGACTTGAATTTGTTTTTGGGAATACATCTTTTCCAATAAAACCAATAAATACAATTGCTAAAGCGGTAGCCGAAACCAGATATATAATACTTGTCGCTTTTTTGTATGGAAATAATCGATCTAAAGTTCTCATAAAACGAACTCTGAATCTTTCAAAAAGACTTATTTTTCCGTTATTATCCGTATCGATTTTTTCAACGTAACCTTTTTTCTGTGTTATCAAATCTTTTTCAGATTCCGGAGTTAAACCGCAGTCTCTAAATTCAGCTTCATCATCTGTAATTTCCGGGCCATGATCGTGTTTTTCATGACCTTTCATTAACCAGTTTGCCATTACAGGAACAAAAGTCTGAGATAATAAAAACGAAATAACCATCGAAAATCCAATCGCTAAAGCCAAAGGCAGGAACAATGCTCCCGGAATACCAACCATGGTAAACGCTGGCGCAAACACGGCAAGAATACAAAGTAAGATTAATAATTTAGGCAATGCAATTTCCTGACACGCATCCCAAATGGCGAGTGCCTTGGGTTTACCCATATCAAGATGCTGGTGAATATTTTCAATAGTTACTGTACTTTCATCCACCAAAATACCAATTGCCAAAGCTAATCCTGATAAAGACATTAAGTTGATCGTTTGCCCAAATAGTTTCAAAAATAAAACTCCCGAAATTACCGAAATTGGAATCGTCATAATTACAATCAAAGCTGCACGACGGTCTCCAAGGAAAAGCAATACCATTAATCCGGTTAAAACCGCACCAATAATTCCTTCAGTAATTAAACTTTTAACCGAGTTGATTACATAAACCGACTGGTCAAACTCATAAGATAATTTTACATCTTCAGGAAGTGTACTTTGAATTTTAGGAAGTTCGGCTTTTAATTTCTGAACCACATCCCAGGTCGAAGCATCACCCGCTTTTGCAATACTAATATAAACAGAACGTTTTCCGTTTACTAAAGCATAACCTGCCGTAATATCGGCACCATCTTTTACAGAAGCAACATCTCCTAATTTTAAGTTTTGAACGCCGCCTTTAAATAACGGAATCTGCTCAAAATCCTTAACTTCTTTAATCGTATTATTTGTTGGAGTAATATAGTTTTTGTCGCCCATACGAACGTTTCCAGAAGGAGCCGTTTGGTTGTTTAAACGAATTGCTTCCACAATTTGATCCGGCGTCATATTATGCGAACGCAATAAATCAGGATCAACATTTACCTCAATTGTTCTTGGGCTTCCGCCAAAGGGAGCCGGAGATAATAAACCGGGAATTGCAGTAAACGAAGCACGAACATAAACGTTGGCTAAATCCTGTAATTCATTGTTTGATCTAACTTTACTGCTTAAAACCAATTGACCAATTGGAAGGGAAGAAGCATCAAAACGAATGATAAATGGAGGCTGAGTTCCCGGAGGAAATGCTGCCTGAATCCTGTTGGAAAGCGCACTTAACTCGGCAGCAGCCTGAGCCATATTTGTACCTTCATAATAGGTTAATTTCATGATCATTAACCCCTGAATATTTTTGGTTTCTACGGATTTTATACCATTCGAAAAAGGCAAAACATTCACGTAGTTTTTAGCAAAATAAGCTTCCATCTGGTCTGGCGTATAACCTCCAAACGGATGCGCAATATAAATAACCGGCAAATTCATTTTTGGTAAAATATCTACCTTAATGTCTTTGATGGCACCAATTCCGAAGAAAAATAGACCCGCAACCAATACTAATATGGAAATGGGTTTGCGGAGTGCAAAACGTATTAAATTCATTAGACGTTATAATTAAAATTCATTTATAAATAAGTCAAAATTGCCCGTTGCAGCAACTTTCAGTAAAAACGACTGCCATACATTATTGTTCACAATATCACGATCGATTTCGGCGCGATTTAAAGTGTAAATCGTTTGGGTCAAATCGGTTAAATCAGTTAAACCATTTTTGTATAAAGTCGATTTTTGAATGTAAGCTCTTTTAGCCGCATCAACCTGAATTGGCGCTTCGGCATAATTATCAAGTGTAATTTTGATCTTATCTTCGGCAAAAGTCAGCTGTGATTTTAATTCTCTGTCTGCCTGATTATATTCTTCCTGTAAAGCCTGAGAAACAAATTTCTGAGCACTTACTTGTTTGCTTGATCTAAAAGGCGTGGTTAAATTCCATGTAATTCCAACTCCAACCAAATAATTGGTACGATCCGGATTTACGCCATCCCAGTAATTTCTGCTAAAAGCATGCTGGTCTGTAGCATAACTATTTTCAAATCCCGAAGCCCTGGTTTGTAAAACACCAAAAGCACTCATGGTTGGGTAATAAAAACGTTTGTATAATTTAACCTGCTGATTGCTGTAATCGATTTTGGTTTTATAGAATTGTAATAAAGGATGCAGACTGTCTGTAGC
Organism: Flavobacterium panici; assembly: GCF_903819335.1. Classification (GTDB taxonomy): domain Bacteria; phylum Bacteroidota; class Bacteroidia; order Flavobacteriales; family Flavobacteriaceae; genus Flavobacterium; species Flavobacterium panici. The sequence continues at coordinate 330,251 of NZ_CAIJDE010000029.1, read as the reverse complement.
CGCATTTGTTTTAATTAATTCTTTCGGAATCTGCGTTACAAAAAGAGTATCCGTAACAAAATCCTGAGGTGCAACGCCCATTAAATCAACCAGTTTATTGTTTTGTTCTTTAACGAAATTCTTTGCCAGATTTAAAGCAATTTTAGCTTTTGAAACTTCGGCTGTAGCCAATGTAGAATCTACTCCGGCTAATAATCCGTTTTTAACTCTCGCAACAGCTGTCTTTTTGAAAACCTCTGCACGATCCAGGTTTTTTTGCTGAGAGATCAACAATCTTTGACTTGCCAAAAGATTTAAATAAGCAGCAGAAATTTTGATTTCCTGCTGGAATTTTTCCTGCTGTAAATCTTTTTCTTTGGCCTGAACATCAATTTTAGACAAATTGATTTTTTCCTGCGTTTTTCCAAAAGTGAAAAAATCCCAGTTCATGTTGACCAGATAAAGTGCGCCAAAAGCCGAATTCCAGTTTTGTTCCGGCAGCGGTAATCCTGATGAAGCAACTCCAAGACCTCCAAATCCATAAAGCGGTCCGTTTTGACCATTTACAGTTCCGTAATCCTGCTGAGCCGATAAATTAAGGTTAGGCAGGTAATCACGTCGAGATTGTTTTAGAGTCTCTTTTGATGCATTGGTGTAATTGTTTTTTGCCCTGATCGAACCGTAATTTTCAAGCCCAGTTTTTACTGCTTCTTTTAAAGAAAGGGTTTGAGAGTAACCGATTGATGCAAAAATCAAGAAAAATAATAAGGTAATTTTTTTGAAATACATAAACTCAAGTGTGAAATTATAGCACAAATTTATTTCTCTTACACTGATAAAAGTCATGTTAAGTGATGTACTGCAATAGTAAATGACCAATTCAATTGGTCATTTTTTAGAAATGATAATTAAATATTTGTCCGTACTTTGTGAACTATTTAAGTTTAAAAAATGAGCATAAAATTTGATAATATTCTGGATAACAAATGGTGGCAGGAAATTGCCGTCGTCGCGTTTTCCTTTACCATATATACCTTAAAAAACGACTGGATGTTATTTAGTTCCATAACATCTGTTTTAATGGGCGTTTTTTTCTACTGCATTCTGTATATGCACGCACAGTTCAATCGTTTCTTCCTTTTTCCCATATTATTTAAAACCCGCCGTCCTTTTACTTATTTGGTATTAACGCTTTTTGGTGTTCTTGTTTTCTCGATTGTGTTGTATGAGCTTACGATGCTAGACATGTTTAGAAATCTTTATTTTTATCAAAACTCCCATCAAAGAAGTTATTTGTACCAATTAGCCAGCGTTTTAGGAACTTTAGTTTGTATTTTAAGCCCGATTATTGTTTTTAAATTCTACAGAATACACAGAAAACGTACTGAAGAAGCTTTGTTATTCAACCAAATGCAGTTGAATTCCCTTAAAGGACAATTAAACCCGCACTTTTTATTCAATACTTTTAATACGCTTTACGGAATCAGTCTTGAATTTCCGGACAGAACGCCTGATTTAATTATGAAGGTTTCGCAGTTAATGCGTTATCAATTAGAAAGTAACAGCAAACAATGCGTATCTTTAGAAGACGAATTAGAGTTTATAAACAGTTATGTGCAGCTTGAAAAAGAACGAGTAGGATATCGCTGTGATATTACTTTTGATTCTAAAGTTGATAATGAAAATGCGTATAAAATTTCGCCGATGCTTTTAATTGCTTTTATCGAAAATGCTTTTAAACACGGAACCTGCGCGATTGAAAAATGTTTCGTCCAAATTTTTATTACGGTGGAAGACGGACAGCTGCATCTTCATGTAGTAAATTCAATTCCAACGAAGCAAACAGATGTTGTTTCGACTAAAATTGGCTTAAAAAATACGATTGAAAGACTGAATTTGATTTTCGGAAAAAACTATACACTCGATATTCAGGAGAATAAAAAAACTTATATAGTTGATTTAAAACTGCAGTTGAAAAGATTTGCATAATGAGAGATCCAAAAAAATGCATTATAGTTGATGATGAGCCGGCAGCGCATTATGTTTTAGCTAATTATATAAAACAAAATCCGCAGTTAGAATTGGTTTTTCAGGGATATAATGGCATCGAAGCAATGGATTATCTTAGGGAAAACAAAGTCGATTTGATGTTTTTGGATATCAATATGCCTGAGATTTCAGGAATGGAATTATTGAAGATTATTCCAAATCATCCCAAAACAATTTTGACAACAGCTTATTCTGAATTTGCACTCGAAAGCTACGATTACGGTGTAATTGATTATTTACTGAAACCCATTTATTTTCCAAGATTTTTAAAAGCTGTAGATCGTTTTTTCTCTACAGAAAATGTAAAAACAAAAGAAGAAGAAGTTGTTGTAAATAAGGTAAGCGTAAAAGTTGACGGTTATTTTATTGATATTGAATTAGACCAGCTTTTATATGCACAAAGTTTTGGAAATTACGTAAAACTGCACACGACAAAGCGAACGTATCTCGCCTCAATAACCACAACGGAGCTTGAAAAATGCCTTCCGGAGAAAAATTTTATCCGAATCCATAAATCTTATATTGTTGCATTAGACAAAATTGATACAACTGAAAAAGATTTTGTAGTAATTAAAAATGAAAAATTACCCGTTGGAATAACCTACAAAAGGGAATTGACGGACAGATTAAAAAAGTAACATTTTTTTTATTAAAAAATATTTGGATTTCATTTTAAAAGTAATAATTTTAGTACTTATTTGAGTTTTTAATTTTAGAAGTCAGGATCATGAAAAAAGTATTCTTACTGCTGATTTTACTTTACGGTGGTTTTTTAAGCGCTCAAAATGAAGTAGTAACGCCACCCGAAAAAGTTCGGTTTACTTTTGAAAAAGAGTATCCAAACAAAGTTGCGGTCTGGTCTATAGATTATGTTGGCGATGATAATGATGAAATTAGGTACCAGGCAAAATTTAATACCGATAAGAACACCAAAGCGCTCGCAGTTTATGATAATTTGGGAATTTTGAAAGCGTATGAACTACAAATTCCGTTAAGTCAATTACCTCAAAAAGCGCAGACTTATTTAAAGAAAAATTACGCACCAAAAGCGATTAAGGAAATCGCTGTGATAGTAAATGATAAAAACAAAACAACATATGAAGTGGGCATAGAAAAAGATTCCAGATTTTATGATGTTGTTTTTGATCAAAATGGAGGTTTTGATGTAATCATCGAAAAAAATTAAAAAGAACACTTACTAATTCAATTATATTTAAAACGGCAAACCCGACAAGTTTTTTACTTGTCGGGTTTTGTTTTTGTTGTTAGAAGATATTCTAAATTTTAACTTTTTAATATGGTTAAAATGTAGTAATTTTATTACTTTATATGCAGATTGTTTAATTTTATTAAAGTATTATTATGAAGAATTTTTATTTATTTACCGCCTTTTTATGTTTCAATTTTTTAATAGGACAGCAGAGCATTTTGCTTCCGTCAGAAAAGACAGTAAAGGCTTTTGAAAAACAATATCCACAAAAAAAGCCAATTTGGTCTATGGAATATGGAAAGACTGAGAATGATATTTATTTTGCTGCAAAATTTACTGTAGCAGTCAAAACTCAGGCTTATGCGGTTTATGACAGTGATGGAAATTTTAAAAAGTATAAAGAGCAAATCTCAAGCGCTAAAATACCGCAAAATGCTCAGGTTTATCTTGATTCCAATTATCCGATTAAATCAAACTCGAAATCAAAAAGTAAGTCAAAAACAAAAGCTAAAGCCGTAGTGCTGCCAAGAGAAGCTTACTCTGTACTTGATGCTAAAAACAAAACAACTTATGAAGTAAAAGCGGTAAAAGAAGGAAAAAATTATAATCTTATTTTTGATGAAGAAGGAAACTTAATTAAAACAATTCAAATAGGGTAAAAAAATACTTACTCAAACATATTTAAAACAGCAAACCCGACAGGTTTCAAAAACCTGTCGGGTTTAATATTTAACGTAAATAAGAATTACAAATTCATTCCGCCAGAAGCTTCAATACGTTGTGCATTTACCCAGCGCGCATCTTCGGTACATAAAAAAGCAACAACGCCGCCAATATCGTCTGGCAAACCAACTCTTCCTAAAGCTGTAATTGAGGCTAAGTTTTTGTTTAATTGTTCATTATCACGAACAACACCGCCGCCAAAATCAGTTTCGATGGCACCCGGAGCGACAACATTGGCTCTGATTTTTCTTTCACCTAATTCTTTTGCCTGATATTTTGTTAACGTCTCTATTGCGCCTTTCATAGAAGCATAAGCTGCATAACCAGGAAATGAAAACCTAGCCAAACCAGTTGAAATATTTACAATTCCGCCGCCGTCGTTCATTATGTTCAGAGCTTTTTGAGTCAAGAAAAACGGACCTTTAAACTGGATATTAGTCAGTTGGTCAAATTCTGCCTCAGTTGTTCCAACAAATGAATTGTGAATTCCGATTCCGGCATTGTTTACTAAAAAATCAAATTTATCAGTATTGAAAGTGTTTTTTAAAGTGGTAGAAACTCCTTCAAAAAAGCCATCAAAAGTTTGTGAATCTCCCACGTTCAATTGAAGAGATGCCGCTTTTTGACCTAAACTTTCGATTTCTTTTACAACAGCGTCTGCTTCGTCTTTTTTACTGTTGTAAGTAATGATAACGTCAAGTCCTTTTTTAGCAATTGCAATTGCCATATTTTTTCCTAAACCTCTGCTTCCTCCTGTAACCAGAGCTATTTTTGTATTTACTGCCATTTTTTATAATTGTTGATTATTAATTGTGAATTGTTGATAGTTTGTTTGTTGTTCTGTCAGTCTGAGCGAAGTCGAAGACCCCGCACAGTGAGTGTGATTTTTTTAAACACATAGAAACATAGATTTTATTTTGATCTAAAAAGATTGTAAAAAGAAACTAGTTTCTAACACATAGCGATGTGGATTTTAGCTGCATTTCTATGTTTGTTTAGATAAAATGAAATGCCTTTTATGTGTTTGCAAAAACTATGTTTCTATGTGTTTAAAAATTAATTTCAGTTACCGTGTAATGCGTTAAATGACGCTTTTAATTCCGGAACGCTTGCGTTTAATCTTGTTTCGCTGGTTCCAAAAGTAAGTTCTTCTTTTCCTTGTTTTATTTGCTCAAAAATGGATAGAATAAAATCACTCACACTCGGATGTGCGTCGTGTAATCCAACTCCGCCAAGATCTGTGTTCAATGCAGGCGGAATAATTTCGATTACTTCGATATTTTTTTCTTTTAATAAATGACGAAGTGAAATTGTAAACGAACGGAAAAATGCTTTTGTAGCCGAATAAACCGGAACTTTTGCAAAAGGTGAAAATGCCAGCCCAGATGTTACATTCATTACCGTTGTTAAAGATTTCAACTCAATAAATAAGGAAGTTAAATGCAGCGGTGCTTCAATATTCGTACTGATTTCTGCTTTCATGCTTTCGTAGAAATCAGCATCTGTAACAGAAACCCATTTTTGAATTCCGGCATTGTTGATTAATACGTTTAAATCAGGATAATTTTCTTGAATCCATTTGTAAAGGGCAACTCTTTCTTCTTCTAAAGATAAGTCGCATACTTTTGTAATTACAGAAGGAAATTTTGCTTTCACTTCGTTTAAAACAGATTCTCTTCTGCCGCAGATAATTACGGTATTGTTTTCCTGAATAAATCGTTCAGTAAGTCCAAGCCCAATTCCGCTTGCACCACCTGTTATTAAAATTTTGTTGTTTGATAAATTCATCTTTTCGATCTTTTAAATTGATAAGACAAAGGTAGGAGTGAAGTAGAGTTGGGGGATTGTAAATATCAAACCGATGTTTGCGAAATTCAAATCAGGTGTTGTGAAATTCCAATTTTTTATCCCGAGGCTTCGGGACCAAATTCCAATTATTACTGGCTCAAATAAAAATTCTCATTTTATGTCATCCTGAGCGAAGTCGAAGGAAACGCCCTATAAGAACATACTGTATGGACTCAGCATGAGATCCTTTGACTTCGCTCAGGAGGACAAGCTTTGTGGGAATCTAAAATCTAAAATCAGCAATCTAAAATAATTATAAAATCTAAAATAATCTAACTCCTAAAAGCCAGCGGCGTTAAAGTAGTTTGTTTTTTAAAAAAGTTAGAAAAATGCGCTAATTCCTCAAAACCAAGAGAATAAGCGATTTCAGAAATATTCCAATCCGTTTGTTTTAAAAGGATTTTCGCTTCGTTTGTCAATCTTGAACTGATTAATTCCGTTGTGGTTTTTCCGGTATTTTCTTTTAAAACCTTATTTAAATGATTAACGTGAACAGATAATCTCGCTGCAAAATCCTTTGCGGTTCTTAATTCTAATCGCTGATGCGGAGATTCTATTGGGAATTGTCTTTCTAATAATTCGGCAAATAAAGAGGAAACTCTCGCTGCAGAATTGTGTTTAGAATAAAGAGCAGTTATGGGCTGTAATTTTTGCCCAAAGTGAATTAATTCAGCCACGTAATTTCGGATTAAATCATATTTATAGATATAATCAGAATTAATTTCTTTTTGTATTTTGTTGAATATCAATGCAACTTCTTCTACTTCTTCATCTGATAATTGAAAAATAGGATAACCGTCTGAAGCAAAAATAGGAAGTTCGTCTAAGTCAATTCCGCTTTTGTTTTTAGATAAAAACTCACTTGTAAAAACGCAAAACTGTCCAGATTGGTTTGTGTCTTGCGGAACGTAATTGTATGGAATTTTTGGTGTTGCAAATAACAATCCTTGTTTTTCTATTTCAATTACTTTGTCGGCGTACTCTGCTTTATTATGACCTCGAATCAAACTTATTTTATAATAAGCTCTTCTGTCATAAGGCATTGTCGGTTTTCCCTGAAGACGTTCTAAAAGTTCTTTAATATCAAAAACATTAAAATGACCAATCTCTTTTTGAATGTCGTTTGGTAATAATAAGTTAGGTTCAACAGTTTCGTCTCCGGTAATATCCTGGTAAAATGAATCTAGGGATTTCATATGTGTGAATTGTAAAATTCAAATATACGAAATTTTTTTGGCCCGCGGATTTTACGGATAAAACAGATTTGCACAGTCATTGCGAGGAACGAAGCAATCTCACTTGCTGAATCAATTTGGTGATTTTTGTTAGTGCGATTGCTTCGTTCCTCGCAATGACAATACTTTGTAAAAAAACTTTGTGTCTTAGTGCCTTCGTGGCAAAACCTCAAAACAAACTACCCTGAACAAACTCTGGCTGTGCATTTCCATTAAATAAAAAAGTATCAATTACAAAAAACTGTTTTTTAACAGGATCAAGTTCTCGAAGTACAATTTCCTTGCATAGAAAATCAATATCGATTGTAGTAAAAAGCTGCGAGGCTATTTTAAGATTTTCAGGCGTTAATTTCCTTCCAATTGACATATGCGGATCGTCGCTTTTTTTCAGCTTTAAAGGTTTTAAAGATTCCTGAATCTTTTTCATAATTGGTTTCAAGACTATTTTTGATTCTTCATTTGGAGCTATATAAAACGCTCCGGCATTGTCATAAGAACCAAAATGATCTAGATGAACCTGAACAGGAGTAAAAGTATCACAAACTTTAACAAGCTTTTGTTTGTATTTATCAATTTCGGATTCGGTAATTGTGAATTCACAAATTGTAATATGTCCAACAGAATTACAGCTGTTGTACCAATCAATTTTACTTTTTAAATAATCCTTCATTGTTTTGACGGAATCAATAACATCTTGTGAAGGATAAATGGCAACAGAATACTTTTTCTCCATTTTTAGGACTTTGAGTTACACAAATTTAGAATTTAAATTGTGCTGTCAAAGCGGTATAAAAATAATCTTTTCCAGAACCGGCTTCTTTTAAAAATGCACCTGCATCAAACCATGCACCTTCTACAGAAACAGTTAAAAAAGGATTTACATTATAATCAAAATTTGTAATTAATTGAGTTCCTATAAAACGTTCGGTTGTGTTATCTCCAGAATATAAAAGCTGCATGTTTGGGGCGTATAATCCGTCGTGAATGGAACTTCTCCAGAAAATATCATAATCGATTCCGAAGCCTAATTTTTCGGTTAAATCTAACGCAATTGACGGATGAATGTCAATTAAGTTTGATGGGCCAATTAAACCGACTAAACCGAAATAAGCACCTTTTGGATACAAAGGATTAAATGTCTGCAATTGATTGTCATTGCTGTTTTTATCTCCGGAAATGAATTCGGTTTTTAAACCAATTTCAGGATTGAATTTTACATTTTCAAAAGTATAAGATGTGTTTGATGAAAGCGTCCACGCCGAGATATTTTGCGAGTCGATTTTTCCGAATTGGTACAAACCTTCAAAATCATATTTCCAGTTTCCTTTTGTTTTCCAAATTCTTGTTCCTATGGAATGTCTGGTTTCTTCGCCAACAGCATTATCAAAAACAGCGTGGTTTTTCCATAAACCTAAATAATACAAATCGATATTTTGAATAAATGGTACTTTATGAAATACCGTATAACTTCCCCAAAGTTTAGCATTGTCATTAAAATCATCGTTGAAAACTCCGGGTTTATTGGCAACAGGATGCGAATAAAAAGCATCCGTCTGCCAATTATTGTTTTTGTAGAATAGTTTCATTCCGTCAAAAGCAATTCGGTTGTTGGGACGTTCGCGAACGCTGACTAAACGCTGCGAACCGTATGCGATTTCCTGTCTTCCAACTCTAAAAGTTAACTGCTGATTTTTATTTTGAATGAAATCAACATCTAAAAATACCTGATGAAAATCAAGTTCGTTTTCATCCACCGGACTCGGATCAATTTTACTGTTTGCCAGACTGCTTTGAAATTCAATAAAAGTTCTGAACCTTCCTAAATGAACATCGGCATTTAGTAAATATCTTGACAATAAATAACCATCGCCGCCAGTGGTTTCATCGCCCCATTTGTCATTAACGGTATAAAAATATTGTTCCCTGATTTCGCCCCCAATTGAGGCGTAATATTTATCGTTTTTCGATAACGGAATATATTTGATTTTCTCGTACCAGTTTTTCGTCGAGTCGGCTTTTAGATATTTGAAATCATCGTCATATCGCAGCTTTTGGAAAACTGGTTTTTGTTGTGCATTTGCAGAAAAAATGATTCCCAAAAGCAACAATAATCGGAATGTATTTTTCATATTAGTTTTTTTGGTAACCTCCAAAGTAATTTACAGGACTCCAATCCGGAATCGCTTTTGGGGTTTCTTTGGCAAAGGTTCTAAATTCATTATCGGCATAAACTACTTTTCCGTTTACGACTGTCAATTTTGATTCTATATTTAAGATTTTTTCTTCAGGAGTTGCGAAATAATCATCAGAAAGAATAGAAAAATCGGCTAGTTTATCTGCTGTCAGCATTCCACGGTCTTTTTCAATATTGATTAATTGTGCGCTTCCGTAAGTGAATAATTTTAAAGCAGTAGTTCTGTCCAGAATATTTTCATCATTCATATATTTTAAACCGCCTAAAGTTTTTCCGGTTGTTAACCAATATAAGCCAACCCACGGATTGTAACTTGCAACACGCGTTCCGTCAGTTCCCATTCCTACTTTAATTCCTAATTCTAATATTTTCTTTAGCGGAACTGTATTTGCAGCCGCCGTTTTTCCGTATCTTTTAATAAAACTTTCGCCCTGATACGCCATTCTATGCTGAATCGCCAATCCGCCGTTTAAAGCTTTGATACGTTTTAAATTTTCTACAGAAACTGTTTCTCCGTGATCAAAGAACCATAAAAGTCCGTTTAAAGGCGTTTCTTTATTAATATCTTCAATTACATTTAAAAATCTTGTAATGCTTTCGTTATAAGTGGCGTGAATTCTAAACGGCCATCTGTTTTTAATTAATAAAGACAAAACTTCTTTTAATTGTCCTTCCATTGCAGGGCTTAATTCTGGTCTTGGTTTATCGAAGTTTTCAAAATCTCCCGCACTCATTACTAAATTTTCTCCTGCACCCTGAACATGATATTCTACTTTATCTGAATGATGATCGTCGTCGCAACCTTCGCCAATTTCAACCGTATTAATCCATTTAGTGTAATCGTTTAGTTCGCTTCCGGCTTTTTGTGCAAACAAATAATACGGCATTCTAATCGTTAAATCACTGTCTTTGCATAAACCATTTGTTACACCGTAATCGTCCGGAAAGTTTTGAAATCCGCCTCCGGCATCCATAATAGCGGTTACGCCAAGACGGTTCATTTCGGTCATAAATTGTTTTATAGAGTTTATTTTTTCTTCTGGAGATAATTCCGGAAGTTTAGAAAGTGTTGAGTATAAAATAAAAGCATTTGGCTCAGCAACTAATAATCCGGTTGGGTTTCCTTCTGGATCTTTTTCAATTAATCCTGCATTTGGGTTTGGCGTATTGGCATCAATTTTTAAAGCTTGTAACCCTGCTTTGTTTAAATAAGCGTGTCCGTATAAGTGAAGAATAAATGTTGGAATCTCGCCTGTTGCTTCGTTGATTTCTGCTAAAGTTGGGAGCCTTTTTTCTTCAAACTGATAGGCATTCCAGCCGCCTACAACGCGAACCCATTGTCCTTTTGGAGTTCTTTGTGCTTGTTCTTTCAACATTGCTAAAGCTTTTTTGAGAGAACGAACACCATCCCAGCGTAATTCGGTATTAAAGAATCTTCCGCCGCGAATAATGTGCATGTGAGAATCGAATATTCCGGGAATAATTACTTTTCCTTTGGCATCGATTACGGTTGTCTTTTTGTCTTTTAATTTTAAGATTTCGCTGTTTTTTCCTGTTTTCAGGATTTTCCCATCGGCGACAGCCATAGCTTCGGCAATCGTATTTTTATTGTCTAGAGTGTGAATTACAGCATGATGAACGATAAGTGTAGCTTTTTTGCCTTGAGCGAAAACTGAAACAGAAAGCAATAAAAGAAAAGCTAATATTTTGAAAGAGAGTTTCATAATAGTGGTATTTAGTTGGTTTTGGGAGAAAAAAAGACTGTGGGGTTACACAGCCTTTCTTTGTTTTTCTGGAAGTATTTTAGTGCGAAATGGCACGCGGATTTTACTGATTTGCTTTGCAAAGACGCGGATTTACACAGATTTTATTTTATAATTAATGATTTAAAAATCCGTTTTATCCGCGCCTTCGCGCTAGCGAATCCGTTTCATCCGCGTTCCATTTACTATTTAGTGTTTCAACATTTCGTGAGCATATTGAACACCTACACCATAAGCGCCACCGTATTTTTTAACTAAATCTGTTACAGGTACATAAGTTTCCTGACGAGCCCAGTCGCGTTGTAATTCTAATAAATATTGTAATGAAGTTACAGGATGTGCACCCGCTTGTACCATACGAGTTACAGCCATTTCGTGTGCTTCTTTAGAAACGTCTCCGCTTGCATCTGTAATTACGTAAACATCATAACCTTCGTTGATTGCTGATAAAACTGGCCCAACAATACAAACGCTTGTCCATAAACCGCCAAAAACGATTTTCTTTTTACCAGTTGCAATAATCGCTTTGCGTGCAGGAGCGTCTTCCCAGGTATTCATTGTAGTACGATCGATATAGTTTGAAGTTTTTTGAGGATAGAATTCTTCAATTTCTCTAAAAACAGGTCCGCTGAATGATTTCTCAGCAACAGTTGTTACAACAGTTGGAACTTTGAATATTTTTGAAGCTCCGGCTACAAGAGCAGTGTTGTTTCTAAGCTGATCGATTGGAATATTGCTTACTGCAAATGCCATTTGGCTTTCGTAATCAATTAGTACTAATGCATGATTTGTTGGATCTAACAATGCAGGACTTGGTTTTTGAGCAAATCCAATAAATGTTACAAATAATAAAGCTGCGGTAAGGATTAATTTTTTCATGATAATGTGATTTTGTTGTTAATTAAAAGGTTTAAAAATATTTTGTATTTGATTTTCAGTGTTTAGCATTCAAATTAAATGCCTTGTTTGTAATGTGTTGATTTTAAAAGGATTTTCAGAAAAGGCAATAGTGATCCTAGCGATATATCGTCAATAAAAATTGGATATTCGTTAATGTATTATCGTAAAGCTTTTAATGAATTTTAAAAGAGAAAAATGCTGGTACCTAAATTTTTCCTTTTAGATGTAATCGGTGGAGAATTTCTGATTTTAATAAACCGCTTCCTCCGCCAAAATGTTCAATTACTTCAACTTCCGGCTGCTGTTTTAAGCAAAATGAAGTAAACTCTTTTTCGACATGATCTTCGATTCCGGAACTCAAAAGAACAACATCGATTTTGTGATTTTGAAAATATTCCTGAGCTTCTTTTTCATTGTTGAAAGAAACTGCGTTCCAATCTTCATATGCGTTTACAAGGCGAAGTAAAATGGCCAGTATGTCTTCGTTTTTTCCGAGTAATAAGAATTCAAGTGTTTTCATTTTTTCTAAGTTTCTGAGGTTCTGAGATGCTAAGATTCTAAGTTTTTTACTTTGAATTTAGTTTTGGCAGAACTTCTAATTTACTTTACAAATTTATTTGTTTTATCATGGCTTCAACTTAATCTAGAATAAGAAGTTACTAAGGTTCTAAGATGCTTAGACTCTAAGTTTTTTCTTTTTCTATTTGGTTTCAGTTTTTGACAGAACTTGTAATCTACTATGCAAATTTATTTGTTTTGTTTTTTCTTCAACTTAATCTAGAACAAGAAAGATTTTTTTAAAGTTTCTAAGATACTGAAGTACTAAGATTCTAAGATTTTTCTTTTTCTATTTGGTTTCAGTTTTTGACAGAACTTGTAATTTACTATGCAAATTTATTTGTTTGATTACGGTTTCAACTTAACCTAGAATAAGAAAGGTTCTAAGCTTTAAAAAAAACTTAGAACCTCAGAATCTTAGCAACTTTAAAAAAAATATACGGGAAACCCGTAATGGGATTTCAAAAGGCTGTATTAGATTTGTCTTGTTGAGATTGAGATAATGATTTACTACCTTTTAAATTATTCCTCAAAGATCTTAACGGTTAAACTGTTTTTGGAGAAACAATTTTTTTAATTTTTAAAAATTTGACATATTCACTTTATCATGGGTAACTTGTAGAAATTTGCAAATAATACAACAGATGTCTAATTTTTTATAGGTTTTTAGATTTGGTTAATTGGTTGGCCTCTTCTAAAAACCTTTTTTTTGTTTCATACTTTTTTGGCTTTAGTTATAGCCGTTTACTTTTAACCATTCCTGGCAGTCTCTTGTCCAATATTTGCTGGTGTCGTTTATGCCTAAACCAAAACCGTGACCACCTTTTTCATATAAATGTAACTCCGCTGTAACACCATTTTTTTTGAGTGCTAAATAATAATCGATACTGTTTTCCGGTAAAACTACGGTATCATCTGTTGCATGAATTAAAAATGCGGGCGGTGTTTTTGTGGTAACTTTCTTTTCGTTTGAAAAGGAATCAATTAAATCTTGTGAAGGATTGTTTCCCAATAAATTAATCTGCGAGCCTTTGTGCGTAATATCATTTTGCATTGAAATTACAGGATAAATTAAAAGAGAAAAATCGGGGCGGGCGCTTACTTTATAAGCAGATTCATAAACTTTATCATCATAATGAGTGGATAGGGTAGCAGCTAAATGTCCGCCTGCAGAAAAGCCTAAAATTCCAATTTTGTTAGGATCAATATTCCATTTTGCAGCATTTTGTCTTACGTAGCGAATCGCTTCCTGAGCGTCTTGCAATGGGCCTACGTTTTTATTTTTCATTACTAAATCACTCGGAAGTCGGTATTTCAATACAAAAGCCGGAATTCCTAAACTATTAAACCATTGCGCCACTTTTGTTCCTTCCTTATCAATAGCCAAATGCTGATATCCTCCGCCGGGAAGAATAATTACAGCAGTCTGATTTGGTTTTGTTACATTCGGGAAAAACGTCGTTAAAGTTGGAATTGTAACTAAACTGGTACTTTGAACTTTTCCGTCAGTTATGACTTCTTTTTCTTTATAATCTGGTGCTTTAATTTCATCCGGAATTTTATTCCAAAGCGGAATTACCTGATTCTGCGCTTTTATATTGAATAATACTCCTGTAAAAAGAATAAAACTAAATACAGTTTTTCTAAAATATTGTTTTTTTGAATTTTTCAATGTTAAATTTAATTAGTTGTTTTACAATTGTTTACTTGTTTAGTCGGGCAGATTTATAAATTTGAATAAATGAAAGGTAATTAAAAACAATTTCATGAGGATTAAATCCCGGGACAATTTTACCCCTAAATACGGATAAATTTCACCTATTGGCTTTTAACAAATATATTAGTTAATGTGTAATTTTGAGTTCTTTTTTTTATGCAATGTCTTAAATTTGGTGCTGAAAATAATTTTATATATAATTTATTTGGAATATAAATATAAAAAATTAAATTTGTGCAATCGATTACATTATTGCAATCCTATAATTTTAATCTCTTGATTCTAATGTGTTTAAATTATGCATTTGTATACGGATCTTAAAATTAAATAATCTAACTATAATAACCACAATCATGAGTCAAACCGATGCTGTTACAGTAAATCAAACTATTAAATCCGCAGGAAAATATCGTTGGAGTATATGTGCGCTTTTGTTTTTTGCAACCACCATTAATTACCTCGACAGACAAGTTCTTTCGTTAACCTGGAGTGATTTTATTGCGCCTGAGTTTCATTGGACAAATAACGATTACGGAAACATTACTGCGTTGTTTTCTATTTTTTATGCTGTTTCATTATTGTTTGCAGGACGATTTGTAGATTGGTTAGATACTAAAAAAGGGTTTCTTTGGGCTATTGGGATTTGGTCTGTAGGAGCCTGTTTACACGCTTTTTGCGGAATTGCAACTTCGGGAATTATAACTGGCAACTGGTTTGTTGGTTTTGAAGGATCAAAAGAAATAATCAGCGGTTTAAGCGATACTGGAAAAGTAATTAATGTAAGTGTTACATTGTTCATTTTCGCCCGTTTTATCTTAGCCGTTGGTGAAGCAGGGAACTTTCCTGCAGCAATTAAAACCACTGCCGAATATTTTCCTAAAAAAGACCGTGCCTTTTCTACCAGTATTTTTAACGCCGGTGCAACAGTTGGTGCATTGGCAGCTCCAATTTCAATTCCTTTTATCGCAGAATCATTTGGATGGGAAATGGCATTTATTATCATCGGGGCATTAGGTTTTATCTGGATGGGATTCTGGATTTTTATGTACGATAAACCAGAAAAACATAAAAGAGTAAGTGCAGAGGAATTAGCTTATATTCAGCAAGATGATATTGCAGACAGTAAATTAGTAGGTTACGTTCCAGAAACAACTTCAAAAGTATCTTTTATAGAATGTTTAAAATTCAAACAAACCTGGGCTTTTGCTTTTGGTAAATTTATGACAGATGGTGTTTGGTGGTTCTTTTTATTTTGGACTCCGGCTTATTTAAGTTCTGTATACCACATGGATTCTACAGAAGCTGCATTGCCATTATTCGTTTTGTATATGATTACTTTACTATCGATTATTGGTGGATGGCTTCCAACTTATTTTGTGGAAAAGAAAGGAATGAACCCTTACGAAGGAAGAATGAGAGCGATGCTGATTTTTGCATTTTTTCCACTATTAGCTTTAGTCGCACAGCCTTTAGGATATATCAGTTATTGGGTTCCTATCATTATTATCGGAATCGCTGGTGCAGCACACCAATCGTGGTCTGCAAATATATTTACAACGGTTGGAGATATGTTTCCTAAAAAAGCAATTGCAACCATTACAGGAATTGGAGGTTTAGCAGGAGGTTTAGGTTCGACTTTGATTAATAAAGGTTCAGGATTATTGTTTGATTATACACATAAAACATTGACAACCGTAAATGGACAGCCGTTTTTAGAGAAATTCCCACAATTTGTAACTCAGCCTATTCCGGAAACTTTCTTTAAAGAATTAGAGAAAAGCGGTGCCGTAATTTCTGATGGAATCAATACAGGCTATATGATTATTTTCTCGATTTGTGCGGTTTGTTATTTAATTGGCTGGACAGTAATGAAAACTTTAGTTCCTAAGTATAGTCCAATTACAAATCTGTAATTTAGCATTATTGAAATATTTTTTAGTTGGAATTATGCTTTTTTCAATATAAAAAATTAAATTTGTGCAATCGATTACATTAAAATAAAATTATGACAAAATATAGCTCAAGATACGCGTCAAGCCCAGAAGCAGTTAAAAAATACGACACACAGCAGTTAAGAGAAGAATTCTTAATTGATGATTTAATGCAGGAAGATGAAGTTGTATTGGTTTATTCGCATTACGACAGATACATTGCAGGTTCTGCAGTTCCTGTAAAAGGCGATTTAGCGCTGGAAACAATCGATCCGCTTAAAGCGCCGTATTTTTTAGAAAGAAGAGAAATAGGAATTATTAATGTTGGAGGAAGCGGTTCTGTAGTAGTCGAAGGAACATCTTATAAACTTGGTTTTAAAGATGCCTTATACATTGGAAGCGGTAATAAAGAAGTAATCTTCAAAAGTGCTGACAGCAAAAACCCGGCTAAATTTTACATCAATTCTGCACCGGCTCACACGACTTACCCAACGGTAAAAGTAAGTTTGGCAGAAGCAAATAAATTAGAATTGGGTACAATGGAAACGGCGAATCACCGTACAGTAAACCAAATGATTATTGGAAGTGTTGTAACAACCTGCCAATTACAAATGGGAATGACGGAATTAAGACCAGGAAGTGTTTGGAATACAATGCCGGCACACGTTCACGATCGCAGAATGGAAGTTTATTTTTATTTAGATATTCCGGAAAATCAGGCCGTTTGTCACTTTATGGGACAGCCGCAGGAAACAAGACACATCTGGATTAACAATCATCAGGCAGTAATTTCTCCGCCTTGGTCAATTCACTCAGGATCAGGAACCAGCAACTATACTTTTATCTGGGGAATGGCGGGTGAAAACCTAGATTACGGAGATATGGATGTTTGTAAAATCACTGATTTAAGATAAAAAATGACAAACTTATTTGACATAAAAGGAAAAGTTGCCCTTATTACAGGAAGTACACACGGACTGGGAATGGCAATGGCAAAAGGACTTGGAGAAGCCGGAGCAACAATTGTGGTAAACGGAAATTCATCTCAACAAAAAATTGACGATGCTGTAGCGGCACTTAAAAGTGAAGGAATCAATGCGGTTGGTTATAAATTTAATGTAACCGAAGAGCAGGAAGTAAAAGCTGCAGTTGCCAAAATTGAAAGCGAAGTTGGACCAATCGATATTTTAATTAACAACGCAGGAATTATTAAAAGAATTCCGCTTCTTGAAATGGAAGTTGCTGATTTTAGAGAAGTAATCGATATTGATTTAGTAAGTCCGTTTATTGTTTCTAAGCATGTGGCAAAAGGAATGATTGAAAGAAGACAAGGGAAAATCATCAACATTTGCTCGATGATGAGTGAGTTGGGAAGAAATACAGTTTCGGCATATGCTGCTGCAAAAGGCGGTTTAAAAATGCTGACGAAAAACATGGCAACAGAATGGGCAAAATACAATGTGCAGATCAACGGAATCGGGCCGGGATATTTTGCAACAGAACAAACAAAACCAATTAGAGTTGACGGACATCCGTTTAACGATTTTATCATTAGCAGAACTCCTGCTGCAAAATGGGGAGACCCAGGTGATTTAGCCGGAGCAGCAATATTTTTATCCTCAAAAGCGAGTGATTTTGTAAACGGTCACATTTTATATGTTGACGGCGGAATCCTGGCGACAATAGGAAAACCTTCAAACGAAGAATAATTCTCAAAATATATTTTAAAAAGACATGAGCGCGAATCAGACATTCATACACGATAATTTTCTGTTAGAAAATAAATATGCTGAAGAGTTGTATCACAATTACTCTAAAAATCAGCCAATTATTGATTATCATAATCACCTAAATCCGCAGTTTATTGCCGAAGACAAGATTTTTGATAACATTACAAATGTATGGATTAATGGAGATCACTATAAATGGCGCGCCATGCGTACATTAGGAATCAACGAGCAGTTTGTAACCGGAAATGGTTCAGATAAAGATAAGTTCTTAAACTGGGCAAAAACAGTTCCGTACACAATGCGTAATCCTTTGTACCACTGGACACATTTAGAATTAGCGCGCTATTTTGATATTTATGATTTGCTGAATGAAAAAAATGCAGAGAAAATCTATATCGAAACGACTGAGAAAATAAATTCTCAGGCATACAGCACACAAAACCTTCTTAAAAAAGTAAACGCTGAATTAGTTTGTACTACTGAAGATCCAATTGACAGTTTAGAGTTTCACCAAAAACTGGCAAAAAATCCAATTGGAACTAAAATGAGTACGGCTTTCAGACCTGATAAAGCCATCTTAATTGCTAATGATGGTTATAATGCATATCTGGACACATTAGGGGATGTGTCCGGAGTTGCAATTAATACTTATGCTGATTTACAAACTGCATTAAGAAACAGAATTGAATTTTTTAATGCAAATGGCTGTAAATTAAGTGACCACGGTTTAGATCAGATTTATTTTGAACAATTTACAGAATCTGAGATTAATACCATTTTCAAAAAGAAAAGAGAAAACAGAATTCTAAGTTCAGAAGAAGCTTTAAAATTCCAAAGTGCTGTTTTATTGTTTTTATCTGAAACTTATCATGAATTTGGATGGGTACAGCAGTTTCACTTAGGTGCTTTGCGTAATAATAATGCTCGTATGCACAGAATTTTAGGTCCAGATACAGGATGGGATTCTATTGGAGATTATCCGCAGGCACAAAAACTGTCAAGCTTTTTAAATGCTTTAGACAGTAAAGATAAATTGTCTAAAACTATTATTTATAACCTAAATCCGGCTGATAACGAAGTTATGGCAACGATGATTGGAAATTTCAACGACGGAAGCGTTCGCGGAAAAGTACAATTTGGTTCTGGATGGTGGTTTTTAGATCAAAAAGACGGAATGACAAAGCAGTTAAACGCGCTTTCAAATATGGGATTAATCAGCTGTTTTGTTGGAATGCTGACAGATTCAAGAAGTTTCTTATCATTTCCAAGACACGAATATTTCAGACGTATTTTATGTAATCTTTTAGGAGATGAAATCAAACGCGGAGAACTTCCAAACGATATGGAATGGATAGGAAAATTAGTTGCCGACATTTCATATAATAATGCTAAAGAGTATTTCAAATTTTAATTTTTTTTAACCATTAAGGCATTAAGAAAATTAAGTTTTGGGTTTGAATAGTTACTTAATAATAAAAAGATAATTAAGCTAGTATAGGCTTAATAAACTTAACCTTTAATCGCAAAGAGAACATAAAGTACAGCTTAATTTTCTTAATGCCTTAATGGTTAAATTAAAAATATAAGAAATGAGTAGAGTAGTTGCATTTGGAGAAATCATGCTGCGTTTATCGACAGAAAGACATTTACGTTTTTCGCAATCTACAGCATTTGGTGCTACGTACGGAGGCGGAGAATTTAATGTGTGTGTTTCTTTAGCTAATTATGGTGTAAATGCCGAATTTGTTACAAGATTACCTGAAAATGAAATTGGTTCATCAGCATTAAAAGAAATGCGAAAAATGAATGTCGAAACCAAAAACATTGTTTATGGAGGAGAACGTTTAGGAATCTATTTTCTGGAAACCGGAGCAGGAACACGCGGAAGTAATGTAGTTTACGATCGTGCACACAGTGCAATGGCAACTATTGAAAAAGGCCAGATAAACTGGGGAAAAGTTTTAGAAGGAGCAGAGTGGTTTCATTGGAGCGGTATTACTCCTGCTATTTCTCAAACTGCTGCAGAAGCTTGTTTAGAAGCTATTAAAACAGCTCATAAACTAGGAATCAAAATTTCCTGTGATTTAAATTACAGATCAAAATTGTGGCAGTACGGAAAAACGCCAAGTGAAGTAATGCCGGAAATGTTACAATACTGCAATGTTGTTTTAGGCGATATTGACACTGCTTATTTCATGTTAGGAATTCCAAAGGAAAACCCTAATTATCAGGATGAGGAATCGCTTCCGGTTTTATACTCAAAGTTGTTTGAATTAATTCCGAATTTAAAAATTGCAGCAACAACGCTTCGTTATTCTGTAAGTGCATCGCACCAAAGAATTGGGGGTATTTTATTTGATGGAAAAACAATTCATCAGGCAGCTGTAAAAGAAGTTACGCCAGTTGTAGACCGAGTAGGAAGCGGTGACGCTTTTATGGGCGGATTGATTTATGGATTGTTAGAATATCAAAATAATAACCAGAGAGCATTAGATTTTGCAGTAGCAGCTTGTTGTTTAAAACATACAATTGCCGGCGATTACAATTTTGTTACTTTAAAAGAAGTTGAAAATATGATTGATGGTGATGGTTCTGCATTAGTATCAAGATAATTAATTAGAGATATGGCAAAATATTCAAGAATAGAGGTTGCGCAGACAATGAAGGATAACGGAATGGTGCCGTTGTTTTTTCATTCGGATATTGAATTAAGTAAAAAAGTTTTAAAAGCTTGTTACGACGGAGGTTCCAGATTAATGGAATTTACCAGCAGAGGTGACTTTGCACATGAAGTTTTTGGAGCTTTAAATAAATATGCTTTAGCAGAATTACCGGGAATGATCTTGGGTGTTGGTTCTGTTACCGATGCTGCTGCGGCTTCATTGTATATGAGTTTAGGAGCTAATTTTATTGTAACTCCGGTATTTAGAGAAGATATTGCAATTGCCTGTAACCGCAGAAAAGTATTATGGTCGCCAGGCTGCGGAACACTTACTGAAATTGCAAAAGCAGAAGAATTAGGCTGTGAAATTGTAAAATTATTTCCTGCTGACATTTACGGGCCAGAATTTATCAAAGCCATAAAAGGACCTTGCCCATGGACAAACATTATGCCTACAGGAGGTGTTTATCCAACAGTTGAAAGCTTAAGTTCTTGGTTGAATGCAGGAGCAACTTGTGTTGGTTTAGGATCACAATTGATTTCAAAAGATATATTAGACAATAAAGATTTCGATGGTTTAACTACTAAGGTTAAACAGGTTCTTGACATTATAAAAGATATTAGAAAATAAATAAGGAGTAATCATGCCAATCCTTATTTATGCGTTTTTTTTAGATTTTAGAGATTGTAATTGAGCATTACGCTTGAAAAATAAATCTTGTCACTCCTCACAGCAAGATCTATTTTAATTACGAGTGTAATGTTTCATTTACAATGTATTAAAATGTCAATAAGGTATTAAGTGGTTATTTAAAACACTTTAAAGCAAAAATTAAAATGGAAAAAATTAACAGATCAAATTCAGAGTTTTCAAACAGGCTTCCTATTAAAATAGTTCAATTTGGAGAAGGTAATTTCTTAAGAGCTTTTGTAGAATACGCTATTCAGAAATTAAACCAAAATGCAGATTTTAATGCCGGAATCGCTGTTGTTCAGCCTATTGATAAAGGGTTGGTGAATATGATCAATGCGCAGGATGGTTTATACACTTTGTTTATGAAAGGTGTAAAAAAAGGCGAGGAAATTCAGGAAAAAGAATTGATAACTAATATTGTAAAAGCAGTTGATCCTTATGCTTCTTTCAACGAATATTTATCTTTGGCAAAAGAAGAAGAATTAGCTTTTATTATATCAAACACAACAGAAGCAGGTATCGAATACATCGCTTCAGACTTGCCTACAATGCAGCCTCCTGTATCTTTCCCTGCAAAATTAACCGTACTTTTACATGAAAGATTTAAACATTTTAATGGTGCTGCTGATAAAGGATTAACAATTATTCCTTGTGAGTTAATCAATTATAATTCAGATACTTTAAAAGAAGTTATTTTAAAATATTGTACAGACTGGAAATTAGGTCAGGACTTTGTTTCGTGGCTTTTAAACAGCTGTTCATTCCACAATACATTAGTTGACAGAATCGTTCCGGGATATCCAAAAGATCAAATTGAAGAATACAACAGTCAGTTAGATTATAAAGACGATTTGATTGTAAGTGCTGAAAGTTTCTTTTTATGGGTTATTGAAGGTGATGATGAATTGAAAGCAAAACTTCCGTTTGAAAAAACAGATCTTGATGTAAAAATCGTTGAAGATATGCAGCCTTACAGAACACGTAAGGTGAGAATTTTAAATGGAGCGCACACTGCAATGGTGCCGTTTTCATTACTTTACGGAAACGAAACTGTAAAAGAAACCGTTGATAATGCTTTTACAGGAGAATTCATTAACCAAGCTGTTTTTGAGGAAATCAACGAAACCTTAAACATGGATAAACAAGAACTGGCAAGTTTCTCTGAAGAGATTTTAGACCGTTTCAGAAATCCGTTTATCAAGCATTTATTATCATCAATTGCTTTAAATTCAATTTCGAAATTTAAAGTTCGTGTTTTACCAAGTTTAACAGGATATGTTGATATTCACAAAACACTTCCGGTTCATTTAACTTTTGCATTTGCCGCTTTAATACGTTTCTACAAAGGAACTTGGAACGGACAAAGTTTGCCGGTAAATGATAGTGAAGATATTGTTTCGTTTTTTGATGGTTTATGGAAATCAGATGATTATGAAAAAATAGCGAGATTGACTTTGCAAAACAAAAGTTTTTGGGATGAAGATTTAACTGAAATTCCGGGCTTAACAAAAGCGATTACAATTGCCTTAGAAGAAATTGATGCAAATGGAATTGAAGCTGGTTTTGCCAGGTTTCAGGAAAGAATAAAATAAAAAAAAGCAAAAAAACAAAAAGCAAAAAGAATAAGGATTATGGCAGCGCAGAAAAAATTGATAAAAGTTCATCCAACCGACAATGTTGCGGTTGCTTTGGTGAACCTTACAGCTGGCGAAGTAATTGATTTCGAAGGAGAATCAGTTACGGTTGAGACAGATGTAAAAATGAAACATAAGATTGCAATGGTTCCTTTTAATATAGGAGACAGAATCATTATGTACGGAGTTTTAGTAGGGAAAGCTAGTGCAAAAATCGAAAGAGGAGGATTGCTTTCTACTGAAAATGTAAAACACGAAAGTGATAAAGTTACTGGTAAAACAGAAACGATTGGCTGGACTGCTCCAAATGTTGACAAATGGAAAGACAGAACATGGCAGGGTTATCACAGAGAAGACGGACAAGTTGGAACTGAAAATGTTTGGTTGTTCTTCCCGTTAGTATTTTGTGAAAACAGAAACATCGAAATCTTAAAAGATATTTTTGAGAAAGAATTAATGAAACCTAAAGAAAATGATTACCAATTGTTATTGCGTTCTTTAGTGAAATCAGAAACTGGCGGTGCCGGAAATCAGGAAGCTTCAAACGATGCTAACTTATTCAATAATATTGAAGTAAAATTCATTACGCACCAAGGCGGCTGCGGCGGAATTCGTCAGGATTCTCATAGTCTGGCTAAATTATTGGCAGGTTATGTAAACAATCCAAACGTTGCCGGAGCAACTGTTTTGAGTTTAGGATGTCAAAATCTTCAAATTCAAATCTTCAAAGATGCTCTTGATGCCATAAATCCAAACAGTAAAAAACCTGTTTTAATTTATGATCAGCAGTCAATTGGAACGATTGAAACGATGTTGAGCAGTGTGGTAAAAGACACTTTTGAAGCGATTAAAAAAGCAAACGAAATAAAAAGAGAACCAGCTCCATTATCGAAACTAAGAATAGGTTTAGAGTGCGGTGGATCTGACGGATTCTCTGGAATTTCTGCAAACCCAACTTTAGGTGTAACTTCAGATTTACTGGCTGCTTTAGGCGGAACTACCATTCTTTCTGAATTCCCTGAATTATGCGGAGTAGAGCAGGAATTAGTAAACAGATGTGTTGAAGACGAAGGCGGAAAACGTTTCTTAGACTTAATGCAATGGTATGAAAAAACAGTTGTTGATGCAGGTTCAGGATTTGATATGAATCCGTCTCCGGGTAACATTAAAGACGGTTTGATTACCGATGCCATGAAATCTGCAGGAGCGGCTAAAAAAGGTGGAACTTCGCCAATTACAGGAGTTTTTGATTATGGTGAATATATCACTAAACCAGGTTTAACTTTGCTTTGTACGCCAGGAAATGACGTGGAATGTACAACAGCAATGGTAGGTTCCGGAGCAAACATGGTATTGTTTACAACAGGTTTAGGAACACCAACAGGAAATCCAATTGCGCCGGTTGTTAAGATTTCTTCTAACACACAATTAGCAAACAAAATGTCGGACATTATCGATATTGACACCGGAGGAATCATCACCGGAGAAAAATCAATCGATGAAATGGCAGATGAAATGTTAGAGTTTATTATTGATGTTGCCAGCGGAACAATCAAAACCAAAGCAGCGTTATTAAACCAAAACGACTTCATCCCTTGGAAAAGAGGAGTATCGCTTTAGTTTTTAGTTACAAAGGTACAGAGATACAAAGTGACAAAGGTTTATATGTAGAGACGTACAGCAGTGCGTCTTTTTTTTATTTTTTAACCATATAAGTTATATAAGTAAATTTAAGTTTGATTCTTAAAACATAGCAATAAAAAAGCAGCTCTTTATGGAGCTGCTTTTTTATTCTAAGTATATTCTAAAATGAACTTATATAACTTATATGGTTTTAAAAAAAAACTAAAAGGTGCTTCTTGACGAAGATTTGCGGATATGTAGTTCTGGTGCTAGAACTACCTTTTTTTCGATTTTGATGGTTTCTGTTTTGTCAACTTGTTCCAAGAAAACGCGCGCGGACATTTTTCCCATTTCAAGCGGAGACTGATCTACAGAAGTTATTGATAATTCCATGAATTTGGTGAAAGGTTCATTACTGAAACCAGCTACACAAAACTCTTTCGGGATACTGATATTTCTTTCTTTTAGTTCCTGAATGGCGCCTAATGCAGCAAAATCACTCGCAGAAAATATAGCATCCGGCGGCGTTTCTAATTGTAAAAGTTTATCAACCGCTTCTTTTCCGGCTTCTACGGCACTTTTAGTGTAAATAACATATTCTTCTTTAAAATCTATTCCGTGATCCAGCAAAGCTTGTTTATAGCCTAAAAACCTGTTTTTAAAGATTTCCAGCGACTGATCTCCAGAGAAATGTGCAATTTTTCTACAACCCTCATTAATTAAATGTTTGGTCGTTAAATAACCGCCTCTAAAGTCGTTTATCGTTACAGAACTTACACCTTCAATATGTTTGCTTCTATCGAAAAAAATCAGCGGAACGTTTTTTTGAAGTACATACTGAAATGCAGCATCGTTTTCGTCGGTTACATCGGTTACAGACATTAAAATTCCGTCAACCTGAGCATCAATTAAAGTATATAAGTTTTCGTTTTCTCTCTTTTTGCTTTCATGCGTCTGGCAAATAATTACCTGATAACCATGAGGGTGCAGTTCTTCTTCAATTCCCCTGATCACAGAGGCAAAAAAGTTACTGTCTATACGCGGTACAATCACGCCAATATTGTTACTTCGGCCGCTTTTTAATGCTAAAGCAAGTTTGTTTTGCTTGTAGTTCATTGAGGCAGCGGTTTTAATAACCAACTCACGAGTGCTTTCTTTTATCTTCGGGTTGTTATTCAACGCTCTGGAAACAGTAGCTGCAGTGATATTTAATTTTTCGGCAATATCATAAATGGTTACTTTTTCGCTCATTAAAAAGGGTTTTTACAAGTTAAATTCTTAGACAAAAATACATTTTTTTTAGATAACCTAATATTTAATGTTATCGATTACCGTAACGAATTACTACAACGTTTTTTATTTTACAATGATAATAAATTACAATAATTTTTGCATTAAATGTAATTATAATTCTTAATAAAAATTAAAAATACAATAAATTTCTAAATAAATTTGGTTGGATGGAACATATTTTCTACTTTCGTGTAATCGATTACATGATTATTCATGATTTTTCAATGTTTACCTGAAATTCTACAAAAATGATTATAAACAAGGTTATAGCGTATAAATCAATTGTTTTTGCCAGTATAATGGTTGTTTTGACTATATCCTGTGCTAAAAAAGTTGCGAGTGCCTCTGAATCTGATCCGTGGAAAAATATGGAATTGACCATAAAAACCCTTCCTCAAACAAAATTTCAGGATAAAACCTATAATATAAACGATTTTGGAGCTGTTGCAGATGGCAAAACTTTAAACACTTTGGCATTTGAAAAAGCTATTAAAACCTGTGCTGAAAATGGCGGCGGAAAAGTATTGGTTCCAAATGGAAAATACTTAACCGGAGCGATTCATTTAGAAAGCAATGTAAACCTGCATTTAGAAGATCATGCTGAAATTCTTTTCAGCTTAAATCCAAAAGATTATCCAATCGTTCATACTTCGTGGGAAGGAACAGAAGTAATGAACTATTCTCCGCTTATTTATGCTAAAAATAAAACCAATGTTGCCGTTACCGGAAAGGGTACTTTAAACGGTCAGGCAGACAGCACAAACTGGTGGATTTGGTCTGGCGGAAAAGGATACGGCTGGAAAAAAGGAATTCCGTCTCAAAATGATCCGGCAAACCGCGAGGTTTTAGTAGATATGGCTGAGAAAAATATTCCGGTTTCAGAAAGAATTTTTGGAGAAGGAAGATATTTACGTCCCAACTTTATCGAGTTTTTTGAATGTAATACTGTTTTGGTAAAAGACATAACGGTTATCAATTCACCTTTTTGGATTCTGCATCCCATAAAAACCAACAACATTATTATCGACGGTGTAACGGTAAACAGCCACGGACCAAACAATGACGGCTGCGATCCTGAATATTCTCAAAATGTAATAATCAAAAACTGCACTTTCAATACGGGCGATGACTGCATTGCCATTAAAGCCGGACGTGACGCCGACGGAAGAAGAGTAGCGATCCCGAGTAAAAACATCATTGTTCAAAACTGTAAAATGATCGACGGTCATGGCGGAGTTGTAATTGGAAGCGAGATTTCTGCCGGAGTGAATAATGTCTTTGTAGAGAATTGTGTAATGGACAGTCCAAACTTAGATCGTGCCATTCGCATTAAAACCAATTCAAAAAGAGGCGGTGTCATTGAAAATATTTTTGTTCGAAACCTTGAAGTAGGAACGGTAAAAGAATGTGTTTTGCTCGTCACCATGTTTTATAACGTGTATGGCTCCCAAACGGGAAATTTTATACCAACGGTACGAAATATAAACCTCGAAAATATTACAGTAAAAAACAGCGGAAAATTTGGTGTTTTGGCAGAAGGTTATCCAGAATCTCCGATAGAAAATATTACGCTGAAAAATGTAAAAATCGAAAAAGCTGACTCAGTTTATTCCTTAAAAAACGTAAAGAATATCAATTTTATAAACACTTATATCAATGGAAAAAAAGTAAACAAATAAAAACTAATAACTATAACATTTAACCAAACCACGAAACCACTTATGAAAATTAAACAACCATTAAAGAAAAAAACAAAATACAACCTTGTATTTTTATTTTTCCTGAATTTCCTGCTGTGCAATACGATAAACGCACAGTCTACAACAATAGAAGGAAAAATTACAGATGCTTCAGGATTATCGCTTCCAGGCGTTAATATCCAGGAAAAAGGAACTAAAAACGGAACTTCGACAGATTTTGAAGGAAGTTTTAAAATAAACGTAACCAATAGCAAAGCTGTTTTAATAATAAGCTATTTAGGTTTTCAAACGCAGGAAGTAAGCGTTGCCGGAAAAACAAGAATTGATGTAAGCCTTGCAGAACAATCAAATTCATTAAACGAAGTTGTAGTTGTGGGATACGGTTCTGTAAAGAAAACAGACCTTACAGGATCTGTAAGCACCATCAGCGCGGCAACAATTACGGAAAGAAATACAACCAGTGCACTTGAAGCCATTCAGGGAAGTACACCCGGAGTTACGATTTCGTCAACTTCAGGACGTTCCGGTGACGGATTTAAAGTCGTTATTAGAGGAAATAACTCTTTAGTTGGATCGTCTCCTTTATATGTTGTAGACGGAGTTCCGGTTGATAATATTGACTTTTTGAATCCACAGGATATTGCAAGAATGGACGTTTTAAAAGATGCTTCATCAGCAGCAATTTACGGTTCAAGAGGAGCCAGCGGTGTTATTATTGTTACAACAAAAAGCGGTGCCAACGTAAAATCAGGAATCAATGTAACTTTTGATTCTTCTTACGGAACAAAAACGGCGGCAAGATTACCAAAAATGATGAGCGGAGAAGAATGGTGGAAATTTCACCAAGTAGCTTATATGAGCGCAACTCCGGCAACTCAGACTCCTGCTCAGCTTGCAGCTTTAGCGGGAAATCAAAGTCCGTTATTAGTTTCAAGAGCCAACAACGGTTACAATTTTGACTGGGCCGATGCGGTTCTAAAAACAGGAATGACACAAAATAATTACTTAAATGTTACAGGTCGTTCAGATTCTGGGTTGAGCTACAATTTAGGATTCGGGATTCAAAGTGATGAAGGACTTATAGACAATGATGGAACTGATAAATATTCTTTTAAATTAGGATTAAATCATAAAATAAACGACAAATTTACAACGGGTGCAAACGTTACCATTGCTCGTGTTGACACGCAGTTAGGAAGTGATTTAGCGATGCAGGACGCTTTTAGACTTAGTCCGTTAATGTCGCCTTGGGCAGTTGATGCCGCTGGAAATGAAAGAGTAGGAACTTTATTTTTTCTTCCGGGAAAACTAACTTATCCTGATGGTTCGTGGGCAATTAATAAAACCAGTGCGGTAAATCCGTTAATGGAAATTGCCAATTCTTCGCAGACAGAAAAAACTTGGCAGACTGTTGGAAATGTTTTCTTTCAATACCAGGCTTTAAAATGGCTTTCGTTTAAAACCACGTTTTCTGCAGGAATAGAAAATACCGTTACAAGCGCAGCTTATGGCGCACAGTCAAATGCCGGAGTTACCTTAAACGGAAAAAATTCGGCATCCATAAAAAACTTCAACAACTTCAATTATACTTGGGACAATCAAGTTGATTTGAAACATACTTTTGCCGAAGTTCATGATTTTAGTGTTTTATTATTGCAGAGTTTGTATTCAAATGTTGATGAAACTTCGTATTTGTATTCTAATAATCAGCCTTTTGATACAGGATCAAACAATATGGGATCTGGAGTTCAGACCAGTTATAATATTAGTTCAGGATATCAAAAAAATACATTAAGTTCTTATGCTGTTCGTTTAAACTATACGTTCAAAGACAAATATTTATTGACTGCTTCTACAAGATGGGACGGTTCATCTGTTTTATCAGAAGGCAATAAATGGCAGAGTTTCCCTTCTGTAGCTTTAGGATGGAAAATCAGCAAGGAATCTTTCTTAGCAAACAGTAATGTAATTTCAGACTTAAAACTTCGAGCGAGTTTAGGTTATACAGGAAACGACAACGTAGCGCCTTATACTTCTCAGGCTTTATTAAATCAGCAGACTTTTTATGCAAACGGAGCAAATGTAGTTTCGGGCTGGCAGTCAGAAAATTTGGCGAATCAGGATTTAACCTGGGAAAAGACACGAGAATTAAACTTTGGTCTTGATTTCGGTTTCTTAAAAAACAGAATTTCGGGAAGCGTTGATGTTTATGACAGATTATCAGATAAATTAATCTACAAACAGCAATTACCTGCAGAAAGCGGTTGGAAAAATACTTTTGCAAACGTTGGTTCTGTAAGTAATAAAGGTGTCGAAGTTTTATTAACGACAAAAAATATCAAAAGCGAAAATGTAAACTGGGAAACGACTTTTACTTTTACTAAAAACGTAAACAAATTAGAGTCAATTTACAATCAGGATAAAGTTAGCGATATTGGAAATAAATTAATTTTGGGTTCAGAATTAAACCCAAATTACAACTACGTTTACGATGGTGTTTGGCAGGAAAGCGAAGCAGCACGTGCAGCATCTTACGGACAAGCTCCGGGACAGGCAAGACCAAAAGACTTAAATGGAGATGGAAAATTTAATCAGGATGACAGAACGGTTATTGGAAACGCAAATCCGGATTGGCAGGGAAGTTTATATTCTAAACTGACTGTTGGTAATTTCGATTTCAATTTTTCAGTTTTGACAAGTCAGGGACAAACGGTTTTAAGTACTTTTCACCAAAACTTTGCTGATGTAAGTGACAGAGGACGTCAAAAATTGGCAATGGATTATTTTATTCCAACAAACGGTACAGGTATCGAAGCCAATGCCAATAACACAAACCCAAGACCAGGGCCGGTTGCAACGGGTGCGGGAGCTTACTGGACTTCTTTATTTGGGTACTACAGAGATGTTTCTTACGTAAAAATCAAAAATATATCTTTAGGTTATACACTAAATTCAGAATTATTGGAAAGACTTAAAATCAGTAATTTGAGAATTTATGTAAATGTTTTAGATCCATTTGTATTTACAGATTTTGATGGATATGATCCAGAATGGGCCGCTTCTCCTTTTGGGGTAAACCGTCCGGCATCTGTAACAACGCAATTGGGATTAAGTGTTAAATTTTAATAAAGATATCAAATGAAAAAAATAATAATAATATTAGGAATTGCTGCCTTGTCTTTAAATTCATGCAGCAATTATATAGAAGAAGAAAGTCTTTCGAATGTTCCTGCCGATGCTACTTATAAAACAGCATCAGGATATCAGTTATTGATCAATACCAATTATGCATGGCTTAAAAGTATTTACGGAGGAAATCCGTGGTTATTTGAAGCAGGAACCGATATGTACGCCGAAGGAAGAACGCCGGAACCAGCAGGTTTAAGCCAGTATGCACTTTTGATTCCTTCTTCAGATAACGTTGCAGATTTGTACACACCTTGTTATCAGTTAATTCAATCTGTAAATAAAGCCGTTTATTATTCGGCAATAACAGAACAAACGGCTAATTTGAACACTTTAGTAGGCGAAGCTAAATTTTTGAGAGCACAAGCTTATTTCTTGTTAGTTCAGACTTATGGCGGAGTTCCAATTGTAAATGAAAATATTACAACACCGGTTTTATCTTTTCATAGAAATACGGCAGAAGAAGTATATACACAGATTATTTCAGATTTAGATACAGCTTTGGCAAGCGTAGGAACGAACTCGTACAGCACAACCGGAAAAGTAAACAAAAGAGCGGTAAATGATTTATTAGCAAAAGTGTATTTAACGAGAGGATATGAAACGTTTGGCAAAGCCGATGATTTTGCAAAAGCAGCAGCTTATGCTGATGCAGCAATTGGCGGACAAACTTTAGCGCTTGCTTTCGATCAGTTATTTAAACCCGGAAACGATTTAAATGCCGAAACTATTTTCTCTGTACAATACGATAAAGCTTCAACAAGCACAGACCCAACAAAATTGGGTAACAATCAGTTTTATTATTTCAGTTCGTATTTAGGCGGTGCAGAAACGGGCGCGCCATTAAGAAGTTATAATTTATGTCCAACTGATTATGCTTTAGGTCTTTATGAAAAAGGAGATAAAAGATGGGAAGGGACTTTTATGACAGAAATCTTAGAAGGTCCTGAAACTACAAACGGTGTTACAAAAAACGTGTTGTATTATCCATATTACAGAAGCACAAATCCGGCTTCATTAAAAGTGAGACATTTTTACGAGCCAAAATGGTTTACACCAGCAGACAGAACAGCTTGGGAAACAGCAAATGCAGCCAGAAAATCGGCAACGTTTGTGTACCATCCTTGGGGAGAATATTCTGCAGCGCATACTTTAATTAAAAACTTAGATTGTTATACGATTCCGGTAAAGAAATTTGACGATCCGGATCCTACAACGCCTTCAAGTACAGGACCAGTAAGTACAAGGGATATTATTGTTTCAAGATTGGGAGAAACGTATTTAATCGCTGCCGAAGCCTATTTAAAAGCAGGACAGCCGGGAACTGGTTTAGACCGTTTAAACGAAGTGAGAAGAAGAGCCGGAGTTGCAAATGCTACATTAGCTGAGTTCAACATCGATTACATTTTAGATGAAAGAGGTAGAGAATTGTTAGGAGAATACAAACGCTGGTTTGATTTAAAACGTACGGGAACATTAGTTGCAAGAGCATCGGCTCATAATTATAAAATTAAGGCCGCAAATTTTGTTGGTGTTGGCGGACAACTTAAAATTTTAAGACCAATTCCGCAAGTGGCATTGGATTTAAACCAGAATAAAGATTTTCCTCAGAATCCTGGTTATTAATAATTTGTTAGTTTTTTGAGACTATTAGTTTTTTTGAAGAAGTTAAGGAGGAGTTTGACCTAAGTGTCGGACTCCTTTCTGACTAAAAAGTAAAAAGGATTGTAATGCGAAAAATAATATTGATTTTATTCTTGCTTTCGGGTGCGATAAACGCGCAGCAGACTTATCCTGTCGACACGTCGTACACGGTAAAAAGCACGTATGCTAAATTGATAAAAAAATATCCGTCAATCACAATTCCGGTTATAGAAAAGAATAAGAATCTGATTCAAATTAAGGATATAATTTATTTTAAAGAGAACGAAAGAACCTTGCATTTTGATGCTTTTGTATATAACACAAAAAAGCAAAATCCTGCCGTTATTATGATTCATGGCGGAGGCTGGAGATCTGGCGATAAAACTCAGATGAACGCTTTGGCAGAAGAAATTGCATCTTACGGTTATTCCTGTTTTACAATTGAATACAGATTGTCGCTTGAGGCAAAATATCCTTACGGAGTTTATGATGTAAAAAATGCGATTAAATTTATAAAAGATAACGCAGCGAAATTCAAAGTAGATCCAGACAAAATTGCGGTTTTAGGCTGTTCTTCGGGCGGACAAATGGCAGCTTTGATTGGTACAACAAATGAAAATCCAACTTTTGAAGATGCTTCAAATCAAAGTAAATCATCATCAAAAGTAAATGCAATTATTGATATAGACGGCGTTTTGGCATTCAGACATCCAGAATCTTCAGAAGGAGAAATGGCATCGTTTTGGCTTGGAGGTTCTTATGATGAAAAACCGGAGAATTGGAAAAATGCTTCAGCTTTAAGCCATACCGATAAAAATACACCGCCAACATTGTTTATAAACAGCAGTATTGACAGGTTTCATGCCGGTAGAGATGATATGATAAAGATTTTAAATCAGTATAAAATTTACAATGAAGTTCAAACACTAGAAAACTCACCGCATTCTTTTTGGTTTTTTGAACCCTGGTTTTATAAAACAACCGATTTTACAGTCCAATTTCTAAATAAGATATTCAAATAATTTACCATAAAATGAAAACAAAAATTACAGCCGCAGCTTTATTCTTAATTGGTTTTACATCAGTTAATGCTCAAAAATATGATATTAAAACGGCTAAAACGTATGCTGAAATTTCGGCAAAAACAGACGGACATTGGGAGGGACGCAAATACATAGGCGGAACAACTTTTAAAAACGTCGACAGATTAAAACTGGCACCAGAACATACAGATCATTCTTTTGATATTCGTTACGAAGGTCCGGGCTGGGAAAATAACCGAATTGGTTACCGTTTGTATTTAGACTGGAGAAATGCAATTGATATTTTCGGAAAGAAAACATCAGCTATAATTTTACCAAAAGTAGGTCAGGATAATTTTGATTCGTATCATGAAATGAGCGATTGGGGAGCTGATATCCTGAAAGCCGGAAAAGCAATCGGAATTGGTTCTATCGATCGTTATTTAAACAATGAAAAACTGCATTTCCGTGAAGTAGATTCTACGATTGCAACAGTTGTAAATAAAGACAACGAATCGGGCGTAAAAGTGAATTATTATGGATGGAAGACAGCATCTGATAAAATTGATTTTACTTCTACTTTAACCATAAAACCAGATCAGTTATATACAAAACATACGATTCAGGCATCCAAAGAAATTAAAGGAATCTGTACAGGAATTGTAAAACAAAAGAATACGGAATTGCTTAAAAAAGAAAGTAAAAACAAAAAATGGGCTTATATAGCTACATATGGCACACAGTCTTTGGTTCCGGACAAATTAGGACTGGGAATTTTTTATGAAGTAAACACAATCGAAAATATCGCTGATACAGATTTAGATTATTTATTGGTTTTTAAACCAACAACAAAAGCAAATTCTTTTTATCTTTTAGGTGCCTGGGAACAAGAACAAAACGGCATAAAATCGCAGGAAGATTTCGTAAAATATTTAGATGCACAATTAGAGGTTTTAAATAAAAAAGGGAAGATGTAAGTTATTTTTTGCCACAGATTTAAAGGATTAAAAAAGATTAAAAAATCTGCTGATCTGCAAAATCTGCGTGAAAAATATTTAACACATAGAAACATAGAATTTATGATGTTTTAAAAGAGTATAAAAAGTAGCTCGCTTCTAACACATAGCGTACTATGTTTGTTAATGCAAGTGAAACGCCTTTATTAAGTCCCAAAAACTATGTCTCTATGTGTTTAAAAAACAAGCAAAGAATAATCCATTTAATCTGTGAAATCTGTGGCAAAAAAAATATAAATATGAAGTATAAAAAAACAGCCGTACTATTATTTCTGCTTCTCCATGTTTTTGTAATTGCACAAAACAATCCCGAAAATGTACTGCCGGATAACCTAAAATGGTCTGAGAGAACTGCACTTTCTATTTTAGATAAATATCCCGAAGCATGGAAACTAGACGGAAATGACAGTCCGAAATGGGATTATAAAATGGGTTTTGTATTGTCTGGTTTTGAGAAATTATATCAGGAAACAGGTGATAAAAAATATCTCGATTATATCAAAAACTATGTTGACGGTATGATTGACAGTGACGGAAATCTTAAAAAATACGAAACTAAAGAATACAACATTGATTGTTTGAATCCGGGGAAACTGCTGTTCAATTTATATGATGTGACAAAAGATTCGCGCTATTTTGAAATTATTGGAAAATTGAGAAATCAGTTAGAAAATCAGCCCAGAACAGTGAGCGGCGGATTTTGGCACAAACAAATTTATCCGAATCAAATGTGGATTGACGGTTTGTATATGGCGGAACCTTTTTATACTCAATTTACTATCAAATATGAAAAAGGAAGAAGCTTAGATGATATTGCCAAACAATTTGAATTAGTTCACGATCATATGATCGATAAAAAAAGCGGACTGGTTTATCAGGCTTGGGATGAAAGCAAGGAAATTGCCTGGGCCGACAAACAAACCGGAACTTCCCCAACGGTTTGGGGACGCGGAATTGGCTGGTATATGACAGCATTGGTAGAAACGTTGGATTATTTTCCAAAATCTCATCCAAAATATAAAGTTTTGGTTCAGTACTTAAATGAAATTGCAGCGGCTGTAGATCAATACAAAAACGATACAGGATTATGGTACCAAGTAGCAGATAAAACACAGTTATATGCCAATTATACAGAACCATCTGGTTCAGGAATGATCATTTATGCTTTTGCAAAAGGAGCACGCAAAGGATATTTGTCTTCCAGTTATAAAAAAACAGCAAAAAAATCATTTGACAGTTTTGTAAAAGAGTTTGTTAAGGTCGATAAAAAAGGAGAAGTAAATATTCTCAATGTGTCGGCAAATGTAGGTTTAGGCGGAAAACCTTTTAGGGACGGGACAAACGATTATTATCTTATTGCCAAAACAAAAGAGAATGGTGCGATAGGTTTGGGAGCATTTTTAATGGCTTCAATTGAATTAGAAAAATAATAGAATTAAAATATATTTTGAAATGAAAAATACTAAGAAACAAAGTTTTATGTCGGTTTTATTAGTTTGTGCTATTGCTTTAACAGGCTGTAAAGCGATTTCGCAGGAACCAGCAAAAAAAGAAATTGTTATTTCTAAAGACTTGAAATGGTCAGATAAAATGGCTTTAACCTTAATGAAACGTCATCCGGAAAGTTATATGCTCGACGATTCAAAAAAGCCAAAATGGGATTATGTTCATGCCTTGGTTTTGCATTCGATTGAAGAGTTGTACAAGAAAAATCCAGATCCGCGTTACAAAGCTTACATAAGAGGTTATGTTGATGAATTAGTTCAGGAAGACGGAAGCATTAAAACTTACGAATTCGATAAATACAACATTGATTTAGTTGTTCCCGGACGTTTGCTTTTTGATATTTACGCAGAATCAAAACAGGATAAATACTTAAAAGCAATGCAATTAGTTCGCAAGCAATTAGCAGAACAGCCACGTACAGCAAGCGGCGGTTTCTGGCACAAACAAATTTATCCAAACCAAATGTGGTTAGACGGTTTATACATGGGAGAACCATTTTACGCACAATACACAGCAACATTTGAAAACGGAAAAAGTTTTGATGATATAGCAAAACAATTTGAATTGATTCAGCTTCATGCAACAGATCCTAAAACTGGATTATTATACCACGGCTGGGATGAAAGCAAAGCAATGCCTTGGGCAAATAAAGAAACAGGAAATTCACCAAACTTTTGGTCCAGAGCTTTAGGCTGGTACGTAATGGCATTGGTTGATGTTTTGGATTATATGCCAAAAGACCACCCAAAAAGAGCAGAATTAATTAAATATTTAAACAATGCTTCTGCGGCTTTGGCTAAGTATCAGGATAAATCCGGATTATGGTATCAGGTTACAGATAAAGGTGGAGAAAAAGGAAATTATTTAGAAGCCTCAGGATCAGCAATGTTTACTTATGCATTTGCAAAAGGAGCAAACAAGGGATATTTACCGGCAAAATATAAAAAACTGGCCAACAAAGCTTTTGATGGACTGACTAAAATCTTAATCAAAAAAGTTGATGAAGACGGCGGAATTACTTTAACAAACTGCTGTCAGGTCGCAGGTTTAGGCGGAACTCCGTATCGTGATGGTTCTTATGAATATTACGTAAACGAAAAGAAAAAAGACAATGACCCTAAAGCGACAGGGCCTTTTATTTTGGCTGCTTTGGAGTTGAATAGATAGAAGTTAATTGTTAATTGTGAGTTATGAATTTTGAATTATGAGTGAACGCACGCTTTGTCTTGCTGAGCGAAGTCGAAGCACCGCAAAGAAACTCCTCAAAGAAACTCCAATTGCAAATCACGATACAAACCCGACAGGTTTTAAAAACCTGTCGGGTTTAAATGCAAACAGTTTGTCATTTCGAGGGACGAGAAATCGCACTAGTATATCGACAAAGATTGACGACAATAGGAATGGAGTTTCTAGTGCGATTTCTCGTCCCTCGAAATGACAAAACGTTGAGGTAAAAAAATAAAACAAAACAAAAAATGAAAAATATAAAAATCATTTTCCTTTTCCTTTCCTTTTTCTCTTTAGAGAAAAATTCAGCACAAGTCTGGACACCGGATAATGGAGACGGAACTTATACCAATCCTATCATTCATGCTGATTACTCAGATCCTGATGTAGTTAGGGTTGGAGACGATTTTTATATGACGGCATCGTCTTTTAACTGTATGCCCGGACTTCCGATTCTGCATTCTAAGGATTTGGTAAACTGGAAAATTTTAAGTTATGCATTGTCAAAACAGCCGCCTTTTGAAACTTATGATAAAGTCCAGCACGGAAACGGAGTCTGGGCGCCAAGTATTACTTTCCATAACAACGAATTTTATATTTATTATCCAGATCCTGATTTTGGGATTTATATGATAAAAGCTAAAAAAGCCGAAGGTCCTTGGTCAGAACCTCTTTTAGTAAAAGCCGGAAAAGGATTGATTGACCCGAGTCCGCTTTGGGATGATGACGGAAAAGTGTATTTAGCGCATGCGTTTGCAGGAAGCCGTGCGCAGATAAAAAGTTTATTAGTAGTCTGCACGATGAATGCAGAAGGAACTATCGCTAATAATGATGAGGTTATGGTGATTGACGGACATGAAAGCGAAGGAACAATTGAAGGTCCAAAATTTTATAAACGAAACAATTACTATTACATTTTTGCTCCGGCAGGCGGCGTTCCTACGGGCTGGCAGACCATTTTGCGATCTAAAAATGTTTTTGGCCCCTATGAAAAGAAAAAAGTTTTAGAACAGGGATCAACAAAAATAAACGGCCCGCATCAGGGCGCTTGGGTGCAGACACAAACTGGTGAAGACTGGTTTATTCATTTTCAGGACAAAGGCGCGTACGGAAGAATTGTGCATTTGCAGCCTATGAAATGGGAAAAGGACTGGCCGGTTATGGGACAGGATTTTGATAAAAACGGAATAGGCGAACCAGTTACAGCATTTAAAAAGCCAAATGTTGGCAAAAAATATCCAATAGAAAATCCGGTAACTTCAGATGAATTTAATGAACCAAAATTAGGATTACAATGGCAGTGGCAGGCCAATTCGCAAGTCAATTGGGGATTTCCTACGAGTATGGGATATCTGAATTTATTTTGCGTAACAACAATCAAGGATAATAAAATATTTGATGCTCCAAATTTGCTTCTGCAAAAGTTTCCTGCCGAAGAATTTTCGGCTACAGCCAAAATAACTTTCAATACCAGATTAAATGGAGAATCGACCGGACTAATTATTATGGGATTAGATTACAGTTATTTGAATTTTAAAAATGCTGAAGGAAAATTATATCTAAGCCAAAAAACAGGAACATTCAATAAAACCGTTTCAGAAACAGAAACAAAACCTATTTTAATTGCAGACAATACTATTTATTTGAGGGTTAAAATTAAGCAAGGCGGAGTATGCAGTTTTTATTACAGTTTAGACGATAAAAACTATCAATCAATAGGAACTGATTTTATTTCGAAAGAAGGAAAATGGATTGGGGCGAAAGTCGGGCTTTTTGCTTTAGGCGAGAAAATAACAAACGATTCTGGAAATGCCGCCGTTGATTGGTTTAGAATAACGAAATAAAAATGATCAAAAACTAAAAGAATAAAATGATTCCACTAAAAAAAATAGTACTGCTTTTTATTGTTGGTTTTAGTTTCGCAGTAAATGCGCAAAATACTTATAAAAACTGGCCGGATGTAATTCGTAAAAACAATGCATCGTGGTTTGGTACAGAAGAAGCAAAAAAGATTGCCGAAAACGTTTTGCTTTACCAAAGAGATATTGGAGGATGGCCAAAAAATATTCAAATGCAGAATGAGCTGACTCCTTCGCAGAAAAAGGATTTACTTGAAATAAAGAAAACCACAAAAGAAACCACTACAGACAATGGAGCAACGACCCAGGAAATGCTTTTTTTGTCTAAAATGTATGCGCAGGTTAAAGACGAACGCTATAAAGAATCCTTTTTAAAAGGTTTAAATTATTTGTTAGAAGCCCAATATGCAAACGGCGGCTGGCCTCAGTTTTATCCCTTAAAAAAAGGATATTACACCCATATAACATATAATGACGATTCGATGGTTCGCATTTTAAATGTTATGAAAGAAGTTGCTGAAGAAACTGATTTTTACAGCATTAAACCCTCAAAAGAAATCGTTGCCAAAACAAAAACAGCTTTTGATAAAGGCATTGACTGCATTATTAAAACACAATACAAACAAAACGGAGTTTTAACGGCCTGGTGCGCGCAGCATGATGAGGTTACATTACTTCCGGCAAAGGCGAGAGCGTATGAACTTCCTTCGCTTAGCGGAAAAGAATCGGCTAAAATTGTTTTGCTTTTAATGTCCATTCAAAAACCTTCACCAGAAATAATTACTGCTGTAAAAAGTGCCAATATCTGGTTTGAAAAAACAAAAATTACCAATCTGGAAGAAAAACGTGTTTTAAATGACGCCGGAAAAATTATCGATAAAAAAATGATTCCGGTTCAAAATGCTTCACCAATCTGGGCGAGATTTATGGAGTTGGACAATAACGAACCTTTCTTTAGTGATCGTGACGGAATCAAAAAGAAATCACTGGATGAAATAGGCGCAGAACGAAGAAATGGTTACGCCTGGTATACCGACGAACCTAAAGAAGTTTTGAAAAAATATGCTTCGTGGGCAGTTAAAAATGGTGTAAAAGTTTCGGAAACAGCATCCGAGAAAAAAAAAACTAACTTCTTAACGGTTGCTCAGGATGGCTCTGGTGACTTTACCAAAATACAAGATGCCATTTATGCAAGTCCGTCTTTTCCTTATGAAAAAGTGACCATTTTTATAAAAAACGGAACCTATAAAGAAAAGCTGAGAATCCCGGAATGGAATACCAATTTGATTTTATTGGGAGAAAGTAAAGAAAACACCATTATTACTTTTGATGACAATTTTTCGAAGATCAATTTAGGACGCAACAGCACCTTTTATACTTCAACTGTTTTAGTGGAAGGAGACGATTTTTCGGCATCAAATTTAACCATTCAAAATGCTTCTGGCGATAAAGGTCAGGCAATTGCATTATCAGTGGTAAGCAATCGTGTTAAAATTTCAAACTGTATTATTTTAGGAAATCAGGATACACTTTATTTATCTGGAAAAAACGCCAAGCAGTATTTTAAAGATTGTTATATTGAAGGAACAACCGATTTTATTTTTGGAGGCGCAACTGCATTGTTTGAAAATTGTGTAATTCACAGCATTAAAAGTTCCTATGTAACAGCCGCTTCAACTCCCGAAGGAACAGCGTACGGCTTTGTTTTTAAAAATTGTAAACTAACGGCAGAACCTTCTGCCAATGCCGTTTATTTAGGAAGGCCATGGCGAATTTATGCCAAAACAGTTTATATAAACTGCGAATTAGGAAAACATATAAAACCCGAAGGCTGGGAAAACTGGTCGAAACCAGATGCAGAAAAAAACACCTTTTATGCCGAATACAATAACAGCGGAGAAGGATTTCAACCAGCGAAAAGAGTATCATGGTCACATCAGCTTACCAAATCAGAAGCAGAGCAATATTCGATAGAAAATATTTTAAAAGATACTGTACTGAATTGGTATTTTTAATTAAGGTTCAGAGGCACAAAGGAGCAAAGGAGCAAAGATCCGTGGAAACGAAAATGCTAAGTATTCGAACCAATCTTTGAACCTCTGAACCTTTGCTTCTTTGTTCCTTAAAATCTAAGAACCTTAGAACCTTAAAAAAAATGAAATATCTTATCCTCATATTAATCAGCTTTAGCTCATTTGCCCAGAACAATGATTTTCCAACGGCAAAACTTGATTCTATTGTAAACAGAATCCAGCTTCCGGTTTTTCCTGCTTATCAGGTAAATATTTTAAAATTAGGGGCAAAAGGAGATTCAATCACAAACAACAAAGCTGTTTTTGATAAAGCGATGGCATTGTGCAAAAAGAATAATGGCGGAACTATTATTGTACCAAAAGGCATTTATAAAATAAACGGACCAATTCATTTTGTAAGCCATGTAAACCTGAAAATAGAAAAAGGAGCAAAGATCAAGTTTAGTGACAACCCGCAGGATTACCTTCCAATGGTTTTAACAAGCTGGGAAGGAACTATGCTATATAATTATAGTCCGCTTATATATGCCAATGAATGCTCCAATATTGCCATAACAGGCGAAGGAACAATTGATGGAGAAGGAGGAAAAATATGGAAAAGCTTTAAGGCAAAAGAAGGTTCTGGCAAGGATTTAAGCCGTGAAATGAACCACAATAATATTCCGTTAAAAGACAGAAAGTTTGGCGAAAGTTATTTCCTGCGTCCGCAGATGATTCAGTTTTTGAATTCTAAAAATATTTTAGTCGAAAATGTGAGAATCGAAAATTCGCCGTTTTGGTGTTTACACCTTTTAAAATCGGAAAGTATTACCATTCGCGGCATCAGTTATAAATCCTTAAATCACAATAACGACGGAATCGATCCTGAATATGCCAAAGATGTTTTAATAGAAAATGTAACTTTTAATAACGGTGACGATAACGTTGCTATAAAGGCAGGCAGAGATCACGAAGGAAGAGCCAATACAGCAACACCAAGTGAGAATATAATAATAAGAAACTGTAATTTTAAAGGACTTCATGGCGTAGTTATTGGCAGTGAAATGTCGGCTGGAGTTCAGAATGTTTTTGTAGAAAATTGTAAAACCATCGGATACTTAAAAAGAGGAATTTATTTAAAAACCAATGCCGATAGAGGCGGTTTTATTAAAAATATATTCGTTCGGAATATTCAGTTGGATCAGGTTGAAGACTGTATTTATATTACAGCCAATTATCACGGAGAAGGAAAAGGATTTCAATCGGATATATCCAATGTTTCATTCTCGAATATTACTTGTAATAAAGCATCAGAATCCGGAATTGTAATTCAGGGTTTTCCCGATAAAAAAATCAAAAACATCTCACTGAAAAATATTGAAATTAAAGAAGCAAAAAATGCCCTTTCTAACGAAAATGCCGAAAATGTTTTAATGACAGATGTTTTTATAGGACAAAGAGCGACAGTGCCAACGGCGGTTTCGAAACCTTGAATTTTTAGGTTCAAAGGGGCAGAGGTTCAAAGGGACAAAGGTTTTTTCTGTAGAGGCGCACAGAAGTGCGTTTATTTTAGGTACAAAGTTACAGAGGTTCAAAGGGACAAAGGTTTTTCTGTAGAGACGCACAGCAGTGCGTCTACGCAAAGAGCATCCGTAAAGATATGTCCTCCTGAGC
The DNA here is from genome assembly GCF_903819335.1 of Flavobacterium panici. Lineage (GTDB taxonomy): Bacteria > Bacteroidota > Bacteroidia > Flavobacteriales > Flavobacteriaceae > Flavobacterium > Flavobacterium panici. Next base: position 287,662 of record NZ_CAIJDE010000029.1, on the reverse strand, counting down.
GAAGTCGAAGGAACGCAAGTAACTCCGCATTTCAAAATCTAAAATCTAAAATCTAAAATCTAAAATCTAAAATCTAAAATGAAATACATCTTAATCTTAGTACTAATCACATCAGCTTGTTTCGCACAAAAAACAGCAGTGTATTGTATTGGCGATTCGACAATGGCAAACAAAAAAGATCCGGAGCGTAATCCAGAGCATGGCTGGGCACAAGTTTTACAGCCTTTTTTTAAAGACGATATCGTTGTGGTTAACAAAGCTGTAAATGGCCGAAGCACAAAAAGTTTTATTAACGAAAAACGCTGGGATTCCATTTATAAAAAACTAAAGAAAGGCGATTATGTCTTTATACAATTTGGACATAACGATGAAAAAATAGAAGATTCGACCCGTTACACTAACCCGCATACTGCGTATAGATATAACTTAATTCGTTTTGTAAAAGAAAGCAGGGAAAAAGGAGCAATCCCTATTTTGTTAACTTCAATTGCTAGACGTAACTTTAATGAAAAAGGAGTATTAGTTCCCACGCATGGAGATTATCCTTTAGAAACCCGTTTAACGGCGCAGGAATATAAAGTGCCTTTAATTGATTTAGAATATTATACCGAAGTTTTAGAACAGTCTTACGGGCCAGAAAAATCAAAACAACTGCATTTGCATTTTAAAGCAGGTGAAAATGCCTATTATGATAAAGATAAGGCAGATGATACGCATCTTTCTTTATTAGGTGCCAAAACGATTGCACAAATAGTAGTAAATCAAATTAAAGTTTTAGATGATAAAACTTTAGAAAACCTTAAAAAAGGAATCAGATAAATAAATTAATTTCAAATGCCTGAATGGGTTTAAAATAAAAAGAATGAAAAGCACAATTAAATTTTACGCATCGACAGCATTTTCGGTACTAATTTTTGCATCGTGTCAAGCGCAGCAAAAACGCTCTAAAGAAAATAAGATTGTTTTAAAAAACATATCTAATATCGAATTATTTCAAAAAGCGATTACTGTAAAAAGAAATCAGATTACATTAAATAAAGATTTAGGAACTTATCCTGTATTACTTTTTAAGAACGATACAATTCCTGCTCAGGTTAATGACTTAGACGGTGACGGAAAATGGGATGAACTTTTTTTTGTAACCAATTTTTCTCCAAATGAAGAAAAAACAATACTGCTCAATTGGTCGCAGAAAGATCCTAAATATCCAATAAAAACAAGTGTGCGATTTGGAAAAAGAGAAGGGAAGAACCTTCCCGTTCATCCAGATACTCAGGAAATTTTGATGGCAGATCAGGTTCATAAAAAATTAGGTTATCAAAAATACCAAACGGACGGACCAACCTGGGAAAATGATAAAGTAGGTTTCAGGCATTATTTAGATGGCAGAAACTCAAAAGATGTCTTTGGGAAAAAATTGCCGGGAATAACGCCGGAAGATGTTGGAATTAACAGCAAAGGCGCCGTTGAAGACAATTATCATGTAATGTACGACTGGGGAAGAGATATTTTTCCTGTTGGAAATTCGGCTGGTTTAGGAGGATTTGCCTTATTGACTAATGACAATAAAATCAACAGACTGGGAATACTTGCTGCTGACACTTTAAATAATATCGAAAAAACAACTTTTAAAATTGTTAGTGAAGGCCCGGTTAATTCGGTTTTAAGTTATAGGTATCAAAATTGGGAAGCTTCGGGAAATAAATATCAGGCACAGGAAACCACTTCAATCTGGCCGGGAATGTATGGTTATAAAAATACAGTTTCGCTGAATGGTTTAAAAGGAAACGAAATGCTGCTTGTTACACTTTCTAATCTTAACAACCAAAACCCGCTGCAGGTAATTGAAGCTGGAGATTTTGTGTGTTTTATACAACATGATAAATTGACCTATGAACGTCAATGGATTTTAGGAACTGCTGTTATTGTTCCGAAAAATGTTTACAAAGGATATATTGAAGCACCAAAAACAGGACAGCTGACAGATTCTTATTTAATAAAACTGAAAACAAAGAACAAAGAAGAAATTAGTTATTATCCAATAGCGGGATGGGAATTAAGTGCAGATGCAAACTTTAAGGATTCTGTTTACTTCACCAATTATGTAACCAATTTGGCAAAGCAGCTTTCGGCTAAAATTAAGATAAGTATAAAATAAGTTTGATATCAACGTCATTTAAGATATATAATAACAAAATCATAATATTTGACTTGTATTTTGAAGTTCTGCCTTTAAATAGACAATCAATTGGGGAAAAATTCCACACATTCTCAGTGGTGAAATAAAAATTTAAGCGAAAATCTTATACTTTAAAAATCATTTTATTTTTTATAAACCTATTTTAAAACATGTCTAAATAAGCTCTTAAATTTTGTTTTGATAATAATTGTCTGATTAATAGTTTGTTGCGGAAAGATGATTTAGCAAAATGTGATTCGTAAATTTTAGGTTAATTTAAAGAGTAAAAAACAATGATAATTTTAACAGCAAATATGTTGTAACTATCAATCAAACTTCTATTTTTGCGCCTTAATTTAATAATTATAAGCATGAAAGATCTATTAGTAAAAATCAACGCCGAAATTGACACATTCAAAGCAGAAGCTGAATCTTTAACTGAAAAAGGTATCAAAGCTGCAGGACCAAGAGCACGTAAAGCTACTTTAGAAATCGAAAAACTTTTAAAAGAGTTCAGAAAAGTTTCTATCGAAGAATCAAAAAAATAATACAACTAAAACCTCGTCAACTGGCGAGGTTTTTTTTGCTTTAATATATAGGTTTTAAAAACCTTAGTATCTCAGAATCTTAGCATCTTATTACCTCTAAAAAAAACTTACCATTGCCTTGGCCCAACAGCAATTAATTCTTTGGTTTTTAAATCATATATTTTAGTTTTATTACTGCATTGAAACTTAATTTGCAGTCGATTTTGTTCCATTAAATCAAACTGATACGTCCAACGATCTTTTTTGTCTTCTTTTAATTTTATGATTTCCTGACCTTCTTGATTGTACAAAGCATATACATCATGGGTATCTTCGTTTTTAACCGTAAAATAGTAAAAGTTTAATAATTTATTTTCCTTGAAAAAATTTCGTAACTCCTCACTTGGCTGATAATAATAATGTATTTCCTGCATCGCTATTAGATTAAATTCGGCAGGCAGGATAATTTTTCCGCTTTGATCTATAATACCTATTATATCTCCTTCTTTTCGAGGTGAAAAAGTAAAAAGTTTATCTGTAATTGCTTCTCTGCCAAAAGTATTGATATAAAAAGCAACTCTGTTTTTTACAGGTTCAAGAAAAGGATAGGCAAAAGGTGCAGCAGTTCCATCAAAATCAACAATCTGAATCCCTTTTTCAGTTTCAGAAAAATAATATTTATCATAAGCCATTAGCACATTTTTGGCAGTATTAGGTTTTATATTTAATGTACTGTCAATAACGGTATCATAATATGGATTTGGTTTTCCGGTTTCTGAATTGCTTTTCTGTGCCCAAATTTCATTTTTCTTTTTTACATATAAATAGCTTTGAAAATCTTTATATAATTTTAATAAAATCTTTTTATCTGTATTGAGATCGAAATATCCAAATTGATTGTCGCTATTAAGATAAATCATATTTTTATCAAGATGTGTTATTACAGGATAACTACAAATTTCAATCGCTTTATTATCATCTAAACGAAGTAATTTGTCATCAAATTTTATAAGATTGGTCTGCTCGGGAATTGTTGGTTCACCTAAAAATTGTTTTTTAGTTATAAGGTAAAGCTGTTTATTATAGTGAAAAAGTGATTTTATACTTTCACCTTCATCAAAAGTATATAGCAGCTTGCCATTTACATTAAATAGAAAACTTTTGGAATTCCAGGTAATCGTGTCTAGCGGAGAATATCCAATATAAAAAATCTGCTTTGATGTTGGCGGGTAAGTTTCACCAACCAAATACCGATCTATTGCCTCATAGTTTGGCGGAATAAGAACTTGTTTGGTAGAAGTAACCATTACACCGCTTTTAGTACCTTTCATAAATATAGAATAAGGCGTATCTGAAAAAGGGTAATATTTTAATTTTGCTTTGCAGGAATTAAAAAGGATACAAGATAGAATCAGCAATACATAAACTATATTTTTCATAGACTTACTTTTATTATAATGATATAATAAATTGTAAAAAGGTTGGGATTGGTATGCTTTTTATTTGGTTAAACTTCGTAAAAAACAGTCAGTTGTTTCAATCGGCTTTTTACAAAGTCATTTTTTAGAGGTTCGAAGTGAAATATTTCGGCATTATTTTTTTTAACTGTGATATAAAACGGCTGATTCATTTTTTGTGTTAGATGATAAATTGTTTCCAGTTCGGCAATATCTTCAAACCAGCTTGCCATTGCGTATAAAGAAGGGAAAGGCGTTTTTTGCAGCTTTGCGTATATTTCGGGTGCCACTTCTACAGGTAACGGACTGCCACCTCTAAAACGAGTTTTTTCTAGTAATGGATCAATGAATTTTTCCACAGGAATATTCATTTTGTACCAAATAGATTCTGTAAAAACTGTTGGTTCCATTAGAGTATCTTTCTCAAGAGGATGCGGCGTTAGTTTAAGGACGGCGTCAACAACATGCGTAGCCTCATGAAGCAGCACATAAAGAAACGCATCCATTTCACCGGCTTCGATACGGATTTCATAATCGGGATTTGTGGAGCGATCATAGCAAATAAGCTCTTTTGCAGTAGCCCATTGAGAAATTGTTTCGTTGAGTATACCAGCCCGAAAAGTAATATTAAATACTTTCAAACTATCTTGATTTTCAACAGGAGATGTAAGGGCAGTATTAGGCATGTTATCCATAAAACTAATACTATGCAAATTTGCCTTTAAGATTTTCTGATGCAGAGGCGGTAAAAAAGAGAATGCTTTTTCAACCTTTGCTCTTTCATTTTCAGTCAATTCGTGATTTACAGGATTCATTCCGGCATCGCGAAATTTTTTATAGACACTTTCGGGAGCATTTAAAACCCGTTTACTGGCATGCTGATTTGTGGTCTGACCAAATGTTTTAAGCGATAAAAATAAGCAGAGAATAGCCGTAAGGTAGTTTTGTATCATTGATGATGAAATAGAAGTTTTTGTTTTGGATGCAAAATAAGATCTGGAAATCTGATTTTAATACATCAAAACTATTAAAAAGAAATGTGGTTTAAGCTGAAAAAATCAAATATTGCTTTCTCTGCGGTAGATTTTTGGAGTTAATTGCTGGCTTCTTTTGAAAAAATTGATAAAATGAGGAAGATCATCAAAACCCAGACACCACGCAATCTCAGAGATATTCCAATCCGTATGCTGAAGAAGGCTTCTTGCTTCCTGCATAATTCTTTCGGCTATAAGCTGTGTAGTCGTTTTTCCTGTTACCTGCTTTAAAGCGTGATTCAAGTGATTAACATGTATGGATAATTGATGTGCAAATTCAGTTGGGTAACGAAATTCCATTCGCTGCATATGTGATTCGATAGGAAATTGTCTTTCCAGGAGTTCCATAAAAATAGAACTTATTCTTTGGGAACCATTTGAGTCATTATATCGCTGATAGGCCGCCGGTTCCAGTTTTAATGCGGTAAGAATAAGCTGAAGCAGCATGGCTCGAAGCGAATCGTATTTATAGCTGAATTCCAAAGTAATTTCGTGCAGCATCTGTTTGAAGATATTTTCAAACTGAACATATTGCTCCTCATTTAAATGAAAAAGCGGAACATTGCCAGGTTTGTAAACCGGATAATCTTTGATATTTACAAATTGGTCAAAAAACTCATCGGTAAAAATGCAAAAATAAGAAGACTGCTCAGAATCAATATGTTCCCAGGAATAAGGAATATTAGGATTAGTGAATAATAAAGCACAATCAGACTCCATTGTTTTGTCAGCATAATACAGCTTGGTTCTGCCTTTTAATAAACTTATTTTATAGAGTGATTTCCTGTTGAAAGGCTTGCAATTAAATTTGTCATCTGTATTGTGTTTTATGTAAAGCACATTAAAATTTTTGATGTCTTTATCAAACAATCCGGGCATAAAAACCCTGCTGTCATTTTTGAGATCCTTATGTAAATCAATTTCCTTCATTTAATTCCAAAATTATTCTAATCGCTTTTTTAACAGATACTTATAGCCTTAAAATTGCTTTATGTAAATATAGTACAAAGGTATAAAATCGAATACAAGTAAATTGGTAATATCAAATAGAAAGCTGTAAAAATCAAAGAAACGTTTGCTGTTTGACATATTTGATTTTTTCAGCTTTCTATTTGATAAACACATCTTTGATGATAGGTGCTGCCAATAACTTTGCAACGATTATAACACTAAACCTATAAACAATGATTGCAGTAAAAGGATATGCGGCACAAAGTGCAAATGAAACGCTGGCTCCATGGAATTTCGAGAGAAGGGAAGTTGGGGCACATGACGTACAAATCGAAATTTTATATTGTGGAGTCTGCCACTCAGATCTTGCACAAATTAACAATGAATGGTTTCCGGGAATTTTCCCAATGGTTCCCGGCCACGAAATAGTAGGACGTATCACAAAAGTGGGAGATCACGTTAAAGGATTTAAAATAGGCGATCTTGCCGGAATTGGTACAATGGTTAATTCATGCGGAGAATGCGGACACTGTCAGGACGGATTAGAGCAGTATTGCAGCGAAGGTGTTGTGCCTACTTATAACGGTCTTGACAAATTTGGTGACGGAAAACCAACATATGGAGGTTATTCTAATTCTATTGTAACCCATGAAAACTTTACCGTGCACATTCCTGAAACACTAGACTTAGCAGCAACTGCGCCTTTGTTGTGTGCAGGAATCACAACCTATTCGCCATTAAAACACTGGAAAATAGGTAAAGGACATAAGGTTGCCGTTCTTGGCTTGGGCGGACTTGGACACATGGCTGTAAAATTTGCAGTTGCTCTGGGAGCTGAAGTTACTATTTTGAGTACTTCTCCACAAAAAGAAGTTGATGCAAAAAGATTGGGTGCTCATCATTTTGTAGTAACGAAAGATGCAGAGCAAGTTGAAAAAGTAAAAGGATCTTTCGACTTTATTGTAGATACAGTGGCAGCAGACCACGATTTTAACTTTTATCTGTCTTTACTTAATATCGACGGAGTTCATATTTGCGTAGGCGTTCCGGTAGAAGGAATTCATCTGGATGGAGCTTTAGGTGCTTTTTCATTATTAGGCGGACGCAAAAGTATTGTTGGATCTGCCTGTGGCGGAATAGCTGAAACTCAGGAAATGCTAAACTTTTGTGCCGAACATAATATTGTTGCAGACATCGAATTAATCGACATCAAAGACATCACCACAGCCTATGAAAGAATGCTAAAAAATGATGTAAAATACCGTTTCGTAATCGACATGGCAACTTTATAAAAGCATTAAATAAAGTATCTAATCATCTGCAATGAGAAAAAAACTTATTGCAGATTTTTTATTTTAAACGTCTGCAAAAAAACTTAGAACCTTAGCATCTCAGAATCTCAAAACCTAAAGAAAAAACCTTTGAACCTCTGAGCCTCTGCACCTTTGAACCTCCCTTAAATAGAATTTCTATCAATAAAATTAAAAGGAACCTTAAACTGCCCTTTTTCTTTATTCAAAATCATTCTGGCAGCAGTTTCTCCCATAATATTAAAATCGGTAGACATTACGGTTATGCCCAGTAATTCTTTTAATGGCGTATCATTATAAGAGATTACGCCGATATCTTTCCCTAAAACATATTCTTCATCCCGAATCTGTTTCATTAAATTCACCAGATCAGATTCTTCAATAGTAATAAATAAGTCCCCTTTTTTAAGAATCATATCATCATAAACTTCACTAAGAATCTCAAAGTTGATTTCGTGTTCCACACAAAATTTTCTAAAACCATGCAGAATTCTTCTCGGATACGGATAAACAGCTTTATCAGGATAAACTAAAATTAATCTTTTGTATTTGGTGATTTTTGTTAAGCCTTCTTTCAGTGCATTGTAAATGTCATTTTCAAAATCCTGATAAATTTTAATGATTTCACCTTCATGCGAAAGTTTGATATTATCCATTAAAACCAGTTTCTCTTCCGGAATTCTCTGAATCGCTTTGGCAACTTCATCCGTAAAACTCAAATGTTTTAATTCATCTGTTTTAAAATGCGTTGTAATAACATAATAATCATAAGCCCCTTCAAACTTATCCAGTAAATTTAAAAACAGCGTTTCGTCACAATGGTAAATATGAAGATCAGTATGCGCATTAGCACCAAGCGTATCAATAAACGAGCTGTAGGTTTTCATTTTATAAGCGCTCAGTTTATTAAACAAGAACAAAATATTTACTTTCGATTCCAGTTTTGTTCGGGTAATATAATATCCTTTTCCTCTAATCGAAGAAATGATTTTTCTTTCCTTTAAAATATTGTATGCTTTTTCAACCGTATCGCGTGACATATAAAACTCTTCACTGAAACTGTTTATAGAAGGAATTTTTTGGTTGATTTTTAAATTTCCGTTAGCAATATTCTGCAAAATCGAGTCAACAATTTGTTTGTATTTTGGAACCCTCGAATCTTCATCTATTTTAATTAATTTAATCATGCTGCTATTTTGCAATCTGTTTCAGGTTTTGGGGCATGAAACAATTTTTTTTAATTATAATTTTATAAAAAACAATCCTAAAAACTGCTTCATATATTGATTTTACTACTTTCCTTACAAACAATAACTATAAAATAAAAGTACTCTTTATTTTCAGGGTGTTATATCAACTAGAGGAAATAATAATTACGAAATCGATTGCTAAAGTAGCGTTTTTAAATTTATTTTTCCAATACAATTGCATTGATCTTTGCAATTAATGCGCACTTTTAACAAAAAATACACGAATCATAAAGGATAGTACAGGACAGTTTTCTTTTTTACATTATATTATTTTACAAAACGAAATTAACTATCGCAATTAACCACAAACAAATTATTAAATGGAATCATTATTAGGAATCATTTTTCATTCTATCGGAGGATTTTCTTCAGGTAGTTTTTATATGCCTTTTAAAAAAGTTAAAGATTGGGCTTGGGAAAGCTACTGGCTTGTAGGCGGATTTTTTTCCTGGTTAATTGTACCGCCAATTGCTGCCTATTTAACGATTCCAAATTTTACTGAAATTATTGTAACAGCGTCACCTGCCATCAAAACCTTTACTTTTTCAATGGGACTGATTTGGGGAATTGGAGGATTAACATACGGTCTTGGCGTTCGTTATTTAGGAATGTCACTTGGAAATTCGATCATTTTAGGGTTCTGTTCTGCATTTGGAGCTTTAGTTCCTTCTATATATTATGATTTATATCCAACAGAAGGTAAAATTTCGTTTAGTGAAATGCTGGCAAGTTCTGGCGGACGATTGGTTTTACTAGGTGTTGCTGTCTGCCTTTTGGGAATTGCAATTTCTGGAAAAGCGGGAATCTTAAAAGAAAAAGATTTTGCTGTTGGTCACGAAGATAAAGACAAAGATTTCAGTCTTGTAAAAGGTTTAATCATTGCGGTAATTTCTGGAATTTTAAGTTCTTTTTTTAACTACGGAATCGAAGCCGGAAAACCAATGGCAGAACAGGCAGTAATAAATGGCTGTAACCCATTATTTCAAAATAATGTAACCTATATTGTTTTGCTTTGGGGAGGTTTAACCACCAATTTTATCTGGTGTATCTATTTAAATTTTAAAAATAAAACGATTGGAGATTATACCAATAAAGCAACTCCAATTACAAAAAATGTGCTTTTTTCAGCACTTGCCGGTACAATGTGGTTTTTGCAGTTTTTCTTTTACGGAATGGGCGAAAGCAAATTAGGAAACGGGGCAAGCTCATGGATTCTGCATATGGCAACTATTATTTTAACAGCAAATTTTTGGGGATTCTATTTGAAAGAGTGGCAGGGTGTTTCGCAAAAAACATTCAGGACTTTTATCTGGGGAATCGGATTGATAATGCTTTCGATCATTTTAGTCGGAATTGGGAATTCTTTGTAAATACTTGAAAAAATATATGATAACAATGTCAAATACAAATACAAAAAATATGAATTTTAAGCATGTGAGCTATCTTTGGGATGAAGCTAAAGCAGCAGCATTAGCAGGAGATGAAGTAGCGCTTTTCATTTATCGTTCGAACCTTTTAGGAGCCGATTTAAGATTGACTAACTATGGAGGAGGAAATACTTCTGTAAAAATTACAGACAAAGATCCCTTAACAGGAGCAAGTTCAGAAGTTATGTGGATTAAAGGTTCTGGAGGAGATATTGGTACATTGACAAAATCTGGCTGTGCAGCATTGTATTTAGACAGATTACGTAATCTTGAAAATGTTTACAAAGGAATCGAGTTTGAAGATGAAATGGTAGAATTATTCAATCATTGTATTTTCGATCTGGCATCAAAAGCACCATCTATCGATACGCCTTTGCATGGTTTTTTACCATTCAAACATATTGATCACCTGCACCCAGATGCGGCAATTGCAATCGCTGCTGCAAAAGACGGAGCAAAAATCACTGAAGAATTATTTGACGGAGAAATTGGCTGGGTAGGCTGGCAGCGCCCGGGCTTTGACTTAGGGCTTCAATTAAGAAGCTGTTTAGAAGAAGCTGCTAAAAAAGGAAAAAAACTACGCGGGATCATGTTAGGTTCTCACGGTCTTTTTACCTGGGGAGATACTGCATACGAAAGTTATATCAATACGCTGGAAGTAATCGAGAAATGTGCTGAATATTTAGAAAATAACTACGGTAAAAAACGTCCGGTTTTTGGAGGTCAAAAAATCGAAAGCCTTCCAGAAGCAGACCGTAAACTAAAAGCAGCAAAAGTAGCCCCGATTTTAAGAGGTTTCTGTTCATCAGAGCGTCAAATGATTGGACAATATACAGATGATGCAAGAGTATTGGAATTCATTAACTCTAATGATTTATCAAAATTAGCTCCATTAGGAACATCTTGTCCGGATCACTTTTTAAGAACAAAAATCAGTCCGCTGGTTTTAACATTAGATCCAAACGAAGATTTATCAGATGTTGATGCGGTAAAAGCAAAATTAGCTCCTGCTTTTGAAGCTTACCGTGCTATGTACAAAGATTATTACAATGCCTGCAAGAAATCAAATTCACCTGCAATGCGTGACCCAAATCCGGTGGTAATTTTATATCCGGGAGTAGGAATGTTCACTTTTGCAAAAGATAAAACGATGGCGCGTTTGGCATCAGAATATTATATCAATGCCGTAAATGTAATGAAAGGTGCAGAAGCCGTTTCAGAATATACTTCACTGCCGCATCAGGAAGCATTTGATATCGAATATTGGTTGTTAGAAGAAGCTAAATTACAGCGTATGCCAAAACCAAAAGCATTGTCTGGAAGAGTAGCTGTAATTACAGGTTCTGCGGGCGGAATTGGAAAAGCTATCGCTAAGAAATTTGCTCAGGAAGGTGCTTGTGTAGTAATCAACGATATCAACGAAGAGCGTTTAGAAGGCGCAACAGCTGAATTTATAAAAGCTTTTGGTAAAGATGCAGTTTCAAGCACTTTATTAAATGTTACGGATGAAAAAAGCACAGAATTAGCTTTTGACCAAGCTTCTATAGCTTTTGGAGGTGCTGATATTATTGTGAACAATGCAGGAATCAGTATTTCAAAATCTATTGCAGAACATACTCTTGAAGAGTGGGACAGATTATATGATATTTTGGTAAAAGGACAATTTATTGTTTCTAAAGCCGGAATCGAAGTAATGCGCAAACAAGGTTTTGGAGGGGATATTGTAAACATTGTTTCTAAAAACGCAGTGGTAGCCGGCCCAAATAATCCAGGTTACGGTTCTGCAAAAGCTGCTCAGGCGCATTTAACACGTTTAATGGCTGCTGAATTAGGAGCCGATAAAATTCGTGTAAACACCGTAAATCCTGATGCCGTAATTTCAGATTCAAACATTTGGTCTGGCGGATGGGCAGAAGGTCGTGCAAAAGCATACGGAATCACGGTAGAAGAATTACCGGCTTACTATGCAAAACGTACGTTATTGAATGAAATCATATTGCCGGATGATATCGCAAATGCTTGTTTTGCGTTTGTTGGAGGTTTCCTGAACAAATCGACAGGAAATGCCTTAAACGTAGACGGCGGCGTTGCAATGGGCTTTTATAGATAAAAAATATTTAAGTTTTTTTATAAGTTTGTTTAAGCAAAAGTGGTTTTTTGTGGTCTAGCGTTCGAATTCTTTCGAACGTTAGATTTTTTTAGACAATCCATTTTTATAAGCAGACCAATTACCATAAAATAGTAAAGTTAAACCAGAGTTTAGATTATATAAATTAATCAGCAGAAGTTTTTTAAACACATAGAAACATAGATTTTTTTTCTTGAGTAAAGATTAAAAAGATGACAAGTCATCACACAGAGCTATGTTTGTTAATGCAAGTGAAACGCCTTTGAACGTAAAGAAAAACTATGTTTCTATGTGTTAGAAAAATAAACGCAAACGGATAAAATTCATATATTGTGACTCTATTAAAATATCAATAACTATGTTAATCGGATCAAACCACATCGAATCTCATAACGAGGGATTATTAAAAAAACACCAAAACAAACTTGTTTTTACAGCATCAGAAATTGATAATACAGAGTCGATTATTAAAAAACTAATCGATTTTCAAATCGCAATTCCATCTTGGGCATTAGGAACAGGAGGAACAAGATTCGGACGTTTTGCAGGAGGCGGAGAACCACGTTCAATCGAAGAAAAAATCGAAGATGTTGGGTTGCTTCATAAATTAAACAATGCTTCAGGAGCCATTTCGCTTCATATTCCGTGGGATATTCCACAAGATTATAAAGCAATCAAAACATTAGCATCGCAGCACAATTTAAAGTTTGACGCCATGAACTCGAATACATTTCAGGATCAGGCAGATGCAGAACATACATACAAATACGGTTCATTACAAAACGTAAATAAGGCCGTTCGCAAACAGGCAATTGCACACAATATTGAAGTAATTAAACACGGAATCGAATTAGGATCAGAGTCATTAACCGTTTGGTTAGCTGACGGTTCTAACTTTCCTGGGCAATTAAACTTCCGTAAAGCGTACCAAAATACCTTAGAAAGTTTAGAAGAAATCTACGATGCATTACCTTCAAACTGGAAACTATTTTTAGAATACAAATGTGCCGAACCTAACTTTTATTCTACAACTGTTGCAGACTGGGGACAATCATATTCTTACGTAAAAAAATTAGGAGACAAAGCACAAACCTTAGTTGATTTAGGACATCATTTACCAAACGCTAATATCGAACAGATCGTTTCCTTATTATTAATGGAAAACAAACTGGGCGGATTCCACTTTAATGATTCAAAATACGGTGACGACGATTTAACTGCCGGAGCATTAAAACCATATCAGTTATTCTTGATCTTCAATGAATTAGTTGAAGGAATGGACGCAAGAGGAATGAACCACGCCAAAGATTTAGGCTGGATGATCGACGCATCGCACAACATCAAAGATCCGTTAGAAGATTTATTACAATCTGTAGAAGCCATTATGATTGCTTACGCACAAGCACTTTCTGTAGACAGAAAAGCATTAGAACAAGCACAACAGGAAAATGATGTAGTAAAAGCACAGGAAATTCTTCAAAACGCTTTCCGTACAGACGTTCGCGCTCTTGTTGCCGAAGCTCGTTTACGTTCAGGAGCAGCTTTAAATCCTGTAGAATTATACAGAAGTCTTTCTGTTAGAAAAAATCTTATTGGAGAAAGAGGATTAAAAACATTAGCTACGGGATTATAATTATGAGTTTTGAATTATAAGTTAATATCTGTAATTCACAATTCACAACTCACAATTTACAATTAAAAAAATGAATGTAGTTGCAATTTTTGATATTGGTAAAACAAACAAAAAGGTATTTTTATTTGATGAAAATTATAGAATTGTTTGGGAGAAATCAGTCAATTTTGACGAAACTGTCGACGAAGATGGTTTTCCCTGCGAAGATATAGAAGTGCTTAAAAACTGGATTTTTGAGCGTTTATCAGAAATTAAAGCTTTAACCAATTATATTTTAAAAGCCATCAATTTCAGTACTTACGGTGCTAGTTTTGTCTACATTGATAAAGAAGGAAAAGTTTTAACTCCTCTGTATAATTATTTAAAAGATTATCCGGAGGATTTAAAAAACGACTTCTATAAAAAATACAAAGGAAAAGAAGCATTTGCCGTAAAAACAGCTTCTCCCGTTTTGGGAAGCTTAAATTCAGGAATGCAGATTTACCGTTTAAAAGAAGAAAAGCCGGACTTGTTTAAAAAGGTGCAATATTGTTTACACCTTCCGCAATTTCTGAGTTTTCTTTTAACCAATGAAGCTTACGCCGATATTACAAGCGTTGGCTGTCATACCAATCTTTGGAATTTCAAAAAAATGAAATACCACAAATGGATAAAAAGTGAAGGCATTTCAGGTAAAATTCCGTCGTTTTATTACGGAAAAGATGTTGTCAAAACAAAAGACGGTTTAGCAGTAGGCGCTGGACTTCACGATAGTTCATCGGCGATAATTCCGTATACCATAAACTTTACCGAACCTTTCGTTTTATTATCGACAGGAACCTGGAGTATTTCCTTGAACCCGTTCAATAATAAACCGTTGACTTTTGAAGAGTTACAAAACGATTGTTTGTGTTATTTACAATACACAGAAAAGCCTGTAAAAGCCGCAAGACTTTTTGCAGGAAACGAACACGAAGTACAAACCAAACGTTTAGCAGAACATTTTAACGTTCCGGTTGATACATACAAAGACGTTTATTTTGATAAAAATGTTGTTTCAAATTTACGCGCATTAAACTTTCAAATCATTTATCCTAAAAAATACAATTTTGATATTCTGAAAGAATGCCCTTTTCAAAAAAGAGACCTTTCAACATTCAAAAATTACGAAACGGCCTATCATCAATTAATGTTAGATTTGGTAGAACAGCAGGTTTTTTCAACTAACTTAGTCATTCATAACAGCCCTGTAAAAAAGATATTTGTAGACGGAGGTTTCAGTAAAAATTCCATTTATATGAATTTATTAGCCGAAGCTTTCCCGGATGTAGAAGTTTATGCCGCATCAATGGCACAGGCAAGTGCTTTAGGAGCAGCTTTGGCCATTCACCAAAACTGGAATCCTAAACCAATCCAGAATGATTTGATTGATTTGAAATTTTATAAGCATTAACATAATAACGCAGATAAATAGATTAAGAATTAAAAATGTGCGTTAAATTGAGATAGTATTGTCATTTCGACGAAGGAGAAATCTTCGCGAGAAGCTCGATTGGACTTTAGTTGCGGAGTTACTTACGAAGATTTCTCCTTCGTCGAAATGACAAACAAACTAGTAGATTCATTCAGATTTAATTTTAGAAAATCTGCGTGTATCTGTTTAATCTGCCAAATCTGCGGGCTAAAAATAAAATAATAAAAAATGAAAATCGGACTATTTATACCGTGTTATGTCGATCAGTTTTATCCAAAAGTAGGTATTGCGACATACGAACTTTTACAGAAATTAGGCTGTGAAGTTCATTTTCCGATGGGACAAACCTGCTGCGGACAGCCAATGGCAAACAGCGGTTATGCACATTTAACAAAAGGCTGTGACGCTAATTTTATAGCCAATTTTGCGGGATTCGATTATATAGTATGTCCTTCGGGAAGTTGTGTGCTGCATGTAAAAGATCATTTGCATGACGAAAAAAATGAAGCAGCAGCGACAAAAATTAGAAACACCGTTTTTGAATTAACAGAATTTATAACTGATATTTTAAAAATTGACCATATTGACGGAAGTTTTCCTTTTAAAGTCG
This sequence comes from Flavobacterium panici, assembly GCF_903819335.1. Taxonomy (GTDB): domain Bacteria; phylum Bacteroidota; class Bacteroidia; order Flavobacteriales; family Flavobacteriaceae; genus Flavobacterium; species Flavobacterium panici. Next base: position 271,703 of record NZ_CAIJDE010000029.1, on the reverse strand, counting down.
GAATGCACGTAAGCTGCCACGGACAACGTGGATTACATCTTTCTCAAATGTCGGAATTAAACGCACCATTTTTCTCAAAACCTGAACAATTACTGCATAATATAAAAGGATTAGATTTAGTTGCTTTAACGAGAAAAGATGAATGCTGTGGTTTTGGAGGAACATTTTGTGTGACCGAAGAAGCCATTTCTGTAAAAATGGGACAAGACCGAATTAAAGACCACGAAAGCCATGATGTAGATTATATTACAGGTGGTGATATGTCGTGTTTAATGCATTTAGACGGAATTTTGAAAAGACAAAAAAGCCGAATAAAAACCATTCATATTGCTGAAATATTAAATTCACTCGAAAACGAAGTAAATTTAAGATAAACATAAATTTCTTTTTCTACCATTAAGATATTAAGTTCATAAAGTTTGACTTAATGCTAAAACAGAGAAACTATTTAAAATTGAAGCTTAATTTTCTTTTATCCTTAAGCATTTAAGTTCATAAAGTTTGGCTTAATTAACTTAATACCTTAATGGTAAAAACATTTAACTGACAAAAGATGTCTTCAGAAAAAATAATACAGCACAGCGAAGCCGCAACAAAGTTCAACAAAGATGTAGAGCGTGTCAATTGGCATGACGAAACACTTTGGTTTGTTCGTGCAAAGCGTGATAAATCGGCACATCAAATTAAGGATTGGGAATTATTACGTGAAACGGCATCGCAAATAAAAGCCAATGTGCTTTCTAATATTCACGATTATTTAGTTGAATTTGAAGCCAATGCCCAAAGAAACGGAATCATTGTACACTGGGCAGCCGATGCAAAAGAACACAACGAGATAGTGCATTCAATCATGGCAAAACATGACGTAAAGCAAATGGTGAAATCAAAATCAATGCTTACAGAAGAATGTCATTTAAATGATTATTTAGCCGAAAAAGGCATTGAAGTTATCGACTCAGATTTAGGCGAATATATTGTACAGCTTCGTAAAGAACCGCCAAGTCATATTGTTTTACCAGCCATTCATCTTAAAAAAGAAGACGTAAGTGAAACTTTCCATGAACATTTAGGAACAGAAAAAGGAAATTTTGATCCGCAATACTTAACCGAGTCGGCGCGTCATAGTTTAAGAAATACATTTTTAACTAGAAAGGTAGCTTTGACCGGAGTTAATTTTGCCATTGCAGAAACCGGAGAATTTGTAGTCTGCACCAACGAAGGAAACGCCGATATGGGCGCTCATCTAGCCGATGTTCACATCGCGTGTATGGGATTTGAAAAACTGATCCCGCAGCGTAAACATTTAGGCGTTTTCCTTAGATTATTGGCAAGAAGCGCAACAGGACAGCCCATAACAACTTTTTCAAGCCATTTCAAGAAACCAAGAGACGGAAAAGAACTTCATATCGTAATTGTCGACAACGGCAGAAGCAAGCAATTAGGAAGAGAAGATTTTAGAAATTCCCTAAAATGTATTCGTTGTGGTGCGTGTATGAATACTTGTCCAGTTTACAGACGAAGCGGCGGACATAGTTATCATAATGCGGTTGCCGGGCCAATAGGTTCTATTTTGGCACCCAATTTAGACATGAGCAAAAATGCCGACCTGCCTTTTGCCAGTACACTTTGTGGTTCCTGTACCAACGTTTGCCCTGTAAAAATTGATATTCACGATCAATTGTACAAATGGCGTCAGGTTTTGGTAAAAGACGGTTATACACCAAAAGCAAAAACTATTGCCATGAAAACAATGGCAACAGTTTTAGCCAATCCAACGATTTTTAACATTGCAGGAAAATCAGGAAGATTTGTAATGAAAAATGTTCCGGGAATGGTCAATAATAAATTGAATAAATGGTACGACCAGCGAGAGATGCCAGATGTTCCCGAGGAATCTTTTAGAGAATGGTACAAGAAAAATTCGAGAGAATCTAAAGCAAAAGACAATGAGCAGTAAAGCCGAAATTTTAAATAGAATAAAACTAAACCAACCCGATTTAGTGACAGATCTGCCGGATTTAAGTGTTTTAGGTTCAGAAGATTTTGATATACTGGAAACCTATAAAACAGTTTTAAAAGGTATTGGCGGAGATCCTGTTGAGGTTTCTAATTACAGTGAAATCATCAATTATATAAAATCAAATTACAATCTTCAAAAGAGATTAATTACAACACTTCCGGAGCTTTCAGAAATTGCTTCTCTGGATTGGAACAATGTTGATCCGCATTCGCTTCAGGATGTTGAATTAACGGTTGTGAAAGCTCATTTTGGAGTTGCAGAAAACAGTGCACTTTGGGTAACTGATGATATTTTAGGACAGCGAATAGCACCTTTTATTGCGCAGTATTTAGCGATAATTGTTCATAAAAAAGATATTGTCCGCACGATGCAGCAAGCGTATGAACGAATAGCAAATCAGGAATATGGTTTCGGGACTTTTATTGCCGGACCTTCAAAAACTGCTGATATTGAGCAGTCCCTGGTTTTAGGTGCGCATGGTGCGCGTGGGTTGATTGTCTTTTTGTTAGATTAATATTTACAGCTTCATCATAAAATAAACTGTGTAAGTGTCTTTTGACTTTGCACAGTTTTTTGTTTTTATATATTTAAGATTTTTATAAAAGCTTGGTGGGGTTTTAGGTTATATTTGTTTAATATCATATTAGGTAAAAAGAATAATTATGAAGGAAATAGGACTTAAAATAATTGGGAAAATTTCAGTAGTTCTTCTCATTTTAGGCTTTTTATTTTTTTCATTTCTACTCTTTGAAGGATATCTTATAAGAAAAGATATTAAGTTAAATGGAAAAGTCACAGTTGGAAAATGTATTTCACACCGCAAATATAAAGGAGCTAAAATTGATTATTTGATTTACAATGTTGACGGAATAAGATATAAAGGTGAAGGCGGTTCTTCAATAGGTTCTTCTGAGAGTGTTGGCAGATTCTACAAGATTCGTTATTCTGAAAAATTTAAAGGATCTATAGAAGCTGATTTTGATCAGGAAGTAACAGATACTACAGAAATCTTGAAAGCCGGCTTTACGAAAAGTGATATGTATGCTTTCGGTAATGATTCCATAGCTGCTCGTGAAGCGTCACTTAAACAAGAAATTTTTGGAATACTCAATATCAAAGAATAAGTACGTTTTTATTGTATTGAATGTGTAGTCCCTACGGGACAAATTTTGAAGGCGTGATCGTGGAATGCTACCGATATTTAATCTCTCCGAGATATTTCATTGAAATAAATAACGTTACAGATTAACTCTGTTAGGAGTTTTATATGGGTAGAAAAAATAATAACATTACCCGTTAAGCATACCCGTTAGGGGTTTCATATCGCTAGAAAACAATAGCATTACGAGTTAAGCATACCCCGTTAGGGGTTCAATATCGGAAAAAAATGACAGTAAAAATACTCCGCTAGGAGTATATCGTCGGTAGAAAAATAAAATTTCAACACATAGCGGATACTCCGTTAGAAGTATTTGAATCATTACATAGATATTATACAATAACTAATTCCTAGGTCAGTTTTAATTAAAAGTATAACTTTATATTTCAGGATTAACAAAAACAAATTAGGAATGAGTAACGAAAAAAAGCTTAAAGCGATTGCTTACGGAGAAGTGCTGTGGGATGTTTTTACCAACGAAAAAAGATAGGCGGCGCACCGTTGAATGTAGCTTTAAGAATGAAATCATTAGGCTGTGACGTGGCAATGATTAGCTGCGTTGGAAATGACGAAGACGGAAAAGCGATCATAGAAACCGTAAAAGAATTAGGGCTCGAAACCGCTTCCATAATTACCTCAGAAGATTTCCCAACAGGATTAGTAAACGTAACGTTAGATAAAACCGGATCTGCAACATATGAAATCAAATATCCATCGGCTTGGGATAAAATTGTTTTAAATGACGAAGCCAGAAAACTCACTAATGAAGCTGATGTTTTAATTTACGGAAGTTTGGTTTGCAGAGATGAGGTTTCCAGAGAATCGTTGCAAGAACTTTTACAAACAAATGCCTATAAAGTTTTCGATGTCAATTTAAGAAAGCCTCATTATACCTACGAAATTCTGGAACGATTAATGAAATCAGCCAATTTCGTAAAGTTCAATGATGAGGAAATTTTAGAAATAGCATCCGCTTTAAACTTTCCGCATACCAATTTAAAAGAGAATATCAATTTCATTTCATCTTTGGCAGATGTAAAAGGAATATGCGTTACAAGAGGTAAACACGGAGCTTTACTATTATGGGAAGGCACTTTTTATGAAAATAATGGTTATCCAATTGTGGTTGCTGATACTGTTGGTGCTGGAGATTCTTTCTTAGCCACTTTAGTAACCTCTTTACTTACGGATAAAACGCCACAGGAAGCTTTAGATTTGGCTTGCGCAATGGGTGCTTTGGTTGCGAGTTCGCCGGGTGCAAATCCTAAAATTTCTTTGTCAGAGATTGAAGATTTAATGAGAGGAAAAGGAAACTAATCTTCATTTACTCGTAAAGTTTGTCATTTCGAGGAACGAGAAATCGCACTAGTATTTCCTCAAAGTGAATCGCCAATCTTTGTAGAGTTTCTAGTGCGATTTCTCCTTTCGTCGAAATGACAAAAAATGAGGAAAAGCTATAGCCGCACCAAGAAAAACATAGGTATAACTTTATTAAAAACAATCAACCGCTATAAAAATCCTATAAACAAAGGGCAAAATATAATTTTTATATTGTAATTTTTGTAAAATACTGTCAAATTAGCTTATAATTGTACTTTTTACAAGTATTTTAAAAATTACACTTTGAAGCATTTTGTTCTATATCTTATGCTAATAGCCTTTTCATTTTCAGGATATTCGCAAGATTATCCCGTTAAGTTTTTGGATATATCTGACGGATTATCAAATAATTCTGTAACCACGATATTTCAGGACAGCGAAGGTTTTATGTGGTTTGGAACTTACGATGGCTTAAACCGATACGACGGCTACAATTTCAAAGTTTTCAGAAACCGAATCAACGATCCAAAATCATTATTGTTCAATGCGATTTACAATATCGAAGGTGATTCTAAAAACAACATTTGGGTAGGAGGAAACAACGGAGTCTGTATTTACAACAAAACTTCGGCTACATTTCATTCTGTTGAATATACTTCTTCAAATAAAAAGACAAAAACGCTAAAAGATATTGTACATCAGATGCGTTCTGTTTCTGATAAACTTTTTTTAATTGCCTCTCAAAACTTAGGATTAGTTGCTTTCGAAAACGGCTCATTTATTGGGAAACCAATTCCGCTTACCGTTTTAGGAAACCAAATCAACGTCAATAATTACGATGCAATAGCCATTCAGGAAAATAAAAATAAATCCGGAAGCTGGGTTTATATTCGAAATGTCGGACTTTGCAATTACACTTATAATTCAAAGAAATTACAAGTCGTTTTTCCACTTTCAATTGGCGTAAAAGCAATGAAATTATCTTTAGATGGAAATCTTTGGTTCGGAACCGACGAAGGGCTTTTTCTGTTTAATACCAAAACCGGAGCACTTTCTGATAATTATTTTTCAGGCAAATGCAGTGTAACCGATATTCTTTCAGATAAAAAAGGAGAAATATGGGTTACAACAGACGGCTGTGGCATTTTTCAGGTTATTGGAAACAATAAAAAAGCCGTGCCTTATAATTCGGTTAAAAACAATCAACTGGCAAAAAGCAATTCGGTTTGGAGTTTATACGAAGATAAATCCGGTAACAAATGGTTTGGTTCCCTTCGTGGTGGAATCAGTATGCTGAGCGACACTCCAAAATATTTTAAAAGCATCAGATACAATGGAAAAGATCCTGCCGAAAACTTTATTTTGTCTTTTTGCGAAGATGAAAAAAAGAATTTATGGGTTGGGACAGACGGCGCAGGTTTAAAATATTGGGACCGAAAAAATAATACCTACATAAACTACAACAAGACACTTTCAAGCAGTTTTATTACCGGAATAGTCCGTGATAACAATAATGATATCTGGCTTTCGACCTGGGCTGGTGGCGTAAACCGAATCAATAAACAAAACAATACCGTAACGAAATTTTCTTGTTACAATCCGTACACCAAACAAGTGGAGAAAAACATTTGGTTTGTCTACAAAGATTCAAAAGCAAATATTTGGGCAAGCGCCACTAATGAAGGTGCTTTGTACCTTTTTGACCGAGCCCAAAACAATTTTGTTCTTTTTGATAAAAATGTTACCAATCTGCAATCTATTATAGAAACAAGCGACGGAAAGCTTTGGGGAGGAAATTATACGTCTTTATTTTCCATAGAAAAAAACACCAAAAAGATTACCAAAACCACAATAGGAAATCCTGTTCGATGCATTCATGAAGATAAAGACAAAAATCTTTGGTTAGGAACGCAGGAAGGCGGTTTGCTTTTGTTTGATAGAAAAACAAATAAATTTAAAAGATTTACATCTGATGACGGACTTCCATCCAACACCATTTTAAGGTTATTTGAAGATAAAGAAGGGAATCTCTGGATGAGTACGTATAATGGCATTTGCCGATTTGATAAAAAGAGAAAAACCTTTCGTAATTTCTCTGTAAACGACGGGCTTCAAAGCAATCAGTTTAGTTTTAATGCTGGACTTCAGTTATCAACAGGAGAATTTCTTTTTGGCGGTATAAACGGTTTTAATATCTTTTTTCCCGAAGCCATAAAAGGATTCAATCAAAAGAATAATGTTTTGCTGACTGATTTTTATGTAAACAATCAGCCAATTGAAGAGAGCAAAGCAGAAATCACAACCGATTCTGAAAAAATAAAAGAAGTCGAACTGGCTTACGATCAAACTACATTGTCATTAGAATTTGTTGCCTTGGATTATAATAATGCCGACAAAATAAATTATGCTTATTTTTTAGAAAACTGGGATGAACAATGGAATTATGTGGGTCAGGCCCGAAAAGCAAATTACTCCAGGCTTCCCGAAGGAAAATATACTTTTAAAGTAAAAACAACCAATTTTAAAGGAGGCTGGAATAAAGAAGTCAGTCTTGTTTCTATACAAGTTCTGCCGCCTTGGTACAGAACCTGGTGGGCTTATTTATTATATATTTTGAGTATTGCAGGACTTCTTTTCGTTTATCTGGATTATCATAAAAACAAAGAAAAGCTAAAATATAAAGTCAAAATTGCCGAACTGGAAAGCAAGAAAGAAAAGGAAATCGCCGAAAAGCAATCTTCGATGTTTACTTATATTTCGCATGAATTTAGAACACCGCTTTCGCTGATTATAAACCCGTTGAAAAAAGCAGTTCAGAAAGAAGATGTTCAAAATGGCTCTTCCGGAAGTGATTTGGCAATTGCACACCGAAATGCAAGAAGACTTTTAAGTTTGGTAGATCAGCTTTTACTTTTTAGAAAAGCAGAAAACGATGCCGATTCCTTGCGTTTATCGCCGATAAATGTCAACAACCTTTGTAATGAAGTATATCAGTGTTTTGTAAATCAGGCAAAAGATAAAAACATCGATTATAATTTTACAATTCCCGATCATGAAATTGTGATTATTGGCGATTATGAAAAAATTGAGATTTCGTTATTCAACTTAATGTCAAATGCTTTTAAGTACACACCAATTGGCGGCGAAATAAATCTTATAGTAACAGAAAGTGATGAGGAGGTTTTTCTTGAAATCTCGGATAACGGAGACGGAATTGAGAAAAAAGATATCGAAGTAATTTTCGAAAAATTCAAACAAATCAATTCAAAAGTTTCAATAGGAACCGGTTTCGGAATCGGACTTTTTATTGTCAAATACTTTGTAGACAAACATAAAGGTAAAGTAAGCTGCGAAAGTGAAATTGGTAAAGGAAGTACATTTAAATTAACTTTTCTGAAAGAAAACAGCCATTTTGAAAATGTCGAAATTACAAATGAAGCTCCGCAAAGAAGTCAGTTATTTGATGAATTAATAATTGACGATTCCGAAGAAAACAATTCGGCTTCAAATACTATAGTTTCAGAAAGTGATTTCCAAAAAATCATGCTTACTGAAAAACGCACCGTTTTAATTATTGATGATAATGCCGAAATCAGAGCGTATCTGATAAAATTATTCTCAGAAAACTATGTCGTTTACAGTGCCGAAAATGGAGAAGAAGGTTTAAAACTGACCAAAAAACACATGCCGGATCTTGTAATCAGTGATATTACAATGGAAGAAATGGACGGTTTAGAATTGTGCCGAAAAATAAAAGAAAGTAACGATTTGTCTCATATTCCGGTAATTCTGCTTACGGCATCAAAAAATCCTGAAACTCATTTGCAGGGAATCAATGATGGTGCCGATGATTATATCACAAAACCATTTGATGATGATATCCTAAAAGCACGTGTAGAATCTTTACTGCGAAACAGAAGCAACCTGCGAACTTATTTCTTAGACAGCATTACACTTAAGGAAAATACCCAAAAAGTTCCGGTGGAATATCAGGAAATGCTAAAAAAATGTATTGATATTGTCGAAGCTAATATTCATAAAAGAGATTTTACCATCAAAAACTTCGCGCTCGAAATGGGAATGAGCCACAGAACGCTTTATACCAAAATCAAAATCATTTCGGGGCAGACTTTAAATGCCTTTATACGTTCTGTTCGTATTCGAAGAGCGGCCATGTTAATGCTCACCGAAGACATGAATATTACGCAGGCAAGTGCCGAAGTTGGGTTTGAAGATCCAAAATATTTCAGACAGCAGTTTGTAAAACTCTTTGGAATGACTCCATCAGAATACATTAAAAAATACAAGAGTTCTTTCAACTCAGATCTCAATATTATCAAATAATAAGGTTTTTTGTCATTTCGACCGAAGGGAGAAATCGCACACGTAACTCCGCAAAGCATCTCTCCAATCTTTGTCGACAACCTTGTGTGATTGCTTCGTTCCTCGCAATGACAAACGGAATTCTTTAAAAAAAACATGAAATTTAATAATTGCGTATTATGTAAAAATATACTGGTATTTTTTCGTAGTCCTTAAAATTTAACTTAAAATAATGGTTAATTGCAAATTTGACCTCCTTTTTTTTCCATTTTACCCCTGCTGGAAAGTTTGAATTAAACATTTCTTTGCAGTAATAGTAATGAAGTTAGTCACATTACTATGTTATAATCATAAGTGTTTGTTTCGATAAGTTTTTTAGTAGTTTAAAGAATAGAGCCTTTTTTAAACATTAAGTAAGAGTTGGTTTTACAGTATAACTTATCATACCCGCAGCTCTTAAATACTGCGGGTAAAATAACAAACAATTAGATTTAATAAAGAAGAAAGAAAATAGAACAAAGAGGAAAGATCAAAAAGAAAAAAATATACTAACAATTAACCAAACTCACCAATATGAAAATAACCAGATAATCAATTGCAGTCTGTTTAGCCTCAGGAACAGATAACCAAACTTAAAAAATGACCTACAAGTTTAAACCAACTTACGTTTTTAGAAAACGACAAACTAACTAAACCTAACTTTAAAAATTAAGAAATGAAAAAAAATGTATTTTTATTTTTTCTTACCCTTTTTGCCATCTTTTTTACCGGATGTCAAAATAACGAATCAGGATTTCCAAGTTCTGATAATCCTACGGTAGTGGTATCAACAAAAGAAATTTATGGTGCACCAAGCAGAAAATTTGAAATCAAAGCCGCTCTGGCTGACGATTTAGGATTAAAAAGCGTAGAGATTCAAATTCCGGAATTATCGCTTGATAAAGTAATCTCATTTGCAACAGATCCTCTTTTAAAATCATACGATTTGAGTTACTTTTTTGAAGTTCCGGCAAACAGAGGAACTTCTGAGGCATTCAAAATAAAATTAATTATTACAGACGTTTCGGGAAATGTTGTAAATGAAGAAGCAAACCTGCGTTTAGACGGAGAATTTGCAGCTCCGTCCATAACAATGGTTACGCCAAAAGAAGGTGCCGTTATCTTGTTATCGACAAGTAACCAAATGCCGGTAAATTTTGTAGTAAACGACGATTCTGGAATTGATTATGTTCAGGTAAAATGTGAAGCGCTTGGTATTGATGAAACCGTTCAGTTAACAGGTTCGCCTCAATCGTATACTTTCAATAAAACGTATACATTGCCTGTAACGGCTGCAGATTATGTATTGACTATTACTGCAAAAGACAAATTTGCGATTCCGAATACGGGAACTTTAAGCGTAAATATTGTAGCAACAAATGAATATCCGGCGCTTTATTTATGCGATCAGCCAAAAGGAACAAACCTAACGACAGACGCAGTTGGAGTTCCGATGTATTTCCACGAAAAAAGCGGACAGGATTTCGAATTCAAATACTACGCAGATAAAGACAACAAAGAAATTTATTTCTTAGGTCAGGAATCCGATTTTGCACCGCATTGTTTTGGTTTAAATACTTCTGGAGAATTAGTTGACGATGTTGCTTCAACAGCGATTATTCTTCCAACAAAAGGATATTACAGTATCAAAGTAAATCCAAATACTTTAAAATATACAGCTACAAAATATACACCTTCAAGCAAAGTCTGGGCAGATATCGCCAACGGATTATGGCATGATGATGAAGCTTTAAGAAGACCATTCGTGAGTGTTTGCGGCGGCGGAATTCAGGGTGCAGATTGGGATACATGGACGGCTTGGGTTCAAACAGGACTGCATTTAGCAAATAATCCAAACAACCCTTATCAATTAGTGGGAGAATATACTTTGACAGGACAAATGGAAGCAACTTTTACAGGACAATGGTGGAGCCCTTCATGGAGATTAATTAAAAATGGTATTTGTACCATGTCGCCGGGAGAAAACGGAAATGCTAAATACCCAGCAGCGGCCGGAGTTTACAAAGTAGTTCTTGATACAGAGTTAGAGAGAGTTTTTATAACAAAGAAATAATTTGTTATCAGGCTTTTATAACATTAATAAATAAAACATCTAAATATGAAATTTAAATATATATGGTTTTTTATTGCCCTTTTGTGTACTGCTGTATCATTTGGACAAATAAAAATAAAAGGAACTGTTAAGGATAAAGCAAAAGTACCAATTCCGGGAGTAAACGTAATTGTAAAAGGAACTTCAACATCTGCAGCGACTGATTTTGACGGTAATTATGTAATCAACGTACCGAACAAAAATTCACAAATAGAATTTTCATTTGTTGGATTTACTTCTCAAGTTGTATCAGTTGGTGATAAAACCGAGATCAATATCGTACTTCAGGAATCAAGCCAAGCCTTAGATGAAATTGTGGTTGTAGGTTATGCCGCTGTAAAAAAGAGCGATGTAACGAGTTCAATTTCTTCTATAAAAGGAAAAGAATTACAAACCATGACAGTTGGTAACGTAACCGAATCATTACAGGGAAAAGTTTCCGGAGTTCAGGTTACAGGACAAGGTGGTCCGGGCGCGCAGCCAAGAGTTTTAATTCGTGGAATTTCTACCGTAAACTTAAGTACAGATCCGCTTTATGTGGTGGACGGAATCCCAATGGGAACGAGCATCAATTTCTTAAGTAATAACGAAATTGAATCTATGGAAGTTTTAAAAGATGCTTCTGCAAGTGCTATTTACGGTTCTCGTGCATCAAACGGAGTTATTTTGATAACAACTAAAAAAGGAAAAGTTGGAAAAACAAGATTCAATTTTGATTTGAGTTCAGGTATGCAGATCATGAATAATCCCTATAATATGGCTGACGCCGAAGGTTATGCAACGATCATGAATAAAGCTTACAACAATTCAGGCTATTCAGATTATCTGCCAAATCCTTCTCAATACAAAGGCAAAACAACAGACTGGTGGAGAGCCGGAATTAAAACCGGAACTCCTGTAACGAATGCTTCTTTTGGAGTAAGCGGTGGTTCAGACAAACATACTTATGCTATAAGTCTGAATTACTATAACTCAGAGTCTATGTACGGAATAGGCGGATGGGAAAGAGTAACGATGAGAATTGCAAACGATTTTAAATTCTCAGATAAATTCTCAGCCGGAATCACTTTAAACCCTCGTTACGAAACTTGGGGCGCTCCGGGTAACTGGGCAGATTTTGATAAAATTGATCCAATTACGCCAATTTACAAACCAGCAGATCAGTTAACAGGATTAGAAAATGAATACAGTATTTATGCACGTTCGCCATCATATATATGGAATCCGGTTGCAGCCGTAAACCGTTACGATGATTACACAGATCAGTACAATTTAAATACAAACGGATATTTACAATACGAACCTATAAAAGGTTTAGTAATTCGTACACAGGCTTCTGTTGAGGTTGGAGATAAAATTTGGAGCAAATTTACTCCAGATTTCGTAATCGATGCCGCACACGAAAAAGCGGAAATCAATACCATCGAAAGAAGAGCAACAAACAATGTAGACTGGACATGGCAGAATACGGTAACCTACAACAAAACATTTGCAGGAAAACACAACGCTTCTTTAATGATTGGTAATACAATGGAAGAATACAACGGAAACGATGTTTGGGGTTACGGAGAAGGCGTTCCAAATAACTCAGATTCGATGAGAGAGTTAAATGCCGCAACTAAAAACCGTAACAGCGGCGGAAACAGCTGGTCAAGTTCTATAATGTCTTATCTCTCACGTTTTTCTTATAACTACGATGGTAAATATTATTTCACAGGAACATTTAGACGAGATGGATCTTCAAAATTCATGGCCAATAACAAATGGGCAAATTTTCCTTCGGCTTCGGTTTCATGGAGAATTTTAAACGAAGGATTTATGGAACCTACAAAAGATGTTTTAAGCGATTTAAGATTTAGAGCAGGATGGGGTAAAGTAGGAAATCAAAATTTACCAAGTGCTGTTTATCAGTCAAACATTGGTCAGGGATTTTATATAATCGACGGGCAGGTTGTGGATACTTCTTACCCTTCATCAATGGCCAATAAAGATATTAAATGGGAAACGGTTGAAGATGTGAGTTTTGGAATTGATTTCGGATTATGGAAAAACAAACTTTCAGGGTCATTAGAATACTACCAAAAGAAAACACACGATATGTTGTTCCTGAAACAATTTCCAACTTACAGCGGATTCCCGGGATTTTCTACCATGTGGACAAACGTAGGTTCAATGCAGTCAAGCGGTATCGATTTATTAATTTCTTATAAAGATAAAAAAGGTGATTTCTCTTATGGTGTAGACTTAACTTTTACAACCGTAAATGTCGAAATGCTTTCTCTGTCATCTGAAGGAGAAAAATTATACGGAGCAAGTAACAGAACTTTAACTGTAAAAGGCGAAGAACCGGGATATTTTTACGGATATGTTGCGGATGGTTTATTCCAAAACCAAACCGAATTAAATTCTCATACAGACGAACACGGAACAAAATTACAGCCGTATGCACAATTAGGAGATATTCGTTTTAAAGATGTAAACGGCGATGGAAAACTGGATGATAAAGACAGAACTAAAATTGGTTCTCCGTGGGCAGATTACAATGTAGGTTTGAATTTGAATTTTGGATACAAAAACTTTGATTTAGTAGCTAACTTTTATTCAAGTATTGGAAATGATATCATAAACCAAAACATCTCAGATTTATACAACGGAGCAAGTTTAACAAACAAAGTAAACGGATTAGATCAAATGGCCTGGCACGGTGAAGGAACTTCAAATTACATTCCGCGTTTATCAAAAGACGACAATAATGAGAACTACACAAAATTCTCGTCTCTGTATGTTGAAGATGGTTCTTTCGTACGCATGAAAAACCTTCAGTTAGGATATTCTTTCTACAACAAATTTGGTTTAGATAAATTGAGAATTTCGTTATCCGGACAAAATTTATGGACATGGACAAACTACTCTGGAGTTGATCCTGAAGTAGCCGGCGGAGATCCTAATACAGGAGATAGAGTAAAAGGATCAGGTTTTGGCGGATGGAATTATCCTGTACAGCCAACAATCCTGATGGGTCTTAATGTTGCATTTTAATAAAAAACGATCATGAAAAAAATACTAGTATCCATAATAGCTTTAGCTGCATTTACAGTTTCTTGTGACGATTTTATCGAAAAAGAAGAAAGAGGAACGCAGACTTTAGAAAACTATTTTCAAACTGCGCAGGAATGCGAAAACTATGCTAATGAATTAACACAGCGTTTGTTATTAGCAAAAGACTGGTGGACATTAACGGCCCCGAGAGTTACCAACGAAATGTCTACAGATGATGCCTGGATGGGTAACACAGGACAGGACAGCGGCGCGCACAGACCTTGTTCGCAATACCTGATTACGCCGGATAATATGGGAGATATGAACAGTATTTATACCGCTCATTTTTACACCATTCAGTCAGCAAATATTGGTTTAGAGAAAATGGCAAATTCGCCAATTTCTGATGCACAGAGAAATCAATATATGGGAGAATCATTATTCGTTCGTGCTTATTGTTACTACGAATTGGTAAACCTTTTTGGCGGAGTTCCGTTATACACAAAATCTTTAGGAACAGGCGATTTAAATTTACAGCGCAGTTCTGCAGCAGATGTTTACGCTCAAATTGAAGCCGATCTTAAAGAAGCTGCATCAAGATTAGAAAGCGCTCCAGTAAAAAGAGACGGAAGAATAAACAAATGGGCTGCTTACGCATTATTGGCTCGTGTAACTTTATTTCAGGAAAAATGGGCCGATGCCAAATTATATTCCAACAAAGTAATTACAGAAGGACCTTTTCAATTAGAAGCTGATTTCTTAAACATCTGGAATGTAAACAATCATAACGGAATTGAATCAATTTTGGAAGCGCAGTCATCATCTGTACAAGACAAAAGTTTAGGAGCCGCTTTACCAACTTTAGCCGGAGCAAGGGGTGAAGACAAGAAAAATTTCCCAAGCAATGATGCTCAGGATGTTTTGGATGGCTGGGGATGGTGTATGCCAACCAGCGATTTAGAAAACGCTTATTTATCTGAAAATGATGAAATCCGTCGCAAAAGCACCATTACAAAATGGGGAGAACCTGCTTATGGAGATGAGACTTTAAACCCGACCCATAAATTCAGTTTAAACGATAATAAATCAGGACGTATCTGCCGTAAATATTATATTCCAATAGCGACACGTCGTGCATTAGATAAAAAAGACGGACACTTACCATTAAACATTCCGTTGATTCGTCTGGCAGAAATGTATTTGACAAGAGCAGAAGCCAATTACCATACAGGCGGCGATGCATTGGCAGATATTAATATCATTAGAGCACGTGTACAATTAACGCCAAAAACTGGAATTTCTGGCCCAACTCTTTTAAGACAAATCTACAAAGAGCGTCGTTTAGAATTAGCTTTTGAAGGATTACGTTTATTTGATATTCGTCGTGAAAAAGACCCAACAACAGGGAAACCGGTAATTGAATCTTTAATGGGACCAAACGGAACTTTTGTTCAGTACAACCTGAATTCTACAGATCCGTATGAAACTACAAACACCAGAGAATCACAAGACAAAGGAATCAATTTTAATCCGGCTAAAAATTTATTGTGGCCAATACCACAGTTAGAAATTGACTTAAGCGGCGGATTAATCACTCAAAATCCAGGTTACTAAAATGAAGTTTTTAAATAACAATAAAGTAAGTCTGCTGTGTGCAGGCTTGCTTTTCGCCAGCACTTTATTAGTAAGCTGCGATTCTGAAAACAACGGAGATTCAAATTCAGAATCTGGTACGGCAGAATTAAAGGTAAATCTGGATATGCCTTTGCAGACAATGGAAAGCTTTGGAGCTTCTGATGCGTGGCAGTGTAACTTTATTGGGAAAAACTGGCCTTCAGACAAAAGAAACAAAATTGCCGATTTATTATTTAGCAAAGATTTTGATGCCGACGGAAACCCAAAAGGAATTGGATTATCATTATGGCGTTTCAATCTGGGAGCAGGAAGTTCAGAACAAGGCGATGCCAGCGATATTAACGACGAATGGAGACGTACAGAATGTTTTACAACAGATGGAGTAAATTATAACATGAACAAACAAGCCGGACAGGTTTGGTTTATGAAAGCAGCCAGAGAACGCGGTGTCGAAAAATTATTGGCTTTCGCCAATAGTGCTCCGGTTTATTTAACTCAAAACGGAAAAGCACACGCCACCATCAAAGAATTTTACAATTTAAAAGATGGAAAAATGCCGGATTTGGCTGATTTCTGGGCAAACGCTTTAGATAAACTAAAAACAGAGCAAGGTTTAACAATCGATTATGTAAGTCCGTTCAACGAACCGCAATACGAATGGGACGGAACAAATCAGGAAGGTTCTCCGGCGACAAACGCTAACATTTACAACTTCGTAAATGTTTTATCTCCAAAATTACAATCAAAAGGAGTTGAAGCACAAATCGTAGTGGGCGAAGCTGGAGCTTATGAACCGTTGTATAAAACAGTTTCGGGTAAAGAAAGCAGATCCAACCAAGTTGATTATTTCTTTGGAGCCAATTCAGCTAAAAAAATCAGCGGATTAAGCAATGTAAAGAAAACTATTTCGGCACACAGTTACTGGCAGGCATGGCCTTTAAACGAAATGGTTTCGTCAAGACAATTAGCAGCGTCAAGAATTCAGGGAGCAGGAAACATCAGTCTTTGGTCGTCTGAATATTGCGTTCTGGAAAGTCCGGGAACTTCAGAATTACCGGGCGGAGCAGGAGCAGGAAGAGATTTAGGAATGTCTTTAGCACTTTGGACAGCAAGAATCATCAATACAGATATTGCAGTTGGAGGCGTTACGTCATGGCAATGGTGGACAGCTATTAGCCGAGGCGATTACAAAGACGGTTTAATTCACGTAGACGATGGCGCAAGCAACGGAGCCGGAAACTCAGATTATTGCAAAAACGATGGTTATATCAGAGATTCAAAAACACTTTGGGCATTAGGAAATTTTTCATTCTTCGTAAAACCGGGAATGGTTAGAGTCCAAATTCCGAGTGTAGATAATGCCACTTCCGTGAATGATGTAATGGTAACCGCATATAAAGACGCAGCAAATAAAAAGCTCGTTGTTGTTGCCGTTAACATCAGCAAATCGGCGAAAGCCTATAAATTAAATCTTGCCGGAGGAGCTTTAACTGATAACAAATTAACGCCTTATACAACTTCTGAAACTTTAAGCCTGAAAAAAGGAACTGCTGTTGATGCGGCGAGTTTTGAGATTCCTGCGAGGGCGGTAGTTACCTACGTTGGAAGTTATAAGTAAGATATTTACGCATCCCTGTTATTCGAAATTTTTGTCATTTCGACGTAAGGAGAAATCGCACTAGAGAATCTACAAAGATTGGTTATCACTGTGTGGTTACGCGTGCGATTCCTCGTTCCTCGGAATGACAAACTAAGCGGTAAAAAATGCGACAATAAGAAAAATAAAAAAAATGAGAAAAATATATATCTCGCTTTTATTGATAACAAGTTCGCTGTCATTTGCACAGCGAACTGCTATCATCAGCACAGATAATGTTGTACAAACCATGGACGGTTTTGGAGGTTCTGATGCCTGGAGAACTCAGTTTGTGGGTAAAAATTGGCCGGATCAAAAAAAGAATGCCATCGCCGATTTACTTTTCAGCAAAGAAATTGATGCAGACGGAAATCCAAAAGGAATAGGGCTTTCCATCTGGAGGTTTAACCTTGGTGCCGGAAGTACAGAACAAGGCGAAAACAGTAAGGTTTCTGACGAATGGAGAAGAAGCGAATGTTTCCTAAATGCCGACGGAACTTACGATTTCTCCAAACAAGAAGGACAAAGATGGTTTCTGCAAGCAGCAAAAAAACGAGGTGTCGATAAATTCCTGATTTTTACAAATAGTCCGCCGGTTTCGATGACAAACAACGGATTATCTTTTGCATCCCAAAAGAATAAACTGAATCTAAAAGATGGAGCAATTCCAAAATTTGCCGATTTCTTAGTTCAAAGTATTCAGGGATTAGAGAAAAAAGAAGGAATCAAATTCGATTATATAAGTCCAATAAACGAACCGCAATGGGAATGGATGCCAAATAACGGAGACAAAAACAGTCAGGAAGGAACTCCGGCTACAAACAACGAAATTTATGCTTTGACCAAATCACTTTCTGAAAAACTCAAAGCCAATAAAATGAGTACCGAAATTGTAATTGCCGAAGCCGCCCAAATCAATTATTTATATGAAAATGTAAATGCCGAAAACAGAGACAATCAAATTGATTATTTCTTTGGAAAAAACAAAACGAATATTTCCAAATTCTCAAATGTAAAAAATGTCATTTTAGGACACAGTTATTTTACAACGTGGCCTGTTGAAAAACAAGTTTTAAGTCGAAAACTAATCGCTGCCAATATCAAACAAAATCCGGGATTAAAATACTGGCAGTCTGAATACTGTATTTTAGAAAATCCGGGAGAAGCCGAAATTCCAGGCGGTTCAGGCGGAGGCAGAGATTTAGGAATGCAGACCGCTTTATTCGTTGCACGTTTAATTCACAACGATATTGCAGTTGCCAACGCCGCTTCATGGCAATGGTGGACATCAATTACCAGAGTTGATTATAAAGACGGCCTAATTTACCTGGACGATGGAAAAAGCAACGGAGGAACCGAACCTAATTATGTTAGAAGCGATGGAGAATTTCACGATTCAAAACTGCTTTGGGCTTTAGGAAATTATTCGCTTTTCGTTCGTCCGGGAATGCAGAGAATTGACGTTCCAAACCAAAACGAATTAGATGCCGCAAATGATGTAATGTTAACCGCTTATAAAGATATAGCCAATAAAAAGCTAATTGTAGTTGCAGTGAACTGTGGAAAATCTCCCCAAAAATACAAGTTCAATTTATCAAAAGGAACCCTAAAAAAACAACGAATTCACACCATACATAACGGCTGAAAATTCAAACCTAAAAAGAGCAGCAACTCAGAAAATTAATGATTTAGAAATCCCCGCAAGGTCTGTAGTGACATTTGTGGGAGAATTTCAATAAAAATAAAGTTAGTTTCAAGTTTCAGGTTTCACGTTAGCGAGGAACTTGAAACTTGAAACCTGAAACAAAAATTAACTAAAAAAAATGTTTACAAAAAAAAACTTATTACCCGTACTTCTCTTCTCGTGTATATCGGCATTTAGCCAGATATCATTTGGAGATTCACAAAAAATCAATGACAACTGGAAATTTAATCTTCAGGAAACTCCGGATGCAAAAAATACAGCCTTTGACGATAGTAAATGGCAATCTGTAAACGTTCCGCACGACTGGAGCGTAAAAGGACAATTGAGTCCAACGCTGGCAAGCTGTACAGGATATTTGCCGGGCGGAATTGGCTGGTACAGAAAATCAGTAACTATTCCGCAAAGCAAAAGCGGCGAAAAAGTCTATTTATATTTTGAAGGCGTTTATAACAGAAGTGAAGTTTTCATCAACGGACATTCGTTAGGAAAACGTCCAAACGGATATATTTCTTTTGCTTATGATGCTACACAATATGTAAAATTTGGAGGAGAAAATACAATTTCTGTTCGAGTAGACCACAGTCAAAGTGCCGATTCAAGATGGTACACAGGCTCAGGAATTTACAGAGATGTTTATTTGGTATATGCAAATCCGGTTCATATTGGGCAATGGGGAGTTTATGCTTATCCGGAAGTAAAAAACGGAACAGGAACTTTAAATGTTGAGGTTGATGTAGAAAACGATTCAAAAGCAAAATCAAGTCTTACTATTGTAAATGAATTGATTTCAAAAGAAGGAAAATCGGTTGCAAAATCTTCTTCTAAAGTGGAAGTTACAGCCAATCAAAACGGAAAAGTTTCAACTAAATTGAGCGTAAAAAATCCTCAAATATGGGATTTAGAAAACCCGAATTTATATCAGCTTAAAACAATCGTTTTAAAAGAGGGTAAACAAATCGATCAAACCATAACAAAAACAGGTTTTAGAACTTTTACTTTCGATCCAAACAATGGTTTTGCCTTAAACGGAAAATGGATGAAAATGAAAGGCGTTTGTCTGCATCACGATGCTGGAGTTTTAGGCTCGGCAGTTCCTCGTGAAGTTTGGGAAACCAGATTAAAAACACTTAAAGAAATTGGTGTAAATGCAATCCGTACAAGCCATAATCCACAAGCGCCGGTTTTCTATGAACTTTGTGATGAATTAGGAATTTTGGTTTTAAACGAAGCTTATGACGAATGGGAATTCCCAAAACGCAAATGGCTGGAAGGCTGGAATTATGGAACTCCGGGATTTGAAGGTTCGTTTGATATTTTTGCAGAATATGGAGAAAAAGATTTAGAAGATTTTGTTCGTAGAGACAGAAATCATTTATCTGTTTTTGGATGGAGTATTGGTAACGAAGTAGATTATCCAAACGATCCATATTCGCATCCGGTTTTAGACAAAGGAAAAGATGGTTTTGGACAGGCAGCTTACGGCGGTTACAAAAAAGATGCACCAGATGCGATGCGTCTTGGAGCCATTGCAAAACGTTTAGTTGCCGCAGTAAAAAAGTATGACAAATCACGCCCAACAACTGCCGGATTAGCAGGAGTTGCAATGTCAAACGAAACAGAATATCCGGGCGCTTTAGACATTACAGGATACAATTATACAGAAAGCAAATACCAATCAGATCACGAAAAATATCCAAACAGAGTCATTTTCGGAAGTGAAAATGTACATGATATGGAACCTTGGCTTGCCGTAAAAAACAACAAACATATTTTCGGACAGTTTTTATGGACAGGAATTGATTATTTAGGAGAATCAGGAAGATGGCCTTCAAGAGGATTTTATTCTGGATTAGTTGATTTTGCGGGCATTATCAAACCAAGAGGATATTTCCGCCAGTCATTGTGGTCAGATAAACCAATGGCATATATTGGAACTTATCCGTTAAAAAACGAAAAAGATATTTCTAAAGATGCATGGGCAATTTGGAATTACAATCAAGGAGAAAAAATTCGTGTAGTTTGTTATACCAATGCTGCAAAAGCACGCTTAGAACTAAACGGAAAAGTAGTTGGCGAAACCAAACTATACGACGAGAAAACCGGAATTATCTATTGGGATATTCCTTTTGCTTCAGGAAAATTAGAAGTAATTGGTTTAGATAAAAATGAAAAAGAAGTAAGCAGATATGCTATTACATCAACACAGCAGCCAGTTGAATTAACCATTGCCGATAAAAATATCACGATTTCTAAAGACAAAGGCGTTGCTAAAATAATGGTTCAGGTAAAAGATCAAAACGGCTTGCCAGTAATGCTTTCAGATAACGAAGTGACTTGCACAATAAGCGGCCCGGGAACTTTATTAGGACTTGAAGCAGGAAATAACAGCGACATGACAGATTATACAGATAATGTACAGCGTGTATTTCACGGGCATATTGCAGCTTATATTGAGGCGACAGGAGAAGCACAGCCAATTAAAGTAACTTTTACAAGTCAATGGTTAAAACCAGTTGAGGTTACGATTAATGTAAAATAGAAAAATTAAACACATAGGAACATAGATTTTGAAAGCCTGAAAAAGGCGTTTGACTTGTTTTAATGCACATAGCTATGCGTTAGAAACTGGTTTCTTTTTATATTCTTTAAAACATTGAAATCTATGTTTCTATGTGTTTAAAAAAATAATTCATTACATTTAAAATGTGTAATCTACATTTATTTAATATGAAAATAAAAAATAAAATATTGGCATTCGGATTGATTTTAATATCAATTTCTGCCAATTCACAAAACAAAACCTTCCAAAAAGACGAATTCAAACAATGGGCACAAACCCCGCCAATGGGCTGGAACAGCTGGGATTGTTACGGACCAACCGTTGAAGAACACGAAGTAAAAGCCAACGCCGATTATATGGCTAAAAATCTAAAGAAATTTGGCTGGGAATATATTGTGGTAGATATTCGATGGTTTGTAGAAAATGATAAAGCAGGAGGTTATAACCAAACAGACCCGCGTTATGTAATCGATCAATACGGAAGATATTTACCGGCTATAAACCGTTTTCCATCAGCAAAAGACGGAAATGGTTTCAAACCTTTAGCCGATTATATCCATAAAAAAGGACTGAAATTCGGAATCCATATCATGCGCGGAATCCCGAAAAAAGCAGTTGAAGACAAACTACCAATAAAAGGTGCAAACGGAATTACGGCAGACCAAATTTATACGACAGCTTTGCAATGCGAATGGCTAAAAGACAATTATACAATTCTTGCAGACAAACCAGGTGCGCAGGAATATTACAATTCTATTTTTGAATTGTATGCACAATGGGGCGTTGATTTTATTAAAATTGATGATTTATCAAGACCCTATCACGAAGGCGAAATCAACTTAATAAGAAATGCAATCGACAAAAGCGGACGTAAAATTGTTTTAAGTACTTCACCGGGAGAAACACCAATCGAAGCAGCACCACACGTAACCACGCACGCCAATATGTGGCGTATGGTTGACGATGTTTGGGACACTTGGCCGCACATAACGCATTTAATGGACGTGGCGCAAAAATGGTATCCATACATTGCACCGGGAACATGGCCGGATTGCGATATGATTCCGCTTGGACGTATTTCAGTAAGAGGAGAACGAGGCGAAGACAGAATGACTCGTTTAACAAAAGACGAACAATACACGTTGATTACGTTTTTCAATATCTTTAAATCACCATTATTTTTTGGCGGAGATTTACCAAGTAACGACGCTTTTACTTTGTCATTATTAACGAACAAAAATGTGGTAAAAATGCACAATGAAAGCACAGCCATAAAACAACTTTTCCAAAGGGATGGTAAAATTGCCGTAACTTCAAAAAATGCAAAAGACGGCAGTATTTATTTGGCTTTATTTAATATTTCAGATTCGGCTTCACAGAATGTTTCAGTAAATCTTTCTGATCTTGATATTTCAGGACAAGCGGATATTTTAAATATGTGGACTAACGAAAAATCTAAAACAACATCAACAACAATTGCAGCCGATTTAAAACCGCACAGTTCCGTTTTATATCAAATAAAAAGTAAAAAATAATGAAGAAAGCACATTTTAGCCTTGTATTATTTTTATCGATTTTTAATTTTCTACAAGCCCAGAATACAAAAGGAATTCCACCCGTAATTGCAGAAAAAGATTTAACAGCCTATTTGTTTGTTTATTTCACAGGAAATTCTGTTGAAGAAGAAGCCGTTCGTTTTGCCGTTAGTGCCGACGGTTATCATTATTATCATCTCAACGATAACAAACCAGTTTTAGACAGCAAAACAATAAGTTCAACCGGAGGCGTTCGTGATCCGCATATTTTAAGAGGCGACGACGGAAAAACTTTTTATATGGTTTTAACCGATATGACTTCTTCAAAAGGTTGGGACAGTAATCGTGCAATGGTTTTACTAAAAAGTACCGATTTAGTAAATTGGAAAAGCAGTGTAGTAAATATTCAAACCGCTTTTTCAGGAAACGAAAACCTAAAACGAGTTTGGGCGCCGCAGACTATTTATGATGCTAAAGCCGGAAAATATTTAATTTATTTCAGTCTGCAATATGCAGGAGAACCGGATAAAATTTATTACGCTTACGCGAATAAAGATTTCACAGCTCTGGAAAGTGCACCAAAATTATTATTTGTTCCAAAATCTGAAAGAGCCTGCATTGACGGTGATATAATTGAAAAAGACGGCGTTTATCATCTTTTTTATAAAACAGAAACGGAAACCGCAGGAATAAAAGTAGCCACAACAACCGATTTAACTTCGGGAAAATGGACTGAAAATGATAATTATTTGCAGCAGACAAAAGACGGAGTTGAAGGTTCAAGCGTTTTCAAACTAAACAATTCAGACGAATATATCCTGATGTATGATGTTTATACAAAAGGAAAATATCAGTTTACAAAAACCAAAGATTTAGAAAACTTTACCGTAATTGATAATGATATTTCGATGGATTTTAATCCGCGTCACGGAACGATTTTACCAATTACGCGTTCTGAATTAAAAAGAATCACTGACAAATGGGGAACGCCAGCAAAATATCCGAAAGTAAACAATAACCCAGCTTTAGAAGGCTATTATGCTGATCCGGAAATTCTGTACTCCAACAAAACAAAAAAATACTATATCTACCCAACAAGTGATGGTTTTGACGGTTGGTCTGGAAATTACTTCAAGACGTTTTCTTCGGATAATTTAAAAGACTGGAAAGACGAAGGAATTATTCTCGATCTTCGAAAAGATGTAAGCTGGGCAAACCGAAATGCGTGGGCGCCTTGTATTGTAGAGAAAAAGATAAAAGGCAAATACCAATATTTTTATTATTTCACAGCAGCGCAAAAAATAGGCGTGGCAGTTTCAGATAATCCGAATGGACCTTTTAAAGACAGCGGAAAAGCATTAATAAGCACAAGACCCGAAGGTGTAAAAGGCGGTCAGGAAATTGATCCTGATGTTTTTACAGATCCTAAAACCGGAAAAAGTTATTTGTACTGGGGAAATGGATATATGGCTGTCGCCGAATTGAATCCCGATATGGTTTCTCTTAAAAAAGGAACAACAAAAGTAATTACAGTTGATGATACTTTTCGCGAAGGAACTTATATAATTTACAGAAAAGGAACGTATTATTTCCTGTGGAGCGAAGACGATACCAGAAGCCCAAATTATAAAGTGAGATACGGAACTTCAAAATCGCCTTTAGGACCAATTGAAATTCCGAAAAATAATATAGTGATTCAGGGAAAACCAGATATTGGAATTCACGCAACCGGACATAATTCGGTTTTACAAATTCCAAATAAAGACGAATGGTATTTTGTTTACCATAGATTTTCCTATCCAACCGGAATTAAAATGGGAGACGCAGGAGGATTTCATCGTGAAGTCTGCATCGATAAATTAGAGTTTAATCCAGACGGAAGTATAAAAGAAGTAATCCCAACTCATGCCGGAGTCGACGGTTTAAAATAAATTTTGTAACTTTATCCTTTCTAAAAAGCCATTCTTCACAAAGGAGTGGCTTTTTTTGTGCATTAGTTATATAAGTAAAACGCCATATTGAATTTTTAAATCATAAGGTAAAATTTATAATTAGATTTAATTACAACCTCTGGTTATATTCTATAAGCTGACTTGTAAGAAAAAAAAGCTGATTATGCGTAATATTGCGAAATGATGTGCTGTTTACCACTGCAGCATTTTCAAATGTATTCATTTAAGCCGAAAACAATTTTTTAGAAAACTTTCTCACCAGGTTTTCTTTAAAGAGATTTAATTATTTATCATTATGTTCATTTCCCTCACTCATGATCAGGTACAATTTCAGTACGGATCAAAACAATGGCAGTACAATTTTAATGAAATTGTAGAACTTGGACTGCTCAAAAAAAAGAAAACCTATCTTTTTGAAAACGGCGCTTTTACAGCCGTAACTGTCTTAGCCTATTACTGCATGATTTTCACCAATGTAATGGAGCTGTATTATTTAATTCCAACTTTATTGTGCTATTCTTTTTTGATTATTATGAGATTTAATAATAAATCAGAATTTGACTATTTTGTGATTGTAAAAGACATTTACAAAAAAGAAACTAAAGTAAAAATAAGCGCTTTAGACCGGCCAATAATTGGAAAACAAATCGACCAGTATTTAAATTTCGAATTCGAACGGATTTTAAAAACAACAAACTAATATAGCAATGAACCAACTATTAACGGAGATTTCCAGTTACGATCTGGCTTTTATAGTTATTGCTCTCGTATATGGTTTCATAATTATAATCAGAAAAAAATAAACAAATCCTGTTTCACCGACCTACAGAAACAGCATTTGTAATTACTTCAAAAAAATAAAGCTGCAATACCCCCTAAGTTCAGTTGCGGCTGTTTAAGTTACAAACGCCCTCCCTCCAAATCAAACTTATGGCAACTTCAATAAAAAACAAAATAAAAAGCATTAGAGAGTTAAAAAATTACACTCAGGAATATATGGCAGATCAACTTGGTGTCACTCAGGCAGGTTATAGTAAAATAGAAAAAGGAAGAACAATATTATCCTATGTTAAATTAGTAGAAATAGCACGGATTTTAGAAGTAAGTGTTGAAGATATTATAAGTTTTGACAGTCAGAGATATTTCAACAACTATAATACCGTAAAAGGAAACAGTAACAACGGAAGCATATTAATTAATTCCAGCAATGATGAAGCATTAAAAGAACTCTATGAAGATAAAATAAAACTTCTCGAAAAACTTTTAAACAAAACAGAAGAAGAACTGGACCGCTATAAAATGAAGTTTGGTCATATATAAACTAAAAACGAGGCTTCAGAGCCTCGTTTTTTTTTAAATATTTTTTGGAATTATGCAGTCTGATCATCTGTATCTGCATCAGGAGCGTTCTTTTTTACTGACTCGATTCCGTTTTCTCTCGCAGAAGTACTTTCATACATTTCACTTGCCCCAATATTTTGTCCGTTGCTTGCTTTTAGGTTAAAATAGGGTTTGCCATTACTAGACTCTTTTCTGTCATAACGATTATCGTCCTGAGAGTTTGTTTTAACAGATTCAATTCCGTTTAAGGCCGCTGCTTTTGTCGAATAACCTTCGCTGGTCAAAATGGTCTGGCCGTTACCAGCTTTTAAATTGAATTGAAATTCACCATTGGTTCTTTTAGTAATTACAAATTTTCCCATGTAGTTTTTTATTAAGTTAACTAAAATATTTTGCTATTGATAAAAATACAAAACTTCATAATACAAATGCTATTGCAACAAAAAATAATCATTTATAATTTGTTAAGTTAATTAGTTTTTTAAATAGGAAAATTCCTTAAATTTGAAATAATATTAAAATTAAAGAATATGAAAAATGTATTGATTTTGCTAATAACTGCAATTCAGTTTTTATCTTGCAACAGCAAGAAAAATGAGGAAAAAACGAATATTGCAGCACCAGATTCAACAAGTGTAAAAGTCGAAAAAAACACAGCCGAAAATGTTTTGGTTTACGAAGGACTATTGCCTTGTGCAGATTGCAGCGGTATTCAAACCGTTCTTAAAATTTATCAGGGAAACGGAACAATGGAAGGACAAAAATTTGAATTATCAAGTATTTACAAAGGAAAATCGCCTGAAAAAGAGTTTGTTGAAAAAGGAAATTTTAATACAGAACGAGGTTTAGAAAACGATCCCGACGGAACTATTTTTGTTTTGAATTGGGACAAACCTGTCGAAAAACAATCGTATTATGGTTATTTAAGTTCAGACACAAAAAAGATCTATATGCTGGACCGCGACAGAAAAATAATAAAATCAAAACTGAATTATTCTTTAGATTTAAAAAAATAAATCAAGCCGATTTTTAATTAAGAATATTATAAACTTAAATAGCTTTACTGCCTTTAAGTTTATAATATTTTTTATTTTTAGAGAATGAAAGATCATCAATACCAATTTCTGTTGATGGACATTTATTTTTATGAAAGAAATCAGCGAAATTCTTAAAGCATACACAGAAGCAAAATCGGCCGGAAAAAAAACAGCTCTCGCAACAGTCGTTAAAGTTGAAGGATCGTCGTATCGCCAGCCCGGAGCACGCATGCTTGTAACAGAAGATGGAGAACTAACAGGAGCTATAAGCGGCGGCTGCCTTGAAGGCGATGCATTACGAAAAGCACTGCTGTCCATTCATCAAAAACAAAATAAATTAATTACCTACAATACGAATAATGAAGACGATATTGAAGTAGGTTTACAGCTTGGCTGCAACGGAATTGTTCATATTCTATTTGAATATATTGATGAAGAAGCATCAAAAAATCCCATACAGCTTTTACAGCAATTAGAATTAGAAAGAAAAGAAGCCGTAGTTGTGACTATTTTCTCTTTAAAAAGAAATGCCATTCAGCAAGGAACAACACTTTTTTACAGAGAAGAAAATCAAATTTTATCTCATAATGATGAGGTTCTAGATTTGATTTCAGATGTAAATGAAGTCTTGAAAAGTAAAACATCAATTGTAAAAAAACTTCAGACAGAAAACGAAAACGAAGCTTTAATAGAATATATAAATCCGCCAATTTCACTTGTAATTGCCGGAGCAGGAAATGATGTTCAGCCTTTGGTTAAAATGGCATCCATTCTAGGCTGGAAAATTACGGTTGGTGACGGACGTGCGACACATGCAATCGAAAAACGTTTTCCAAAAGCAGACAAAGTAAATGCAGTAAAACCAGAAGAATTTCTGGAAAATATTACCATTGATAATCAAACGTATTTTGTTTTGATAACCCACAATTACAAATACGATCTGGCAGTTTTAAAATTACTTTTAAAAACAGACTGCCAGTATATTGGAATCCTCGGTCCAAAAACAAAATTAAACCGGATGTTCGATGATCTTCAAAATGAAGGAATTAATGTAAGCGAAGAACAATTAGAGCGTATTTACAGTCCGGTTGGATTAGACATTGGAGCAGAAACTTCAGAAGAAATTGCCCTTTCGATTGTATCAGAAATTAAAGCTTTTTCGGCAGGAAAAACCGGAACTTCTTTAAAATATAAAGCAGGTAAAATTCATGACGAAATTCATTATGAAAGATCAATTTCAAAATAAAACCGCTATTATAATTTTAGCTGCTGGGAATTCTTCAAGACTAGGAAGACCAAAGCAGTTATTAGAATATAAAGACTCAACACTTTTAAAAAACACCATTTCTGAAGCTCTAAAAGTACCCAATTCACTTACAATTGTGGTAATGGGAGCCAATCATAATGAAGTAGAAAAAGAACTTAATACAACAGAAATAAACATTTGTTTTAATCCCGAATGGGAAACCGGAATGTCCTCTTCAGTCATAAAAGGATTAAATGAATTATTGCTCCTAAATCCAGATTGTGATGAATGTATTTTTGCCGTTTGTGATCAGCCTTTTGTCACCAATTTAGTTTTTGAAAATTTAATATTCGAATATTATAAAACTGAAAAAGGAATTATAGCTTCGGCTTATTCCGAAACCTTAGGAAATCCGGTTTTATTCCATAAAAAATACTTTAATGAATTACTTGAATTGAGCGGTCAGGAAGGAGCAAAAAAAATCATTAAAAAGTATTTAGAAGATACAGTTTCAGTTCCTTTTGTAAAAGGTAATATTGATATTGATACAGAAGAAGATTACAACAAGTTAATTTCTGAGTAGCTATATGTTTTAATCTCGCAAAGTCGCAGAGTCGCAAAGTTTTTAAGATTTATTTTCAATTGCCTCCAGCTTTAGCTGGAGGTTCTAAGCAAAAAACAGAAAAGGCTTTAGCCAAACTAACCGAAGTTTGGCTAAAGCCTTTTTAACCTTAATCTATTTCTTCCTCCAGTTAAAACTGGAGGCAACTAATAAAAAACTTTGCGTCTCTGCGACTTTGCGAGATTATTTCTCAAAGCAAACAAAAAACTTAGTGCCTTAGCGTCTTAGTGGCAAATTCTCTCGCCAAAGTCAAAACCCGCTCAACAGCAATATCAATTTCCTCCAAAGTAGTAAATCTTCCCAAACTAAACCGAATCGAACTCAAAGCCTCTTCATCAGACAATCCCATAGCTTTTAAAACATGCGAAGGTTCAGACGTAACCGCCGAACAAGAAGCCCCATTCGAAACCGAAATATTCCCCAAAGCCATAATAAGCTTTTCCGAATTTACACCTGGAAAACAAATATTTGAAGTATTATAAATTCGGTTTTGAATATTTCCATTTATAAAAGAACCTTCAAATTGCAATAAACCCTTTTCTAGTTTATTACGTAATATTTCTATTCTGTTTTTAGCTGTTTCTAATTCATTTACAGCTATTTCAGCAGCTTTACCTAAACCGATAATTCCGGGTACGTTAAGCGTTCCGCTGCGTAATTTTCGCTGATGTCCGCCGCCCGTAATTTGAGGAAGTAATTTTAGTTTGGCTTTCGCCGAAACATACAAAGCACCAACACCTTTTGGTCCATAAAATTTATGTGCCGACAATGTCAAAAGATCAATTCCAAGAGCTTTTACATCAATCGGAATTCTTCCGACTACCTGAGTTGCATCACACAAAAACAACACATTTTTACTTTTAAGAATCGCAGAAATTTCGCTGACATTTTGTATGACACCTGTTTCATTATTAGAAAGCATTCCTATGAAAACCAGTGTTTTATCTGTAATAATTTCATTTAAAAGATTAAGATCTAAAACCCCTTCACGATCAACAGGTAAGTAGCTGACTTCAAAGCCTATACTTTCCATGAAACGACAAGTTTCTAGAACTGCTTTGTGTTCTGTAGCAACAGTTACAATATGTTTTCGACTCTGATCAGCCAGACCTTTTATCGCCAGATTTATCGCTTCTGTAGCACCCGAAGTAAAAATAATTTCATCAGCATCGGCATTAATCAAATCAGCAGTTTGCCAGGCAGCATTTTCAACAGCTTCGTTTACCGATAATCCTGCAATATGCTGACTAGTAGAATTGGCATAAAAATCAGTAAAATAGGGTAGCATAGCTTTTAAGACCCGTTCATCAACACGGGTGGTGGCATTATTATCGAGGTAAATATGTTGTTGATGTGGCATAATTAAAAGCTTAATCTTGTAAAAATACAATTTTCAATGTAAATAATAAATCTGTTTCTGTGTGTAGTTTTTTTAACCGCAAAGGGCGCTAAGGGTTTTTAACGCAAAGAGCGCAAAGGTTTTTATCGCAAAGGGCGCAAAGTTTTTTTTTAAGTTAATTATCTAGATAATTGCAAAGTTCGCAAAGCTGGAATTGACAAAGCTTTGCGAACTTTGCCTTCGCTTAACATAATGTGAGATAAAAAACCTTTGCGAACTTTGCGTTAAAAAAAAGCACACCAAAATCCAGCTTTGTGAACTTTGCATTCGCTTACATAAAGTGAGATAAAAAAAACTTTGCGCACTTTGCGTTAAAAAAACACCCCAATATTCAAATCCCAGCTTTGCGAACTTTGTCTTCGCTTAACATAAAGTGAGATAAAAAATCTTTGCGCGCTTTGCGTTAAAAAACACCCGCCGAATATCAATTCCAGCTTTGCGAACTTTGCCTTCGCTCAACACAATGTGAGATAAAAAACCTTAGCGTTCTTTGCGTTAAAACCCACACCGAAATTGTAATTATTCTAAATAAGCACAATGTTTGAATTTCATAACTTTTTGTGGATTAAGATTGTTAAATTTGTTAGAATACCCAAGAGTTTTTGCTAATTTAAAAGAGAGATGGAATGGCTTCTAAAAAAACAAATCCAGATAAAGTAACAGAGAATGATTCAAATTCCCGTCGTGACTTTATAAAAAAATCAGGACTTTTTACCGCCCTTGCTCTGGCGCCGCCTTCACTGGTTATGGCTTCAGAGAATAAGTGGGATGAAAAAATAGCGGAGTATTTAGAAACAGTACCGCTTTCTATCGAAGTAAATGGCAAAAAACACAATCTTAATATCGAGCCGAGAACCACTTTACTCGATTTATTAAGAGAACAATTATTGTTGACCGGAACAAAAAAAGGCTGTGACCACGGACAATGCGGTGCGTGTACGGTTCACGTAAATGGAACCCGAATTTTGTCCTGCCTGACTTTGGCAACCATGCAGCAAAACGCTCAGGTTACTACAATCGAAGGACTTTCAAAAGGAAAAAAACTGCACCCAATGCAGGAAGCTTTTATTAAGCACGACGGATTTCAATGCGGTTATTGTACACCGGGACAAATCATGTCGGGAATTGCCTGTATCAAAGAAGGTCATGCGAATAGTCGAGAAGAAATCAGAGAATATATGAGCGGAAACATCTGTCGATGCGGCGCTTATCATAATATCGTTGATGCAATAACTGAAGTGAAGGAAGGAGGAAAGGAATTATGAAAAATTTTCAAATAATTAAAGCATTATCTTCAAGTTCAGCGGTATCGAATATCAGCAAAGAAAAAGAAGCTATGTTTATTGCCGGCGGAACAAATTTGGTAGATTTAATGAAAAAGAATGTGGTGGCTCCAGACAAACTGGTTGACATTACAGGATTAGATTTAAAGAAAATAGAATTCCTAACCGGAAAAGTTTCAATAGGAGCCTTAGCTAAAAACAGTCAAGTTGCCGAAGATGCATCCATAAAAGAAAAACATCCTTTGCTGGCTTTGGCTTTAGCAGCCGGAGCATCCCAGCAAATCAGACACATGGCAACTGTTGGTGGTAATATGCTGCAAAAAACACGTTGTTCCTATTTTTATAATACGGATATGCCATGCAATAAACGAACTCCCAAAAGTGGCTGCGGTGCCATTGGAGGTTCTAATAGAATGCACGCTATTTTTGGAGCTTCAGACAGCTGCATTGCCGTTCACCCAAGTGATATGTGTGTGGCATTGGCGGCATTAGATGCAACTGTTTTAGTCGAAGGACCAAAAGGAAAACGACAAATAAAATTCACAGATTTTCATCGTCTGCCGGGAAATACTCCTGAGAAAGACAATACTTTAGAAAATAAAGAATTAATTACTTCGGTAGAAATTCCGGATAATAATTTTACTAAAAATGTACATTATTTAAAAGTTCGCGACAGAACGAGTTATGCTTTTGCATTAGTTTCTGTTGCAGCGGCTTTAGATATAAAAAATAATGTAATAAATGATGTTCGACTGGCAATGGGAGGTGTAGCGCATAAACCCTGGAGATTAACTGAAGCAGAAGAATTCCTAAAAGGGAAAACAGTTTCAGAAGAGATATTTAAAAAAGCGGCAGATTTGTCAATGAAAGGTGCGAAAGCATACGGCGGCAATGATTTTAAACTAACGCTTGGTCCAAATGCAATAACAGAAGCACTTACAATAGCAGCATCAAAATAATTAGAATTATGAGCAAAACAAGTAATATTAATAGAGTTGACGGATTTGCTAAAGTAACAGGATCAGCAACTTATTCTGCCGAATATAAAACGCCAGGAGTAGTTTATGCATGCTTGGTGGGAAGTACAATTGCAAAAGGAAGAGTCAAAACCATAGATACTAAAAAAGCAGAATGGGCGCCGGGAGTTCTCGCTGTCATTACGCACTTAAATGTAGACAAACCTTCCGGATACCAAAAAGCAAAAGACAAACATAATTTTGGACAGCCGTTGCAGATTTTCAAAGATGATTCGGTTTTGTATTACGATCAGCCAATTGCGTTGGTAATTGCCGATACTTTTGAGCGTATGCAATATGCAGCGAGTTTAATTAAAGCCGATTATTTTAAAGAAGAACATTCGACTGAACTTCAAAAAGCTGCGGATAAAGAGAAAAAAGTTGAAACAGATAAAGGGAATGATTACCACAGAGGAGTTCATGACGGTTACAAAAATGCAGAAGTAATTTTAGAAGCCGATTATACGATTCCAACTGAAGTTCATAACCCAATGGAATTGGCGAATATTATCGCAAAATGGGACGGAAATAAACCCATTTTATATACCAAAAGTCAAGGCGTTGAAGGAACGCGAAAAAGTGTTGCAGGAGTTTTTGGAGTGCCGGTTGAAGATGTAGAAGTACACTCTGAATATCTTGGAGGAGCATTTGGAATGGGATTACACACTTGGCCGTATGAAATTGCAGCATTAATTGGGGCAAAGAAATTGAACCGCCCTGTAAAATTAGTTTTGCACCGCGAGCAAATGTTTACCAATGTTGGTTTCAGGCCTTATACGATTCAAAAAATGGGTCTTGGTGCAACAAAAGCTGGGAAACTTACAGGTTTGACTCACGAAGCCGTTGCGATGACTTCCAGTTATGAAGATTTCATGGAAGGAACCGTAAATATGTCCCGATTTATTTACGATTGCGAAAATGTTTCAACACGTTACAGAATTGTTCCGTTAGACACTTGTACACCAATCTGGATGCGTGGGCCGGGCGAGGCTACAGGTTCTTTTGCATTAGAATGTGCGATGGATGAAATGGCCTATAAATTAAATTTAGATCCAATAGAATTTCGAAAATTGAATTATGCTGAGAAAGATTTGGAACAAAATAAACCGTGGAGCAGTAAATATCTTTTAGAATGTTACGAAGGCGGAATGGAACGCATTGGCTGGAAAAACCGTAAAAACGAACCTGGTTCTGTAAAAGAAGGAGAATGGCTAGTAGGTTACGGAATGGGAACCGGAACTTTTGGCTGTTATAGAAGTCCAACTTCTGTAAAAGCAAAATTCTTACCCGATGGAAATTTAGTGCTGCAGTGCAGTGTCAACGATATGGGACCGGGAACGGCAACTATGATGACGGCAATTGGTGCTGAAATTACTGGTTTACCTGCAGAAAATGTGATCATTGAAATGGGAAAAAGCGGATTACCAAAAGGCCCAACACAAGGAG
This sequence comes from Flavobacterium panici, assembly GCF_903819335.1. Lineage (GTDB taxonomy): Bacteria > Bacteroidota > Bacteroidia > Flavobacteriales > Flavobacteriaceae > Flavobacterium > Flavobacterium panici. Next base: position 237,277 of record NZ_CAIJDE010000029.1, on the reverse strand, counting down.
GATCGGCAACGACTTCGTCTGTTGGTTCTGCGGTTCATGATGCTTGTAATTTGTTGGTAAGTAAAGTATTGGGATTAGCGACTGAAAATCCTGCTTTGAAAGGAACTCCAATTACAGATTTAACTTTTGCAAATGGAATTGTTTCTTCAACAAAAGATACCGCTAAAACTGTTGCTTTAACTTCTTTGCTTAGTGCAAATAAATTAGATGGGTTAGAAGTTGAAAATCAATCAAAAGGAACAGAAGAAGCTAAGAAATATTCGATTTATTCGTTTTCAGTGCACTTTGTAAAAGTATTAGTAAATCCGAATTTGGGTAAAATACGTTTGGCGCATGTTGTTTCGTGTGCTGATATTGGAACAGTTATCAACCAAAAAACTTCTGCTGGACAAATGTACGGCGGTGCAGTAGGAGGTATCGGAATGGGATTAATGGAAGCATTGGAAATCGATCATCGTTTTGGACGTCCAATCAACAATAATTTCGCCGATTATCATGTTCCCGTAAATGCCGATATTGAAAAACAGGAAGTTTTCTTCGTTAATAAAAAAGACCCAATCAGCAACCCAATGGGAACGAAAGGTCTTGGTGAAACGGCTTTGGTTGGAATGGCGCCTGCAATTGCAAATGCTGTTTTTAACGCCACAGGAAAACGTGTACGAGATTTGCCAATTACGCTGGATAAAATTATAGAAACCGTTAAGGTTTAAAACAAAAAAGAGACATTGAAAAATGAACTGCCCCCAAATAGTGTCTAACTTTTTGGGGGCAGTTCAAAATGGCTCTTTTTTTTATATCTGAAAATGATTAATTATTTAACCGTAATAGGCAATTCAGCAGTTGTTTTATCCCACCCAATAACTAGATTAGCTACATTACCCTGAGTTGTAAAAGCAATTGATAAAGCTTCGATTACTTCATTTACTGATTTTACAGGAACAGAAACTCTTACAACATCTTTACTTTCATCATAAGCGTAAGCACCCCATAAGTCCAATTCTTTATTGATAATAATTGTCCATTTATCTTTTTCAGGAATTGCAAATAAACTGTAAGTACCTGCAGCAATATTTTTACCACCAATTGTTACTGCTTTGTAAAATTTAATTTCAGTATTTTCATTAGCACCAACTCTCCAAACTTCACCAAACTTCACGATATCTCCAAAAATAGTTCTTCCTTTTACAGAAGGTCTTGCGTAGATAACTTTTACAACCGGACTAGGATTGTCTGTTTTTTTGAATTTAACTGCTTTGTTTGGGAAATAAGAAATATCAACCGGACTTGCATCAAGCGGAGCAAATTTTACTACATCTTGAGCTTGAACTGTAAAGGCAGCAAATAAAGTAACTGCCATTAAATAAAATTTTTTCATAAGGTTACAATTTTTAGAATAACCACAAAGTAAGTTAATAATGAAGAAAAATCATATAAATACAGTCTGTTTTTTGTTAATGAATTGGTAATGGTTCTTAATTTATTTTTCTTCTTTTTTCTTTTTGTCGTACCAATTCTGCATAATGTAAAAAGCTTTCTTCTTTTCACCGTCATTTGAGATTAGACCTTTACGATTGTAACCGTCCTGAATGCCCGGAAGTAATCTTTTTGGAGATCTGAAATCAACTAAAATCCACGGACTTAATCCGCTTAAGTGAGGGATTTTTTCAATCATTTTCAAATTCTGAATGTATAAATATTCCTGGTATTCTTCTGTCCAGCGTTCGGTTTTATCTCCGTGAAAGCCAGCTTTTGCATCACCTCCAAATTCCGAAACAAAAACAGGTTTGTTGTATGGCGTAGTCCAGAATGTTTTTTCAGCATTTTCTAAGTTACCGCCGTACCAGCCTAAATATTGGTTGAAAGCAATAATATCAAGCGATTTACCAATTTCATCGTCAATTTTTCCGTTACGCGTTAATAAAGCCGCACTAATTAATCTTGTATTATCAAGAGATTTTGTATGCGTTACTAAATTCGTGATAAAAGTATTTCTGGCATCAGAAATAGGAGTTTCATTTGCCATAGACCAAATCACAATACTGGCTCTGTTTTTATCTCTGGTAATTGCAGCGGTTAATTGATCCTGAGCATTTTGGTACGTGTTTTTGTTTGTGAATTCTACCGTCCAGTAAACCGGAATTTCTTCCCAAACCATTAATCCCATTTTATCAGCCTCTCTAATAATGTTTTCGTTATGTGGATAATGCGCCAAACGAACATAATTACAGCCTAATTCTTTTGCCCAGTTTAGTAAACGTAAAGCATCTTCCTGAGAATTCGCACGTCCGCCTTTTGCATTTTCTTCGTGAATCGAAATTCCTCTTAAAAAGACCTGCTTTCCGTTCAATAAAATTTTGTCTTCTTTTGTTTCAATTGTTCTAAAACCAATTTTATCATTTAATTTCTTTCCGTTAAAATCGATTGTAACATCATATAATTTGGGATTTTCCGGTGACCAATACGAGATTTTTTTCGCTGGAATTTCAAAATTTAAAATTCCGTCAGCGCCAATTTTTCCTTTGTAATTGATTTTTAATTCAGGAATAGAAATCGATGCCTGATTTTGCGTAGGATTCAAATTATTGATTTTGATAAAACCAGAAATAATATTGGCATTATTCTTTTTCAACTGAATCATGTAATCTTCAATAAATGCAGATTCTTCTTCGATTAAAGTGACATCACGCGTAATTCCGCCATAATTCCACCAATCGGTATTAACTGTTGGAACATCTTCTTTATGACGCGTATTATCTACTTTAATAACCAAATAATTGTCTTTTGGCTGTACAATCGCAGTAACTTCATAATTGAATGGAGTAAAACCACCTTCGTGAGTTCCCAGTTTTTTTCCGTTTAAATAAACATCAGCTTTGTAATTGATGGCTCCCAAATAAACGAAAAGGCGTTTATTAGCGACCAAATTATAATCGAAAGATTTTTTGAACCAAACGTTTCCTTCGTAATATTTTAGTTCTGTAACCTGCGAATTCCAGTCGCCGGGAATATTTATTGTTGGCGATTTATCAAAATCATATTCTACTAATTCCTGTTTGTTTACTGCGTGATAATTACTGTAAAAAGCTGATTTTGCTGGTTTTTCCTGTTTATCATATTGGTCAAGGTGAAAGCTGTAAAAGCCTGTTTGATACGGATCAACAATGTAATTCCAAACACCGTTTAAAGAGGTTGTGTTTCGGTTTGGAACGTTTGAAATTAAACCTTGTGATTGTCCGGCAGCGAACGTTGTCAGGAATAATAGTGTTAGGATTTTTTTCATTTTTTGTAATCTTTGGTTTGTGTAATATGTATAGTTCCTACGGAACATTATTTATGGGCGTAATATTCATTTTCAACGGATTTCATCCGTTGCTACCGACCTGTCGTTCCTAACGGAACTTTTTAGATTTACCTTGGGCTTAGTTTGTCATTTCGAGGAACGAGAAATCGCACTAGAATTTCCACAATGTTAATCGCCAATCTTTGTCGATCCCTGCGTGCGATTTCTCCTTCCTCGAAATGACAAACTTCACGCTTATTTTTTAAAATCTTTTTAATTCTTTTAATCTGTGGCAAAAAAAACTTTGTGTCTTAGCGCCTTAGCGGCTAAAAATCTTATTGAACAGGAATCTTCAAATATTCGCCTTTAAAACTTTGGTTAAGCGCCGTCATTTCAATAGGATCATTAGAACCATCAGGAATAACTTCAATAGACGCTTTTCCGTTTGCCATTTTTATCGATTCACTTCCGGTTGGTGTTCCTTGATTCTTTAAGGTTTTTCCACCTTTTAAACATTGAAAATAAACACTTTCTTCATAATCTAAGCAGCGTAAGTTGTTATTATCAATTGCAATTGCCGTAACCAGATAATTACCATTTTTTAGTTTCTCTGAAGACAATTGTAAAGACGAAGCCGTATCATTTTTATTGAAACGATAATTAACCTTAATCGTATCAGAAACCGTTTTACCGTCTTTATTTTTACCTATAGCTAATAAAACATTTTCTCCTTTTTTAAAGTTGACATCCCAAGTTAGCCCGTTTGCAGGATACAGCGAAAGTTTTCTTAGTTTTTCGCCAAGAGATTTTCCGTCATGAAATAAGGTAACTTTTTCGCAGTTACTAAAAACATTTATAGTTCTTGGTGTATTTTCAGGACCTTGACGTTCTGTCCACGTATGCGATTCTATGTAAGCGAAGGGCTCTTTGCCCCAATAACTTTTAAAAACATAATACGCATCTTTCGGATTTCCGTTTCGATCCACCAAACCTTTTTGGTTCATATACGGAATATCATCTTCCGGACGTAAAGGCGTTGCAAAATCCTTAAATGCCCATTGTACATTTCCCACAAAATTTGGGTCATTCTCGGATATATGCAAGTGCCAGTCAAATAAATCAACGATATAATTTTCGCTCCAATCTCCAATTTGGGCAATATTGGCCACTTTAGTCTGTACAATTGCTTCTTCCCAGCCTTCCGCTTTAATAACATTTTCGCCTGTTACTGGGTTTTCGCTGTGACGGCCTACGTGGCTGTCTCCGCCATATTCAGCGTGGATGAAATGTTTGTATTCTTTTTTGTAAACATCAATTGCTTTTTGGTAGCTTTTGTAACTTCCGGAATACCAGCCAGACCAGATAGAAGGGGAGAAGACATCCACAATATGCGAACCTTCATAATATTTTCTAATTGCTGTTTTTCTGGTTGGATCCATTTTATGCGCAATGTCGTTTAACTCGGTTAAAAAGACATTTGTTTTTTCGGTATTGTCTCCGTTTGGAAAATCAGGAAGCCAGTTCATTTCATTTCCAAGCGACCAGATTATAATACTTGGGTGATTGTAATTTTGATTAATGATTTCTTTGAGCATATTTTTAGTGTTTGTCTGCCAAAGTTCATCACCAATTCCGCCGCGGCACCACGGCAATTCATCCCAAACTAAAAGTCCAAGTTCATCGCAGGCTTTATAAATTTCAGGATCTTGCGGATAATGTGCTAAACGAACAAAGTTAGCACCCATATCTTTTATTGATTTCATGTCGGCCCAATGTTGTGCATTGCTCATTGCCGCGCCAACTCCGGCTTGTTCTTCATGGCGATGTGTTCCGCGAATCAATAAACGTTTTCCGTTTAAATAGAAAGGACCATGATCTTTAAACTCAAACCATCTAAAACCTACTTTCTCAGAAACGCTGTCTTTAATTTGATTTTTTTCTGATAAAACAGCCGTTAAGGAATATAAATTTGGTTTTTCGGTATCCCAAAGTTCCGGGTTTTTGATGTTTTCAAAAGTGATTGTCGAAGTTTTATCTGAAACAGGAATAGTTCTACTCGCCACTTTTTTTCCTTTCGGATTTTTAAGTGTTACGGTTAACGATAAATCTTTTGAATTATCTGAATTAATGAAAGAAGAAACAACTTGTACCGAAGCTTTTTTAGCCGAAACTTCTGGCGTAGTAATCTTCAAATTATCAATATGATTTTTGTATTTCGAAACAAACCAAACATCGCGTGTGATTCCGCCATAAATAAAGAAATCACTTTTTTGAGACGGAATAATTTCGATATCGTAACTATTATCAACACGAACAAAAATATCGTTGTTTCCTTCTTTAATAAAGTTGGTAATGTCTATAGAAAAGCCAATATAACCGCCAATATGTCCGCCGGCTTCTTTTCCGTTTACATACACTTTTGTGGTAATATTTGAACCTTCAAAGTATAACGAATACACTTTGTTTTTATCAATTTGCGGAATATTTAATTTCTTTTGATACCAGCTTGCATCACGTCGGTAACCCGGATATAAATCGGTTGCATCTTCGGCGTTCCAGGTATGTGGTAAATTTATAGAAGTCCAGTTTGAAGCCTTTTGAGCTTCGGTAAGATTTGAAGTATGATTTTCAAGATACAGCCAGTTCTCGTTAAAATTCATCTTTGTCTGAGCAAAACTGATGCTCAGACAAATCTGAAAAAAAACAAAAAGCGCAAAAATTGAAAATGTATTGTGTTTATAATTCTTCATGTGTGTTTAGGTTCAAAGGTTCATAGGCTCAGAGGTTCAAAGGTTTTTAGGTTCAAAGGTTCAGAGGCTCAAAAGCTAAAACCTTTGTCGCTTTGTAACTCTGTACCTTTGTACCTTGTATCACTTTTTTCTAAGTAACGCTTCCAGAAAATAATAGTCGGCGTAGATTATTGGTTCGTCAATTTCGTCGTGTTTTGGCCAGTTTCCTGTGCTGTGATCGAATAGAAAAGGAGCCTTAATTTTAGAATCTAAAATATATTTATCAGTTTGAACCGATGCTATTAGTTTATCGGCGAAAGCCAAATAACTTTTATTTTGTGTATAACTGTACAATTCATATAATCCCGATGCCATTACCATCGCGGCAGAAACATCTCGCGGAGAATTTGGAATACTCGGATCTTTTAAATCCCAATACGGAATTCCATCTTCCGGCAGATTTTTATTTGTCATAAAAAACTTTGCTGTCGCTTCGGCTTGTTTTAAATAGGCCGGATCTTTTGTATATCGGTACGACATTGTAAATCCGTAAACTGCCCAGCCTTGCCCGCGCGCCCAAACCGAATCGTCGTTAAAACCTTGTAAAGTAGTTTTCTTTCTAACTTCACCCGTATTCGGATTATAATCAATTACGTGATAACAGCTGTTGTCTGCTCTAAATTGATTTTTTAAAGTGGTATTAGCGTGTTGAATGGCTACGTCACGGTATTTTGGATTTCCTGATAATTTAGATGCTTCAAAAAGTAATTCCAAATTCATCATATTATCAATGATAACCGGATAATCCCAGATTTCTTTATTGAAATCCCAGGAACGAATGGAACCCACTTTTGGATTAAACCTTGTGCATAAAGTTTCGGCGCCTTTAATAATTACCGCTTCGTACTCTTTCTTGTTTTCCACTTTCAGCGCTTCTCCGAAACTGCAAAACACTTTAAAACCTACGTCATGCGAATTACTGTTAACACTTTCCTTTTTGCTGAAAGGAGTCCATTTCTGGGCTTGTTCTTTATATTTTGAGTCGCCTGTTAATCGGTATAACTGCCAAAGATTTCCGGCAAAAAAACCGCTTGTCCAGTCTTTTGAAGGGACTTTGCGAATCTCATTGGTTTTGATATTCATGCTTCTTGGCATCGACAGAGAATCTACCGGATAATCGAGTAACATTTTGTAACGCGTTTCCAGTAAATTATTTGCCGCTGCAGTGCTTTTTGTTTGAGAATTAATCCCGGACTTGCACGCTGTTACCAGCGATGCAAACCCAAGGATTAAAATGAAACTAACTTTATTCATATTACTAATTAATCTAATTTTTAGTTTCTAGACTTTGTTTTTAGACGCGGATTTTACAGATTCGCTTTGCGAAAACGCAGATTTTTGCGAATTTTTTTCTCTCGCAGATTTGGCAGATTTGGCTGATTTTTTTATTTCCAACAGATTTTAAAAAAAATAATTCAATCTGCTCAATCTGTCAAATCTGCGGGAGACAAATTATTGGTGACATAAAAAATCCGTTCAAATCTGCGTTTTCGCGAAGCGAATCCGTCAAATCCGCGTTCAATATAATTATGCTAAATTAATAACCCGGATTATTTGGTTTTAAATTTGGATTTATTGCCAATTCTGTTCCCGGCAATGGCCATAAATAATCTTTGTTTGGATCAAAATTTGCATGCGGTTCTAAACCAGCAGGACCAAACACTTCAGGACCATTTTTCAATCTTTTAATATCATACCATCTAACATATTCAAAAGCAAGTTCTAATCTTCTTTCGTCAATAACCATTTTTTTGAAATCAGCTTTTGACAAACCTGGTGTTACATTTGCAGGGAAAGAAACTAGTCTTCCTCCTTTATTTCTTGCTCTTGCACGAACTCGGTTTACATAACCATCAGCTTCTGTAGTTCCCGGATTAATTTCGTTTAAAGCTTCTGCTGCTGTCAATAAAACTTCGGCATAACGCATTGTAATATAATTATGCTGAGAAGTTCTTCCGTTTGCACCTGCTTTTCCCGGAAAACGGAAATATTTTGCAATATGCGGACGAGGCGCTTTTTCGTTATCACTTGAAGGAAATACCTGCAATGATCCGCCCGGACCGGTTTTCTTTCTAATAATAGTATCAAAACTTACTGCTCTTCTGTAATCTCTTTGATCCCAAGTATTAAATACTTTTAATGACGGAACGGCAACAGAAAATCCTTGTCCGTAGCTATAACTGTCATCTTTTAATGAACCTGTAAAAAACGCTGTATAATCCTGACCGTAATTTCCAGATGTTAAGTTATTAAAATCTACTGTAAATAATGGTTCTTTTAACGAAGCTGCTTTTGTAGCGTTGAATAAATCCTGAAAATCTGCATCAAGACCTAAACCAAATTTAGTTTCGTTTGTAATTACATATTTTGCTTCGTCATACGCTTTTTGATATTGACCCAAAGTTAAATAAACAGAAGCTAAATATCCTGCCGCAGTCCCTTTTCCCGGAACGGCTTTTACTTTTGGTTTGTCATCCAGCCATTGTTTTGCAAATTCAAGATCGGCAATGATTTTTGGATAAACATCTGCTTCTTTTGTTTTGCTGATAGAGTTTACCTGAGAAACATCATTAACCACAAAATCAATGTATGGAATATCTCCAAAAAGGCGTACTAAATGATAGTAAGTAAAGGCTCTTGCAAAATAAGCCTGCGCTACAATTGCGTTTACTTTTGCAGGATCTCCCGGCGTTTTTTTAGCACCTTCAATAGCCTGATTTGCTGCCGTAATGATAACATATGATTGTGGCCAAAAGTTAGCAACAAGTGCATTTGTATCATTCATACTCATATCGTTTACATCGATACGTGCGGCTTGTGTAGTTCTATCACCAATGTCAGACATATCGTCGCGAAGCATTAAGGCAATTGTAAATTCTCGTCCCCAATAATTGTTATGCGCAATGTTAGCAAAAGCTCCGTTTACAGCTGCCTGTAAATCGTCGGTATTATTGAAAAAGTTTTCTGGACGAATGACTCCCACCGGATGTTCTTCTAAATCAGAACATGCAAAAAAGGTAAGTGTTCCCAGGAAAAGAAAAGCTATATATTTTTTCATGATATTTTTATTGTTAGAATTTTACGTTTAGACCCATTGTAAACGTTCTCACGTTTGGATAACCTCCATAATCCAATCCTAAATTGGTATTACTTCTTGAGTTGTTGTCGTTTAAGTAACTCGTTTCAGGGTCAGTTCCAGGATAATCAGTAATGGTCCAAAGGTTTTGTGCACTGATGTAAAAACGAATTTTACTTAATCCGAATTTAGAAACAACTTTCTCATCTAAACTATATCCTAAAGAGATGTTTTTTAAACGAATGTAACTTCCATCATAAACAAATCTTGACGTAACTCTTTTCGTTCTTGCCGCATTTTTAGGAACATTTGTATCTGTATTTGTCGGCGTCCAGGAATCTAAAACTTCAGTTGTAGCATTGTTGTTTCCAGATGCTAATTCCATTAAAGTATAGTTTAGGATTTGTCCGCCTTCTGAACCTTGGAAGAAAATATTCAAATCAAGATTTTTATACGTGAAATCATTGTTTAAACCAAAGATGAAATCAGGATTTGGGTTTCCGATAATCGTTTTATCTTGTGAATCTAATTTTCCGTCACCATTGTAATCCCTGAATTTTTCACCACCCGCAGTTGTTTCAAAATTGCCTGGTAAAGCAGTTTCTCCTTGTTGAAGAACACCATCATAAATGAATCCGAAGAAAGAACCAACCGGCTCACCAACTCTCAAAATTTGAGATTCTGTAGCCAGGAAATGACCTGGAGTTGAGTTGATCAATAAATCTTTATTATCAGCTAATTTTAATACCTTGTTTTTGTTTGAAGAAATATTAAAACTTGTATTCCATGTAAAATCCTGACCGATAAAGTTTTTAGAATTAATACCCAATTCCCATCCTTTGTTTTCTAATTCTCCAACGTTTTGAAGCTGAGATGCAATTCCCGAAACTCCCGGAAGCGGTCTGTTGAATAATAAATCTTTCGTGATCGTTTTATAGTAATCTGCCGTAATGCTGATTCTGTTATCAAATAAACCTAAATCAATTCCGTAATCTTGTTGGTATGAAGTTTCCCATTTCAAATTCGGATTATCCAAAGATGTCAATTGAACCGCATTTACAATTACGTCACCGCTCACATCATAAATTTCAGAGAATCTTGAAAGAGTAGAGTAGGCACCAATTGAAGGATTTCCTGTTGCTCCGTAACTCGCTCTTAATTTAAGATTAGAAATAGTTTTGCTGTCTTTTAAGAAATTTTCTTTCCCAATATTCCATCCAATTGCTCCAGAAGGGAAAGTACCGTATTTGTAGTTTTTACTAAAGCTTGAAGAACCATCTCGTCTGGCCGTAAATGTTAGTAAATACTTATCATCGTAATCAAAATTCAACCTTCCGAAAGCAGAGATTAATTCAGTTTCAGATAAATTAGAATCTGGTTTTAAAAATACAGTTCCTGCACCAAGATTTCTATATGAATTCGTATTTGTTAAAAACCCTCTTGAAGCAGCAAACGAACTTTCGTTTTTGTTCTTTTGGTATGAATAACCTCCCAGAACCGTTAAAACTCCTTTTTCGATAATTTCACGTTTAAAAGTCAAATAATTCTCTGTTAAGAAAGAAGAAAATCTGGTATTGTTTACAGAAGCTTCTCCTTTAATATTTTTTCCTGCAATTAAAGTTGAAGGAATAAATCTTCCTGTTTGAGAGTTGTTATCCGTTAAACCTAAAGTTGTTTTAAAGTCTAAATCTTTAGTGATTTTGTATTGTGCAAAGAAATTGTTTCTGTTTACAATAGAAACTGTTTCCAGAATATTTTCCATTGCAGTTGCATACGGATTATCAATATCGTCACCAATTGGCGCTGTTGTTGTATAGGTTCCGTCTTCATTATAAATTCCTTTGTCTGGCATAAATCTGTAAGCCGATGCAATTACACCCGCAGCTCCAGTTCCTCCGGCTCCAGTCTGGCTCACAATTCCGTCTTTATTTTGTTTACTTGTAAAAGTGTTTAAGCCCACTTTAAATTTAGGGGATAAATCAGCTTCAAGATTAGCAACAATTGTATATCTGTCAATTCCTGAATTAATTACAACACCATTTTGGTTGAAATAAGTTCCGGAAACATAATATTTCACAGTGTCAGATCCGCCTGAAAATGATAATTGTGTATTCGAAATCATTCCGTCACGATAAATAACATCCTGCCAGTCAGTGTTTGCAGGACCTTGTGTATGTGTTGTAAAACTTTTTCTGTAGGCCGCAAACTGATCTGCATCTAATAAATCAAGTTTATTGTTTACAGTCTGAATAGAAGTAGAGTTACTGAATTCAATTACCGGTTTTCCTGGTTTTCCTTTTTTAGTCGTAACCATAATAACCCCGTTTGAACCTCTTGATCCGTAAATTGCCGTTGCCGAAGCATCTTTTAAAACCTCAATAGAAGCAATATCCTGAGGAGCAGGCATTGAAACTCCTGCAAAACCGTCAACCACAACAAGAGCATCTCCACTCGCATTAATCGAAGTTCCGCCACGAACCCTGATTTTTACAGGTGCACCCGGTTCACCACCATTATTACTTTGTACCGAAACCCCTGCTGCACGTCCTTGTAAAGCTTGTTCTGCACTTAGAACCGGATAAGCAGTCAGTTCTTTTGCCGTTACCGAAGATACTGAACCTGTAATGTCGCTCTTTTTACGGGTTCCATAACCCACAACAATTACTTCTTCAAGATTTTTAGTGTCTGGTTTTAAACTTACATTGATGGCAGTTTTGTTTCCAACCGGAATTTCAACACTTTGGTATCCTACGAAATTGAATACTAAAACAGCATTTTTTTCAGAAACAAAAACGGTATAATTTCCATCCATATCTGTAGTAGCTCCAACAGAAGAATTCTTGATATAGACATTAGCACCAGGTAAACCGAGTAAATCTTCGCTCGAAGTTACTTTTCCTGTAACTTTTCTCTCCTGTGCACTCATCATGATAGTTGCCAGTAAAAAAGTTACTAGTAAATACCATCTAAACGATTTAATTTGTTCGTCTGTAAACATTCATTTTTTGGTTTTAAGGTTAATGTTAGAGAAAGTAGAAAAGCAATAGACTCATTCCGATTATCATAATGACAAACAAAATTTGCAGCAATAAAAAGTTTGTTTTCCTGATTTTCATATCGCAAATGTATAGGCCGAAAACGATATAGAAATACAAAAAAGGGTATCTAAAAATACAGATACCCTTTTTTAAGCCCTTTAAAAACGCGGTTTTTAAAATTTATTACAATTAATCCTGTAAGGTTTTCAAAACCTTGTAGGTGTAAATAACTGCAATGTTTTTTAACCGTGCAGGTATTAAAATTATCGTTATGTTTTTAGTGATTGGTAAGTATTGAAATTATACCTACAAGGTTTTGAAAACCTTGCAGGAATACATCAAAAAGTTTTTTCGTAAAATTTGTCAGCAAATTGCGACGGAGTTTCTCCGTATCTTTTTTGGAAGCATTTGCTAAAGTACTTCGGATTGTTAAAGCCGACTTTATAACTGATTTCTGAAACGTTTAATTTGTTTTGTTCCAATAATTGAGCGGCACGTTTTAACCTGATTTCATGAATGAATTCGTTTGGCGTAAAATTGGTCCAGGCTTTTACTTTTAAGAATAACATGGTACGGCTTACACCTAATTCTGAACAGAAAAATGGTATATCAAATTGTTCGTTTGAAATATTATCCTCTACAATTTTAAATGCTTTTTTCAATAATTCTTCATCCAGAGAAGAAACCGTAATTTCTGAAGGAATAAAACTGTCTTCGCTTGAAAACTTAAGTTTCAAACGCTCCGTTGAGTTTAAAAGGTTTTTAACGCGAAGCCTGAATTCCATTAAATTAAACGGTTTACTGATGTAATCATCGGCACCACTTTCTAATCCTTCAAATTTATAAACCAATGAAGATCTGGAAGTCAGCAAAATAACCGGAATATGACTCGTTTTTAAGTTTTCTTTAATTTTAGAACAAAGTTCAGTTCCCACCATTTCGGGCATAATAACATCGCTGATAATCAAATTCGGAACAAATTTTAAAGCCTTTTCAAAAGCAATTTTTCCGTTTTCGGCCTCAATAATATTATAATCTTTTTTGAGCAGGTTTTTCATGAACTTTCTCAAAACCTTATGATCTTCAACAAGTAGAATCGTCTGCTTTTCTTCATTAACAATTAAATCGTCAATGTCTTCATTTTCTATAGTTTCCGAAGGTTCAAGCTGTGCTGTGTATTGTGCAATATCATCGCTGATTTTAAAATCAGGAATAATTTCGCTGTCTAAAAGATGTTCACGCCCAAGCGGAAGCGTTACTTTAAAAATAACGCCGCCCGAAGTTTTATTGGTAACATCGATTGTTCCTTTATGCAGTTTTACAATATTTTTTACGATTGAAAGCCCAATTCCTGTTCCTTTATTATAATTTTTCTGAACCTGATTGTGTGTTGGCACTTCAAAAAATAAATCAAAAATCTTGTCAATATGTTCTTCTGAAATTCCCACTCCGGAATCTTCAACCTCGATAAAAAGATTTTCGGGATCTTGATTTATTTTAATGTTGATCGTTCCGCCTTTTGGTGTATATCGAAACGCATTCGAAATCAAATTATAAAATACACGTTCGAGTTTATATCGGTCAAAATAAACCGATATTTCTTCATCCGAAGTTTCAAAAGTATAATCGTAACCGCCGTCTTTGGCATATTCTATAAACGATAAAAAGATTTCTCTGGTGAATTTTACAATATTTCCGTTAGCAGATTCTAACGTAACCTGATCATTCTCCAGTTTTCTGAAATCCATTAAACGGTTAATTAAACTTAAAAGATGATTCGCACTTCCTTCAATCACCAAAAGCTTTTTGTACATTTCATTTGTTCCGTTATAATCCGCCAGAATTTGCTGCAATGGGCCTAAAATCAAAGTTAAAGGCGTTCTGAATTCATGAGAAATATTCGTGAAGAAATCCAGTTTTGCACGATTATTTTCTTCAATACGTTTTGTTTCCAGATATTCCAGTTCCAGTTTCTGTTTCAATCTTGCTTTCGATTTCATAATCCAGATCAAACCGTATAAACCTAAACCAATAATAATTCCGTACAACAAAAATGCCCAGATACTGCGCCACGGAGCCGGATTTACAACAACCGTAAGCGTCGCCGGAGTTTTGTTCCAAACGCCGTCGTTATTTGCGCCTCGAACTTCAAAAACATAAGTTCCCGGATTTTGAATCGCAAAATTAGCTTCAGCATTTTTAGTCGTTGTCCAGTTATTTTCCAATCCAATTAATCGATAACTGTATTGATTGTTTTTTGATCGAATGTAATTTGGAATCGCAAAGTTTATCGAGAAATTAGCCTTATCATAATCCAGCGTTATGGTTTGGGTAAAACCAATACTTTTTTCTAAAATTCCGTCTTTATCTTCTGCATGAATAGTTTCGTTCTTGATTTTCAAATCGGTAATTAAAACCTGAGGCGAATATTGATTCAGGGAAATTTTTGCAGCATCAAAATAGGTTGCTCCAGACGGACTTCCGAAATAAAATTGATTCGAATCTAATTTTAAAGCGGAATTATCATTGAATTCATTACTTGCCAATCCGTCTTTTTGATCATAAATTACAATATTCTTTTTCGTTGTATTGTATTTGATAATTCCCAAATTGGTACTGATCCATAGGTTTTTATCATCATCTTCTAAAATAGAGTGAATAGAAGTAATTACAGTATTTCCTATTTTAAGATTGATATGGTTGAATTTTTTTCCATCAAAATAATGCAGCCCTTTTGCTTTTGTTCCCACCCAGATTTTATGTTGAGAATCCTGAAACAAAGTCAAAATATCATCACCGGACAAAGCGGCATGATCGTAAAAGAAATGTTGAATTTTATATTGCTGCGGATTGAAATTTTTTAACGGAATTCGGTTTAAACCATTTTGAGTTCCAACCCAAACGTAATTTTGTTTGTCAACTAAAATAGTTCGAACAATATTATTGGTTAAAAAAACAGGTTTTGTATTGTCATTTCCAATAATTTGAAAGTTCTTATTTGCTGTATCGTAACGAATTAAGCCTTTGCCAAAAGTTCCAATCCATAAAACAGGACCTTCTGTTTTAAGCGAATAAACGCCGCTTTCTTTCAATAATGTCAATAAATCTGAAGTAATTCGATTGTCTTCAATTCTTTTTGAAATCGTGTTGTAAGCTGATAAACCTTTTGAAAAAGTTCCAATCCACAAAATATGATCGTCAGAAAGACACATCGATTTAATGTCATTTTTATTGGCCTGACCCGTTTTACTGTTGATGTAACTTACAGCTTCGGTTTTATTGTTGTAAATAGTAATTCCGCCGCCTTCTGTTCCAAAATAGATATTGTGATTTTTATCGGCAATAATTGAACTAACCACATCGAAACTCATCGGAATCTTTTTCGAATTTTGATTGTAATTAGAGAAATTGACATTTGAAACATCCCAAAGATTCACGCCTTTGTAATAACAGCCAATCCAGATCGAACCTTTTTTATCCATATAAACAGATTTTACTTTGTCGATTCCGTTGTTGTTATTGGTGTTGTTTATTTTTTGCAGACTTTTATCTTGTCCTAAAATGTAAATTCCGTCGTAAGCACCAATCCACAAAGAACCTTGTTTGTCAATTATCAAAGATCGAATGTCACTATTGATTTCGCGGTATTTTGCAGCATCTAAAAAAGGAACATAAGCTTTTTGTTTTTGATCGAATTTTAAAAGTCCTTTGTTTTTTGTTCCAACCCACAAATTGCCTGTTTTATCTTCAATAACCGATTGTACCGTTAATAAATCAACAGGATTTAACGGATAATTTTTAAACGAAAATTTACTGCCTTTTCTGCTTGTCAACTGGCATAAACCTTTTGTAGTTCCAATCCAGATTTCACCTTTTTTGGTTTTTACAATGCTTAAAATATTATTGCTGGGAAGTGTAGAAGTATCCGTATCTGAATGAAAAACCGAAGTGAAATTTCCTGTCTTTTTATTCAAAATTGTCAATCCTTTTGAAGTTCCAAACCACATTTCGCTGCCAATTTCTTTAATCGTCCAAACCGCATTATTGCTTATCGTGTGATTGGCTTTGGTATGCAGATATCGGGTAAATTTGCCAGAAACAGGATCGTAACAATTTAAACCATTGTAAGTTCCAACCCAGATTTTTCCCGAATTGTCTTCAACAATTGCCAAAATATCATTGTTGCTGATGGAAGATTTATCGTTGACATCATTCCTGAAAATCGTAAATCGGCTGCCGTCATATTTATTCAATCCGTCACGCGTACCAAACCACATCTGCCCAAGTTTATCCTGATGTATGGCAATAACAGAACTCTGCGAAAGCCCGTCGGTTGTAGAAATATTTTTAAGGCGGTATTTATTTTGGGAAAACAGATTTCCGAAAATAAGTACGGTTACGAGAAAAGCTATTTTGTATTTCATAGCGTTTATTTTTTTAGGTTCAAAGAGGCAAAGGATCAGAGATGCAAAGGTTTTTATATTGATATAGAATTTAAAACATAGCCAGCGGTTTCAACCGCTGGAACGCAAAGTATTGTCTCATTTTTGTCATTTCGACGAAGGAGAAATCTCCACAAGTAGCTCGCCAACGAGAGTCCAATCTTTGTAGAGTTTCTCGAGGAGATTTCTCCTTCGTCGAAATGACAAATAGTACTTATTAATCATTAAAATGAGCAAATAAAACTTTGCGTCTTAGCGACTTTGCGAGATTAAAAAAGAACTTTACCTCAATCGCTTTTTTAATTGATAATCATACAGCGACGGGATTTTTTCTATCGGCGTGTTTAAAAATTCAATATAGGGATCGACATCGTATTTGATTTCAAATTTTGTATTTCCGTGTACGCCAATAATTTTAGCGAAAGCACCGTCTTTCATTCCGTATAATAAAACCGGTTTTGACTGATCTGGATTTTCGACTTGTACATTTAAATTCCAAAACGTACTGAAAGGTCCGTGCGAAGGTTTCCAATAATCAGCACCGCCGCCGCCAAACAAAAAGTAACTATTGTTTTTATCAGCCGTAATATGAGCTGTGATATTATCAAACAGATTTTGATGATTCGCTCCCGAATGCTGATCTAAAAGAGCATCGGCAAATATTTCACAATCCTGATATACATTTTTAGTAGAAAAAGTATTGAAACTCAACGGATGAACCGCTTTATTGTAGATTTTAAGATTCTTCACCAAAACATTATGAACCCCACCTAAAGTTACCGTATAATGCGATAAATGCGGTCCATCGGTAATAATATTCTGAACCGTAACATTTGAGATTTCTTCGCCTAAAATCCCGCTGTCGGCATTTGTGATTTTTACATCATTCACCCAGCTGTTAAAAAGACGGGTCAGGAAAATAGCATTATTTCCCGGTTCGACGTGATGCGCCACTCTTGGAATATCAGGAAAAGTAAAGCGAAGATGTTCAATTCCTACTTCGTTTAAATGTTTCCATTCTACCAATTGTGCCTGATAACTTGGTTTAATTGAAATAGTTAAAGGAGTTTTAATGGTAATTTTTGAATTTGAAATCTTTACAATTTCAACCTGCTGTCTCACAATAGGAAGTTTTGGAAACTGCCAGTGATGCGAGCCCGGTTTTACTTTTGCGCCCTGATATAAATCTTTAATAATTTCGCCGTTTTCACCATCTTTATTAAACAATTGTAATTCGACGATATCACCAACTTTTAGATTTTTTACATCAGAAACATTGATTGTAAATTCTCCCATTTTTCCAGAACTCACTTTCGCCAAAACATTAGAATCCGGTTCATATTTATCCAAATAAGATTTCACACGTTCACCCGTAATCTGTGTCCAAATAAAACCGCCAGACCACGCATATTGTGAGAAAGGCAAATCGACATTATTTTCAGGTTCGCGTTGTCTTTTGTCAAAAGTGGTAAGATATTCACGAAGTTCCGCCAAAGATTCAGGATCTTTAAGATACATCATGGGTCTTGGGCAGTAAATTTCAGTTCCGTTTTCATCAGAACCTGTACCGCGAAGTACAAAATTGCTTCTTTCGATATAGACAATTTCACTCAAAATAATTCTGCCTTGAGGTAATTGTAAAATAACATTTCCGTCAACGGCATTGGCTGCTTTTAAAGCTTTCAATAAAGCTTTTGAATCGTCTAAATTATCATTTGCTTTTACGCCAAAATCAACAGCATTTATAATTTTTCCATTAGCCTCAGGAATTTGGCTTTCGCCGAAATGATATCCCGCAAAACTAAAATCAGGAAGATAATCTGTTTTTGAAGTTATAATTTTAGGTATTTCCTGCGCCAATACAGCGTTCATAAAAAAGCTGCAGGATATAAGAATGGTTTGGCGAATCATGGTTTGTGGTTTTTGTGGTTAGTTAGTTTTATTGTGTGGGTTTGCCACGAAGGCGCTAGGGCGTGAAGGTTTTTTCTCTCGCAGATCCCGCAGATTTTGCGGATTTTTTTGTCATTTCGACATAAGGAGAAATCGCACTAGAAATTCCGTGTAGAAATTCTCCAATCTTTGTCGAGCTGCTTGTGCGATTTCTCGTTCCTCGAAATGACAAACTAAACTTTTAAATTATCTGCTTAATCAGCAAAATCTGCGAGAGAAAAAAAATCTTTTTAATCCTTCTAATCTGTGGCTTAAAAAAAACTTCGCGCCCCTAGTGCCTTCGTGGCAAAACCTTTATAATATAGATCGCTTAATCCCTAATTCAAGCCCTCGCAACTCTGCGAGACCTCTTAAACGGCCAATTGCAGAATACCCAGGATTTGTTTTTTTCTTTAAATCATCCAGCATTTGATGTCCATGATCCGGGCGCATTGGCAATTTGGTTTTGTTTCTTTTCTCTACTTCCAAAATTGCTTTTACAACTTCGTACATATCAACATCGCCTTCAAGATGGTTTGCTTCGTAGAAACTACCTTCTTCGTCTCTTTGCGTGCTTCTTAAATGAATAAAATTCATTTTATCACCGTGACGTCTTACAATTCCCGGTAAATCATTATCCGCTCTTACGCCGTACGAACCTGTACACATTGTAAATCCATTTGATTTAGAAGGCGCGGCATTCATTAACTCAATCAAATCTTCTTCTGTACTAACAACTCTTGGTAAACCTAAAATCGGGTAGGGCGGATCGTCAGGATGAATCGCCATCAAAACACCTTTACTTTCAGCAACTGGAATAATCTGTTTTAAAAAGTAGAATAAATTATCTTTTAAAGCTTGTCTGTCAATATGATGGTAACCATTTAATGTAACTAGAAAATCTTCAACAGAATAAGCTTCTTCGGCGCCAGGAAGTCCAGCCAGAATGTTTCTTTGCAGTTTTACTTTATCTTCATCCGTCATAGCCTGAAAATAGTTTTTGGCTTTTTGAGTCTGTTCTGCAGAATATTCTTTTTCTGCGCCCGGTCTTTTCAAAATGAATAATTCAAAAGCCGCAAAAGCATTAATGTCAAAACGTAAAGCTTTCGAACCGTCTTCAACTGTATAGGACAAATCCGTTCTTGACCAGTCTAAAACCGGCATGAAATTATAACACACACATTTAATTCCGCATAAAGCCAGATTGCGAATGCTTTCCTTATAATTTTCAATGTATTGAAGATAATTCCCCGTTTGTTTTTTAATGTCTTCGTGTACCGGAATACTTTCTACAACCGACCAAGTCAAACCCGAAGCACCTTTTTTAGGATCTCCGTTTTCGTGTTCAATTTCCACTTTTCGTTTAATAATTTCTTCAATACTCCAAACTTCTCCGTTTGGAATATGGTGTAAAGCCGTTACGATTCCGGTTGCTCCGGTTTGTGCAATATCTTGTAAAGAAACAGGATCATTTGGTCCGAACCATCTTAATGTTTGTTCCATTTGTTATGTGTTTTTGGTTTATTCTCCTGCAAGGTTTTCAAAACCTTGTAGGTATTTTTAATTTATAATAGTCTATAATTTAGACCTACAAGGTTTTGAAAACCTTGCAGGACGTGAGAAATCTTAAATACTTGTTGCGGCAAAACCTCCGTCAACTTTTAGGATTGTTCCCGTTACGAATTTTGACATATCGCTGCATAAAAATAAAAGCGCACCGTCTATATCTTCAGGAGTTCCAAATCTTCCCATTGGTGTGTGATCAATAATTTTTTCGCCACGCGGAGTTAATTTTCCTTCTGGAGTCAATAATAATGCACGGTTTTGTTCTCCAATAAAAAATCCCGGTGAAATCGCATTTACACGAATTCCTTCGCCATATTTTTGAGCTAATTCAACCGCCATCCATTGTGTAAAATTGTCAATTGCCGCTTTTGAAGCAGAATATCCCACAACTCTAGTTAAAGGTCTTTGTGCCGATGCTGATGAAATATTAATGATATTTCCTGATTTTTGTTTGGCAAAAAGCTCCGCAAAAACCTGAGTTGGAAGCATAGTTCCAATGATATTCAAATCGACAACTTTTTGTAAATCATCTGTTTTCATGTCATAAACGGCTTGATCCGGCTGAATCGTTGCGCCCGGCATATTTCCGCCTGCTGCATTAATCAGGATATCTAAACGACCGTATTTTTCAACAATAAAGTCTTTTGCTTTTTCTAATTCTTCTTTGCTTAAAACATTCGCCTGAATCGCAAATCCTTGTCCGCCATTCGCTTCTATATCTTTTACAGTTTTGTTTGCTTTTTCAATCGATTGAGAAACAATCCCAACAATTACGCCTTGTTTAGCCAAAACATTTGCAAAGTTGCTTCCTAATACTCCGGCACCGCCTGTTATAAGTGCAATTTTTCCTTTTAGATTAAATATTGAATCCATTTAGTTTTATTTAAAAATTTCAATACTTTAAATTCCAAATTCCAAAACTCTGGAAAGTAAAGTATATTTATATGTGTTTGATTTTATGTTTAAATCTCAATATTTTAAATCCCAAATTCCAATTTTTGAAAAATAATATTTTAAGTTTTCACTTGGAATTTGGAATTTTAAAATTTGGAATTTTTCTCCGTTAGGAGATTCTAACTTTAAATACCAGTTTTTTCAAAAAACCTTCGCCAATCATCGCGGCATGAACATCTTCGGGAAATAAAACAGCAAATTGTTTCTCCTGAAGTTCAAAAAACATATCCGGTTTATCATGAAAAAAACGAACATCTCTTTCGTCGCTGTAATCACCGTTTGGGCTGACACATTTTTCTCTTGGTTTCCATGCAAAAGTTTCAGGGCCTTGTATTGAAATCTGAATGTCAATGTTTTTATCGTGGCATTCAAAACCTTTAATACTTTCTTCTCTCGTACTTCCGTCGCCATGAATTACGATTAATTTTAAACCTTCATTAATTTCTATAGTTCCCGCTTCAAGATTTGCAATGTCAGTTTGATTTACGTACTCAAAAGCTTTTTGAAAATTAGGATGCAGACTATAATATTTAGCTGCATTATGTAATGAATCTACAATCATTGGGTAAAGTTTTGTTTTGGTTTTTGAAATAATAATATAAAAATTGTTTGCCGTTTTTATATTATGTGTATTTTTACGTGTACGCACACGGTATTTTACAAATGTATGTAAATTGTAATGTAAAACAACTTATTTTTGCTAAAAAAAAATAATTTATACCAAAGAGCTTTTATTATTTTAACTAAAAAAGAATCAATATCATAACAATTAAAAAAATTGCCGAATTAGCCAATGTTTCGCCCGGAACTGTTGACAGGATTATACATAATCGTGGTCAGGCTGCACAGGAAACTGTAGATAAAGTCAATGCTATAATTGAAGAATTTGGCTATAAGCGAAATATTCTCGCCAGTAACTTGGCCTTAAATAAGAAGTTTCATTTTGCGGTTTTTCTTCCTAAATATGAAAAATTAGAATATTGGAGAAGTCAGGTTGAAGGTATTGAGAAAGCCGCTTTGGAGTTTAGCAAATTCGGAATCGTTCTGGATTATTTCTTTTACGATTTTAACGCAGCTTCTTTTAAGGAATCAGTCAAAAAAGTCTTGGAGTTCGATTGCGACGGATTATTGTTTGCTCCAATATTTTATGAAGATTCCGTTCAGTTTTTAAATGAATACAAAAAGAAAAATATTCCGGTTGTGATGATCGATTCGAATATTTCAAATGAAGACGATCATGCTTATGTCGGTCAGGATGCTTTTCAAAGCGGTTATCTGGCCGGAAGATTAATCAGTTTTGCGGTGAAAAACGAAAGACACGTTTTGATCTTTAAAATTACCCGTGAAATAGAAAGTACCTCTGTGTACTTGCAGCGAATCGACGGATTTTATTCTTTCTTTAAAGGAAATGAAGAACTTACGAATTTTAAATTTTCAGAAGTAACGATTAAAGATTCGGGAATCGACCAAATGAATTTGGAAATGTTTTCAGGAATCAGCAGTATTTTTGTACCGAATTCAAGGGCTTATATTGTTGCCAGATTTTTGGAACAAAACAATATAAAAGGAATCCGAATTATTGGCTACGATTTATTAAATGAAAATATTGAATACCTAAACAAAGGCGTAATCGATTTTTTAATCAACCAAAGACCCGAAAGTCAGGGCTATATGGGAATTAATTATTTGTATAAAAAACTGGTTCTTCAGGAAGATGCAGAACGCACGCATTATATTCCACTGGAAATTATCTTAAAGGAGAATTATTTTCCTGCGAGGCGGTGAGTTTAATTGCCCACGGGTTTTACGGATTAAACGGGTTTGCACTAGTTTATTTTAAAAAAAATCTGCGTCAATCCGTTTCATCCGTAAAACCCGTGGGCTATAAATTATTTCTTAACCTTCACAATCAAAGGATTATTTACCTTTTCAGCAAAAGAAGTCAAATAGGTTTCCCATTCTTGTTTGGTTTGAAATGGACTTCCTTTTTTCCATCCAAAACCAACATAATAAATTGCTTTGTTGTTTTTAACCGAGATATCTCCGTAAAGGTTACTCAAATCTTTTTCATCGGTAACATGATTATCAAAACTCGTTAAAATACCTTTTGGAGCGATTAAACCTAAACCAATTTCAGAATCGTCGATTGGTTCCCAGTAACTCAGCCAGCCCTCTTTTAAATTAGTTCTAATAGTTCCTTTTTTCTCATGAAGCGTTATTCCGGCAGAAATAGTTTTAGTTCCGGTAATATTGATTTCGAAACGCGAAAACTGACTTCCGTAATCTAAACTGATTAATTTTGATTCTGTTATTTTATTTCCTTTTGCATCCCAATCGGCGTAGGTTAAAATGAAACTCGTTCTGATTGGCCCGGTTGTAATTGTTTTCCAGCTTACGAAATTCTTAGAAAAATAATATTTACCATCTACTTTTACAGCAATTCCGCCAATTCCGCGACTGTCGCCCACATGGAAATTATCCAGACCTTCGCCAGTATCTTTGTGGTATGTTCCCGTTCCGTTAGTTGCTTTTTCGTACCATTTATTGATAATAGGATAATCGACCCTTTTTAGCCAGGCGTCAATTCCGCTGGTTAAAGTTCCGCCTGGAATTTTGTCCTCGACCATTTTTTGGGCTACAGGTCCGTAAGTTCTAAATGCCACTTTATTGTTTTCCCACGCATAATCATCTGTTCGTTCAGGAACAAATCTCGAATAACAACTCACAATTTTTGAAGCCGAAGGATTAGTTCCAACAAAAACTTCAAAATCCTGTTTTGACGAAGCTTTTACTTTGGGTTGAAATAAAAGAACATCCGCAGTTCCGTCGCTGTCATTGTCTACGGTTTGGGTTTCTAAAAATGAATTGTTGCTGATGTCTTTTACAGCATAATTTTCAAGTTTCGAATCTGCTGCCAATCCGAGTGATTTTTTTGTGAGTTCAACAGTTTCAAATTCTCTGTCAACTTTCAGATTATTGCTGACCGTTATGATTTTATTTTGAGCCTGAATGGTGAAACTTCCAGCCAGAATTGCGGTGAATAAAAAATGTTTTTTCAAAATATAATAGTTTTAATTTTTTGCTTTTTTTATTTCATAAAAATACAAATCTAAACGGCACTCTGAATACATAAAAGGAGTAATAATGTACAAATCGTTGAGAATGAATTTTATATATGTATTTTTTTTCTACTTTTAAGAGATCAATTTAAATATTCTAAAACCATGAAAAATAGATATTTATCGATTATGATCTTCCTTTTGATTTTTACGAATTTAGAAGGACAAACTATTAAAAATACAGAGCAGTTAAAAGAGAAACTAAAAGCAATAAACAGCCAGATAACAGATTCTTTTTTACATAATGATAGTAATGTTATAATACAATATTATGATGATGCAGCGCCAGTTTGTATGCCCGAATATCATAAAGCATTATATACAAAAGAAGATATAAAATCCTATTACCAGCAATGGCTTTCTAACTTTAAAATAAATGCTTATAAACGAGATATTTTTGAAGTTCAGCTGATTGATAATTATGGAATTGAAATTGGAACTTTCAATATTGATGCAGTAAACGATAAAGGCAGTGCGCTGGTTTATGATGGAAAATATTTGAATGTATGGAAAATAGGAAAAGACGGAAAACTTACTTTGGTATCAGAAATTTGGGGAGCAAACAAAGCAATTGACGGAACTAATTTTGCTTCCATAAAAACAAAAGAAAGTGATACGCCAAAACCTGCTGTAAAAAAGTCTTTAGAAGATGAAGTTAATAAACGTAATCAGCGTATTGCAGAACTCGTAACAAAAAGGGAAGGCGAGAAACATGCGGTTGAATTCTTTACAAAAGATGCTATTTACCTAACATACGATACGCCAATGTTTATTGGATTTGAAAATATTAAACCGTATTTCGTTGAACACGAAAAACCAAATGGAGTTTCAATTGATTCGATATCCATTAAAGCAAGCAGAATTATTCCCATAAAGAATTTTGTTATCGAGTACGGTTATTATTATGTCGATGTTTCGTGGGACAATAAAAAGGGAAGGGCAATTGTAACCGGAAAAAGCATTAATCTTTGGAAAAGGGATGAAAACGGAATCCTAATGCTTTATCGTCAAATGGTTAACCATAATTAATCTCTGATATTCCAAAAAGTATAACGATATTTATAGACTAGATTTTTGAAAAAATAAATAACAGCCTCATGAAGAAACAAAGCGCCGGCATATTACTGTATAAATTTGTAGACAAAACAATCTTTTTCTTTTTGGTGCATCCGGGCGGACCGCTTTGGAAAAACAAAGATTTAGAAAGCTGGTCGATTCCAAAAGGGGAGTTCACAGATGATGAAGATCCGCTTGACGCTGCTATACGCGAGTTTAAGGAAGAAACAAGTTTTGAGGTCGATGGCGATTTTATTAAACTGGAATACGTAAAACTAAAATCGGGTAAAATTGTTCATGCCTGGGCGGTTGAATTTGAAGTTGATGAAACTTTGATAAAAAGCAATGATTTTGAAATGGAATGGCCTCCGAAATCCGGAAAAACAGAAAAGTTTCCCGAAGTCGACAGAGGCGAATGGTTTCAAACTGCCGAAGCTTTAAAGAAAATAAATCCCGCACAAGCCGATTTTATTATTCAGATGGTGTCTAAAATTTCGGCTACGTTATAAATCAAAACTAGTTTTTGAATTAATTTTTGTAATTTCCATTTTGTCATCTGATGAATTGATCAGATTAATTAAAAGTTTAAAATTAGATATGGAAGTTAAAGGTATTATTTTTGATTGTGATGGAGTTTTAGTCGATACAGAAAAAATTGGTAACGGAATTTTGCTAGAAATGGCAGCAGAACATGGTTTTGAAATGGAACTTGAAGATGCCTATCGCAATTTTAACGGCCGTAATTTAAAAGACTGTTTCCGACATATTGAAGAAGCTATCGATCAAAAACTTCCTGAATCTTTTGAATCAGATTACCGTCAGAGAAGTTTTGAAGCTTTTAAAACACAGGTGAAACCAATGGAAGGTGTAGTTTCGTTTATCGAAAAATTAAAGATTCCGTATTGCGTGGCTTCGAGCGGACCAGTTGATAAAATCAGATTGAATCTTGAAGTAGCTGGATTATTGGATAAATTCGAAAACAAGATATTCAGTTCCTACCAAATCAGCAGTTGGAAACCAGATCCGGGAATCTTTTTATTTGCCGCCAAAGAAATGGGTTTTGATGTAAAAGAATGTGTTGTTTTAGAAGATAGTAAAGCGGGTGTAAAAGCTGGCGTAAGCGGCGGCTTTAAAGTTTATGGTTTTGCCAATGGTTATAACAATGATGATTTAGAGGAAGAAGGTGCGGTACTTTTTCATAGTTATGAAGAGTTGAGTAATATGCTTGGAGTTTAGAGTTTATTTTGTTTCAAGTTTCAGGTTTCAAGTTTTTGCAGGACGGGGCTTCGACTTCGCTCAGCCTGACATGGCGAGAGCGTGAGATTAAGTTATTTAAGTTGTCAGCCTGAGCGATCCCGAGGCTTTGGGAGAAGGCACACAAAGTATATCCGCAATCTTGTCATTCCGAGGAACGAGGAATCGCACTCGTAGATCGATAAAGATTGGACATTGCGAGGAACGAAGCAATCTCACGTGCTAAATCATAGTAATCTTTGTTAGTGTGGTTGCTTCGTTCCTCGCAATGACAAGATTGTGTTTGGAATTTGGAATTTGAAGATTTGGAATTTAAAATTTAATCTTACAATTACTAATTTGTTTGATTAAATTGTAATTTGTTGCATTAAAATAAATTTTTATATATTTGAATTTCGACATTCTCTATTTTGATTTGATAATAATGAATAATTGTTATTGATACATTTAAAAAATGAATGTTTTTTGCCTGGAAAATGGCTTTCCCCAAGAGTCAATTTCCTAAAATGTGATTCCCAAAAATCACACAATAACCTACAGACAGAAACAAAATGACGAAATGTATAATTAGAATTTTAGTTTTATCGATAATACTCGTTCCTCCAATTGTAAAGGCGCAGATTAAAAAAATTGGAGTTCCTTTTATAACCAATTATAATCCGAAAACGTACAAAGCGGCTTCAGAAAACTGGGATGTTTTACAGGATTCTAAGGGAATGATGTTTTTTGCCAATCATTTCGGGATTATGCAGTTTGATGGTGTTCGCTGGAGTATTGTAACGCAGCCCGAAAACAAGAGTATGGTTCGTTCGCTTGCCATCGACAAAAAAGACAAAATGTATGTGGGCGCACAGGGCGATTTTGGTTATGCCATTCAATTGCCAAACGGGCAGTACCAATACACCTCTTTAGTGAAATTACTTCCGGAATCGGCGCGAAATTTTGGTGATGTTGTACATACCGTTATCCGAAATAATGAAGTGATTTTCTTCTCTTACGAGGAAATTTTTATCTACAAAAATAATAAAATCAAAGTTATAAAGTCTAACGTGAAATTTGATGATTTCTTTGAAGTCAATAAGGAAATCTATGTTTTGGACAATGCAAAAGGTTTATTGCAGTTAAAAAACAATGCTTTAACGGCGATTACAAACAGTGATCAATATGCCGGAATGAAGATTCGAAAAATCTTTCAAACTAAAAATGGACTTTTGTTACTTTCACAAAAAAACGGACTTTTTACTTTTAAAGATAATCAGCTAAAGCCATTTGTAACAGAAGCAGACAATGTTTTGAAGCAAAATCAAATTTCTACAGGGATTCAGCTTTCTGATGGATATTTCGGAATTGGAACCCGACAATCGGGATTGATAGTCATAGATGGTTCGGGACATTTGATTCAGCATATCAACAAACAAATGGGTTTGCAAAATGATTATGTAACTAATTTAAAGGTTGATAAAGAAGGTAATTTATGGGTTACGCTTAAGGAAGGAATTTCGCTTATTCAGATTTCTTCGCCATTATCCCGAGTTTTAGATACTTCAAATTCAGAAACAAAAATATACTGCAGTCAAATATATCAGGACAAATTATATATCGCGACAGACAACGGTTTGTTTTGGATGGATTGGCTTTCTTATAAAAATGGAAAACATGAAAATGCCAACTTTCAACACGTTTCGGGAATGTCTGAAAATGTTTGGAATATTGGTGTTTTTGGAAGCTCACTTTTGGCTTTCGAAAAAAACGGAATCTTTGAAGTTTCCGGTAATTCGGCAAAATTGCTGGCAAAAACAGATGGAGCTTGGAAAGGAATATTAGTTCCTAATCATCCTGATTTATTGATCGTTGGCGGTTATAACGGAATGTATCTTCTTAAAAAAATAAATAATTCGTGGGTTTATCAAAATAAAATAAAAGGCTTTGAAGAAAGCAGCCGCGTTATCGAAACAGATAAAAACGGCGATTTCTGGATTGCCCACGGTTACAAAGGAATTTATAAAATTCAGTTTAATAAAACATTTGATGCAGTTTCAAAGGTTGAGTTTTACAATCAAAAGAATGGTTTCCCGTCGAGTTTGTTTCTGAATACTTTTAAAATTGATAATCAAATTCTTTTTGGAACAACAAAAGGAGTTTATAAACAAGATTCTCATTCGAAGAAAATGATTCCAGAACCCGTTTTTAAGAAATATCTTGGAATGGAAAACCATATTCGTTTATTAAAATCGGATAATCAGGATAATATCTGGTACGTATCTGGAGAAAATACCGGAAAAATAACTAAGAACCCAAATGGAAGTTTTGAGGTTGAAGAACTGCCTTTTAGAAAACTTCGTTATTTATACGTTCCGGGTTTTGAGAATATTCAAACCACAGCCAGCGGCGATGTGTTTTTTGGTACGCAGGATGGTTTAATTCATTATAACACCATTAAAAACAAGCAATATCAAACGAAATATAAAGCCTTAATTTCAGAGGTTAAATGTATTTTTCCGAAAGACAGTCTGTTATTTTCAAGCCGATTTGATGTGCTTCCAAATAAAACAAAAGAAGCATGCGAAGAAATTTCAAATGTTTTATCTCATTCCCATAATGCGCTTCATTTTTCGTTTTCATCGCTTTTTTATGATGAAGCCGACGCTACAAAATATGAATATTGGCTGGAAGGTTTTGAACCAAAATGGTCAGAATACAGTCTTCAGACGGAAAAGGAATATACGAACTTACCTGAAAACGAATATGTTTTTCATGTAAGGGCAAAAAACATTTATGATGTGGTAAGTGAAGAAGCGGTTTTTCGTTTTGAAGTTTTACCGCCTTGGTACAGAACAATCTGGGCTTATATTTTGTATTTGATACTTTATAGTGTTGTGATTTATTTTATTATTAGATATCAAAAATCTCTGGCTGAACGCGATCGTCAGCAATTAATCCTGAATCAGGAAAAGGAACTGCTTAGAAGCCGTGCCGAACTTAACGAACAGCGATTGACATTGGAACAGGAAAATATGGCCATTGTTCGCGAAAATCTTCAAACTACGATAAATCTTAAAAATGCCAAAGTAGCTTCGAATACGGTGAACCTTATTCATTTAAATGAAATCCTGCTTTCTATAAAAGAATTGATAGGGCAGATGGATAAGAAAAACGATCCGAATGTGAACTTTAGTTTATTGACCAAAATAAACAAACTGATCGATCACGAATTGCAGGGAGATAAACATTGGAACGAATTTGAGGAAATCTTCAATCAATTGCATGATAATTTTATGCAGAGGATGAAAACAACTTATCCGGAATTGACTCCGCGCGATATGCGATTGTGTGCGTATTTGCGAATGAACTTTAATACCAAAGAAATTGCTCCGCTTTTAGGAATTTCTGTTCGCGGAGTTGAAGATACCCGATACAGAATTCGAAAAAAATTACAGCTTCCGTCTGATGCAAATATCACAGAATTCATTCTAAATTTCTAGACGATTATTTAAACACATAGGAACATAGTTTTGCTTTGTCTATAAAAAAGGAGTTTCACTAGTTTAAACAAACATAGCTGTGTGAAAAAGAAGTAATTAAATTACTGGACGATTATTTAAACACATAGAAACATAGTTTTGCTTTGTCTATAAAAAAGGCGTTTCACTAGTTTAAACAAACATAGCTGTTTGAAAAAGAAGTGAATAAATTACTGGACGATTATTTAAACACATAGGAACATAGTTTGCTTTGTCTATAAAAAAGGCGTTTCACTAATATAAACAAACATAGCTATGTGTAAAAAGCGAGCTTTTTTTATAATCTCAAATAAGAAGCAAGAAGAAAATCTATGTTTCTATGTGTTTAAAATTTTTCACGCCTTTAATTTTTTCCACATCTTTAAAATCTGTGGTAGTTATTTTACAACCTTCGGCATTAAGAATAACTTATAAAAAACGGGATTTCATCTCGTAAGTAATATCCTAAGTAGTTTTACGCCTTTTTTCTTCATTTTTTTTAAATCACCGTAGTCAAACCGTACTCAAAAATGTAAGTGTAGCCTGATTTATTTGTTAATATTGTCGGATTATTATTAGAATAAGAACCCATTTCTGCAAAATAGGTTTTTGTCGAGGTAATAAACTTTACTAACAAAAAACTAAAAAAAATGAATCAAAATGACTCTTTTTTCGGCCGACCACCGAAAGACAATTTCTATTATTTTAAACGATTTTTGGCTGCGGCAATATTTGTGCTGCTGCCAATTTTGAATGTCCAGGCACAATGTAAAACATTGGTTTGGTCTGATGAATTTAACGGTACTACTGTCGACCTAACCAAGTGGCAGAGTATTTCAGGAAACGGTTGTCCGGCACTTTGCGGATTCGGAAATGCTGAGGCTCAGCGTTACGACCCAAATCAGGCGACAATTGTAAAAGAAGGAGCAAACAGTTATTTGAACATTCAGGCAAAATACGAGCCGAATGGCGCATTTCCTGATCAGCCTTACGCTTCTTCAAAATTAACTACAGAAGGAAAGTATTCCCTTAAATACGGAAGAGTTGAAGCCCGCATGAAGTTATCAAACGGACAAGGTGCATGGCCTGCGTTCTGGATGCTTCCGGTAGGAGGAAATTGGCCGTATACAGGTGAAATTGATATCATGGAAGCCAAACACAGAAACCCACAATCTGTAGACGGAACAATTCATTACGATGGAAACGGATATCATTTTACGGGAAGAAGTTATAGCTCTCCAACGGATTTATCTACAGACTTTCACGTGTATGCGGTAGAATGGGGACCAAACTTTATAAAATGGTATGTTGATGATGTTTTATTTCACACCGCAACGCCTAATACTACTGTAAATGGCGGATGGCCTTTTAACGATAATCAGTTTTATATTATTTTAAATTTGGCAGTAGGTAGTGCAGGAACGCCTTATACAAGCGTAAATGGGGCAGGAGTAGCTCCAGTTCCGGCTGATTTTCCGGCAAAATTGCAGGTGGATTATGTTCGTGTTTATGACGGAAGTTATAAATATGGCGTTGCCGGAGATGCAAAAGTGTATCAAAACGAAACAGGTAAAACGTATTCTATAAATGCTATTACTGGCGCAACGTACAATTGGACTGTTCCTGCGGGAGCGACAATTACGGCTGGGCAGGGAACAAATGCCTTAACTGTAAATTGGGGAACTGCAGGCGGAGATGTTTCGGTAACAGCAACAACTTCGGGATGTACGGCAAATACGTATAAACTGGCTGTAAAAACTGAACCTGCTATTCCGGTAGAGAAAATTCAGGAAGATTTTCAAACGAACAGAAATGTTGTTTACGGAAACAAAACGGGAGTTTTGACTGAAGCCGTAGCAAATCCTTCTGCAACCGGAATTAATACTTCGGCTTTGGTTGGAAGATATGTTCGTAATTCTTCTGAATTGTACGATGTTTTCAATATCAAAAACGTAGTAATCAGCAATGCGAACGATTATGTATACGGAAGAAAAAGAATTTCTTTTGATTTGTATACTTCGGCTCCGGTTGGAACTAAAGTTTCGCTGCAGTTAGAAAATAGTAATGTAACAACTGCAACAAATTATCCGTTAGGAAGACACAGCGGTTACAAAGCAACTACAACAGTTCAAAATAAATGGGAAACGATTGAGTTTGAATTCGAAAAAATTATCGATGCAAATACAAGCGCTTTGACGATTAATAATGTGGCTTTACTTTTTGAATCGAATTCAAATTCTGGCGCAACATATTATTTTGATAACCTGTTGACAAGAGCTACACCAGAAAAACCAATTGTTGCCACAGATATATTGCAGAATTACGACGGCATCAACAAAATTATAAAAGGAACTACAACAGGAACTTATTCGGTTGTGGCAAATCCGGGTTCAAATGCTGTTAACTCGTCTGCAAATGTGGCGAGATACGTTAGAAACGTAACCGAACAATACGATGTACTTTTCTTTAATACGCAAAGCACGATTGAAGATGCTGGTTTATTAAAAAACCAGACGAATAAAATCATGATTGATGTGTATACATCGGCACCAATTGGTACGGTTGTAAGTTTGAATTTAGAAAACAGCGCAACTTCACTTCCTGCTAATTACCCAACGGGAAGAAACAGTAATTATGTTGCGATTACGACGAAACAAAACCAATGGGAAACGTTGACTTTTTATTACAATTCAAGCCCAGATGCAGGAACTTCGAATTTGGCAGTAAACCAAATGGTTTTATTGTTTAACTCAGGTTCTTTTACAAGCGATACCTATTATTTTGATAATATCAGAATTGGAGCAACCAAACTTCCGGATACATTTACGCCTGGAGTTGTTTACGAAGATTATCAAACGGTTCACAATATTACATTTAGAGACGCTATCGGAACTTATACAGCAAACGTAGCAAATCCGAGTGCGACAGGAATTAATACTTCGGCAAACGTTGGAAGATATGTTCGTAAGTCAACAGAATTATATGATAATTTCTCCTTCAATACGACTTTAACCAATATTGGGGATTTCAAAGCGGGAACTAAAAAATTCGCAATGGATGTTTATACCTCTGCTCCGGTTGGATCTGTTATTTCATGGCAGGCAGAAAGCAGTGCTTCGGTTCCGTCAAATTATCCGGTAGGAAGACACAGTATTTATCAGGGAGTTGTAAAACAAACCAATACTTGGCATACGGTAACTTTTACGTATGTAAGCACGCCAGACGCTTCGACTTTAGACAGCGAAGTAAACCGTTTTGTTTTCTTATACGAGCCGGGAACAAATTCTGGAAACACGTATTATTTTGACAATTTAAGAGCTTTAAATTTAGTTTCGACAGAAACTCCAGTTGGATTACCTGCACCGTGGGTTAGTACAGATTTAGGTGCGGTAACACCAGCGGGAGAAGCAACACATTCTAGCGGAACTTTCACGATAAAAGGTTCAGGAACTGATATTTGGGAAACCAGCGATCAATTTCAATTTGTAAATCAATCTATTACTGGTGATGCCGAAATTATTGCCAAAGTTAATTCGTTAACCAATACGAATACATATGCAAAAGCGGGAGTAATGTTTAGAGAAACACTTACAGTAACTTCTAAACATGCTATGACAGATGTTACACCGGCTGCAGGCGTTGAGTTTTTATCAAGAAATGCTACTTCAGGAGTAACAGTTGCAGATGTTGCCGCGGGAACAGCTCCAAAATGGGTTCGTGTGGTGCGTGCAGGAAATGTATTTACTTCTTATACTTCTGATAATGGTACAACGTGGACACAGCTTGGAACTCCAAAAACAATTACAATGGCGAATACCATTTATGTTGGAATGGCGGTTACGTCTCATGCAAATGGAACTTTAGGAACTGGAGTTTTCAGCGATGTTATTGTTAGAAATATTACAGCAAATCCAAATGTAAATTTAGCTCTGTCAAAAACGGCAACGGCTTCTACCGAAGAAAATGCAACATTGTCTGCAAGTAAAGCAACCGACGGAGACGGAACGGTTTCAAGATGGGCGAGTTCTTTTGCAAATGCTACAGAATGGATTTATGTTGATTTAGGAAGCAATTACAACCTGAATCGTGTAGTATTGAAATGGGAAGCAGCTTTTGCAACGCAATATAAAGTACAGCTTTCTACAGATAACGTTTTTACTGAAAACGAAACAATCAACACACAAACTGCAAGCGACGGAGGAACGGATGATTTAACCGTAAGCGGAACAGGAAGATACCTTCGCATTTTATGTACAACAAAAGCTTTGGCTCCTTACGGATATTCATTATATGAAATCGAAGCTTACGGATCTGCTTCTGCAGCTAAAAAAGCAAATGTTATAGTTGAAGAAAGTGCGCCTGAAAGTGTTGTTTTCGCCATCTATCCAAATCCGGCAAGTAACTATATTCAAGTTGCCATTCCTGAAAATTTAGACAACAAAATCATTACCATTTATGACAATTCAGGAACACTGGTTCTTCAGAATAAACCGGAGAAAGAAGCAAGTGAAAGCGTAATTGATTTGAGCAGACTGACAAAAGGAATTTATATTCTGAATTTCAAATCAGATCAAAAAAGCTGGACAAAAAAGCTAATTAAGAAATAATTAAAAATCCGTTGGGTGTAGTTTGTTTTAAAATAAACCCTCTCATTCAATTGTAAGCTGGAATTAAATTTAAATGGATAGCACCAAATAATTGCACCTGACGGATGATTAAAAAGTCATGATTTAAAAATGACTCCAGTTTAGAATCTATTTACATAAACCCCACAATTATTTAGATATGAAAAAAAATAAACTTCAAAGATTTTCACTACTGACAGCACTGTTTTTGGTGTTTTCAAATTATATGTTCGGGCAGGGAGCCATTCCTTTCACGATTAGTAATACTTCTAAATTTAATGATAATGAATTGTATGTAGCCATTGTTGGTATCGATTATACCACCGGAAACCATGTTTGGGTAAATGCCAAAACAAGTCAGGTTTTACCAATGAGTTCTTCTTATAATACCGTTACGGGGCCAACAATTGGCGGAAATACCGGACCGGGACAAAATTCAAAATACGCAGCTTGTTTTACTAAGTTGAGTGAAATTCCAAACAAAACTTTTACGCTGCCTTTAATTGCAGGCTGCCGAGTTTTTATTTCTAAAGGTTCGCAGTTGTATTTTTACTTTTTTGGTGCCAATGGAGCTCCTTCGGGATATACATCGCCAAATCCGTTGAATGCGACAGATCCAAATCAGGGAATTTTATATGAAATAATCGAATTGACTAACAATCAATATGGTTTCTTTGGAAATCCTTCGAGAGTAGATTCATATAAATATCCAATGGGATTGGAATTATTTGGTGCAAACGGATATCAAAAGAAAGTAGGTGAATTAAAAAACCATGCAGATATTATTGCTGCTTTTAAAGCCAATGTTCCATCAGAATTTCAAGGTTGTGTAAACAATACAACAGGTGAAATTACAGCTCCGTCAAAAACTCCCGCTTTCGCAGATGGAACAGGAGGAACGACAGTTGGGCCGCAAGCCAATTATTTAAAATCGTATATCGACGCGATCTGGAATAAATACAAAAATGAAGACTTGATCTTTTATGCCGGAGACGCCGGAGTTTTTAAAGGAAGAGTTATTGGCGAACAGCTTGAAATGGTTGGACAATCTGGAGGATTTGTTGGCCGTACAGGAAGAGTTCAATACAGACCAAGTACTCAGGAGGCGCTTGAAGGAAAAGGTGTTCTCGACAGAAGATTGGTTGACGGAGATTTAGATCTTGTGATTCAGGCGCAATTAACGGCTGCCATTAACAGACACGTTGTAAATACTACAACAGCAAATCTGGGTCAGCAAAACTGGTACGATGCTTCAAAATATTATCAGGTAAATCCAACAAACCATTATTCTAAATTCTGGCATTTACCCGGAATCAGCATTGATAATTTAGCTTATGGTTTTGCTTATGATGACGTTGCAGATCAGTCACCATCATTGCATTCGCCACAGCCAACAAAAGTAATTGCAGTTTTTGGAGGTTATGCAGGAACGGTTCCTTCTGTTCCGGCTTCGACAGATGTTATTACGGTTTATAAAGATTGTAATTATACAGGTTTCTCTGGCGGATTAACAATTGGAGATTATAACTTAGCACGTTTAAATACTTTAGGTGTTTTAAATGATGATATTTCGTCATTAAAAATTGCACAAGGATATCAGGCGATTTTATATCAGGATGATAATTTTACAGGAGCTTCTACCGTAATTAATTCTGATAATTCTTGTTTAAACACAACCTGGAATGATAAAGTAACTTCTATCAGAATCCTTGCAAACGGAACTACAACTTTAGGAAACCAGACTTTCTTTTTACAAAACAGAAACAGCGGTTTGTATATGGATGTTTGGAATGCAAGTTTATCTAACGGAGCAGGAATTAATCAAGGCGCGCTGAATTCTGGAAACAATCAAAAATTTACGTTTACACATTTAGGCGATGGATTGTATAAAATTATTGCTAACCATAGCAGCCAGTCTTTAGACATTAATAATTTCAATAAAGCAAACGGCGCGCGTTTAGAGCAATATCCATACAATGCAACAACAAACCAGCAGTTTGTATTGGTTTCTACAGGCGATGGTTTCTATAAAATTGTAGCAAGACACAGCGGTAGAATTGTTGAGGTTGCAGGTGCAAGTACAGCTTCTGGAGCAATTGTACAACAATGGGATAATAACAACCAAACTTGCGGACAATGGAAACTGGTTCCTGCCACAAGTTCGCAGACTTCTGTTTTAATTCAGGCCGAAGATTATTCAGCAATGAGCGGAATTCAGGTTGAAGCCACTACAGATACAGGCGGAGGCTCAAATGTAGGTTACACAGAAACAGGTGACTGGTTAGCGTATAACAACATCAATTTCCCAACAACAGGTTCTTATTTAATTGAATACAGAGTGGCAAGCGCTGTTACAGGCGGAAGATTATCATCTGATTTAAACGGAGGAACCATTGTTTTAGGAAATGTTGATATTCCAAATACAGGAGGATGGCAAAACTGGCAGACGGTTTCGCAAACAGTAAATGTAAATGCAGGAACATACAATTTCGGAATTTACATTCAAAATACCGGAATGAACATCAACTGGATTAAAATTACTAAAGTTGGTGCGGGTGCAGCTGCTAAAACGGCTTCAGTTCAACCAGCAGAAGAACCGACAGAAATTGCTTTAAATGTTTATCCAAGTCCGGTAGAAAATACACTTTATGTAACGACAGATCTTTCTGGCGGAAGCGTAAAAATAGTCGATTCACAAACGGGATCTACTGTTGCCTCTCAAAAAATCAATAATAACAGTTTTGATGTTTCGCATTTGAAGCAAGGAATCTATTTTATTGTTTTTGAAAAAGAAGGCAAACAGACGATCAAACGTTTCATAAAAAAATAGTTTTAAAAACGATTTTAGGCTTTAGATTTTAGATAATAATTAGGGAGCGTTAGTTAGTTTGACCCAATTAGATTGCACAGCGATCAAATCTAAAATCTGAAGTTTGAAATCCAAAATTTTTCATTTCCCCCAAAATTTACAAATTTTTATTAATCTATTAAACAATTTATTATGAAAAACAATTACCGAAGAATGCTGCAGAAATGCATTATTATTTTAGTGTTGGGTGTTTTTAACTTAGCTGCGGCCCAGCAGAAAAAAGTAATCGCTTATGTCCCGAACTGGGTTGATCTAAATGCTTTAGCAGGAACTATCCAGTACAGTAAATTAACGCACATTAATATTGCGTTCGAAAATCCTGATGCAAACGGATATTTAAGTTTTAATTCTGGAAACAATGCCATTATTAATACTGCACATGCTCAAAACGTTAAAGTTTTTGTTTCTCTTGGAGGAGGTGCCATTTCTGAAGGCGGTGCCATTCGTGACAATTATTTTAATTTAATTACGCCGGGAAACCGTACCGCTTTTATTCAAAAACTGTACGACTATGTGGTCGCTCACAATTTTGACGGAATCGACGTAGATTTAGAAGGTCCGGCAATTAACGGCGATTATGGCGGATTTGTTATTGCCTTGGCGAATAAATTACATGCCAATGGAAAATTGATTTCGTCAGCGCTTTCAGAAGGATATGGTGGTGCAAATGTACCTGCATCTACTTTTGCGGCTTATGACTGGATCAATATCATGGCATACGATGCAACTGGGCCATGGCAGCCAAACAATCCGGGACAGCATTCTCCATACAGTATGGCTGTAAACCAATTTAATTACTGGACAGGAAGAGGTTTACCTGCAAGTAAAGCTATTATTGGATTACCATTTTACGGATATGGCTTTGGAGCATCTGCAAATCAGGGAATTTCTTATGCTAATATCGTAGCTCAATATCCGGGAGCAGAAAATCAGGATCAGGTTGGAAATACAATTTACTATAACGGAATTCCAACAATTAAAGCAAAAACAACTTTTGCGATTCAAAACGCAGGCGGAGTTATGATTTGGGAATTATCTCAGGATGCAACAGGCTCTAAATCATTATTAACTGCCATCAATCAGGTTATTACAGGAAGTAATCCTCCTGGAACAGGAACTTTAATACAAGCCGAAAGTTATAATACAATGAGCGGTGTTCAAACAGAAGCTACAACAGATACAGGCGGAGGTTTAAATGTAGGTTATGCTGATACAGGAGACTGGATGGCATATTACAATATTAACTTTCCAACATCTGGGAATTATGTAATTGAATACAGAGTTGCAAGTGCTGTTAACGGAGCAAGATTATCATCTGATTTAAATGCCGGAACAATTCAGCTTGGTGCAGTTAATGTACCAAATACTGGCGGATGGCAAAACTGGCAGACAATTACGCAAACTGTAAATGTAAATGCCGGAACGTATAATTTCGGAATCTATATTCAAGCTTCTGGAGTAAATTTAAACTGGTTTAGAATCACAAAATCGGCTTCTGGTTTAGCTGCAAAATCGGTAGCTCCAGCTGCTGAAACTCCTGCGGATATTGCAAGCGTTACTATTTATCCAAACCCAACAGAAGATACACTTTTCTTTAGTTCAGAAGTTTCCGGAGCAAATGTAAGTGTTATCAATTCTGAAGGCGGTGCTACAGTTTCATCACAAACAGTAAACAACAACAGCATCAACGTTGCTGATTTGAAAAAAGGAATTTACCTGATTTCATTAGAAAAAGATGGAATCAAAACGGTAAGACGTTTTATTAAAAAATAAGTTTTACATAAAGCACTTTTCTTCTTTGTTTCGGCAGAGAAGATTAGTGCTTTTGTTTATAGAGTATTTTTTAAACACATAGAAACATAGATTTTTCTTCTGAAATAAAGGAAATTCAAAAAACTAGTTTTTACACATAGCTAAACGCAAAACACTATGATTGTTTATGCGAGTGAAACGTCTTTATCCATAATGAACTATGTCTCTATGTGTTAAAAAAAACGCTCCATTTAAATTGTAACCCCCTTTAACCCCAATTATATGAAAAATAATTACAGATTTCGGTTAAGTTTACTCTTGATAATTTCCTTTGGATATTTTGCCACGGCGCAGACTTCTTTAGGTTCGAGCAAAACATTTTTAAATAAAATAAAAAGTGGATTAGTTTCTTCAACAACTGCAAAAGGTCCTGAAAAAACAATTCTGCTTCAGGCAGCCGATTCCAAAAGCTTTAACGGAAAAATAAACTATAAAGAATCAGATCAGTCAAGTGAATTTTTAATTGGAGAAATTAAAAATGTTGCAGAATCTTCTTTTTATATTAAAGTTAAAGATCAATCTCTTGAAGGTCATATTATTTTAAAGAAAACCAGAGAAGCCTACAAATATTACTCTGATGCACAAGGAAATGCTTTTGTTTCAAAAGTTGATATTAATACTTTGGTTTGTATTGATTATAAAAATCTTCCATCAAAAGCAGCAAATAAAACATCAGCGGCAGCAGAAATTGCTCCGGCATTGCTAAACCTGCAAAGTTTACCGGGTGCTGCAGGCTGCGTTTTATTAGATTTTGATGGTTATTATATGCCCGCAGGAAATCTTTGGAACAATGGTAATGCGATTAACGCAGCCGCTTCCGGAATGAGTGATGCAGCTGTTCAGCAGCATTGGGAAGTAGTTTCAGAAGATTACAGACCTTTTAATTTAAACGTAACCACAAGCGAAGCTGTTTTTAATTCTTACCCAAGAAACAGAAGAATGCGTGTTGTAGTAACGCCAACAAATACGGCAGCTCCGGGCGCGGGTGGTGTAGCTTACATTGGTTCTTTTAACTGGGATAATGATGTACCTTGCTGGGTATTCATTACTTCCGGGAAATCAGGTGGTGATGCTTCTTCTCATGAAATTGGACATACTTTTGATTTGGGTCACGACGGACGTACCAATCCTGCCGAAGATTATTTCGTAGGTTTAGACGGAACTTCGTGGGCTCCAATTATGGGTGCAGGATATTACAGACCTGTTGTACAATGGAGTAAAGGCGAATACAATTTTGCTAATAATTTACAAGATGACGTAGCTACAATTGCAGGTTCTAAATTTGGAGTTGGATATCGCGGCGATGATTACGGAGATAATACCGCTTCTGCAGCTACTTTAGATTATAATGCAAGTGGAGCAATCAATCAAAAAAATGGAATTATTTCAAGTGCAGCTGATTATGATTTCTTCACTTTTACAACTGGCGGCGGAAATGTTTCTATAAATGCCAACACCGTTTCAAGAGACGGAAACCTGCATCTTTTATTAAGATTATATAATTCAGCAGGAACAGAAATGGGAACGTATTGGAATTCTGATCCGTTTGCTTTAAATGCTTCTATGAATGTAAATCTTCCGGCTGGTAAATATTTTGTCGGCGTTGATGGAAACGGAGCAGGAAATGCCGGAAGCGGTGGATATTCGGCTTACGGTTCTATCGGAAGTTATTCGGTTACAGGAACAATTCCTCCGGGAGGAAACATCAATCCAACAACGGGTGTAATTACCGCTTATAAAGATTGTAATTATACAGGTTTCTCAGGCGGATTAACTATTGGAGATTATAATCTGGCTCGTTTAAATTCTTTAGGCATTTTAAATGATGATATTTCGTCACTTAGAATTACGCAGGGATTTCAGGCAATTTTATATCAGGATGATAATTTTACCGGAGCTTCAACGGTAATTAATTCTGATAATTCATGTTTGAATGCAACCTGGAATGATAAAGTAAGTTCTATCAG
This sequence comes from Flavobacterium panici, assembly GCF_903819335.1. Lineage (GTDB taxonomy): Bacteria > Bacteroidota > Bacteroidia > Flavobacteriales > Flavobacteriaceae > Flavobacterium > Flavobacterium panici. The sequence goes on along the minus strand of NZ_CAIJDE010000029.1, from coordinate 196,001 downwards.
AATTCTGGCAAACGGAGTTACAACTTTAGGAAATCAGACTTTCTTCCTTCAAAACAGAAACAGCAACCTAAATATGGACGTTTGGAACGCTAGTTTAACAAACGGAGCAAGTATCAAACAAGGAACTGCAAATACAGGAAATAATCAAAAATTTACGTTTACACATTTAGGTGACGGTTTATACAAAATTATTGCCAACCACAGCGGGCAATCATTAGACGTAAATGGTTTCAATACAGCAAATGGTGTAAGTGTAGAGCAATATCCGTATAACGGAACTACAAACCAACAATTTGTGTTAGTTTCTACAGGCGACGGCTTTTATAAAATCGTTGCGAGACACAGCGGAAGAATCGTTGAGGTTGCCGGGGCAAGTACTGCAAATGGTGCGAATGTTCAGCAATGGGACAATAACAACCAAACGTGTGGACAATGGAAATTAATTGCGACAACTGCTTCTCAGACTTCTAGTTTAATTCAGGCCGAAGATTATTCAGCAATGAGCGGCATTCAGGTTGAAGCAACTACAGATACTGGCGGAGGTTCAAACGTAGGTTATACCGAAACAGGAGACTGGTTGGCGTATAACAATATTAATTTCCCAACAACAGGTTCTTATTTAATTGAATACAGAGTGGCAAGTGCCGTAACTGGCGGTAAATTATCATCTGATTTAAACGGAGGAACTATCATTTTAGGAAATGTTGATATTCCAAATACAGGAGGCTGGCAAAACTGGCAGACGGTTACGCAAACCGTAAACGTAAATGCCGGAACATATAATTTCGGAATCTACATTCAAAATACCGGAATGAACATCAATTGGATCAGAATAACGAAAGTTGGAGCAGGAGCACCGGCTGCATCAAAAGATATAGATGAAAAAGTTGAAGAGGTTGTATTTAATGTTTATCCAAATCCGGTTTCAGAAACACTTTTCTTTACAAAAGATGTTTCGGGAGGAAATGTCAAAGTAATAGATTCTCAAGGTTCTGTAGTTTCATCACAAAAAAGCAATGATGATAGTTTGAATGTTTCGCATTTGAGACAAGGAATTTATTTTGTTGTTTTTGAAAAAGATGGGCAAAAAACAATAAAACGTTTTATAAAGAAATAATCCATTTCGCCATAATGGTTTTATACATTAAATTTTAGGTTTTAATGTAAAGGCTGTCAGAAATGACAGCCTTTTTTTATGATTAAAATTTTACCGCAAAGTCCGCAAAAAATATGCAAAGTTCGCTAAGATTTTATAAACATTCTGAGGACAGCTAACTAAAGTTCACAAAGCTTTGTGATCTTTAGTTTATTTAAAACTTACTTAAAAAAAAACTTAGCGAACTTAGCGTAAATCTTTGTGGCTTTGCGTTAAAAAAAATAGAAATGACAGCCTTTTTTTGTTGTCAATATTTTATTTAGAGTTAGATAATTTTATGTGTAGTCCCTACGGGACATTTTCGGGGGGCGATAATCTATGTTCTACCGATATTTAACCTCTAACGAGGTAAATTTTACAAAATTTTAAAAACTCCGTTAGGAATTAAATATCGGTAGAAAAAAAAATGTGACCACAATATAATTGTCCTGTAGGGACTATACATTTTTTATAATAAATTATTCGTTTGATTTTTATGCGGTAATTGCTAGGGGGTGTCCCTGCGGGACATTTTTAGAGGGGCGATAATCTATGATTCTACCGATATTTAACCTCTAACGAGGTAAACTTACTACAATTTAGAAAACTCCGTTAGGAGTTAAATATCGGTAGAAAAAAAATGTGACCACAACAAAATTGTCCCGTAGGGACTATACATTTTTTATAATAAATTATTCGTTTGATTTTTTATACGTTAATTGCTAAGAGTTGTCCCTACAGGGCAATTTTGCTTACGTCATATTCTTTTTTCTACCGACCAGAAATTCCTAACGGAGTTTTTAAAATTTTTGTAAAATTACCTCGTTAGAGGTAAATCGTCGGTAAAAAAATAAACGACTCGTTCCACAAATTGTCCCATAGGGACAACTGAAATTTTAACCAATCGAAAATTCCGCAAAGCACGCTAAGATTTTATAATATTTTGATTCGCAGCTAAATGAAGATCACAAAGCTTTGTGATCTTTAGTTTTTATTAAAAACTTACTTAAAAAATCTTCGTGAACTTTGCGAAAAACCTTTGCGAACTTTGCGTTAAAAAAATAACCTCAATAAAAACATTATCATTCGATAACAATAACATAAACTCATTTCATCTTTAAATCGATAAAATTGCTGCTTATTACTTTTAATAAATTCCCCATTTTGCAAAAGCTTAAAACCTATGAATTTAAAATTTACTTCGCCAATAATTATACTCTTTATAATAATCTTCAATCATACCATTTTAGCCCAAAACCAAAAGAATTTAGACGGCGTTCAGGTTGCATTTTTATCTGATGTTCACCTTCAGGATTTGTTTGGAAGCTTCTCTGATAATGAATTTAAAGGTGTTTTGAATACCAAAACCGGAAAATATGCGTTAATAAGAACGATGGCCTCGCAGTTACATTCGACGAGAATTTTCAATGAAAATTATTTTGCCTTCATCGCCGCTCTTGAAGATATTGCAAAAAGAAAAATAAAATATGTTGCACTTCCGGGCGATTACACCGATGACGGACAGCCGATACACGTGCGAGGATTGAAGAAAATTTTAGATCAGTACCAAAAAAAATATTGTATTGAATTTTTTATAACGACCGGAAATCATGATCCGGTTGGACCATTTGCTCAGGAATCGGGAAAAGAAGATTTTTTAGGAAAGGAAGGAAAAAGCCAACCCATTTTTAGCAAAGACGGCATGTATAAGCCAAACATGAATATCGAACAGCCAGTTGTCATAACAGCCGATATTGCTAAAATGGGTTATTTAGGCATAACTAATGATCTGCAAAACTTCGGATTTTATCCGAGTAAAAAATACAAATTCTGGTCGACTCCTTTTGCCAGTTATAATTCCCAAAACTACAATTACAAAAAAGCCGTTGAAGCTTCACAATTAACCAAAAGAGTTTATAATGTTGCACCTGGATTTGAAGTTCCGGATGTGAGTTATGTTGTGGAACCAATTGATGGCCTTTGGTTAATGGCAATTGACGGAAACGTTTATATTCCGAAGAAAACCGATGGCGATCCAAAAGATTCTAAAAGTTATTCAGAGGCAAGTACAGGATATAATAATGTACTTTCAAATAAAAAACACCTTATAAAATGGGTTCAGGATATTTCGGCGGAAGCCAAACTTCGCGGTAAAACTTTAGTTGCTTTCAGTCATTTCCCAATGATTGATTTTAATGATGACGCTTCCGCGGAAATTAAAGAATTATTAGGCCCAAATAAATGGCAGTTAAACCGAGTTCCGGTTGAAGAAGTAGCGCAGGTTTTTGCCGATGCAGGTTTGAAGATTCATTTTGGCGGGCACATGCACATCAACGATACAGGATTGCGTACTACTGCAAAAGGCAATACTTTGGTTAATATTCAAACGCCGTCGCTTGCGGCTTATATTCCGGCTTATAAATTATTGACGATTAAAAAAGATAATCTCGTAGATATTCAAACTATTACTATTGATGAGGTTAAGGGATTTGATGAACTTTTTGATTTGTATAAAATGGAATATCAGTTTTTACAAAATCAAAATGCAAAAGATATTTGGAATATCGATATTCTGAAAACTAAAAATTACCACGATTTCACCGATTTCCATTTGAAGGAATTGGTTCGTTTAAGATTTTTATCAGATGACTGGCCTTCTGCTTTTAAGGATTTTATTCTGAATGTTTCGGCCAATGATTTATTGGTTTTAGCTAATATTCAATCGGATAAAGATTTTGATTTTATTCTGAAAAATAAATCACAGTTTCAAAAAGAATGGAACGAAGCTGAAATAAAGTCGGAACAAATTTTAGCTCAAAACAATCTCAAAAAAGAAGATTTCAACTGGACAGGAAATGATCTTTTAATTGACTTTTATCGTTTTAGAAGTGCCGATGAATTAGCTCTTGTAGATGTTGAGGAAAAACGTGTTGCAGCTTATAAAGTTTTATTGAAGTTGTATTTAGAGAATTCTAAAGAAGAAGTTTCTAAACCTTTACAAAAACAGATGAAGTTATTTCTTGTCATCTTTAATAAATTCATGCATGAAGTTCCTGCAGATCATTTTACTGTTGATTTGAAAACTGGTGAAGTTAGGAGTTTGAAGTAATTTTAGTGTTAGATGTATATTTTTAACGCAAAGAGCGCAAAGGTTTTTCGCAAAGAACACAGAGTTTTTTTAAAGAAGATTTTATAAAAATCAAAGTTCACAAAGCTTTATCAATAACAGCTTTGTGAACTTTACGTTTATTGATAAACACTTAAAGAACCCTTTGCAAACTTTGCGAAAAACCTTTGCGCTCTTTGCGTTAAAAAAATCACAGCTACAAGCTGAAAGTAATGGCACGCAGATGACGCAGATTTAAACAGATTTTTGTCATTTCGACTGAAAGGAGAAATCGCACTCGTTAATCTACAAAGAAAATCGCCAATCTTTGTCGATACACTAGTGCGATTTCTCCTTTCAGTCGAAATGACATACTTTATGTTTTTCAAATTTCAAGTCCCAACAGGAACCTGAAACTTGAAACAATAAAACTTGAAACTATTTTTCACCGTTAACAGGATCAACTCTCACATAAGTACCATCATCATATTTAATTTGATAAGGAGAATTAAAGAAAGTACTTGGAAGGTAATAATCGGTAGTTATGATTTGTGCTCCTGAAGTTTTTGCAGCGTTGAAGTGTGTGTAATCGTTTGCTCTTGCTTCTTTAGTATCAGCATCGGCTCTTGTTCTTATGATGTAGCCTTTTTTAACTAAATCAGCAATTGAAGCATCTTCTGGATTATTTCTGAAAATTGTTGCTGCTTCTGGTTTTCCAGGCTCGGCATTAATGAAAACCGCGCGTCCTTTTAATGATGGATGATTTAAAGCATATAAATCTCTTTTTGCTCCGTTATTATCCAAAATAAACAAGAATTTACCTTTTGCTTTTTTCAGCGTTGGCCAGTTGTTATTTAAAACCGCTTCTTCAAGCGTTTTGTATTTTCCACGAACCATGTCTGGTGTAATCAATTTATTTCCTAAACCTTTACGAAGTTCTTTGTCTAAAGCATCAAAAAGTTCAGATGTAAATTTCTCGGCTTTTGTTCCTAAATAACTATCATCGTCTTTTGGTTCTAAAGTAATAAAAACAGGAACGTGATCAGGATTTGCGTCAGACCATTTTTTTAGTTCAGCAAGACAGCCCTGAAGCGTGTAGCAAGATGTTCTAAAATCGATATCAATCATATGAAAAACTTTAAAACCCGGTTTTTTCATTTCTCCATTTGGATCGTAAGCCTCTTGTGATTTTACAATGTCAAGACCTTTTGGATGTACAAATTTTCCACCTTGAGGATCGCCCTGAACATCAATTTCTAATTGACGTAAACCTTTGTTTAACTGATCTGTAAGGCTGATGTGTGTATATTGCAAACCTTTTAGTGAACGTGTAGTATCTTTTGCCTGAATGAAATTGAATAAGTCAGGTTCGATATTATGGCGGTAACTGTTGTGCGAACCAATAACTTGTATCTGGTTGATTTTTAAATTCTCATTTTGCGCTTGACTCAATTGTACTGTCCCGGCAAAAAGCAATGCAAACAAAATTTGTTTCATGATTTTTAGATGAAATTAGGATTAAAAAGTATGGAGACGCAGCAAGAGAGAATTGCATTTTAGAGATTACTAATGTAGCGCCGCAATTTAATTTTTGTGTTAGCTAAACGAAAAGAAATCGCAAATCGATTATCATTTTTGCCCGAAAATCGTAGTATTAATAAAACAAAACAATTCAAAATTTAATTTAAAGATAACTTTCAGGCAAAAACTATTGGTATAACATTTCCTTATTTTACATTAATTAATACGATTAAAATAACCAATGAAGAATCCTGAAATTTTTGAAAAAACGTATACTGATTACTGGCAGAAACTCAATGCCTTCTCCTATACGATGACTCAGGATAAAGACTTGGCCCAGAATATTGTTCAGGATGTTTTTATTGATTTATGGGAACGAAAAGACGATTTGAACATTAATGCAATCGAACCTTATTTATTTAGAGCGGTAAAAAACCAGATCTTTAAACATTATCAAAATAATCGTTTCGATAAGACGATTATGGAGGATAAATTTGAAGATTACATTATCGACAACTTTCAGTCGATTGACCCCGAAGTAATGGATTTACTTTATTCCTTATTAGACCAGCTTCCAGAGAAAAGAAAAGAGGTTTTATTAATGTATAAATTTCAGGATATGTCAATTGATCAAATTGCAGAAGAACTTGGAATTTCAAAACAAACGGTAAAAAACCAAATTTCATCGGCATTAAAACAATTACGCGAAGGCTTGAAAGATCTGGCCTGGATAGCTCCAATTATCTTTTTTAAACAAAATTTTTAAGATAACTTTCTGTTAATGGTTTCATAATATTTCGGGATAGTACGATTTTAAACTTTCGGTACTTATAGGTAACAATAAGTATTATGATAAAAAGAATCAAGCATAGTTTAGAATATCTTATAGATAAAAGTTCTCGAAATAAAACTTCAGAGGCAGAAGAAAATCTGCTGAATAATTTTGCTTTAAGCGAATACCAAAATTCAAATTGGGATGAATCTTCAATGGGAAATTCTGTTGAAGTTTCTAAAAATATATACGACGGAATTCAACTTCGAATGGTGAAGAAGAAAACATTCAATCCGTACCTAAAATATATGGCGGCTGCCAGTATTCTTTTTCTTGCTGGTTTAGGTTTTTTCTTTAAGCCTGATTTTGCAAAAGAAAAACAATTATCATTTAAAACGTCATCAGATCCCAAATCTATCAAATTAAGTGACGGCTCGAAAATTTATCTGGCAGCAAACTCATCATTTCAGTATCCTGAAAAATTCGAAGGAGACGAAAGAAAAGTCGTTTTATTAAAAGGAAATGCATTTTTTGAAATTGCAAAAGACAAAAAACATCCTTTTATAATCACTTCTGGCGAGCTTAAAACGAGAGTTGTGGGAACTTCATTTCACATTCAAATGTCAAAATCAAAATGTGAAGTCATTGTTGTAACAGGAAAAGTAAATGTTACTTCAAAAGGGCAGAGCGTTGATTTAGTTCCAAATGAAGAAGCGCTTTTTGAATCACAAAAACTGACCAAACAAATGGCTGATAAATCATTTTTGGTCAATTGGTACAATACAGATGTTACTCTGGATCAAACTACACTTAAACACGTTATCACCATTTTACAATATAAATACGGAGTTTCATTTCAATATGATAATGAACAAGTATTAGCAACGCCGTTAACGGTATTCATTAAAAAAGACGCAGCATTAGAGAATGTTTTAGAACAAATAAATTATATCACAAACCTAAAATTCAAAGTTTATGGCGAAATAGTAAAAGTGGATTAAAAACAAAAAGCAGTTGCTGAGAACAACTGCCATTAATAATTAAGTATCGTAAAAAAACCAATAACTTAAATCATGTATTTTAAACCTTCTTATTTAAATCTAAAGAGTTGTATCTTTTTAGTACTAGCGTTACTAACCATTCAGAGTGGTTTTAGTAAAACTACCTTAAAAAAATCAAAAATAGAAAATAAAATAGAAAAAGCTACACTTGTTTCTATTTTTTCAAAATTAAGTCAGAAGACTGACTATAAATTCAGTTACGGGCAAGCTGTAATCGCTGATAATACATCGTATGTTGTAGATTATAGTAAAGAATCGGTTACATCAATTTTGAGTGATCTTTCAAAAAAAGCTAATTTCAATTATAACATCAACGGAAAATTAGTTTTAATTCAGAAAACAGCTGCGGTTAAAGTTTCTAAACCAGTAGATGCTGAGAAAATCAAAGTAAAAGGAAAAATTGTTGACGAAAACAATGTTCCAATGCCAGGTGTAACGATTTTAGAAGCTACTACAAAAAATGCAGCAGTTAGTAATTTTGACGGAGAATTTGAACTTTCTGTGGAAGAAGGAAAAACGCTGGAAATTGCTTATTTAGGATATAAAACTAAAACAGTTACGGCTCAAAAAGGTTTTATGACTATTCAATTAGAACCAAACACTTCTGAACTAAGCGAAGTTTTAGTGGTAGGTTACGGAAAACAATCTAAAAAAGATGTTACAGGAGCGGTTACACAATTAGAAGCTGCAAATTTCAAACAAGGAGTTAACGTTTCTGTAGATAATTTAATTCAAGGAAAAGTTGCGGGTGTACGTGTGGTAAACACAAGTGGTGAGCCTGGAGCAGGAGTAAATGTTACCATTCGTGGAGTTGGATCTATCAGAAGCGGTAGTACACCTTTATTTGTTGTAGACGGAATGCCATTGACTAATGATGATGTGAGCCCTTCTGGAAGCAATGTTGGATTTGGTAATTCATCTGCAAAAAATCCATTAAACTTTTTGAATACAAGTGATATCGAATCGATTACAGTTCTTAAAGATGCTTCGGCTGCAGCAATTTACGGTGCAAGAGGATCTAACGGAGTTGTGTTAGTTACAACTAAAAAAGGTTCAAAAGGAGAAGGAACATTAACTGTTGACTCTTATATGGGAGTTTCGACTGTTGCTAACAAATTAGACGTTTTAAGCGCAAGTCAATATAGAGGTGCAATAAAAGATAAAGCATTTGACCATGGCGGCAACACAGACTGGCAAGATGTAATTTACAGAAGCGCAGTTACTAAAAACAATGCGTTGTCTTTTGCAAAACAAACAGAATCAGGAAATTATTATGCATCTGTTGCACAAATGGATCAGGAAGGAGTTATTCGTAACAGTAATTTCAAACGTCTTTCGGGTAGAATCAATGCTGCAGAATCATTTTTAGACAACAAACGTTTAAAAGTAAAAATGAATCTTACTGCAAGTGAAACTAAAGATGATGGTGTTCCTACAAGTGATGATGGTGGTTCAAACGGTCAGCTTATTGTGCATACTTTAATGGCAAACCCAACAAGATCAGTTTTTGATGAGAACGGAAACTACACAAACTTTAACATGAATGCGCATTATAATCCTGCTTATTTATTGAGTATTTATGAGGATCAAACGCGTACGCTGCGAGTTTTAGGAAATTTTGACGCTTCTTTGAGAATTATTGACGGATTAGAATATAAATTAAATGTTGGTCTGGATCGTTCTACAGCCGAAAGAAACACTACTATTTATCCAAACGTGACGGATTTAAATCCAAAAGGAAAATATGTTCAAAATAATTTAGATTCTAAAAACTCTTTAGTTGAGCATTATTTGACTTATAATCTTGCATTAGATAAACATAAAATTGAAGCTTTAGGTGGTTTCTCTTATCAAAAATTTGAAAGATCAGGAACAAGTTTCAGTATTGACGGAATTGCTGCTCAGGGAGTTGGTATAAAACCATCAATTAACCCTGGATTTGCCGGAATTCAATCAGGAACTACAGGTTATGCTCAGGAAAATGAATTACAATCGTATTTTGGTAGATTAAATTATTCATTTAATGACAAATATCTTTTTACAGCTTCGATGAGAGCTGACGGTTCTACACGTTTTGGTGATAACAATAAATACGGTTACTTCCCATCATTTGCTTTAGGATGGAATATTTCTAAAGAAAGTTTCTTAGAAGATGCAACTGCTATAAATAACTTAAAACTTAGAGCGAGCTGGGGACAAACAGGAAACCAGGAAGTTCAAAACAAATTGACTAAAGCAAGTTATTCATTATCTGGTCCAGACGGATATTATTTATATGATGATTTGAATTTGGTTAACGGAGTTTCTGTAACAAGAACTGCAAATCCTGATTTGAAATGGGAAGTTGTTACACAATACAATGTAGGTTTAGATTTCAGTTTATGGAATGATAAATTGTACGGAACTGTTGATTATTTCAACAAAACAACTACAGACGCGATCTTAAACGTTCCTTCAAGTCCTTTGAAACCAACAACAACTGTGTGGACAAATATTGACGGGAAAATCGTTAACAAAGGTTTTGAAATTATGTTAGGTTCAAAAATCGTTGATACTAAAGATTTTAGCTGGAATATTGATGCAAACGGAGCAACATTAAACAATAAAATTGAGGACTTACCAGTTTCAGAAATCTTAACAGGAACTATTTCAGGGCCTGGACAATCTGGGGTAAATGCTAACATTTACAAAAGTGGTTATGCAGCAGGTTCATTTTATTTGTTACAACATGTTGGTTTTGATGATAAAGGCGGAAACATCTTTAAAGATCAAAACGGTGACGGTAAAATTGATAACAGCGACAGAATTATTATTGAAGGAGCTTTACCAACTTTTTACTACGGATTTAATAGTGACATGAGATACAAAAACTTTAGTTTTTCATTCTCAATCATTGGACAGACAGGAGGTTACTTGTTGAATAATACAGGATTGAACGCATTAAATATTAACAACCTAGCTTCTGACAGAAACGTTGCTACAGGTTATTATGAGTCTGGTGCAAATCCAACAAACTCACCAATTTTATCTACACTTTTCTTAGAAAAGTCTGATTTTATTAGATTGAATGCAGCTCGTATTGGTTACAATTTTGATTTAAAAGGTCAAAACTGGATCAACGGATTAACACTTTATGTAACAGGAAATAACCTGATTACAATTACTAACTATACAGGATATGATCCGTTAATCAACAGTCCAAAATCAAACGGGGGAAATCAATCTATAGGTATTGATTACGCTGCTTACCCAACTTCGAGAACCTTCAGTTTTGGAGCAACTTTAAAACTATAATAAAACATGAAAACAAAGACATCTTTTAGCATAAAAATTATAACGATATTCTCTTTTATTTTTCTATTAAACAGCTGTACAGATCTTAATGAAGCTGTATTAGATGAAAAATTAGGAACAGATGCTACAGACCCTGCAGGTTCGCTTGCTGCTGCATATGACAGACTTGGAGACGGAACTTTTACAGATCACGGAGCTGTTTTTGCAATGCAGGAATATACTACAGATGAGGCTATTTTACCAACTCGTGGAAGTGACTGGGGAGATGGTGGAAAATGGAGAGATATGCATGAATTTACATGGACTTCAAGTAATGCTATTATTGTAGGTAACTGGGATTTATTGACAAACGGAATTACACGTTCTTTAACGGCAATTAAATCATCTGAAGAAAACAATTTTCCTGAAAAGAAATTATTTTTAGCAGAAGCAAAAGCTCTTTTAGCATACTATACTTATACTACATTAGATCTTTACGGACAAGCTCCATATAGAGATCCGTTGAATGTAGATGCACCGATACAAATTTTAAAAGCAGATACTCAAATTGACCAATTGATCAAAGATGTTGAAGCTATATTACCAGATTTGGCTGATATTGGAACTCAAAGAACGTACCACGGAAGATTTACAAAACAAGCTGGTTATGCTTTTTTAGCAACAATGTATTTAAATCGTGCGACATTCAAAGATCGTTACAATGCTTCTTCAAATTTCAATTTTAATGAACCAGCAGTATCAGGTACAGGTACTGATATGGACCGTGTAATTTATTACACTTCATTATTGATTGATTCAGGAAAATTTAGTTTAGAAAGCGACTTTTTCAAAAACTTTGCAAGAGATAACGATAATGGTAAAGAGCTTATTTTTGCAATCTCTCAAAAGATAGATTATATCCGTAACGGATCTAACAGTTTTGCTTATGTATGTATGGAGCGTAACCAGAGAACATCTGCTTTAAACAGAGGTACAAATGCTGCCTGTACAACTCCTGAATTTTATGCAAGCTGGGACGGAAACCATGATGATCCAAGATTTGAGCAGCATTATCAATATGCTGATGGAACATGGTTTATGAATGATGGTACAGATGTAAGTGTGCCTGCAACAGATATTGTTCCTAAAAGTAGTCCTGCTACTCCGTGGTTCCACTTTAACAGAGGTATTCAGGCCGGACCACAATATGGACCTGTATTATTGACTTCTGCATCTTTTCAAATGATTGGTAACCGTATTAAAGTTTCTCCATTAGTTATGGAAAAAAGTACTACTACGAGAATGGATTTTACACCATCATTAACGTTTGCAGATCCTACTAAATCTGTTTTTGCTCAAAATGAAATTAATCAGGGTGCTCGTGTATTTAAATATGAGTTTGATCCGGAAGGAGGAAACGGAAACAGTAATGTTGATATTCCTTTATTCCGTTTAGGTGGAATGTACGCTATGAGAGCTGAAGCACTTTACAGAAAAGGAAGCACAGGGCCAGCAATGGATGATTTAAACAAATTGCGTACAAGCAGAAAAAGAGAATCATTATTTGCAAATGCTCCGGGAAAAGCGCTTACTTCATTAGATGGGGCGCAATTATATAAAGAATTAGGTTTCGAATTATACTGGGAATTACAAAGAAGACCAGAGAGCATCCGTTTTGGAAAATTTGACTTAGCCGGAACAGCAAAAGCTGCTACTCAGCCATTCAGAAGATATTTTCCAATTCCACAAACAGTTATCGACCAAAAACTGTTTAAACAAAACCAAGGATACAATTAAGAGTTTGTGTTAGTTTATTTTTTATTTTTTTTGAAAAAAGCCTGTCTTCGAAAGAAGCAGGTTTTTTCTTTTTAAGGAACATAGGTTCAGAGATGCAAAGGTTCAAAGGTTTTTATTGCAACAGGTTATATTAAATTGACAAAGATTTTCCGTAGAGACGCACAGCAGTGCGTCTAACATCGCGTGAGAACAACACACGTTTTATTGGAATGGAATATTGGACGTTAGACGCACTGCTGTGCGTCTCTACAGAAAAAAACTTAGAACCTTAGCATCTTAGAATCTCAGAAACTGAAAAAAATATAATAAACAATTAAGAAAAATGTAAGATTTAACTGTTTGAAAATAAGTAAATTTGAGTAGCATTTGATAGTGCATATCAAAGAATAAAACAACTATTTAAATAACTCAAAAAGTGTAAAAAATCATGATACATCAAATTGACACTACCGATAACATTGTTGCCTTTAGAGCATTGGCAGAAGTAACAAAAGAAGATTTTTTAACCGCTGTGGTTCCCGCAGTAGAACATTTAGTAAAGCAAACTAATGAAATCAATTTTTTATTGGTACTCGACACTGATATTAAAAATTTCACAGCCGGTGCGTGGCTTCAGGATGCACTTTTAGGATTAAAACATTTAGGGAAATGGAATAGGGCAGCCATCGTAACAGATTCTGAAGATATTATCTCTTTTACAAACGGGTTCAGTTATGTAGTTCCCGGAGAATTCCACGGATTTAAAAAAGAAGCTTTCAACAAAGCCTTAAACTGGGTTGAAGGAAATATAAATTTGCCGGCTAATTAATAAATTAGCTAATTAGAGAATGCGACAATTAGATAATTGATCATCAGCAAATAAAAACAAACATGACATTAATAGAAAATGCCCGTTAGGTTTAAAATCTTAACGGGCATTTTCGCAATTAGCAAACGTTTTTCTTTTATTACTTTGCTACTTTTTTATAAACTGCTGCAGACAATAAAGGCAGTGCAAGACTTCCTACAATTGCGGCAGCTTTATTATGTCCGGTTTTCTTTAAAACAGCTCCAACTAAAATAGAACCAAATCCGGCAATAGCCAGCTGTTTTACAGAAAGATTAGCAGTATTATTTTCGATAGGTTTTATTCCGTGCAATAATGGGTCAATGAATTGTAAATTTTCCATGATTTTTATTTATTTAATTATACGTATTTCTATTTGTTAATATTCTTTTCTTTATCAGTTTCAGTCTCAATTTTTTCAATTTCCACTTTTTCTTTTTTTATAGCTTGTCGCAGAAGAGCAAAAAGACTCATATAAATGTTTGCTATAAACACCAGCGAAAACCCGGCCAAAATATAACCGCGCCAGTCGTTTAACAAAAGTTTATAATCTGTCAAAAATAAAAAACCAATTGTAACGTAATGACTAAAGCAATATTCGCAGGTAAAAAGATAAAAGAACTTTCTAGTGAGTAAAAACTTCTCATTTTGAGACCGTTTTACACACCATTCATGAGGTTCTCTAAAAATCTCTTCGTGAGTTATAGTCCAGCTTATACAGGCTATGGGAACAGCCAGTATAAACAGCCAGAAAATTTGAGTTGCTATAGTCATAAACTGATAATGCTTTAACTAGTTTTTCTTATTCTCTCGGGTGATTTTCCGGATAATGTTCAGCGTCAAAATCGTCTAACTCTTCGTCATTATCAAGATCGCCGTCTTTTTCTAAATCATCATCAGAATCTAAATCCGGATCATACTCATCATCAAAATCATTTTCTTCACCGTCATTGGTAATGGCATCATCTTCATTTATGATTCTTTCCTCGTTTGGAATATTTTCTGATCTAACATTAGAGTTTTTTTCGAAATCCTGTTCAGGATGTTTCAAATCTTCGATAAACTCTTCCTGATATTGATAAGGATCTTCATCTCTTGCATAATTGTCATTATCTATCAGTGTATTTTGCTCTATAACATCAGGATCGATTTCGCCAAATTCCCAATTATTTTCTTTCTTTAAATCCTGTTTGTATTGATCTTCATTAGAATACGTCCCATCTACAAGCGTATTTTGATCTATAAAATCCGGATCCGTATGACCGTAGTCATAGTTGTTTTGCTTTTCCATGGCTTTACGTTTTTAAAGTTGTATTTTACAAAGTTAGCAAGCGTGTAGACGGAATGTTTTACAGGAAAATAAATTATAGTTGCATAATTAACAGTTGGTTATGATTTAATGATCTAGAAAATATTTTCTCCAGCTTTTTTATTTCATTAAATTTGACCTATCATAACACATTAAAACTTTTTGCAGGAAATGCAATGTTATAGACAATCCTAAATTTACTTGGATTATATAATAAAGAATAAAAGAATATGAAAAAGCTATTTTTAATTTTACTGTTTTTATTGCAAATCTCTGCAGTCTTTGCACAGAACCAGACTGTTGAACCTTCATCAAAAAAAATTATTGGAACTTGGTATAATGATGCGAACCGAAATGCAAAATGGATATTTGGTTCAGATGGAAAATTGTATAATTATGATAAGGATACTTTCAAGGTTATGTTTCGCTATACTATTTCACATAGCTGTCAGAATAATTCAGATGATAATACCGAATTTATAACTTTAATGGATAAAGACGGAAATGAATTTTGTTTTAAAATAATTGCCATAAATGAGAATAAAAATGGGATTTTATCCTTAATTAAAATGGATACAATGCAGCCCCTTCGTTTTGTCAATAATGTAAATATTAAAAGCGGAATGTAATTCCAAACGTTCGTACGGATCGATATAAAAAAAATCTATCAAAAAAATGTTCCTATGGAACATTTTTTTTGTTTTGAGAAATAAAACTTTGCGCCTTTGCGCCTTCGTGGCAATTTTTTTCCTGCATTAAATTTTCATTAACAAAAAGTAAGATTTCATTAGTTTATATTTGTAAGGCACAAATTAATCCTAAAGCACTGTACCTCATGAAAATCAAGTCTTTTTTGTATGTATTTCTATTTGGTGTTTTTTCAATTTCAGCTTATAGTCAGAACGTGAAGCTGTTAAATATCAATCAGCTTAATGAAAGAATCAAAAATGGAAAAGACAGCACATATGTAGTGAATTTTTGGGCAACCTGGTGCGCACCCTGCATTAAAGAACTGCCGCATTTCGAAAAACTCAGCGCAGAACACAAATCCGAAAAATTGGCCGTTTTATTAGTAAGCCTTGATTTCAAATCGAAATTAAGTTCGAATGTCGTTCCTTTTGTGAAAAGAAAAAAACTTAAAAATGAAGTATTTCTTTTAAACGAAAGCAGCCCGCAGGAATTTATCGACCGAATTGATCCAAGCTGGTCAGGAAGTATTCCCGCAACACTTTTTATCAAAGATGATAAACGAAAATTTGTAGAAAGTGAATTTACCTATGAACAATTATTAACTGAATATAAAAAACTGTAAAACCGTAAACCATGAAAAAAATAATTCTATTATTCGCATTGGCACTTTCTGCCTTTTTAGCGCAGGCACAAACTGGAACAACTCTTAAAGCCGGAGATACCGCACCGGATTTTAAGTTAAAAAATGTAGACAATAAAGAAGTTTCTTTTGGAAGTTTTCCAAATGCAAAAGGTTATATCGTTGTTTTTACTTGTAATACATGTCCATACGCTGTAGGTTATGAGCAAAGAATCATCGATTTAGATAAAAAATTCAAATCGCAGGGGTATCCGGTAATTGCCATTAATCCAAACGATCCGGAAGCTTCAACAGCAGATACTTTCAATAAAATGCAGGATTTGGCAAAAGAGAAAAAATATCCTTTCCCATATTTATTTGATGCAGGACAAAAAATTACAGATGAATACGGAGCAAAACGTACACCTCACATTTTTATCGTTTCTAAAACAGCAAAAGGAAATGTTGTAGAATATGTTGGAGCAATTGACAACGATCCGGAAGGAACAAAAACGGAGAAGGTAAAATATGCAGAAGATGTAATTGCATCTTTAAAAAGTGGTCAAAAACCAGCTGTAACACAGACTAAAGAAATTGGCTGTACAGTAAAAAGAAAAGCAAAAGCTTAATTACGAGAATTTAATTTGTTTAAAAAACGCCTCAGAATATGAGGCGTTTTTTTATGCAATTGTTTCGCTGAGTTTTTGTTCTTTCAATTCTAATTCAGCAATAATTTGTCTTTTCATTATGGTTTGAATATAATCTTTTGCTTCAGCATAAGAAATATCATATTTACGTGGAATATCCTGAAAATGAACCGGAAAATCAGCTAATAATTTATCGTAATAAATATCCAGTTCTTTTTTGTTTGGCATTTCAAATTTTAGTTTAATTTGAAATCTTCGAAGCAAAGCCGTATCAATACTGTTGTAAAAATTCGTTGCACAAATCAGTAAACTGTCCGTAGGTAAATAATCAATTAACTGAATAATCGTATTTACCAAACGTCTCATTTCGGCAACATCTTTGTCATCGCTTTCACGGCTTTTTCCAATTTGATCAAATTCATCCAGAAATAAAACAGCTTTTTCGCGAATTGCTTTGTCAAAAATCGCTTTTACATTTTTAGACGTTTCACCAATTTTAGCATTAATTAAAGTACTCAGGTTGATAATAACAATACTTTTATTTAATGCCGTTGCAATAGCTTTTGCAGTTGTAGTTTTTCCGCAGCCGGAATGCCCGTGAAGCAGGATTTTATTGTCAACTTTAAGGTTGTACTTTTTTAATTCCTCAATATATTTATGCTCTTTTATGGTTTGAAGCAACGCAGATTTATTCTCTTCGCTAAAAAGCAGATCGTCCAGCGCAATTTTTTCAGTATCGTTTACAACAAGTTCGTACAGATTCATTTGAGATTTTATTTCGTGCAAAATTAAGTTTTATTCTGCAATATTTTCGTTCCAGATTTCTTTCCCTAAAAAACGGTTTCCAAAAATAGAAGTTCCAATTCGCACCATGTTGGAACCTTCGGCAATAGCCAATTCTAAATCCTGAGACATTCCCATTGAAAGTTTTAAATTCGTTATTCCATCTATTTTTGCATCGTAAATTTCATCTCTTATTTCTCTCAGTAAACGTAGCGACGGACGCATTTTTTCTTTCTCCACATCTAATAACCCAATCGTCATTAATCCTTTGATTTTTAAAGCATCATATTTTCTGATTTCTTTAATAAAAGAAACAACTTCCGTTGGTGGCAATCCAAATTTACTTTCTTCAAACGAAGTATTAACCTGAATAAAAACATCAAGATTTCGGTTTTCTTTTAAAAGCTGTTTGTGTAATTCTTCCGCAAGACTTAATCGGTCCAGAGATTGAATACAGCTTACATATTTCAAAACATCTTTGACTTTATTGGTTTGTAGATGACCAATAAAATGACGTTCTATTTTTAAATCTTTTAATTCAGAATCTTTATCTCTGAATTCCTGCATTTTATTCTCACCAATCAGGTTTTCTCCGGCTTCGATTGCAATTCGTATTCTCTCCGCAGGAACAGTTTTGGTTGCCAATAATAATTGCACATCAGAAACATCTCTGCCCGAAACTTTACAGGCATTTTCAATACGATCGTGAACCTGTTTCAAATTAAAAATAATATCCTCTTTCATACCGACAAAGGTATCGCAATCGTGGAATGTAAAAAATATCCAGTTTTTTCTATATAAACTAGTCCAGATTATTTGAAGAACCAGACCAGAAAATGCTCAGAAATGACAAAACTGGATTATTTAATGGTTAGGTATCCTGCCTAATTTTGTCTCGGCAATGAAGTCAAATTAAAATCAAATCAAAATGAGTAAATCAATTTTTTATCATGCAGGTTGTCCAGTTTGCGTAAGCGCAGAACACGACATTTTAAATTTAGTAAAAGATGTTGAAGTAGTAAACATCGGAGAAGACAGATCTCGAATTGCTGAAGCTCAGAAGGCTGGTATAAAATCAGTTCCGGCTTTGGTAACGCCAAACGGAAATGTATTGCACATTAATTTTGGTGCTTCTATGGAAGAAGTGGTTGGGTAAATACAAATAGTCCTCAAACTTTGTCAAAGTTTTAAACTTTGACAAAGTTGACTTATTAGAGAAAATAATATACTTAAAACAAAACAAGGAATTTAATTTTTAACACATAGAAACATAGATTTTTTCTTTTAAAAAGATTGCAAAAAGAAACTAGTTTCTAACACATAGCTATGTTTGTTTAAACAAGTGAAACGCCTTTACTACGCTTTAAAAACTATGTCCCTATGTGTTTAAAAATAACAACACAACAAATAAAAAAATAAAAATAAGATGAAAGTAGCAGTATGGGATACTTATGTAACCCGAAAAGACGGTAAAATAATGCATTTTGATATTTTAGTAGATGAAACTACGGATGATGCAAATCAGGTTTTTGAATATGGAAAAGCATACCTTAAAACAGTTTTACAAGAAGGTCAGCCTTTGACCTCAAAAGAATGCAGATTTTGTCATATTGACAAAGCGCCTGCAGATATAGAAAATCAAATTCTTAAAGACGGTTTTTCGATTATTGAAATGGAAAACTGTTATTAATTTTTCGTTTAGAATTATTAATTCATAGACTGAAAGTGTGGGGACTTTCAGTCTATTTTATTTGTTATAATTATGAAAAATATCTTCGATTTAGAAACGCAGAACAATAGTTTAGACGGAAAAATTACAGCAGGATTTGAGCGCTTGTCTCAGGTTTTCAGAGTTTTGTTGTGGGAAAAAGCAAAAAAACACGATTTGAGTCCAATACAGATTCAGGTTTTGATATTTATAAAACATCACACCAAAAATAAAGCAACAGTAAGTTATCTGGCGAAAGAATTCCATTTGACAAAAGCTACGATTAGCGATACAATCAAAATTTTGGAACAAAAAGAATACATTACAAAAACTGTTAATGCGAATGATTCCAGAAGCTCTACAATCGAACTCACGGCAAAAGGTTTAGAAATGGTTTTGGTAACCGAAGATTTTACAAATCCTTTATTTGATTTGGTAAAAATAGTACCCGAAAAGGAGAAATTGGTTTTGTGGAAAAATCTTAGTTCTGTAATTGAACAATTGCACTATTTACAAGTTATAAATGTTCAGAGTACGTGTCACAATTGCGGTTATTTTGTACAGCAAAACGGGAATAATTATTGCCGATTAATGGACATTCAATTAGAAACAAAAGATATCAGATTAGATTGTAACGATCACAAACCAGTTCGTTTATAAATATTTCGAAAGTGCTTTTATTCCTTCTTCCATTTGTTCTTCGGTAAGTGATGCATATCCTAATCGAAATCCATTTATTGGAGTGCCAAAACTGAATTTTTCAGGAATCATAATTTTGATTCCTTTAGAAAGCAATTCGGTGCAGACTTTTTGAGTATCGATAATTTTATTCGGAACAATCCAAAATGCCAAACCGCCTTCTGGTTTAATAAAAGTAATTTTATCTTTTAAATGAAGTTTGCAAAGACTTTCAAAATGATCTCTTTTGGCTTTGTATATGAGGTTTGTTTTTTTAAGATGCCTTTTGATTTTTCCCTCATTAATAAGATGTAGAACTGCTTCTTCCATAATATTATCACCCTGAACATCAATTATTCTGCGGTGATTGGCTATTTTTTCAATATTTTGAGATGAACTTGCCACATAACCAATTCGCAAAGCCGGAGCCACAATTTTACTTAAAGTCCCAATATAAATAAAGTTTTTAGCATTGTTGTAACTCGAAATGGGCAATATTGGACGTTGTCCGAAATGAAACTCATTATCATAATCGTCTTCAATAATCGTAAATCCGTATTGATTCGAAAGTTCAATAAGTTTTAATCTTTTCTTCAAACTCATCGTAACCGTAGTTGGAAACTGGTGATGAGGCGTTACATAAATCGCTTTTACAGAAGAATGTTTTTTAAGATGATTTTCGACTTCATCTAAATCTAAACCATCTTTGGTAACACTAACCGGAAGCAGACTTGCACCGGCATTTTCAAACGCTTCCCACGCAGGTTTATAACCGGGATTTTCAATTATAACATAATCTCCTTTTGATAATAAACAATGCGCCGCCAGATACATCGCCATTTGACTGCCGCGTGTAATGCAGATTTCATCCAAAGAAACATTCATTCCGCGTTTAAAATTCAGCATTTGTACGATCGCTTTTCGAAATTCGATATTCCCAAGTTCATTGCTGTAACCCATAATCTGCCAGCGCGATTTTCTGTTGAAAATTTCACGATAAGCACGTGCCAGATCGTTCATAGGAGCGAGGCGGCTGTCGGGAAGTCCGTCATCAAAAATAAGATGCGGTTTCTGATTTTCGACTGCAATATTGACTTGTGTTTCTGCTTTTTTATTTGGGCTGATTTCAGGAAGAATATCGGCAATAAATGTTCCTTTTCGGTCCATTGTAATCAGCCAGCCTTCGGCAATTAAAACATCTAAAGCTTCAATTACCGTATTTCTGTTCACATTTAATAGTCCAGCAAGTTGTCGGCTTCCGGGCAAAGCATTTCCGCTGGTCAGTTTACCTGATTTTACCGCATTGATAATCGCATCAGCAATTTGCAGGTAAAGCGCTTTGTCTGATTTTTTATCTAAGTGGATTTCAAATTGCCAAGGTCTTAACATCTGGACTAGTAGTTTAAATTAAAAATGCATTTTGTGGATAGACCAAATTTACAATAATTTTGTCGTGCAGTAAATAAAAAAACAGCCAGAACTGATCATTAGTTTTGGCTGTTTTTTGTTTTAAAATTCGCCTTTTTTCATGTAAGGCTGACCCCAAAGTATACTTTGCATTAAAACACTTTTTACCCAGGCATTATACATTTTATCAACATCGGCGGCACTTGCTCCGGTTTTTGCCAAAAATGGTTTTAGCGTCGTTGTAACCGGAATGGTTAAAGCCGGAATATAACGATAATTGATCACAGGAACAGAAGTAACGTTATCTGTTTTGTTTTTCTTGGTGGTGTAATGTCTTAAACCAATTTCATATTGATAGTTAAGCCAGTCCTGATTGTATTTTGCTTCAGCTGTTTGAAGAATCCACATTTTAAAACGACCTCTTACTTTTGCTAAATATTCTCCGTCTGGTTTTCCGGTTTTTGTGTTTCCAAAAAAGTAAACCAATTGCGGAGTCGATCCCACAAATCCGTACCAAACATCCAGAATGGCATCTGTTTGACCTTCAAGAATATCGTGACTCATTTGTAAATACTTTACATCTTCTTCAGAAAAAAGTAAAGATTGTTCTAAAAGTTTTAATTCTTCAAGTGTAAACGGTGATTTTGCCACTTCTTTAGTTCCGTACGTATAACCGTGCGGTGCTTTTGTTTCCTGCGCTGCGGCTTGCAGGGTAATAACGAGTACTACTGCTAAAATTGCTTTTTTCATTTTTTTGATTTTTTGTTAGGACATTATCGTCACGACAAACTTAGGTAGGCATCCTAACTAAAAAATGATCCAGTTTTTTGATTTATAATGCTAAACTGGTTTAAAAGCTGCAATTATTTTATACTAATTCCAATAGTTTTTCAGTCGTAATTACTTCTGCAAATTCCTTATGCAGACTGGCTAAAGTAGTTTGATGAATTAATTCAGAATCGAATTTTTCTCCATTTATTCCTATTCGGTCAAACGTGGCTGTGGCATCGGCAATTAATAAAGTTTCATAACCATAATTACCTGCCATTCGTGTTGTTGTAGAAACACAATGATTTGTAGTTAAACCCACAATAACAAGATCGGTAATGTTTTGCGAGTCCAGTCTTTCTTTTAAATCTGTGCCAATAAAAGCGCTGTTTACATTTTTTGTAATTACTGGTTCATTGCCAATTGGTTTTGCTTCGTCTTTAATTTCAAATCCGGGATTAGAAGGATGTAATTTTGAATTTGGATGTACAGAACTGTGCACAATGTGAAAAATGGGTAATTGCAGCGTTCTCCATTTTTCAAGAATCTGTGCAATTTTAGTTTCAGCATCTTTATTGTTTCGGTTGCCGCCCCAAAAGTCTTCTTCATTAAAACCTTTTTGCACATCAATTATGATCAAAGTGGGATTTTTGTCTCTAAGTTTCATTTGTTTATCTATTTGATTAGATTGCAAATGTACTTTGGAACTAAATGCAGAAAAAGGACAAACAATAGTCGGTTTAGGACAACAATTTTTTGATGGAAGAACTTAAAGTATCGCTATTTTGATGCAGTACAATTTTTAATTGTTTAGAAGTTTTGTAACCGCATAAATGGGCAATATGTTCTATTTTATAATCAGAATTAGCGAGAAGACTTTTTGCTTTTTCAATTCTTAATTTGGTTCGGTAATCAGCAATTGTAAGGCCAGTTTCTTTTTTAAAAATTCGGGTTAGATTTCTTGGGCTTACATAAACTAATTCAGCTAAAAATTCTATGGTCGAAGTTTTTTCTAAATTGTAAATAATCCAATCCTGAATGGTATGGATTTTTTCGTCACGATGATTTCGATATTGTAAATAAACGCTTTCCTGTTCTTCCGTTCCGTTTCTTCTTTTATAAACTACGAGTTCTTTGGCTATTTTTAATGCCGTTTCTTTGCCGTGTCTTTCTTCAATCAGAAACAAAGCCAAATCAATTCCGGTAATAATTCCAGCACTTGTGTAAATGTTTTCAGACTTCGTATAAAGTGTATTTTTTTGTATTTTTACAAGAGGAAAATCAGTTTTAAGTTTTTCAACAAATTTCCAATGCGTGGTACATTCTCTATAATCTAAAAGACCGGATTTTGCCAAAAGAAAGGCTCCGGTACAAACACTGCAAATTGTAATTTGATTTTGATTTGCTTTATGCAGCCAGTCAAAAAAATCAGGATCATCAGAAATTGCATGTAAAGCACGCGTGCTAAATCCGGAAATAAAAATAATATCTTCTTTCTGCGGACTAACTTTTGTAAAATGAATTAATGAAGAAAGTTCTAAACCAGAATTTGAACTTACAGAAGATTGCCCGCTGATAAATATCAATTGATAATCCAAACCCAAATCACGAGCTTCCTGAAACACTTCGACAACACCGCTCAAATCAAGTAAAGTCACTTGTTTTGGAATATAGAAATAAACTGATGGTTTAGTTTTTGTCATTGTAGAAACTTCTCGTTTATTTTTTCAGTTTTATTTTAAAAAAATCGATAGTTCTCGTCCACGACAGCGTTGCCGCTGCTTCATCGTATCTTGGCGTTGTATTGTTATGAAAACCGTGATTTACATTTGGATAAAAATAAACGGTATTTTCGACTTTATTTTTATTTAAAACTTCCTGAAATGCCGGCCAGCCTTCGTTTACACGCGTATCTAAACCTGCGTAATGCAATAGGATAGGAGTCTTTATTTTTTCAGCTTCTTCTTTTGTTGGCTGTCCGCCGTAATACGGAACTGCTGCTTTTAAATCGGGAATTTTTACTGCCATCATATTCGAAATCCATCCACCAAAACAAAACCCGACAACGCCAATATAACCGTTACAATCTGGGTGCGCTTTAAGATATTCGTAAGCAGCAATAAAGTCTTCGAGCATTTCTTCTCTGGTACGTTTCTTTTGCAGTTCTCGACCTTCGTCGTCATTGCCGGGATAACCGCCTAATGGCGACAAGGCATCTGGTGCAAGAGTAATAAATCCTTCAATTGCAGCTCTTCTTCCCACATCTTCAATATACGGATTAAGTCCGCGGTTTTCGTGAACCACAATTATTCCGGATAATTTCTTTTTGGTTTCAGCGGGCTGCGATAAAAGCCCTTTTATAGAACCGCCGCCTTTTGGAGAATCGTAGTTGATGTAGCCCGTTTTTAATCTAGGATCTGTTGGCTGCACCAAAATACTGTCGACATAATTGGGCGTCATAAAACTTAAAAGTGACGGAAGTGTAAGCGAACCCACCGCAAATATGGAAAGTTTTTCTACAAACTGTCTTCGGTTAATTTTATTATGAGCATAATCATCATACAAATCAAATACTTCCTGACTGATATCTTCTTTGGTTATTTTGTTATCCATGATCTTGATTTTTTGGGATAACTAAATTAGGGAATAAAAAGTTAATTGTTGATTATGAATTATGAATATTCCTTAGTGAATAGTTTTAGCTGGAGAAACTGAAAACTGTGACTGCGACTGAAAACTTCGGTTTAAAGACTTTTCAACTTCTTCATAAAAACTGGAAACACTTCATTCAATTCATCAAATAAAGGATTATTTCGGTGTTTCAGTTTTATTTCGCTGAACAATTTTAAGCCAAGTGCAAATTGTGTGGCTTCATGCGGATTTTCGAATATATTTTTGTCCTTTATTTTTTGGATGATTCCGAAAATTTCGTCGTGATTATCGAATTCTATTCCCAGTTCTTTTGCCGGATGCGTGTCGCCGTTGGCATATTCTTTTAAGCTTAGGGTTAGATAATATTTGTTGGATCTTTTTTGCATGATATTTTAATTTTCAATATTATTTCAGCCATTTATCGACAATCGTTTTAAATGTTTCCTTGTATTGTTCGCCCACCGTAATTTCCGTTTTTCCAATGAAAATTGAATTTTTGGTAATAGCGTTTATTTTGTCAAGAGAAACAATAAACGAACGATGAACGCGCATAAATTTTGCCGATGGTAGTTTTTCTTCTAAAGCTTTTAAAGATATCAGCGAAAGCACTCCTTTTTGAGAATCATCAAGATGTACTTTTACATAATCTTTTAAACTTTCGATATATAAAATTTCTTTAAGCGGAATACGTACCCATTGATATTCTACTTTTAAGAAAATAAATTCGTCATCTGCAGCAACCGTCTGGAAGTTGTTTGAAGCTTCTTCTGTTATTTGCAATACTTTATTTGCAGCGCGCAGAAATTCCTCATAACTAAAAGGTTTTAAAAGATAATCGACTGCATTTACTTTATAACCTTCAATAGCATAATGATTGTAAGCTGTTGTAAAAACGATTTTTGGCACTAAACCCGGCTGTTCCTGCAAAAGTCTCGCCAGTTCCATTCCCGTTAAATTAGGCATATTGATATCCAGAAAAACAAGATCTGGCTGTTTTTCCCGAATTATACTCATGGCTTCAACAGCATTATCACAGCTTGCCATTAATTGTAAAAAAGGAGTTTGTTCGATAAAAGTTTCGACAAGTCTTAATGCGAGAGGTTCATCATCTACTGCTATACATTTTAATGTTGTCATTACTCTAAGTTTATTTGCAGTTTTACATCATACATTCCGTTTTTACCAATGCCGGCTGTCAGCGTATGTTTATTTGGGTAAATTAAATGAAGTCTGCGTTTTGTATTCGTTAAACCAATTCCGCCTTCATCAGTCGTTGCTGTTTTTTCGAAATAGGTGTTTTTTACCTCAAATTCAAGATTACTTCCGTCTTGTCTCAGCGAAATATAAATTTCACTTTTATCCGTAGCATGAATGCCGTGTTTAAAAGCATTTTCTACTAAAGGTAGTAATAACATCGGAACAATTGGGTAATCGTGTATCTTTTCCGGAATATCGGTTGTAATCGTTAATTTTTTGTTTGCACGAAGTTTCATCAGCGAGATAAAATCTCTCATAAACTCAGCTTCTTTCAGCAATGTCGTTGTTTCTTCGGTACTATAAAGTAAGTAGCGCATCATTCGGCTTAACGTATGAAGCGCATTTCTCGAATCTTCAATATTTGTATACGTAAGCGAATAAATACTGTTTAGGGAATTAAAGAAAAAATGCGGATTAATCTGCGCTTTCAACATTGCCAGTTCGGCCATCGTTTTATCCTGTTCCAGTTTTTGTTTGTGCTGTGCGGCTTTCTGCCAATGCTGTAACATTGCCCAGCTCGTGCTGATTCCTAAAACCAATAAAGTGAGCATTAATACATAATTGTCAAAATATGGATTTCGGTATTTTTTAAACCCTAAAACTAAACTGATTTTATTGTGAAGATCGGTTTGAGAAGTATAAAAATAAGCAATAACCTGCATGGCAAAAACGGTGAGAAAAGCCCAAATCAAAAACGGAGAAGTATTGTCTTTTATAATGGTTTTTGGAACTATGATTTTGGCATTAGAATAAAAAATGATAATTAGTAAAACCAATACAACGATCTGCCAAATCCAAAACACACCGGGAAGTATTACATTCCAGGTTAAAGGCATGTAAAACAACATGATAAATCCCAATAATACCCAGCTCAGAATATGAAGTCCGGTAAAATAATATGGTCTGTATATTTTTGGTGCCATTTCGAATTTTATCTTTTTTTGACAATATTACTCTTTATTTAAATGCGATTTTGAACCAATCGCTAAAAACAGAATTACAGTCCTTAAAAACCATTTTTGAGCCGATGAGTTTAGGAATTAAACGCTTGTTTAACTTTTGAAAAATCCCATCGTGTGTCAGGCTATCTTTATCGATTGTCATTTGCTCTCCGTCTATTTCAAAATTTTTGCTTGTTATATTTTATTTCTTTTGTTGTCATATAATCGATAATTAGATATTATTTCAAATGAATAAGCAATCATTTTTAAGCATTCTCGCAGCATCAGTTATTATCGCATCTTGCGGTAAAAATGATAAATCGGCTCAGGCCGGAGGCGCACCGCAGGTTAAAGAGTATAAAACGCTGACTTTACAGCCGGAATCTGCTACATTAAACAGCGATTACCCAGCCAGTATTCAGGGACAGCAGAATATAGAAATCCGACCTAGAGTTGAAGGATACATCGATAAAATCTTTGTTGATGAAGGAGCAGTTGTAAAAGCAGGGCAGCCATTATTTAAAATAAGCGCGCCAGAATATGAGCAGCAAGTTCGTACAGCATCTGCCAGTATTAAAAGTGCTCAGGCCGATTTAAGTGCAGCAAAACTGGCTGTAAACAAAGTAAGGCCATTGGTTGAAAAAGGAATTATAAGCAAATACGATTTAGAATCAGCACAATATACTTATGAATCTGCTGTGGCTTCTTTAGCTCAGGCAAACGCCGCTTTAGTAAATGCTAAAACCAATTTAGGATATACAACTGTAACAAGTCCGGTTGACGGCGTTGTAGGTTCAATCCCATTTCGTTTAGGAAGTTTGGTAAGTTCTAATACAACAGAACCTTTAACTACAGTTTCGAGCATTGGAAATGTATATGCTTATTTTGCTTTAAATGAAAAAGCACTTTTGAATTTTACTAAAGATTCCGGAGCTTCATTAAATCAAAAAATTAAAAGTCTTCCGGCAGTTTCTTTATTGCTTTCAGATGGTTCTGCATACGATCAAAAAGGAAAAATCGAAACCGTAAACGGATTAATTAATACGGAAACCGGAACGGTAAATATCAGAGCTCGTTTCCCAAATCCAAGAGGAGTTATCAGAAGCGGAAGCAGCACAACAGTTAGAATTCCGAATGACGTTAAAGATGTAATCATAGTTCCTCAAAGCGCAACTTTTGAACTTCAGGATAAAATTTTCGCAGTTGTTTTAGGAAAAGACAATAAAACTAAAAATGTCAATATCACGGTACTTGAAAACACAACTAATAATTATTATGTAGTAACAAGCGGTTTAAAAGCTGGTGACGAAATTGTATTAGAAGGAGTTGCTGCTTTAAAAGAAGGAAGCGAGATTAAAGCTCAAAATCAAAAAGCAGAAACAGTATACGCCGATTTAAAATAAAAGAAATGTTTAAAAAATTTATACAAAGACCTGTACTCTCGACAGTAATATCTGTTATTATTGTCATTTTAGGTGTTCTGGGCCTAATTGAGTTACCTATTTCTCAGTATCCGGATATTGCGCCGCCAACGGTAAACGTATCGGCAAGTTATACGGGTGCCAATGCAGATGTGGTATTAAAAAGTATTGTAATTCCGCTTGAAGAGCAAATTAATGGTGTAGAAAACATGACCTACATGACTTCTTCAGCAACAAATGATGGAAATGCATCGATTAAAATTTTCTTTAAAGTAGGAACAAATCCTGATTTAGCAGCGGTAAACGTTCAAAACAGGGTTTCAAGAGCAACAAGTTTACTACCAGTAGAGGTAACTCAGGCTGGGGTTACGGTAACCAAGAGCCAGAGTAGTAACTTATTAATTTTCTCTTTATACAGTGAAGATAAAGCTTACGATCAGACATTCCTTCAAAATTATGCGAAGATCAACCTTGTACCACAAATTCAGCGTGTAGTTGGAGTAGGAGATGTAACTGTTTTTGGTGCCAAAGATTATTCGATGAGAATTTGGCTGAAACCAGACGTAATGCAGCAATATAAACTGATTCCGAGCGATATTTCGGCTGCTTTGGCAGAACAAAATATCGAAGCAGCACCGGGTAAATTTGGTGAAAACGGAAATCAGGCTTTTCAATATGTAATTAAATACAAAGGGCGTTTAACAAGCGCTCAGGAATTTGAGAATATTGTTATAAAATCTGTTGGAAACGGACAAATGCTTCGCCTTAAAGATGTCGCTAAAGTTGAGTTAGGATCTTTAAGTTATGCTTCAACGATTAAAACAAACGGTGTAGAATCGGCAGCGATGGCGATCAGCCAGACGCCGGGATCGAATGCGCGTGACGTAATCAACAATTCTAAAAAATTGATTGAAGAAGCAGCGAAGAGTTTTCCAAAAGGAGTAAAATACACGATTCTGGTTGACGTTAACGAAAACTTAGATGCTTCTATCGAAAAAGTAATTCATACTTTGATCGAAGCTTTTATCTTGGTTTTCATCGTAGTATTTATTTTCCTTCAGGATTTTAGATCTACTTTAATTCCGGCAATTGCGGTTCCGGTTGCGATTGTAGGAACATTTTTCTTCCTGAGTTTATTCGGATTTACGATTAATTTATTAACACTTTTTGCAATGGTACTTGCCATTGGTATTGTGGTCGATGATGCGATTGTGGTCGTCGAGGCGGTGCACGCTAAACTCGATCACGGTTATAAATCAGCTAAGAAAGCTACGATTGATGCGATGAGCGAAATTTCGGGAGCCATTATTTCGATTACATTGGTAATGGCGGCAGTATTTATTCCGGTTACTTTTATCAACGGATCAACAGGGGTTTTCTACAAACAATTTGGTATCACGCTGGCTGTTGCGATTATTCTTTCGGCAGTAAACGCTTTGACTTTAAGCCCGGCTTTGTGTGCTTTGCTTTTAAAACCACACGCAGACGATCATAAACATAAAAGTTATTTACAAAGATTTTATACGTCGTTTAACGTTGCATTTGAAAATGTAACAGAAAGATACAAGCGTTCGGTAAGTTTCCTTTCAGTTAAAAAATGGATTGTATTAGCCGCTATTGTTATTGCTGGTGCGAGTTTATTTTATATGATGAAAACCACGCCGTCTGCTTTCGTTCCTGCAGAAGATCAGGGAACTGTTTTTGCTAATATTAGTTTACCGCCATCGGCTTCGATGGAACGTTCTGATGTAATTGCGAAGAAAGTAGACAGTATTGCCAAAACTATTCCGGGAGTAAAAAACACGCTTCGTATTGTGGGGCAGAACTTTACGGCTGGAGCGGGAAGTGCTTACAGTATGGTTATTGTAAAATTATATCCTTGGGATCAGCGTGAGTTGAGTGTGAATGACGTTATCGGACAGCTTTTTGCTAAAACAAGCGGTATTCGTGAAGCTAATATTTTCTTTATTTCACCACCCACAATTCAAGGTTTTGGACAAAGTGGTGGATTTGAATTCCAGCTTCAGGATAAAGGCGGACACACAACTGCTGAATTCTTTAAAGTGAATACGGAGTTTTTAGAAAAATTATCAAAACGTCCAGAAATACAATACGCAACAACGCCGTTTAATCCTGGTTTCCCTCAATATATGATGGATATTAATTTGGCAAAAGCCAAAGATGCAGGAGTTTCGATAAATTCAATTTTATCAACAATGCAGGGATATTATGGCGGATTGTATGCTTCGAACTTTAATAAATTCGGAAAACAATACCGTGTTATGATTCAGGCTTCTCCGGAATTCCGTACGAATACAGAAGGACTTAACAAAATCTTTATTAGAAACAGTGCCGGAAACATGGCGCCAATTACAGAATTTGTAAAAATGACCAGAGTTTTTGGGCCGGAATCTATTTCAAGATTTAACCTTTTCTCTTCTATTGCTATTACAGGAGCACCAAATCCTGGATTTAGTTCCGGTGATGCGATTAAAGCAATTCAGGAAGTGGCAGCAGAAGACCTTCCGGCAGGTTATGGATATGAGTTTTCAGGATTAACACGTGAGGAATTAGCCTCTGGAAGTGAAACGATTTTCATCTTTATTTTGTGTTTGGTTTTCGTTTATTTCTTATTAAGTGCCCAATACGAAAGTTATATTTTACCATTTGCGGTATTATTCTCGATTCCGTTTGGGTTAGCCGGAGCTTATTTATTCTCGATTATTTTTAAACTGAACAGTAACATTTACCTGCAGATTTCCTTAATCATGTTAATTGGACTTTTGGCCAAGAACGGTATTTTGATTGTCGAATTTGCTTTGGACAGAAGACGAAAAGGTCTGCCAATTGTACAAGCTGCTATTGAAGGAGCCGTGGCACGTTTACGACCAATTTTGATGACTTCATTCGCCTTTATTTTAGGACTTGTTCCGTTGATGTTTGCAACTGGAGCAGGAGCTGTGGGGAACAAATCTATCGGTACTGGAGCAGTAGGAGGAATGTTAATTGGAACCATTTTAGGAGTATTTGTTATTCCGGTTTTATTTATCATTTTCCAGACTTTACAAGAAAGAGTGAGCGGCCCGGCAAAAGATGGTTATGATGATGAAGACGATGACGAGGAAATTCAGTTAATAGAAGCTCACAAAGAGTAAATTAAATTAAAACAGAGATGACTAATAGTTCAAATAAATATATTCTTATGGTAATTGCAGCCACGCTTTTAAGTGCGTGCTCAATTACCAAAAAGTACGAACGCCCAACAACACTCTCGACAGATAAACTGTATCGTGATGAGGCTTCCGCCGATTCGACTACGATTGCAGATATGCCGTGGCAGAGCGTTTTTAAAGATGAAAAACTGAATGCATTAATTCAAAAAGGATTAGACAATAACCTTAATTTGAAAAATGCAATTGAGAATATCATACAGGCACAAGCTTCACTTCGTCAAAGTAAATTAGCGTATTATCCAACCTTACAATTGGATGCCAATGCAACCCACACGAAACAATCAGAAGCAGGACTTAATTTTCCGGCGGGAATTAATATCAATACCTTAACGACAACTTATAAATTAGGTTTGAGTACGTCTTGGGAAGCTGATATCTGGGGAAAATTAAGCAGTTCTAAAAGAGCAGCTTTGGCAACTTATTTAGCTACAGATGCGGCGAAACAAGCTGTTCAGACGCAATTGATTTCAGATATTGCGAACAATTATTTTAGATTGCTGGCTTATGATAAATCGTTAAAAATCACACAGGAAACATTAGAAAGCCGTATTAAAAATGTGGCAACCATTAAAGATTTAAAAGAAGGCGCAATTGTAACAGGTGCGGCGGTTGTACAAAGTGAAGCTAATCAGTATGCAGCAGAAGTTTTGATTCCGGATTTGAAGCAAAGTATTCGCGAAACCGAAAATGCTTTAAATATCTTATTAGGACAAGCTCCGGGACCAATTGACAGAGGAGAATTAGGAACGCAGGTTATTCCTGAAAATATTGCAATTGGTGTGCCTTCGCAGTTATTACAAAACCGACCTGATGTTCGTCAGGCTGAGTTTAATTTCAGAGTTGCTTTTGAATCTACAAATTTGGCTAAAACCTATTTCTATCCAAGTTTAACGCTTACAGCAAGCGGCGGATTTTCGAATTTAGAGTTAAAAGATTTCTTTAGTAATTCTATTTTTTATTCGATTATTGGAGGATTAACACAGCCTATTTTTAATCAGGGAAAAAACAAATTGAGATTAACAACTGCGCAGTCGCAGCAATTACAAGCTTACAATAACTTTCAGCAGAGCCTTTTAACAGCGGGTCAGGAAGTTTCGAATGCTTTGTATTCGTATCAAATGGCCGTTGAAAAAGAAGATTCAAGACAAAAACAAATTGAAGCCCTTGAAAAAGCAGTCGATTTTACGCAGCAGCTTTTAGAATACAGCTCTGCCACTAATTATACAGATGTACTAACTTCTGAACAAAACCTTTTAGCAGCCCAGTTAAGCGGAATCAATGATAATTTGCAAAAATTACAAGCCGTTGTGAACTTATACCGAGCTTTGGGCGGAGGCTGGAAATAAAATTGTTTCAATTTGAATATTACGTTCGTCGTCAAAATTCGAACCTTGGTCTAAAAGATAATTTAGTGTAAAAAAAAGATTATATTTTTGATTGGTTAAAAATATTAGTATATCCGCCATTAAATTAAATTGAAACATGACTAAAACGCCTCAGAAATGGGGCGTTTTAAATTTAATATATATCGGTTGAAAAGTACTCTTCGTCGATTGATTTAATGTTTTTGTATAATGGATATTGTAAATGTAGATTTTGGCACTACTTTAGATTAATATCTACTAAAATTAATATTAAAAACTCAAAATCATGAAAAAATTAGTATTCGCCTCAGTATTATTTATGAGTGTATTTTTTGCCCATGCGCAGGTATCAGTTAATGTTAATATTGGAACACCTCCAAGCTGGGGACCAGAAGGGTACGATAACGACAGGTATTATTATTTGCCTGACATCGATGTGTATTATGATGTAAACCAAAGCGTATTTATTTACGACAACAGCGGAAATTGGACTCGTGCGAAAAGGCTTCCTTCAAGATACAGACAATATGATTTGTATTCAGGTTATAAAGTAGTTTTGACCAATTATAGAGGAGACGCTCCGTATACGTATCATACCAAACACAGAGCCAATTATCCAAAAGGTTATCACGGAAAACCTCAAAAAAACAGAGGCCCAAAACCTGAAAAGTACAACAAACCTAAAGGTGAACATAAACACGATAATAAAAACAACAATAAATCTAAAAAAGATTCAAAAAAAGACCACGATCATTCCCACAATGATCATCATTAATTAAATAAACATGACAAAAAATGCCTCAGTAATGAGGCGTTTTTTTTATAAATAAAATCGATGTAAGATTTATTTTCATCATTCACAATTCACAATTAACCATTCGCAATTAACCATTCACAATTTGATTGACATTTTTTACTTTATGTCCATACAAACCAAACGATAAAATAATCACAAAACAAACTAGAGGAATTATATATCCAGACTGAATATCATCATGTTTCATGTCAATTAAAGTTCCCATTGCGTAGGGAAGAATCGCTCCGCCTACAATTGACATTACCAGCCATGAAGAACCAGTTTCAGTATTTGATTTTAAACCAACCAATCCTAAAGAGAAAATAGTTGGAAACATAATTGACATAAAAAATCCGATGCCGCCAAGTGCATAAATAACTACAATTCCGGTTCCGTAAATGGCTAATAAACAAAGAATAATGCTGGCGCCACAGTAAATCGAAAGTAAGACATAATCTTTTACAAATTTCAGGAAGAAAGTTCCAATAAAACGTCCCGCCATAAATAAGAAACCGTAAACACCAAGATAATATCCGGCTGTTTTTTCGTCTAAATGGGCTCCTTGTTGCGCAATTCTGATAAAGAAACTAGTAATACAAACTTGCGCGCCAACATAAAAAAACTGCGCTACAACAGCCCAGCTTAAATGACGAAATTTTAAAACAGAGAAAAATCCCGGTTTAATTTCAGCTTCGGTATGTTGTGGTTTCATTGAAGGTAAATGCATGAAATAGAATATAATCGCCACTAAAACCAATACACTTCCTAAAATGATATAAGGCATTTTTACCGCAGCTGCTTCACCTAATAAATACGTTGCTTTTTCAGCTTCGGGCATCGCTGCCATTTGTGCCGGAGTATGATTTTTTCCTGATAAGATGAATAATGA
Organism: Flavobacterium panici; assembly: GCF_903819335.1. Taxonomy (GTDB): domain Bacteria; phylum Bacteroidota; class Bacteroidia; order Flavobacteriales; family Flavobacteriaceae; genus Flavobacterium; species Flavobacterium panici. The sequence continues at coordinate 161,348 of NZ_CAIJDE010000029.1, read as the reverse complement.
ACCTACAATTGGAGCCACCATTGCTGCTAATCCGTTGAAAGAAGCCGCTAAATTCAATCTTTTAGAAGAAGATTCGGCAGGGCCCAAAATCGCAGCATACGGATTGGCACTTGTTTCTAAAATCGTTAAGCCGCAGCCAATAACAAACAAAGCGAATAAAAACAATTCATAAGTTCTTGAATTGGCAGCAGGTACAAATAAAAATGCTCCCGCGGAGAAAACCAATAATCCGGTAATGATGCTGTTTTTGTAACCAAATCGTTTAATGAGCATTCCCGCCGGAATCGCCATTATAAAATAAGCAAAAAACACCGAAGTATCAATCAATGTCGACTGGCGGTTGTTTAATTCACACGCCTTTTTTAAATGCGGAATTAAAATAGAATCCAGATTATGTGCCATTCCCCAAAGGAAAAATAGGCTGGTAATTAAAATAAATGGCAGAAGATAGTTAGTTTTTCCGCCTTCAGTCGGCACTTCATGAAGATCGCCTGTTTGGTTTGTTACTTGCATTTGTTAGATAGTTTTTTTTAGTTGCTAAGATTCTGAGATGCTAAGGTTCTAAGGTTTTTTGCCGCGAAGGCACTAAGACGCAAAGTTTTAAATCTTAGCATCTTAGAGTCTTAGTATCTTAGGATCTTTTCTTCACCAGTAATAAGTGATCACATACCAAAACCACTTCACCTCTTTGGTTAATGATTTCGACATGTTCTGTTACGGTTCCCATTTCTGGATTTTTTGCTTCGCCTTTTTCAGAAATCGTGATTTCAGAATGAATTGTATCACCAATATGAACCGGTTTTACAAAACGCATTTTGTCGTATCCTCTTGAAAAAGCTTCAGGATTTATTTCTGATGCCGTCAAACCGATTCCGATTGCAAAAACCATAGTTCCGTGCGCAATACGCTGTCCGAATGGCTGTGTTTTGCACCATTCCTCATCCATATGATGCGGGAAAAAATCTCCCGTATGTCCGGCATGAACCACAAAATCGGTTTCTGTAATAGTCCTTCCTAATGTAACTCTTTTATCTTCAAGTTGATAATCTTCGAAAAAGGTTGATTTGAAATACATAGTTTTTTGTTTTTTGAACCATATAAGTAATGTAAGGTCATTTAAGCAGTGCGTTGATTTTAAGAGCGCTTATTTTAGGTCATAAAAGCTATGCGCAAAATGATTTAAATGAACTTATATTACTTATATGGTTTTAAATTATTTATTGCTTTTTTCCACAAAGTGATTAAATGAACTTACATCACTTATATGGTTTTAAATTTTGTTTCTACTTTTTCCACAAAGTGATTAAATGAACTTACATCACTTATATGGTTTTAAATTTTGTTTCTACTTTTTACACAAAGTGATTAAATGAACTTATATCACTTATATGGTTTAAAATTTTATAGTTCAGCAAGGGAAATACCGCCGTTTGTGTTACTGATATAGCACGCTTCAACGACTTTCATGGTGTCTAAAACGTCCTGAACGCTTGCTAATAATTTAGAATCTGAGCCTTCTTTAAAACGCATTAGATTCGACATTGTCCCTATGAAAGCTTCTGGAAACCAAGAACCTTCAAGGTTGATTTTTTTCCATTCGTATTGACCGTTTTCGTCTTCAATTGCATATTCAAAAATGTCAGGAAGTCCGTCGGGATAATTCATTAATAAACCCATTTTGGCTTTGATGGCGCCTTTTGTGCCTTCCCATTTAATGTAGCCTTCTTCGTGATTTGGGCCAAAATGATGATCGTGATTTGTATTGATTACAACATGTTTATCTTCACCATAATCTAAAATGATTGTAGAACGGCTAGATGATAATTTTTTAAGCGGATGTTTGGCTGTTTTTGCCATCACACTTTTCGGATTTCCCAGAAACGAGCGAATGCAATCGATATAGTGAACACTGTGAAAAAGAATTTCCAATCTAGGATGTTCTTTAATCAGCGGAAACAATTCCCATGGTGTATTTACCGTCACTTTAAACTCAAAATCGTATAAATCGCCAAGCAATCCTTCGTTAATTAAATATCTCGCAGCGCTGACAAAAGGCGAAAATCGAAGCTGAAAATTGATCGCAGCCACAAGGTTTTTTCTTTCGCAGACTTCTACAATCTCTCTTGCCTGAGCCAAATCATTTCCCATTGGTTTCTGAATCAAAACCGCAGCACCGTCGGGCAATTGCTCTAATATTTCGATATATTGATCTGGCAAAACGGTAATGTCGTAAACCGCATTTGATGGCGCATTTTTTACTGCATCGGCAACATTTTCAAAAACATGCTGAATCTCAAATTCTTTAGCTAAATCGTGTGCTTTTGCAATCGTTCTGTTCGTAATGCCAAAAACCGAAAAACCAGCCATTTTATAAGCGGGCAAATGGGCATCTTTTACAATTCCGCTTGCGCCGATAATGATAATGGGCTGTTTGGTTTCAGGCAGTAAAGGTTTATATGGAATATTCATTTTTGTACTATTTTAAGTTCTGTTGGTACGAGCAAACTTTGTCAAAGTTTTAAACTTTGACAAAGTTGACCAGCCTAATCAATTCATTATTTTTTCAATATTTTCCTGTGTTTCTTCTAAAAGCGTTTTCGACGGAATATCAGTTTCAATCGCTTTTAAAACCATTTGATCTATCAATTCAGCTACTTTTGGCCAAATTGGCGTTTGTGGCAAAGTCAAAGCATTTTCATGCAGCATTTCCAGTTTATGGTAATACGGAATCGTTTTGTTGATTTCGGTATCATTCCATGTTGATTTTCTGCATCCAATTCCGCCTTCGATTGTCAATAATTTATCGCTTTCTGCTGTTGTTGCAAATCGTAAAAAATCATACGCAAGTGCTTTATTTTTACTTCCAATGCCAATTGTATAAAGCCAATACACATTTAATGAAGCCGTTTTGTGGTTTTCATCATGCGGTAATTCGGTAATATCCACTTTACCTTTTACTTTTGATTCTTCAATTACTTCACACATCGAAGCAAATCCAAACCAATTGATTGCCATTGCGGCTTGTCCTTCGGCGAAAGCCATTCCTGCTTCAACAGAACCAAAATTCTTCGAACCCGGATGAACCGCATTTGTATTGTTAACTATTTTTCTATAATAATCTAAAGCTGCAGCTGCTTGATTATGATTGATATTTATTTTGTTTTGAGGATTTAAAAGAGATCCCCCGCGCGTCCATAACTGCAGGCAGAAATCGAAAACCATATTATGACCGTCAGGATAATTGGCAAAAACACAGCCGAATAAGTTACTTTCCGGCCGATTAAAAAATGTGGCAATTTGGGTGAATTGCTCCCAAGTTTTTGGAGGGAACAATTCGTAACCAAATTGTTTCTTGAAGTTTTCTTTTTCGGATAAATCTTCAAATAAATCTTTTCTGTAAATCAAACATTCAGGTCCATCGTGAAACGGAAGTCCGTAAGTTCCGCCATTAATCTGCTGCAGATTTAATAACGATTGATGCCAGCCTTCAGGATAATCCTGCGGCGGATTTTGATTGATAAAAGAAGTTAAATCCAGAACAGCTCTTTCATTTGCGGCATCAAAAATCCAATCGGTATTTAAGTGTGCTATATCCCATTTTCCGTTTTTTAAACCTTTATTGACGATGGTTTCTTCATAAAGATCGTGCAGTTCCAGCGGAACCATTTCAACCTCAATCTCAATATTGTTTTTCAGGCAAAATGCGTCCCACAGCTTTTGCAGCGTACTTTCAAAAGGAGAAAATTTTCTAACAGCGATTCTGAATTTGTCCATACTTATGCTATAAATTCTTTTATAATTCGCTCGTTATCTTGTCCTAATTTTGGAGAACCTTTATCAGATGTAAAATATTGACCATCAATTTTTATAGGACATCTTGTAGTTTTATACGTATAGCCGTCGAGCATTTCAACTTGTTGCGTAAATTCCAAAACTTTAAAACCATCTTCTTTGAAGAGCTGTTCGTAGTTTAAAACTCCCGCACACCAAATGTCAGCAGGTTCTAAAATATCCAGCCAAAACTGTGTTTCCTGTGTCAATAGGTGAGAAGCCAGGATATTTTTTATTTCGTCTCTTAGCGTAAATTTATTCTCTGGAAATTGTAATAATTCATCACATTTCAACAGTGAAGCTAAAACCGGAATCGATCCCATTGCCAAAGCCAGATAACCATTTTTAGTTTGATAAATTCCGTATGGCGCGCCTAAATAAGCGTGAGCATTATTAGTTTTAGTTCTAACGGGTAATTCTCCGCCATCATTAAAGAAAGTAGTAATCGTTTCAAACTGAAAATCAAAAGCAGATTCAAGCATACTTACCTGAACCGTTCCGCCTATATTTTGTGTTGCTTTTCGATATAAAGCCGCTAAAATTCCTTGTGCTAAATGTGCGCCCGCAAGCATATCTACAATCGATAATCCCATTGGTACCGGGCCGTCTTCCTGATTACCGCTCAGCCAGGTTAAAGCCGTTAAAGATTGTAGTAACAAATCTTGTCCTGGTAAATCTTTAAGTTCTGGATGATTCCCGAAACCAGAAATCGAAGCGTAAACTACCGTTGGATTTATCGCTTTTACATCATCATAACTTAAACCAATGCGTTCCATAACGCCCGGTCTGAAATTATGCATGACAACATCGGCTTTAGCCAGTAATTTTTTTAATTTTTGAAGTTCCTCTGGCTGTTTAAAATCAATGGCAAACGATTCTTTATTTCTGTTTATGGTATGAAAAACAGACGATTCGCCGTTCATGATTAAGTCAGAAGTATATAAGGTTCTGCAAATATCACCAGTTCCCGGTTTTTCAATTTTTATAACGCGTGCGCCCAAATCGGCCAAGCGAAGACTCGCCGACGGACCCGAAAGAAACTGACTAAAATCTATTATTAAATAATCTTCTAAAGGTTTCATTCTACTCGTTTAAAAATTGTTGATGTATTGCTAAATTATCTTCGCCCACTTTAGGTGCTGCTTTTGTACTGCTTAAAATTTTGCCGTCAAGCTGAATAGGACTTCGGGTTGTAACCAAAGTTTTTCCGTCTGAATTTTTTACGGTTTGTTTTAATTGTAATTCTTTCACAAAAGGCTGTTGATCCAAAGTTTCGTAATTCAAAACTTTTCCTGCCCAGATACCTTTTTTTTGAAGTAATCCTAACCAATAATCTGCTTTTTGTTCGGCTAATTTATCGGCTAAAAGAATTCTGATTTCGTCTCTTTTTTCAAACCAAAGATGTTTGTCAGCATATTGATTTAAATCGACTCCAAGCGTATTTCCTATGAAAAGTAAATCGCCCATTGCCAGCGAAATATAATCGTCTTGTGTTTTGTAAACTCCGTAAGGCGCACTTAAAAAAGCGTGTGCACTTCCTTTAATATCGCCTCTTTCCGGTTGTTGCCCGCCATCGTTTAAGAAAGAAGTAATCGCTTCAAACTGAACATCTAAAATAGATTCCAGTAAACTCACTTCAACCAAAACACCTTTTCCGGTTTTGGCTCTTTTTAATAATGCCGCTAAAATCCCTTGCACAAAATGATTCCCGCACATTAAATCGGCGACAGCCAAACCAAAAGGAACAGGTCCCTGACTTTTTCGGCCGCTAAGCCAGCTTAAACCCGAAAGGGACTGCAAAAGCAAATCCTGTCCCGGTTTTTTTGCCCAAGGACCTTTATCGCCGTAACCTGCTATAGTTCCGTATATTATCTTCGGATTTATGGTAAGCGTTGTAAAATAATCTAAACCGATTTTTTCCATCACGCCCGGTCTGAAATTATGCGTCATAATATCGGCCTTTTCGATTAGTTTTTTGATTAAAACCAAATCGTCTGGATTTTTTAAATCGGCTGCAAAAGATTCTTTATTTCTATTAATTGTATGGAACAAAAGACTGCTGTCGTCAACAAAAAGATCTTTAATGCTTAATTGTCGGCACGCTTCGCCTTTTATAGGACGTTCAATTTTAATAGCTCTTGCGCCTAAATCGGCTAACTTTAATCCGGCAGAAGGACCCGCCAAAAACTGGCAGAACTCTAATACAATTAATCCTTCTAATGGTTTCATGAATTTTGCAGTTTTAAAGATTTAGCATAAAGTCCATTCAATGCATCTAAAACAAGTTCTTCATCGCCTCCATTTATTAAATAATCACGAACTACATCGCCTGCATGATCCTGAAAATACATGTGTCCGGAATATCTTGGTCGTAGAAAAGCTCTTTCTAAAGCTGGTAAAGTATTTTTGAAATAATTGTTTGTTATTGAATTGATTCGGTCATTTTTCCAGGCTTGCAAATGTCCCGGCTGCCCTCCGTTGTCAGCAAAAATATTCTGCTGTACTTGAGATGAACCTGTAAATTCAGCATAACGAATTGCTTCGGGAATATGTTTACTGAAAGATGAAACCGCTAATCCTGTACCGCCCAGAGAACTTATCATAGGCGCATTATTCAGCTTAACCAAATCATAAAAATGAAGCAGGTTTTTACTGTATCCGGCTCTTGAATAATTAGAATATCCGTAAGCAAAAGGGCAGTAGGCAATTTCATCGGTATTAACCATTGCTTCGTAAACCTGAATTGGGTTTCGGTTAAAATTTGCCGGATCAATTAATTGTGCCAATTCTCGAAACATCTGTAAAGCTTTTTTTCCTGTTTCTACAGAAATAACTTTTTCTTCAGACTGAAACGGAGCTTCGCTTAAACTACAGCAAAACATATAAAAAGTCATTAAAACATCAACCGGTATTCCGGCAAATGCGACTAATCCTTTTTTGGCTAAAGCCAATAATTCATTGTATGTCTGAGGCACTTCAAGTCCCTTTTTTTCTAAAATATCCAAACGTGCAGCAGCAACCGGAGTCGCGGCATCAATTGGCAAAGCCCATAATTTATTACTGAAAACATAACTTCCGTATGATTTACCTACGGTATTTATTTCCTGATCTTTAATATAATTGGCAGGCAGATAATCTGAGAGTGGGAGGATAGCATTTGTATGTGCTCCAAAACCAGTCCATGGATGATCGATAACCAACAAATCAAATCGTTTTGCTAAATCTTCGATCGAAGCATCTGCAAATTCTTGTAAACTTCTCTTCTCCCAGGTAATTTCGATATCAGGATTTAACTCGGTAAAGCGTTGTGCCGTTGCAACCATTGGTAATAAACCTCTTGTATGGTTCCACGTTATGCCTTTTAATACTGCCATTTTTCTTGAATTATGTATTTGGAAAATAATAAATGTAAAAAACACAATTACAAAATTAGGAATTAGATTGAATTGAGCAAGAAAATGTAACTTTTTACATTGATTTTTTTATCAAAAGTTTTGAACAAGGCATATTTTTTTACAAAGCAAATAAAAAATGTTATAATTTATTAAAGAATGATCATTTTATTATATTAGTAGAAAAATAAAATGCAAAATTATATTTAATCGATTACATTTGTAATTGTGTTTTTTACATTTATTAAATTAACCACATTATTGGTTCCATTAATTGAGATTCTTAAATATTAAATTATATTAAAATGTTTTCATTACAAAGTAAAAAAGCAGTCATAACAGGAGGCGGAAGCGGGATTGGAAGAGCAATTGCAGTCTTGTTTGCCAAACAGGGAGCAGAAGTTCATATTATTGATTTATCTATTGAAAGTGCGCAGTATGCTGTTGACGAAATTAAAAATGCAGGAGGAAATGTGTTTTCGTATTCGTGTAATGTTTCCAGTCAAGCTGATGTTAAAGCGACTTTTGAAAAAATAGGAAACATTAATATCTTAATCAACAATGCCGGAATCGCTAATGTTGGTAAAGTTGACACAACTTCTGAAGCGGATTTTGACCGTGTAATGGACGTAAATGTAAAAGGAGTTTACAACTGTTTGTTTGCCGCGATTCCACAATTTAGGCTTTCAGGTGGTGGTGTGATTTTAAACATGGCGTCAATTGCGGCGTGGGTTGGAATCTCTGACCGATTTGCTTATTCAACTGCAAAAGGAGCTGTAATGGCAATGACTTTATCTGTAGCAAGAGATTATTTAAATGAAAATATCAGATGTAATTCTATTTCTCCGGCAAGGGTTCACACGCCTTTTGTTGATGGATTCATCTCTAAAAATTACGCAGGAAAAGAAGAAGAAATGTTCGAAAAATTGTCTAAATCACAGCCAATAGGCCGTATGGGAAAACCAGACGAAATTGCTGCTTTGGCTTTATACTTATGCAGCGAAGAAGCCGGATTCATCACCGGATGCGATTACCCAATCGACGGAGGATTTATTAAATTAAACAATTAGATACTGAGATTCTAAGATGTTAAAACTCTAAGAAAAAGCTCAGTATCTTAGAATCTCAGCATCTTAGCAACTTTTAAAAAATAACCTAAAAATAAGAATACAATGAAATTAATACGTTTTGGAGAAATCGGAAAAGAAAAACCAGGAGTTTTAATTAATGAAAAAAGATATGATGTTTCTTCTATCGTTTCAGACTTTAACGAAAGCTTTTTTGAAGATAATGGTTTAGAAATATTACAAAAAGCATTAGAAAGCAATCCTTCTTTACCAGAAGTTGATGCCAGTGTACGTTTGGGATCTCCGGTTGCAAGACCTTCAAAAATAATCTGTATTGGATTAAATTATGTGGATCACTGTAAAGAAACTGGTGCTCCAATTCCAACAGAGCCAATCATCTTTTTTAAATCAACGACTTCTTTATGCGGTCCGGATGATGATGTAATTATTCCGAAAAACAGCGTAAAAACCGACTGGGAAGTGGAGTTAGCATTTGTTGTAGGCAAAAAAGCAAGTTATGTTGAAGAAGCAGAAGCTTTAGACTACGTTGCTGGTTATGCATTATTGAATGATTACAGCGAAAGAGAATTTCAAATTGAGCGCGGCGGACAATGGGCAAAAGGAAAAGGATGCGATACATTTGCGCCTCTTGGACCATTTTTGGCTACGAAAGATGAAGTAAAAGATGTTGATAATTTATCGATGTGGCTGAGTGTAAACGGTAAAAAATACCAAGACAGCAACACGTTGAATTTGGTTTTCAAAATTCCGTATTTAGTACATTATTTAAGTCAGTTTATGACTTTGCTTCCGGGCGATATTATTAGTACAGGAACGCCTCCGGGAGTTGGTTTGGGTATTAAACCAGATCCAATTTACTTAAAAGCAGGCGATGTTGTAGAACTTGGAATTGAAGGTTTGGGTACAAGTAAGCAGACTGCAGTTGCATATAAAAAGTAATTATTAACTCGTTGAGTATAATTTTTTTAACACATAGAGACATAGATATTCGATACTCAAAAAAAGGCGTTTCACTTTCAATAACAAATCCCGAAGCTTCGGGACTATGTGTAAATGATGTATCATTTATTTTGTCTTCTTGTTTAAAAAGAAAAAATCTATGTTTCTATGTGTTAAATAAAATTTCACGAATTGTGTTCTACGAGTATTTTAAAAAAATCAAAGATGAAATTTATTGTATGCGAAAAGCCGCAGGAATTTAAATTAAAAGAAAAAGAAATTCCCGAACCAAAAGACGGTGAAGTTCTCTTAAAAATAAAAAGAATTGGAATCTGCGGCACTGATATCCACGCTTTTGGCGGAACGCAGCCGTATTTTGAATATCCCAGAATTTTAGGCCACGAACTGGCTGCAGAATATGTAAAAGGAAATGCAGCAGGTTTTAAACCGGGCGATAAAGTAACTTTTATTCCGTATTTCAACTGCGGAACTTGCGTTGCCTGCCGAAACGGATTAACAAACTGCTGTGTAAATATCAAAGTTTTTGGAGTACACATTGACGGCGGAATGGCTGAATATGTAACGATTCCAGAGCAGTATTTACTTCACGGTCAGGGATTAGATTATGATGAACTGGCTTTGGTTGAACCATTGGCAATTGCAGCGCACGGAGTACGAAGAGCGGCTGTTAAGTCAACTGATACGGTTTTGGTAATGGGAGCAGGACCAATTGGAATTGGATTGATTCAATTTGCTAAAATTGCGGGTGCAAAAGTTATCGTAATGGATATCAACGATTACCGATTAAATTTCTGTAAAACAGAATTAAATGCTGATGAAACCATCAATCCGCTAAATGATGATGTAGCGGCTAAATTAGCTGAATTAACAAACGGTGATATGGCGAATGTAGTGATCGATGCGACTGGAAATCAAAAAGTAATGAACAGCGCTTTCAATTATATTTCGCATGGCGGAAGATTTGTTTTAGTTGGGCTTCAAAAAGGTGAATTGAGTTTCAGTCATCCTGATTTCCATAAAAGAGAATCTACTTTAATGAGCAGCAGAAATGCGACTATTGAAGACTTCGAATATGTAATGAAATGTTTGAAAGAAGGCAAAATAGATCCTAAAAAATACATTACGCACAGAACTAGTTTCTCAGAAATGATTACTGATTTCGGACAATTAATTGATCCTAAAAATAATGTAATCAAAGCGTTAATTGAGATAGAATAAGATTATAGTTAAAAATTTTACGCCACAGTTTGTCATTCCGAGGAACGAGGAATCTCCACGAGAAACTCTACAAAGATTGGCGAATTTCTAGAAGGAGTTTCTTGCGAAGATCCTTCCTTCGTCAGGATGACAAAAATGAGAAAAAATAAACACATAGAAACATAGATTTTTTTGTTCGTAAAAGAGAGTAAAAAAGAAACTAGTTTCTTAACACATAGCTATGTGTGTTGATGCAAGTGAAACGCCTTTTATTAAGTATCAAAATCTATGTTTCTATGTGTTTAAAAAACCTAACTACTATTAAACTTTAATAACCACAAAAATGGATTTAAATTTAAAAAATAAGATTGTTGTCGTTTCCGGTTCGGCTGGAAAGGAAGGCAGTATTGGAGAAACAATTATTAATCGAATTGCAGATGAAGGTGCGATTCCGGTTTTGGTAGACAGAAATGCAAGGGGTTTCGCTTACGCGGAAGCTTTCCAAAAAAGAGGAATAGATTCTTTATTTGTGCAGACCGACGTTACTGATCCTGTAGAAATCGAAAATGCGGTTAAAACAATCGTAGCAAAATACGGAAAAATCGACGCTGTTATCAACAATGTTGGTGTAAATGACGGTGCAGGATTAGATGCTTCTTATGAGGAATTTATGGATTCTTTGAAATTAAATGTCGTGAGTTACTTTTTGCTGGTTAAATACGCGCTTCCGTACTTAAAAGAATCAAAAGGAAATATCTTAAATATTGGTTCAAAAGTAGCTTTAACAGGGCAAGGAGGAACTTCTGGTTACGCTGCTGCAAAAGGCGGAGTTTTAGGACTCACAAGAGAATGGGCAGTAGATTTAATTCAATTTGGAATCCGTTCGAATGCGATTATTATTGCAGAAAGTTATACTCCGGCGTACGAAGACTGGATTAAAACATTGGCAGATGGAGAAACCGTTTTAAAGAAAATCAATAAAAGTATTCCGTTTGAAGGCAGAATGACCAAAACAGAAGAAATTGCAGATACGGCGCTTTTCATTATTTCTGATCGTTCTTCGCATACTACAGGACAATTTGTTTTTGTTGATGGCGGTTACGTGCATTTAGATCGTGCTTTAATCAACGATATTAACTAATTCAGGATGAATAACCGAATTGATTCTCATCAGCATTTTTGGATATTTGATCCTGTTAGAGACAGCTGGATTGATGAAAGTATGTCGAAAATTCAAAGTGATTTCCTGCCGGAAGATTTACTGCCTTTGCTTAAAGAAAACAAATTTTCGGGTTGTGTAGCGGTTCAGTCAAGTCAGTCTGAGGACGAAACCAATTTCCTTGCAGATTTGGCTTCAAAAAATGATTTTATAAAAGGAATTGTAGGCTGGGTTGATCTTCGTGCAGATAATATATCAGAACGTTTACTTCATTTTTCTTCGAATAAAACAATTAAAGGATTCCGACACGTTGTACAAGGTGAAGCCGATGATTTTATGTTTAGAGAAGATTTTCGAAACGGAATTTCTGCTTTAAAAGAGTTTAATTTTAGGTACGATATTCTGATTTTTCATCGTCAGTTACCGGCTGCGATAAGTTTGGTAAGAGATTTTCCAGACCAAAAGTTTGTGATTGATCATATTGCGAAACCTGATATTAAATCAGGCAATATTGATTCCTGGAAAAAGGGAATCGAAGAAATCGCAAAATACGACAATGTATGGTGTAAAGTCTCCGGGATGGTCACAGAAGCCGATTGGAAAAACTGGAAACCAGAAGATTTAAAACCATATTTAGATGTGATTTTTGAGAATTTCTCAACAGATAAAATACTATACGGTTCAGATTGGCCGGTTCTAAACGTAGCTTCTGATTATAAAGAGGTTGTAAAAACTTTAGAAGATTATATTTTGAAGTTTTCTATCGAAGATCAAAATAAGATTTGGTTTGAAAATGCGTTTGCTTTTTATAATCTCTAAGAGATTTTTTGCCACAGATTAAAATGATTTTCACAGATTTTTTTTCTTTGTCAAAGTTCAAAACTTTGACAAAGATTTTCACTCATAAACTTGTCGAATATAGCCCGTGGTTTCAACCACGGGGACGTAATATTATCACGCTTCGTATTGTGTTCCCGTGTTTGAAACCACGGGCTATGTTGAAGATAGGGTGCTGGTTTGTCATTTCGACCGAAAGGAGAAATCGCACTAGAACTTCTGCAAAGATTGGCGATTCTCGTTGTAGATTATTCTAATGAGATTGCTTCGTTCCTCGCAATGACATCCCTAATTCTTCAAAACATCATTCCCAGAATCCCATTTCTTCTGCCAGGCCGCATATTTCTTCAAAACCTTTTCAGGTTTATCAGTATACCACGCATAACCGCTTCTGCGCTCTCGGCTTACTTCTGCCAAAGAATACAAAAACTGACTGTCTCTATCGCAGAATAAAGGTTTATGAGTTCCTAATTCATAATATCTCGTCCAGATTGGCGGAGCTGTTGAATCGGTTACGATGCGTACATCGTTGGTGATTTTTTTATATTTAGATTCCATTTCCGGAGCTTTAAAACTTTCAACTCTGGTATTGTATATTTTAGAATCCTGAAACCATTTTACAGCACTTTGCACCGAGTTAATTATCTTCTCATTCGGATTGTCGAATGCCATTAAAAATAGCACAACATCAACACTTTCGGCATTGCAGATACTTGGCGGTTCAAACTTTCGTGCCCACGCAGGTAAAAGTGTAATTTCATCATGCTGCTGACACCAGGCCGTTAGTTTTCCATCGTCTTTAATCTGCATTTTTAAAATACAGGTAATGCCTTTTTCGTACGATGCTGTTACTTTTTTTCTGATTTTAGGGTCGATAAAAGCAAAATCAGGATCATTGTTTACAATCTTTTTTAAAAGATTCATAATGCCCATATAAGCGCCGTCATTAAACGTAATATGTCGGCTGTAACCTTTTTCTAAAGGAAAATATTGAGGCCAGCCACCGTTACCATATTGTGCTTCCAAAATAAAATCAATTCCTTTTAACGCACCGTCTTTATATTTAGCGTCTTTGGTCAAAGTATAAACCTGAGCCAGATAATTGACATGTGTGTAAGTTGTTTCATTGTCAAAAGTTGTATGCAGAATTGGTTTTGTTTTAATAACCGTATCGATTTGCTTTGGAGTTAGAATTGCTTTCATATCGTAATTCTTTGGCCATCCGCCATTATTACGCTGAAAAAGCAAAATATTATCAGCAATTTTCGCATAATCCGTTTCAGCATATTGAGGCTGATTCGGAACCGGATTTACAATATTGAAGGCATCTTTAATGTGATACCAATGATTGGTTCCATCTGTAAAAGGTTTTGTACTGATTTCTGATTTTTCCTCTTTGTTATTTTGTGCATTCGAATGTAGAAACGAAAAAGCACACAGACTTAAAACAACTGCTTTTGAACTATTGATAAAATTCATTTTTGAAATTGGGATTAAAATTTTACAGCTCCTTTTGGAACATCATTTCCAAGCGTCGTTGTTTTAGAAAAATCTAGATTTCTAGAAGAAACCAATTCGATATTAGCGTTTCCTTCACCATTGATATTTACAGCTTTGGCAGATGTAGAATTGAACTCAACATCTTTTAAAGACATATTTTTTGCATTGTAAATTTCGAATATAGTACTCTCTTTAATATCTAGTTTCGCATTGTTGATTTTGATTCCATTTGCATCAATAATTGAAAATCCTTTTTCTGCTGTAACGGTTAAGTTTGAGATTTCGATATTTTCTAAATTCATTTCGGGAAGACCTTGTAAAAATACCGCTTGCTGTGCGCCTTTAATTGTAATATTTTTGATGGAAATATTTTTAAACTGAGGCGTTTCTTCGTTTACCGGAATCGCTTTTGTACTCACAGTATTTCCGCCTTCGGCCAAAGTTTCGGCGATCGATTTTCCTCCATAATATAAATCAAAGGAAATTGCCTGAGACGGAATATCAGTCATAAAAATATCCGAGATATAAATGTTCTCCACAATTCCGCCGCGTCCGCGAGTACTTTTAAAACGCAAACCAACGTCAGTTCCCATAAAAGTACAGTTTGAAACATGGAGATTTTTTACACCGCCAGACATTTCACTCCCAACTGTTACACCGCCGTGTCCGTGATATACAATGTTGTTTCTTACGATAATATTTTCGCACGGAATACCTCTTTCGCGTCCATCTTTATCTTTGCCAGATTTAATACAGATAGCATCATCACCAACATCAAAACTTGAATTTTCGATCAAAACATTTTTGCAGGATTCCACATCAAGTCCGTCGCCATTTTGAGAATACCAAGGATTACGAACCGTTACATTGCGCACAACTAATTCATCAACCATTAATGGATGGATATTCCACGCTGGAGAATTTTGAAAAACAGGTCCGTCAAACAAAACTCTTTTACTATTTTGAATACTTACTAAAACCGGACGAAGAAAATCGTGAATAGCTTCAAAATCTTCTTTAGTTTTTAAATCAGGGCGAACATTTTGATCTGCACCTTTAGCGCCTTTTAAATATTGTTCAGAAGGATACCAGCTGTCTTTCTTTTCATTTAAAACTCCACCCGAAGCTACAAATTTCTTCCATTGTTCATCGGTCAATTTACTTTTTTTAACTTGTCGCCAAGCTTCACCAGAACCGTCCCAAACCCCATTTCCTGTAAAGGCAACATTCTCTAAGTTTTTGCCATAAATAGGTGAGATACAACGCCAAGTATTCAAACCTTCAAAACTGGTTTCAATAATGGGATATAAACTTTTATCTGTAGAAAATTTGATTAAAGCCCCTTTTTGAGCATGTAATTCAATATTGCTTTTTAGGATAATTGGCCCTGTAAGCCAGATTCCAGGCGGAATAATAACCTTTCCTCCGCCTTTTTTTGAAACAGCTTCAATAGCATCGGCGAAAGCCTTAGTATTTAAAACATAACCACCATTTACTGCGCCAAAATCTTTTATGTTTACGCTTCTTTTAGGGATTTTAGGCTCATTAATTTTTACCATTTTAAATTCAATGTTTTTGTAAACATTTAATTTTTGAGCAAAACCTGTAGTAGATATACTCGTTATTAAAATGGTTATAACGGTGCAAACAAGGTTAATTCGGCTAGTTTTCATTCTAATTTTTTATTGTGGTTATTATTTGTTGGAATGCTAAGTCAGTTTTTTATGTGTTAATTTTTTATTTAATGAATAAAAATACTGTTTTATAAATTTTAATTCAAAAATGTAATCGATTACACAAATCTATTAAAAAAATATTATGAAACGACAATTTTGATAAGTTTATCACAGATTTTTTGAGAATTTAACTTTTTTCGAATGCGAAACGAAAGAATATTTAAAAGTCAATTTTCCATATTTAATCTATAAAACTGAATGTTCGTCAAGATTACAGGAGGGTACAGGATGCATAGTTGTTTATGTTCGATTAAATTGTGCCGTATATTTAATTTAATTGTTAAAAATAATCGGAATATAAAATATTTAGTATTTTAAATTTAGTTCTTGATAAGTTTAATGATGAAAAAAAGAAAATAATGCGTTTAATTCCTTTCAACAAATTACTAGTCGTTTTTTTAATGGTATTCACTCTGTTTTCGGCAAATGGAGCTGAAATTTGGGTTTCACCATCAGGAAAAGATTCGAACCTCGGAACAAAATCAAATCCGCTGGCAACAGTTCACATGGCAATGCGAAAAGCGAGAGAACTTCGTCGTTTAAAAGATCCATCTATAAAAGACGGAATTCGAATCATAGTAATGAACGGAACGTATTATTTAGACGAACCATTATTTGTTCGCCCAGAAGATTCTGGAACAGCAGAAAGCCCTACAACAATTGAAGCAGATGTTAATGCAAGACCCATCATAAGCGGTGGAATCGAAATCAAAAATTGGACAAAATCGACAACGGTTATCAACGGCTTGAAAAAAGGATCAGTTTGGGTGGCAAATGCTCCTAAAAAAGCAGGAAGTTTAATCAATTACAGACAATTATGGGTAAACGGAAAAAAAGCCGTTAGAGCCAAAAATACCGCAGGAAATGCAATGGACAGAATTTTGTCTTGGGATCATGAATCGCAAACCTGCTGGATTCCGTTTAAAGACAAGTCGGTTAAGTTCGAACCGGGAATGGAAATGTTTATCGTACAATGGTGGTCGATTGCGAATCTTCGAATTAAAAATATTGAAGTACAAAAAGACAGTGCCAGACTTTCGTTTGAAGAACCAGAAAGCCGTATTCAAAGTGAACATCCGTGGCCAGCGCCGTGGATTTCTAAAAACAACGGAAACTCAGCTTATTTCTTAAACAATGCTTTTTCGCTTTTAAATGAACCGGGAGAATGGTATTTGGACAAGAAAAATGCTAAAATCTATTATATTCCAAGAGCTGGAGAAGATATTAATTCGGTTACCGTTACGGCTCCAGTTTTAGAAAATCTAGTTGAAGTAAAAGGAACAATTGATTCTCCTGTGAGTCATTTTAGATTTAAAGGAATTTCATTTCAGTACAGCAACTGGCTTCGTCCTTCACAGCAAGGTCATGTGCCGTTGCAGTCAGGTTTGTATTTGTTAGATGCTTATAAATTGAAACAGCCGGGAACGCCAAATCAGGCAAATTTAGAAAATCAGGCTTGGGTGGGAAGACCACGCTCTGCCGTTGAAGTAAATTATGCCAATAATATTCAGTTTGAATCCTGTCGTTTTGAGCACTTGGCTTCGACTGGTTTAGATTTAAATAAAGGAACAAATCACAATACTGTAAAAGGAAATTTGTTTAAAGATATCGGCGGAAGTGCCATCAACGTTGGAATTTTTTCTGAAGAAGCTTTTGAAGCGCATTTGCCCTTAATCATAAAGGATGAAAGAGAAATGTGTTCTGATGAAGTGATTTCGGATAATTTAATCACCAATGTAACCAATGAAGATTGGGGAACTTTAGGAATTAGTGCAGGTTTTGTTCGAAATATAACCATTGAACACAACGAAATTTCGGATGTATCGTATTCTGGAATGGCGATGGGCTGGGGTTGGACACATACGCCAAACGTGATGCAGAACAATAAAATTCTGGGTAATAAAATCCATCATTATGCCAAACATTTACATGATGTGGCTGGAATTTATACGCTTTCGGCTCAGCCAAACAGCCGAATAGAAGAAAATTATATAGACAAAGTTTACAATAGTCCGTATGCACACGATCCGTTTTTATGGATGTATTTGTATACCGATGAAGGAAGCGAAGGTTTTACGATTAAAAACAATTGGATTGCCGAAAAGAAAATCCTTAAAAACCATAACGGTCCAAAAGGAAATATCTGGGAACACAATGATCCGTATGTAAGTGATAAAATTAAAGATGCTGCGGGAATTAGAGCGCCTTATAAAGATTTAGAAAAAGAAGTTGTAATCGATGAAAAATGGGGATTGCAGGAAATGCCAAAACCATATGCGATCGAATTGATAGGTTCTGATTTTGATATCGAAAAAATCAAATCGACTTTAACAGGTTTTAGAATTGTAGGTCAGGAATTGTACCAATGGAAAAATCATTTGGTGATTTACGGAAAAATGAATCAGCCGGAAAGAACGAAACGAAAACTGGCAGGCGCTTTTCCTTCTTTAGAAATTAAAATCTATGAAGATTTGGTTTACGATTTCCAAAACTTCGAAAGATGTAAAGATTCAAAACCAGCATCAGATTGGGAAAATATTGTGTTGACAGCGAATCTTCCTGCTGATGAAAAAGGGCAAAAAGAATATGTGGAGTATCATAAAACACAATTTGAAAAATGGCCAGAAGTAGCCAAGGGTTTCTGTAATGCCGATTTTCAGCAATTGCAGGTTTTCAAAAAAGACAGGCAATTAATTTTGGTAATCAGTATTCCGAAAGGAGAAAATCTGGATAAACTAAATCCAAAAACAACTGAAAATAATCCTCGTGTAGACGATTGGAACGCCTTAATGAAAAAATACCAATCGGGAATTGAAGGCGCAAAACCAGACGAGACTTGGATTTTCTTAAACAAAGTAGAAATAGAAGCAAAAAAATAATACGTTGCAATAAACCCGACAGGTTTTTAAAACCTGTCGGGTTTACGTTGAGAAATATTTTGCCACAGATTAAAAGGATTAAAAAGATTTTTTCTAATCTGTGAAAATCCTTTTAATCTGTGGCAAGAAAAAAAATCTAAAACCTAAAATCAACAATCTAAAATAACCACACCTCATGTTAAAAATAGCCATTCTAGGACTTGGAGAAGGACGAAGCACAATGTCGGCTGCAATCGAAAGTTCAAAACTAAAACTTGTTAAAATATGCGACCGAAACGAAGAATTGTGTAAACAACGAGCAAAAGAATTCGATTTTCATTCGTACACAACCAATTACGACGATTTATTAAACGATGCGTCAATTGATATTATCGCAATTTATACACCCGATCATCTTCATGCACAACATGTAAAACAAGCTTTGTTAAGTGGAAAACATGTTGTTTGTACAAAACCGTTTATTGATGATCTTTCGGATGCAAAAGAGCTTTTAGAATTAAGTAAATCAACTGGAAAGAAAGTTTTTATTGGGCAAAGTTCCCGTTTCTTCGAACCAGCAAAAAGACAAAGAGCTGATTTTGAAGCAGGTTTAATTGGAGATTTGATTACGATTGAAGCCCAATATCATGCCGATCACAGATGGTTTTTAAAGAAAGAATGGTCGCTTTTGCAATCGTTTAAATGGCTGTATGGAGGTTTGAGTCATCCTGTAGATTTCATCAGATGGTATTTGCCAAATATTCAGGAAGTAATGGGTTACGGAATGATCAGCAGTAACGGACAAAATGCAGGATTGAAGAATGAAGATACAATGCATTTTATCTTTAAAGCAACCGATGGAAGAATTGCACGAGTAAGCGGTGTTTATACTTCGCCAACTCAGCCAGCACAACGTGACAGCGGAATGAGTACGATTCTGCGTGCTACAGAGGGAGCAAGTCAGGCCGATTATCACGAATTGCGTTATGCCGTTACAGATAAAACGGGCGAAGAAAAAGTAATTACTTGGGGCGATAGCACGATAAAATATTATTTCCGTTTTGAAGGACAAAGTCATCATGGCGGGGAATATCAGAATTATTTAGAATATTTTGCAGACAGTATCGAGCAAGGTTTTGAAGCATATCCAAACATGGAAGAAGGAATTGGAACAGTCGCTTTATTGCAAGCAATGGATAAATCTTTGCAAACTGGAATGCCGGTTAAAATTGCCGATATTCTTAACGAATACGGACTATGAACAGTATTTACGATAAATTAACCACGCTCGATTTTTTAATTGTTGCGGGTTATTTAGTGGCTTTATTGGTCATTGGATATGTGGTAAGTATGAAACAGAGAAAGAAAAACGAAACGCTTTTTCTGGCCGGAAATTCATTAAACTGGTACAGCATCGGATTTAATATGTGGGGAACCAACGTTGGTCCTTCGTCATTATTGGCTTTTGCGAGTATTGGTTACGCTACGGGAATTGTAGCGGGAAATTTCGAATGGTACGCTTTTGTTTTTTTACTGCTTTTGGCGATGGTTTTTGCACCGAGATATATTGCGAGTAAAGTAAGCACTATGCCCGAATATATGGGAAAACGCTACGGCGACAGTACGCAGAATATTTTGGCTTGGTATGCTTTGGTAAAAATATTAGTAAGCTGGCTGTCTTTAGGATTATTCAGCGGAGGTGTTTTAGTGCGTCAGATTTTAGGAATCCCGATGTGGCAGAGTGTTACCGTTTTAGTGATTTTCTCAGGAATATTTACGTTTGCCGGAGGATTAAAAGCGATTGCAAAAGTGAATGTTTTTCAGATGATTTTGCTGATTGTGGTTTCATTGACGCTTTCTTTTTTAGGTTTACAAAAGCTAGGCGGAATCGATGTTTTAATTGCCAAAACACCTTCTAATTTTTGGAATTTAATACAACCTGCAAACGATGCGCATTATCCGTGGCCTGCAATTTTATTAGGTTATCCTGTAGCTGCAGTTGCTTTTTTCTGTACCGATCAATCGATGGTGCAGAGTGTTTTGGGGGCTAAAAATCTGGAACAGGGACAATTGGGTGTGAACTTTATTGGATGGTTAAAAGTTATGGCTTTGCCGTTGTTTATTCTTTCCGGAATTTTGTGTTATGCGTTATATCCCGAATTAGGAAGCAATTCTGATTTAGCTTATATGACAATGGTTACGAATCTTTTCCCAAGCGGAATGAACGGTTTGGTAATCTGTGTGATGATTGCGGTTTTGGTGGGAACAATTGGTTCTTCTTTAAACGCTTTGAGCACCGTTTTTACGAATGATATTTATGTAAAGAAAATAAATCCAACGGCGACGATTCAAGATCAAATTAAAATTGGCCGATTAACAATTGCTGCTGGATGTGTTTTTGCGATTCTGATTGCTGTTGCGATTGATAATATTAAGGGACAGAATTTATTCAACATTTTTCAGGCGGTTTTAGGTTTCTTGGCGCCTTCGTTATCTGTTGTTTTCCTTTTGAGTGTTTTCTGGAAACGCACTACAAAAAAAGCGGTAAATGCAACACTTTCTTGGGGTTCTGCTTTTAGTTTGTTTGTTGGGGTTTTGTATCTATGGATTTTCCCTGCCGATAAATATCCAGTTTGGCCTCACTTTTTATTGATTTCGTTTTACATTTTTGCTGTGCTTTTAATTACAGCAGTTATTATTTCTTTAACTGATAAAAATCCTGAAGTTAATTTTTCTGATGAAAGGGATATTCCTAAAACTAGTAAAAAGGTGAAACTTTTGTTTGGGTTGTTGGGGTTGGTGATTTTGGTTTTGTATTTGGTTTTTAATGGGAATTAGAATAGTTATCAAACTTATATTATAGAAATACGCTTCCTAATAATAGGAAGCGTTTTTTGTGTTTATGTTTAAAATATATTTTTTAAAATTGTTCGTATATTTATATGAATTTCAAAGAAATAAAAATTAAATATGATTAAAATATATGTTGATTGGAATATAATGTCAGGAATGAGAAGTAACCACTTTCCAGAATTATTATCTATACTTTTAAACAATGATAAATTCTTGTGTTTATATTCAACATCACATATTAGTGATATTTTTCGGAGTTATTCGGATGATGAAGAACAGAAAGCAAGAATTCAAGATGATTTAGAATTCATAACAAAAATAACGAATGATTTTTGTCTCTTTAATGATGGTAAAAATATAATTCTGGACCAATATGATCCACAAGAATTACTTGATAGTAGAATTGAAGAGTCGGATATTTTTTCAGATTTATCGATCGATAATTTATTCAAAAGTGATTCCGATGATCCTGCTTTAAATTCATTATTAGAATATTTTAAAACAACTCTAAAATCTTTAGAATTAGACTCTATTTTTAAAGAAGCATTTGAAAATCCAGAATCTGCAAAAATTCTAAATGATATATTTCCAGGATTGAAAGATGATCTTACAATGAATGGCTTTTTCAATAGCTTTAGTAAAATGAACTATAATTTAAATGAGACAGAAGGTTATAAGGATTTAAGACAAATAGTTCAAAAAATAGGTGTAAATAGTGGGCATTTTAATGAAAATAAAGACCCATTCGAGTTAATTGACAATTCATATAAAAAGAAAGGAATTGAAAATTTTAAATCTAATGAATATTTGCCAAAAGGTAAGAATGCACCAGAATGGTTTGATAATATTATGAATGAATACCTTTATCTGGATATGCATGGTTACAAATCAGATAAAGTTAAAGTATCCGAAAAAGAAAAAAATACATTTACAAATACAACTGATGACGCATCTCATTCCGCTTTTGCTTCTATTTGTAGTTTTTATCTAACTAATGACGATAAAAATTATCATAAAACAAAAGCTGTATATAAAAAACTCTCAATAGAAACAAAAGTTTTAAAACCTGCAGAATTTATAGAATACTACAACGAGTATGTAAAGTATCATTCAATCTTAGATCATTTCAAATTGCTATTTGAAATTTTTACTAAACCAATTTTCTATGATACAAATAATGATGAAGGACAATATTTTGGAAAAGTGGCCTATCCAAATGAATATTTTTTCAATTTTTTCAACAAAATTTGGGTTCCAGTTAGTAAGGGAGAAGATTATTTTTATTTTACATTAAGTACGCTTCCTCCCAATCCAAATAAAATATATACTGCATTTAAAGAGATTGAATCATTAGTCAAAATGTTTTTCGAAGCCTTTGGTCCCGATAAAAATGGATTAGAATTATTTGAAATTTCTGAAATGCAGAATGAAATATGGGTTGGTAGACATTGGTTATCTGATGTTGGCGAGATAAAACTTGTTAGAATAAATGGATGGATACAATTGTATTATAATAATGAAGAAATAAAAAAGAAAATTACAAATGTAAAATTACCTAGTAAAAATTCTTTGCTGATGAGATTGTTAAAAGTATATAAGAGATATTTTAAATCTAAGTAATTTTTTTAAAACTTAATGTGTTTTAAAATCTATCAATATTTCCCAGTCGAAACCAACAACTCCCGAATATCAACCTTCAAATATTGAGCAACCTCATAAAGCGTTTCAATAGAAGGCTGATATTCATTTGTACACCAACGCGAAACAGTTGCTACTGTTTTGCCTAAATGATTGGCTAATTCCTTACTACTTCTGTTGTTTTCAACTAAAACAACTTTTATTCTATTTAGCTTAAGTTTCGACACAATGATGATTTATTGCTATATTATGCAAATATGATGCATTTTAAATATAATAAAAAATATAATAATGTTACTCAAAAGCATCATGAAATTATAATTTAAAAATATATAATTATAATTTGTAGTATTAATTTTACTATTTTTGTTTCGTAAAAACAGAAATATAATGAAACAATCAGCGAAAAGACGACTAAAAATCCAGCCAAAACATATTGCAAGATCATATCATCGATACGTTATATTTCCAGAAATACGTCTTTGCGGAAAATGGCTTCAGAAAATCGGTTTTAATTACGGGAATTTCGTAACGATTGAACATCAGCAAAATAAAATCATTATTACAACCAATAGTGAAATTGAAACGAAATAAAAATCATCAATTTAAACATAACCCGTGGTTTTAACCACGGGGACGCTATACATAACATTACATTTATCAAAATACGTTTCCCGTGGTTGAAACCACGGGCTATGTTTTTAAAAAGATTGCAAATAAAGCAAGGCTATTTTATGAGTTGCCTCCAGTTTTAACTGGAGGTCTATGTAAAAAGAATAGAAAAAGGCTTTAGCCAAACTGTAGATATTTTGGCTAAAGCCTTTTGAGCTTTATTTTTTTTCTCATCCCGATTTATCGGGACGCAATTAAATCTTATTTTTTTATAAAAACTTCGCGTCTTAGCGACTTCGTGGCATAAAAAAAATTACTCAACCTTCTTTTTCTTCTCTAAATTTGGCAAGAATCCAGTAATAACCCCAATCAAAGGCAGAAACGCACAAATCTTAAATACATATTCAATACTTGTAGCATCGGCAATTTTTCCTAAAATAGCAGAACCTAAACCTCCCATTCCGAAAGCAAATCCGAAAAAAAGCCCCGCTACAAGTCCGACTTTTCCGGGCATTAATTCAGTTGCATAAACCAGAATCGCAGAGAATGCAGAAGAAAGAATCAATCCGATGATTACAGATAAAGTTCCAACCCAGAATAAAGAAACGTAAGGCAACATTAAAGTAAACGGAGCGACTCCTAAAATAGAAACCCAGATTACATATTTTCTGCCGTATCGATCTCCAATTGGTCCTCCAATCAAAGTTCCTGCAGCAACAGCGCCCGAAAACAAGAATAAATACACTTGTGACTGCTGAATCGTGATGTGGAATTTATCTATAAGGAAGAAAGTATAATAACTTGTGATACTGCTCATATAGAAATACTTAGAGAAAATCAAAACCAATAAGATAATCAACGAAGCAATTACTCGATTTTTTGACAAATGATGCATCTCTATTTGGTGAGAAGCTTTATTCGCATTTCTTTCAGATAAATGTGCAGTATACCAAATCGCAATTTTATACAAAGCAAAAACACCAACTAATGCGATAATACAAAACCAAGCGATATAAGATTGTCCGTGCGGAATAACGATAAAAGCGGCTAATAAAGGTCCGATTGCACTTCCGGCATTTCCTCCCAATTGAAAAATAGATTGTGCCAAACCTCTTTTTCCGCCCGAAGCCAAATGCGCCACACGCGAAGATTCAGGATGAAAAATCGAAGACCCAATTCCGATTAAACTCACTGATAATAATAAGTAAACAAAACTAGAAGATATCGAAACCAGAAAAAGTCCAACCATTGTAAAACACATTCCAACAATCAGCGAATACGGTTTTGAATTTTTATCGGTATACATTCCCACAAACGGCTGTAAAATCGAAGCCACCATTTGATAGGTTAAAGTAATAATACCAATTTGGGTAAAACTAAGATTAAAATTTTCTTTAATTAATGGATAAACAGAAGGGATAACAGCCTGTAAAAGATCATTAATTAAATGAGAAAAACTGATGATGAATAAGATCGAATAAGTGGTTTTTTTAACTATGTCAGGATTTGCTTTAATAGTGTCCATGAGATATTTTTTGATTTTTAAATTAGGTTAAAAAACAACAGCTGTATTATTTTTTGCAAAGATTAAAAGAATACTAATGTCAGAATTGCTATATTTGGACAATGAATAGTCAATATCGGACATATAGAATGGCCACGGATTTTGGATACCAAGTAGATTCCTCAATCCCAGTTATTGGCTATACCGAAATGGTAAACAATGAAATGTGTATTTCGCATTCACATCCAAGAGGTCAGTTGATCTATGCAACACGTGGCGTAATGAACGTTGTAGTGGGCAATCATATTTGGGTTGTGAATCCGTTACAGGGTTTGTGGCTTCCAGGCGGAGTGGAACATCAGGTTACTTTTCAAAAAGATGTTAATTACTACAGCGTTTTTATTGATCCGTCTGCAATGGAAGGATTGCCAACAAATAGTTTTTCATTTGATATTCCGATGTTTTTAAAGCAGCTGGTTTTCAAAATCATTTCTTTTGGAGTTGAAGGAAATCTGACTCCACCACAAAAAAGAATCATTTCTGTTTTCTTGGACGAATTGGCTTTAATCGAACCAAGTGCAACCTTCCTGCCAACAACCAATCACGAAAGACTTCAAAAAGTTGTTGAACTTTTAATGAATGATGTCTCAAGCAAAAATACAATAGAATATTACGCCGAACTTTCTTTTATGAGCACCAGAACTTTATCTCGTTTATTTATTAAAGAATTGGGAATGAACTTCAGCGACTGGCGTACACGCTTAAAATTATTAGAAGCCATAAAACGTTTGGGGGAAAAACAATCCATTAAAGAAATTGCCTTCAATTTAGGTTACGAAACTACAAGTGCCTTTATTTATATGTTTAAAAAACATTTAGGTAAAACGCCTTCTAATTATATTTTAGAAGATGAAAATGAATCTGAGAGGATGATTGCTTAGATTGTAAGCCTAAATTAGAACGCGGATAAAACGGATTTACTTCGTAAAGACGCGGATTAACACGGATTTTTTCTTTTAGTTATCCAAAATAACACAGACTTTGTCATTTCGACGAAGGAGAAATCTTCGCAAGTAACTCCGCAGCGAAAGTCCAATCTTTGTAGAGCTTCTCGTGGAGATTTCTCCTTCGTCGAAATGACAAAAAAGAGCAAATAATTAAATCCGCTTTCATCCGCGTCCCATAAAATTGTAACATCATTTTTTTTAATACTAAAAAAGTGATAACTCATAATTTTTCCCTTAAAAAATTATCAAAAAGTACTGTTTTTTATGAAATAGCAGGATAGTACAGGGTGTCAAATGTGATGAGAACACTTAACTTTAGTCCCAAAATAAACTTACTATGCTAAACCGCTTTTCCATTTTTAAAATTTTACTTCTTTTTGTTGCTCTTTTTTCTTGCTCACTTTCATCAGCACAGGAAAAACCAAAAGAAGCGACATGGATATGGTATCCAGGAGATTTTGAAGTTTGGTTAAGTAATAAAATGCAAGTAAGACGTACAGAACGCGAAGCAGTATTTCCACCGCTTTGGCAATATTACAGTCCTTATGCTTTGGTCACTTTTCAGACAGAAGTAGATATTCCAAAGCCAGACGAAGTGAAAATCTTTTCAGAAGGACCTTTTCAATTACTTTTAGATGGCGTTCAAATTTACGGACAGCCAAAATCAATTGCAGTCCCTGCCGGAAAACACAAAATTTCTTTTAAAGTTTATAATCAGGAAGTATTGCCGGCTATTTATATTTCTGGTAATTATATTAAATCTGATGCTTCTTGGAAAGTAACCAACGAAGATAAACTCTGGATTGATGAAACTGGAAAAGCACAACAATCTGGTACACCGTGGGTTCCTGTTGGTTCTTGGAATTTTAATTCTTCAGAAAATAAACCTTCAGGATTCAAACTAACAACCAAACCTTTAAGTGCAAAGAAAACAGAGAAAATAGGAGCTGGTGAATTGGTAGATTTTGGCAAAGAAACTTTTGGTTACATTAAAATTCACGGTTTAAAAGGAAAAGGCAAAGTAGCGCTTTATTACGGAGAATCTCGTGAAGAAGCGCTGGATTCTGCTAAATGCGAAACCTTAGATCATTTATCTTTTGATGGAAAACAGCCTGAAACCTACACACACGAAGGATCGAAAGCATTTCGTTATGTTCAAGTTCAAGCAGATGCAGGTGTAAAATACGATTCAATTTCGATGCTTTATGAATATCTGCCATTAGATTATCGTGGCGCATTCAAATCTTCAGATGAACAATTGAATAAAATTTGGGATGTGTCGGCTTACACGATGCATTTAACGTCTCGTGAATTTTTTATAGACGGAATTAAGCGTGACCGCTGGGTTTGGTCTGGCGATGCGTATCAAAGTTATTTAATGAATTATTATTTATTCTTTGATTCGGCTTCGGTAGAACGAACGCTGTTAGCCCTTCGAGGAAAAGATCCTGTAACGGCTCACGTAAATATCATAATGGATTATTCGCTGTATTGGTTTGTAGGTGTTTACGATTATTACTTGCACACAGGCGATACAAAATTCATCAAAACTTTTTATCCAAGAATGAAATCACTTATGGATTTCTGTTTAGAAAGAAGAAACAAAAACGGATTCTTGGAACCTTTAGAAGGAGACTGGGTTTTTATTGATTGGGCAGACGGACTTCCAAAAACGGGCGAAGTTAGTTTTGAGCAAATGCTTTTAGCCAGAAGTTTAGAAGCGATGGCTGTAAGTGCTGAAATTGCTGGTAAAAATGAAGATCAAAAACAATATCAAAAATTAGGGAATGATTTAAAAACGAAATTATTTGATGTGTTTTGGGATAAAAAAGAAAACGTCATGAAGCATCAGCGTATCGACGGTAAAATCCAAAATATTGTAACCAGATATGCTAATATGTTCGGTATTTTCTTCAATTATTTTAATAAAGAACAAAAACAAAGCGTAAAAAATAAGGTGTTGCTTAATAAAGATGTTCTTCAAATTACAACTCCTTACATGCGTTTTTATGAGCTGGAAGCGTTGTGTGCGATGGGCGAACAGAATTATGTTTTAAAAGAAATGAAAGATTATTGGGGTGGAATGCTGAATGAAGGTGCAACCTCTTTCTGGGAAGAATACAATCCGAACAAAAAAGGAACTGAGCATTTAACGATGTACGGACGTCCTTACGGGAAAAGCCTTTGCCACGCTTGGGGTGCAAGTCCGATTTATTTATTAGGAAAATATTATTTGGGTGTAAAACCAACCGCGCCGGGATATTCGGAATATGAGATAAAACCAAATCTTGGCGGTTTAAAATGGATGGAAGGAAAAGTGCCAACACCAAACGGAGAAGTTACCGTGTATTGCAGTACCAAAGAAATCAAAATAAAAGCAGGCGAAGGAGAAGGAAAATTGATTTTTGAAAGTGCCAGCAAACCCAAAACAAACTCTGGAACAATTATAGAATTAGCAAAAAATAAATATCAGTTGATTGTAAAACCTAATATGGAGTATAAAGTGAGTTATAAAGCGATTTAGTTCTTAGTCCTTAGTACCTAGTAATTAGTAATTAGTTTAGTTTGTTACGTTTAGTTTGTCATTTCGACGGAGGAGAAATCTTCGCAAGTTGCTCCGCAAAGTTTGATCTGCAAAGCGTGCTCAGCAAACGAAGATTTCTCCTCCGTCGAAATGACAAGATTGGGGAAATTTAGAAGTCAATAAAAAATAAAAAACCAATGTTTCCAAAAAACACAAAATACAACTTCAAATTAAAAACCACATTCCTAATGCTGTTAACTGTCTGCATTCAAGGCACAGCACAAACGACATCGAAACCAGCATCATTTGAAATTGTAAAATCCAACTACAAAACGTTCAAAACCACACAATACTCTCATGTATTTTCAGGAAGCAAACACAATATTGTTCGTTTAGCCCCAGAATTACAAGGTTTAACAGGAATTGAACTTCCTTTAGATAAATATAAAAACGGAACTAATTCTCCATTACAATTAAAGTTTAAAGAGCCTGTTCAGGTTTTAATTGGTGTTTTTCAAGAAAATAATTCAGAATATCTTCAAGCTGATAAACTTCAAAAGTCTAAATTAATTTTAGAAAACGGATTGACGATTACAGGTTTACCTCCAGTAAATGTTTATGCGATTTCATTTCCAAAAGGAACACAAACTTTAAATCTTGGAAAAGGATTATTTGGTGTTTTAGGAGTTGTAAAAGCTTCTGAAAAGCTAGAACCAAGAAATGCCAATTTTCCAGACGGAAAACTTTGGAATCCAACTTTTATCGTTGAAGGATTTTCAGATGAAAAACCACTTTTCGAAATTATCGGCGGAGAAAATAAACCCGTTATTGATGAAGGAATGTCTGGAACAGAAGGAATTCAAGGAGGTTTTGAAGGAGGACGTGTGGTAAAAGTCGGAGATACGTATCATATGTTTCCAACTGAAAGAGCAGGAGAAAAAGGTGTTGATTACTATTACGATCGTGTAAAAACCAAAATTGGACATTGGACAAGTAAAGATGCCATTCATTGGAAAAGAGAATCAACCATTTATCAAGCAAGCGGAACTTACGCCGTTACAGAAGATGATAATCCAATGAACGATCGTCGTGCAGCCATCTGGTCGTATATGCCGGTTTTTAATGAAAAAGCAAACAAATGGTACGGCTATTATTTGGCTTATACCGTAAGTAAAACAATAGAACCAAATCATTCATTCGGAAGAATTTGGCGTTGTGAATCAACTGTAGACGGAATCAATGGAATTGGCGGCCCTTATAAAGATATGGGAATCATTATGGAACCCGGATTAGATTCTCAGCCTTGGGAAGGACGTCAGGGTGTTGCGTCATTTTTTCCATACCAAGTGGGCGATAAATATTTCGGCTTTTACAGCGGCGCTTATCCGTTTAATTCTTGGGCAGATTATCCAAAGAAATCGGGAAAAGGCTGGTTTGTGGCTTTAGCCGAATCCAAAAGTTTAGAAGGTCCTTGGTTGAGAATGAACAAAGGTCTGGAACCCATTAAAACCATGCATCCGCAGTTTGTAGAAAATCCAATTGTAAGTCAATTACCAAACGGTCTGTACATCGCTATTTTCGACGGTGGCCCAGACGGCTGGGGACACCATTTACCTAACATGATTGCGTATTCGTTATCGGCTGACGGAGTGAATTGGGCAGAAGCACATTATTTACCAATAGAAACCAAAGTTGATAAATGGTGGGATATTATGAGAACGCCTTTGTGCTTAATCCCAGAAGGAAATGACGTTTACACAATAGTTTATAATGCAATCGACTTAAAAAGAAGATTTCATCCAACAGGAATGGTAAAAGTAAAATTGAATAGAGATGTGATGGATTCTAAATTAAAAGAGTTGAAGAAATAAAAGAGAGTGGGAAGAAGAAAGATGCAAGAAGCAAGATTTTAGAATATAGAAAATAGAGAATAGAGAATAGAAAGTAAAAACTTTGCGACTCTGCGACTTTGCGAGATTAAATCTTTCCAAAACAAAAACTTAGAGCCTTAGCGCCTTCGTGGCAAAAAAACATAAAAATGAAAATTAAATACCTAATTCTAACCATTTCAGCACTTGCTATAACCAGCTGTGCGACCAAATACAAGAAAAGAGAAATTACCGACAGCGTAATGCAGGAGATTTACGAGGAAATTAAAACACCTTATAAATACGGTTTGGTAATGGTTCCAACTGACAACTCATACAAAATGGATTGTCCGAGTGTATTTAGAAAAGACGGCAAATGGTATATGACCTATTTAATTTACGATGGAAGAGGTTATGAAACCTGGCTTGCAGAAAGTGACAACCTTTTAGATTGGAAATATCTGGGAAAAGTAATGTCATTTTCAGAAAATGAAAAACACTGGGACGTCAACCAAAAAGCAGGATATATTTCGTTGCAAGATCCAACTTGGGGCGGAAGCTACGAATGGGAAAAATACGATGACAAATACTGGATGAGTTATTTTGGCGGAGACAGCAAAGGTTATGAAGCAGGCGTTTTGTCAATAGGAATGGCGTATACCAAAGAAGCTCCGACAAAACCACACGAATTTCAGAGATTAGAAAATCCGGTTTTGACTCCAAAAGACAAAGATGCAAGATGGTGGGATAATAGTACGATGTACAAAAACAGCGTGATTCGCGATAAGGATAAATTGACAGGACACAATTTTATCATGTATTACAATGCCCGTGGCGACAGTATAAATCCCGCTAAAGGCGCTGAACGTATTGCTATGGCTGTATCAAACGACATGAAAGAATGGAAACGTTACGGCAATAAACCATTAATCAACCATCATAAAGGAATTTCGGGAGATGCTTATATTCAGCGTATTAATGATACTTGGGTAATGTTCTATTTTGGAGCTTTCTGGACGGGTTGGAATCAAGGCGCATTTAACCGTTTTGCCGTTTCAAATGATTTAGTAAACTGGACCGACTGGAAAGGAGATGATTTAGTTAAATCTTCTGAACCTTACGATGATATGTTTGCACACAAATCATTCGTTGTAAAACACAACGGTATTGTCTATCATTTTTATTGTGCCGTTAACAAAGCAGAACAAAGAGGAATTGCAATTGCAACGTCTAAAGATTTAGGGAAAAGCAAATTGAATTTTGTAGCACCGCCGGAGAAAAAGAAGAATTAAGTGTACAGAATTAAGTATTAAGATATAACGATTTCTAGACCTGACAGGTTTTTAAAACCTGTCAGGTCTAATAACCAAAAGATAATAAAGACACAGTTTTGTCATTTCGACGAAGGAGAAATCTTCGCGTCAATATTCTACAAAGAGAGAAAATACTTTGTAGAGCTTCTTACGGAGATTCCTCCTTCGTCGGAATGACAAAAAAACTAAAAATAAAATAATGTTTAAGCCAAATCATATTCAGCAATTTTTCAACTTTCGACTTAGGACTTTCGACTTTTTGACTGTAATTTTACTATTCACAACTTACACGCAAGCCCAATCCGTAACAGGAGAACCAGCAGGAATCCCTGAATTGCATAAAAAATACGAATTTGCGCCTTGGGAAGATCCAACGGTTACAAGCATTAACAGACAGCCTTCTAGAGCGACAGCTTATTCATACGCAAGTATTGAAGACGCTTTAAAAGGCGACAGAACCAAAAGCCGAATCCAGATGCTAAACGGCGATTGGAACTTTAAATATGCCGTGAATCTTAAAGAAGCCTCAAAAGATTTCTATAAAAATACGGTTTCAGGCTGGGATAAAATAGAAGTACCTTCAAACTGGGAAATGAAAGGATACGATAATCCAATTTACAAAAGTGCCGTTTATCCGTTTAGACCTATAAATCCGCCTTATATTCCTAAAGATTATAATGGAGTCGGTTCGTACCAACGCAGTTTTACCGTTCCTGAAAATTGGAAAGATATGACTGTGACTTTACATTTTGGAGCCGTAAGTTCAGGTTTTGAAGTTTGGCTTAACGGAGAATTTTTAGGTTATGGCGAAGACAGTTTTCTGCCATCAGAATTTGATATTACGCCTTATTTAAAAGCAGGAGAAAATGTAGTTTCTGTTCGTGTAATTCGTTGGACAGATGGTTCTTATTTAGAAGATCAGGATCACTGGCGTATGAGCGGCATTCAGCGCGAAGTTTTCATTATGGCCGAGCCGAAGCTGCGTATTCAGGATTTCTTTGTTCAAACCAAATTAGACAAACAATATACAGATGCAATTTTTAAACTGCGTCCCAGAGTTGAAAACCTAACAGGAGAAAAAATCAAAGATTATATGATGAATGTTCAATTGTTCGATGCCAATAATACGGCAATGTTCAAAGAACCGCTTCAAAGACCTGTGATTGATTTAATCAACGAAAGTTATCCCCGTTTGGATAATGTTCGTTTCGGATTCTTCCAAGAAACTATCAAAAATCCAAAAAAATGGAGTTCAGAGGAGCCGAATTTATATACGATGGTCATTTCTATCAAAGATAAAAACGGCAATGTTACAGAAGCCAAAAGCTGTAAAGTTGGTTTCCGTTCAATTGAATTCTCAAAAGAAAACGGAAAAATGCTCATTAACGGAAAAGAAACCTATGTGTATGGCGTAAACCGTCACGATCATCATCCGACAAGAGGAAAAGCGGTTACGAGAGAAGACATCAAACAAGATATAACTACGATTAAAAAGTTTAATTTCAACTTTATACGTACAAGTCATTATCCAAACGATCCCTATTTCTACGAATTATGCGATCAATACGGAATCATGGTTATGGATGAAGCAAATCAGGAAACACACGGAATTGGCGGAAAATTAAGCAACGATCCGCTTTGGACAAATGCTTATATAGAACGAATGATCCGAATGGTTGAAAGAGACAAAAACCATCCATCGGTTGTCATGTGGAGTTTAGGAAACGAAGGCGGAAAAGGACCAAATCATGCTGCAATGTCGGGATGGGTTCACGATTTCGATATTACGCGTCCTGTACATTATGAACCAGCACAAGGAAATGCAAAATTAGACGGTTATATCGATCCGCTTGATTCAAGATATCCCAAAACAATCGATCACGCATATCGATTCGAAAATCCGCAGGATGATTCGTATGTCGATATGGTCAGCCGCTTTTATCCTGGCGTTTTCACTCCGAAATTTTTAGTAGATCAAAAGAAAGATACAAGACCGATTATCTTTGTTGAATATTCTCATGCAATGGGAAATTCAGTTGGAAATTTAAAAGAATTATGGGATGAATTCCGTTCGCTTCCAAGAGTTATTGGAGGTTGTATTTGGGAATTTAAAGATCAGGGAATCGTGAAATTTGATTCCAGATCAGGTCAGAATTATTTTGCTCACGGAGGAGATTTTGGAGAAAAATACCACGACGGAAACTTCAATACAAAAGGAATTGTGGATTCTTACGGAAAACCAAAAGGTTCTATTTTTGAGAATAAATGGGTGTATCAGCCAGCGGTTTCGACTTTAAACGGAAATCAGTTAGAAATCAAAAATCGTCAATCGGTTAAATCATTAGAGGGTTACATTCCCGTTTTAAAAGTGTTGGAAAACGGAAACGTAATCAAAACTCAGATTTTAAAACCATTTAAAGTAGAAGCAGGACAATCAACAACATTAGATATCAGTTCTTATCTTCCAAAAATGAAAGCTGATGCGGAATATATTTTAAATATAGAATTCCAGCTTTCAAAAGAGGAATTGTGGGCTTCAAAAGGTTATGCTGTCGCGGAAGATCAGTTTATATTAAAAAAGAAAGAAGCCGTTTCTCCAGAATCTAAAAAAGAAATTTTAAACGTTTCTGAATCCGATTCAGATTTTAAAATCAAAGGAAAAACTTTTGATATTACGATTGGAAAAACAAACGGAGCTTTGAGTTCTTATATTTTTAACGGAGAAGAACAAGTTTTTGCACCGCTATTGCCAAACTTCGTAAGACCACTTACAGACAATGATAAACGTGGTTGGAAATCGCAAAAGTTGCTGAAACAATGGTACAAAGCAAAACCAAAATTGGTCAACATTTCAATTGATAAATCAGTTTCTGAAATTAAAATAACAAGCGATTACGAAGTTATAAAAGATAGTGCGAGCGTAAAAGTGATCTATAATATTTTTCCAAACGGATTAATAAAAGTAGATTACAGCTTAAAAGCATCAAACAAATTACCAAACATTCCAAAAATCGGAATGCAGATGGGAGTTCAAAGAAAATTCGATCAGATTTCATGGTACGGAAAGGGAGAATTAGAAAATTACAGCGACAGAAATTTTGGTTCGTTTGTTGGGAAATATTCGCTTCCAATTAATGACTTTATCGAACATTACCCAAAACCGCAGGAAAACGGAAACAGATGTGATGTAAGATGGATGGCACTGAGCACTCCGCAGAAAAACAAAGGATTTTTAGTAGTAAACGATTCAAAAGTTTTAAGCATGAGCGCATGGCCGTACACACAGGAAAATCTAAGCGCATCAGGACATACTTACGATTTGAAAGATCCTGGATTTTTGACAGTGAACATCGATTTAATCCAAATGGGAGTAGGGGGAAATGATAGTTGGACGACTGTTGCACAGCCATTAGAACAATATCAAATTAAATCCGGAGATTATCAATATAGTTTTTATTTAAAGCCTTTTGACGGTTCAAAAACTGAATTAGAAAATAGTTTGAAGAAATTTAAATATTAGATAATTGATAATTGATAATTGATAATTGATAATTGATAATTGATAATTTTAAAATTAAGAACTAAAAGTTTAAGGTACAGTTTGTCATTTCGAGGAACGAGAAATCACACAAGAAATTCGACAAAGATTATGAAACATAGCCCGAGGTTTCAACCTCGGGAAACGTATGGTGAAATCCCGTTACGTCCCAATGGTTGAAACTATTGGCTATGTTATAATAACAAATAATATATCAAACCCGACAGGTTTTTGAAACCTGTCGGGTTTACAAACGAAATAAAACAAAGAATAATGTTTCAAAAAAAACACCTCTTTTTTATTCTCCTTTTGGCGAGCTTCGTCTCGGCACAGGAAATCCATAAAAAAGAATCTTTTCAGCCGACATTAGAATCCTCAAGGCCTTGGGTGTATTGGTATTGGATGAAATCGGCGTATTCTAAACCTGGAATCACAGCCGATTTAGGAGCTATGAAACAAGCTGGAATTGCGGGCGCTTATTTAATGACCATTAAAGGCCCAGCAAATCCGCCGTTGCTAGATCCGCCAGTTTTACAGTTGACACCTGAATTTTGGGACATGATTCATTGGGCTTTCAAAGAAGCCGATCGTTTAGGATTGAAACTAGCTTTTCATGGAGCTGACGGATTTGCCGTTGCTGGCGGGCCTTGGATTACACCAGAAATGTCAATGCAGAAAGTAGTTTGGTCGACGAATGAAATTTTAGGAGGAAAAAAAGTTACTTCGAAATTGCCAGTTCCCGCGCATTACAAAGACTATTATAAAGACATTGCCACTTTTGCGATTCCGATAAAAGAGTACCAAATTACTTCGCAGATACAACTGCCAAAAGTAACGACATCCAACAACACAGATGGATCGTTTTTGGCTGATCCTAAAAAAGATGAAAACTTCAAATTTGCCGATGCAGGTTGGATTCAGTACGAATTTGCACAGCCTTTTACCTGCAAATCTATTGTAATAGAAACCAAAGGAAGAGATTTTCAGGCACAGCGTCTGATTGTAGAAGTGAGTGACGACGGAATTCATTTTAGATTCCACGAAAGAATGATTGCACCACGTCACGGTTGGCAGGATATGGATTTCCCGAATACACATACTATTACGCCAGTAACAGCAAAATATTTCAGATTCGTTTATGATCCAAAAGGAACAGAACCAGGTGCAGAAGATTTGGATTTTGCGAAGTGGAAACAGAATCTGAAAGTGAGTAAAATAACACTTTCGAATCAGTCGTTGATTAATAATTACGAAGGAAAATCAGGCGCAATTTGGCGTTTGACTCCGCAGACTACCGACAAAGAAATTCCAAATTCTGATGCATTCAAAAAATCAGAAATTATCAATATCTCCAATTTTGTTGATGCCGATGGAAACTTAAAGTGGAAAGCGCCAAAAGGAAAATGGAAAATCATCCGAATGGGACATACTTCTACAGGGCATGAGAATGCAACGGGCGGAGCAGGAAAAGGATTGGAAGTTGACAAATTTAATCCAGAATTAATTCGTTTTCAATTAGATCATTGGTTTGGAGAAGCAGTTCGTTCAGCTGGTCCAGAATTGGCTTCAAAAGTTCTGGAAATTCTGCATTTTGACAGCTGGGAATGCGGAAGCCAAAACTGGTCTTCGGTTTTTCAGGCTGAATTTAAAAAGAGGCGTGGCTACGATCTTGTAGATTATCTTCCTGTTATGGCTGGAATTCCCGTAGAAAATGCCGATTTTTCAGAGAAAGTTTTATACGATGTTCGAAAAACAATTGCTGATTTAGTAGCTGATAATTTCTACGGAACTGTCGCTCAAATTGCAAAAGAATATAACCTTAAGTTAAGTTCAGAAAACGTCGCGCCAACAATGATGAGTGATGCTTTGCTGCATTATAAATATGTCGATTATCCAGGTGGAGAATTTTGGCTGAAAAGCCCAACCCACGACAAACCTTTTGATATGGTCGATGCTATTTCGGGCGGACATATTTATGCAAAAGATATTATTCAGGCAGAATCTTTTACAGCGCTGAGAATGGATTGGGACGAACATCCAGGAAACTTAAAAACGACGGCAGACCGCAATTACGCTTTAGGAATTAACCGTTTATTCTATCACGTTTTTGTCCATAATCCTTGGACAGATAGAAAACCGGGAATGACTTTAGACGATATCGGAACTTTTTTCCAACGAGACCAAACTTGGTGGAAACCCGGAAAAGCTTGGTTTGATTATTGTCAAAGAGTACAGTTTCAATTGCAAAAAGGGAAACCTGTAATTGACTTAGCAGCTTTTATTGGCGAAGATTTTCCTTCCCGTTCTTTTGCGCCGGATCGTTTGGTGCCATTTATTCCGAATGTGTTTGGAAATGAAAGATTGGAAAAAGAGAAAATCCGTTTAGAAAATGAAGGTCAGCCAACGGCTAAAATGCCAAAAGAAGTTACTTATTCTAAAAATATCACCGATTTATCACAGTGGATTAATCCGTTAAATGGTTATCAATATGATTCTTTCAATGCTGATGTTTTAATCAACAGAGCGAAAGTGGTAAATGGAAAAGTAACTTTTGAAGGTGGAATTGAATACAGTGCTTTATTCTTTCCAGGAAGTCATAAAATGGCACCGAATAAGATTTTGTCTTTGGCTTCTGCCGAAAAAATCCTGCAATTGCTACAAGATGGAGCAACGATTTTTGTGGATGAAAAAACAAATATTCAGCCAGGAATTCAATCAGAAGCCGATCAAAAGAAATGGCAGATTATAATTGATGAAATCTGGAATAACGCCAACTCGTCTTCATGGAAAATCGGAAAAGGTACTGTTGTAAAACTGCCATATTTAGGAAATGATTTTACTTCTATCGGAATTGCTCAAGATGTTTATTTTCCAAATTTAAATAGAGCTGATTCTGAAACATTGGCTTGGGCGCATCGTAAATCAGAAAGTGAAGATTTATATTTCCTTTCGAATCAAAAGAATGAAAAAAGAGTATTTGATGCTTCTTTTAGAATAGCTGGGAAAGTACCGCAATGGTACAATCCCGTAACTGATCAAACTTTGGCTTTAGCTAATTGGAAACTAGAAAACGGAAGAACAATTGTTTCGATAGCTTTAGATGCCAACGAATCTGGTTTTGTGATTTTTAAAGGAGAAACAAAAGAGATTTTGGCTCAAGGAAAATCTTCTGAATTTGAAAAAGTTCAGACTTTAGATGAAAACTGGGAATTACAATTTGATCCAGAATTTAAAGGTCCGAAAGAAGTGGTGAAAACTAACAAACTTTTTGATTGGAGCACTTCAGATAATGATCAGATTAAGTATTATTCAGGAACAGTAGTTTACAAAAAAGAGTTTATTTGGAAAGGAAAAGATACCAATAAAACTTGGTTGGATTTAGGTGAAATTGCAAATATCGCTGAAATCAAAATCAACGGAAAAGATTGTGGAACGCTTTGGACTTTCCCTTTTAAAACTGATATTTCAAAAGCTTTGCAAAAAGGAAAAAATTCAATAGAAATTAGAGTGACAAATACTTGGGCAAATAGATTAATTGGCGATCAAAAATTGCCAAAAGAAGAAAGATTGACTTGGACAACAGCGCCATTTAGATTAGAAGGAGAACCGTTGTTAAAAGCGGGGTTATTGGGGCCGGTTATAATCTTACAGGAGAAATAGATGTTAGCCACAGGTTAAAAGGATTAAAAAGATTTCTTTTGGAAAAATAAAAAGAAATCAATTGTCTCCAGCTTTAGCTGGAGGTTTCATAAGATAAATAGATAAGGGGTTTAGCCAAATAATTAGTTTGGCTAAAGCCCGACAAGTTCGAATATTTTTAACCTCCAGCTAAAGCTGGAGGCAATTGAAAAAAAAATAACCATATATTAAAGGGTGCAGAAGTAAGAAAAATTCGTGAATTCGTGGCGAAAAAAATCCTTCTAATCCTTTTAATCTGTGGCAAAAAATAAATAAAAAATGAAAAGATCAATTATTGTATTAGTAGCGATTTTAGCCAGTTTTCAAATCAATGCCAAAATCAAATTGCCAGCTTTGTTTACTGATAACATGATGTTACAGCAAAAATCAAACGCACCAATTTGGGGCTGGGCGGAAAAGAACGCCAACATTGTAATCAAAACTTCTTGGGATTCTAAAATTTACAAAGTAAAAGCAGACGCTTCAGGAAAATGGAAATCAGAATTACAGACTTCTTCTTTTGGAGGCCCATATACGATTGAAGTTTCAGAAGGAACTGAAAAAGTTACCATCAAAAATGTTTTATTGGGTGAAGTTTGGCTTTGCTCTGGACAATCCAATATGGAAATGCCGTTGAAAGGATTCCAAGGTCAGCCTGTTAAAAACGGAAACGAAATCATCGTAAGATCAACCAATAAAAATATTCGTTTAATTACGATTCCAAGAGCGACAGTTTTAGAACCATTGCAAGATTTTGAAGGAAAATGGGAAGAAGCTTCTCCAAAATCGACTTCAAATTTTAGTGCAACGGCTTGGTATTTTGGATCGCTTTTACAGGAAGTTTTAAATGTTCCTGTTGGGTTGATTCATGTTTCTTACGGCGGTTCAAGTATGGAAGCGTGGATGAATCAGGAAATGCTGAAAGATTTTGCAAGCGCTAAAATTCCAACCACAAAAGAAGAATTAGCAAAAGACCCAAACCGTGTTCCGACGACTTTGTTTAACGGAATGCTTTCGCCTGTAATTGGTTACGGAATCAAAGGTTGCATTTGGTATCAAGGAGAATCGAATTACGAAAGAGCTTCAGAATATACTGCTTTAATGAAGAAAATGGTTAGTAGTTGGAGAACATTGTGGAACCAGGAAGATTTTCCTTTCTATTTCGCCCAGATTGCACCATTTAATTATGCTTCATTTCATCCAAAAGATTATTTAGAAAAATACAATTCGGCTTATTTGAGAGAAGCACAGTTTAAGGCTTCAAAGGAAATTCCAAATTCAGGAATGGCTGTTTTAATGGACATTGGAGAAGAAAATAATATTCATCCTATGGATAAAGAAAAAGGCGGAAATAGACTGGCTTTTCAGGCTTTGGCAAGAACGTACGGAATTGAAGGTTTCGAATTCGAAAGTCCGAAATACAAATCAATGGAAATAAAAGATGGTGCCGTAACGGTTTCTTTTGATGATGTTGCAAACGGAATTACGTCTTATGACAAAGAGGTTTTAGGTTTTGAAATAGCAGGAGCAGATAAAGTTTTCTATCCAGCAAAAACGGTTGTGAGAAGAAAATCAGTGGTTTTAACTTCAGATAAAGTAAAGAATCCAGTTGCAGTTCGCTATTTATGGAAAGATTTCGCCAAAGCGGAATTGTTTAGTGCAGGCGGTTTGCCAGTTTCGTCATTTAGAACAGACGAATGGTAATTATGAATTGTGAATTGTAAATGATTAATGACGAGTTTAACGACTAGTTTGTCATTTCGACGAAGGAGAAATCTTCGCAAGTAGCTCCACAATCTTTGTCGATCATGCAACGAAGATTTCTCCTTCGTCGAAATGACAAAAAAACTTAAAAAAGAGTAAAAATTGAAATACATAAAATACATAGTTCTCTTCACAACGCTTTGTCTCAAAGCGCAAATTCCTACGCTCGATAATTATAATCAAAATTGGATCACGCAAAGCAACAATTCATCAGAATCGATGCCATTGGGAGGCGGTGATATTGGTATGAATGTCTGGGTTGAAAAAGGAGATTTGTATTTTTATTTTTCACGAAGCGGAACTTTTGATGAACATAATACTCTATTAAAATTAGGTCGGGTAAAAGTAACTTTAAGTCCGAATCCGTTTAGTGAAAAAGAAGGTTTTTATCAGGAATTAAAATTAAAAGATGGTTATATTTTAGTTGGGCAGAATGATACTAAAATCAAACTTTGGGTTGACGTTTTTAAACCGATAATCCATTTAGATTTAGAAAGTAAAACTTCGCTTAAAATGACGGCTTCTTATGAAAGCTGGCGTTTTCAGAATCGTTATCCTAAAGGAAAAGAAAACAATGCTAATTCTTATAAATGGGCACCTCAGGGAGAACTTATTACCTATAAAGATTCTGTTTCGTTTGAAAATAACGGTATTAAATTCTACCACAGAAATAGAGAAAATACTGTTTTTGATGTCGCAGTTAAACAACAGAAAATGGAATCGGTTAAAGAACAAATGCTGAACCCGATTGCGAATTTGACTTTCGGCGGATTTATGACGGGCGATAACCTAAAACCCGATGGAACATATTTAGGAAAATACCAATCGACAGATTTTAAAGGTTTTAATTTAACGAGCATAAAACCATCCAAAAAACATTCAGTAGAAATTTATTTAAATACCAGTCAATCTGATTTAAATACTTGGAATACTGGACTGCAGCATCAGATTTCTTCCAATAAAAACACTTCAAAACAAGCAGAAAAAAACACTCAAAAATGGTGGAATAATTTCTGGAATCGCAGTTTTATTTTTACTCAAAAAAATCAATCGATTGAGAAAGATTCGGTTTACCAAATTGGGCAGAATTATCAGTTGTTTCGATACATGTTAGGATGTAATACGTATGGAAAATATCCAACAAAATTCAATGGCGGATTATTTACAGTTGATCCTGTTTTTAATAATCCTGATTTAAATTTCACACCTGATTTCAGGAATTGGGGCGGAGGAACGATGACGGCTCAAAACCAGCGTTTGGTTTATTTCCCGATGGTAAAAAGCGGTGATTTTGATATGATGAAATCTCAGTTAGATTATTATTTGACTTTACAGAAAAATGCCGAATTAAGAAGCAAAGTGTATTGGAACCATAACGGAGCCTCATTTACAGAACAATTAGAAAATTTCGGCTTACCAAATCCTGTCGAATACGAATGGAAACGTCCTGCAGATTACGATCCTGGAATGGAATATAATGCGTGGTTGGAATACGAGTGGGATACGGTATTTGAATTCTGTCAAATGATGTTACAACAGAAAGAATATGCAGGAGAAGACATTCAAAAATACAATTCGTTTATTATAAGCTGTCTTCGATTTTTTGATGAGCATTATCAATATCTGGCGAAACAGCGAGGAAGAAAAGCTTTGGACGGAAATGGAAAATTAATTTTATATCCGGGTTCGGGCGCTGAAACTTATAAAATGGCGTATAATTCTAATAGTACAATTTCGGCTTTACAAGTTATTACAGATAATCTTTTAGAACTTTCTTCGGAACAATTATCAAAAGAAGAATTAGAATATGTAAAAGGATTTCAAACGAGAATTCCGCCTTTAAACTTCGGAGAAATCGATAATAATAAAGTATTAGTTCCGGCAAAATCTTGGGAACGAGTTAATAATTCTGAGGTTCCGCAATTGTATTCTGTTTATCCGTGGGGAATTTACGGCATTGGAAAGCCAGATTTAGAAACGGCTTTAAATACATGGAAATACGATCCCGATGCTTTAAAATTCAGAAGTCATATTGGATGGAAACAAGATAATATTTTTTCGGCTCGTTTGGGTTTAACCGAACAAGCAGCAAAGTATAACACCTTAAAAATGGCAAATTCTGACCG
The DNA here is from genome assembly GCF_903819335.1 of Flavobacterium panici. Lineage (GTDB taxonomy): Bacteria > Bacteroidota > Bacteroidia > Flavobacteriales > Flavobacteriaceae > Flavobacterium > Flavobacterium panici. The sequence continues at coordinate 118,365 of NZ_CAIJDE010000029.1, read as the reverse complement.
ACGTTTCCCTGCATTTTGGGGTCCGGGATTTGACTGGGTTCCAGATCATAATTGGGGCGGATCGGGAATGATTGGCATGCAGGAAATGCTTTTACAGGAAACGGATGGGAAAATTTATCTTTTTCCTGCATGGCCAAAAGATTGGAATGTTCATTTCAAATTACATGCAAAACAAAATACTACAATTGAAGCCGAACTTCTAAATGGAGAATTGAAGTTTTTAAAAGTAATTCCGGAACAAAGGAAAAAAGACATTATAAATCTGTTAGGAATTTCAATAGAAAAAAAGAAAAAATTAAACTAACTAACTATTACCAAATAAAATGATTAAGAAATTACTAAGTGCTGCAGTTTTGTCTATGCTTTTGACAGCAAACGGACAAGCACAATCAGTTCAAAATACTGATAAACAAATTGTAAAAGTAGACTTCGATTTTTTTCAAAGAAAATTGGAAGAAGTTCATGATGTAAGTTATGATTCCTGGGTTGTCAGCGATCAAAAAGAAGCCGAAAAAACGTTTAATAATATAGCATTTAAACTAAAAGGAAACTTTACTTCAAAATGGTATAAAGTGGGGATGAACGCTCCGTTTTATAATAAATTAGGAAGTGACGGTTTAGTTACAGCTGAAAATTTAGAAATGAAAATCAGCGGATTGAAAACGGGAAAACATACGCTTTTGACTTTTCATAATGCTTTTGATGTAATTACCGGAAAAACTTTTTCTCCTATAAAAATATATGTAAACGGAAAGCTTGAGCAGACTGTAAATTCAAGCCAAAGAGCCAATGCTAAAATTGATGCAGCGATGGCTTATATCACTTTTAATGCAGAAGCAGGCAAAGATGTAATTGTTCGTTTTGAGATTGATCCGACTTCAAATCCAGATGTTATAAAACAGATTGTAATTAATGGTTTTGAAATTGATACGCCAAACTTAATGAATCAGGCACGTACTCCGGAACCAAAAAACAGGGACGAACATGTGGAAGTAAGTAAAAATTTGATTTTAAAATGGGATGCTGTAAAAAATGTGGCATTTCATAAGTTGTATTTTGGTGAAGACAAAAATGCTGTAGAAAATGCAACAGAATCTTCAAAAGAATTTAAAGGAAAACTGACTGATAAATCGTATTCAGTTTCTGATTTATATTCAGGAACAACTTATTACTGGAGAGTGGATGAAGTAGATAATAATGGTCAGGTAACTTTAGGAAATGTCTGGTCATTTAAACCTGCACAATTAGCTTTTCCGGGAGCAGAAGGTTACGGTCGTTATGCTGTTGGCGGACGCGGCGGAAAAGTGATTGAAGTTACCAATTTAAATGATGACGGACCGGGAAGTTTACGTGATGCTGTAAATCAGGAAATTGGACCAAGAACGATTGTTTTTAATGTTTCGGGAAATATAAAACTGGCTTCCAGATTAGTGGCAAATCAGCCTTATATCACTATTGCAGGACAAACTGCTCCGGGAGAAGGAATTACGATCAGCAGAGCACCAATTGGATTGACAGGAAATGATGGTGTGGTTCGATTTTTAAAAGTGAGAATTGGCGGCGGAACTACTTATGACGGAATGGGATTAACGGGCGCAGATTATAGTATTATTGATCATTGTTCTATCAGCTGGACTATTGATGAATCATTTAGTTCTCGTGGTGCGCATCATATTTCGCTGCAAAGAACTTTAATTTCTGAAGCTTTGAATGTGGCGGGACATGATAAATATGAAGTTGGAAAAATGCACGGATTTGCGGCCACAATTGGCGGTGATATTGGAAGTTTTCATCACAATTTACTGGCTCATAATTACGGAAGAAACTGGAGTATTGGCGGTGGTTTAAACGGAGATGGTTATTATACAGGAAGATTGGATATCACAAATAACGTGGTTTACAACTGGGGACAGAGAACTACAGACGGTGGTGCAAACGAGGTAAATTTTGTAAATAATTATTACAAACCGGGAGCTTCAACTAAAATATTTGTAGCGTTAAATGCACAGCACGAAGGAGTTGGAAAAGGAATGCAGCGTTATTATTTTAACGGAAATATTATGCCGGGTTATTTTGATGAGAAATCTCAGGATAAAGGAAGAAAATCAACTATAAGTCATAATGAGAAAGTAGAGTATGAAACATTTGTCGACAAGCCATTTTTTCCTTCTTATGTAGAAACACAATCGGCGAAAGCGGCTTATAAAAATGTACTTTCAGATGTTGGTGTAAATCAGCCTTTTTTTGATAAACATGATAACCGAATTATAGATGAAACTTTAAAAGGAACGTTTACTTTTAAAGGAAGCAAAAATGGTTTAGGTGGAATGATAGATAATGAACAAGATGCAGGCGGATGGCCAAATTTTGCCTCAGAAACTCGTCCGACAGATTGGGATACAGATCATGACGGTTTGCCAAACTGGTGGGAAAAAGCTTTTGGTTTAAACGAAAATTCAAAAGCCGGAGATTTTTCAGATGCGAACCAAGATACAGATAAAGACGGATTTACGCAGTTGGATAATTATTTAGACTGGCTGGCTCAGCCTCATTATTTTGTAAATTCGGGAGAGAAAAAGGTTTTAATTGCAACAGATTATTTCAAAGGTTATGAAAATAAACCAGTTTATACGTTCTCAGATCTTAAAAATGGAAAAGTGGTTTTAAAAGGAAAAGAAATTGAGTTTACAGCAGTTGAAAAAGGATTCGTTTCTTTCGTCCTAACCGTAAAAGATACAGACGGAGATTCAATGAGCAGAACGATTAATTTCTTTGTAAAATAGAAAAAGAGTTTGCCACGAATTACACGAATTTCCACTAATTTTTTACGCAGTATAGTAAAAAAATAATTCGTGGAAATTTGTGTAATTCGTGGCAAAATAAAAATCCGTATAAATCCGCGTTTTGCCAAAGGCAATCCGTATCATCAGCGTTACAAATTCATCACAATAAGAAAAAATGAAAAAGAAAATCATCATATCGACTTTACTTATTTCAAGTATTATTTCAGCACAGAATAAAGGTTTGGTTGCGAATTCAGAAAGTCCGTATTCAAAACTGCAAAGTGTAGGTTTACAAGATGTAAAATGGACAAACGGTTTCTGGAAAGAACAATTTGATGTTGAAACCAAAAACACGTTGCCCTATATGTGGGATTTGTATCATAACGATTCGATTTCGCATGCTTATAAAAACTTTGAAATTGCAGCAGGTTTAAGCAAAGGCGCTTTTAAAGGACCTTCGTTTCATGATGGTGATTTCTATAAGATTTTTGAAGGAATGGCAGCCACTTATGCCGTTACAAAAGATAAAAAACTGGATGCCGAAATGGATAAAGCCATTGCGCTTTTCGCGAAAGTACAGCGCAAAGACGGTTATATTCATACCCCGGTTTTAATCGATGAACGCTGGGGAACTTTAGGCCCGGAAGAAGTGAAAAAACAATTGGGTTTTGAGAAATACAATATGGGACATTTAATGACTGCGGCTTGTATTCATTATCGTGCCACAGGAAAAACTAATTTTCTCAATATCGCAAAAGGCGTTGCTGATTTCTTGTATGATTTCTACAAAAAAGCTTCGCCAGAATTGGCTCGAAATGCGATTTGTCCGTCACATTATATGGGAATTGTTGAAATGTACCGAACAACTAAAAACCCGAAATACTTAGAATTAGCAAATAATCTAATAGATATTCGCGGAACAACAAATGACGGAACCGATGATAATCAGGATCGAATTCCGTTTAGACAGCAGACAACCGCAATGGGGCATGCTGTAAGAGCAAATTATCTATACGCTGGAGTTGCCGATTTATATGCAGAAACAGGAGAAAAGAAATTATTAGATAATTTAGAATCGATTTGGGATGATGTAACCTATCGTAAAATGTATATTACTGGAGGCTGCGGATCATTGTACGACGGAGTTTCACCAGACGGAACGTCTTATAATCCTGCCGATGTACAAAAAATTCATCAGGCTTACGGAAGACCTTTTCAATTACCAAATGCAACGGCACATACTGAAACCTGCGCTAATATTGGAAACGTTTTATGGAACTGGAGAATGCTTCAAATTACGGGCGATGCCAAATATGCTGATATTGTAGAATTGGCTTTGTATAATAGCGTACTTTCTGGAATGGATTTAGAGGGAGAAAAATTCCTGTATAACAATCCGCTGAATGTTTCTAACGATTTACCATTTCATCAGCGTTGGGGAAATGAGCGTGAAGGATATATTGCTTTATCAAATTGTTGTGCACCAAATGTAACCAGAACGGTTGCCGAAATTGGAAATTATGCATATAATATTTCAAAGGAAGGTTTGTATGTAAATTTATACGGAAGTAATCAATTGAAAACAAAATTTTTAAACGGAGAAGAAATCGAAATTGAACAGCAAACGAATTATCCTTGGGACGGAAAAATAACGCTGAAAATTGTAAAAACGTCAAAAGATTTGCAGAACTTCTTTTTAAGAATTCCGGGTTGGAGTCAGAACGCTTCGGTTTCCATTAATAATTCAAAAATTACTGATAAGATCGTTTCTGGAACTTATCTGAAATTAAACCAAAAATGGAAAAAAGGAGATGTAATTGAATTGAATCTCCCGATGCCAGTTGAATTAATGGAAGCTAATCCGTTGGTGGAAGAAGTTAAAAATCAGGTTGCTGTAAAAAGAGGACCTTTGGTATATTGCTTAGAATCAGACCAACTTCCTGCGAAAATAAGCGTAAATGATGTGGCTTTGAATTTGAAATCAAATTTTGCGACCAACAATTTCACATTGAACAATAGAAACTTAGTAAGCATTGATGCGGAAGCCGTTATAAATTCGAATAATTCATGGAATAAATCTTTGTACAAACCACTTTCTTCTAAAGATGCAACGGCTGTACAAGTTAAATTGATTCCGTATTTTGCATGGGGAAATAAAGGAAAAGGAGAAATGACGGTTTGGATGTCGCATTAAAATTATATATAGATTCCTGTTTTTTCGTAGAGACGCACCGCAGTGCGTCTAACGTAACGTAGCCACAATGTTTGATATACATGGCGTAGACGCACTGCGGTGCGTCTCTACAGATAAACTTTGTCTAAAAATCCTAACATTAAATACTATGAAACATATTCTGTTTTTATTTCTAATAACACTTTCAATATCAGCCCAAACACTAGATAATAAATTGGTATTAACCGTTGCCCAAGACGGTTCTGGAGATTTTAAAACCATTCAGGAAGCGATAAATAATGTCAAGGACAATTCAGAAAAAAGAGTTGTAATAACAATAAAGCCAGGAAAGTACATAGAAAAATTAGAGATTCCGACTGCTAAAACATTCATTACTTTAAAAGGAACGGACAGAGAGAAAACCATTATTTCATTTGATGATTATTCGGGGAAACCGCTTCGTGAAAATGATCCATCTGGAAAAAAGACTTTTGGAACTTCAACTTCGTATTCTTTTTTAATTAAAGGAAACGATTGCACGCTGGAAAATCTTACCATTGAAAATACGGCAGGAAGAGTTGGACAGGCAGTGGCACTGCATATAAAAAGTGATCGGGTTATTGTAAAGAACTGTAATATTTTAGGAAATCAGGATACGCTATTTTTATCACAAGAAAATACCCGCGCTTACTTTGAAAACTGTTTCATAAACGGAACAACCGATTTTATCTTCGGAGCGGCAACAGCTTATTTTTATAAATGTACAATTGAAAGTTTAACTAATTCCTATATTACAGCCGCTTCAACTCCGCAAGGTCAGGCATATGGATTTGTTTTTACAGATTGTAAACTTACTGCAAAGGACAAATCGGTAGATAAAGTTTTTTTAGGAAGACCGTGGAGACCTTATGCACAAACGGTTTTTATGAACACAGATATTGGTTCGCATATCATACCAGAAGGCTGGAACGCATGGATTGATACCAGATTTCCTGATAAAGATAAAACAGCTTATTATGCAGAATACGGCAGTAAAGGTTCAAGCGCAAAAGATTTGTCACAAAGAGTATCCTGGTCGCATCAGTTGAAAAAAGGGGATATTAAAAAATACAATCGCGATTTGGTTTTAAATGGATGGAATCCGGATAAATAATGATGAAGATTTAAACTATTTAATATTCAATTGCTATCACGTTGATAACTATAGGTTTTTTTTCTGGATTTTGTGTCCAAAAAACATTTCTAATTTTTTTATTGGTCAGATTTTACGTTTAAAAAAAATATTTTTTTAGTAAAATTTTAAGGAATGTTTTGTAAAGCGAAAACGTTTTCAGGTTGTAAGATTTCTACTTTAAAAAATGACTTTTCTTTAAAAAGAGAAGCCATTTTTTCGTTTAATATTGCTAAACTTAACCCATTAAAATACAGTGTTTGAGTGCCTGATTTTGCAGAAAAAACAGCTATTTTTTGTTTTTAATGCTAATTCTTCTGTATTTGTTTTAAAAGCAGTTCTTCTATTTAATTATACTCAAACTTATTACTCGTTTTTTCTATTTTGTCTATTTTTTCCTTCTTTTTTTTATTAATATTGTTTTTTTGAGTTAGTTTTTTTTAGATAATGCCAGTAAAGCAGGATAGAACAGGACGGTTCTAATTCGTCATCGTTATATTTTTGGTATACAAAATAAATGTGTTTTTAACATTTAATTTAAAGCCTATTAAACTTTTTTTAATTTTTGATATCTTTAAGTGAAACACATTTAACATGACTAACTAACACTAAAATAAAACCTAACCAAAACAAAAACATTTATGAAACAAGCACTTTTAAAGAGATGTAGCTTTCTTTTGTTTACACTGATGAGTGTGATGAGTTATGCTCAAAACTCAAATCTAGTTACAGTAACAGGAACTGTGACTGATCATGTGTCTGGTTTACTTCCAGGAGTAAACGTAACAGAGAAATCTACAAAGAATAATGTTACGACAGATTTTAATGGTCAATTTCAAATTAAAGTTAAGCCAAATGCAACTTTAGTTTTTTCTTTTATCGGAATGAGAAAACAAGAAGTAGCAATTGGAACACGTACAACTGTAAATGTTAAATTAACAGAAGATTCAAACGAATTACAGAATATTGTTGTAGTTGGATATGGTTCTCAGAAAAAAGAGAAACTTACAGGAGCTATTGCTACAATTAATGCAACAGATATTCAGGAGCTTCCGGTGTCAAATTTATCAGATGCCTTAAGAGGTTTAGTGCCTGGTTTGAGCGTTATAGATGGAGGCGGGCGTCCAGGTGATGCAGGGTCAATCGAAATTCGTCAAACTTATGGTTTCTCAAAAGATGGTAGTTCAAAAACACCATTAATTGTAATTGATGATATGATTCAGGTAGATCCTGTTACAGGTAGAGCTTCTTTGGAAGCATTTAATAGATTAGATCCTTCAGAGATAGAAAGCATGACTGTTTTGAAAGATGCTTCAGCTGCAATTTATGGATCTCGTGCATCTCAAGGAGCAATTGTTATTAAAACTAAAAGAGGAAAAAGCGGTGTGCCTTCATTTTCATATTTTAGTCAGTTTGCTGTAAACGATGCTGTTAGTCACAGTAAAACGATGAGTGCATATGACTATGGTGTTTTTTCTAATAGATTTTTTACTGGAGGAAATAATATTGGTACTAATGGATCATACCTTTTTACTCCAGCAGAATTAGAAGAAATGAAAGGATTGAATTATGACTGGTTAGAAGAAGCATGGAAGCCTGCAATACAGCAAAAACATACTTTAAGTGTAAATGGCGGTACAGAAAAAGCAACTTATTTTGCTGGGATCAATTACTTTACGCAAGGAGCAAATTTAGGAAAGCAAGATTATAATAAATGGAATTTCCGTACGGGTATGACAGCAAAAATCTCAAGCTCTTTAGATTTTTCTGCAGCAGTTTCCGGAAATTCAGGAGATATTGAAAAATCATTTACTAAAGCTTCATCTGGTATTAATGATAGTAGTTATGCTTCTGCATCAGGTGGAGAACAAGCTGATTATGGATTTTTACTTCATATGCCAAAATATATTCCGTGGGAAACTGTTGTAGATGGCAAGGAGTATTATATGTCACCATTTGCTCGTACAGATCGTACATTAGGTAGTGCAAATGCAAATAATACAATTGCAGGATATAATTATTTTGCTTCTCTAAATAATGGTTCTAAACAAATTTCAAGTGATTTTTCTTATAATGTAAATATGTCACTTAACTGGAAAGTTCCATTTATTAAAGGATTGTCTATTAAAGGAACTTACTCAAGAACACAAAATTCAGAAAGTACAGAGCAAGTACAATTACCATACGATTTGGCAAGAATAATGGGGTATGAAAAATTAGACAGCCATTTAGCTAGTGCAGCATTGCCAACAACTACAAATAATGGAGTTGATAATTATTATGTAATTGAAACTAATACTCGTAGTTCAAGAGTATACTATGATAGTTTTAATTCTAAAGCTATGCAAGCCAACTTTTTTATAGATTACAATAGAACATTTGATAACCATGAAATAGGTGCTATGTTCTCTGTAGAACGATCAGAAACAGAATTCAACAGCACGCGTTTAGCATTTGAAAATACAGGTAAAGATTATGCAGGTTCTTACCAAACTGCAGGTACCTTAACTACAAATTCAACAGCATTAAAAGGAGAGCAAGGAACTTTGTCTTATTTAGGACGTGTTAATTATAGCTATAAATCACGATATATGCTTCAGTTCCTTTTTAGAAGTGATGCATCTACAAAATTTGCACCAGAAAACTATTGGGGATTCTTCCCTTCACTGCAAGCAGGATGGATTGTTTCAAAAGAAGACTGGTTTACTAATAACGTATCATGGATAGATTTTCTTAAGGTGCGTTATTCAATTGGAAAAACAGGAAATGATAACATTAATCCGTGGAGATGGATGAAATTGTATGATGTAAATGCAGACAAAGGATTTCAGTTTGGATCAAACGGAGGAATGTTAGGAGGATCTGTAACACCTAGAGTAGAACCAAACAGAAATGTAGGATGGGATGCGACTGTAAAAAATAACTTGGGTATTGATTTAGCGGTATTAAAAAACAGATTGTCTTTAACAGCTGATTTTTACTATGATAAGTCTAAAAACATGTTAACAGGGATGGCTGGTGTAGTTGGTGTACCAATTTCTGTAGGTGGAGGATTCGCTGAAGAAAATTACGCAGCGGTTGATTCTTGGGGAGCAGAGTTTAGCTTGGCATGGAAAGATAAGATTAATAAAGACTTTAATTATAATGTTGGCGTAAACTTTGGTTTATCTGATAATGAAATTAAGAAATATCCTGAACCAGCTTTAATGCATCCATCTAATAACCTGACACAAGCCGGTCAGTCTACATTTTTCCCACAATGGGGATTCAGAACATGGAAAGGAACTTCAACAGGAGATGGTATCTTACGTACAGATGAAGATGTTACTAACTACTGGAATTATTTAACAGCAAATGCAGCAGCAGTTGGTGGGGCACCAAATTACATGGGAATTTCTTCTGTATCAAATATGAGACGAGGAATGCTTGCTTATGAAGATGCCGGAGGACAGTTTAATGATAAAGATGGTACTCAGGCAGGACCTAACGGGCAAATTCAAAAAAATGAAGACTATGTAAAATTGGTTAACAAAAACAGAACTTACGGATTTACTACAAATTTTGGAGGAAGATATAAATCGTTTTTCTTCAAAGCACAAATTGCTACATCTTGGGGAGGTTATCGCGCTATAGATGTTGTAAAACAAGGAACAGGATCTACTCATAATATGTGGGCACGTGAAACTTTTTGGAATGATATGTATGCAGATGACAATCCAAATGGAAAATATCCAAACTTAGCTAATCAGGATTATATTGCTGTTCCATCTGATTTCTGGCAGTTAGATACATTCCGTTGTACAGTAAGAAACTTAACATTAGGATTTGACATGCCAAAAGAGATTTTAGATAAAGTTAAAATTGCAAAATGGTCAATTGGTGTAACGGGTAATAATCTTTGGGATTTATATAACCCTTATCCAGATCACTACCGTAATATGTACGATAGTTCTTCTGAGAATTATCCAACATTAAGAACATGGGCCGTTACATTTAATATTACATTCTAATTTAATTAATACTAAAGATGAAACTAAAAATTAATAAATATATAACTTTAGCACTTGTTGCAGTGTTAAGTGCTTCTTGTAGTGATAGTTTTTTGGAAGAAAAGAAAAATTACGGAAGTGTAGATGATTCATTTTATGAAAGCCAGGAAAAAGCTAACTGGTATGTTAATAATGTTTACTTTGATTATTATTCTGCTTTTAAGTCTCCTAACCAAAGTTTAGTTGGGTCTTTTACAGATGTATATTCTAAAATGACCGAAGAAATAGGAGGAATACAGCCCCTTATTAATCCAACAATTACGTATGTAAATGCAGCTGATGGATCTGGTTATTACGGAGGAAAATTGGAAGACAAAATTAATAATGTTCCTTATAACAGAATTAGAGACTGTAACTCTTTTATTAGAGATATAGATGTAAAAGGAGCTAATTTAGACAAAACATTTCGCGATCAGGCAAAAGGGCAGTTATATTATTTACGCGCTGTTCAGTACTTTGATTTGATGAAAGTATATGGAGGTGTTCCAATTGTTACAGAAGTTCAGACTCCAAATTCAGAAAACGAAGAAATTAAAGTACCTAGAGCTACAGTAACTCAAGTTGTAGAGCAAATCGTAAAAGATTTAGATATGGCGGCAAGTTTATTGCCTCCAAATTGGACAGGCGAATATGGACGTGTTACAAAAGGTGCAGCTTTAGCAGTAAAATCTAGAGTATTGTTAACATATGCAAGTCCATTATTTAATAAAAACTGGGATAATTCTAACGAACGTTGGGAAGCAGCATTAAAAGCTGGTTTAGAAGCTGAAACGGCATTAACAGCAGCAGGCTATGGACTTTATGGAAACTCAGCCAAAGACTGGCAGAATATGTTTGCCCTTGGCGGTAATGCTTTCTGTTCTGAAGCGATTACAACACAGCTTTTAACAGTTACTAATAGTAATGTAGCAATGAATAACTCTTGGGAAAAGGCTATTCGCCCAATAAGCCAGGGTGGAACAGGTTCTCTTGAAGCCCCTAAAGAAATGATTGATTTATTTCCTATGGATAATGGTGCAAGACCAACAACTGCAAATGGTTATAATTCATTTCTTTTCTTCATGAAACGTGACCCAAGATTTTACAGAACATTTGCTTTTTCTGGAGTTAAATGGGATTATAAAGAAAGTGCAAAACCAGTTGTTTGGGCTTATCGTTGGTTAGACGGTTCAAATAAATCTTACTATAGCGATTCAAACAATGAGACAAGTCCAGCTTTAGTTAGAAAAATGACAGATGTAACGGCTACTAATGCAAGTAGTTTTCAATATTCTGGAAATGATATTTTAGAATATCGTTATGCAGAATTATTATTGAATATTGCTGAATGTTATGCTGCATTAGGACAAACAGGTAATGCTACAGCTTATTTAGGAAGAATTAGAAAAAGAGTAGGTATCAGTGCTACAAATAATTACGGAATAGGAACACTATCAGATAAATATGCAGCAATAGAAGCCGTATTATACGAAAGAAGAGTTGAGTTAGCTTACGAAGGAAAACGTTTTTGGGATATTCAACGCTGGATGCTTTATGATAACGCTACAGTTTCGGGAACGACTAGCGGAAGTACTATTACTAAATTAGGGTTACAGCCAATAAATGGTACACAAAGAACAGGAAACTATTTGCAATATAAAAATACAGCAACAAACGCAGATCCTTTAGCAGCAGCTCGTGCAAGTATTTCTGCAGATCCGGATTCAGCTAATTTCCAAACACAGTTAACAGCTTTAGCAACATTCTATACAGATAACTTCGTATTTGTAGCGCCGCCAACTCCTATGGATAATGTTAATAATGCAGCGGTTAAAATTAAATTTAATCCGAACTATTACATTATGGGATTACAAAATACAGTTTTATCACAAAACCCTTGGTTGAAACAAACAATCGGTTGGAAAGATGCTTCTGGTGGTGATGGAGATTATAATTATCAAGAATAAGATAAGCACGATGAATTGCCCTAAATCATTAAGCATATCTAATAATAAAAAACAAAATTAAACATGACAAACCTTCACCTGTATTCTACTTAGATGCAGGTGATTTGTTTAAACAGAATTACCAAAATCAAAATTAACATGAAAAATTCCGCATTATTTATCTTGACCCTGCTGTTTTTGGGAAATGCAAAATGTTTCGCCCAATACCCAAAATTAAGTGCAGAAGTTCAAGCGCAGGAAAAAGCTATTAAAGACGAAGCAAACAGACTTTCTGATGAAGCTTGGGCGAAAGCTTTAGTAGTTATTGAAGAAGAAGCAAAACACGGTAAACCATACATTCCATGGGCATCTCGTCCAAATGATTTACCTCAGGCAGAAATCCCTGCTTTCCCGGGTGCAGAAGGAGGCGGAATGTTCACTTTTGGAGGTCGCGGCGGAAAAGTGTACACGGTAACAAGCTTAGAAGACCGCGGGCCAGGAACGCTTCGTGATGCATGTGAACAAGGAGGAGCAAGAATAATAGTATTTAATGTTTCAGGAATTATCAGAATCAAAAGCCCGTTAATTATTCGTGCACCATATATTACAATTGCAGGACAAACAGCTCCCGGAGACGGAATTTGTGTTGCCGGAGAATCAGTTTGGATCGATACACACGATGTAATTATCAGACACATGCGCTTCCGCAGAGGAGAAACTTTCGTTGGACGTCGTGATGATGCAATTGGAGGAAATCCTGTTGGAAACATTATGATCGACCACGTATCAGCAACTTGGGGATTAGACGAAAATATGTCAATTTACAGACACATTTACAGCCCGGGCCCAGGTTATCCGGATATAAAAGTAGGAACCGTAAATATTACAATCCAAAACAGTTTATTTGGAGAAGCATTAGATACTTACAATCACGCTTTCGGAAGTACTTTAGGTGGTGAAAACTGTTCCTTTATGAGAAATATGTGGGCTAATAACGCAGGAAGAAACCCTTCTATTGGTTGGAACGGAATTTTCAATTTTGTGAACAATGTGGTTTTCAACTGGTACAACAGATCTACAGACGGAGGTGATTACACAGCAAATTACAACATCATCAACAACTTTTACAAACCAGGTCCAGTAACCGATTTATCTCAGCCAATCAGCTATAGAATCTTAAAACCAGAATCAGGAAGAAGTAAATTACCTTATATGGTTTTTGGTAGAGTTTACGCAAACGGAAACGTCATAAACAATAACGAAAAAGTAACAAAAGACAACTGGGACGGCGGAATTCAACTTGAAAATAAAAAAGGAGAATTAATGTCTTATGATGAAGCAAAAGTTTATTTCGATAAAATGAAAGCAGACAAACCTTTCCCAATGCCTTGGTTCAACAAATTCATGACAGCAGAAGAATCGTATGAATTCGTACTTAAAAATGTTGGAGCAACTTTGCCAATTAGAGATAAAGTTGACGAAAGAATCGTAAGAACAGTAAAAACAGGAGTTCCTGAATATGCAAAAGGATTAGAGAAAAAAGAATTCTATCAATTTGAACACAGACGTTTACCGATGGATTCTTATAAAAAAGGAATCATTACAGATATTTCTCAGGTTGGAGGATATCCGGAATACAAAGGAAAACCTTATGTAGATACAGACAAAGACGGAATGCCGGATGCATGGGAGAAAAAATACGGATTAAATCCAAACGATCCATCTGATGCACAAGGAGATTTAAACGAAGACGGATATACAAATATTGAAGATTACATCAACGGTGTAAACCCTGCAATAAAAGTAAACTGGAAAGATCTTGCTAATAATAAAGAAACATTAGTTAGACCAATATTAGATTTAAAATAAGAAACATTTTGAAAACATTCTTGTTTCGCAATGAAATGAGAATGTTTTTAAATATTAAAATATCACGAAAAGATGGCATTAAGAAAATTTAATATCAGTTTTTTAGCGTTGGTTTTTGCATTTTCAGCTTTAAATGCGCAGCAGCATTTAGATCCTGAATATATTAAAGTAACCAATGAAAGAGCAGCAAAAATCGTTGCCAAATTAGACTTAAAAGATGCTAAAAAAGAAACATCAGTTTCAAATATTATAGCACAGCAATTTAGAGATTTAAGCGAAATTCAGGATGGAAGAGACGCTGAAATCAAAAAAATAAAAGACGATAGCAGTTTAGCAAAAGAAAAACAAAACGAGAAAATTGATAAACTGAAATCAAAAGCAGACGAATCAATTGAAAAACTGCATAAATCTTATCTTAAAAAATTAGGTAAAGAATTATCAGAAGACAAAATTACTGAAGTTAAAGACGGAATGACTTATGGTGTGCTTCCAATTACAGTTGCAGGTTATAACGATATGCTTCCAAATTTAAATGCAGAGCAAAAAGATTATATCTACAAAGCTTTAGTAGAAGCCAGAGAACATGCAATGGACGGCGGCTCATCTAAAGAAAAACACGGATGGTTTGGTAAATACAAAGGAAGAATCAACAACTATTTATCAAAACAAGGTTACGATCTAAACAAGGAAAGTGCTGATTGGCACAAACGTATTGAAGAAAGAGAGAAAAGTAAAGTGAAAGATTCTACTTCAAAAGAATAATCCATTATAAACTTTTCACCAAAAAACTATAAACCTTAGATTATCTTTTCATGCAGACTATCTTCCCAATAACCACATTAAAAAGAACCATGATGATTTTATCATTCTGTTCTTTCTTTACTTCAGCATATGCACAATATCCAGAAATTCCGAAACCGCTTCAAGACAAAGCCGATGCAATATTGGCAGATGAAGAAAAAAGGTTAGCCGAAATATGGACCAATAATTACAGTACTATTCAGTCAGAAGCAAAACAAGGAAAACCTTATTTACCTTGGGCATCTTATCCTAAAGATTTCGTTCAGGCAGATATTCCTGCTTTTCCGGGAGCTGAAGGCGGCGGCGCATTTACACAAGGCGGCCGCGGCGGAAAAATATTTGTAGTGACCAGCTTGGAAGACAGCGGAAAAGGAACTTTTCGTGAAGCATGCGAAGCTGTTGGAGCCAGAACAATCGTATTTAATGTTTCTGGAATAATTCAATTGAAAAAAAGAATCAGCATGCGTGCGCCTTATGTTACAATTGCAGGACAAACGGCTCCGGGCGACGGAATTTGCATTGCAGGAGAAACTTTGGAAATTGATACACACGACGTAATTATCAGACATATGCGTTTCCGTCGTGGAGCAACAGAAGTAACCAGAAGAGATGACGCACTTGGCGGAAATCCAATAGGAAATATAATCGTAGACCATTGCTCTGTAAGCTGGGGATTAGACGAAAATATTTCATTATACAGACATCAGTTTGCGGCAAATGAGAAATCAAAATTAGAAAAACTTCCAGCCTGTAATATTACCATTCAAAATACCATTTCTTCAGAAGGTTTAGATACTTACAATCATGCCTTCGGAAGTACAATTGGCGGACTAAACAGCACGTTTATGCGTAATTTATGGGCCGATAATATTTCAAGAAATGCCTCAATCGGAATGTACGGTGATTTTAATTTCGTAAACAATGTGATTTTTAATTGGTGGAATCGTTCTCTTGACGGAGGAGATTATCGTTCGATGTTTAACATCATCAATAATTATTTTAAACCGGGACCAATAACGCCAACAGATCAGCCAATTCGTTACAGAATTCTAAAACCGGAATCAGGATATATGAAACCAAAAACATACGGAAGAGCCTATGTTTCTGGTAACTTTATTGTTGGTTCTCCAGAAGTTACAGCCGATAACTGGAATGGCGGTGTACAATTAGAAGATCTTCCCGAAGCAGAAGTAAAATCATATTTAGAATATATCAAACAGCCAAAAGCTTTTACAATGCCTCATATCACTATCATGAAAGCAGAAGAAGCCTATGAATTTGTTTTAAATAATGTTGGAGCAACAATTCCAAAAAGAGACATGGTTGACGAGAGAATTATCAAACAAGTTCGTACAGGAAAAATTGAAGTGAAAGACGGTTTAGAAAACGCAATTGGAAAAGATTTTATTAAAAGAAGATTACCTGCAGACTCTTATAAAAAAGGAATAATTACACATCCTGATCAAGTAGGCGGTTATCCGGTTTACAAAGGAAAAGCCTATAAAGATTCTGATAATGACGGAATTCCAGATGCTTGGGAAAAGAAAAACGGTTTAAACCCGAATGATCCTTCAGACGCCAACAAAGATGCAAACGGCGACGGATACACAAACATCGAGAAATATTTTAACGGAATTGATCCAAACAGTAAAATAGACTGGACAAAAACCGAAAACAATACAGATACATTAGCAAAATCAAAAGGATTATTGCAGTAATGTTTTAACTAAATAAGTTCAAAGTTTGTCATTTCGACGAAGGAGAAATCTTCGCAAGAAACTCCACAAAGTAGATTCAGCAACTAAGATTTCTCCTTCGTCGAAATGACAAGATTGGAGAAAGCAGGATTTTATAGATTTATTGTTTTTTAAAAGATTAATTTTAAGAATCTAAAATCTAAACTCTGAAATTTAAAATAAGAAAAAGTGAATTTCAATCAACTAAAAAATATAATCTTCCTTCAAAAAGATAAAATAGTTTTGTCTGGTTTGGCGTTGTTTTTCAGCATCAACATCACAGCACAAAACAATTTTCCAGATATTGTTAAAGCCAAAGAAGGAAAACTTTCTTTTACAGCAGACAGCAAAGGGAATCAAATACCTGATTTTTCATATGCAGGATACATGGCTTCCGAAAAAGCAATTCCAAATGTGGAGAATAAAATCTTTGTTCCGAAACAAGAAGAAGACGCTACCGAAAGAATTCAGGCAGCAATTGATTATGTGAGTAATTTGAAACCAAATAAATCAGGTTTCCGAGGCGTTGTACTTTTAGATAAAGGGATTTTTAAAATAAACGGAACTTTATTCATTAAAAAATCGGGAGTGGTTTTAAGAGGAAGTGGAAACTCAGAAAACGGAACGATTCTTTTAGGAACAGGATTAAAAAGAGAAGCAGTAATTAGAATTTTAGGAACTGATGATAAAAAAATAGGAGAAACTTTTGAATTCAATACGACTTATACACCGCTTGGAGCGAAAATAATCCAATTAAAAAACACCTCTAAATTAAAACCATCTGACGAAATTATCATCAGCAAACCTTTAAACGATAATTGGATTAAAGAGTTAAAAATGGATGATTTTGGAGCAGAAACCGGTTGGGTTGGCTGGAAAAAAAATGATTGGGATATCACTTGGAATAGAGTCGTAACCAATATCAGCGGTAATGAAGTAACACTAAATGCACCGTTAACCATGACTTTGGATGATGTTTACGGAACTGCAAAAGTAACTTTATACACTTGGTCAGGAAGAATTGAGCAAATCGGAATAGAAAATATTCTGATGAAATCAACTTACGATCAGTCAAAACCAAAAGACGAAGAACACAGATGGTTAGGAATTAGCATCGAAAACACAAAAAATGCCTGGGTAAAACAAGTAAATTTCAAGCATTTTTCTGGAGGAGCAGTTGCGTTATTAAAATCAGCACAGCAAATTACAGTTGAAGACTGTATCGCAACCGAACCTGTTTCTGAAATTGCAGGCTTCAGACGTCATACTTTTTATACCGAAGGACAACAAACACTATTTCAACGTTGTTATTCAGAATATGGATACCACGATTTTGCAGTAGGCGGATTTGGAACAACAGGTCCGAATGCGTTTATCCAATGCGAGTCGTTTTTGCCTTTCAATAATAGCGGCGCAATAGGAAGTTGGGCAACAGGAGTATTATTTGAAGTTTCGTATATAGACGGACATGCTTTAAGTTATAACAATAGAGAACAAAATGGCAGAGGCGCAGGATGGACCGCTGCAAATAGCGTAATCTGGGAAACATCAGCATCTAAAATAGAATGTTACAGCCCGCCAACAGCGCAAAACTGGGCTTTTGGAACTTGGGGCGGAATAATGGGTGGAGATGGTCATTGGAAAGATGTAAACGGTCATATCAATCCGAGAAGTTTGTTTTACGCACAATTAGAAAGTCGTTTAGGACAGCTTCCCGTTAAACCTTTTATTTACGATTTAGGTTCAGAACCTTCATCAAGTCCTGCTGTTGAAGTGGCACAAGAATTAACTAAAAATTCAGTTGCTCCAAAAGAAAGTTTACTGGAATGGATTGCAGAAGTTTCAAAATTAAATCCAATTGACACAAATAATTCAGGTCTTAAAAATGCCAATGATTTAAAAATAAACCCGGCACAAAATATAAATTCCAACAACAAAGTAATAACAAAAAACGGCTGGCTTATTTATGATAATAAAGTAATAGCAGGAAACCGATTAAGTGTGCCTTGGTGGAGAGGAAGCCTTAGAGACAGTGATATTTCTAAGTCATTGCCAGATATTACCAGATTTGTTCCCGGCAGAACCGGTACAGGATTTACCGATAACATAAATGAAGTAACAGATTATTTGACTACTAATAATATGGTTGCTTTAGAACATAATTATGGTTTATGGTACGAAAGAAGAATGGACGATCACGAACGCGTTCGCCGTTTTGATGCCGATGTCTGGCCGCCATTCTACGAACAGCCATTTGCAAGAAGCGGACAAGATTTAGCCTGGGATCAATTAAGCAAATATGACTTGACAAAATTCAATGATTGGTATTGGGATCGTTTATCACTTTTTGCTGATTTGGCAGAAACCAAAGGACAATTATTAGTCAATCAACAATATTTTCAACATAACATTATAGAAGCCGGAGCGCATTGGGCAAGTTCACCTTGGCGTTCAGCAAACAATATAAACAGTACAGGTTTTCCGGAACCGCCGCCATATGCAGGAGACAAACGCATTTTCATGGCAGAACAATTTTATGATGTAACCAATCCTGCAAGAAGAAAATTGCACCAAGGATTTATTCGAAAATCATTAGAAAATTTTCAGGAAAACAGCAATGTAATTCAATTAACAAGTGCCGAATATACGGGTCCGCTTCATTTCATGCAATTTTGGATTGATGAAGTTCAAAAATGGAAAGACGAAACGGGTAAAAAAGGAATTATTGGTTTAAGCGCGACAAAAGATGTTCAGGATGCTATTTTAAATGATGCTCAAAGAGCTAAAACAGTAGATTTAATTGATATCCATTATTGGTATTATAAAGAAGACGGATCGGCATACGCACCACAAGGCGGATTAAATTTAGCACCAAGACAACACGCCAGAAAGCTAAAAACCGGAAAAGAAACAGACGATCAGGTTTATCGTGCCGTTCGTGAATACAGAGAAAAATATCCTGAAAAAGTTGTTTTGTATTCTACAGATGCATCTCCAAGATTTGGATGGCCAGCTTTAATGGCGGGAGCGTCAATGCCAAACATTCCAAAAATTGCACTTCCTGAATTTTATTCCGTTTTAAGCGAAATGAAATTAGTTGAAGGAAACACATTTTCAGATAATCTTTGGAAACTGGAAAACAAAGGAAAAAGTTACCTTTTCTATTTAAAAAACAATCAAGATATCACAATTGATTTAACTGATATAAAAGGAACTTTTGAAGTGTACACAATAAACGTAGCAACAGGAACCATCACCAAAAAAGCAAACATAAACGGAGGAAAACAAGTAACCATTCCACAAGCTGAAATAAAAGAAAAGGTGCTTTTTGTAGTGAAAAAATAATTTCCCACGGATGGGACTGATAAAACGGATTGACACAGATAATTATTAAAAATTAAAGATTAAGAATTAAGAATCTGCCAGATCTGCATGAAAAAAAAATAAACCAGCGAAAACCCGTTCAATCAGTTAAACCCGTGGCCCAACCTAAAAAACATAAATTCAAAACAAACCAAAATGAATCTGAAAATTAAATATTTATATGCCTTAAGTATAAGCTTTTTGTTGACAGCACAAAGCGGGTTTTCGCAATCAGCAAAAGGCGCTCTGCCTCAAATAGAAGTATCTAAAAATCAGCATTATTTTATTACCGAAAATGAAAAACCATTTTTCTGGCTTGGTGATACAGGCTGGCTGGCATTCGGAAAATTGGATAGAGCAGGCGTTGATAAATATTTTAAAGACAGAAAAGAAAAAGGATTCAACGTTGTTCAGGTAATGGTTCTGCATAACATAAATGCTGTAAACGTTTATGGCGATGCAGCTTTAATAAATGAAGACGTTTCAAAACCATTAACAACAGCTGGAAACAACTTCAACAACAAGGAAGAATATGATTACTGGGACCACGTAGATTACACTTTAGACGTGGCTCAAAAAAACGGAATTTATGTTGCAATGGTTCCGGTTTGGGGAACAAACGTTTCAAAAGGAAATAAAGTAAGCAAAGAACAAGCAATAATTTACGCTAAATTCTTAGCTGACAGATATAAAAGCAGAACCAACGTAATTTGGTTAAACGGAGGAGATACTCACGGAAATGAATTTCAGGATATCTGGAACGCTATCGGAAATACTTTAAAAAGCAACAATCCGAATCAATTAGTTACTTTTCACCCTTTCGGAAGAACCGATTCTTCAGAAAACTTTCATAACGAAAAATGGCTGGATTTTAACATGTTCCAATCAGGACACAGAAGATACGATCAGGATTCATCAAAAACGAATTTCAAAGAAGACAATTACAAATTTGTGCTAAGAGATTTCGAATTAAAACCAACAAAACCAACACTTGACGGAGAACCATCTTACGAAGGAATTCCACACGGCTTACACGACACTTTACAACCAAAATGGACAGCAAATGATGTTCGTCGTTACGGATATTGGTCGGTTTTGTCAGGCGCGGCAGGTTACACTTACGGACACAACGCTGTAATGCAAATGTTCAGAAAAGGCGATAAACCAGCCTACGGAAACAAAGAATTATGGACATCGGCAATTGATGCGCCCGGAGCAAAACAAATGATTTACATTAAGAAATTAATGGAAGAAGTGCCATTTTTAGAAGGAGTTCCAGATGTTTCGTTAGTGGTGAATCAAGGAGAAAAATACGATTATATTCCAGCCATAAGAGGAAAAAAATACGCTTTACTATACACCTACAATGGAAGAATTATAGAAGTAAAACTAGGGGAAATTGCTGGTGATAAATTCGAAGCAACTTGGTACAATACAAGAAATGGCAAGAAAACTAAAATAGGAACATTTGATAATAAAGGAACTCAAAATTTTCAACCAGAAGGAAAAAAAGAAGACGGTAATGACTGGGTTTTGATTTTACGTTCGAACTAGTGAAAACAATTCGTGAATTCGTGACACTTCCCCACAATCTTGTCATTTCGACGAAGGAGAAATCTTCGCAAGAAACTCTACAAAGTTGCTCAACCATGCGGAGCTACTAACGAAGATTTCTCCTTCGTCGAAATGACAAAAATGAGACTGAAAAATCTGAGCTAATCATTTTAATCTGTGGCAAAATAAAAAGATAAACTATGAAAAACATACTAATAATTCTCTGCTTCATAACAGGACTAAACACCGCTTTCGCAAACGACGGCTGGTTAAACATCCTAAACGAAGGCGGAAATAACAAAGGAATAAAATGTACCGAAGCCATTCAAAACGCCATAGAAAAAGCATCTAAAAACGGCGGCGGAACCATCTTTTTTCCATCTGGAGAATATTTAACAGGAGCTTTAAAATTGAAAAGCAACATTACAATCCATTTGGATTCTGGTGCTTTATTAAAATTTTCAGACAATTTTGATGATTATCTGCCATATGTAGAAATGCGTTATGAAGGATTAGTAATGAAATCATTCTCTCCATTATTCTATGCTAAAGATGCTGAAAATATCACCATAAAAGGAAGAGGAGTAATTGACGGACAAGGAAAAGCTTGGTGGAATGAAGTCTACAGAATCGAAACCGCAAAAGGCCCGATTCCGTTAACGAAATACCAAAAAATGTGGGACGAACAAAATCAAGGAATCGTTTATTCTGATTATTACAAAAGAACAATAGATAAAAAGTTTTTCAGACCTTCTTTCTTTCAGGCTTATGGCTGTAAAAACATTTTAATCGAAGGCGTAACGTTTCAAAACTCGCCTTTCTGGACCATTAATCCTGAATTCTGCGATAATGTAACCGTAACCGGAATCACAATTTTTAACCCGCATTCACCAAATACAGACGGAATAAATCCATCATCTTGCAAAAATGTTCATATTTCAAATTGTCATATCAGCGTTGGAGACGACTGCATCACCATCAAATCAGGAAGAGACGAAGACGGACGTAAATATGGAGTGCCGACAGAAAATGTAACGATTACAAATTGTACCATGTTAAGCGGTCACGGCGGCGTTGTTATTGGAAGCGAAATGTCGGGCGGAATCAAGAAAATCACGATTTCAAATTGTGTTTTTGACGGAACAGACCGCGGAATCCGTATTAAAGCAGCACGAGGAAGAGGCGGTGTTGTAGAAGATATTCGCGTAGATAATATCGTAATGAAAAACATCAAAGAAGAAGCAATCGTATTGAGTCTTTTTTATGATAAAGATACCAAAGTAGAACCTGTAACCGAAAAGACTCCGATTTTCAGAAACATTCACATGAGCAATATTACAGCTTCAAATGTAAACAAAGCAGGTCAGATTTTAGGAATTACCGAAATGCCAATTCAAAACATTACGTTCTCGAATATCAATATGGACGGAAAAGAAGGTTTTACGGTAAACACAGCGACAGATGTAGAATTTCATGATGTAAAAGTAAATGCAACAATTGGTTCTTCTTTCAAAATATCAGATTCAAAAAATATCATTTTAGATAACGTTGGATCTTCAACACCAATAAAAGGCGTTCCGGTTATTAAATTAGATAATGTTTCAAACACAATGATTAATAATAATTTTCCATTTAATGCAACCGATATTTTTATTGAAGCAAATGGAAAAGAAACAAAGAATATTTTCCTGAAAAACAATGTTTTTAGCAATGTAACAACGGCAGTTAAAAAAGGGGCAGCTTTAGATAAAAAAGCAATTTCAGAATAGATTACACAAAAGAATAATATAACACAGATTTCACGGATTTACACCAATTTAATTCGTGCTAATTAGTGAAATCTGTGTTTAATTTGACAACATGAAAAAAATATTCATCATCATAACCCTTTCCTTTTTTGCGATCAGTTATTCGCAGAAAAAGAAAGAATTATATCTTTTTACCTCGTTTAGAGAACCAGCGACAGAAGGTTTATATCTGGCGTACAGCGAAGACGGTTATAACTGGAAAGGTTTAGAAGGATCATTTTTAAAACCAGAAATTGGAGCAAGCAAAATCATGCGAGATCCATCAATCACAAAAGGAGGAGACGGAACGTATCACATGGTTTGGACAACCGACTGGAAAGGCGGAAACGGTTTTGGATATGCAAGTTCAAAAGATTTAATTCATTGGTCAAAACAAGAATATATTCCGGTAATGAAAAACGAACCGGAAGTCGTAAACGTTTGGGCACCTGAGATTTTTTATGATGATGTCAAAAAAGAATACATTATTATTTGGGCATCGACAATTCCGTTTAGATTTGAAAAAGGAGTTGAAGAAGAGAAAAATAATCACAGAATGTATTATGTAACGACAAAAGATTTTAAAACTTTTTCAGATATAAAATTATATTACGATCCAGGTTTCAGCGTCATTGACTGTGTGATTGTAAAGAAAAGCAAGAAAGATTATGTCTTGGTTTTGAAAGACAATACGAGACCCATGCGAAACATAAAAGTAGCTTTCGGAAAATCGCCTTTAGGTCCGTTTCAAAAAAGTTCTAAACCTTTAACCGAATATTTATCTGAAGGTCCAACGGTAGTGAAAGTCGGTAAAAACTGGCTGTTGTATTATGATAATTACGGTTCAAAAAATTATAAAGCTTTAAGTACTTCAGATTTTGTTCATTTTGAAGACGTTACATCAAAAATAAGCCTTCCCGAAGGACACAAACACGGAACGATCACAACAATCTCTGAAGAAGTTTTAAAAGGATTAATTGATAAAAAATAAAAGATAAGGCCACAGATTTCAAAGATTTAAATAATTTTTATAGTATTTAATAATCAAAAAAATAAATCTGCGTAATCTGCCAAATCTGCGAGACTAAATTTTTCTCCCGCAGATTTTGCAGATCAAGCAGAAAAAAATCTTTTTAATCTGTGCAATCTGTGGCAAAAAAAAAATACGAATGATTACTTTTCAAAACATAAAAACCAACATTATTACAGCCACAATTCTTTTGACTTGTACGGCTGTAAATGCACAAAACGACACCGTACGTTATGTTGGTAAAACACTCTCAAACATCGATTATCATCACGGACAATTAAGTCCGGCGGTTGGAGTTCACACAACACAAATTATGCGTGCAAGCCGCGAACATCCCGAAAAAGCAGATGGTTTTGGATGGACATACAATCACCAGCCTACAATGGCGTATTGGAACGATACTTTTTATCTGCAATATTTGAGTGATCCTGCGGGAGAACATATTCCGCCGAGCCAGACTTTAATTATGACTTCAAAAGACGGCGTAAGCTGGAAAATGCCAAAAGTAATTTTTCCAATTTATCATATTCCTGACGGATGGAAAAAAGAAGGCGTAGAGGGTGTTGCCAAAAATCTTGATGCGATTATGCACCAGAGAATGGGTTTTTATACCTCAAAAGACAAACGACTTTTTGCCTTGGCCTATTACGGAATCGCAATGGATGAAAAAGACGATCCAAATGACGGAAAAGGAATTGGACGTGTGATTCGTGAAATCAAAAAAGACGGAAGTTTTGGCGAAATTTATTTCATCAGATACAATAAATCTTGGGATAAATCGAAATCGGCATTTCCTTTTTACACACAGGCAAAAGACAAAGGTTTGAAAAAAGCCTGTGAAGAGATTCTATCAGATCCTTTGGTTTTACAGCAATGGGTTGAAGAAGCCGATCGTGATGACGAATTGATTCCGTTGAAAAAACCTTATAAAGCTTTAAGTTCGTATCATTTGCCAAACGGAAATGTGGTTGGCTTATGGAAACACGCTTTAACTTCGATTAGTAAAGACGGCGGAAAAACATGGGAATATAATCCGCTTCGCGCACCTGGTTTTGTAAACAGCAACGCTAAAATCTGGGGACAAAAAACATCTGATAATCGTTATGCAACCGTTTATAATCCGTCAGAATATCGCTGGCCTTTGGCAATTTCAACAAGTGATGACGGGTTGACTTATAAAGATTTATTATTGGTTCATGGTGAAATTAGTCCGATGCGTTATGGCGGAAACTACAAATCAGCAGGCCCTCAATATGTACGCGGTATCTCAGAAGGCGACGGAACTCCGCCTGATGGAAAACTTTGGATAAGTTACAGTATGAACAAAGAAGATATTTGGGTAGCGTCGATTCCGGTTCCCGTTACTTCGGTTGTTACAGAAAATGCAAATGACATTTTTAATGAACTTCCTGACGGACAAGAATTAAAATTATGGAATACCTACGATTTGGCTTGGGCTTCGACTAAAATCGAAAAGAAAGCCGATGGCAAAAAATGGCTGACATTAAGAGATCAGGATAATTTTGATTATGCGCGTGCTGAACGTGTTATTCCGTTTGCAGAGAAAATGGAAGTGACTTTTACCGTTAAGCCAGAGCAAAATAATCATGGTTTATTGCAGGTTGAATTTCAAAACAAACAAGGATTACCAGCGGTAAGATTGGTTTTTGATTCGGATGGACAATTAAAAGCAAAAAATGGTGCTCGTTTTGGCGGAGTTACAAAGTATGAAGCCGGAAAAGAATATAAAGTAAATGTGAAACTGAACGTTAAAACTCGTTCGTATACGATAAAGGTAAACGACGAAAAAGAATCAACGAGAATTTTTTACGCTCCGATCGATGGTTTTGAGCGAATTATGTTTCGTACAGGCGATCAAAGATATTCTCCAAATGCAGATACAGAACCAGACACAGACGATTATGATGACTTGCCACAAACCGGAAAATTAATCCCTGAAGCTGTATTTAATATTCAATCGTTGATTACAAAGAAATTGTAAAATATATTGCCACGAATTGCACGAATTGTCACGAATTGTCACGAATTATTTTTGATAATTATTGATTTAAAAATTAGTGAAATTTGTGTAATTCGTGGCGAAAAAAAATAGAACGCGGATGACGCAGATTCGCTATCGCGAAGACGCAGATTTGCACGGATTTTATTTTTGAAGAAGTAAAAAATCAGTTTTTATCCGCGTCTTTACGAAGTAAATCCGCGTCATCTGCGTACTAATCTCAACAATAAGAAATGAAGCATTTTAAAATTATAGTATTCCTTTTAGTCACTTTCATCTCGAATGGACAAATTCTGCCTGTACGCTTAACCACAGAAATGGCTGAAAATCCATTAGCAGTAGTTCAGAATCAGCCGAGATTTAGCTGGCAATTGGTTTCAAAAGAATCTAATGCATCACAAATTGCCTATATTATTTTGGTTGCTTCTTCTGAAGAAAAATTGCAAAATGACGAAGGTGATATCTGGAATTCTGGAAGAGTAGATTCTAATAAAAACCTGCATATTTTTTATAATGGAAAACCATTAAAAAGTGAAACCAAATATTTCTGGAAAGTTAAAGTTTGGAATCAAAAGGGAAAAGTTTCTAAATGGAGTAAAACCGCTTCTTTCAGAACTGCATCGTTAGAATCAGATTTAAATCCGGTTTGGATTGGGGCGATTACAAAGTCTGACAGTCATCTGCCGGAAGGCCGAAATTACCATTCAGCGACTTTCAATAGAGAAAAAAAGAACTCGTTTATTAATGCTTCAGATTCATTATCACACAGAAGTATTATGCTTCGTAAACCTTTCGAAGTAAAAAAAGAAATCAAAGAAGCCGTTGTTTATATTTCAGGTTTAGGGCATTACGAATTGACTATCAACGGGAAAAAAGTTGGAAACAGCCAATTTGCACCTTTATGGACGGATTACGATAAAACAGTTAATTATAATGTTTACGAATTAAGCGCCAAAGAATTTCAAAAAGGCGATAACGTAATTGGTGTTCTATTAGGAAACGGAATGTACAATACACTTGCCGAAAGATATACCAAATTCTTCGTGAGTTTTGGTCCGCCGACTTTATTCTTCAAAATGAAAATTAAGTACAAAGATGGTTCAGAAGAAATTATAAAGTCAGATGAAACTTGGAAATACAGCAAAAGTCCGATTACCTACAACAGTATTTTTGGAGGAGAAGATTACAATGCTAATTTAGAACAAAAAGGATGGAACAGTAAAGGTTTTAAAGATTCGAATTGGAAAAAAGTTGTCGTTCAGGAAGCGCCAAAAGGAATTTTAAGACCGCAAATTGCACCGCCGGTTACGATTCAGAAACAATATGAAGTTAAAATCGTAAAAGAGCTGAAACCAAATTTCTATGTTTTTGATATGGCGCAGAATCTTTCGGGATTTCCAACGATCAAAGTAAAAGGCAAAAAAGGGCAAACCATTCGTGTTTGGGTTGCTGAAGGATTAAATGAAGAAGGCACAATTGCTCAGGGAAGATCTGGAAAACCATACTATTACGATTATACATTAAAGGGAAAAGATGTAGAAGAATGGACACCAAAATTCAGTTTCTATGGTTATCAATATGTTCAGATAGAAAACATTAATTATAAAGAAGATAAAAATGCAGCGCTTCCAACTTTGGTAGAGTTGAAATCGAATTTTATTTATAATTCGGCTGGAGAAGCAGGAAGTTTTGCATGTTCTAATGAAATTTTCAATAAAACACACGAGCTGATAAACAACTCCATAAAAAGCAATTTCCAAAGTGTTTTTACCGATTGTCCGCAACGTGAAAAATTAGGTTGGCTGGAAGAGATTCAGTTGAATGGTCCAGGTTTAATGTTCAATTATAACTTGCAGACTTTCCTTCCGGCAACAATGCAGAATATTTCTGATTCACAGCGTGATAACGGTTTGATTCCAACAATAGTTCCTGAATATGTAATTTTTGGAGGTGACTTTACCGATTCTCCAGAATGGGGCGTAACAGGCGTAATTCTGCCTTGGATGTATTATGAATATTACGGAGACGCTTCTTTATTAGAAAAATATTTTCCTGTAATGAAAAATTACGTGGATTATTTAGGAACAAAAGCAACCGATCATATTGTGTCGCACGGATTAGGCGATTGGTACGATTACGGAACACATGCCGCAGGATATTCTAAAAACAGTCCAATTGCGCTTTCTGCGACTTCACATTATTATTACGGAGCTTATTTAGTAGCAAAAGCAGCTAAATTATTAGGTAAAACTGAAGATATTGAAAAGTATGAAACATTGGCTTCTGATATTAAAATAGCTTTTAATGCGAAGTTTTTTAATGCTGAAACCAAACAATACGGAACAAACAGTCAGTTTAGTAATGCCGTTCCGATTTTTATGAATATTGTTGAACCGCAATATAAAGATGCTGTAATGCAGAATTTACTAGCCGATATTAAAGAAAAAGGAGATCGTTTGACAACGGGTGATGTTGGAAATCGATATTTATTTCAGGCTTTGGCAAGAAATGGCGAAAACGAAACGATGTATAAAATGCACAATCATTACGATGCGCCGGGTTATGGTTTTCAGATTAAATTTGGCTTAACGACTTTAACCGAACAATGGGATCCGAGAAAAGGAAATTCATGGAATCACTTTATGTTAGGGCAAATTGAAGAATGGTTTTACCAAAGTTTAGCCGGAATTATGTCCGATCCTGAAAAACCTGGATTTAAACATTTTTTCATTCAGCCAGAAGTAGTAGGAGATATGACTTTCGCGAAAGCGGATTATCAATCGGTTTATGGAAAAATCGCTTCTTTTTGGGAGAAAAAAGAAGGCAAATTTATTCTGACAGTTCAGATTCCAGTGAATACAACAGCGACAATAAAACTGCCTGTTGCTAAAAATTCAGAAATAAAAATTGATAATAAAAAAGTAAGAACGGGTTTTGATGAAAAAGCTCAAAAGCCAGTTTTGGAATTTGGATCTGGTATTTATACAATAGAATGCAAATTATAGAACGCGGATAATGCGGATTTACTTGGTAAAGACGCGGATTTATACGGATTTTTTTGTTCTATTTTAAAAAGAAAAAAATGAATTGCCTCCAGTTTTAACTGGAGGTATAAAAGAAGTCAAGCCATAGGGCTTTAGCCAAATGAATAAGTTAGGCTAAAGCCAATGTAGAAATCAAAAATATTTTCCTCCAGCTAAAGCAGGAGGCAATTCAAGAAGAAATAAAAAAATCCGCTTTAATCCGCGTCTTTACCAAGTAAATCCGTGTCATCAGCGTTCAATTTTAAGTTAGTTTAACACAACGAAACAATGAAAATTAAAAACATATATATAACAATTTTATTTTTTGCTTTGACATTTGCCAATGCGCAAAGTACTTCTGATACTAATTTTAGAAAACCAGTATCAGAAACTCTGAAAAAAATAGAAACTGTTTTTAACGTAACGATCAACGACGACAGAGGTTTGCTAAAAGGAAAAGAACTCGATTATGCCGATTGGAGAATTGAACCCGGAAATCTGGCAATTTCGCTGACCAATATTTTGGCTCCGTTTGAATTGATGTATTTCAAACAGCCGGATGGAACCTACATTATTCGTAAATATGAAAACCATAAAGTTTCAGTAGATAAAGGAAAAGAACGTTTGTTTTATTTAGAAAGCCTTTATTCGACTAAAGAAGAATGGGAAAAACGTAAAACGGAGTTAAAAGCTTGTATGATAACCTCATTTGGTTTAGATAAGGCGCCCCCAACACCAAAGTCTAAACCACTTTTAACTCCAAAGAGAATTTATAAAGATTACAGTGTTGAAAATATCGCTTTGGAAATACTGCCGGGCGTTTATGCAACAGGCTCGATTTACAAACCGTATCCGTTAAACAAAAAAGCAGCGGTTATTTTAACTCCTGACGGACATTTTGGGGATGGAAGATACAGAAAAGACGAACAGTACAGATGTGCAATCATGGCTAAAATGGGCGCAATTGTTGTATCTTATGATCTATTTGCCTGGGGAGAATCGTTATTGCAATTTCCGGAAGAAACGCATAGAAACAGCATTGCATCGACAGTTCAGGTTTTAACGGGAATTCGTTTATTGGATTATTTAGCAACCGTAAAAAATGCTGATATGTCGAGAGTGGGTGTTACTGGAGGTTCTGGCGGAGGTTCGCATACGATGTTTTTAGCAGCGATTGATGATCGTGTAAAAGTTTCAGCTCCAGTTGTAATGGTTTCTTCTCATTTTTCAGGAGGTTGTCCATGTGAAAGCGGACGCGGCATTCACCTTTGCGGAAACGGAACAAACAACGCGGAAATTTCAGCAATGATGGCGCCAAAACCACAATTGATTGTTTCAGATGGAAAAGACTGGACTTTAGCAGTTCCGGAATTGGAATTTCCTTTTATTCAGAGAACTTATGAATTGTACGGGAAGAAAGATTTAGTCGAAAATGCGCATTTTGCAAAAGAAGGTCATGATTTCGGAATCTCGAAACGTATGGCTTTATATCCGTTTATGGCGAAATATTTAGGTTTAGATTTGAATAAAGTGAAGAACGATAAAGGAGAAATCGACGAATCGACTTGTGTAATTGAACCAAAAGAAAAATTACTTGTCTTTGGAGATAAAGGAGAAAAATTGCCTGCCAATGCTCTAAAAGATATCAACAAATTATATGAAATGTTCGGAGAAAAAAATCTGAAAGTTTACGAGGTTAAGAAGTAATAGAGGTTGCCATTAATTACACGAATTTGCACGAATTATTTTTTGCCACAGATTAAAAGGATTTTCACTGATTCAAAATCTGTTAGATCTGCAAAATCTGCGGGAAAAAATTTACTCTCGCAGATTTTGCAGATTAAGGAGATAAAAAATCCTTTCAATCTGTGTAATCTGTGGCAAAATAAATTAGAGAAATTGAATAAAAATTAAAAAGAAATTAGTGCAAATTAGTGTAATTCGTTGCAAGAAAAAAATATACTATGAAGTTAAAAATTAAAATAACGGCAATCTGTTTTGGGATTTTTTCCTTTACAGCAACAGCTCAAAATGACCTAAAACTTTGGTACGATAAACCAGCTGCAATCTGGAACGAAGCTCTGCCTTTAGGTAACGGACGTTTGGGCGCAATGGTTTTTGGCGATCCGGCAGTAGAACGTTTACAGTTGAATGAAGAAACGATTTGGGCGGGTTCTCCAAACAGCAATTCACATTCCAAATCGATAAAAGCACTTCCGATTGTTCGGCAGTTGATTTTTGATGGAAAATTTGATGAAGCGCAGGATTTAGCGACACAAGATATCATGTCGCAAACGAATGACGGAATGCCGTATCAGACTTTCGGAAGCGTTTATATTTCATTCGTAGGACATCAAAAATATACCGATTATTACCGTGATTTAGATATCAGCAATGCGACGGCGAAAGTAAAATACAAAGTAAATGGTGTTGAATTTACGAGAGAAATTCTAACCGCATTTTCAGATCAGGTTATTGTGGTGAAACTTTCTGCAAGTCAGCCCGGACAGATTACGTGTAACGTTTTCATGAACAGTCCGATTGATAAAACAATCGCTTCCACAGAAGGTAACCAAATTATACTTTCGGGTTTAGGAAGTAATTTTGAAGGTGTAAAAGGAAAAGTAAAGTTTCAGGGAAGATTATCGGCTAAAAATAAAGGCGGAGAAATTGATGCCAGCAACGGAGTTTTAAGCATTAACAAAGCTGATGAAGTGACTTTGTATATTTCGATTGCAACCAATTTTAAAGATTATAAGGATATTTCGGGAGATGAAATTGCGAAAAGCAAAGACTATCTAGCGAAAGCGGAAACAAAAGATTTTGAAACAATAAAAAAAGCACATGTTGATTATTACCAAAAATTCTTCAACAGAGTTTCTTTAAATTTAGGTTCAAATGATTTGGTGAAGAAGCCAACAAACGAAAGAATCCGAGATTTCTCTAAACAGTTTGACCCTCAATTGGCGAGTTTGTATTTCCAGTTTGGACGTTATCTTTTAATTTCAAGTTCACAGCCAGGCGGACAACCAGCCAATTTACAGGGAATCTGGAATGATATGGTGACTCCGCCTTGGGACAGTAAATACACCACAAACATCAATGCCGAAATGAATTATTGGCCTGCACAAGTAACCAATCTGCAGGAAATGCACGAACCTTTTGTACAAATGGCAAAAGAGTTAGCAGTAACAGGCGCAGAAACGGCAAAAACAATGTACAATGCAAATGGCTGGGTTTTACATCATAATACGGATATCTGGCGTGTAACTGCTCCGGTAGATGCTGCTGCTTCAGGAATGTGGCCGACGGGTGGTGCCTGGGTTTGTCAGGATTTATGGGAAAGATATTTATACACGGGAGATAAAAAATACCTAGCAGAAATTTATCCCATTATGAAAGGTGCGGCCGATTTCTTTTTGGATTTCATGGTTATTGACCCCAACACAAAATATTTAGTCGTTGTTCCTTCAAGTTCACCTGAAAATACACACGCAGGCGGAACTGGAAAAGCAACAATTGCATCAGGAACAACAATGGACAATCAGCTGGTTTTTGATTTGTTTACGCATGTTATGGAAGCTTCAGCTTTGGCTGCTCCAGATGCTGCATATGAGAAAAAAGTGAGTGATGCTTTGGCAAAAATGCCTCCGATGAAAGTGGGTAAATACAATCAGTTGCAGGAATGGCAAGACGATTGGGATAACCCGAAAGACAATCACAGACACGTTTCGCATTTGTATGGATTGTATCCGAGTAATCAAATTTCGGCAATTAAAACGCCCGAATTGTTTGAAGCCGCCAAACAATCTTTGATTTACAGAACAGATGAATCTACAGGCTGGTCAATGGGGTGGAAAGTGAATTTGTGGGCGAGATTATTAGACGGAAATCACGCTTATAAATTGATTCAGGATCAATTGCATTTGGTAACAGCAGACCAAAGAAAAGGTGGCGGAACGTATCCGAATATGTTAGATGCGCATCAGCCATTTCAAATTGATGGAAATTTTGGATGCACAGCCGGTTTTGCCGAAATGTTAATGCAGAGTCAGGAAGATGCCATTCATTTATTGCCTGCTTTGCCAACCGTTTGGAAAGATGGAAGCATTAAAGGATTGGTTGCAAGAGGTGGATTTGTAATTGATATGACCTGGAAAAACAATAAAATTTTGGAGTTGAAAATCTATTCGAAAATAGGAGGAAACTGCCGATTGAAAGTAGAGAATACTTTAAAAGGTTCTTCAATCAAAAAAGCAAAAGGGAAAAATTCAAATCCGCTGTTTTATGATGTGGAAGTGAAGAAACCGATTATTTCTAATGAAGCAAAATTGCCTAAAGTACAATTGCCAACGTACAATATTTACGATGTGAATATGAAAGCAGGGCAGATGTATACTTTTACTGGAAGCAATAAATAATTTAAAACCATATAAGTAATATAAGAAAATATAATACTACGCAATATTTGTCATTTCGACGAAGGAGAAATCTCCGCAAGTAACTCCGCAAAGTGAGTTGCCAATCTTTGTCGAATTTCTAACGAAGATTTCTCCTTCGTCGAAATGACAAGATTGAATAAAAAACAAAACTAATGTTGACAAATTTCAAACATAAAATAATAGCACTTTCAATAGTAATCGCTTGTATAAACAGCAGTTGCAAATCGACTGCGGAACATTCTCAAAAAGGAAAGTCGGTTATTTTAAAAGAAAAAAACTTCAAACATTATGTGGATTATTTCAACACGATGGAAGATGAAAACTTGAAGTTTGCGATTCCGAATGATAGTGCTTGGGCTTGGATGGAAAAGAATATTCCGTTGTTTGAATGTCCGCAGCAGAATTTTGAGGAAATCTATTATTTCCGCTGGTGGAGTGCGAGAAAACACATTAAAAAAACACCACAGGGATTTGCAATTACAGAGTTTTTGGTTGATCGTTCGTATGCCGATAAATACAATATGATCAGTTGTGCTTTGGGACATCATATTAACGAATTTAGATGGGTTCATGATCCTAAATATATTGAGCAGGACGTTCATTTGTGGTATAGAGGGAATGATGGTAAACCAATGAAAAAATTGCGAACTTTTAGCAGTTGGACTGCAGATGCTTTGTATAATAGATATTTAGTAAATAAAGACGAAAAGTTTTTATTGGATATGTATCCTGATTTATTTGCAGAATATATAGCTTGGGAAGAAGACAGACAACGAAAAGATGGTTTGTTTTGGCAATTTGATGTAAAAGACGGAATGGAAGAATCGCTTAGCGGAGCTAGAAAACTTAGAAATGCCCGCCCAACAATTAACAGTTATATGTTTGGAAATGCAGTAGCGTTGTCTAAAATAGCGGCTATGAAAGGCGATAAAGCAGGAGAAATAGTGTTCAAAGCTAGAGCTGCTGTTTTACAGCAATTAGTGGAAACCAAATTATGGAATCAGAAAAGCGAGTTTTTTGAAACTCTAACGGAAAAAGATACATTGGCTCAGGTTCGAGAAGCCATCGGATTTATTCCGTGGTATTTTAATCTTCCTGAAAAGGGAAAAGGTTTTGAGAAAGCCTGGGAGCAAATTAAGGACGAAAAAGGATTTTCGGCTCCGTTTGGTTTAACAACGGCAGAAAGAAGAAGTCCGCGTTTTAGAACACACGGAACCGGAACCTGCGAGTGGGACGGTGCGATTTGGCCATTTGCAAGTTCGCAGACGTTAACAGCTTTAGCCAATGTTTTAAATAATTACAACCAGAATTTTGTTGCGAA
Organism: Flavobacterium panici; assembly: GCF_903819335.1. Lineage (GTDB taxonomy): Bacteria > Bacteroidota > Bacteroidia > Flavobacteriales > Flavobacteriaceae > Flavobacterium > Flavobacterium panici. The sequence continues at coordinate 83,318 of NZ_CAIJDE010000029.1, read as the reverse complement.
AACAGATTATTTCAAGCAAATGGATTTGTATGTGCAATCGCAATATTACCGCGGAAAACCCTATTTAGGAGAATATTTAGACGAAACAACGGGTTATTGGTTAATGGGCGACAGAGAACGCAGCCGTTATTATAATCATTCGACTTTCAACGATTTGGTAATTACCGGTTTGGTTGGTTTACGTCCGAGAGTTGATGAAAAAATAGAAGTAAATCCGTTGATTCCTCAAGAAAAATGGGATTGGTTTTGTTTGGATAATGTTTTGTATCATGGCAATATTATCACGATTCTTTGGGATAAAACAGGAGAAAAATATAAAAAAGGAAAAGGTTTCAGGATCTTTAAAAACGGGAAGGAAATTGCGACTTCTGAGAAATTGGAGCGTGTGATTTCTGAGTAAAATTTTTAGCCCACGGGTTTGACGGATTAAACAGGTTTGCGCTAATGTTTTAATCTAGTTGAGACAAAAAAAATCTATGTGCACTAGTTTAAATCAGTAAAATCAGTGGCCAAAAATCACCAGCATATTACATTACGCTTAAAATAATATCATGAAAAAGTTTTTTTTACATCTTACCTTAATCATTTCACTTTGCACATTTTCGGCGAAAGCCCAAAACAAAATCATTGTGAGTGATTTAAAATGCGAAATGCTGGCAAATCCAGAAGGAATTGATATTTTACAGCCAAGATTGAGCTGGAAAATAAAAGCGAACGTAAATGATGTAAAACAAACTCATTATCAAATTTTAGCATCTTCCTCTTTAGAAAAACTAAATGCTGGAAATGCAGATTTATGGGACAGCGGGAAAGTGCAAAACGATGCATCTATAAATGTGATTTATAACGGAAAAAAGCTAAATGATAGACAAGACGTTTATTGGAAAGTAAATGTTTTTACGAATAAAGGTGAAGTAAAATCAACAGAATTGTCGCATTTTAGCATTGGAATTTTAACTTATTCTGAATGGAAATCAACACGCTGGATTGGATATGAAAAAGCTTCTCCTGGAGATAGTATTTCGCAGTATTCAAGATTGTCTGCCAGATATTTAAGAAAAGAAATTGACTTAAAAAAGAAAGTAAAAAGCGCCAAAGTCTATATCATGGGAATGGGCTTATATGAGTTATATATCAACGGAAATAAAATTGGAGATCAGGTTTTAGCTCCCGTTCCTACGGATTATACGAAGAATGTAAAATACAATGTTTTTGATGTGACTTCGCAGTTGCAAGAAGGAAAAAATGCATTAGGAACGATTTTAGGAAACGGACGTTTTTTTACGATGCGTCAGGATTATAAACCCTATAAAATCAAAACTTTTGGGTATCCGAAAATGGCTTTACAGTTGTTTGTAGAATATACTGATGGAAGCAAAGATGTGATTAGAACCGATGATACTTGGAAAATCACGACCGACGGACCAATTTTATCAAACAATGAATATGATGGAGAAGAGTACGATGCCCGTAAAGAAATGAAAGGCTGGAACGCCATTAATTTTGATGATAAAAAATGGCTTTCGGCAGAATATGTTCAGGAACCGGGCGGGTTCTACGAAGGACAGATGTCGGCGAATATGAAAATTAAACGCGAAGTAAAACCTATTTCGATCAAACAGATACCAAAAGGAACTTATATCTTAGATATGGGACAAAATATGGTGGGCTGGCTGCAATTGAAAGTGAAAGGAAATGCGGGCGACAAAATCACCATGAAATTTGCCGAATCTTTGCAACCAGATGGTTCGTTGTATATTGCCAATTTGCGTGATGCAAAAACAACTGATATTTATACTTTAAAAGGCGAAGGCGAAGAAATTTGGGAACCACGTTTTATTTTTCATGGATTCCGATTTGTTGAAATTTCGGGTTTCAAAACCAAACCGACTTTAGAAAATTTCGTTGGAAAAGTCATTTACGATGACATTGCGACAACAGGAACTTTCGATTCTTCTAATCCAATAATGAATCAGATTTTTAAGAATGCCTGGTGGGGAATCAGCGGGAATTATAAAGGAATGCCAATCGATTGTCCGCAGCGAAACGAACGTCAGCCGTGGCTGGGAGACAGAACTACGGGAGCTTACGGAGAAAGTTTTTTATTTGATAATCAGACTTTGTATGCAAAATGGTTAGATGATATTAAAAATTCACAAACGATTGACGGCGGACTTCCGGATGTTGCGCCTGCATTCTGGCGTTATTACGGTGACAATGTAACTTGGCCGGGAACGTATATTACAGTTGCAGATATGCTGTATCAGCAATTTGGAGACAAAAAAGTGGTAGAAAAACAATATCCGTCTATGAAAAAATGGATGGATTATATGGAAGAAAACTATCTGGTTGATGATATCATGACCAAAGATAAATATGGCGATTGGTGCGTTCCGCCAGAATCGTTGGAATTAATTCGTTCAAAAGATCCTTCTCGTTTAACATACGGCGAATTGATTTCGAGTGCTTTTTATTATCAGCTTCTAAATATTATGAAAAAGTTTGCTGTAATCGCCAATGCTCAAAATGATATTAAACATTATGATGAATTGGCTTTGCGAATCAAAAAAGCATTCAATGCCAAATATTTTAATACAGCAAAAAACAATTACGCCAATAATACCGTAACAGCTAATTTACTGCCTTTGACATTCGGAATGGTTCCAGAAGAATTACAGCAAAAAGTTTTTGAGAATTTAGTTCATGAAGTTGAAGTGACTAAAAACGGTCATGTCAGCACAGGAGTTATTGGAACTCAGTTTTTGATGAGAACATTAACCAATTTTGGTCGTGGCGATTTGGCTTTCAAATTAGCATCGAATAAAACATACCCAAGTTGGGGTTATATGGTTGAAAACGGTGCCACAACCATTTGGGAACTTTGGAACGGAAATACTGCTGATCCTGCAATGAATTCGCAAAACCATGTCATGCTTTTAGGCGATTTACTGATTTGGTATTACGAAAATATGGCAGGAATCAAAAGCAATCCTGAAACTCCAGGTTTCAAACAAATTATCATGAAACCAGATTTTAATGCCGGATTGACTTATGTAAATGCATCATACGAATCGATTTACGGAACAATTAAAAGCGATTGGAAAAAAGATAAAAAGGCTTTGGTTTGGAATATTACTATTCCTGCAAATACTTCTGCGGTTGTTTATTTACCAACTCATAATGCTTCATCAGTTACTGTAAACAAACAAAAGTTAGCTCAATTTTCAGGAACTTATAAAATAGAAGATAATAGTACAGTTCTAACTTTACCTTCTGGTACTTACGTTTTGAATATGAAATGAAGATAATGTAACGAATTGATGTTAAAATCAATTCGTTACAGGTGTACAGTCAAAATTTATTCCTCCTCTTTCTGTTCGGGTTAATACTTGTCTATTCATATAAGAAGGTGTACGTTTTATAATTTGTTTATATCCAGTGCTGTCAAAGCTTATAAAATTATCTCCAACAAGTTCTATTTGCCAGTGCCAGCTTTTATACCCATTTTCATAGATTTTTTCTTCGCGCGAGATATGACTTATTTCAAGTTCGGGTAAAAAGCTAGTTCCAGAGGCATACTGAATTTTTAAATCGGTGACCTCTGTAAAAATCAGGGTGCATGGTGCGACCCAAAAGCAATAATGAGACTTGTCTTCCGTTAGAACCCATTTAAAAATATAGTCTATATCTAATAGTAAATCGCTTTTTATGAAGTCATCATAAGCATCAGAATCAATGGCAAATGCATGTATGTAGCAATCATGCCATCCCATTTGCTCAAAATCACTCTCTGTCCAGATATTTTTTTCTAACTCAAATTTTTCCATTTATTATTTGGCTAATTATAAAATGTATAATGTTCGTTTTTAATGCAAATTTAAAATAATCTATTCAAAACCTATAACTTATTGTAAGAAATTACCTTGATTATGTATTTTGGTTATTCAATCAACAACAAAAGCTGGATAAGACCTCTATGCTCATTCAATAGAGAAAAATCAAATAGTTGTGACACTTTCGTCAGGAAATTTTGCGATAAACGTTAAATAATCTGCATTTTTGCTAATTCGGGACAGTACAGGATACATTGTTAATTTTTTCGTGTTATTTTTACACTTATTAAATATTTTTACCTAAAAAAATGTTAGGTATGTATTTATAGTCAGAAAAAATAATTCATAATTTAATTAAGAATGAAGATAACAAAATTAGCATTTGTATTGTTTGGACTTTTCCTTTTAGGAAGTTGTAAATCGGCTTTAGAGAAAAAGACTTGGAAAGAAGGAATTTTAGTAGATCAATTTGTTTACGATAAAGCGCCTTATCCGTCTTGCCACGCCGTTACAATTGTCGAAGCAACAAATGGCGATTTAGTTTCATCCTGGTTTGGAGGAACTGCAGAAAGAAATCCTGATGTCTGCATTTATGTAGCAATCAAACCTAAAGGAAGCGATAAATGGGGCGAAGGCGTAAAAGTAGCCGATGGCGTGATGAAAGAAGGACCGAGATTACCAACATGGAATCCGGTTTTATATCAAATTCCGGGTGGTGATTTAATATTATTCTACAAAATAGGGCCAAAACCATCTGAATGGTGGGGCGTAATCAGAACTTCATCTGATGGCGGAAAAACTTGGTCAGAGGCGCAAAAAATGCCAGACGGTTTCTTAGGGCCAATCAAAAATAAACCGGTTTTATTAAGCAACGGAACTTTATTATGTCCGTCAAGTATCGAAGGCGACGGATGGAGACTTCGTATGGAATCTACTCCGGATTTCGGAAAAACCTGGATCATGGGTGATACACTTGCTAGAGGAAAACAAAAAATCAATGCGATTCAGCCAAGTATTTTATTTCATAAAGATGGAAGTATTCAAGCCATTGGAAGAACTAGAAATAGAGCTATTTTCAGCACATTTTCGAAAGACAACGGAAAAACTTGGTCAGATGTAGAGTTAATCGGACTTCCGAATAACAACTCAGGAACCGATGCTGTAACTTTAAAAGATGGAAGACATTTGTTAGTTTACAATCACGTTCTTCCTCCAGGAAAAGAAGCAAAAGGACCAAGAACACCTTTGAATGTTTCGGTTTCTAAAGACGGAATTCACTGGAATGCGGCTTTGGTTTTAGAAGATTCAAAAATCAGCCAATATTCTTATCCTTCAATGATTCAAAGTTCAGATGGAATGGTGCATATCGTGTACACTTGGAGAAGAGAAAAACTGAAATACGTAAAAGTGGATCCAAGTAAACTGGTTGCACTTCCAATCAAAAACGGAATCTGGCCGGGCGATGAAGGAAAAGTGGTAACAGCAGTAAAAGCTGAAGAAGAATAAAGAAAAGTTCGCCACGAATTTCACTAATTTCCACAATTTTTTTTAAATACTAATTCGTGAAAATTCGTGCAATTCGTGGCAAAAGATATAAAGCCACAGATTAAAAGGATTAAAAATGATTTTTTCAATTTAATCTCCAAAATCTGCTCAATCTGCGAGAGTTAAATTTTTTTCACGCTCCCGATAGCTATCGGGATAGCAGATCGAGCAGATTTTTTTTAATCCATTTAATCTTTATAATCTGTGGCAAAAAAATATAAAGCATGAAATCTAAAAAACATTTATTTATTGCAATGCTTGTTGTTATGTCGACAACATTCAACAGTTGTGCAACGGCTCAGTCTTCGAACAAAAAGCAAAAATACAAAGTTGCAGTTTGCGACTGGATGATCTTAAAAAGACAAAAATTAGGTGCTTTTGGTTTGGCTGCAGAAATAAAAGCGGACGGAATCGAACTGGATATGGGAGGTTTAGGAAACCGACCAACTTTTGACAGTAAATTAGGCGATCCAATTGAAAGACAAAAGTTTTTAGATAAATCAAAAGAAACTGGAGTTGGAATCAGTTCTATTGCGATGTCGGGTTTTTACGCGCAGTCTTTTGCCACAAGAGAAATCACACCTATGATCGCTGATTGTATCAAAGCCATGAAAGATATGAATGTAAAAGTTGCCTATCTTCCATTAGGAACACAAACCGATTTGGTTAAAAATCCAGAATTACGTCCAGAAGTAATTAAAAGACTGCAATGGGCAGGAAAAGAAGTAGGTAAAATTGGCGGCGTTATCGCAATTGAAACTTCTTTGAGTGCTACAGAAGAGAAAAAACTTTTAGACGAAGTGGGTTCAAAATACATTAAAAGCTCTTTCAATTTTGCGAATGCTTTAGATAATAAAAGAGATATTTCATCAGAATTGAAAATCTTAGGAAAGAAACATTTGGCGCAGATTCACGCTTCAAATACGGATCAATTTTGGTTAGAAAATGACAAAGCAATCGATATGCCAAAAATCAAACAAACTTTGGACGAAATGAAATGGAGTGGATGGTTGATTGTAGAGCGTTCTCGAGACGTAACACAAGTGAATAATGTAAAAGCGAATTACGGTGCAAATGTGGCCTATTTAAAGAAGATTTTCCAAAACTAAAATCAAAAAATATCTGCTAAATCTGCGGGAAAAAAATACTCTTGCAGATTTAGCAGATCAAGCAGATTAATTCATTTTGCAGAATAAATCATATTACCATGAAATATTTACAATTACTTTTTTTATGTTTTTGCGTCTCTTTTGCGACAGCACAAAATGTCACTATTGTTAGTGATGCAACTTCGCCGAGAGCAAAATTCGGAGCAGCCAAATTATCAGAAACCCTTTCAGCAAAAGGATTCAGTGTAACTTCTTCTGATAAATTCAAAAAATCAAAAGATAAAATAATTGTAATTGGAGAAAAAGGAACTGATTTCTGGAAACAAAATGCTAAAAGCGCTAAAATTGACGACAGTAAATTAGGTAAAAAAGAAGGCTTTCAAATTCGCACTCAAAAAAATATCATTTACATTGAAGGAGCAGACGCAAGTGGAACATTATACGGTGCATTAGAATTAGCAGATAAAATTAAAGCTTCAGGTCAGCTTCCTTCAGAAATTAATGTTGAAGACAGTCCGGAAATGGTTTTAAGAGGCGCTTGTATCGGAATGCAGAAACCAGTTTATCTTCCGGGTCGTGATGTTTACGAATATCCATATACACCAGAAACTTTTCCGTGGTTTTACGATAAAGCTTTATGGATTAAGTATTTGGATATGCTGGTAGAAAACCGCATGAACTCGCTGTATTTATGGAACGGACACCCTTTTGCTTCTTTAGTGAAATTAAAAGAATATCCATTTGCGGTTGAAGTAAGTGACGAAGATTTCAAAAAGAACGAAGAAATCTATAAATTCTTAACCGTTGAAGCCAACAAAAGAGGAATCTGGGTAATTCAGATGTTTTATAATATTATTGTTTCTAAGCCTTTTGCAGAGCATTACAACATTAAAACACAAGATCGTTCTCGTCCAATTACACCATTATTGTCTGATTATACAAGAAAATCAATTGCTGCTTTTATCGAAAAATATCCAAATGTTGGTTTAATGGTGTGCTTGGGAGAAGCCATCAATACCGTTGATGATGACGTAGAATGGTTTACCAAAACTATTATTCCTGGTGTGCGTGATGGTTTACAAGCATTAGGAAAAACAGAAGAACCACCAATTATTTTGCGTTCTCACGATACAGACGGACCTTTGGTAATGGAAAAATCACTTCCGTTATATAAAAACCTTTATACAGAAAGTAAATACACAGGAGAATCTTTAACGACTTATACACCGGGCGGACCTTGGGGAGAAACACATAAGCAGTTAAGTGCTTTAAAATCAATTCATATTGAAAACGTACATATTCTAGCAAACTTAGAACCTTTTAGATACGGTTCACCAGATTTTATTCAGAAAACTGTAAAAGCGATGCACAGCGTTCACGGAGCAAATGCACTGCATTTATATCCGCAGGCATCGTATTGGGATTGGCCGTATTCGGCAGATAAAACCAAAACAGGAGAACGTTTATTAGAAATGGATCGTGATTGGATTTGGTACAAAGCTTGGGCAAGATATGCTTGGGACAGTAAAAGAGATCGTAATGAGGAGGTTAAATATTGGGATAAAGATTTAGCAGCGAAATTTGGAACTTCTCAAGAAGCAGCAAATAATATTTTAAAAGCTTACGAAGAAACAGGAGAAATTGCTCCAAAAACATTAAGACGTTTCGGAATTACGGAAGGAAACCGTCAGACTTTATTGTTGGGAATGTTTGAAAGTCAGTTGGTAAATCCGTCAAAGTGGAGAGTGTATCCAGGATTCCACGAATCTTGTGGGCCAGCGGGCGAATTGCTTTTAGAATATGCTAAAAAAGAATGGAACAAAGAACCGCATTCTGGCGAACTTCCAACACAGATAATTGCTGAAATAACAGAACACGGAAGATTGGCTGTTGAAGCCATTGATAAAGCCGAAGCCAGCGTAACCAAAGACAAAGAAGAATTTGCACGTCTTAAAAATGATATGCATGCGTATAAGGCTTTCGCCGATTTCTTCTCAGAAAAAGTAAAAGCAGCTTTATTGGTTTTAAGATACAGTTATTCCAACGATATTACCGATTTAGACAAAGCGATGCCTCATTTAGAGAAAAGCATCGAGCATTACGAATTATTGGTAAACTTGACAAAAGATACATACTATTATGCCAACAGCATGCAGACCGCTCAACGCCGAATTCCAATTGGAGGAGACGACGGAAACAACAAAACTTGGGCTGAATTATTGCCACATTATGAGCGCGAGTTGGCTAATTTCAAAAGAAATCTAGAGAAGTTAAAAGCCTCAAAAGACGGTAAAATTGAAACCAAAGAAGGAAAACCTTGGAAACCAGCCGAAGTAACTTTCATCGACGAAAAACTGGGAACTTACTTAGTTAAAAAAGGAACAAAGGTTTACGGAACTGATATTTCTGAGTTAACTAAAATTGCTCCTGAGCTTCAAAATTTAAAAGGTTTTACTTTCGTAGAAAACGATCAAAACGAAAAAGGAACACATTTGAAGTTTAGAAACACAAAAGCGGTTAAATTAGTGGTTGGTTATTTCAATTCAGATCAAAAGAGATTTTTATTACCGCCAAGTTTAGAAACCGATGCAGCAGGAAATGCGCACGGTCAGGCCGAAGTGATTCTGGCAAGTGCGATGAATTTGAAAGATTTACCACGTGTAAACATTCATACATACACTTTCCAGCCGGGCGAGAATAAATTAGATTTAGGAAAAGGAAAAGTATTGATTTTAGGTTTTATCGACGCAGATCAAACCATAACGCCACGCGATGTTGGATATATCGATGCAGGAGAAAAAGCAGCGATTGACTGGTTGTTTTATTAAAATAATTTACTGCGTCAGTTTGCTATCGCTCGTGTGGGCGTGCCCCTCCGGGTCGGGCTTTCGGCTATATTCCCGATTAACAAAAACTACGGCTAAAAAGCCTTGTTTTTCTAAATCGGGAGATATCGCCTCAATCCCTCACGCGACTAAACGTAAAGTTAAACCTGACGAGTTTTTAAAACCCGTCAGGTTTGCTCAAAGTATAAACACAATCTTGTCATCCCGAGGGACGAGGGATCTCCACAAGAAACTCTACAAAGATTGGCGACATTTCTATGCGGAGCTACTTGCGAAGATTTCTCCTCCGTCGAAATGACAAACTTTGTGAATTAAATATAAAAGTTAAACCTACAAGGTTTTTAAAACCTTGCAGGATACAAACGATTAAAACTTAAATTACCTTATATCACTTATATGGTTTAATAAAAATATATGAACAGAATAGTTTTTTTATTTTTTTGTTTTTTTTCAAGTACATGCTTTGTTTGGAGTCAAAGCACAAAAAGTTCAGCGAAAGTCCGAAAGGAAGTTTCGCTGAACTCCTCTTGGGAAACCATTCTTTTGGATAATCCGCAAGACGAGAAATCTTTTGTGGAGAATCCAAAGTCAGATAAATGGTTAAATGTAAACGTTCCTCACAACTGGGATCAGTATTATGGTTACAGGAGAACAAAACACGGAAATTTACACGGAACAGCCTGGTATAAAAAGACTTTAATACTTGATAAAAAAGACGTTTCAAAACAACTTTTTCTCTATTTCGAAGGTGTAAGTTCGTATGCAACTGTTTGGGTAAATGGCAAAAAAGCAGGCGAACACAAAGGCGGACGAACGACTTTTACATTAAACATTACAAAATCTGTTTCTTTCAATAAAGAAAATATCATTTTAGTAAAAGCAGCGCATCCCTCTTTTATTGCAGATTTGCCTTGGGTTTGCGGTGGCTGTTCCGGAGAATGGGGATTTTCAGAAGGTTCTCAGCCAATGGGGATTTTCAGACCAGTATCTTTGGTTATCACAAATGATATTCGAATTGAACCTTTTGGTGTTCATATTTGGAACGATAAATCAGTTTCAAAACAAAAAGCCATTCTTCATGCAACAACAGAAATCAAGAATTACGGTACTTCAAACAGAAATGTAACGATTGAAAATATTCTTTTTGATGCATCAGGAAAGAAAGTTGCTATTACAAAAATCGACAACAAAATCAATTCGGGAGAAACCAAAGAAATAGCACAGACACTTCCTGAGATTCAAAATCCAAAATTATGGTCGCCGTCAAATCCGTATTTGTATAAACTGGTGACTTCTGTTTATGAAAACGGAAAAATAATCGATCAGTTAACAACTCCTTACGGAATTCGCTGGGTGAGCTGGCCTGTTAGTCGTGATGGAAAAGACAATCGTTTTTTTATTAATGACGAACCTGTTTTTATAAATGGCGTCTGCGAGTACGAACATTTAATTGGAAAAAGTCATTCGTTTTCAGACGAAATGATTCATTCCAGAATTGAGCAGATCAAAGCAGGCGGATTCAATGCTTTTAGAGAAGCACATCAACCTCATAATTTATTGTACCAAAAAGAATTAGACGAAAACGGAATCTTGTTTTGGAGTCAGTTTTCGGCACATATTTGGTACGATACGCCTGAGTTTAAAGAAAACTTTAAAACCCTTTTACGCGAATGGATTAAAGAACGCAGAAACAGCCCATCAGTTGTCATGTGGGGATTGCAGAATGAAAGTACAATTCCAAAAGAATTTGCAGAAGAATGCACGAAGATTATCCGCGAAATGGATCCGTTATCAGCTTCACAACGTATTGTAACGACTTGTAATGGAGGAGAAGGAACAGATTGGAATGTTGTTCAAAACTGGTCTGGAACATATGGCGGAGATCCGTTAAAATACCATTTGGAAATGACCACTCAGCTTTTAAACGGAGAATACGGCGCATGGCGTTCAGCCGATTTACATACCGAAGGTGAGTTTGACCAAAAAGGAACTTTAAGCGAAAACCGTTTTTCTCAATTAATGGAAATTAAAGTCCGTGAAGCAGAATCAGTAAAAGATAAAATTGCGGGACAATTCAACTGGCTTTTTGCTTCACATGAAAATCCGGGAAGAGTGCAGAATGGAGAGGGATTTAGAGATATCGATAAAGTCGGTCCAGTAAATTACAAAGGACTTTTTACGATCTGGGGAGAACCTTTGGATGCGTTTTATATGTACCGTGCGAATTATGTTTCGAACAAAACCAATCCGATGGTTTATATCGTTTCGCACACTTGGCCAAGCCGTTGGGAAACAGCGGGAATCAAAAACGGAATCGATATTTATTCCAATTGCGACGAAGTAGAATTGTTCAATGATGTCAATAAATCTTCTTTAGGAAAACTAAAAAATCCAGGAATCGGACAACATTTTCAATTCAATAATGTCAATATTCAATACAATGTTTTGTATGCCGTTGGATATGTAAACGGAAAAGCAGTTTCAAAAGATTATATTGTTTTAAATAATCTATCAAAAGCACCAAATTTTGATGCTTTAACAACGGATAAATCAGATATTACAAAAGCAAAAAGCGGTTACAATTATATTTACAGAGTAAATTGCGGAGGTTCAGAATTAACGGATTCTGCTGGAAATACATGGTTTACCGATACACATAAAAACGGTCAAAATACTTGGGGTTCTTTATCATGGACCGATAGTTTTGGAAAACTTCCAGACTTTTTTGCCAGTCAAAGAAAAACTTTCGATCCAATAAACGGAACAAAAGATTCGGAATTATTTCAAAGTTTTAGATACGGTGTTGATAAATTGCGTTATGAATTTCCTGCATCAGATGGAGAATATTTAATCGAATTATATTTCACAGAACCGTGGTACGGAACTGGCGGAGGTTTAGACTGCAAAGGCTGGCGTTTGTTTGATGTTGCCATTAACGAAAATGTTGTTTTAAAGGATTTTGATATTTGGGCAGAAGCCGGACATGATAATGCTTTGAAGAAAACATTCAAAGTAAAAAGTACAAACGGAAAAATTGTGATTTCGTTTCCAAATGTAAAAGCCTCGCAGGCGATTATTTCGGCAATCGCCATTGCGACAAAAGATATTCATGCACGGCCAAGTGAGGAATCTTCAAAAAACATTCAGAATCTGGTTTTAGATTCTTATGATAAAACGAACAGAGTAGCTTCATGGCTGGATATTAATTCAAAACAATACTCAGATTCTGATGTTGTTTTTACTGAATTGCCTTCGGAAGTTTTTGGAGCAGATTATTTGCAGTTTTCATCACATTCTAAAAATAAAGGTTCGTTTACTGCTAAAGAAGATTCAGAATTATATCTTTTTATAGATAATAAAAAATTGAATTTAGAGCGATTTTCAGATTATAAAAAATTAGAAGAAAAAGCTAGAAATAGTAGTCAAAATGAATTTGTAGTTTTTACTAAAAAAGTAAAGAAAGGCGAGAAAGTTCTTTTTGATAATTCTGAAATAATATCTTCGATTGCCATTGTTCCAACGTATGATATGGGCGAAAAAGACGATTCAAGACCAGTTGTAATTATCGAAGCAGAAAAGACAAAAACAACAGGAACGGGAATCGAAAAAGCAAATTTCAAAAAAGCTGATTATATTGAGTTTACAAAAAAGACAAGCAACAGCATCGAGTTTGAAGTGAAACCTGGAGTTGCTGGAATTTATTTAATGCGTTTCCGTTTTATGAACAGAAATGAAGCACCGTTAAAAGTCAAATTCAAAATGGAAGATGCGTACGGGATTTTAATGCGAAATGATACAATTGAGTTCTTTCCTTCGTCTGAAAAATGGAAGGTTTTAAATACGACTTCTGGTGGTTATATTAATGCCGGTAGGTATAAAATAACCTTGGAAGGTGATGATTTGAAGGGATTAATGTTGGATAATTTTGAGTTTCAATAAATGGCGGTTTGCCACAAAGGCACAAAGGCGCAAAGGTTTTTTTAACGAATTTTGATTGTAGAGACGCACAGCAGTGCGTCTACGTTCCAAATGTCCATAATGTGCGTCTACGCTCCAATTGTCCTACTGTGTGTTAGACGCACTGCTGTGCGTCTCTACAGATAAACGTTGCGGAGTTTCGAGCGTGGGCTTCGACTTCGCTCAGCCTGACAAAACGGTATCAAAAATAAGATTAGAATAAAAAACATATTTATGATTAAACATAAAAACATATTTCAAAAAGTTACAATTGCGTTGTTGTTTTCAATATCAATTTTTGCACAAAAACAAGCAAGAATTGTAGAAGACTTCAATAAAAACTGGAACTTCAAATTAGGAGATTATCCTGAAGCAGTCAATGCTAATTATAATGTGTCAGATTGGAGAATACTTCAACTGCCGCACGATTGGAGCATTGAAGGTACTTTTGACAAAGACAGCAAAACCAAACAAGCGCAAGGCTTTTTACCTGCGGGAAAAGGATGGTATCGTAAAGTTTTTACTATTCCAGCGAGTTGGAAAAGCAAAACGATTTCGATTGAATTTGACGGTGTTTTTAAGAATAGCGAAGTTTTCATTAATGGAAAATCATTAGGAATTCGTCCGAATGGTTATATCTCTTTTAGTTATGATTTGTCTCCGTATTTAAATTATGGACAAGCCAATACTATTGCTGTCAAAGTTGATAACGATGCTCAGCCAAACTCAAGATGGTATACAGGTTCTGGAATTTACAGAAATGTGAGATTGGTGACAAGTGAAAAATTGCATGTCGGAAAGTGGGGGACTTTTGTGACTACGCCTGAAGTTTCAACAAAGCAATCAAAAGTGCATTTAGAAGTTACAATTGATAATGATAATGATACTGCCAGAGAATTTACATTGGTCACTTCTATTTTAGATGCAAAGAATAAAGAAGTAGCTAATAAGATTTCTACAGAGAAAATTGAAGCTAAAACATTTGAAACGAAGGTACATAATCTAGATGTTCTAGAGACACAATTATGGAATACTGAAAATCCATATTTGTATAAAGTAATTACAAAAATCTACGAGAAATCTGTACTAGTCGATAATTATGAAACGGCGCTCGGATTTAGATTTTTTAATTTCGATTCAGAGAAAGGATTTTCTTTAAATGGAAAACCAACAAAAATATTGGGAGTTTGCCTGCATCATGATAATGGTGCTTTGGGTTCGGTAGAAAATATTCATGCGGTTAGAAGAAAACTGACTTTGATGAAAGAAATGGGAGCAAACGCAATCAGAATGTCACATAATCCGCATTCGTTGGAAATGATGCAATTGTGCGATGAAATGGGTTTTATTGTTCAGGACGAAGCTTTTGATGTTTGGAAAAAGAAAAAAGTGACTAACGATTATCATAAAGATTGGGATGCCTGGCACAAACAAGATTTAGTAGATTTTATTAAAAGAGACCGCAATCATCCATCGGTTATGATGTGGAGTATTGGTAATGAAATTAGAGAGCAGTTTGACTCAACAGGAATTGCAATTACCAGAGAATTAGCGAAAATCGTGAAATCTTTAGATGCAACACGTCCTGTAACTTCGGCTTTGACCGAAAATATAATTGAGAAGAATTTTATTTATCAATCCGGAGCTTTAGATCTTTTAGGATTTAATTACAAACACGAAGATTATAAAGATTTTCCGGAACGTTTTAAAGGACAGAAAATATTAGCTTCTGAAAGTGTTTCGGCTTTAGAAACCCGTGGACATTATGATTTCCCAGACGGAATTAAAGCCTGGCCAACAAAACACGGTGCTGCGTTTGACGGAAATGCAGACTGGACGGTTTCGGCTTACGATCAGGTGAAATCGTATTGGGGAGCAACGCATGAAGAAAACTGGAAAACGATTAAAAAACAGGATTTCATGGCGGGAACTTTTATCTGGACGGGATTTGATTATATCGGAGAACCTGATCCATATCCGTATCCGGCTAGAAGTTCTTATTTCGGAATTGTTGATTTAGCCGGACTTCCTAAAGATGTGTATTATATGTACCAAAGTGAATGGTCTAACAAAACTGTCCTGCATATTTTCCCGCATTGGAACTGGAAAAAAGATCAGGAAGTGGACGTTTGGGCGTATTACAATAATGCAGATGAAGTGGAATTATTCTTAAACGGAAAATCTCTCGGCATAAAATCAAAACAAAATGATGATCTCCATATTTCTTGGAAAGTAAAATTTGAACCGGGAATGTTAAAAGCAATTTCAAGAAAGAACGGAAAAGTTGTTTTAGAAAAGGAAATCCACACAGCCGGAGAAGCTTCAAAAATAGATTTAAAAGCAGATAAAACTATTATCAAAAATGACACTTATGATTTGGTTTATGTAACCGTTTCTACAGTTGATATAGATGGAAACTTATTACCAAATGCAACAGATTTAATTAATTTTGAAGTTACCGGCGGAGGAAAATTAGTTGGAGTTGATAATGGTTATCAGGCTAATTTGGATTCTTTTAAAGCGAATTCTTGTAAGTTATTCAGTGGAAAATGTATTGCGATTATTCAGTCGAATGGAAAGAAAGAAAATATTCAGTTGAAGGCTTCAACAGGAAATTTACAAGCAACAATAATTGAAGTTAAAGTAAAGTAAATTCATCTCTCGCAAAGTAGCAGAGCCGCAAAGTTTTTTTGAACCATATAAGTTACATAAGTTAATTTAAGTTTTTTCTTAATTGGATTTATATAACTATATGGCTTATTTTTTTAGATTAAAACTTTGCGGCTTCGCGTCTTTGCGAGATTAAAACATTTACAGCTTATACACAAAATTCTTTGACTTGATCACTTTCCCATTATCAGCAATCATCACGCAGCTGTATTCAGGGAATTTTTGAAGTAGGAGCAAACCTTCCTTTTGGCCTAAAACCATTAAAGAAGTGCTTAATCCGTTTGCGGTTTCGGCATTGGGACCAAAGACTGTCACACTGCATAAACCAGTTGCAGGATATCCTGTTGCGGGATTTATAATATGTGAATATCGTTTTCCGTTAAAAACAACGAATTTTTCATAACTGCCGGATGTTGTTACAGCACCTTGATTTAGTGGAACAACGGCCAAAACTTTTTCAGGTTTAAACGGATTTGTAATTCCTATTTTCCAAGGCTGTCCGTTAGGTTGTTTTCCCCAAGTACTCATATCTCCAGAACCGTTTATGATTCCGGCTTGAATACCTTTTGCAATCATCATGGCGCGGCATTTATCAGTTGCGTAGCCTTCGCCAAGAGCGCCAAAACCAATTTTCATTCCTTTTAACTTTAAGAATATTGTCGATTCAACGCTGTCGAGAATAATATTTTTATAGCCCACTTTTTCCACCGACTTTTTTATGGCTTCCGCCGAAGGCATTTCGGTCATTGATCCGTCAAATTTCCAGATTCTGTCCATGGCGGCAAAACTAACGTCGAAACCGCCATTTGTTATTTGAGATAATTTTATGGCTCTTTGTGTGAGTTCAAAAACTTCACGATCTACTTTTATGGGTTTTATTCCGGCATTTTGATTGACTTGAGAAACTTGTGAATCTGGTTTCCAATCGGAGATTAAATTTTCAATTCGGGTAATTTCGGCAATTACTTCGTTGATGTTTTGTTCGGCAGTTAAAGAATCTTTGGCAACAATACTAATATCAAAACGTCCACCCATAAGTAAAGGCGTTCTTTTTTGTAATATTTGCGAATGCGCTGATAAACAACAGCTAATTGCAAAAACACATAAAACTTTATTTAGGAAAGATATCTTTGTCATCATTTTATTAATAGCAATCGGTTAATAATTGCCCATTTTCTTTATATTCTATTAGACTTTTAGTTCCGTTTGCAAGGCACAATTCATCCAGAATTGTTTCAACATCTTTTTGCATCGCAAGAGATCCGCAAATCATAATAACGCCGCCTTGTTTCAATAAATCAATAAAAAAAGCAGTATCTCTTTTTATCAAATCCATTACATAAATATGTTCTGCTTCGCGTGATAAAGCAACGTGGAAATTTTCCAAATGCTCTTTTTGAATCATTATTCCGGCAAACTTTTTATAAGCCTGAAGCGTTGGCGTTTCCATTCTAAATCCGCTGTACAAGTGTATTTCTTTCTTAGCACTATTTTGTTCGATCATTCCTAAGAAAGGAGCGATGCCGGTTCCGTTAGAAATAAAAGCCACTTTTGGAGCTTTATTAGGAAAATGAAAAGCTTTATTATTGATAATTCGGGCTTTGATTGTATCTCCAATTTCTAAATTATTTAAAAATCCAGAACCTAATCCGTTTGGATGCAGTTTTACGACCAATTGTACGTTTCCGGAATGATTTCCGATAGAATAAAGACGTTCTCTTGAATCATTTGCAGGGTAAATAGCCAGTAAATCACCCGAAGTAAATTTAGTTCGGCTATTGGCGCGTAAAGTCAATATAAAAGTATGTTCGGTATCAGAAATTGGTGTTTTATCTAAAACCATTAATTTCTGCAAACCTTTAGGAACATGATTGTATAAAGATGGAGTAGTGGCAAGCGGAATTTCGGCTTTGGAACTCCATAATTTTATCCATTCTACAAATTCTATTGCCGATTTATCGTTAACAGTCTGTAAATCTAATAAGCGTTCTGCCCAGCTTTGAGTTTCCAAAAACTGATCAATTTCAATTGCAAATTGGCAGAAATCCGGATATGATTTGGAACCGAAACCAACGACAGAGAATTTAATTTTCTGTTCCTGATTTTGTTTCTGTAAAAGCGCTTTAAATTTTGTTCCGTTCGAAGGCGCATCTCCCAAACCGTGTGTTGATGAAAAAACAATAATATGTTCTGCTTTCGGGTAAACCGAAAAACTATTTAATTCCGCAATAAAAGCTTTTTTTCCGTGCCCGATTAATTGTTTCAAAATGGCATTGGCAAATCGAAAAGAACTTCCGTTTTCAGAACCAACCAAAAGAATGTATTTACTTTCATTGGCCTTGAATTTATTTTTAATTCGGCTTGATCTTCTTTTTAAAGTAATGGCAAAACCAGAATAAATAAAGAAAAGGATATTAATACAGGCAATTGCTAAAATAACCGCCCAGATTCCGTTAATTCTTCCCGTATGAAGGTCAAGGCTTAAAGCGGCAAACTGAATTGTCTTTGGTGAAAGCTTTTCAGAAATCAAAGTTCCATCAACCTGATTGACTTCAATTTCACGATGTTTAAGTTCAATAATATAATATTCTTCAGGATCATCGGTAAAAGGAAATTCGATTTTTTTTACGTCAGACAGCAATATAGTTTTAAATACTGAAGTTTTTTTGGCTTCCGCCGAAAGCTCTGTTTTTACTGGTTTCGGTTTTTCTTCGCCCATAAAAAAGTTGAATCTTTCGAGCGATAAATACGTTCCGGTAAGTGCAATAATAAAAATCGGAATTAAAGCCAGACGTCCAAAAAGAACGTGATAATATTGCGCAAAATATTCTTTTATGATTTTCGAAAAGAAATTGCGGATTCCTCTTTGTCTTTTTAAAACCAATACAAAACCTGAAATCGAAATCAATAACAAACAAAAAGAGATTACGCCCACAAAAAAACGTCCGGTTTCATGAAGAAACAGCGAACGGTGAAAACCGGTAACCCATTGAATAAATTCGCTCTTTTTTTCAGGCTTTCCTAATGTTTTTCCAGTTTTGGGATCGATGTAAGCATTAATGTCATTTCCGTCTGCATCAATTGCGTGCAGCGTTACAAACTGATTATGATCGACACTCAATTCTGTAATTTCTGAATACTCTTTTTTCAATATTGGCAATGTTTCTCCCAACGTTATTTTATCAAAATTGGCAGCTTTATACGGAAGTGTTTTTTCCTGTACGGCATCGACAGCCAGAATAATTCCGGTAACAGATGCTAAAAGCAGAAATATCGAAGAAAATAAGGCTAAAGCCAAATGTGCGTAACGCCAGAAAGAAAGAGTCATTTAGTGTATTCTAGATATGTAATAAAATATTTAAAGCTTTGCCAAAATTAAAAACTTTGACAAAGCCTGAATTCAAGTTTAAGCAGAAAAAATAAAATTCATGCTTATTATGAGGTTAAGAAATAATTACTAAAAATTATATTTTGTTTAGTAGTACATATTTGATGTAACCTTTTCCGTCTGTTTTATCAGCTAAACCTTCTGTTGAAAGCGGAATTTCAAGATCACTTACGTAATATTTCTGGTCTTCAACGGCAGTTTCAAAACGTAATTTGTAACCTTTATTGATTTTTGAATCTTCAATTTCTATTGTTGTCACGCTGCGATCACCGCCAGTTACAGATGCGCCTGTTTTTGCACTGATATCTTCTCCTTTTTGAGCGTGAAATTTATTCCATTCTTTTAAAGATTTGTACCATTTTTTATCGTCGCCCATTACATAAAGCGTTTTTTCATATCCGCCTGTTGGGTTAATAAGCGAAACTACGATATAGGCACCTTCTCCCATATAATTTGTCATTTGAAGCATGCATTTGTATTTACTTGATTGTGCATTTGCTTGTAAAGCAACAAGAAAGATAAGAGCGCTTGTAAGTACAATTTTGAATATTGATTTCATTTTTTAATTGGAATTTTGAATTTTATTTTTTGAATTTTAAGACTTATTTTAAAAAGTCAATTGATACGTTGTTTTTTGTAAGTAGTTCATTTTCTTTTGCCAAAGCATAAGCCGTTTCATCAAATTCTGTATTAATGTCTTTCTTTGCTCCGGCAGAAATAAGATATTTTAAAACTGCATCATCTTTAGATGTCATTGCCGCTCTGTGCAAAGCGGTTAAACCATCTTTGTTTTTAGCATTAATGTCTACTTTTAAATCTGTTATTTTTTTAAGAAGTGTAATGTTATTTTTTGTAATTGCGAAATGGTATAAAGTATTTCCGTCTTTTTGAGTAGCTGCTAAGTTTAATCCTTTGTCCTGAAGTAATTTAGCTTTTGCATCAAAAGGATCAGCAGTCGTTTCTTTTCCGGCAGGTTTGTATGATTGAACCAAATAAACACCTAAATTGTTTCCGTCTTTGTCTTTTACATTTACATCGGCACCTTTGTTTAAAAGTAAAGCTACAGCTTCTGGCGTTCCAGTTCGTACTGCGTTTGTTAAAGCCGATTCTCCCTTTAAGTTTTGTACATTAATATTTTTTGTTGTTGGAAGTAAAATTTCTAAAACCGCAGTTTCTTTAGCCGAAGCCGCAGCCATTAAAGGTGTATTTCCTTCTTTATCAGCTTTATTGGCATCAGCACCTTTGCTTAAAAAGTATTTAACAATTTCAGTCTGATTTGGTTTTCCTGCTAAAATGTGCAATACATTTTGTCCTGCTTTATTTTGTGCATTTGCTTTTAGTTTTACTTCTTCAACTAAATATTTATAGGTTTCAATTGTATTCGTTTCTCTACGGCTTCCTTGTGCTGCAGTAAAAAGTGCATTATCATTTGGTTTTATTCCCTTTTCAATAAGTTTTTTCAGGAAAGGAATGTTTCCAGATCTTGCAGCATAAGTAAAAGCAGTATTTCCTTCATCATCTACATCTTTAAGCGATAATCCTTTTGTAGAAAAATATTCAGCCGCTTTTAAGTCTTTATCAGAAGAAATGGCCAAAAGCAATAAGTTAGCTCCGTTTGCATATTTTTTCTTCGGATCGATTCCGGCTTTGAAGAAAGCTTCATATAAAGCAGGATTTGCCTGCCCGTTTGAAGCTGCAAAATCTGCCGGAGCAGTTCCGTGGCTGTCCTCAAAATTAACGTCAGAACCTTTTTTAATTAAATATTCAACTAATTCTGTATTTCCTCTGTAAGCTGCCCAGTGTAAATATATACGATTATCATGCGTTAATTTTGTTATAGAGTTTCCAGGCTGATCGATTAAGAATTTGATCGTTTCATTTGGAGCATCATTGTTGATTGCCAGTGTCGTAACGTCAAAAGCATTAATGTTAGCTTCTGCCGGATTGTTCCCTTTTGCTATTTCTGCTTTTACTGTTTCAACATTTGGAGATGTTTTCCAGAATGATGCTTCTAAAAGCGTATTTTTTTGCTGTGCATTAACTAATGAAACAGCTGCAAATGCTAAAGAAATAAAAAGATTCTTTTTCATATTTTGTTATGTTGTTTATTGGAGTTCTTGTTCCAAAAATTATAGATGAGATTAAAGTCTATTTAGAATAAATCAAAATAATGACAAATGTAAAGATTAATATTTTTATAGCAAGTTTTATTGCTTTTAAAAGTTTAATTCTAATGAATTTTAATCTAATCCTAAGTTTTCGATTGTCTTTTCTCTGCAACAACTATTTTTTAAAATTTTATGACAACGGTTTTATATTTTGGTTTAATAAGTGTTTAATGTTTTTTATTATTTTAAATTTTAAATAGTTGAATATTAGTTTATTAATATTTTTAAAAGTAGAACATTTTCTAAATTTCAGATTTTATTTTCTATTAGATGAAACTCTTTTAAGAGGAAATTTGACGTTTACTTTTACTCAAAATTAGATCAAAAAAGTCCAAATTTGAATTTTGGATGTTAATAAGTGTTTTTCCATTCTACGGTTTTTTTTCAATTTTTATGTTGACAACTCTATTTAGATTTAGTATAAATAACTGGTATTTGGGCAACTACGAAAAATTATGTGCTTGTTAATAAATTGTTTTTTTAATGGTTTTCCATCTCATTTTTTCCTGTTGATAATTGTTCGGATTTTTAACATCAAAACCTAGTCTAAAGGAGAATCGTGGGTTAATTTTGTAGGTATAGAAAACGCAGTTCCCTACCTCAAATCCTGTAATTTTCTATTCTTACTTAGTCACCGTTAAATACTATATATATGTCTATATTTGATAAAAGAGTCAATTATAAACCTTTTGAATACCCGGAGGTTTTGCAATTTACAGAAGCGATAAATAAAGCGTATTGGGTTCACACAGAAGTTGATTTTACTGCTGATACTCAGGATTTTCATGCTCATTTAACAACAGCAGAAAAAACGGCTGTGAAGAATAGTTTACTGGCAATTGCACAGATTGAGGTAGCTGTAAAAAGTTTTTGGGGAAACATTTACGAGCACTTTCCAAAACCTGAATTTAATGGTTTAGGAACCACTTTTGCAGAGTGTGAATTCAGACATTCTGAATCCTATTCCCGCCTTCTTGAAGTATTAGGTTATAACGATGAATTTGAAAAACTTTTGGACGTTCCGGTTATCCGCAGACGTGTCGATTATCTTTCGAATGTTTTAAAAGATACACGTTCTCAGGACAACCGTAAATATATGGTTTCGCTGATTTTATTCAGTATTTTAATTGAAAACGTTTCGCTTTTCAGCCAGTTTGCTATTCTGCTTTCTTTTACAAGATTTAAAGGTTACATGAAAAATGTAAGCAATATTATTGCTTGGACTTCTATCGATGAACAGATTCATGCTAATGGCGGAATTTTCATTATCAATAAAATCAGAGAAGAATTTCCGGATTATTTTGATGCTGATACTTTAGAATTAATTAGAGAAACGGTTAAGGATTCTATTGCAGTCGAATCAGACATATTAGACTGGATATTTGAAGAAGGTGAAATTGAAAGTATTAAAAAAGGTGATTTAGTGAATTTTATGAAATTTAGACTTGACGAAAGTTTAAAACAAATTGGAATCCCAACCATATTCAATGTTAATATGGAAGATTACAAAGCTTTGGCCTGGTTTGAAGAAGAAGTTTTTGCAAACAGTCTGGATGATTTTTTTGCAAAACGTCCTGTAGAATATACCAAACACGATAAAAGTATTACGGCAAACGATCTTTTCTAATAGCAAAACAGTATGAGTACAATAGATATAAATGAAGTAAATAGTCTTCCGCAAAATGAAGCAGGAACCAAAATGTGGTGGAAGAACTCTGAGAGTGAACAAATTTTAAATCGTGGTTATCTTTTAAAAGGTGAAACGGTAGAAGGTGCAATTGACAGAATTTGTACCGCTGCCGCAAGAAGATTGTATAAACCGGAATTAAAAGAGTCTTTTGTAGAAATGATTGAACGCGGCTGGATGAGTATCAGCTCGCCGGTTTGGGCGAATATGGGAACCGAAAGAGGTTTGCCTATTTCTTGTTTTAACGTACACGTTCCGGATAAAATCGAAGGAATTACACATAAACTGGGCGAAGTGATCATGCAGACTAAAATAGGCGGTGGAACATCGGGTTATTTTGGAGAATTGCGTGAACGCGGAAGTGCGGTAACGGATAACGGAAAGAGTAGTGGAGCGGTAAGTTTTATGAAACTTTTTGATACGGCTATGGACACGATTTCTCAAGGCGGAGTACGTCGCGGAGCTTTTGCAGCGTATTTAGATATTGATCATCCGGATATTGAAGAATTTTTGAAAATTAAAAGTATTGGAAATCCAATCCAGAATTTGTTTACGGGAATTTGTGTTCCTGATTACTGGATGCAGGAAATGATTGATGGTGATAATGATAAAAGGCAAATTTGGGCAAAGGTTTTAGAAAGCCGTCAGCAAAAAGGACTGCCTTATATCTTTTTCAGTGATAACGTAAATAAAAGCAAACCGCAGGTTTATAAAGATCAAAACCTGAGAATCAACGCGAGTAATTTATGCAGTGAGATTATGCTGCCGTCAACTCAGGACGAATCGTTTATCTGCTGTTTATCATCTATGAATTTGGAGCTTTACGAAGAATGGAAAGATACTGAAGCGGTAAAACTGGCTATCTTTTTCCTTGATGCGGTATTGCAGGAATTCATCGAAAAAACGGAAGGTAACTATTATCTTTCGGCAGCGAATAAATTTGCTAAAAGACACCGTGCATTAGGTTTAGGTGTTTTAGGCTGGCATTCTTATTTACAGAAAAATATGATTCCGTTTGAAGGAATGGAAGCTAAATTGAAAACGACAGAAATTTTTAAACATATAAGCGATAAGGCTGATAAAGCAACGCAGGAATTAGCGAGAATTTATGGTGAACCAGAATTGTTGAAAGGTTACGGAAGACGTAATACGACAACAATGGCAATTGCGCCAACAACTTCATCTTCGGCAATTTTAGGGCAGACTTCTCCGGGAATTGAACCTTTTAGCAGTAACTATTATAAAGCTGGTTTGAGTAAAGGTAATTTTATGCGTAAAAATAAATACCTAAAAAAACTGCTTGAAGAAAAAGGTCTGGATAATGAAGAAGTTTGGAGAGAAATTATGCTAAATGGCGGAAGTGTTCAGCACATGTCGCAGCTTTCTCAAACAGAGAAAGATGTTTTTAAAACGTTTAAAGAAATCAGTCAGCTGGAAATTGTACAGCAGGCAGGAATTCGCCAGAAGTTTGTAGATCAGGGACAGAGTTTAAATCTTAATATTCCGGCAGAATTGCCAATTAAGGAAGTAAACCGTTTAATGATCGAAGCATGGCAATTGGGTGTAAAAAGTTTGTATTACCAAAGAAGCCAAAGTGTTTCTAAAGAATTGGTAACAAGTTTGGTCACTTGTAGTAGTTGTGAATCGTAAAAAATAAATTTACTTATAAAATAGTGGAAATTTAATTTCTAATTTTTCAAAAAATTGATGCAAATGCCTCAAGAGCTTATTAACTCTTGAGGCATTTTTTTATGTATATTGTTTATTTTGTTTTCTTTTTCTTACATTATTTAGAAAAAAGTGTTATATTCACATTTTAAATGTAGTATTTTATTTACTATATATAAACGGTAAAATACTTATAACATCCGATCAAAATCAATTTAGTAACCATTAAATAAATAAACAAAATGAGTTTTTTAGCAAAATTAGAATTAGATAATGAAATTTTCAATGTTTTAGAATTTGACGTCAGCTTTAATCAAAGTATTGATAATAATGGAAAACCTGCTAATAAAGCAAAAGGAGGTCAGGTTAGGCTAGTTGTAGAGAGTACAAGTACAGATTTATTTTCGGACTGGATGGTTTCACATACCAGCACTAAAGACGGAAAAGTTATTTTTTATCGCAGAGATGCCATGAGTACAATGAAAAATATAACTTTTAAAAAAGCCTATTGTATTTCGTTTCATAAAAGCTTTCGCAGTGAAGGAACAGTTCCTATGAGAACAGAGATAACAATTACCTCTAATGAAATAAAAATTGGGAATACTTTATTTGAGAATAATTGGAAGAATTCTTAAAGAAAACGAAACTCAATACCAATAACTAAACCATGATAAAAAATAACCAGTTTCATATTATAAAAGCTTCCTTATTGTTTTTGCTATTGTCAGTAAGCTGTAAAAAAGAGCCGGAGCGATGGAAAGAAAAACACATTATATATAAAGATAGTTTATATAAAATTCCTTTAGACACCATTTTAGTGTTTGAAAAAGATAGCAACTTCATAAAAAAGGATGGTTACTACAAGATCTTTTATGTATACCATACAAGTGATTATTTTATAGGTAGAATTAAATATCATAAAAAAGTAGGTTTATGGAAATATTATCATAGTAACGCTTTGGAAGGTGAAGATAACTATAACGATAAGGGAGAATTAGACGGATTCCAGATGGTATACGATCATATTACAGGTAAATTCATTTCGGTCTACCATTTTGTAAATGGAGAACAGGAAGGAATTCAGAAAGAATATCATCCCGAAAATAACACGTTAGCCAGAGTATATACTTTATATAAAAGTTCTTATTACAGAGGTGAATATATCTGCTATAATCTAAATGGAAAAATTATTTATCAGGAGAATTTTGGTAAAGACGGAACTGGTTATTATAAAGAGTTTAGCAATGATTCTTTATATCGAGAAGGTGCGATTCTTAAAGACAGGTATGTGGGTATGCATACTGAGCATGTTCGTTTTTATGAAGGATTACCGTTGACGATCCAGACGTTTAATAATCAAAAGGGGGATTTATATATGGTTAAAAAATTTGGCAATCTATATATCTATAAGACAAAAGGGGACTCTATGGTTTACTATTATTCAAAGAATAAAACTAAAAGGGTAACTTTTTTAAAAGGAAAAATAATTAAAAAGGAACAATATAAAGATACGATATGGCCATAACTTATTATTGGCAGGTAAAGTTTCTGTGAATCAAAGAAAATTATAAATAATGAGAATAGAAAAAATAGCAATAGAAGCGGAGAACTTAGGCAACGATCCTATTATGATGAATAGTTATAGAGATTTCTATAACAATAAGGGTTATGTTTTAACGAAAAATTCATTCTTGAAAGATGCAAGCCCCAAAATATCAAAATTTCCAAATCAAGCACAATTTCTCTATGATTGGAAACATTTATTTACAAATGCCCAGAGAGTATATTTATTGGATTTATCAGGTGTAAATGAGAAAGATGTAAATCTTAAAACGTATGACAAAATAAAGTATGCAAGCGATATGAAGTGGTCAAATAAATACTTTGTAGTTAATTATGGTACAAACGCAATATGGGCTTGTAACATATTTGTTGGGGAGGCTTTATTTAATGCAGGATATAAATTTTTGAATGCAGATAAGAAATATTACTCGGCAAAGCAAATCTGGAATGCTGAAGGTCCTTTTAAAATCGTCGATAAAAAAAATGTTAAGAGAGGACATATTGCAGCATTTAATGGCAGCCATGTCGAGATAGTTACAAAAGTTAATAGAGGTCAAAAACTCTTTGATGATGATTTTTGTTCAAGAGGCGCCGGTCGAGGTCCATTTGATTTTGGTACAGAAAAATGTGAAGGGATATTTGGGAATAAAAGGGAAATTGATAATGAAGAGATTCGGTTTTTAACTCTTAGATGATATGAGATACCCATTATTTCATTATTTAGGAGGTTTTCTTTGGTGGATATTAATTAGGTTTTGGAATACAAAACTTGAAAATGAACAATCTGATGATAAGTGGAGCAGGAATATTTTTTTTCTAATTGTTATTGGAATTTTTACAGCATTCATTACAATTAGATTTTTTTAATGATCAACTTATTCATAATACAAATTTAGAGTACAATTCCAAACAAAAGTTGACAATAAAGATTTACTAAAACAAAATACAAAATGGCATTACAAACAAACACAACAATAAAAATTGGTGAAACAATAATTAAAAATTTCAGCCACTTAAAAATTAATCAGGAAATACACGATCATCATGCTTTTTCTATAGAAGTGCGACATGATTTATTGGTAAGCGAATTTGAAAGCGTTATGCCGGTTTCGCAACGGCTTAGCGGCGAAAAAATAAGCATAGAAATAAAAGCGGTACCAGATCTTGATGATCTTATGGTAGTT
This sequence comes from Flavobacterium panici, assembly GCF_903819335.1. Lineage (GTDB taxonomy): Bacteria > Bacteroidota > Bacteroidia > Flavobacteriales > Flavobacteriaceae > Flavobacterium > Flavobacterium panici. The sequence goes on along the minus strand of NZ_CAIJDE010000029.1, from coordinate 55,700 downwards.
ACAAATCCGCAGGATTATATCATGCAGTTTTATGGAATTGTTACAAAAGTAACCATGAGAAAATCACGTATGATGAGCATGGAAGAGACAATTTTGATTGAAGGATATAGTGAATCTATTATTTTAGACAGTGGTCCAGAATCACATTCCTTTACGAGTATGTCGATGGAAGCAATTGTCAATAAAGTTATGGCAGAATATGATATTGCTAAGGAAGTCAATCCTTTTCACAGTGACAATCTTCCTTACACGGTACAGTATAACGAAAGTGATTTTGATTTCTTAAACCGTTTAGCAATGCGCTATGGACAATGGTTTTTTTATAACGGTCGTATGATGGTTTTTGGAGGTCCAAGAGGTGGGATACCTCCAAAACTAATGTACGGAGTCAATATGCATGATTTTAGTTATGATATCAAGTTGGCACCTGCTTTATTTAAAGTTATAGAAGATGACAACAGAAAAGGGCAGCATTCTGTAGATCAAACCTTGCAATATAGAAATGAAGTCGATGGATTTCATCAAAATTTCATTAATAAATCTAATCTGGTTTTTAGCAAAGAAACGGTTGTACAGTTAAATCAGAATGCTGTTGGCGGTTATGGAGATAGTGCTTCTAAAGAATATGCCAAAAACAAAATGCGTTCGGCAATGAGCAGCATGATGCAGGTTGAAGCCTCGAGTGAAGTTCCCGGAATAACCGTAGGAAGTAATGTGCGTATAAGTGGTGTAGACATACAATTAGAGAGTACATACAGAGTAATCCAAATTACACATACCTGCGATGATGGCGGCAGTTACGAAAACTATTTTACAGCAGTAAACTTTAGCGGTGCGGTTTTCTCACCAAGAACAAATCCAGATTTGATTCCGCGTTGTGAGAGTCAGTCGGCTGTAATTATTTCCAATAATGATCCTGATGGTCTAGGTGGTTTAAAAGTACAAATGCTGTGGCAGGAAGCCAAAGGAGAAACAACACCATTTATACCAATGGTACAACCCCACGGAGGCGGAGGTAAAGGATTTTACTTTATTCCGGAAGTAGGGGAAAGAGTTTTCCTGGATTTTCAGTCAGGTAATGCCGAAATGCCCGTTGTAGTAGGAACCTTGTCCAGTAAAAATTCCAAAACTACTTACCATTCACCAAATAATGACATTAAAGGTATCAGAACCCGAAGCGGTATTGAAACCTTAAGTAATGATGCAAAAGGAAGCTGGAAACAAAGTACACCAGATGGTAATTATATAGAACTGGATGGAAGTAGGAATATTACAAATAATGCAGTTGTAAATATGACCAATAATGTTGGAGAAAAAATGAGTATTAATGTAGGAGGAAATGAACAATCTCCAACTCAATGTATAGTTGAAATGGATAATGAAGGGCGATTTCTTATGACAACTGAAAAGAATGTTGCCATTTATGCTAAAGAAAATATAACGTTTCAAGTAGGTAAAAGTAGTATCACTATTACAAAGGGGGGAATAGAATTAAAAAGTGACAGTATTGCTTTAAGAAGTATACAAACTGCGATCTATGGTAAAGGATCAGCGAGAGCTATTTTTAATGATACCACTCAAATTGATGGTTCACAAGTGTTTATAAAATAAAATTTTATTTAAATGTATAAAGATTAGTTATATATCATAAAAAAAATAAAAAGAATGGCATACGAAATTTATAAAATAGTTGCAGAGGAAAAAATAGCTGAAGTAGCTGCTAAATTTAAAACTACAGTTGCAGAAATAAAAAGGTTGAATCCTGATGTAAGGTATTTTACGGCATTTTTTGGTCCTGAATATATTAGCGCCTTGCAGAATATAAAAGTTCCTGCAAGAGACATTCCTCTTAAACAATTAACAGAAGATGCAAAACTGGGAGTAGGTAATTTATCGTTTACCAATCAAGCCAGATACAGATGCGAGCAAAGTGTTGTAACTAAAATTAATGGTGTCGTTCAAAATCATGCTGATACTAAAACGGAGTTTATAGTAGGAAAACAAGAAACAAAAGACGGTCTTTTTATAAAGGTACAAATGACAGATAATATTCTGCAAATGTATCCAGACGAAATGGAAGAGACTATTACGCTTGTTAATGACATAGAAAATGTAAAAAGTGATGCCATTTTTCTTGTAAACCCAAATACAGGAAAAATAAGGAAGGTAATTAACCATCATGAAATAGTTTTTAAATGGAAACAACACCGTGAACATCTCCAGAGCAAATATGCTTTTATACGATCTAAAGAAAACAAAGAGAATCTGGAAAAATTTATAGAAATGGCAGGAAATCAGATTTTATCTGAAGCTAATTTGATTATAGATTATGAGAGTAAACTCTTTCACCAGCTTTTTTTTGATAAGTATCTCGTAACAAATAAAGATTTGCTTGAGCCTTATAAAAAGACTTTTTACTCACAATTATTTACCGGACTTTCTGTAGATCTCGAGTTTAGACAAGATATGCTTTCAGAAACAGAACACACCATTGGGGTACGAAAAGTAGGCGATATGCCCAAAACTTACGATCATAGTAAGCTAGAGCAAATGTATAATGACAAGTTTCTGCCTTTGATTAAATACAAATTCTCAGAATTTAATTTTAGTTACAGACAGCGGGATGCTATTAATACCACGGAAAAATGGATTGAAAGTTCAGATGTAACTATGATTGAACAAGTAAAAAACAACATACAGATCTTGATAGATTATAAACTTAAAAAAATAGAACTATAATGTCACAATCATTTGTACCTCAAGGGACATCAGTAATTTGCACTATGATGACTTGTGGCTCTCCACAAGAAATAGGAATTACAAGAACGGCATATAATATTCATACTGAAAAAGGACAGCCACTTCTTAATATTAATGACAAAAAGTTATCTGCAGAATTTGGATGTAAAAAACCTGCAAAATTTTGGGGAGGACTAAAAGCATTATGTATTGGGATTGCCATTGCCGCTGCAGTCGTTTTAACTGGTGGAGCTGCAATAGCTATAGTAGCAGTGGCTTTAACAGTAGCAGTGGCTGCTGGTGTAACATCTATATACAAAACAGCACATGCCTGCGATGTAATTTCTTCTTATGAATGGGTATTTTTTCATCAAACAGTTTATATAGAAGGAGCTAGTGCTTTATTAAACAGTTCTCAAATGACCTGCATAGAAGGAAAAGGCTTAATAAATATTATTATGGATCCTGTTATAGCTCGAGATGCGGCAGAATATATAAGTAATAATAATAACAAAGAAATTTTAGCTCAAGAGGGATCTATGCTCGCTATGGGATTTATTGGTGTTTACTCAGCAGCAGTGTTGGCACCAACAGCCGCACTAGCATTATCAGCAGTATCTGTTTCTGCTGTCGTTTCTCTAGCGATGTATGCTCCCGGTGAATGGATGGGAGATAATATTTCGAATGAAGCAGGTGCAAATGTTGCATCAAATGTGACTGGTGATCTTGTTGGTACAGCCGTAACTGCAGGTGAATCTGGAGTGTTAAAAGAAGTAGCAATAGGCGTTGCCGAAAATACAGCTAACAAAAGTTTACCAAGTATGGTAAGAGGTTTAGCTCAATATGGGGCTGGATCTGTAATGGATGATATAGGAAAAAGCCTTGAAGGTGCTATACGCTATGCTGTTGGGAAAACTAAATTTAACTTTTCTATAGATACGCCAAGTTTAGGCGGTATGTTATGCAATATTATTATTGGAACTGCATCTGATAACTATGAGAATGGGTTAAAGGATGCTACAGAGAAAGCAAGTGATAAATTCAATACAGATGATAAATCAAATGGAATAAGTGTAATTGCTTTAACAAAATAAGAATGGTAAAAATGAAGAACTTTTTTATAAGTGCATTAGCAATGCTATCCATTATAGGATGTTTGAATGGCATCATTAATTATTTTTTCCTATGGGAAAATAATGGGAAAAAATATTGTAAACAATATATTGAGAATTCAAAAAAAATTAAGGTTAGAGTTGATGAAAAGAATTTCGATGAAAAGTTTGGTTATACTAATTATCTTAAATACACCATTTTTTATAAAGGAATAACAGGGGGAAGCAAAGATTATATGTTTTTAGACAATTACACCCATAAATATTTTAAAATCATGCGTTTTGATATACATGATTTGTCTATTACATCTGGTCAAATTTCACAAATTGATGGCAAAGAATTATATATAATGGTAAATAATGAAGAAATAAATGATAAGTCTTACGGTACATTTTCCAACCCAATACATGTTTTTTATTATAAAGGAGTCGAAAAGCCAATTCAAAAATATTGGTTTTCAAGAGAAGAAAACAAAATTGTTTATGAAAGTATCGAACCTACACAAAAAGAATACGAATACAATGTAACTCAATATTTAACTTATGTAATGACAGCAAAAATGTTTAAGGAAAGGTTTGATAAAAATAAGTCTTAAAAATTACAAATAAAGAAAAAGAGTAAAATATATAAATTCTATGGTGTAGATTTTCGAACAGAATTATTACTAGGATTTATCGCAGGTTTTGTTTGCATTCTGTTTTGTTTTTTTATTTGTAAGTTGAGTGGAGTAGTAGTGCTTTGTGTAACGGTAACTTGTTCTACGAGGGGTTTCATAACCGGTAAGAGAAATTTGTGGCATATACGTTCCCAGTTTTAATTTTGAATGATATTCTAATTTAATTATCATAAAATATTAATTTAGCAACTAGAAATTATCATCCAAAACAAATAAATACCCGCAGTAAATGGAAAATATCACAGTAATTATAATGTTACTTTTTGGCGTAGCTTTTCTTAGTTTAGTAAGTAAAAGGTATAATTTTCCAATTCCTATTGTACTTGTACTCTGTGGTGTAATTATTAGTGTTGTGCCGGGATTGCCGGTTATTGCGCTGAGTCCTGAGGTTGTTTTTATTATCTTCCTTCCCCCGCTTTTGTATCATGCGGCATGGCATACAAGCTGGTCTGATTTTAAACAAACAATCCGCCCGATAACTTTGGCGGCTGTTGGTTTGGTTTTTTTTACTACAGGATTGGTTGCTGTTGTTGCACACTGGCTTATAGATGATATTTCCTGGCCGTTAGCTTTTTTACTTGGAGCGATTGTTTCGCCTCCAGATGCAGTTTCTGCAACGTCTATTACTAAAGGTTTGGGTCTGCACCCAAGATTAATCGCCATTCTTGAAGGAGAGAGTTTAGTGAATGATGCCAGCGGTCTTGTGGCTTATAAATATGCTTTAACAGCCATTACAGCAGGAAATTTTGTTTTGTGGCAGGCAGGATTAAACTTTGTTTTGATGTCGGTTTTAGGAATTGCAATAGGAGTGGCTGTTGGTTTTATAATGTATTATATCCATAAAAGGTTCGTTTGTGATGATATTATTGAGGTAACACTTACGTTATTGACACCATTTTCATCTTATTTGATTGCAGAGCATTTTCATGGTTCCGGAGTTTTGGCAGTAGTATCAACCGGACTTTTTTTGGCTGCAAGATCCGGAGCTATTTTTTCGCATGAAAGCCGAATCATGACCAATACGATATGGGATGTTTTAAGTAATATTCTAAACGGTTTAATCTTCATTTTAATTGGATTGCAGCTACGGCAGATTATTGAAGGAATAAGTAATTATTCTGGAGATTCGTTATTTATTTGGGGAGCTGTAATTAGTATTGTTGTAATTGTTGTTCGCTTTTTATGGGTAGTTCCGGCAACGATAATTCCAAGGATGCTCAGTAAAAAAATCCGAATGAAGGAAGAATTTGATTATCGCAATATGATTGTCTTTGGATGGTCGGGAATGCGCGGCGTGGTTTCGATGGCTGCGGCTTTGGCACTGCCATTGATGCTGAATAAAACCGAAGAGTTTCCGCTTAGAAACCTAATTATTTATTTGGTTTTTTGTGTGATTCTTTCCACTTTGGTAATTCAGGGACTTACGCTTCCGTGGTTAATTAAAAAGCTTAAAATTGAACGTTATTCTATTTTAGCCGAAGAATATGATGTTCGAAATATTATTGTTTCTGAAACTATTGCACATATCGAAGATAATCTTTCATTGTTAGATGATGAATTGTTGCATAATATTAAAAGTAAATACGAAGTAAAATTTAATCGTTTGCAGAAAACGGAACTTCCTGCAAACTTTTTTGGAAACGGAAAAGTATTTGGAAACGAAATTTTTAATGATTTTACCAAAATTCAAATTGATCTTTTGAATGTAGAGCGCGGTAAACTCGAAGTTATGCATAAAGCGGGTTCTGTAAACGAAGAGATTTTTCGAAAAATAGAAAAAGAACTTGATCTTGAAGAAACGCGTCTTTGGATGGAAATGTATGAGGAATAGATTTTAAATAAGCTATAAATCTTTATTTGACTTGAATTTTGTTCAGATCGTTTTTTGCAGGGCCATTTATAACTGTACCGTCGGCGGCAAATCTTGAACCGTGGCAAGGACAGTCAAATGATTTTTCATCGGGATTCCACTGCACAATACAGCCTAAATGTGGGCAGACTGCAGAAAAAGCTTGGAGCATATTATCATAATCCCGATAGGCGGCAATTTTTTTTAATCCAAGAGAGAGAATCCCGCCTTCGCCGGCTTTTAAGTCTGCCGGATTATTTATATCAGATGCGGTAATCCAATCCAGATATTGTGCTGCCATATTTCCGGCTTCTTTCATAAAATCTCCTAAGGCTTTAAAAGTGATTCGTGATGGATTATATAAATCTTCCCATTTGTTTTTAATTCCCAAAATTTGATCTGTAATAATCATGGCGCCAATTGTGGCGTGTGTCATACCATTTCCAGAATCCCCAGTGATAATATAGATGTTTTCATCGCCGGGATTTTTACCCATAAACCCTAAAGAATCGAAAGGTTCCATAACCTGCCCAGACCATTTATAGTTAATTTCGTCCAGCATTGGAAAATATTTTCTGGTCCAGATTTCCAGCTTTTCATATCTTGATAATGCAGATATTCCTTCTTCATCTTCTTGCCCGGTTTTATGATCTTCTCCGCCTGAAATCAACAAGTCGTATTTGTCATCAAATTTTTCTAAACGAACATAATGATAGGGCTGCGAAACCCATTTTGATTCCATATCGCCCGTGTCCCACCATAAGGAATAGGGAATGACTCCTTTTGGAATTTTTCCGGCAATAACATAAGTTCTGTAAGCGTGCTGTTTGGTATGCATGGTTAAAACATCATTTACTGGCGTGTTAGTTGCCACAACTATGTGTTTTGCAATAAAATTGAAACCATTTACTGAAGCTCCTTCTTTGGTAATACTGTCTGCATGTGCTTCAGTGAAAATGGTTCCACCGAGAGCTGTAACAGCCTCGGCAAGTCCTTTTAAATAATGTAAAACATGAAACTGTCCCTGATTTCTAAATTCAATAGATCTTTGGTTTTGAGTTCCGTCTAAATATGGTGTATTGTTTAATAGTGAGGTTTGGAGTCCGGCATCCTTTGATGCCTGAAATTCTTTGTCGAGATTTTCTTCTTTATCGCTTGGATGAAGAAATAAATAACCCTTTACTCTTTTAAAATCACAGTCTATATTTAATCTAGTAACTATTTTTTCAATTTCATCAATTGCTGCGGTATGGCTTTCAGCTGCAAGGTGAGCACTTTCTTTGCCAAATGTATTTTCAAGATAGTAATATCTGTCATCAAGTGCACAGGTTAAATGTGCTGTAGTTCTTCCGGTTTCGCCGCTTCCTATAAATCCATCTTCGACTAAAACTACTTTTTTTCCTGCTTTTAAAAGTTTATATGCAGTTGTTAAGCCGGCAATTCCGCCGCCAATGATAAGTACTTCAGTTGAAATATCCTGACTTGGTTTATCAAAAGACAAAATTGGAGTTGTATCAATCCAAAAGGAAACATTATCGCCAGAAGTTATACTTCCTTCATTTAAGTTATCTGAATTATTCATATTGTAGTTTTAAATAAATGAAAATCATATAAGTGCACTCAAAGCTACAACCTAGAATAAAAAAGAGGCTTACATTTTTATTGTCAATATTTTATAGTATTTCCAGTCAGAATAGGAATAAGTCAAAATTCAGTATTAAAAAATTTATATTTTTAAATTAAACTCCGGTTTCCATGTTGGGAGCATCTACGGGTTTTGATTGAGAAGAGCCAATTTGGCGTAGGTATATAGATAATATTACGATAGCAAATACTGATAGAAATTCGCTCTGCCAATTTTGAAAAGATTCAAACCAAAATCTTGAATTTTTTATAAAGGAGGAAATCGTTTCTAATTGTTTTCCTTCCAAAAGTAATTTTTCATTTTCGTCTTTAAGACTTCCATAAAAATGAAGTATTAATGAAATAAGAAATAGTAACAATAGTGAAGCTGATAGGGAATGTTTGTATAGTGTCAAAATAAAGCCTCCTTTTTTAACGGGCCACGGAGCATTTTTTCGGTTAGGATCTGGTTCCCGGTCTACTTCTTCTTTTTGATTAATTTTTTTTGATTCTGATGACCCTTTTTGTTTTAAGAAAATAGTAAATACAACAAAAAGGCCCATTTGAAGAAATTCACTTTCCCAGTTTTCAAAAGTAGATTCAATGAAATGTCCTGATAAAAGATACGAGCCCAGACTTATTATTTTTCCTCCTTCGCTAATAAGTTCTTTATTGTGTTCTTCAAAACCAAATAAAATCTGACCAATTAAAGTTCCTCCAAATAGTATCAAAAAGCAGATACTTAAACCATTATTGCGAAAATAAGTTTTCATTTTAATATTGTTTCTACAAATTTCACAAAATCACCGTTTATGCAGTTATATAATTAAATTTTCAATTTATACATTTTGCATTGTATAACAATAGTTTAACACATTTCTTTGATTCATATAAAGGATTGCAGAAATTATGTAATAGTTTTGATATTCAGAAAGTTAAATTTGAAATATTAAAATGAATGCAAACAGAAAAAAATATAATTATGAAAACGATATTAAAAATTAAAATTGCAATGTTGGTTCTGTTAACGGGATTAGCATTTTCTTGTAAAAAGAATGAACCAACAATAGAGTCTCAAAACAGTATAGATTCGACTGAAGCTATTATTGATACTGTAGGACCAGATGTTGATACAGTTACAAATGATACGGTTAGAACTATTACTACAGATTCTGTTAAGAAATAGAATATAAATAGCAATCGAAATTAGAAAAACCTGTAATGGATTAGTCCGTTACAGGTTTTTGTTATTTATAATGATTATAAGTTTTTTTAATAGTCAAAACAGTATTTTTGGTTATAAAAAACAAATTTATGAAAATGACAAACTTTATTAAAATTTTATCTTTTACTTTATTGATAGTAAGTATTGTGAGCTGCAGTGTTCATAACTCTTCTTCATCATCAGGAAAAATTCCTCCTGGACAGGCTAAAAAAGCGTCTGGAAGTAAAAGTGCAAAAGCTTATGCTCCGGGTCAGCAAAAGAAGAGAAGATAATTGCTCTGGATTTATTTATAAAACAAAAAAGCTATTCAATACTGAATAGCTTTTTTTAATTGGTCAAAAATTATTATCGCAATGCAAATCTTAATTTAAGACCGTATGAAACAAGTCTGGCACTGCTGCTTAAAGGAGAATTAAGTAAGGTATCATATCCTAATTGTACGGGTTGTTGAGCATTGTATATAACAATTTGCCCGTTTCCGGTTTTCTCATAGATATTATTTAGACCATACTCAAAATAGGCACCAATATAAAAAGAATTTCTAGTTCCTAATTCTTGTTTTAAACCAGTTTCAAAAGTGGCTGAATAAGAAACTTCTGTATTAAGATCTTGTTTATCGGTTACTAAATCATTTGTACTTGCAAAACCTGCAAAAGCCGGACTAAACAATTCTACATTGTATTGTGGATAGTAACCGCTTGTAGTTAGATTTTGAAAAGTTGTTTGGTAACTTCCGCTTGACGCGAAACCAATTTTAGCCCCCGCAGCGACATATAATTTAGATGTTCCCGGAGTTTCAAATTGAACATTAATTGGCACATTGATATAAGCCAGTTTTTGTTCTTCTCTCACATTCGTACCTTTGTATCTAAATTGAAAATTCTCATTTTCAGCGTCAGTAGCAGCGTATGCTCCTGCAAAGAAATTATATTTTAAATCTGAATTGTAGGTTTGATATTCAACTCCAATTCCTAAGCTTAAACTTTCGCTTAAATAATAAGAATAACGAAGACCTGCATTAACGCCAATTCCCGGTACTGTTTTTCCGGAAGAATTAGCATCGATATAAGAAAATGGCCCTCCCAAAGAAATCGAAAATTCTTGTTTTTTATCCTGGCCATAACTATTTAAAGACGCTGCTAAAAATGCCGTGAAAATGGCAATGGATGTGATATAGCTGTAAATATTTTTTTTCATCTTAAGTTATATTATGCCAGTACTATTTTTATCTAGTACTGGCAGGGTTTATTTATTTTACAATTACTTTGAAAGTTTTTTTGATGTTAGGCGTTTCAAGAACTACCATGTACATATTGCTCTCAGTTGTTTGAGGTAATTGTATTTCAGTTTTAGCTGTAGATGATTGTACAGTTTTTACCAATTGACCTGTAACAGTGTAAAGGCTAATTTGCATTTTCGCTAATTCTTCTTCAGGGAAATCTGCTTCAACAGTAACTACTTTTCCAATTTCAATTGGGTTAGGATAAACTTTAGCCAGCAGCGTATTTGTCAACGTAACTTTAGAAGCACATACATATAGTACTTTTCCATCTTTAGTTGTCATTTTTACACTATAATCTGCCGTTGGATCTAATAATGAAGTAATGCTGTTTCCTGCAGAATAATACTGACCAGTTCCTATTGGCTCATCGTTTTTGAACCATTCGTAAGAAGCAAACTCATAACCGCCATTTGTCTGTGGATTGTTATTTACAAGAAGTACGTTATTAAATTTCTGTTTAACAATGTCAAAGAAATTAAATGGTTTCACAACTACTAAAGAGTAAGTTGCAGATAAACTTCCATCTTGTGATGTAATTGTTACATTCTGACTGTAAATTCCTGGTTTAGGAGTTTGAATTGTAAAATTAGAAGAAGGAGTTATTATTGCACCTGATTCATTTAAGATAGATACATTTGGATTTGTTTCCCCACATGGAAGTACATAAAAAATTGTTTTTCCAGGGTTATCAAAAACTTTCGTTCCAATAGTGATTTTCTTAACATCGATATTGTTGTTTAAGATCACTAACAACTGTGAAACATCGGCAGCAGGAAGATAATTATTATCTCCAGGCTGATGAGCCGTAATTAATACATCACCAGATCTTAACATATTTACCACGCCTGTAGCAGAAACTGTTGCAGGAGCTAATGGTGCAGTATATGTTGATGTGTAAGTAACAGCTAAATTTGAATTTGAAGTCGCTGTTAAATTAAAGGTATTATTTGCTCCAAGTGTTTTAACCGGAATTGCATTAAATGTAATTTGCTGTGCTGCTTTATTAATAACAAGATTAGCTGTTAGGGTTACTACTGCACAATTTGACGCGCTGGCTGATGGTGTTACTGTCGCAGTAACTACATAAGTACCAGCATTTGTTGACGTATTGTTTGCAGAATAGGTAACAGTTGCTCCAGTTGGCAGATTTGCAACTTGCAATGCATGAGCATTTCCATCGTATGTAAACTGAGCGCCGGTAAAAGTTACAGCATTCAATGGAGAAGCAAGTACTTTTACTGTTTGCGGTTGTGTTGTAATGTTTCCATTTCCGTCATCATATTTCCATGTAATTACATAAGTTCCTACTGCATTGTAGCTTAAAGGATCTGTTGTTGTTCCATTTAAAATTCCTGCACAATTATCTGTAGCAGTTGGAATAGCAATATCTGATGCTGAAACTGAACAATAGTTACTTATTTCCGGAAGATTAGCTACAGTTGGTACTGGCGCTGTTACATCTGGAGTTGTAATAATAGTTATTGTTTGAGTTAATAAACATCCATTAGCATCTGTAATTGTTACAGAATAAGTTCCTGCGCTTAATCCAGTTGCTGTTGCAGATGTTCCACCGACTGGTGACCAAGCATAAGTATATGGTGCTGTTCCTCCAGTTGCAGTTACTGTTGCAGTTCCGTTAGTTCCTCCGTTGCAAGAAACATCAGTTTTAGATATTGTTGCAGCAAGAATTGTTGGTTGAGCAATAGTAACAGATTGTGTTGTAGTACAACCGTTAGCGTCTGTAATAGTTGCAGTGTAAGTTCCTGCACTTAATCCAGTTGCTGTTGCAGCTGTTCCACCTGATGGTGACCAAGAATAAGTATAAGCTCCAGTTCCTCCAGTTGCAGTTACCGTTGCAGATCCATTATTTCCTCCGTTGCAAGAAATATCTGTTTTAGATGTTGTTGCAGCAAGAATTGTTGGTTGAGCAATAATAATAGATTGTGTTGTTGTACAACCGTTAGCATCTGTAATAGTTGCAGTATAAGTTCCTGCGCTTAATCCAGTTGCTGTTGCAGCTGTTCCACCTGATGGTGCCCAAGAATAAGTATAAGCACCAGTTCCTCCGGTTACATTTACAGTTGCAGATCCGTTAGATCCTCCGTTACAAGAAACATCTGTTTTAGATGATGTTACAGAAAGGGCAGAAGGTTCAGTAATTGTTATTGTTTGTGTTGTAAAACATCCGTTTGCATCTGTAATAGTTGCTGTATAAGTACCTGCGCTTAATCCAGAAGCTGTTTCAGCTGTTCCACCTAATGGTGACCAAGAATAAGTATATGGTGCTGTACCTCCAGTTGCTGTTACCGTTGCAGTTCCGTTAGTTCCTGCGTTACAAGAAACATCTGTTTTAGATGATGTTGCAGCAAGAATCGTTGGTTCAGTAATTGTAACAGATTGAGTTGTAGTACAACCATTAGCATCTGTAATTGTTGCAGTATAAGTTCCCGCAGCAAGACCAGAAGCTGTTGCAGCTGTTCCACCAGCTGGTGACCAAGAATAAGCATACGGTGCTGTTCCTCCAGTTGCAGTTACTGTTGCAGTTCCGTTAGTTCCTGCATTACAAGAAACATCTGTTTGTGATGCTGTTGCAGAAAGAATTGCTGGTTCAGTAATAGTAATACTTTGTGTTGTTTGACACGCGTTTGCATCTGTTACAGTTACTGTATAAGTTCCTGCGTTTAATCCAGTTGCTGTTGCAGCTGTTCCTCCAAAAGGTGCCCAAGAATAAGTATAAGCTCCAGTTCCTCCAGTTACAGTTACAGTCGCAGTTCCGTTAGTTCCTGCGTTGCAAGAAACATCTGTTTTAGATATTGTTGCAGCAAGGATTGTTGGTTCAGCAATAGTAACAGATTGAGTTGTAGTACATCCGTTAGCATCTGTAATTGTTGCAGTATATGTTCCTGCGCTTAATCCATTTGCTGTTGCATTTGTTCCTCCAGATGGAGCCCAAGAGTATGTATAACCAGGAGTTCCTCCGGTTACATTTACAGTTGCAGATCCGTTAGCTCCTCCGTTACAAGAAACATCTGTTTTAGATGATGTTACAGAAAGGGCAGAAGGTTCAGTGATTGTTACTGTTTGTGTTGTAAAACATCCGTTAGCATCTGTAATTGTAGCAGTATAAGTTCCAGCACTTAATCCAGAAGCTGTTGCAGCTGTTCCACCTGATGGTGACCAAGAATAAGTATATGGTGCTGTTCCTCCGGCTGCAGTTACAGTGGCAGTTCCGTTAGTTCCTGTATTACAAGAAACATCTGTTTGAGATGTACTTGCATTAAGGATTGTAGGTTCAGTAATTGTAACAGATTGTGTTGTAGTACATCCGTTGGCATCAGTTACAGTTACTGTATAAGTTCCAGCAGCAAGACCTGTTGCAGTTGGAGCAGTTCCTCCAGAAGGAGACCAAGAATAAGTATATGGTGCAGTTCCTCCAGTTGCAGTTACAGTTGCAGTTCCGTTAGTCCCTCCGTTGCAAGAAACATCTGTTTGAGATATTGTTGCAGAAAGAACAGCTGGTTCAATGATTGTTACTGTTTGTATTGTTTGACATCCATTAGCATCAGTAATGGTTGCTGTAAAAAGTCCAGCGGCAAGACCTGTTGCAGTCGCAGCAGTTCCTCCATAAGGAGACCAAGAGTAAGTATATGCTCCAGTTCCTCCAGACACAGTTACAGTTGCAGTTCCGTTTGCTGCACCATTACAAGAAATATCTGTTTGTGATGCAGATGTTGTCATAGCAGTTGGTTCTGTTATAACAATAGATTCAGTTGCGGTGCAACCATTAGCGTCTGTAACGGTTACAGTGTAAGTTCCTGGAATAAGATTGTTTATCAATGCAGTAGTTTCTCCAGAAGGACTCCAAGAATAAGTGTAAGGAGCGGTTCCTCCAACAGGAGTTATAGTTGCAGTTCCGTTTGCCCCTCCATTACAAGAAACATCTGTATGAGATGGAGTTAAAGTAAGTAGAGTAGGTTCTGTAATTGTAACAGATTGAGTTGTAAAACAACCATTAGCATCTGTAATTGTTGCAGTATAAGTTCCAGGACTTAATCCAGAAGCAGTAGCTGCTGTTCCTCCAGAAGGAGACCAAGAATAAGTATATGGTAAAGTACCTCCAGTTGGAATTACTGTGGCATTTCCGTTGTTTAATCCATTACAAGTAACATCAGTTTGAGATGCTGTTGCAGCAAGACTAGCTGGTTCTGTAATAGTAACAGATGCAGATATCTGACAGAAGTTTGCATCTTGTACAGTTACTGTATAGGTTCCTGCAGCAAGGCCAGAAGCAGTAGCTGCATTTCCTCCAGTTGGAGCCCAAGAGTATGTGTAAGCACCAGTTCCTCCAGTTACATTTACTGTAGCAGTTCCATTAGTTCCTCCGTTGCAGGAAACATCTGTTTGTGATGTAGTAGCAGCAAGGATTGTTGGTTCTGTAATAGTAAAACTTTGTGTTTTGTTACATAAGTTAGCGTCTGTAACAGTTACAGTATAAGTTCCTGCAGAAAGACCATTTGCTGTTGCAGCTGTTCCTCCAGATGGTGCCCAAGAATAGGTATAACCTCCAGTTCCTCCTGTAACAGTAACACTTGCAGATCCGTTTGCTCCTCCATTACAAGAAGTATTTATTTGCGGATTTGGTGTTACTATAAGTTCAGTTGGTTCTGTAATAGTAAAGTTTTTTACAATAGAACATCCGTTAGCAGATGTAATTGTTACAGAATAATTACCCGCTGTAAGATTAGTTGCTGTATCAGCATTGCCGCCAGAAGGTGACCATACGTAAGTAAAAGGCCCAGGTGCTCCGCTTGGAACTACAGCAGCAGATCCTGTATTTGTCCCAAAACATAATACATCAGTTTGTGAAGTAGTTGCAACTAAAGTATTTGTTGTAGTAATTGTAAAGTTTTTTGTTATTGTACAACCATTAGCATCAGTAATTAGAACACTATTAGCTCCGGCAGTTAATCCGGTTGCTATTGCAGTTGTATCACCAGATGGTGACCATAAATAAGAATATGGAGTTGTACCACCGCTAACACTTACGGCTGCCTGACCACCAGTTGAACAAGTTGCATTTATTTGACTTTGTGTAGCAAATAAGGCGCTTGGCTGCGTGATTGTAAAACTTTGTGTTATTGAACAGCCATTAGAGTCTGTTACTAAAACACTATAGTTCCCTATTGCTAATCCTGTAGCAGTTGCAGCAGTTCCTCCAGAAGGTGACCATAAATAAGTATATGGAGATGTACCTCCAGATACAACTACTGAAGCCGTTCCCGTTGCACCGCCATTGCAAAGAACATCGGTTTGTGATGATGTTAACGATAAAATTGCAGGTTCAGTAATAGTAAAACTTTGTGTACTTTGACATACATTAGCATCTGTAACAGTTACTGTATAAGTTCCTTGTGTTAAACCAGACGCAGTAGCAGCATTTCCTCCGGTTGGTGACCATGAGTAAGTGTAAGCTCCGGTTCCACCAGTTACATTTACAGTTGCAGTACCATTTGTACCACCGTTACAAGAAACATTAGTTTGAGAACCAAAACTTGCTACAAGAGCAGCAGGTTCAGTAATCGTAAAGCTTTGAGTAGTTTGACATCCATTTGCATCAGTAACTGTAACAGTAAATGTTCCTGCTGATAGTCCATTTGCACTAGCAGTATTTCCTCCGTATGGAGCCCAAGAATATGTATAACCAGGAGTTCCTCCGCTTACAGAAACTGTAGCAGTTCCATTTGCACCTCCATTACATGAAACATCTGTTTGTCCAACAGCAGTAGCTGTAAGTGCAGCTACAGGTTCAGTAAGTGTAAAACTTTGAGTTTTCTGACATAAGTTACTATCAGTAACTGTAACCGTATATGTACCAGCTGTTAGTCCAGTTGCAGTTGCAGCAGTTCCTCCAGAAGGTGACCAAGAATAAGTATAAGCACTAGTTCCTCCTGAAACGGCTACACTAGCAGATCCAG
>NZ_CAIJDE010000029.1:0-39120 GCF_903819335.1 Flavobacterium panici | reverse complement strand
ATCCTGTAGCATTTGAAACTGAAGCGCTAAATGTTGTGTTAGATCCAGAACAAATAGCACTATCAGTTGGCTGTGCAGTGATTGCCGGAGCTTGATTTACAGTTAAAGCAGCACCGTTTGAAGTTGCATTAGGTGTACATGAACCAGTAGCAACAACTCTGTAAACGTACCCGTTTAATCCCGCAGTTGCACCTGTGATAGTTAGTGTTGCAGAAGTTGTACCAGAATATGGTGCAGCAGCTGGAACATTAGCATAACCAGCGCCCTGATCTACCTGCCATTGATAGCCTGTAGCATTTGATGCTGTTGCAGAAAAAGTAGTATTAGCACCTGCACAAATTGTACTGGCAGATGGCTGTGCAGTAATTGCCGGCGCTTGATTTACCGTTAAAGATGCACTATTTGAAGTTGCATTAGGAGTACATGCACCTGTAGCAACAACTCTATAGATATAGCCGCTTAATCCCGCAGTTGCACCAGTGATAGTTAATGTTGCACTAGTTGTACCAGAATATGGCGCAGCAGCCGGAACATTAGCAAAACCAGCACCCTGATCTACCTGCCATTGATAACCTGTAGCACCTGAGGCTGTTGTAGAAAAAGTTGTATTAGCACCTGCACAAATTGTACTTGCAGATGGCTGTGCTGTAATAGCCGGAGCCGTGTTAATAGTCAAAGCTGCGTTGTTTGAAGTGGCAGATGGACATGTTCCTGAAGCTACAACTCTGTAGATATATCCGTTTAACCCAGCAGTTGCGCCAGTAATAGTTAATGTTGCAGTAGTTGTACCAGAATATGGCGCAGCAGCTGGAACATTAGCAAAACCAGCACCCTGATCTACTTGCCATTGATATCCTGTAGCATTTGAAGCTGTAGCTGTGAAAGTTGTATTAGCCCCTGCACAAATTATACTTGCAGATGGCTGAGCTGTAAAAGCTATAGTATTCATACTTCCTGTAACCGCAACATTTTTAGTTGTTATACCTGTTGAAGAAACAGTAATATTACCAGATGGCGTTCCTGTAGCTGATGCCGCTAAACGAGCATATATGGTTTTAGTTGTTACAACACCGCCTACGTTAGGAAAAGAAATATTGTTAGTGTAAATACCAGCTACTGATGTAGAAATTTCAAAACCAGTAGGAGCTAATACATCCAAAGATGAGGTTAAACCACCACCACTTATTGTAAAACTTTGTGCTGTTGAAGCACCACCACAGCTTGAAAACGCACTCAATGATGTTGTTGATACAATAGAACCCGCAGGTTCAGTAATAGTTACAGTTTGAGTTTTATTACATCCTCCAAGGCCATTAGGAGTACTATCAGTAATCGTTACGGTATAAGTCCCCGCAGTAAGACCAGAAGCAGTAGCCGCTGTTCCTCCAGATGGAGACCATGAATAGAAATAAGGAGTAGTTCCGCCCGTAACACTAATCGTAGCCGAACCATTATTAGCACCGTATGTACTCGCATTACTTTGTGATGAAATTGAACTGCTAAGTGCCGTTGGAACGGTTAATGTTGCAGAATTCGAATTTACAGAAGAAGCTCCTCCAGCAACACAACGATAAATGTAAGCATTCATTGCAGATGTAGCACCTGTTATCGTTAGTGTAGAAGTACTGCTGGTACCTATAGAAGTTACGATTGAGTAAACACCACCATTCGAAATGTTAGTAAAACCACTTCCGTAATCAACCTGCCATTGAAGACTGGTAGCATTAGTTGCAGCAACTGAAAATGAAGTATTAGCAGTAGGGCAAATAGTTTTGCTGGTTGGCTGCAAAGTAAATACCGGCGGCGTTGTAGATATAGATGGAGTTGGATAACTAGCCGCTGTTATAGCATAGTTAGTTGGACTAGCAGTATTCGTATCAATAAGCCAGTTTGCCGGATTATTGATAAGGCCTAATAAAGTAGTAACATTACCTGTTAACGTACCATTATATTTAGCATTTGGATATTCTGGACCTGGTGCCGGGAATAAAGAAATACAAGTTGATCCATTAGTTAATCCAGATGGTAAAGCACTTGCATTTCCCCCAGTCGTACCAGCTAGATTCCATTTAGTTGTTGAGTCATAATCAGCTGAATTATAATCACCGTGAACCCCTGCTATAAAAGTTGGAAGGTCTGGTAAGACGGGTTGAACACCTGTAGATGATTGATAAGCTAACATCTGATCACCACCACTAAGGTTAAATCCTGTAGTAAAGCCAGGAGCATAACCAATACCCGTCGTACCCGTTACTGTAAAAGTGTCGGCAGATGTTTCCATTACCGAAACAATAGTTCCTACCGGAGTAAATGCGGGTACTGTCCATATTAGATGTGGTTCTGTACTTCCTAGTACCCAGGTTGTACCATTCCATCCGCGTTCAGTAAAATAAACAACTGTCCCGGCCGATATATCTTTCAGAACAATAAAAGAATATCCGTCTAAAGGACTCGTGTTATAACCAATAAAGGCTATATCTCCCGGGCCCAGTTGGGCATTTGCTTTTTGCTGCACAAAAAATGTGCACAAGAGCATAATAAATAAGAGTAATTTTTTTTTCATAACATACGTTTTAGTTAATGACATAAATAAGCATTGTGCCAACCGCCTTGTTTATCAGGCTTTGTAAATGAAGTGAAAGCCTTAATAAAATTTCCGTCATTTATCAATGTCTCAATTTTTCTAAAGCTTATATTATTAAGGGAATCTAAATTTAATTCGTAGATATAATGATTAAATATTGTTCTGTTTGTCTCCTTGTCAAAGTGAATAGCCCCTCTTGGACCCACAATATTTAATTTGTTTATCTCTTCAATTAAAGAATTCAAACTAAAATCTTTTGCATTTAGAAGAATGTTCTTTAATATCAGTCCGTTTTCATATCCTAAAATTGAAAATACTGATGGACTTTCAGAATAAGTATTTAGATATTCGGAGGTGAAATCTAATGTTTCAGTATCATTTTGCATCCATGAACTTACTACATAAAGATTGTGTGGATTGGTTTTGTAGTTTTCTAATATTTTATCATTGATAAAAAAAGGAGTTACATAAAAAGGATATTTTTGTGTAATCTTATTTTGACTTACAAAACCAGCATTTTCTTCGGCATATATACCGCTGTAAAATGCAAAAACGGCATCAGGTTCCTGATTATTAATATTCTTATCCATATATATGGCTTCATCTTCTCTTGGTACAAAAGGAGTAATGTAATGTCCTGAAAAATTACTATCTTCCTTAAATGCATATTCAATAGCACTCAGCATACCATAACCAGAGTCATAAAACGAAGTCGAAGTGGCAATTTTTTTATACTTTTTGCTTGTTGTTAGATAATTTCCTAAATGATAGCAGGATTCAGTTAATCCAAATGAATTAATGTAAACCCCTTTTGGAGTTACAGTTTCATAAGGTAATGTTGCTCCTAAATCTGCTGCGATTAATAAAATATCATTGTTTGAAGCATATTTATAAACTTCGGCTACATTATAATGACCAAAAAAACCTATAATAATAGATACATCTTCCTGAAAATTTAATTTCTGAATTTTCTCAATTATTATTTTATCGTCTGCACCAATACCTATACTTTCGACAAAAAATTTTGTTTTGAGATTGTTAAGTTTTAAACCTCGCATAAAATCTTTATCCAGGCCGGGATACTGTTGTGACTTTGGAATTAAAATTCCTATTTTGATGTCGTTATCCATAAAATTTGATTAAAAAAAAACAGAGGCAGGAATACCTCTGTTTTTATAATTTGATATTAGTTACGAGAAGGGAAAATTCCTTCCATAGCAATACAAAGATTAATACCCAAATATGGATCTCTAATGCTAAATGCCTGAGAGCCTCCTGCAATAGTTGTAGAACCAGATATACTTGCAGTTATACCACCAAGTTTGGTTGTATTTGCAGTTGGCTCACTGTAAATAGCTGGTGTAGCTCCACCAGATGCAAAGAAGTTATTACCGTTGTCAGTTTCATTAGAATTTGTCCCGCCAGTAAAAGCATTTGCAGTAAAAGCTAAATTTACCTGACCAGCACCAGTTCCAGGAATAAGCTGGTGATTGTGCTGCGGCATATTGTTTATAGTTAGTGTAGTGTTTTCAGTTCCACCAACTTGTCCATAAACAATAGGAGTTAAGCCAGGTCCGTTACCAACACCAACCATGCTGCGTCCTCTTAAATCTGGCAAAGCAAAAGTAGTTTGTCCATTTCCGCCGTAAGTAGTACCAAGTAATGAAAATAGGGCAGTATTTTGAGCAATTGAAATTAATTGACCGCTGCAAGTTTGCCAGCCCCTAGGATTAAAAGTAAATCCAAAAGCCATAATTGATCCTAAAAAAATGTCATTCATAATTTTTCTGATTAATAGTTAGTATTAGTTATTTTGATTTATTTATAATTTGCCAGATTTGGTTAAAAAAACACTCTGACAGTTTTTTATTACAACGCTAAGTTACTTGAATGTAACTATTTTTAAAACAGGTGTTTATACCTGATTTTTAAGGTAGAGAGTATTTTACTAAAAAAATAGTTCCTACATTTTTAAATTGAATCAATAAACTTTTATGGTTTTAATTCAGGATTAAAATTAGATTTCAAATAGGTTAACAAGGAAAAATATGTCATAGAACAGGTTTTTCTTGTCATGAAATGGCTTTTTAATAAAGGCGTGTAAGGTTTATTTTATAAGGCTTTTTTGTATAAATAAAGTTAAAAACACAAACGATTTCATTTGCAGTTTTTAGTTTGTAAGTTTCTTCGTTAATAAAGAATAAAATAAAGATAAATAAAAGCTTACAAATAAAAATTAAATATTTGTCAGATTTTTTCGAGGCAAATAAAAAATATTATTGTATAATATACTGATTTAGAGTGTAAGTAAAAACAAACTGTCAGGAACTATATCTTCGTTATCTTATTTATTAAGGCTTTCGAAAAATGTTCCTGACAGTTTATTTAAAGAATATCCTTAAAAATGGATATTGATGCAGTTTAGAGATTTGAAGAATAACTTCAGTATGGGATTTGCTAATTTTTAAACTTCACAAGACGAAAGTTCATCTATTATAGTTTTGACACTGCGAATAAAAATTTCAGTGTTTTTAGTTTCTTCCTTAATATAGATATCATAATCGGTTAAATTAAACTGTTCCAGCATATCTTTTTTAAGATACTTTATCATCGATTCAATACTTCGTGTATCGTTATCGTTTTGTCTTTTTAGTTCACGATGTTTGCTCTCCAGATATAATAAAGTCTTTTTTAATCTTTGAATGCTCAATTTATCCACGTTTCAATCTTTTAAAATTAATAGAAAATAATGATCGACTAAATATCTAATCCTTCGTACTTACGATTAAATCGATAATTCAGTTTTAATAATTTTCGAGAGTTTTAAAATATTTTATTTGAAGATGGTTTAACTTTTTGAATATCTTTCAGTTAAGATATATGTAGAGTGAAAAAAAACTTTTTGTTTCTTAAGAAAAAACTTAAATGACCAATTATTAGCTTGAATTTCTAATACTATAAGAAATATTCTAAACTTCTTGTTCTCTATTCTTAATATGATTTCGATGTGAAATTCCCCATTTAATCATTTCCAAAATTATAGGCCCGAAAGATTGGCAATAAGAAGTTGATTCATAAAGGATAGGAACTTCTGCATCACGATCTTCGGTTCTTTTTACCAAATTATTCAGTTCCATATCTTTTAATTCCTTCGATAACATTCGCGAAGTAATTCCAGGAATACTTTCCTTAATATCTTTAAATCTATGATTTCCATTACAGATCGAATTTATAATAGGCAGTTTCCATTTTCCACCTAATACATATATAGTATCCTGAAGCGCCTGAACTTCTTCCTTTTGATTTCTTGCCATATTTTTTAAACCATATAAGTTATATAAGAAATTTTAAGTTTTTTGTTTGTATTAATCTCAAAAGATCATTTTAATCCTTTAATCTGTGGCATAAAAAAAAACTTTGTGTCTTAGTGCCTTCGTGGCATTAACCAAACAAAAGTATAAAATAAATCATAAAATTAAATAAATGTTTTTATTTATGTATTTAACTACGTAGTTTTGTAATACAAAAAAAATAAAATATCATGGAGCCAAAAATTAAACCTATAGAAAACCAATATTCAAATGTTATTGTCGATTTAATATTAAACATTCAGCAAAAAGAATTTAATGTTCCCATTACAATCGAAGACCAGCCGGACCTGCTTATTATTAATGATTTTTATTATGCCAGCGGAGGAGGTTTTTGGGGTGCTTTTATAAAGGAAGAACTAGTTGGAACGATCGCTTTGGTAAAATTTTCTGATACAGAAGCAGCAATTCGAAAGATGTTTGTAAAGAAAGAATATCGCGGAAAAGAATTTTCAATCGCCCAAAAATTATTAGAGACACTAATAATTTATTGCAAAGAAAATGGAATCAATGATTTATATTTGGGAACCGTTTCTATATTAGAAGCAGCATTGCGTTTTTATGAAAAGAATGATTTCGTGCGAATAGAGAAAGATAAGCTTCCAAAAGCATTTCCTTTAATGGCGCCAGACAATGTATTTTGTCATTTAACTCTAAAGAAATAAAGATGAACATTATAGACGAATCAGGAATATTGGCGCTTTCAACACGATTGCAGCGATTGAGCGAACAATTGCGAAAAGACGGTGCCTTGTTTTACAAGTCATACGGAATTGATTTCGAACCCAAATGGTTTCCCGTAATTTATACTTTATATCATAAAGAAGTTTTAAGCGTGGTGGAGATTGCTAATGAAATAGGTTATACACATCCATCAACCATAAGTTTATTAAAAGAACTCGAAAAGCAAAAACTGATTCGTTCTAAAAAAGATAAGATCGACGAGCGTAAAAGACTCCTCCAGCTTACTGCAAAAGGCCAGGAACTAATCGAGCAGATGAAACCTGTCTGGGATGTTATGAAACAAGCTTTAAGCGAAATTGCCGATAATCAAAATAACCTGCTTCAGGCCATTAATGAAGCCGAAAATAAAATTGTTCATCAGAGTTTTTTACAAAGAGCTTTACAATTAAAAAGCGAAGAAAAGCAGTAATTCCTCATATTCGAAATATCATAAGCATTGAAAAAAATACCCATATACAATCAAAGTCCCGAAGCTGTTGGCGGTATTTTTATTGCCTATCATTCTGCAGACGATCTGGCCAATTTCGATGCTAAATTAGAAGCGCACCGTGATGATTTTTTTATTTTTTTTGTGCTCACAAAAGGACATGCCATTTTAAAATGTGACATGATCGATATCGAAATAAAAGCCATTAATGTACTGATGATCAAACCGCTTCAAATTCATCACGGACAGGATGGTTCGATAGACGCAGCAGGATACTATATTGGTGTGGCTCCATTTCTTATTCCGAATAATTGTATCGAGATTTTCCAGAATTTAAAAACTTCCGAACAGTTAAATACAATTAATACGGAATATAAAGAAGAACTTTTGGATACCATCGATTTATTGCATCGCAGTTTTAAAAGTTTAAATCCAAATAAAGCACAAATTATTAATGGTCTTTTTAATGCCTTGATTTACAATTTAGCCAATATCTATTCAGACTCAAAAAGCCAAATTAAGGAACTAAAAAATCAATCAGGAATAATTTATAACAATTTCAAAAAACTCATTTCAGATCGTACCTTTCTCAAAAGCCCGTCATATTTTGCAAAGAAATTAAATATCACAACTTCCCATCTCAATGACTGTGTCAATGCTTCTTCGGGAAAATCGGTAACTTATTGGCTGCAAAACGCTATGATTACCGAAGCCCAGAGACTTCTTTATTATACTGATAATGAAGTAAAGGAAATTGCTTTTGCACTCGGTTTTGAAGATCATACTTACTTTTCGCGATTATTTAAAAAAATAACCAAAGAAACCCCGCTTGCCTTTCGCAAAAAATTCCGTGAATAGTCCAATCATTGCCATTTATTATTCAATGTCTTTTTAGTGCTTTATGTTCAATTTTGAATTGAATTTTAAAACCTGAAAATTATGAGTTCAATGCCTAAAATTATTGGCGATTTTATGGAAATGGCCTTTGCCGGTAAAATTTCCAAAGTAAGCGTGATGACTATAGAAACACCAAGCCCGAATATAAAAATAATCAATTTTAAAGGTACTTTTCCGCATGTTAAATTCAAGCTCGGGCAAGCCATAGTAATTCGGATTAACGATACCAATTATCGCAATTATACCCCAAGTAAATGGAACAGCGAAAACGGAACATTTGAAGTTATCTTTCATATTCACAATAACGGCCCCGGAAGCGCATTTATAAATAATTTAAAACCCAATGACCAAATTACCGTTGGCATGCCAAGAGGTTTTAAAATTTTTAATAAAGAAGCAAAATACCATTTCTTTTTTGGTGACGAAACCTGTATCAGTGTTTTCATAAGCATGAAAGACGAAATTAACCGAACCGAAAATAACTATTTGGGAATTTTGGAATTAGATGAACTTTCGACAGATATTCCCAAAAAGTTAGGGCTAAATGTAGATATCGTTCCAAAATCAATCCGCAAAGCAGAATCGGCAATAAAATCACTTCAAAATCTTGATCCCGAAATCTGGAACTTATGGAAAAATGGATACTTCTATTTAATGGGAAATGCCAAGTCCATTCAGGCATTTCGAAAAGCGTTAAGAGAAAAAGGCGTTTCAAACAAAAACATTCACACACAGCCCTATTGGGCAGAAGGAAAAGTTGGACTTTAATTTCCTGAAGTAACAAAAAGAAAAAAGCGATCTTATTGGGATCGCTTTCTTGGTTAAAATATTAAGTGGAACATCAACGATATTATAAGAATGATAAACCCAATATGCTCCAAAAACAAATACCATTTGAATTTACGCCCATTCTCTAACACCATTTCATATATGTACGATAAATTCTATATTTTTGGTTTTGAAAGTATTGTTAAAGTTTTACAAATATTTTTCACGCGTAATAACTTTGTCAAAGTTCAAAACTTTGACAAAGTTTATTCCCGAACAAAAAAGAAAAAAATCTTAGTACCTTAGCATCTCAGTATCTTAGAAACTCCACAAATGACCATTCAGCAGTTAAAATATATTGTTGCTTTAGATGACGAACGCCATTTTGCAAGAGCGGCCGAAGTCTGCATGGTAACGCAGCCCGGATTAACGATTCAGTTAAAAAATCTCGAAGAAGAAATTGGAATCAAGATTTTTGACCGAAATAAAGTGCCTTTAACACCAACAATCCTCGGAACAGAAATAATCAACAAAGCCAGAAAAATTCTTCGCGAAGCCGATGAAATCCGTGATTTTGTGGTGAATGAAAAAAATCTTTTAGAAGGAGAATTAAAGCTTGGAATAATTTCAACTTTGTCACCTTATCTCATTCCGTTGTTTATAAATGCGATGAAAGAAGCGGCACCAAAAGTGCATTTTATTATTAAAGAAGGTTACACGGGACATTTAATGAGAGATCTGGAAATTGGTGCGATTGATGTAGCTATTATGGCGACACCAACGGGAAATTCCAATTTAATTGAACATGTTATTTTTAAAGAGCCTTTTGTAGCTTATTTAAATGAATCACATCCAATGGCAAAAGAAGATTTTTATGAACTTCAGCCCGGAGACAAAACCGAACTATTGCTGCTGCATCACGAATATTGCTACAATGCACAGCTTTTGGACATTTGCGGATTAAAATCATCAGATAAAATAAAAGAACAGTTTACCTACGATATCAATTCAATAGAAACCTTAAAAAATCTCGTTCGCGCACATTTAGGATTTGCGATTATTCCGCAGCTTTCTATTTTAAACGAAGCACAATCTCAGCTTTTTAAACCTTTCAAAGAACCCATTCCGGTAAGGGAAATCAGTTTAGTAGTTTCAGATTCTTTTTCGAAGAAATTATTATTAGAAAAAATGAACGAAGCCGTTTGGAACTGCCTTCCCGATGCACTCAAAAAAGATTTCGCATACAAAAAAATCCGCTGGAACGATTCACCGTATTTTGTAAAAGCTATTAGTAAAGTTTCTTAAAGGGAAATTCCAATATAAAAATTCCAAATTCCAAGGAAAATTCCAATATAAAAATTCCAAATTCCAAATTTGTTAAGGCTTGGAATTTGGAATTTTTCTGTTTTTGTCATTCCGAGGAACGACGAATCACACAAGAAACTCTACACAGATTGTCGCCAATCTTTATAAAACCTGTTATTATTCTAGACAAAGAAATGTCATTTCGACGAAAGGAGAAATCTCCGCAAGAAACTCCGTATAGAATGTCGCCAATCTTTGTAGAGCTACTCGCGGAGATTTCTCCTTACGTCGAAATGACAAGATTATGAATATTTTGAAATTTCAATTCCCATTTTTTTTTGGAATTTGGAATTTAAATTTTGGAATTTTACTCCATTTTTGGAATTTAAAAAAATTGAAATTTATTTTTTCGAAGCCGCAATAATCACATCGGCAACTTTTGCCGGCTGAGAAATGAAAACTACGTGGCTTCCTTTTATCTCTGTAATTTTTGTGTTAGAACGTTTGTACATTGCACGTTCGATATCAGGATTGATACTTTTATCTTCAGTTGCTACGATTCCGTAAGAAGGTTTAGTTCTCCATGCTGCTTTAGTAATTGGAGTTCCAAAACCCTGAGCGTGAAAAGCACCTTGCGAAGCAAACATAAATTCAGCATCTTCTTTACTTAAATCACCTGCAAAACCAGCGTGAAATTTAGCTTTATCATAATAAGCAATTCCTTTATCATCTGGAGGCAATACACCATTTTCTGGAGCAGGAGGCGCAGTTTGTAACCATTGAATAGAGTTTTCACCATTATCAGGCTGTAAAGCAGCAACATAAACTAAAGCCGCAACTTTTGGGTGATTTCCAGCTTCTGTAATTACAGTTCCCCCCCAAGAATGTCCAACCAAAATTGTTGGTCCGTCTTGTTTGTCAAGAGCTAAATTTGTTGCTTTAACATCATCTTCTAAAGAGCTTAACGGATTTTGAACAATCGTTACATTATATCCTTTTTTGGTTAAAATCTGGTACAAACCTTTCCATCCGGAACCGTCTGCAAAAGCACCGTGTACTAATACTACATTTTTAATTTGTGGAGCAGCTTGTGCGTTTACATTTGCTGATGTAAATACTAAACTAAAGATTATTGCTGCGAATGCTAAAAAGCTTTTAATTGTTTTCATGTTTAAAATTTTAGATTGTTGATTTTAGATTTTAGATTGTTGTGTTGTTTTATTTGAAAATTCAACACAATCTTGTCATTTCGACGGAGGAGAAATCTTCGCAAGAAGCTCTACAAAGATTGGATGCTTACCAAGCGGAGTTACTTACGAAGATTCTTCGTTCCTCAGAATGACAAGATTATGTTGAAATTTTATTATCTAGAAATTAATTCAACGTTACCGCCAAAGTAATTTCAGTGTTCAATAATTTCGAAATTGGACAAATTTCTTTTGCTTTTTGAGCTGCTTTTTGAAAATCTTCTGCAGAGATTCCAGGAACTTTTCCAGTTAATTCTAATTGGATCAAAGTAATAGTTCCGTCTTCAAAAGTTACTTTAGCAGTTGTATCTAAATCTTCCGGAACAAAACCAGCTTCAGATAATAAAAAGCTTAACTGCATGGTGAAACATCCAGAATGTGCCGCTGCGATTAATTCTTCTGGGTTTGTTCCAACACCTTGTTCGAAACGAGTTTTAAAAGATAATTGTGCATTATCTAAAGTTGTGCTTTGAGTACTAATAGTACCTTTTCCTTCCATTCCTGTACCTTTCCAGTTTGCGTTTGCTCTTCTTGTAAATTTCATGATTTCTATTTTTTAAAGTTATTTTTTAAGATGATCAAATCATTTGTTTGATTTTGATGAGACAAATTTATGGTGACAATGTTTATTAATCAAATTAATAATTTTTAGCACTTATAAAAATAATTTATAATGATAGATTTTACTGGGCTGGATCAAAACTTTAGTTTATAATTTTTTTTCAGATAAATTTTAAATCTAAGGAGAAAGGATGATTATTTATCTCTTTTTTGGTTTCAAGTTAGAATTTGAAACCAACTAAATAGCTGAATAATAGTTTTATATGTTGTATGGATTTAATTTTATTCGAAACAATTTTACAGGAATACCCCAGAGAATAAATTTTTAATGAATAATCTAACTTTTAAATTTATGAAAAAAGCTTTTCTAATAATTGTAGTTTGTTTGAGCACAGTTTTGTTCTCCTGCAAAAAAGATAAAGATATAGATCAAACAAATCCCGAAGCGGTAAAGTCTGATACTGCCGATGCTGCATTTGCCGATAACGGCTGGCCGCGCGAAGCCGAAAATAACGGTACAAAACTCGTTTATTATCAGCCCCAGGTCGATGATTGGAAAGATTATAAAGAAATTACAGCCCGACTGGCATTTTCGTTAACGCCAAAAGATGGCAAACAAGTTATAGGTGTAGCTTCTTTAAAAGCCGAAACTTTGGTGGATAAAGACAACCGAAGCGCTTTTATTAAAAATCTTCAGGTAACTGATGTACGATTTCCTGCTCTCGACAAAAAGAAAGTTCCCGAAATGGAAAAACTCTTTAAAGAAACACTGCCTGTAAGCGGAGATCCTATTTCTGTAGATCGTATTCTGGCTGATTTAAGCCAGACCAAAAGCCCTGCAAAAGGAATTACGGCGAAGAACGATCCGCCTGCGATTTTTTACAGCACCAATCCTGCAATTTTATTAATAGTGCAGGGAGAACCGGTTTTAGTGCCTGTTGAAAAAACAGATATACAATATGTTGTCAATACAAACTGGGATTTATTTTTTGATAAAACTTCTAAAGATTATTATCTGTTGGCTGAGAATGTCTGGCTGACTTCCAAAAAAATAGACGGTAAATGGATCAAAACAGGAAAATTGCCTTCGGGGTTAATTAACCTGCCTTCAGGACAAAATTTTGATGATGTTAAAAAGATGATTCCGCCTCCTTCAACGGGAACGGCTCCTGAAGTTTTTTACAGCAATAAACCAGCTGAATTAATTGCCGTATACGGAAATCCAAAATTTATCAAGATTCCGGGAACTAAATTAATGTACATTGATAATACCGAAAATGATATTTTTGCCAATGAAGCCGATGGACAATATTATGTACTTTTCTCCGGAAGATGGTTTAAATCGAAAGACTTAACCGGACCGTGGACATATGCCGGAAATAACCTTCCTGCTGATTTTGCCAAAATCCCTAAAGATTCGCCGCGCGCCAATGTATTATCATCTGTGCCCGGAACGCAGGAAGCCAAAGATGCCGTTATGCTGGCACAAGTTCCCACAACTGCAATTTTAAAGAAATCTGATGCCGAAGCCAAAGTAAAAGTAACCTATGACGGAGCGCCTCAGTTTAAACCTATTGAAGGTACAAAAATGCAATATGCAAGCAATACACAGGAGAAAATTATAAAAGTAGGCGATTTGTATTATTTGTGTTTTCAGGCTGTTTGGTTCATGTCGACAAGTCCTAACGGGCCCTGGAAAACAGCCGATTCTGTTCCGAAAGAAATTTATACCATTCCGCCGAGTTCTCCGGTATATAATGTAACCTATGTTACGCAAACCACAACCGATACAACTGTCGAAAGCAGTTCAACAGCAGGATATTTAGGTGCTTTTATTATTGGTGCTACCGTAGGTGCTATATTAACGTATGGCACAGGATGGTATTATCCACCCTATGTGTATTATGGCGGATTATATCCTATTTACCGTCCGTGGCCTTATGCGTATGGAGCAGGAGCAGTTTACAATCCGTGGACGGGTGGTTATGCCGTTGGAAGACGTGTTTACGGACCTTATGGCGCTGCCGGAACTTCGGCCTGGTATAATCCGGCAACGGGAAGATACGGACGTTCTGCAAGTGTGCAGGGCTGGTATGGCGGTCGAACTGCTGCAAGTACTTATAATCCGTGGACGGGAAATTACGCCAGAACCAATCAAGGACATAATGCGTATGCGCAATGGGGACATTCTGCCGCTACAAATGGAAATCAATGGGTGCAGACAGGACACGTTACAACCCGACGCGGAACGGCAATTGGTTATGAAACTTCGGGAGGAAATAAAGGTGTAATTACGCATCGCAGAGGCGGAGGAACAACTATTCATACCAATAATAATGTATACGCAGGTCACGACGGACATGTTTATAAAAAAGATGCAAACGGAAACTGGAGTCATTATAATAACGGAAACGGCGGCTGGACGCAAGCAGGAACTTTAGGTTCATCAAAAAAATCAGGCGAAGCAATTGAACGTAATAAACCGAATCAGGGATTGGGAGCAAATGGAGCAGGAGAGAGGATTCAGCGTGATAACTTGCCGAAACCGGAACAAAACCTAGGCGGCGAAACCCGATTAGGTGACAGAACCCAGCGTGATAATTTCCCAAAAGCAGATCAAACCCTCGGACAACCGAATAAACCGCTTGGCGAAGCCGGCCGTCCTGATATTACAAACGATCTTGATCGTTCAGCATTATCCAGAGACCGCGGAGAATCACAAACCCGAAATTTTCAAAACTTCCAACATCAGGGTGGTTTTGGCGGTGGTGGATTTAGAGGCGGCGGAGGCTTTAGAGGAAGAAGATAAATAAAAGTAAAGGTTGATTATTTTTTAAATTCCAATTTTTAAATTCCAAATTCCAATCGCTCGTATTAGAATTTAGGATTTGAGAGTTGGAATTTATTTTTGAAATCAAGATTTTGGAATTTAGAATTTAAGCACAATCTTGTCATTTCGAGGAACGAGAAATCTTCGTTAGAAACTCTACAAAGATTAGCGAAATTCATTAAAAATTCCAATTTTTAAATTCCAAATTCCAACGCATTTTTTGTCATTTCGACGGAGGAGACTCGAGCGATAGCGAACAGGCGAAGCAAATCTCCACAAGAAACTCTACAAAGATTAGCGGCATTTATTAAAAACTCCAAATCCCAACGCAATCTTGTCATTTCGAGGAACGAGAAATCTTCGCAAGTAACTCTACAAAGATTGGTAACATTCTATACGGAGCTACTCGCGAAGATTTCTCCTCCGTCGAAATGACAAAATTATGAAAACTTGAAACCTAAAACATGAAACCTGAAACAAAACAATTTCCCTATATTTAACATTCAAAAAATCAGACAAATGAACTCTAACAAACTTTTACTTTGTCTTTTATTCACAATGCAAATAGCATTAGGACAAACCAACCCCGACATTACTTTAAAACAATTAAGCAAACAACATCAGTATGCTAAAATGGATAGTTTGAACAATAAGGAAAAAGGCAAAGACTATTATTTCTATAAAGGATTATATGCCAATGTCTGCAATAAACCCAAGTTGTCAAACCAGTATTTGGACAGTTTGAAAAACAACGAACTCACCAATACTTACGAATTTGCGAAGCTGAAAAACGATAATTATATCAAACTCTTTAATTACAATTTGGCTTATACGGCTTCTAAAGTTTTAACCCTTAAATTTCAAAAGCATTACACCGAAGACGAACTTCAGGACGAATTAAACACACAGCGAATCTGGCAGAGTTTGCGCAATACACGCGCACAAACAATCGATAAATTTTCGACAATTACCCTTGCTGCCGTAAAAGACAAAGCGGGTTTAATTACAACAGAAGTTACCGCAAATGAAACGCAGTCCAGTTTTGTTTTTGATACCGGAGCAGGAATTAGCTGTATTACCGAAAGTGTGGCTAAGAAAATGGGCGTTAAAATCTTGCCCGATAATAATATTTCGGTGGCGAGTTTTACGGGACAAAAAAACAAAGTTCGTATAGGCGTTGCACCCGAAATTAATTTAGGTGAATTGAAAATTCATAATGCGGTGTTTTTAGTATATCCTGATAAGGCTTTTACATTTGCAGACGGCGCTTATGTCATTAACGGAATTATTGGTTTTCCTATAGTAAAAGAGTTAGGAACGATTACGATTGAAAAAGATAAACTTACCTTTTCTAAAGAATTAGAGACCAATACAACAGGAAAAAACTTATTTGTAGACGAACTCAGAGCGATTGTAATGCTCACGTATAAAGGCAAAACCCTGCCGTTTAATTTTGACAGCGGAGCAAAAGAAAGCCTTTTCAATAAGGCGTTTTACGAAACCTTCAAAACCGACCTTGACCGTATGGGTACTTTAGAAACCTCTAAATCCTCCAGTGCTGGCGCAGAAGTGGTTTCTAAAGAAGTTTTGCTTTTAAAAGAACAGCAAATATATCTTGGGAAAAAACTAATTCAACTCCCAAAAATGGAAATTGACCAAAAAGATTATGGCGTTTATGGCGAAGTAAATTTTGGAAATATTGGACAAGATGTATTGGGGCAATATGAAAAGGTTGTGATTAGTTTTGATGGGAATTATTTGAGGTTGGAGGATTAGATACATCTTTTATAAACCAATCAATTATTTCTTCTCCAATTTTATGATTTAAAATATCTTCATCCTTTTCGAAAATAGAAATTTTACCCAATCCACATTCATGTTGAATGATTCTTTTTTGGTCATGCATAATGTATTGGTGAACATGATGATCTTGAAATTTTACAAAACCATCAAATTTACTTTCTTTTGATGGATATAACAACATTGCTTTTGTAGATTTCCAATAATCATTATAAGCATACATTTGTCGTAAATCATGTGTTGAAGGCTGACTGTGTGAAATGTTTTTCCATTTTGTATCAAGAATAAACTTCTCAGTACCATATTCAATTACAACATCTGGTCTTATTGAAATACCATTCCAAAATTTTGTTGATTGCTGATCATATATTTTTACTTCTCTATTAGATTGTTTTAATCGAGCTAAAATATATTTTTCCCATAAAGAATTCATGTCAAATAATAACGCCAGCATATTTTCTGAACCACTAGAAATGTTTGGAGCAAAATTTAAGATTATAAACTTTGAAATTGCCAGCGCAGTTTCATAAGGAGCTGTTTTTCTATTTTTAGGGATTTTTGAAAATGTTGCTTCTGTAACTGAAATATTTTTTACTTCAGGAAAATCTAGTTGGACTGTTTTACATTTTGAGTATAGATAATTTCCTTTAGTACATTTTTCTATTATATCTAAAGCTATAGATAAAATTTGATGAATGAGATGATCCTTATCATAAATTTGATGCGTCGTATAAAATCGTTCTTTATGAATTAAATTTTTACTAATATGTCCTGCAAATTCTAATTTTCCTTTTAAAGCTTTTACATTACATGTTTCTTTATAATATTGTTTTATTAATCCTTGATGAATTAAGGTTTTAACTTCATTTAAAAACCATTCAAAATACAGATCCAGCAAATGAATATTTTGCTTATTTACATTTGCCTGATCAGTTTTTTGAACTTTCAGTTTTTTAGTTACACGAAGCATTTCTATTAAAGTTTTTTGCCATATGGCTTCATTTCCGTTGTGGTTGTCTATTTTAGGTAAAATTTCAATAGTTAATCCAGCTACTTGAATAACTCCAACAAATTGTTTAAATTTTATACCATTATGACGTAAATCAAAATACTTATAATTATGTAATGCATTCAGTTTTGAGAGTGCCACGAAATGACGTTCCTCAAACTTTCCTTTTATAGGAAGAAAACTGTGTTCAAAAACTTGGATGGTATTTTCTTTCAACATTTTTAAGCTAATAATGTTTCTATAGCTATTTCAAAATCAATTTCGTCAAAAGGAATTAATTCATATGATTTAACGATATCAACGTCATTTTTAGTATCAAAGTCTGCAAATATGAAATTATTTGTATTCGAAATTTGTTTTTCCCTAACAAACCCTTTTCCTAAAACTAAACCAATTTTTCCACAATCATTATAAAAATATTCTTGAAGTAATGGAATAATTTCATTTTTAAAAGAGTTTTCAAAACTATCTTTTATAAAATAAGAATGACCTAAAGTATAATTACGATCCAATAATAATTCTATTCGTTGATTTATTATTTTCATAATTTGAACTCTACTATAATCTTTAAAATTCTTATCTTCAACAACTTTTAGATCTGGCATTATTTCAACAAAACAAAATCGCCTTCTTAGTGCAGTATCTAATGCTTCAACACTTCTATCAGCTGTATTCATAGTTCCAATAATATAAAGATTTGATGGCACTCCAAATTCTCTTTTAGAATAAGGTAATTTTATTCTAAGTTCATTTTTTGCTCCCAGTCTTTTATCTTCTTCAATTAAAGTTATTAATTCTCCAAAAATGGCAGAAACATTTCCTCTGTTAATTTCATCAATAAAAATAGCGTAATTACTATCAGGATCAGCTTCAGCTTTCAAACATAGTTTTTTGAATATTCCGTCTTTAATTTCAAAATTTAACTCAGTTTCTCCATCCTCTAATTTAGGTTTTATTCCTTCTATAAAGTCTTCATAACTAAATGATTGGTGAAATGTAACGAAGTCATAGTTTTTAATGACTATTCCTTCGTTTCCTGTAAAGTTTTGGATTGATTCTAATATGTCCAATGCTTCTGGATAATATTGGTGTAATAATTCGTTATCAATAGTCCAGTTTGAGTCCTTATCTTTACTAAAATATAGTGGTTCTGATCTTTCCTTTACATTAACATAGGAGCAATCTAAAATTGTATGTCTTTGTAATTGTCCCCATATTGTTGGTCTTACTGTATTTGAGGTAGATAATTTTTCTTTAATTTTGATTAATTCATGATCATAGATCTCATTTACTTTTGCAGTCTCTAAATCAAATAAAGCGATACTTATAACTTGCCACCAGCTTAGTTCGGAAACTAAATTTTCAAGAAATTGATCTCGGGATAGTGATGATTCTTTCAGTGTAAATTTTTCGAAAAACTCATTTTGTAATTTATATGTTTTTCCTGTTCCTGGAGGACCATATAAAATTTGATTTAAATTTTCGTTAGACATATTATCGGGAGTATTTTTATTTGATATTGCGCTGCTATTTGATTTTGTTAATAAATCTATTAGATCAAAAGTATCTTTATAGACCTCTTTAACTTTTTGAATTGTATTTGGTGTAGCTATGTTAAATCCTGTCCAGTCACCTAAGGCATTATTTAATTTTCTTTGTGACTTATTAATCCAGACAATTTTAATCGCTTTGTCATCATCATATCCATCTTCTAAATATTCATTATCAATAATAACTCCTATACCAGCCATATTTTTAGTTCCTCTTCTAACTAAAACTACTTCTCCATCAAAAACTTTTTCTAAGGGATATTCACCACCTCTAGTTTTATGTTCTCCGGAACTACCAGCGCGAACTGCATTATTTCGAATAAAATCATCATAATAATCTTTTTTATTTTGGCCATCTACCATAGTGCTTACTTGACAGAAGCTTTTTTTTAGAGAAATTTGTTTTCCATTTCCTGTAAATTGACTTAGAAATAGATTAATCTCATAAGAATAACATTCTGGAAATGTCTTATTATAGAAGTTGAGGAATTCTTGATATTTAGGGAGACCTGATTTATTTATTTCTTTAGTTGGATTAATTGAATTTGGCAATATTGCTGTAGTTCGCTCATCAATTGGTAGAAACTTTTTAGCATTTATAAGAAAAAGTGTTTGTGTAAATTTTACTACTCCTACATTCACTATTGACAAAACATCTTTAAAATTGTTATTGTCGAGATTTTTATCATTTACAACTTCTGAAAATAAATCCCAAAGTATGTCAACTGAAAAAGTATTTCCATTACTATCTGTGTATTTTCCCTTGTTATAAAATAAACTTTTTGTTTGGGGTGTAGGGGTCGGAAAGTACCAATCCGTTGGTAGTTTAGTTTCTAGTTCAAAAACGTCAATACAAGATTGAAACACACTATTTTTTTGATTGGTTGTGTTTCTTTGAGCTAATGTATAAATAAATGAAAAGGGATCTATTTCAGGGTATGTGTAAATAGCATGAGTTTCACCAAACACATTTTTTGCCTTTACCTTTAAATTTTGATTTCTGTTTTCTTTATTCTGACCAATTAAATCAATGGCGATACAAAGTGATTTAAAGAAATCAACCCAATCGTATAAAATTACATTTTTAAATTCTTTCATAAAATTGTCTTATATAGAGGAAAATCATCTCCTCGTTCGTGCTAAGAATGCTTAATATTAACTTATTTAATTTTTTTTAGTACAGTCAATAACCTAGGAATTTTATCAACTTGCGTTTCTGTCCAAAAAGTATAGTTTAAAACTTTATCATTATCATAACTGTTTAATTTTATGGTGATTCTTCTGTTTTTTTCATTTACAAAATATGACATTGTCATTTCTTTTGCTTTGAAAATAAACTCAGAAGATTTCTCTTTTAGTTTTAAATCAAGGTTTGGAATAACATTATCTTCTACAAAATTTATGAATTCTTCAATTTCATCGATTCCAATCCATGCAGTTTTATAGATATCAGGATTTTTAATATACATGTCTATTTGTAAAGCATTTACTTTTGTTCCGGCTTTTAAATCAATAACTTCTATCGGATAAAAGTTTACAACTTCGCCAATTCCAGATTTGAATTCAGCGGTTGTATTCCAATCTTTATTAATTCTGGTGAATTGAGCTTTATCAATGAATAATCTAGTTGTAGATTCTACATTCTCTTTTTGTGAATATGAGATAATAGAAAATAGAATTAAGGTTATAGTAAGTAGGTTTTTCATGATTGAAAATGTTGTTAGTTTAAACAAAGATTATTCTTTAATTATTTACTGTTTTACGGTAAACCGTAATTCACTAAAAAATACACTTAACAAGTATATCAATAATCCAAACCCAAAACAACGCGTACTTATACGGTATTTTTTAAAACTGCCTAAAAAACAAAACCCTCAATCAAAAAAATGATCAAGGGTTTATAAAATTTCAAAAATAAACCGTTACTCCAAATCCAAATAAGGATTCAAAATCTCACTAAGTTCATTGAGCCAGTAAAAGCTGTTTACTAGTTTGGGTATTTCGTTTTCGATCGAAAAGATTAATAATTTTACTTCTTACCAATTAATACGGTCTAGATTTCGTAAATGATTCTTGTGAAATAATAGCCTCTTCCATATCAATTTCAGCGGATGCTGTTTTTAATTTTATAGAAATCCCTTTTGTTTCTCTAGGTTTTGTATTGCGATCTACATCGATTATAAGTTTGATAGATTCACCAATTTTTATATTCTCGAAAATAGCTTTCGATTTTTTTTCATCAAAGAAAATATCACTTTCCATTCGTCTATCATTTATATCATGCCAGACAATATTTATTTTTCTAGGAACTGCCCGTTCTTTTATTGGT
Organism: Flavobacterium panici; assembly: GCF_903819335.1. Classification (GTDB taxonomy): domain Bacteria; phylum Bacteroidota; class Bacteroidia; order Flavobacteriales; family Flavobacteriaceae; genus Flavobacterium; species Flavobacterium panici. The sequence goes on along the minus strand of NZ_CAIJDE010000029.1, from coordinate 17,701 downwards.
ATAACATTGCCATTTAAACTCAAAAAGATCGATTCAAATTCTCCATTTATATAATTAATTTCAATAGTTTCTACTTTATCTTCTGCTTTAACCTGTGGTGTAATAGGATATTTTTTAAAAAGAGTTTCCCAATAACCAAATGGTATTGTTCCTTGTTTTATTTGATCTTTTATTTCTTGGGGTAAATCTTCATTCATATAATTTACATATTCTGTAATACCTTCTTTTCCTTTCATTGATGGATGTGCCATTTGCCAATCGACATTTTTATCTTCGTTAGCTTGATATTTCCCTACTATAGTTGTATTAGTTGGACTCCAAACATATAATATCACCATACCACCCGGAAATAAACCGGCATTTACTACAAAATCAAAATCTTTAAAAACACCTATCTTTTTTGTTTCGTTATCCCAATATGGTGTTTCACTTCCATTTATCATTAAGGACTCTATTTTTTCTGAATCCAGCTTAAAAACACCAGAATAACTTTTATTTTCTGTATAAGACAGCCAAGTTATATCAAGTATTTTTGGAGATATTCCCGTTGCTTCTCCTGATGAAGAACCATCATTATCACCTAAGTTTTCACTATTTATTATACGGTCAAACGGCATATAAACATAACCACTTTCAGGAGTATTTCCAAGAATTAAATGACCTGAAAAAATTTCAGCAGGATAACCTTTTGGAGTACAAACTGAGGAGTCCCAAAAATATTTTTTGTGTTTCATAGTATTTTGACAAGAGATTAAAGTTGAATTAAATAAACAGATAAAGGCAATACATATAATTATCTTTTTCATATTCATCCTGATATTATTGTTCGTTTTCTGATAATATTACTTAAATTATCTTGTTGAGGTTCCATACCCACACCATCCATATTAGCAGAGCAATGAAGATAATTATTGCGCAAATCTGGTAATAAATAATAATCAGCAACCATTGTATTAAAATCATCAACTTCTTTTTGATTTCTCCATTCTTTTTTTCGTTTTAATTCTATTTCTTTGCTAGTATAGAATTTTAATTTAGGCTTATTATCAAAGGCATATGCATAAACCCGTTCTTTAATTCCTTTTAATTGTTTTGGTATTATATAATCTTTATCTAAAATTTTATATTTCCACTGAATTTTATATTTACGCTTACCAAATTCCGCCATAAGATGCAGAATTACAAAGCTGTATTCATTACTAAGGGTTCGAGTACCTTTTAAATAATAAGGCAACAAACTTGGGAGTTCTTTTAACTGGCTTGGTTTAAACCAGCCCTGCTCCAAAACATGTTTTTTTTCGGCTTCTATTATAGGGGCTGATTCTGTAAGTATTACAATTTCTTCCTCTCCATTTTTATAGCCGCCACCAATGTCTGAGTGACATCCTGGCAACGTTAATTCTATACTATTTGCTCCTGCACTGGCAATATTGGTAAGCGGAAAATTTTTGCGATATTCGTCCTCGGCAGTTAAATGGACTGTAAAACCAACATTCGGTATTTTTAAAGGAACCTTATCCTCGTCAATATCATCAAAAACATTGTATCCATATGATGAAACGGTGTCATAAATACCTAAAAAACGAACTTTTATGCGAAGCGGATTTATTTTATATCCTAATTCTTTAAAAGCCTTACCTAAATTTCCAAATATGTAACTATTATCATCCTTATAATCTTTCTTTTTGTTCAATTCGTTTACAAAAATGCGTGCAGCAGCAGCTCCTCGACTAAAACCAAAAACATCAAAATATAAAGTACTAATATTTATTTCATTTTCCTTTTTTAACTTTCGAGTAATATCAAAACACCCTTTTTCGACTTTTTCATAAAGACCTGTTTCTCCTGTACCATAACCCTGACCACGAGTAAAATCACCATAATAATCAAGTGTGCCATCATCATTCTTTTTTGGGTTTTTAGTTCCAATTCCTTCAACATATACAGAGTAATAATGGATTTTGTTCTCATTTAGATAAGCTTTTTCTAATCTATCTACATTTGTATTATCGTTACCATAACTAGTATTAGAACCATCTTTATTTGATGCGTAAGTATCTTTTAGTTTTGGATTCTTACGCCTGCCTTCGACATTCTCTCTGTTATTTGAAGTCCCGTCAAAAAACACTCCCATATAAACGTCATTTGTTTCTTTATCATCTTCTTTAGGAGGCACAAACCGTGGTTCTCCAAATATTATATTAGACATATTCTTATGATTTATTACCTCTTATGTTTATCTTTTTGTTTGAAGCCAACGTTAAATTTTCTTTTGTAGCAACGATCTCTATTTTTCCGCTTTCTTCATGAATTATTTTAGAAAATGAGGCATAACTGTTTTTTATTTTAATTTTTAAATTCTTTGCTGTTTTATTAATTGCCATAAATCTTTTTGCTAAAATATATTAGAGTTTTCTGCACTATTGATTTCAACTGTTTTTTGAGAACTTTCTAAAAGCATATTTTCTTTAGTACTGAAAATTTTAACTTCGTCGGCAAACTGAGTTGATTCACCAGAACTTCGAGTATAATTATCAGTTATATTTTCGGTTTTATTATCTCCAAATTCAGAGATATTACCTCCGGCACTTACATTAATATCATTTTCAGCCTCTTGAATAATATTTGTTCCCGCTTTTAGCGTAATACTTTCTGTTGCTTCAAAAACAATATTTTTTGCTCTTATTGTAAACGTTTCTGGTGTTGTAGCATTTATATTTTTATTTTCTTCATCCAAATGAATTTCATTTCCGCTTGGGTCAGAAAGAATAATACCTACTTTTTCAATAAATTTAAGCATCTGCCCAAATCTCATTTTTAAACCTTTAATTAAATTTTGTGGATCAAAGAAATCTGGTTTTTCCTGTCCGTTATAATAAGTTCCAGATATGTAGGGACATTCAGCGTTTCCGCCTTCAAATCCTATTTGTACTTCTTCGCCAATTTCAGGTCTGAAATAGTTTCCTTTTCCTGAACCTGCGTAAGATTGTACGAGACGCATCCAGTCGCTTTCTGAATTCCATCCAGCCCAATAAAATTTCACTCTAACTCGTCCTAGTTTTTCAGGATCATTATTGTCTATTACTTTGGCAGACTGGCTTTCGGCAAGTGCAAATGCTTTTACATTAGTATAATGCGGTGCTTCTACATCTGATGGAATTGCTTTGAATTCACAGCTGTAATTTCCATTTATTTGGGAGAGATGTGTAACTTCAATAGCAATTAATTCGTGTTGTACGTTTTGATTTTGAATCGTAAAAACCTGTCCAAGTCCGATAGGCAGATAAGAAGTTCCGCTGTAAAAAACACTATTTGCGTCGCGGCCTGCAGTATGCAGTTTTACCATTTCTTCTATTTCTTCTTTGTTTTGTGCGTTGTTAGTGTAAGAACCCAAACCTAAATCATCGCGCACTATAGATCCCTGATTCCAACCCATTGAAACAGCAAATCTGTCTCTGCTTCCTGTTGAAGTTTGTTGGGCAGCGTTGCGTATATTGGTTACTGAATTATAATCGTAACCTCCAAATGCGACTTTATTAGATATCAAATTTGTTTCGATTGTAAAATTATGAAGCGACGATCCGTTGATTAATTTTACTTTGCTTGCTTTTATTTGCCCAAATTGCATTCGCATTCCATCAAAATAAAACCATTGTCCGTAACGTGTCGAAAGCCTTTTCATGAAATTGAAATTTGTTTCGTTGTACTGCGGTTTGTATCGAAATTCTTTGCTATTTGTGGGCTTTATGGCTTCTCTTTGATAAAACTCACCTGAATTTTCTTCGTCAAAAATTTCTAAAGCGATTTGCTGTAGATTTTTATTCAGGAAAATTCTTGATTTGTCCATTTCATCCAGAACAATCGTGTGGCTTATTCCAATTACATGCAAACCAGCAGGACTGCCGTTTTTATAAATGGATTTTAAACCTTTAATAATCCCTTTGGCCATTAATCTGACTTCGTTGACTTTAAAGGTGAAAATTACCTGACTTCCAATATATTTGGATATTGCTTTTTCCTGATCTTCGGGCGGAATTATTATTTTTCCTGTGTATTGCCATACGAAAGAAAAAACATGATGATCGGCCATTTTTTGTGAGATTTGTAAATCGTAGTAAATAACGTTTTTTTCAAATCCACCTATAGAAACGTGAACTTGCTCTGAGAATTTAGACATTGGTTTTGTGTTAGTTATTTTATCTTTTTGATTTCGGATAATTAATATTTTTAATTTAAACGAAATCGATTTAGTAAATATATACTTGCAGAAAAGATTATGACGATCTCTAAACGATAAAATAATAACAGAATAGGGTATTGTATAATAAGTTTTTAAAAGTGTTTTAAGTTGAATTTAAATCAAAATAAAACCCTCAATTTTTATTACAAATTGAGGGTTTTACATTTAAATCAAAAATAACTTTTTACTCCACATCCAAATAAGGATTTAAAATCTCGGCTAGTTCATTGAGCCAGTAAAAGCTATTTTCAAGTTTATCGATTTCTTGCTGCAGGGTTTCGTTTTCTCTTATTAAACTTAGCGAAAGAACAAAATTTACCTGCCTTAAGGCTTTTGCCATTTGTTCTGGCGCTACGGTTTGATTGAAGAAATTGGTAAGCCTGATTTCGGCTTCTTTAGAAAGGGTTTTGGTACTCATAATCTTAACTTTACGGAAATGAAACCCGCGTGACTTAGGTGTCCTACGCTGTTAAGAGAGCGTTGCAGTTGTTTCCAATACCGCCACCATACCACACGGGCAAACTTTTTTTCTGATATCATATCTTAACTATTAGGACTGTAAAGATATCAAAAAATGTTTTAAATTGTAAGAAAAATATTTCTTTTAAATTTTTTATTTCTAAATCAAATTTCCACAAAATCTTCTAATGAAAACGAATGTCCTAGCCCTGATCGAAGCGACATCCTTTTGTGTCTCGTTTCTTTAACGAGACATAAAAGATACAGCGGAGAGCAGGAATCAGCTCCTAAATAGTATTACGAATATATGAAATGGAAATGAAAATCTAAGCTTGTATAATACTCAAAATGGTCTTTGGAATTTCGGCGAAAGCCTCAAATGAATAGGGTTTTATAAGATAAGCTTTTACGCCCAGATCGTCGCATTTTTCTTTGTACGACGGATTTATGCTGGTAGAATAAACAAAGCAGGGAATGTTTTTTAAGTCTGAATTGTTTAAAATTTGCTGTAAGGCTTCGATGCCGTCGACAATGGGCATGTTGATGTCGGTCAGGATTACGTCCGGACTTTCGTTTGCCGTGTCTTTAAGGTAATTGAGCAGTTCTTCGCCATTGGCTACAAGGCTTACTTTGCCAAAATTGGGGTTTTGATTGAATGTTTCGAAGATCACATCAGCGTCATCATTGTCATCTTCGGCAATTATGATATGCAGGTTGTTTTTTTGTGGCATTTTATAAAATTGGAAAGTAAAGATTAAATGTCGTTCCTTCGTTCAGTGTACTTTCGACGGTTATGTTTCCGGAGTGGTTTTCCATAATCTTTTTACAAATCGCAAGGCCTATACCGTTTCCTGAATATTCGTTTCGGGCATGAAGGCGCTGAAAAATGGTAAAGATTTTAAGAAGATGGCTCGACTCCATGCCAATTCCGTTGTCTTTAATCTGAATCTTTACAAATTTAGCATTTTGATTTGGCATTTCGGCATTTAAATTTTCTGCCTGATAAATTTCTATAAGCGGGGCAACAGCTTCTTTACTGTATTTTATGGCGTTGGTAATGAGGTTGCCAAAAAGCTGCCTGATTTGGACTTTAGAGGCTTTTATGGCAGGGAGTTTTCCTATTTTAATATGGGCTTTTTTATCTGCAATTATAATTTCGAGGTCTTCGATAACTTCGCCTATTATGGTTTTTAAGTCAATTTCGGTTCGTTCTTCCTGCGCGGTGTGCGACGAATACTGCACTAAATCATCAACCAGAGAATTCAGCCGCAGTGCCGATGATTTTAAAACATTCATTGATTTGGCATCGTTATCAGAAAGGTAGCTTCCGTCGATTCGGTCATTATGCATGACAATTTTCCTCAGCGGTTCTTTTAAATCGTGCGAGATAACATGAATAAACTCTTCGAGATTGGTATTGATTCGGTTTAACTCCTTAATTTTTTCTTCCAGTTCCTGCTGATGATGGAGCAGGGCTTCTTCGTGTTTTTTCTTTTCGGTCAAATCGGTAATCACAATTCCAATTGCTTCTACAGAAGGTTCGAGATCAGTTAGTGCGATATAAGCCGGAAAAGTTTTTTTGTCTTCGCTCGATTTAAAAAGAATTTCGTGTGTGGCGATTCCGTACCTAAGTGCCTGAATAAGCTGGACAAACTGTGTGGGATTATCAAAATATTCATTTAAATACGTCCCAATAATTTGTTCTGACGGAATACCTACTAGTTCAGAAAAGTAGTCGTTACAGTACAGTATGAGTCCTTTGCGCGAAATACTAAGCGCACCCTGTCGGAACTTTTCAATAAGAAGTCGGTACGTATAATCGGCCGTTTCGAGAGAATAAAGCTGGGGTACTCCGTTATTGTTTACTACCAGTGCATCTACATCTCCTTGTTTTATGGCTTCGACTATACTGTTTGCTTCATAAAGCTGTTCTTTTAATGACTCGATTTCGGTCAATAAATCTTCTATATTTTTATCGGTAACCTCCAAATTCTACATAATATTTAATATTCTCAGTACTTTATCCTTATCTGATAAATCACCTAAAATGATTCTTTTAGGCTCGGGACTTATCTTTAATAACGTAGGAATTGCTACTATCTGATGTATCACGGCCTGTTCTTTATCCCTGCTGATGTCTACGATTTCTAATTCGTAGTTTTCTTTGAGATAAGTATCGCATATTCTGCGTAAATTTTCAATTGCATGTCCTGATTTAACAGACATACCTGAAACAAAAAGTATGAACTTATGTTTGGTTGTACTTGTGCCATCAGATGAATCTTCCATGATTAAGCGTTTATAGGTTTAATATTAAGACCTACAAGCACTCTTTCTTCATTAGAAAGGTCACCTATAATTTTACGGATTGGCTCAGGAAATTTCCTGACCAGGGTTGGTACAGCCAAAATTTGATCACCTTCTGCCAATTGCGGATTCTTCAGCAAATCGATAATCTCGATGCTGTATTTTCCTTTTAAATGTTCTTCGGCGTACTTTTTTATATTTTCAAGTGCCTTGATCGATTTTGGCGTCTGGCCTGCTATATAGAGCAATAATTGCCATTCGGCTACTTCTTTTTTCATTTTAATTTTCTTTTTTCTTAGAAGATAATTTAGCCTGTAATTCTTCTGTTGCTTTCAGGATACTCAATTCTTCTTCTGCCGATTCAAATTCGGTTCTCAAGGCTTCAATATTGGCTTCCAAAACTTTGCGTTTGCGCTCAATTTCACGGTCTTTTCTGCTAATTTCGTTTTGAAGTTTAATATCAGAAATGGTTTTCTTAAACTGATGCGACTGTCTGGCAGCACCTGTCAGGATTCCCTGCGGACCTAATTCTACATCGAGTAATTCGATTCCTTTTTTAGTGATCACAAACTCGCGAACCTGATTAGAATGTCCCATTCCTCTTGCTTTGATAATAAAAATACCGCGGTTTCTTTCACCAACGCCTTCCATATCACGAACCGTTATCCAGGTATCGACTAAAGACGATACGGATTCTTCTGCCAGATCTGGTCTAAAATTATCTGTTTGTTTATTTAATGACGTAAACAAAGCCGTAATATTATTTGCTTTGAGCATATCTATGAGCCTTACCAGCATAGAACGGACTTCTTGTTCGCTTCCTACTGTAATAAGATTACTGATTGGATCAATAATAATAGTGGTAGGCTGAAATTCTTTTATTAATTTTCGAAGTGTAAGTAAATGCAGTTCCAGACCATTCAATGACGGACGTGAAGAATGGATTTGCAAAATACCCTTTTTGATATGTTTGTCGAGATCAATTCCAATTGATTTCATATTGCGAACCAATTGCTGCGGCGATTCTTCGAAAGCGAAATAAATCGTTTTTTCGTTTTTTTCGCATTGTTCATTGGCAAAATAACAGGCAACCGTAGTTTTAGCTGTTCCGGCAGTTCCTGAAATTAAAATATTGCTTCCGCGATAAAATCCGCCGCTATAAAACATTTCGTTTAATCCGGGAACACCTGTAGAAATAATATCCGAAGAAACTTCGTTGTCGAGTTTTAACGATGTAATAGGAAGTACCGAAATACCTTCTTCATCAATTAAAAACGGATATTCGTTTGTTCCGTGTGTTGAACCTCTGTATTTTACAATTCGGAGTCTTCTGGTCGAAACTTGTTCAATAACACGATGATCGAGAACAATAACACAGTCAGAAACATATTCTTCTAATCCTTGTCGGGTTAAGGTTGCTTCGCCGCGTTCTCCCGTAATTACAGCAGTTACGCCTTTTGTTTTCAGCCAATGAAATAATCTTCGTAATTCGGCTCTTAAAATCGCCTGATTGTCAAGACCAGCAAATAAAGATTCGATTGTATCCAGTACTACACGCGTTGCTTTTATAGAATCGATGGCGTGGCCTAATCTTATAAATAAACCATCAAGATCGTATTCACCCGCTTCTTCAATTTCTGATCTTTCAACGCGGACATGATCTACAACGAGTTTTTTATCCTTTTTCAGCTGCTCGAGGTCAAAGCCGAGTGATTTTACATTTAAGGTAAGATCGTCTGACGGTTCCTCAAAAGACATGAAAACCCCGGGTTCGTTATATTCTGTAATTCCTTTAATAAGGAACTGCATTGACAATAATGTTTTTCCACAGCCGGCACCTCCGCAAATTAAGGTTGGGCGTCCTTTTGGGAAACCGCCATCAGTAATCTCGTCTAGTCCGTCAACGCCTGTAGGCGTTTTTGGGAATATAAAATGATGTGTTTTTGTTTTTTCCTGCACGATATAAAAATTCAGTATTATCTCAAATATACGTTTTCTTACAGAATTTACAATGAATTCTCATTAAGATTTAACAGCTGTTTAATGAAGTTTTAAAAATAAATTAAGAGAATTGATCTTTAAATATGAATAAATCGGATAATTTTAACCAAATAACTGCACATTCAATCTAAATATTTAACAGTAATTTTTGAGTTTTGCCTGAAATTGATTTTTGAGAATATTTAAATGTTAAAATCTACTTTCCAGTATACTCTATGATACCTCTAAAAAAGCAATACTATTTGCAATTTAACTTTGTCCCATTAATTTAAAACATATAAAAATGGACAATTTAAAAGATAAAGTAGCCGTAATTACAGGCGGAAACAGCGGTATAGGCTATGCAACAGCAAAACAGTTAAAAGAACAGGGAGCACAGGTTATTATTACCGGAAGAAGAAAAGAAGCAATTGAAAAAGCAGCACTGGAACTGGGCGTTACAGCAATAACATCAGATCAATCGAGTATTTCTGATATTGAGAGTCTGGCTTTAAAAGTTAAACAGGATTTTGGAAAAGTAGACATCCTTTTCATCAATGCCGGAATTGCCGGATTAGGAAATATCGAGCAGGCAGCAGAAGAACAATTTGACAGTATTATGAATGTAAATTTTAAAGGTGCGTACTTCACACTAAGCCGATTTATCCCAATTTTGAACGATGGTGCATCGGTTGTATTTCTTTCTTCGAATACCGCGAGTATGCCAGGGCCGGGATCTTCGGTTTATTCAGCAAGTAAAACGGCTTTGAATTCGGTTATGAGATCAGCAGCATTAGAATTAGCGTCTAGAAAAATCAGAGTGAATTCCGTTAGTCCGGGACCAACTCAAACCGAAGTCATGAAAAAAGTAGGTTTAGATGAAGCAACTGTAAATGGTATTATGGATATAGTTGTCGAGAAAGTGCCTTTAAAACAAATGGGGAAATCTGAAGATGTTGCCAAAATGGTTTCGTATATAAGCAGTGAAGCAGCAAAATTCATCACCGGAGCAGATTTTATTATGGATGGGGGAATGGTTTTGGCTTAATTTAATTTGTTTCAGGTTTCATGTTGGAATGCTGATGATTTAACGCAAAGAGCGCTAAGATTTATACGAAGATTCTTTTTTAATCTCGCAAAGTCGCGAAGTCGCAAAGTTTTTTGTTTCACGCAGATTCTGCAGATTTGAGCAGATTATTTTTTTTAAATTTTTGAATAAACAATCAATTAAAATCTGCCTAAATCTGCAGAATCTGCGTGAAAAAATCATTTTAATCCTTTTAATCTCTGGCAAAAAAATAATAATCTGTAGCAAAAACACACATAAAGATCGCAAAGTTATTACCCACATAGCTTTGCGATCTTCGCATTTTTATAAAACCAAACAAGCCAAAAAAACTTAGCGCGCTTTGCGTTAAAAAAAATCACATTTCACTCTGTCCGTTTCACCTCAAACTTCGTCCATTTGGACTGTTTTCTCATTTCGTAAGAAGGGTTATCGAAATACTTTTGACGAAGAAATTAACTGATATTCAAATAATTTAAAAATCAAAAAAATGAAAACACTTCAACTAAACAAGCGTAGTTTTTTAAACGCTATTGCAACGGGAACTTTTATGTTAGCAACTGCCGTATCTTTTGCACAGAACGAAACTAAAACCGATTGTAATTTAATTCGTCCGTACCACATCAGCGTTTCGCAGGAAGCGATTACAGAACTTCGCAATCGTGTAAATGCTACAAGATGGCCGGATAAAGAAACCGTAACAGATCAATCACAGGGAGTAAAACTAGAGCAGATTCAGAATCTGGTAAAATATTGGGGAACCGATTATGACTGGCATAAAACAGAAGAAAAGCTAAACGCACTTCCTCAATTTGTAACCAATATCGACGGACTGGATATTCAATTCATTCACATTAAATCAAAACATAAAAATGCGTTACCGTTAATTATTACTCACGGATGGCCGGGATCATTTTTTGAACTTCTAAAAGTAATTGGTCCATTGACAGATCCAACAGCTTATGGCGGAAAAGCGGAAGATGCATTTGATTTGGTTATTCCTTCAATGCCGGGTTATGGTTTTTCTGAAAAGCCAAAAGGAACAGGCTGGGGACCAGAGAAAATAGGAAATGCGTGGGATGTTTTAATGAAACGTTTGGGTTACAAACAGTATGTTTCGCAAGGTGGTGACTGGGGTTCTGTAATTGCCGATGCGATGGCGCGCCAGGCTCCAGAAGGTTTATTGGGAATTCACGTAAATATGCCCGCAACAGTTCCGGCAGATGTTGCCAAAGCGCTTAAAGACGGAGATCCGGCACCAAAAGGATTATCGGTTAAAGAAAATGCAGCTTTTAATTCGCTGAATAAATTATATACAAAAGGCGGTGGTTACGCCGGAATGATGGTGACTCGTCCGCAGACTTTAGGTTACGGACTTACGGATTCTCCTGTTGGTTTGGCTTCTTTTTTCCTGGATAAATTCAACGATTGGACTTACAGCGGAGGAAATGCCGAAAAATCACTGACTAAAGATGAAATGCTGGATGATATTTCGCTTTACTGGTTTACAAATACAGCCAATTCATCTGCTAATTTATATTGGGAAAATAACAACAATAACTTCAATGCGGTTGAACAAAGAACTGCCGAAATCAAAATTCCGGTTGCAATAACTGTTTTTCCGGGAGAGATTTACCAAGCACCAAAAACATGGGCTGAAAAAGCATACAAAAACCTGATTTATTTTAAAGAAGTAAACAAAGGCGGACACTTCGCTTCTTGGGAAGAACCACAATTGTTTTCAGTTGAACTTCGTGCAGCTTTTAAATCATTGAGAAAATAATCTAAGTAATTTATTTAAACACATAGAGACATAGGTTGAAAGCGTGGTAAAAGGCTTATGAGAAAATCTAGATTTTCACACATAGTTATGTTTGCCGATAAAAAGTTTCTCGCAGATTCGGCAGATTTAGCTGATCAATAAGAAAAAAATCTGCTTTATCTGCAAAATCTACGAGAGAATACAAACAAGTAAACGCCTTTCCAGACAAAGAAAAACTATGTTCCTATGTGTTTAAAAAACTAACCACTAAAAAATAAAATCATGGAAACTAAAAAACAAAAAACTTGGGTAATAATCGCCATTATCATTTTAGGAATAATCGCCTTTTTGATTCCGAATCAAATTGCAGCCCAAACTGGAATAAAACGTACTGATTTGCAAAAACACGATCTAAGCATTCCGGGAAGAGAAACCGTTCAAGCCAAAATAGATTTCGACGGACATACCGCTTTTGGACAACATTCTCATCCGGGTGAAGAAATCATTTATGTATTAGAAGGTTCACTTGAATATGAAGTTGAAGGGCAAGCACCAGTAACCTTAAAAGCCGGAGAAGTTCTTTTTATTCCAGCTGGAGTTGTTCACTCCGCTAGAAATAATACAAACGTAAAAGCATCAGAACTGGCAACATATATAGTTGAAAAAGGAAAACCGGTTTTGGTTATGAAGAAATAGTTTCAGGTTTAAAGTTTCAAGTTGAAATGCGAATAGTTTAACCGCAAAGTGCGCTAAGGATACACAAAGTTTCGCAAAGTATTTGTTTCCCGCAGATTTCGGAGATTGAGCAGATTTGATTAAATAATTTGAAACCAATAAAAAATAGTCTGCTAAATCTGCAGAATCTGCGAGAGAAAAAATCATTTTAATCCTTTAATCTGTGGCTAAAAAAATATAAGAATATAGAGTTTTACGACTAAACTACTCACATCTCACATTTCACAACTTGACCCTTGTCCGTTTCACCTTTTACTTTGTCCATTTCGGCTTTTTTCTTCTTTTAAAACGAGGATTGTCGAGATACCTTTGACGAAGAAATTAACTGATAATCAACTAATCAAAAAAAAATAATTATGAAAACGATAGTAAAAATCAAAAACAGTATTACAAACGCAGTTCTTTTAATTGCCTTTCTTTTAGTAAACGCAGCAGCAATTGCACAAACAGAAAAACAAGACGGTTCACTAGGAACTTTAAAACAAATCAAAGCTGGATTATTAAACGTAGGATATACTGAAGCTGGTCCTTCAAACGGAACTCCGGTAATCTTACTTCACGGATGGCCTTATGACATTCACAGTTACAATGAAGTAGTACCAATTTTAGTTTCAAAAGGATATCATGTATTTACACCTTATTTAAGAGGCTCTGGAACAACAACTTTTCTTTCTAAAGATACTTTCAGAAACGGGCAGCAAGCAGCATTAGCAACCGATATTATTGCCTTTATGGATGCCTTAAAAATCGACAAAGCCGTAGTTGGCGGATTCGATTGGGGAGCTAGAACTGCAGTAGTTATGGCGGCACTTTGGCCGGAACGTGTAAAAGGTTTGGTTTCGGTAAGTGGTTATTTAGTAGTGAATTTAGAAGCTAATTTAAAACCATTACCTCCAAAAGCCGAATTAGGATGGTGGTACCAATATTATTTTGCAACCGAAAGAGGAAAATTAGGCTACAGCCAAAATACCTACGAATTCAACAAACAAATCTGGCAGATCGCTTCTCCGTTATGGAATTTCGACAAAGCAACTTACGATCAAACAGCACAATCTTTTGACAATCCGGATCACGTTGCAATTGTAATTCATAATTACAGATGGAGACAATCTCTTGAAGCAGGAGAATCTAAATACGACAGTTTAGAAAAACGCCTTGCCGCAAGACCTGAAATTAAAGTACCAACCATTACAATAGGAAGTGATTTTGACGGCGCTTTCGCAGATGGAAAAGCATACGCAAATAAATTCACCGGAAAATACGCCCACAGAATTCTAAAAGGAATAGGACACAACGTTCCGCAAGAAGACCCAAAATCATTTGCTCAAGCGATAATTGATGTAGATGGTATGAAATAAATTATAATTACGCATAATCTTGTCATTCCGAGGAACGAGGAATCTCCACGAGAAACTCTACAAAGATTGGCGACATTCCTGACGGAGTTACTTACGAAGATTTCTCCTTCGTCGAAATGACAAGATTGTGGGAAAAAGGAATTCCAACAAATAATCTAAAATCTAAAATCAACAATCTAAAATTTTTTAAACATGGAAACACGAGTATTATACACAGGAAAAACACACACAACAGGCGGTAGAGAAGGCGCTTCTCAAAGTTCAGACCAGCAATTGAATATCAAATTAAGTTCTCCGGGAACATCGCGTCCGGGAACAAATCCGGAGCAGTTATTTGCTGCAGGATGGTCAGCATGTTTTATTGGAGCATTAGGAATCGCAGCTTCGAAATTGGGAGTTAGACTTCCGGCAGAAACGGCAGTAGATGCAGAAGTAGATTTATGTGTAACTGAAGGAGAATATTCTTTACAAGCACGTTTAAACATCAGCCTTCCGGGTATTGATCGTGAAACTGCGGAAGCTTTAGCGGCTCAGGCACACCAAACTTGTCCTTACTCAAAAGCAACAAGAGGAAATATAAACGTAGAGATTAACATCCTTTAATTTCTAAGTTGTTTAACCTGCAAGGTTTTCAAAACCTTGTAGGTTTAAATTATAGACTTTCTAAATAAAAAAAAATACCTGTAAGGTTTTAAAACCTTGCAGGAAATAAATAGGAATCATGAAAAAGATAAAAATAATAAGTGCTTTTACAATGCTGTTTTTCTTAATAGGAAACACCATTTTCAGCCAAAGCAATCAAGATAAAAAAGGTTTTGCTCTTTTAGAATTATACACTTCCGAAGGCTGTTCGAGCTGTCCACCAGCAGATGAATTATTGGGGAAAATTCAAAATGAATTAAAAGATAAAAATGTTTACGTGCTTTCTTATCATGTTGATTATTGGGACAAACAAGGCTGGAAAGACATTTTCAGTAATGCCGATTATACCAAAAGACAATACGATTATGCAAAATACATGGAGAAAGATCCAATCTATACACCGCAGGTAATCATAAACGGAAAAATAGATTATATCGGTTCTCAGGAAACAAGTTTACGAAACGGAATTAAATCGGCACTTTCAAAACCTGTTTCGACGAATTTAAGCTTAGAAGCCAGTCAAAATGAGAATTCTATTGCTGTAAATTATAATGTGGAAGGAACTTCAAAAAACAGCCGTTTATTAATTGCTGTAGTTCAAAAAGAAGCCAAAAGCAATGTAAAAAGAGGAGAGAACGCTCATAGGGTTTTGTCTCATTATCAAATTGTTCGCAATCTGCAATGGGTAGATTTAAACAAAGTAAAAAAAGGAACAGCATCGGTTCATCTTCCTAAAAATTATAATACACAGGATTTTGAGATTATTGGGTTTGTTCAGGATATGAATTCAGGTGCAATTTTAGAAGTAAAACGAGCTTAAATTTTTTCTTTCTCGCAGATTTAGCAGATTAGCAGATTTTTTTTCCTTTCTTATCTGCAAAATCAGCTAAATCTGCGGGAGAATTAAAAATATATTTCATGCAGATTTGACAGATTCAGGCAGATTTTGCAGATTCTATTCCCAAACAATTTGCGAATAAAAATTTTGCGCCTCTGCGACTTTGCGAGATTAAAAAAACACTCCGTCATATTTGTCATTTCGACGAAGGAGAAATCTTCGCAAGTAACTCCATACAGAATGTCGCCAATCTTTGTAGAGCTTCTCGTGGAGATTTCTCCTTCGTCGAAATGACAATACTTTGGGCTGACTTTTTAAATCTGCATAAAATCTTTTTTCAAAATAAAACTATCTTTGACAAACAGGATAAAAAACGGATACAATTATGGAAAAATCAAAACGTTTTCAGGTTTCGCTCAAAATTATTTGGGGAAGCTCAATTGCGCTTGCAATTCTGGCTTCAATTCCAAAATTATTTGATGCCGATTCTACGCCTGGAGACATCATCATAAACTCATCTATTACACTGCTGTTTTCCCTTTTTATATGGTATTACAACATTTATAGTTTACCCAAATTTTCCTCGCAGCGCACCAATAAAAGTCTGTTTAACTGGAAACTTTTGCTAAGTGTTTTTTTGGGAATTTTGCTGATGGTGATTCTCGTAATTGCACATCAGGAACTTTTTCAGGTTTCAAAAATGGACGCGCCAATCATGTTCGAGCTTAGAGGTATTTTGATCAATTTGATAGTATATATGTTTCTGCATTTACTTTTTCAGAATTACCAAACCCAGCAAATGGGAGTAGAGTTGGAGCGCACGAAAGCAGTACACTTAGGAGCACAATATGAATTATTGAAGCAGCAGGTAAATCCGCATTTTTTGTTTAACAGTCTGAATACTTTAAAATCGATGGTGGATATGCAGGATCCGCAGAGTTCTGATTTTATCCTGAAATTATCTGATTTTTACCGATTTACTTTAGAAAGCAGAAAAATGGATTTAATTCCGTTAAAGGAAGAATTACAAATTTTAGATTCGTATGTATATCTGCTGAAAGCCCGTTTTGAAGACGGATTTGAAGTCATAAAAGAAATTGATGACAAACAATACGATTGTGCGATTCCGCCTTTTTCACTGCAATTATTGATCGAAAATTGCATTAAACACAATGTTGTTTCGCTTGATAAACCTTTGAAAATTAAATTATATACCGAAAATGATTTTCTGGTAATCGAAAATCCGATTCAGCTGAAACGAGGCACTTTGTCAACCGGAGTTGGACTGAACAATATCAACCAGCGTTTTCTGCATTTGGTTAACAAGGAAATTGAAATTGATAAAACCGAAACCCTTTTTAAAGTTAAAATACCACTGATTTATGACTATCGTAATAATTGAAGATGAAGTAAAAACGGCCAAAGCGCTTGGTCAGCTAATTCTGAGTATCAGACCCGATGCTCAAATTTTGTCGTATATTCAAAGTATCGACGGAGCTGTGAGTTATCTTTTAGAAAACGATCAGCCCGATTTGATTTTTATGGATATTCAGCTTGCAGATGGTTTGAGCTTTGAAATTTTCAAAAATGTAGAGGTTTTGTCACCCGTAATTTTCTGCACCGCTTTTGATGATTACGCCATCGACGCTTTCAAATCAAACGGAATCGATTATGTCTTAAAACCTTTTTCAAGAGAAAGTATTTCGCAAGCTATTAAAAAAGCAGGCGAACTGAAAAACTTCTTCCAAAGAAATAAAAAAATGATGCCCGATTTCGATTATCTCTTAACAAGAACGGGAGAAAATAAAGGAAAAAGCAGTTTTTTAGTTTTCAAAAACAATAAATATCAAACGATTCAAACAGAAAACATAGCCTTTTTCTACATCAAAAACGAAACCCCAACAATCGTAACTTTCGATAAAACGGAATATCAAATCACACAATCTCTTGATGAAGTTCATAAATTGTTATCAGCCATTCAGTTTTTCAGAATCAACAGACAATATTTGGTAAACTTTTCAGCGATAAGAGAAGCAGAGCATTATTTTTCAAGAAAATTGATTCTAAAACTTACTATTCCAACAGAAGAAAAATTATTGGTTGGGAAGGAGAAAGCTACGGCATTTTTGAGCTGGCTGGAGAATAGGTAGTTTTCAGTCGCAGTTAGCAGTCTCAGTTTTCAGTTGCGTTATTCAATCACAGTTTTATAGACACAGTTTGTCATTTCGATTTCTATGATAAAACCAAATCTTTTTCATAAAAGGTTTGGTTTTTTATTACTGCAAAAACTCGATGGATTATTTTGTTTCTCACA
>NZ_CAIJDE010000028.1 GCF_903819335.1 Flavobacterium panici | reverse complement strand
TATGGAAAATCATTTATATTTTTTGATAAAATTGAAAAAGTTTTTTCGTCTTTTTCATTAAAAATTATGTTGATCTTTACCTTTGTCTTAGAAATTAATTCTTCATATTCATTTAATACATCTAAGATAATTAAGGGACTTCCAATTGTTCCGTTTATATCTTTCCCTTCACCAGAAAAAAAATCGTATATAAAAATATTTTCCCAGTGTGTAGTTTCATATGAGGAAATAAAAACAGGTAACCATTCAACTAAATAATTTCGAAAAATTTCTAGTTTAGCTTTTGTACCGTCATCAAATGGTTTTCTAAAATGATTTTTTGCCATATAAAGTTATTTGATTTCTTTATTAGATTTATACATTATATTTGAATTTAATTTTACTTATTTTAAAAAAAATATAGTAAAATTATTACAAAAATATAAATTTGAAAAGATATTTTATAATATATTCATTTTTTTTAAACAAACCTAGTTGTTTAGTTTAAGTGTAATTTATGGTTTTCCATATTTGGTTAATTTGTTAAAGTAAAATTATATTAATAAAGGATTGAATAAAAAAAAGTAAAACCTCGATTTTTGAAATCGAGGTTTTGCTCTTCTAAATCTTACTCCAAATCCAAATAAGGATTTAAAGTTTCAGCTAATTCATTGAGCCAGTAAAAACTGTCTCTTAATTTGGTGATTTCGTTTTGAAGTTCTTCGTGTTCGCTCATAACGCCTAATGCGAGTGTGAAATTTACCTGTCTTAGTGTTTTAGCCATTTCTACAGGTTCAATTCTTTCGTTGAAAAAATTTAGAAGCCTGATTTGGGTTTCTTTTGAAATTGTGTTTGCATTCATAATCTTTGTGTTTAGGAAAAGAACCCGCACAGCTAAGGTGTCCTACGCCACAAAGTGCGTTGCAGTTGTTTCCAATACCGCCACCATACCGCACGGGCAAAAGCTTTTTTGATATCATATTTCTTTGTGTTTAGGACTGTAAAGATATCAAAAAAATATTTTTAAGTAAGAAAAAGATTATGATATTATATTTTAAAACAATATTGCTTGCTAAAGTAAATTGTTCTATATATGGTAAATATAAAGCGTTATTTTGAAAAAAGATAAACTCAAATAAATTTCCAGGCAGTTTGTCATTTCGACCGAAGGGAGAAATCACACTTGTAACCACAAAGATTGTCGATTATGTTTGCGTAATTTCTAGTGCGATTTCTCCCTTCGGTCGAAATGACAAGATAGGAGAATCTCTTTGGAAAATAACATTTTAAGATTTAGATTTGAACTGCAAATTATGATAGAAAAAATCTTAACCGACTACATTACATTTATCAGAAGCTTTGAAGCTTTATTAAAAGATAAATACAAAAAAGACAAAAATCCATGTTCGTTTTCTATTACCTTTTTTAAAAGAGTAGGATCAATCGACGGAATTGAATATTATTTTCACGGAAGTGGCTGTACCGCTAAAAAAGATGGAATTATTTATGAATACGATATTGCAGTAAATGAAATTAATTTTTCGCAACGGAAATTCTCTGAATTTATTAGAACTCATCCTGAATATCAAAAACTAAATTATAGTCCAAATTACATCGAATGTGAACTCTACAAACTTATAAATAAAGGAGTTTTAGAATGGAAAACTATAGAAGGAGTTGAAGGGAAGGCTTTTGGATGTGTTTTTATTTGTTATAGAGTTGTTCAGGAATCGTTTTTTGTTTAAATTATTGTTTTAACTCAAACCTCAAAACATGGGAACAAGTATTGATTGTATAATTCCAAGAGAAAAAGATTTTGAAATCGAAGAACTTAGACAAAGACTTGATGACGTTTTTGTTCGATTAAAAACAGAAGTTTTGCATTTACGAGAATTTGGACATTTTTCAAAAAGAGCAAGTGAAAGCTTAAAGTGGTTCTTAATTTTTGTTCCTGCCGAAAAAGACCTACCTGAACACATAACGGGAGAAGGTTTTACCTTTTCGGTTGATATTTATAAAAATGTAGTTTTAATAGGCTGTATCGAAAGATTTAATGATTTGTATTTTAAAGAAAAAAATACATCAGATCAGATATTCAAAATCATAACAGAACTCGCGAAAGAATTTTGTTTCTCGAATAAACTTTTACTTAGTGCCGGAGGATTTGGTGATACCGATCATGCACTTGATATGGCATATTATGACGAAGCTAATTTTGATGAAATTTGTGCAAAAATGACAGAGTTGCACGGAATTCCCGCTGATAATTTTGATGATTTAAAAGATGTTCCCTGGTATTTGAGGTAATTTTTATTCCATTAAAGTTCTTTTGGAAACGAGATTTCTAGCCCTGATGGAAGCGGCATCCTTTTGTGGTGGGGTTCACCACAAAAGATATAGCGGACAGCAGGAAATTGCTCCTTATTTAAATTCTAAAACGAGAAAATTACGTTTCCATTAGCCTTCGACTTCGCTCAGGATGACAATTGTGTAGGAAAAACTTAGAATCTTAGTAACTTAGAACCTTACTTAAGCACAAACCCATTTTCCTTTAAAGTATTCAAAACTTCGGCGATGATTTTAGAACGGCATTCGGCGCTTTTTCTGTTGGTTCCGGTTTTTACCCAATAACGAATGTTTAACTGAATAATCGCTCCGGAAATATCAGTTATTACCGCTGCATCTTCATGATCTTTTTCGGTTACTTCTTCGTTTCGTTTTAGGACTTCTTTTACGAGTTCGATGGCTTTTCCATAATCAGAACCGTATTCGAGACCAACGGTAAAAGTCTGCAGAAGATAACCTTCGCTGTTGTAGTTAATAAGCGTATTTTTAATTAAAAGTGCGTTGGGAATATAAATAATTTTCGAATCGCTTTTTACTTCGGTATCGCGGAGGTTGAGGTTGATGACTTCGCCTTTTACGCCGTTGCTTTCGATAATATCGCCAATAGAAAACGGACGTTTGAAAGCGAGCAGAATTCCGGCAAGGAAATTTTCGCCAATATCTTTAAGCGCAAAACCAATTACAAAAGCCGAAATTCCGGCACCGGCAAGCATACTTTGGGCGATCCCGTCAAGACCAATAATTTTGAACATGAACAAAACCCCAATAATTATCAAAACCGATTTAATTAAACGGGCAATAAAAGTGGCGAGAAGTCGGTCGTGCATTCTCGCTTTGAGTCGGTTTCCTGTAAAAATACCAATTCGGGTTGCAATAAACCACGAAACGAGAATGACAACAATGGCGAGAATAAATTTTGGCGTAAGATCGACAATGCTGTAATAATAGTTTTCTAAATGTTTGAAGACGTCCTGAACGAAATTTTCCATAATTGTAAGGCGTAAAAAGTAAAATCTTAAAATTACCCATTTCGCAATTTTGGTGCTTTACAGAATTTGGCTTTAATTTTATAAAATGTTGACGGGCTGTTAAGATAAATCGGCATTTTATACATTTTAAGCAGCTATATTTTTATATTTGTTGTCTCAGTTTTTGAGCAATTATTTTTTAAGAAAAGCACCATTTACATGTTGACCCAATCTCATTTAGAGCAATTAGCCGGCGAACTCGAAGGCACACTTTTATACGATGATCTTCATAAAACACTTTATTCGACAGACGCATCAGTGTATCGGATTCGGCCAAATGCGGTGGCTTTGCCTAAATCGACAACAGATATCAGCAAGTTAATTCGCTTTGCGGCGCAGCATAATATTTCGATTACGCCAAGAACGGCCGGAACTTCACTTGCGGGACAAGCAGTTGGAGACGGACTTGTAATAGATGTTTCGAAACATTTTACCAAAATATTAGGTTACAATGCCGAGAAAAAAACAGTTACGGTTCAGCCCGGCGTTATTCGCGATGAACTGAATTTATTTTTAAAACCTCACGGCGTATTTTTCGCACCAATTACATCAACTTCAAACCGCGCGATGATTGGCGGAATGGTGGGAAATAATTCATCTGGAACAACTTCGATTCGTTATGGCGTTACGCGTGATAAAATTGCTGAGGTAAAAGCGATTTTAAGCGATGGAACAGAAGTGGCTTTTAGCGAATTGACTTCGGCAGAATTTATCGAGAAAACCAAAGGCGATTCTTTAGAAAATAAAATTTACAAAAGTGTTTACGATGAACTTTCGGTAAAAGCAATTCAGGAAGAAATTATAAAAGAGTTTCCGAAACCGGAAATCCATAGACGAAATACAGGTTACGCAGTTGATATTCTGTTAAGATCAGAATTATTTGGCGGAACCGAACCTACAATAAATCTAGGAAAGCTACTTTGTGGAAGCGAAGGAACGTTGGCCTTTACAACCGAAATTACTTTAAAAGTTGACGATTTACCGCCAGCGCACAGTATTATGGTCGTTGGACATTATCATACGATTCAGGAATCTTTAGAATCTGTTGTTGTGGCGATGAAACATCATTTATACACTTGCGAAATGATCGACGACACGATTTTGGATTGTACCAAAACGAATCGCGAACACATTAAAAACCGATTCTTTTTGGTTGGTGAACCAAAAGCGATTATGCTTTTTGAAGTGGCGTCACATACTTTAGAAGATGCCGAAAATCAAGCAAATGCTTTAATTGCTGATTTAGAGAAAAACAATTTTGGTTACGCGCTCGTAAAAATTTACGGAGCCGATATTGATAAAGCAAACGAACTTAGAAAAGCCGGACTCGGACTTTTAGGAAGTATTGTAGGTGACGATAAAGCTGCCGATTCTATAGAAGATACAGCCGTAGAATTAAGTGATTTGCCAGCATATATTGCTGAATTTTCGGCAATGATGTTACGTCACGGTCAGGAAGCGATTTATTATGCACATGCGGGAGCGGGAGAATTGCATTTGCGTCCGGTTTTGAATTTGAAGAAAACAGCTGATTTAAAATTATTCAGAACCATTGCGACCGAAGTGGCACATTTGGTAAAAAAATACAGAGGTTCGTTAAGCGGTGAACACGGTGACGGAATCGTGCGCGGCGAGTTTATTCCGTTTATGATTGGCGATAAGAATTACGAACTGCTGAAAAGAATCAAATTAGCGTTTGATCCGAATTCGGTTTTAAATATCGGGAAGATTGTTAACGCCTTGAAAATGGACGAAAACCATCGTGTAATTTCAGGAAGAGTAGAACCGGATATTAAAACATTTCAGGATTTCTCAGACAGTTTAGGAATTTTACGCGCTGCCGAAAAATGCAACGGTTCTGGAGATTGTAGAAAAATGCCATCGGCAGGAGGAGCGATGTGTCCGAGTTATCGTGCGACCAGAAATGAAAAAGAAACGACTCGTGCCAGAGCAAATGCATTACGGGAATATTTGACGTATTCTGAAAAAGAAAACAAATTTGACCAGAAAGAATTATATGAAGTTTTTGAGTTGTGTGTAAGCTGTAAAGCCTGTGCAAGTGAATGTCCGAGTAATGTTGACGTTGCAACTCTAAAAGCGGAATTTTTATACCAATATCAAAAAGCAAACGGATTTTCGACCCGAAGCAAGATTTTTGCCAACAACGCAAAACTGAATAAAATGGGAAGTTTGTTTCCGTCGATTACGAATTTTATTTCGAATCAGTCGCTTGTTAAAAAATCAATGGGAATTGCGCCCGAAAGACAAGTTCCGCTTTTGGCGAAAAAGACTTTTAGAAAATGGTATGAAAATAATAAACCTAAAAGCACAGATTTTCCAAACGGACAATTGTATTTGTTTGTTGATGAATTTACGAATTATTACGACGTAAATATCGGAATTGATGCGTTTGAATTATTAACGAAATTAGGTTACGAAGTTTTAATTGTAAATCACGAAGAAAGCGGAAGAACTTATTTGTCAAAAGGGTTTTTGGAAGAAGCGAAAAAGATAACGGATATCAATGTCAATATATTTAAAGATTTGATTTCGAGTAACACACCGTTAATAGGGATTGAACCTTCGGCAATTTTGACTTTTAGAGATGAATATTTACGATTGGCATCGGATAAAGAAAGTGCAGAACGCTTGTCTCAAAATGCCTTTACAATCGAAGAATTCTTTAAAAAAGAAATTATCGACGGAAAAATAACGCCAAATTCTTTCTCTGAAGAAACCAAAGAAATTAAAATTCACGGGCACTGTCATCAAAAGTCATTGAGTTCTGTTGAAGCGACTTTTGCGATGTTGAATCTTCCTAAAAATAATACGGTTACTATTTACAACTCAGGCTGCTGCGGAATGGCAGGGTCTTTTGGTTATGAAAAAGAACATTATAAAGTAAGCATGCAAATGGGAGAGGACACGCTTTTTCCAAAAGTGCGTAACACTGCCGAAAACGTAAAAATAGCCGCTGCAGGAACCAGCTGCCGCCATCAAATTTACGACGGAACAAAACGTGAAGCACAGCATCCGGTTAGTATTTTGAGGAATTGTTTGCGTTGAGAAATGGCACACGGATGACACGGATTCACTTCGTGAAAACGTTGATAAACACGGATTTTTTGTTTTATCTTAAGTTTTGCCACAGATTAAAAGGATTAAAAAGATTTTTTCACGCAGATTTGGCGGATTGAGCAGATTTAATTTAAAATTTTTAATCTGTGAAAATCCTTTAATCTGTGGCAGAAAAAAACTTTGTGACTTGGCGCCTTTGCGGCGAAAAAAATATTCACGTAAAACAAAATCGTTTTATATATTTGAAATAAGGATAATTTTTGCATTATTTGCAAAATAAAACCATAACAACTGAATTAAATTAATTTATAATACAAAACATATATGGCATTTTCAAGTTTATTCCGAAAGAAAACAGTACAGGATATTCTGAAGCAAGTTGCTCAGAATGAATCAGATGGTCATAATGCGCTAGGGAAACATTTGACGACCAAAGATTTAACTGCTTTTGGAATAGCGGCTATTGTTGGAGCGGGAATTTTTAGTACAATTGGAAAAGCCAGTGCAGACGGCGGACCAGCTGTTATTTTCTTGTTCTTATTTACAGCTTTGGCTTGTAGTTTTGCTGCTTTTGCTTACGCCGAATTTGCTTCGATGGTTCCGGTTTCAGGAAGTGCTTATACGTATTCTTATGTAGCTTTTGGAGAAATTATCGCCTGGATTATTGGCTGGGCTTTGATAATGGAATATGCCGTAGGAAATATAACGGTAGCCATATCGTGGAGTGATTATTTTACGGGACTGCTCCAGAGCGGCGGAATTCATTTACCACAATGGATTCAGATGGATTATTTAACCGCTTCAAACGGATTTAAAGATGCCGAAGCTTTAATAAGTGCCGGAAAATCTCCTGAAAATTTAAGTATAGCTCTACAACAGGCAAGAGAGGCTTGGATGACAGCACCAACAATTGGATCTTTCCATTTCGTTACCGATATACCTGCATTATTCATTATTATTTTAATTACAGCTTTGGTTTACAGAGGAATGAAAGAATCTCGTAACGCAAGTAACTTAATGGTTGTGGTTAAACTTTGTGTGGTTCTTTTAGTAATTGCTGTTGGAGTATTTTATGTAGATACAGCAAACTGGGATCCATTTGCTCCAAATGGAGTTGGCGGAGTTTTAAAAGGAGTTTCTGCAGTATTCTTTGCTTATATTGGTTTTGACGCTATTTCGACAACTGCCGAAGAATGTAAAAATCCACAGCGTGATTTACCACGCGGAATGATGTGGGCGATTATCATTTGTACTATTCTTTATATTGCTATTGCCTTGGTTTTAACCGGAATGGTAAAATATCACGAATTAAATGTTGGAGATCCTCTTGCATTTGTTTTCGATAAATTAGACTTAAAATGGATGTCGGGAATTATTGCCGTAAGTGCAGTAGTGGCAATGGCGAGCGTTCTATTGGTTTTCCAAATGGGACAGCCACGTATCTGGATGAGTATGAGCCGTGATGGTTTATTGCCAAAGAAATTTTCTACCGTTCACCCAAGATTTAAAACGCCATCATTTGCTACAATTGTAACAGGTTTTGTAGTAGCGATTCCAGCTTTATTCTTAAACCTGACAATGGTAACTGATTTATGCAGTATCGGAACTTTATTTGCCTTTGTATTGGTTTGTGCGGGAGTTTTAGTATTGCAAAACAAACCTGAAATTCCAAGAGGGAAATTCAAAACGCCTTATGTGAATTCCAAATATATTTTACCGATTTTAATGATTGCGGGATTGTATTACGCTTTTACTTTCAATAATAAAGCGACAATGGCTTTTATTAATAATGAGCCGCAAATTTATGATGCGACTTCGATCGTAACTTCTTTAGATAAATCAGAATCTGAAAAAGTTTTCAAATATTTAGAAAGCATCGAAGTAAACAATAAAACTGCAGAAACTTCAGATTTAGAACATTTATTAGGACAATATCAAGACGACGAAGTAAAATATGTTGAGGTTGTAAAAGGTTTACCAATTGCAGATTCTGCAAAATATGAATCAGGATTTAGTTTATTCAAACACAAAATCCCAATGTGGATATTCTTATTCGTTTTAGTTGGATTAGCCGTTTGGGCTTTTAGAAGAAACTTATCATTAATTCCGCTTTTAGGATTAATCTGCTGTCTTTACATGATGGCCGAATTAAGTGTTTGGAACTGGATTTACTTTACAGTTTGGTTGCTAATTGGACTGTTTATTTACTTTACGTATAGTAGAAAAAACAGTAAACTTAATATAGTGAAGATATAAGTTAAGAGTTATAAATTATAAATGAAAAGCCGTTTTTAAAATTATTTAAAAACGGCTTTTTTGAGTTTTTTGTCATTTCGACGAAGGAGAAATCTACGCAAGTAACTCCGTAACGAGAATCCAATCTTTGTAGAGCTTCTCGCGGAGATTTCTCCTTCGTCGAAATGACAAACAAGAGTTGTTAAACCTGTAAAACCCGTGGGCTAGACAATTCTAAAATTCCAAGCTCAACCATACATTGTTTCATCATTTCGTAAGTACGATCAATATCATTATCCAAACCAATAGAAAAACGAATCAAACCATCTGTCAATCCCATTTCGTGTTGTTCTTCTAACGGAATTTCGCTCGAAGTTGAGGTTCCCGGCGCACTGAATAACGTTTTGTAAAAACCTAAGCTTACCGCCAAATAACCCAAATTTCTGGTTTGCATCAATTCCATTAATTCATTCGCTTTCTCCAAAGTACCAACATCAATTGTCAGCATTCCTCCAAAACCATATTCTGGATTAATCATCGTTTTGTACAATTCATGACTTGGGTGACTTTTTAATCCCGGATAAACCGTTTTTAAACCATCTTTTTCAAATTTATCAGCCAAAACATGTGCGTTATGACTGTGCTGTTTAATTCTGATATGAAGCGTACGAAGATTTTTCATCACAGAAGCAGAACGTAAACTATCCATCGTTGGTCCCAAAAGCATACTAGCGCCAGAGTTTACATTTTTTAAAGCATTAATAAATTCTTTCGAAGCACAAGTCACGCCGCCAACCGTATCGCTGCTTCCGTTAATATATTTTGTTAAACTGTGAATCACGATATCAGCACCCAATTTAGCAGGAGAAACCGATAAAGGCGAAAAAGTATTATCGACAACTAATTTTAAATTATGTCTTTTAGCAATTTTAGCTAAACCAGCAATATCAGCCACTTCCAATAACGGATTACTAACCGTTTCGCAATACAAAACTTTTGTATTTGACGTAATTGCCGCTTCTACAATATCAAGTTTAGTAATGTCTACAAAGCTCGTTTCAATCCCGAATCGTGGAGTAAAGTTTTTAAGGAAAGCGTAAGTCCCGCCGTAAATAGTTCGGCTTGAAACGATATGGTCGCCCGCACCGCAAAGCTGTAATAGAGTAGGCGTAATCGCTCCCATTCCAGAAGCCGAAACATTTGCTGTTTCCGTTCCTTCCATCGCTGCCAAAGCCTGATCCAAATACAAATTACTTGGCGATGAATGACGGGAATACAAATAACAGCCTTCCATGTTTCCTTCAAAAGTATCAAACATAGTTTTCGCCGAAAGAAAAGTATAAGTCGAAGAATCAGAAATCGACGGATTCACACCGCCAAATTCACCAAAGTACTGCAAATCCTGAATTTTGTCTGCTGGGTTAAAGTCTTTCATATAGTTAGTTTTTGTTTGTTTTGTTTAAAGTTTCAAGTTTCAAGTTCCAACAACCTGAAACTTGAAACATTTTTTTTAAGAGCTATTCCAGCTTTACGTTTCAAGTCCTCGTAAAAAAGTCAAAGTTTCTAATGTTCTAAAAAGAGCTTCCTTTGGTCGCTTTTTTAAAACAAGAAACTTATGCCTTTTTTCCTCCGGGCTTTCCACTTCAATCGGGGCTAGGACTCTCGTTTTCAAAAGAAATTCTAGTCAAAGTAAATTGTAATTAGAAAATTAATCAAGTATGTAGTGGTTAATTAGATTTTAAATCTATTAAAATACGTTTATAATGATTTTTAATCTAAATTTGATTTATAAATCATAATTAAATAGATTTTCTTTCATTTCAGTAACTATGAGGATGAGATTGCTTCGTTCCTCGCAATGACACAAACATGACTTTAAACGAAATCGATAAAAAACTCTTGGTTTTACTTCAAACCGACAGTAAAAAAACAAACAAAGAATTATCCTTAAAGCTTAATCTTTCGGTAACTGCGGTTTATGAAAGAATCAAAAAATTAGAAAGAGAAGGCATAATTAAAAACTATGCAGCTTTAGTCGATAAATCTAAAATTGATAAAGGATTTGTGGTTTTCTGCCATTTAAAATTAATTCAACACACTAAAGAATTTCTAACCAAATTCGAAAGCGAAGTAATCAAGCTCAACGAAGTTTTAGAATGCCATCACGTAAGCGGTGATTACGATTATATTCTGAAAGTCTTGGTGAAAGATATGGAAGCTTACAGGGAATTTTTAGTCACCAAACTTACTTCGTTGCAACATATAGGAAGTACGCAGAGTATGTTTATGATTAGTGAAGTGAAAAACTCGACAGTGATTTCTTTTTAAGAGGCACAAAGGTTCAGAGTGACAAAGGTTCAAAGGTTTCTTTAAAGGGGCTGAGGTTCTGAGATGCTAAGGTTCTACGTTTTTATTTTAATTGCCTCCAGCTTTAGCTGGAGGGATGAAATTTAATAGAAAAGGGCTTTAGCCAAATCTACTACAGTTTGGCTAAAGCCCTTTTCAATTTTTACAATTTATCATCCAGCTAAAGCTGGACGCTATTAATTCAATATCAGACATAAAAAACTTTGCGACTCTGCGTCTTTGCGAGATTAAAAAAAAACAAAAAACTTTGTGTCTTTGAGCCTTTGTGGCAGAAAACCCCAACCCAAAATTTCACGCAAAAAACATTGAAAATTAAACTTCAAACAGAACTTTATTCCTTAATTTTGTAACCGCTAAAATAAAAACAAATACTATGAGTTCATTTGACGTAGTCATTATAGGTTCAGGTCCTGGCGGATATGTATCAGCAATTCGTTGCGCACAATTAGGTTTCAAAACTGCAATTGTAGAAAAATATACTTCATTAGGCGGAACTTGCCTTAACGTAGGTTGTATTCCTTCAAAAGCATTATTATCTTCTTCTCATCATTATGCTGAAATTGCTCATTTCGCAGATCACGGAATCGAGGTTTCTGGTGATGTAAAAATCAATTTAGAGAAAATGATCGCGCGCAAACAAGCCGTTGTAGATCAAACCGTAGGTGGTATCAACTACTTAATGGAAAAAAATAAAATTACCGTTTTCAATGGTTTAGGTTCTTTTGTAGACGCAACGCATATTGCAGTTGCAAAAGCAGACGGAACATCAGAAACTATCGAAGCAAAATATACTGTAATTGCTACAGGATCAAAACCATCTTCTTTACCATTCATCAAAATTGATAAAGAAAGAATCATTACTTCTACTGAAGCTTTAGAATTAAAAGAAGTTCCAAAACATTTAGTAATCATTGGAGGAGGAGTTATCGGAATCGAGCTTGGACAAGTTTACTTGCGTTTAGGTGCTCAGGTTTCTGTAGTGGAATTCATGGACAGAATTATTCCTGGAATGGACGGTTCTCTTTCTAAAGAATTAACTAAAGTATTGAAAAAACAAGGAATGAAATTCTACGTTTCTCACAAAGTAAAATCAGTTGAAAGAAACGGCGATGCTGTAGTTGTTCAGGCTGAAAACGCAAAAGGAGAAACTATTACTCTTGAAGGAGATTATTCATTAGTTTCTGTTGGTCGTCGTCCTTACACAGACGGATTAAACGCTGACAAAGCCGGAGTTAAAATTTCAGACAGAGGACAAGTAGAAGTAAACGATCATTTACAAACTAATGTTCCAAATATTTATGCAATTGGTGATGTTGTTCGTGGAGCAATGTTGGCACACAAAGCGGAAGAAGAAGGAACAATGGTTGCTGAAATCTTAGCTGGTCAAAAACCACACATTGATTATAACTTAATTCCTGGTGTAGTTTACACTTGGCCAGAGGTTGCTGCAGTTGGACAAACTGAAGAGCAATTGAAAGCTGCAGGAATTGCTTATAAATCTGGAAGTTTCCCTTTTAAAGCGTTAGGACGTGCAAGAGCAAGTGCTGACTTAGACGGATTTGTAAAAATCCTTGCTGACGAAAAAACAGATGAGGTTTTAGGAGTTCACATGATTGGAGCGCGTACAGCTGATTTAATTGCTGAAGCGGTTACTGCAATGGAATTTAAAGCTTCTGCTGAGGATATTTCAAGAATGAGCCACGCGCATCCAACTTTCGCGGAAGCGGTAAAAGAAGCAGCATTGGCAGCTACTGAAAATAGAGCTATACACGTATAATTTTTTACGTAAATCATATTTTTAACCCGTCTCGTTTTTTAACGAGACGGGTTTTTATTTGGGTTTAAATTTTAGCCTGAAAAAATATAAACTTCAAGAAAAATTTTGTAAATTAGATGTGTAATTCAGATGGTATCTTTATGATAATAAAAAGATTACATCATGAAAAACAAATATATTGCTCCGGTACTATTAGGAGCAGGAATTGCATTCGTTCTTTATTCTTGTGGTTCGACTATTCCTAAAAAAGCGGCTGCTGTTACCAATTTTGATAAGGCAAAGTATTTAGGGAAATGGTTTGAAATTGCACGATTAGATTACAAATGGGAAAGAAACTTAGATAATGTTACCGCCGAATATTCTCTTAACGATAACGGTACCATTAGAGTCGATAATAAGGGCTATGATGTCAAAAAAGACAGATGGGAAGTGAGCATCGGGAAAGCCAAGTTTGTCAAAAAAGA
Organism: Flavobacterium panici; assembly: GCF_903819335.1. Taxonomy (GTDB): domain Bacteria; phylum Bacteroidota; class Bacteroidia; order Flavobacteriales; family Flavobacteriaceae; genus Flavobacterium; species Flavobacterium panici. The sequence goes on along the minus strand of NZ_CAIJDE010000028.1, from coordinate 92,759 downwards.
CAATGTTGGTATGCTCAAGGTCTCATTTTTTGGTCCTTTTTATTCAGGGTATAATGTTATTGCGGTAGACAGCAATTACAAATATGCACTTGTTGCGGGCGAAAGCCTAAAATACATGTGGATACTTTCAAGAGAAACTACAATGCCAGAAAGCATTAAAGCAGATTTTTTAATCAAAGCCCAGGAAATAGGATATAATATATCAGACTTGGTTTGGGTAAACCACGATAAATCAAATTAAATAAAAAACCCGGCATTTTAAATGTCGGGTTTTATTTGTTTTAAACTTTACAAAATCAAGGTGTAAATACAGTTTTATAATTATCCCAATATCTGTAAATCAAAAATAAATTAGCCAGAAAAAGCAAGGCAGCAATTGGCAGGCCTTCTGGAGCTAAAAAGTAATTGATAAATAAGATGTTGATCGTAATTGGTAAAATCAAAATATTTGCCAAGGTCACAAAGCGACCTGTTACAAATGAAAGACCACAAAGCAATTCAACAGTTTTTGCAAGGGGAAGCAAATAAGTTGAAGCAACTAAACCCATATTAAAAGCCTTAAAATTTCCTGTTGTTTCTGGTTCCGGCGCAAGTTTAAAAAAGAACGAAATAGAAGCAAACAGCAAAAGAAGGCCGATTAAAACGCGGACAATAATAGTAGCAATTTTCATAATACTTAGAATTTGAATAGGTTAAAAATGATATAATTAGTGTGCTGATAATTCAAATCAATATTCTTCAAATAAAACGCTGAAATCTATTTTAAGCTTTGTTTTATTGAGAATTTAACAATCAATAATATTCTATTTTGGGATTAGTTTAATGCTATATCAAATATAATGAATTTTTTATTATGAAATTGTTGTTTTATTAACACTTTTCTTATTTTTTATAATATTTTTTATAAAGAAAGAATCCGCTGATTATCAGTAATATAATTGGCCAAAGATTAACAAAGAATACTAATATTGCCTGCAAAATATACCATCCGCTTTTTAAAGCATCAACAATCTGAATACCTAAATTAGGCTTATAAGCAGCACTATCTTTTTCACCCGCCATTATTTCTTGTTTGATGGTTTCGTTTTGATAAAGCTGTAAAGTAATAGTGCTGAAATTAATTTGATCCTGCATTGATAAATTTTCAATAATTCGATTATCATTTTCTTCTTTTTGATTGGCCAGCGCATTTTCAGCATCTATAACATCTTTTATTTTTTTGCCTTTAGAATCAATTGCTATTTCGACTCTTTTTTCGTTTACAGCACCTCTTTTTTGCGAAAGCTGGTTGGCAAGTAATTTTATAGAAACATCATCGGCCTTTATGATTCTGTAGTCTAAAAAGTCAATTTGTTTGGCAATGGTCTTAATAATAGTATCAAGCTTTGTATTAGGAACGCGAATGGTAATATTATTTTCTACAGAATATTTAGTGGTTTCAAGTGTACTGTCCTGACTGATTTTAGTTTTAATCTGATCGTGAATGTTGCTTTGTAAATTGGTATAAGTAACAAAACCACCAAATTTTTGAACAGCATTTTCAATTGCATAAGTAGATTTGACGACGTTTTTAACTTTGAATTTAATATCAGCAGTTCTAATAAATTTCTGTTTGCTGTCTTTATGTTCGACGGCAGCAGAAGATGAAATAGCAGTAGTATCTGCGGCCATTTTAGCATCTGCTAATTCCCCAGAATCGTAATCTGCTTTTTTGCAGGAAAATAATAAAGTAATAATAGTTAAGGCGGTCAAACCTAATTTTGCAGTTGTTTTCATAAAAGTTTAAAAATTTGATTAATAAATAAAATAATTGGCTGATATTAATTCGGTTGATTTGTTAAAAACGTTTGAGAATTAATATAAAAGCGATGTACTAAAAAGTGTGCCAATAATTTTTATGGAATCTTTTATCGAAGGTCTTTTTTTGTTGTAATTTTGAAATTTAAAAATCCATTCATTTTTGAGAGTTTCTATTACCAAGCCTATTTCAAACCCAGAGCAGTTTAAACAACAGCTTTTAACCTGGGCACAGCAATTTCGTGAAGTCATTTTTTTAGACAGTAATTCTTATCCGCAGCAATATTCGAGTTTTGATTGTCTATTGGCTGTCGATGCTTTTACATCATTAAAAACTGATTTTCACAACGCTTTTGATGACTTAAAACAATACCAGCAAACTACTAAAGACTGGCTGTTTGGCTATTTATCTTATGATTTAAAAAATGATGTTGAAGACTTAAAATCAAATAATTTTGACGGATTAGAATTTCCGGATTTATTCTTTTTTCAGCCAAAAAAAATATTTGTATTAAAAGGAAATCAGCTTGAAATTCAATATTTACTGCTTTGTGATGATGAGGTTGAAGATGATTTTAATGAGATTACAACAAGTCATTTTAAGCCGTTTGTCACACTGAGCGATCCCGAGGCTTCGGGAGAAGTGAAGCAGCGTATTTCAAAAGAATTATATGTTGAAAAAGTAACTAAAATGCTTGATCATATTCATAAAGGCGATATGTATGAAGCAAACTTTTGTATGGAATTTTTTGCCGAAAATGCTGTAATTAATCCGTTAGAAAAATTTGAGAAGCTGAATGAAATTTCACAAGCACCATTTTCAGTTTTCTTTAAAAATTACAAACAATATTTACTTTCTGCTTCACCAGAACGTTATTTGAAAAAAGTGGGAGATAAAATTATTTCTCAGCCTATAAAAGGAACTTCAAAACGATCTTTAGATTCGGCAGAAGATCAAAAATCAAAAGAATTTCTAGAATCTGATGCAAAAGAACGCGCCGAAAATATCATGATTACAGATTTGGTTCGCAATGATTTATCGCATACGGCACAAAAAGGCTCTGTTGAAGTTGAAGAACTCTGCAAAATCTATTCTTTTCTGCAGGTTCATCAAATGATTTCGACCATAACATCAAAATTAGATTCTCAATATTCTTCGGTAGATGTTTTAAAAACAACTTTCCCAATGGGAAGTATGACGGGTGCGCCAAAAATTTCGGTTATGAAAATCATCGAAAATCTGGAAGAAACCAAACGCGGACTTTACAGTGGTACCGTTGGTTATTTCACACCCGAAGGTGATTTTGATTTCAATGTTGTTATTCGTAGTATTTTATACAATCAGGAAAAACAATACGCCTCATTTTCGGTAGGAAGCGCCATAACATCTCTTTCAATTCCCGAAAAAGAATACGAAGAATGTCTGCTAAAAGCTAAAGCAATGCACGAAGTTTTGCAGTAAAGATGGTTTGCCACGAATTGCACGAATTTCCACTAATTTTTTTCTTCAATTTGATGTGAAAAATATAGCCACAGATTAAAAGGATTTAAAGGATTTTTTTGTTTCACGCAGATTCTGCAGATTTAACTTAAAGTTTAGAAATAAATCATTTTAATCCTTTAAATCTGTGGCAAAAAAATAATTCGTGAAAATTAGTGTAATTCGTGGCAAACAAAAAAATCACTGCTTAACATTTCATTTAAAAATAGATAAAATTTAATTTGTTACTTTTATCAAATGCTTTCAAAATTCCAAAACCATATCAAATCCAGATTTCCATTTTTAGCTGGGAAAAAGCTCTTTCTCGCTGTCAGCGGGGGCTTAGACAGTATGGTTTTACTGCATTTATTAAAACAATTGCCGTATGAAATTGCCGTTTTACATTGCAATTTCCAGCTTCGCGGCTTAGAAAGTTTCGGTGATCAGAATTTTATTCAGGAATATTGCGACCAAAATAACATTCCCGTTTTTATAACGCAGTTTGATACCGAAGCGTTTGCAAAAGATTATAAACTATCTACACAAGTTGCGGCGCGAGAACTTCGTTACAGCTGGTTTTATGAACTTCTGGAAGAAAAAAACTTCGATTATATCTTAACAGCGCATCATGCAGATGATAATCTGGAAACCTTTATTATTAATTTAACCCGCGGTACAGGATTAGAAGGATTAACCGGAATTCCAGAAGAAAACGATAAAATAATACGTCCGCTTTTGCCATTTTCAAGAGAAGAAATTCTGAAATATGCAGAAGAAAACAATATCGAATGGAGAGAAGACAGCAGTAATGCATCTAATAAATATTTGCGAAATAAAATTCGCCATGATTTAGTTCCCCTTCTAAAAGAAATCAATCCCAATTTTTTAAATTCGTTTCAGAAAACACAATCCTATTTGCAGGAATCGCATGTTATGGTTGAAGATGCGTCGATTATGATTTATCAGCAAGTTGCAAAAGAATCTGGCGATGATATTCATTTCGATTTAAATCAATTGAAAAAACTTCCCAATTATAAATCGTATTTGTACCAATGGCTGAATGAATTTGGTTTTTCGGCATGGAATGATATTTATGATTTAGTCGAAGGGCAATCCGGAAAGCAAGTTCTTTCTGGAGAATTTCGATTATTGAAAAATAGAGAAACTTTGATTTTAAGCCCGGTTTCAGAAATGTCAGAAAATGAAGAATTTGAAATTGCTGCAAACGATACAGAAGTTAATTTTCCCTTAAAATTGAAGCTTTGTCAGGTAGACGACATTACAATAGATTCAAATAAAGCTATCTTTGTGGACGCCGAAAAAATCCGGTTTCCTTTGATTTTACGTAGATGGAATGAGGGAGATGTTTTTCAGCCTTTTGGAATGCATGGAAAGTCTAAAAAAGTAAGCAAACTTTTTAAAGACGAAAAATTATCGCTGATAGAAAAGGAAAAAACATGGATTTTAGCGTCTGATAATGAAATTGTTTGGATTGTTGGAATTCGACAGGACGAACGTTTTAAAATAAAAAACACCACAAATAAAATACTTAAAATAGAATTGCAATAATGAACTTTAATCAAAACCATAAAATGATATTTTCTAAAAGTATCTGGAATAAAATCACTGTCTTTTTTCTGTTTTTCTTTTTTGCTTTTGCAAGTAATGCTCAAATTTTAGAGCCGGTAAAATGGACTTCTAAAATTGAAAAAAAAGGAAATAATGCCGTTTTAATTTTCGACGGAACAATCGAAAAAGACTGGCATATGTATTCGCAATTCACTCCGGAAGGCGGACCGCTTGCATTAGAAATCGCTTTTAAAAATCAAAAAGGAAACTACGAGTTAGTAGGAAAAGCAAAAGAAGGTAAAACCAGAACTGCTTTTAATGACGTTTTTGGTGTAAATGAAACTTTTTTTGAAGGAAAAGCACATATCGAACAAGAAATTAAAATCATTAACCCAAATTTAAAAACAGTTGATGTAGATTTTGATTTTCAGGTTTGTAAAGAAGTTTGTATCAATTCAAATAAGAAATTTTCTATTGCAGTTCCTTCAACCTTTAAAATGGATGAAGTTCCGGTTATAGCACCAGCGCAATTGGACGAAACTAAAAGAACTGGTTTAGCAATAGATACCGTTAAAAAAGAGACAGAAGTTGCTAAAGATCAAACGGTAAAAGCAGAAACTGAAAAAGCGATAAAAGAAGAAATTCCTGCTCCGGCACCAGCCAGAAGTTTATGGTCGATCTTTTTTATTGCATTTTTATCAGGATTTGCAGCGTTGTTAACACCTTGCGTATTCCCGATGATTCCTATGACGGTAAGTTTCTTTACCAAACAAAGTAAAAGCAGGGCAAAAGGAATTAGAAACGCGATTATTTACGGACTTTCTATTATTGCTATTTATGTAATTTTAGGTCTTATTGTTACTAAAATATTTGGTGCCGATGCTTTAAATGCTTTGTCTACAGATGTTTGGTTTAACTTGATTTTCTTCGTGATCTTAATCATTTTTGCAACTTCATTTTTGGGAGCTTTTGAGATTATGCTGCCAAATTCATGGGCAAATAAAGCAGACCAGCAGGCAGATAAAGGCGGAATAGTTGGAATATTGTTCATGGCTTTGGCTTTGGCAATTGTATCATTTTCATGTACAGGGCCAATTGTTGGAACTTTATTGGTCGAGGCAGCTTCAAACGGAGGAATTGCTCCGGTTGTTGGAATGTTAGGGTTTTCATCGGCATTAGCTTTACCATTTATGTTGTTTGCTATGTTCCCGGGCTGGTTAAATTCATTACCAAAATCTGGAGGATGGTTAAACACGGTAAAAGTGGTTTTAGGGTTTTTAGAATTGGCTTTAGCATTTAAATTTTTATCAAATGCCGATTTAGTTTTACAATTGCATTTCTTAGAAAGAGAAGTTTTCATTGCCATTTGGATCGCTATTTTCGCAGCCTTGACTTTATATTTATTCGGAAAAATTACTTTGCCTCATGATAGTCCGCTACAGCATATTTCTGTTGGAAGATTGTATTTAGGATTACTTACATTAGTGTTTACAATGTATTTAATTCCTGGACTTTGGGGCGCACCGTTGAAATTAATCAGCGCATTTCCACCGCCGCCGCAATATAGTGAAAGCCCGTTTGGAGTAGGAGGATCTGGAAATTCAGGTTTGAGTGCTGATGTAAAAGGACTTCCGGAAGGTGCAGAATTAGGTCCTCACGGAATTATGGTTTTCCATGATTATGAAGATGGATTAGCGTATGCAAAAGAAATCCATAAACCAATTATGCTTGATTTTACGGGTTATGCTTGTGTAAACTGCAGAAAAATGGAAAACAACGTTTGGTCTGAACCAACGATTTTACCAATCCTAAAAAATGATGTTGTTTTGATTTCTCTTTATGTTGATGATAAACGTGAATTGCCAAAAGAAGAGCAATTTGTAACTGCTGCAGGAGATAAAATCATTACAGTTGGCGACAAATGGACAGATTTTATGATCTCCAAATATAAAACCAATACACAGCCTTTATATGTTATTACAGACTTAGAAGGAAATAATCTGCATACTTCTAAACCAACAATTAGCTATGTAAATGCAGATGAATATTTAAATTGGTTAAAAGAAGGAATTGCTAATTTCAAATAAGTTATGAATTAAGAGATATCCTAATTCTTAATCTGTCTAAAGATTTAAAATCTTAGCACCTTAAGAAATATAGCCCGCGGTTTCAACCGCGGGAACACAATCAATATCAAATCTCGATTTTATGATGTGTTCCACGATTGAAATCGCGGGAAGAATATAATCAATATCAAATCTCTATTCTATGCGTCCCACGGTTGAAACCGGGGGCTATGTTTTAAGAAGTTTATGTTTTAGATCTGTTTTTAATCTAAAATCTACACTCTACACTCTGAAATATAAAAGGTTAATTCAAACAAAAAAGCACTCTAAATAATATAGAGTGCTTTTTTTATCAGCAAGTAGTATATAAAAATTATTTTCTATAAGAATTCTCCGTGTTGAGAGATATCTAAACCTAATTCTTCTTTTTCTTCAGTAACTCTTAGAGGAGTAATTTTATTTACAATGAAGAACAAAATATAAGAACCTACAAAAGCGAAGATTGAAACGATAACTAAAGCAGTTAACTGGTTGATGAACAAAGTTGGAGTTCCAAAGATCAAACCTTGGTTATCACCAACAACAGGGTTAATAGCTTTTGAAGCGAAAACACCAGTTAATAACATACCTACCATACCACCAACACCGTGACAAGCAAATACATCAAGAGCATCGTCGATTTTTCCTTTAGGGAATTTGCTTACTACAAGGTTGCTTACAATTGCAGCAAATAAACCAATGAAGATTGCGTGAGAAATGCTAACGAAACCAGCAGCAGGAGTAATGGCAACAAGACCTACAACAGCTCCAATACAAGCCCCAAGTGCAGATAATTTGTGTCCTAAAATTTTATCAAGGAAAACCCAAGCCATTGCAGCAGCGGCAGCAGCAACTGTAGTTGTTCCTAAAGCTTGTACAGCTAAACCATTTGATCCTAATGCAGATCCTGCATTGAAACCAAACCATCCAAACCATAGTAAACCTGTTCCTAATAATACATACGTAATTCTAGCAGGATTAACTTTTTGAATTTTTCTTTTTCCTAAAAAGATTGCTCCGGCTAATGCAGCCCAACCAGCGCTCATGTGTACTACAGTTCCACCAGCGAAGTCAAGAACTCCCATTTTAAAGAAAACTCCATCAGGATGCCAAGTCATGTGAGCTAAAGGAGTATATATAACGATTATGAATAAAACCATGAATAACAAATAAGCCCAGAAACGTACACGTTCTGCAAAAGCACCTGTAATTAACGCAGGAGTAATGATGGCGAATTTGGCCTGAAATAATGCGAATAACATAAACGGAATCGTTGGTGCAAGACTCCATGCAGTGTTTGTTCCAACACCTTCAAAGAATAAATTAGAAGATGGATTTCCGATGATTCCTCCAATTGTAGGACCAAAAGCTAATCCAAAAGCAACAACAACCCATAAAATTGTAACAATTACCATTGCCATAAAACTTTGAAGCATAGTACTGATAACGTTTTTCTTACCTACCATACCTCCGTAGAAAAATCCTAATCCTGGAGTCATTAACAATACAAAAGCAGTTGCAACGATCATCCAAGCCGTATCTCCCGTATCAAATTTTACAGCTTCTGCCGGAATTGGGTTATCGGCGATGATGAAATTCGATATAAAGGTTAGTACCAAAATAGTGATAAGAATCACACTTAAAATAATTTTTCGCATAGTTATTTAGTTTTAAAATTTTTGATAAAAGTATAAAATGATTTAATACCCCCTAATAAAATAGAGTCTAATGTTTAATTTTTGTTAATTTTTAAATTTAACCCCCTCAATTTTGAATCTATTTGTTAAAACAGACTTAAAATTTACATTTTAGCAGCGTTTTTTTTTACTTAGTTATCAAATCGAATATTTTTCCTATTTTTTTAATACACTTTTTTGAGTTAAACTTGTTGTTTGTTATCTAAAAACATCTAATTAGATTTATTGTTGAATTATATTTAATGTTTTTAACACTTTTTGTAATTAAAATTTAAGAATGAAAAATCAGAAAATAAAGTGGGGAATAATTGGTCTGGGAAACATTGCACATCAATTTGCAGCAGATTTATTATTGGTTGAAGATGCAGAATTACTTGCTGTTGCTTCACGGGATATTTTGAAAGCAGAAGAATTTGGAGCAAAATTCAATGCTATGAGAATGTATAATTCTTATGATTTACTTTTTGAAGACAAAGAAATTGATATTATATATATTGCTACACCTCATGATTCGCACGCTGAATTGTCTATAAAAGCACTCGAAAGTGGTAAACATGTTTTATGCGAAAAACCAATTGCACTTTCGTATAAAGATGCCGAACGTATGATTGAGGCTTCTAAAAAACATAATAAGTTTTTTATGGAAGCTTTCTGGACACGATTTATTCCGGTGGTTCAGGATGTTTTGGCAAAAGTTGAAAGCGGAATTATCGGCGAAGCCAATTACATAAAAGCCGATTTTGCTTTTATAGGAAATGATGTAGAAGGAAGCCGACTTTTTGATAAAAACCGAGGAGGCGGGGCATTATTTGATATTGGCGTTTATCCATTATTTCTCTCCTATATAGTATTCGGAATCCCTAAAGAGATAATCGCAAAAGCTGTTCATCATAAAAATGGAATTGATTTACAGACCTCCATGATATTACAATATGAGAGTGCACAATCTATTTTACATTCTTCTATAGTTTCAGAATCTGATATGAAAGCCTTGATTAGCGGAACAAAAGGCCGAATCGAATTAAATTCTCCGTGGTTTATGGCCGATGGATATTCTGTTTTTAAAGAAGAACAAGAATCAGTTTATAATTTGCCGACTCTTGGAAAAGGATATGCTCATGAAATTATGGAATGCAATAATTGTATTAGAAATGATCAAATTGAAAGTGAACTTTGGTCACATCAGAATAGTTTGGATTTGAGCAAGATTGTTGAGGAGATTAAAACGCAGATTAGACTTCCATTTTAAAATTCTTTATTTGTAATAAAATATTTACATTTTAATATTTTTTTCATTAGTTTTAAAAACAATTAATGAAAGGAATATTATGTTAGTAAAAGTTTACGGAAGTGCCGTTTTTGGAGTTGAAGCAACAACGATTACGATCGAGGTTCATATGGATAAAGGAATTGGTTATCATTTAGTTGGTCTTCCGGATAATGCCATAAAAGAAAGCAGTTACCGAATCGCGGCAGCCCTCAAAAATAATAATTTAAGTTTTCCCGGGAAAAAAATCACGATAAATATGGCGCCCGCCGACCTTCGAAAAGAAGGTTCTGCTTATGATTTGCCTCTTGCAATGGGAATTTTAGTGGGTTCAGATCAGATAAAAGCACCGGAAATTGAACAATATGTTATTATGGGTGAACTTTCTCTTGACGGAAGTTTACAGCCTATTCGTGGCGCATTACCCATTGCCATAAAAGCAAAAGAAGAAGGTTACAAAGGTTTTTTTCTGCCTATTCAAAATGTAAAAGAAGCTGCAATTGTTGCCGGTTTAGATGTTTACGGCGTTTCAAATCTGCAAGAAGTAATTGATTTTTTCGCAGGAAAAGGAACTCTTGAACCAACCGTAATTGATACAAGAGCCGAATTTTACAAAACCCTGGATTTTCCTGAATTTGATTTCTCAGACGTTCGCGGACAGGAAAGTATAAAGCGTTGTATGGAAATTGCGGCTGCCGGAGGACATAATATTATTTTAATTGGCCCGCCCGGTGCCGGAAAAACAATGCTCGCCAAACGTGTTCCAAGTATTTTACCGCCAATGACTTTGCGCGAAGCACTTGAAACTACTAAAATTCATAGCGTTGCCGGAAAATTAAAAGAAGTAGGGTTGATGAACCAGCGTCCGTTTAGAAGTCCGCATCATACTATTTCTAATGTTGTGTAATTAAAATGTGTGGTGTAAAATAACATAAGTTAATTGTTTGAAATAATGTTGTTTACGATTCTGAATCAATTAGTATTTGATAACTTTGTTTGGATGATTACAAAGTTTTTAATAAAGATGGTCTCGAATACATTTGCTGTCCTAGTGTTCCTGAAAGTGATGGAACTATTATCGATTGGATTCCCATTGGCTAATAATTATTTTAATTTTCTCGCAATAAGTAGAGTAAAATCAAAAGTTTTCGGTTCCTCATTACCATTATTGCCAGGGTAATTATATGCAGACAATTCAACGTATTCTTTAGTTAGTGATACAATTACGACATTTGAGAGTGATTGAGGCACAACCAATATAATAGGAGGTTTTTCAAATTCGGGTAATTTATCACCAATTATCGTATACAAGTCTTTAAAATAATATCGTGTAATTAGATTTCCATTATTTGGAATAATGGGATTATTAACTTGTAAATTATTTATAACATAAAAAGTCTTGTCTAAAATATTTCTTTTCTTTATTACATCAATTGTATCTTTTAACTGTAAAAGTTCCTTGTTTGATGAAATCATCGCTTTTGAAAATTTTATTTTACTTAAATCTAGCATTTTAAAAGAATTATCATAAGTTCTGATTCGAGAATCATATTTTAAAATACTTGAATCCAATAGGGAAATCTTTTTGTCGTATTCACTAAGTTTAATATCAAGGGAATCTGTTTTACTTTTAAATTCCTTAACGAAATTTTCATATTTATCCAATCCAAAAAAGCCAGCAACAGCAATTATTATTACTCCCACAGATGATAAAAATTGAAGTTTATACTTCAGTTCATAATATCTATCATCACCAAGGTTGCTGACGTTACTTTGACTGCTAATTTTTCGCAAACTTATGTATGACATAATTGCGAATACTAAAATCACGACTAAAAAAATGTAGATTAATGTCATTTACAGCATTTAATTTGATGTGTTGAAATTAGATATCTCATATTAAAAGACTTTACCTTTTAAGAATTGCCTTTATAATTATTTTATAAACATAAATAAAATAATGAAGCAATTTCATACAGAGTTAAAAAACATTTCAACTCGTATACCATATTCTGAACAATTAGATTTATTTAAGGAATATAAAGAAACTCAATCACTTTTAAAAAGAGATAAAATTTTTAAAGCAAACTTAGGTTTGGTTTTTTTCATTTCTAAAAAATTCAATTCAACAAATATCGAGGATGCAGAACAGTTCGGTTTCATAGGTTTGGTCAAAGCAATAGAAAATTTCAACCCAGATAAAAATATAAGATTTTCAACCTACGCAATTAAATGTATCACCAACGAAATACAAACAGGGTTGAAGCTGGTTAACAATATTGTTAGCGTTCCAGCATCCGAAGCCAAGAAAGAAGACTACCAAGCCCCGACATATTCATCACCCGAAGACTTTGAACTTGAAGCAGACCCCAACACGGATTTTGACAGAGAACTATTTTGGATTATTGTCCAGCAGATTTGCACGCAGGACGAAACCGATTTACTGCTTAAACGCTATTGTTATGAGGAAAAAATGACGCTTGCTAAGATTGGCACGAGTTGGAACTTATCGCCTGAACAGTTGGGTGACGTATCAAAGCAATTAGTTTGGAAGAAGCTAAACCGCATTCTTAAGAAGTTAAGAAGCAATGAAATACTAAAAAAATATTACGCTTAGGTTTTACTTATACTCGATTCGATTCTATAATATCAGTATGAGTAAATACAAGAAATACACAGAAGAAGAAAAGCAAGACGCAGTGCGTAGGATTTGCGACGACATTGCAAGCGGAAGCCCTTTAACGGTAACGTTGCAGACATACGGGGTTGTATCACCTTCAACGTTTACAATGTGGTTAAAGAAAAATCCTGAGTATAACGATATGTACAAAGAGGCACAAAAGCACAGAGAAAATTTTTTGTTTGATGAAATGATGCGAATCGCATTTAGCGACAGCCCGAAAGAAATAAAGAAATACCGAGGCGGTGAACTTGTGGAAACCATTGTTAAAGATTCGGTTGACGACAGACGTTTAAAAATCAATACTCTTAAATGGATGCTTGGGAAAATGAACCCAGCAAAATATGGTGAAAAGGTAATCGTTGACGATACGACAACATCACCGATAACGTCGATTAAATTTATAGATATTAATGCAGCTGATGATAGCACCGCTTAAACACCAAAAAGAGTTTCTTTTATCTAATGCGGTACACACTGCTTTAATTGGTGGATATGGTGCGGGAAAGTCACACGCTGGGGTCTTAAAGACAGTCATTAAAAAGATTGAGTATAACGGTTTAAACGTGGCGTATTATCTGCCAACGTATGCACTTATCAAAGATATTGCTTTGCCTAAGTTCAGCGAGATACTAACGGATTTTGGTATTAAGTTCAAGATTAACAAGCACGACAATACAATTACCACGGATTACGGTAAAATCCTATTGCGTAATATGTCCGACCCGAACAAAATCGTTGGTTATGAAGTGGCTTATTCAATGATTGACGAAGCCGACACACTGCCAAAGGGTAAAATGTCTGATATATTTATCAGAATCCTAGGGCGTAACAGGTTAAAGTTGCCAAATAACCAGCCTAATTGTGTTGATACGGTTTCAACGCCTGAGGGTTTCGGCTGGCTTTATGAGTTTTTCGTCAAGGAATGGACAACAAACAAGAACGTAATTAGAGCACGAACGTACGACAACCCATTTTTGCCAGCTGGTTACATAGAAACCCTACGAGAATCTTACAGCGAGGCTTTATTTAATGCCTATATCAACGGTGAGTTTGTCAACTTGAACAGTTCGAGCGTATATAAATCGTTCAACAGAAAGGTAAATCGTTCAACTGAAACCATACAGGACGGCGATTCTTTATATATCGGGCTGGATTTCAACGTTACAAAAATGAATGCGGTTGTGCACGTAATGAGAAACGGTGCTATACACGCAGTTGATGAGATTACAAATGGGTTTAATACGCAAGATGTTTGCGACATTCTCAAAGAGAGATACAAAAACAATAAAATATACGTCATACCCGATGCGTCAGGTGCATCGAGAGCAAGCAACGGAGCAAGCAATTTCGATATTATCAAATCAAATGGTTTCACCATTGACGCACCACGTAAAAACCCATCGATTAGCGACAGGGTAAACAGTGTTAACCTAGCTTTTGAAAACGGGCAGTACTACGTAAACGATACGACTTGCCCCAACTACACCGAAGCACTGGAAAATCAAGTTTACAAAAACGGTGTTCCTGATAAGTCGGGCGGTTATGACCACATCACCGAGGCGGGCGGTTATGCTGTGTTTAAAAAGCTTTACGGTATGAAATCACAGGTATTATAAAACACTAAATTATATGGTTAAAAAACAGCCTTGCACGACGTGCAAACAGCAGCCAGCAGACCACAACGAAATGAGTATTAAGATGCTGGTTAACATTTTTCCGTTCCTGAAAAACGTTTATAGAGAATTGAAAGAAACGGAACTAGAGAGCGAAGAGGTTTTCAAAGAACTATTCAGCGATAACGACATTGTTGATTTTGGATTGCTTAAAGCAGTGTACAAATTTCAGCAATTAAAAAATATAATCAGCAAATAAATGCCCAGAGTTACAGACAGAATTTACAGAACCAAAAATGATATTCCTTACTTACCCTTATGCAAGTTTAGCGAGGACATAAAAGGAAACGAAACCGATATTGAACTTATTAAACGCAAGGTTAAGGAGTACTTTAAAACAACTGATTTAGACGCATTCAATAAAGCAATGCACACCGACCCGAAACGTGTTAAGTTCAGATACAAGTACGACGGTGATTTAAGCGTAATAGACAAGTTTATCGACGTTGATACGTTCCAGCGTGAAAACGATTTTGAGGCACTTCTTAAAATCCTACTTAAACCTAAGTATAAGCTCATCCCAGTTGACGTAAACAAAGTAAGCCTTGCCGAAGTTGAAGTAATTACAAAGTCTTTCTTGTAAGCTTGTTAAGCTATAAAGAGCGATACCCGTATATATTCAACCCGCCTTATATGTATCAGCCGCCAGCGGAAGAAACACAGGGCTTATACGAGCGTAAAGCGTTTAACGAGCATTACGGGGGTTATCCTGAAATGTATTATTTGATAACAAACGGAGACTTAAGCAAATACAAAGAGGTTGACAAATGGAAAACAGACGATTTTTTCTTTTGGGCTGAATACCTATTGCGTAAAAGACTGGTCGAAAACATAAAGTAGTATTAACACTAAAAACTAAATGAATGAAATATATCTATTAAACGACTGGCTTATCAAAGAATTTCAAAAGAATGAACTGGTAAACACAATTTCAACGTTATCAAGTCTTCGAATTGATACCCAGTTAGCCAATATTTACCCGCTGGTGAACTTGGATTTGCAAGATACGGATATTACAGAGAGCCAAATCTTAGCAAGTTATCGTATTACGATAGTCCAACAACGTGATTTTAAAACGTCGCAAACAGATAACAAACTCTTAACCGATTCGAACTACATCGACAACGTAAGCGAGACACATTCAATTGCGCATAAGCTATTAAATAAACTGCTTAGAGACTACAACGAATTGAATATTGAAATTACATCACAATCAACGCTAAGACAACTTAAGGACTGGTCACGCAATTCACTAGACGGTGTGCAATTCGATTTAGAGTTGGCAATCCCTAACCAAGGCACGATATGTTAAGCGACGACGAAGTAAGAAAGATTGCACAACAGATTATTGACGAAGCCAAAGCAAAGGCACACGTTGACCAAGGAACGCTTAAACGTTCGATAAGCTACACGGTGACAAACGGTAAGTACATCTTTAGACAAATGTATTACGGGTTTTACGGAGAGGACAACCCAAGCGGTATTAACTCAAAACTTGAACAGATAGCCCGAAGGTTGATGCCTAGGGGTGTCGAATATCAGGTTATTGGTACAGACTTCAACGGCAGGATAAAAGAACGAACCGTAAAGAAAAGCGGTAGAACAATTGAGAAAAGCCCGACCCCTGCACTAAGCAATAAACAGACAACATCAAACCTTAAGAAGCTTGTCGAGACACTAAAAAAGTTACGCAAAAACGATGGAGATTCAGAGAAAACGAAGAACTAAGGAACAAATAGAAGCCGATAAGATTATCAAAGAAGAACTTTTAAAACTCGGTGAGATTATTTACGACGAAGCAAAACAGAATTCTAGGGTTGCGCAGGACACTTTTTACAAGACCGACCGAGTGCGCCCAGCTGGAAGCCTGAACAAGGCAGGGGGTACGCTCAGAGATTCGATAAACTACAGGGTTGAGAGTGATACAACGCTTTGGCTTGGACAGGTTTATTACGGAGCGTATCAGAACCCAAATGAATTAATGCAGTCGGTTGACAGACATATCGACGAAGCAACAAAAACAATTGTAACACAAATAACGGAAATACTCATACAACCATTTACAACAAATGCCTGATTTAACAAACGACTTAAAAACAGTTATCGACGCACCCGATAAAATCCAGTTTTGCAACAGTCCAATTCATATTAGACAAACAGCGGTTAACGTTGGTAATCAGATAAAAAAAGTAACACATTATCTTTGGATTTGGAACGCTGACCAAAGCACTGAATTAGGGGAAGCAAACCAAATCTTAGTAAAGGAAATTGTTAGCCGTTCAGACGAATATATTACAATCAACATTGCCGACTTAATCAAATCATATTTAGTAAGTCCTGAGAATGCACCAAATACAAATCAACCGCAATTTGCTTGGAATCCTTACTCATTGCCAGCACAAGCGGGGCAGGGTGTATTTTTCCAAATCATAACCGAAGTATTAGAACAAGAACCCGTAACCGACGCTATCGTATCAACTACGGTTGTACGTCCTACTTGTTTTGCAACAATGGGTTATAGATGGAACTACGAACAGAACTCAGGGGTAACTAACGGAATTACACCGAACAAATCAGACATATTCAAAGCGGCCCCGCTGAGATACTACAACCAATACATTGATAACTATTTCGAAAATACTTTCAACTTCGGTCAGGCGGTAAGTACTTGCACTAGCGGTAATATGATTTCACAAACCAAAATCACACCGTCAGCACGCCAAAGCTTTTGCGCAAAGGACAGCTATTTGATTGTGTTTTTAAATAAGCTGGGCTTATGGGATTATTTTACACCATTTGGTAAAACAATAATTTCAAGCAAGACAAGTGTAACAAATTCAAATAGAATGTTTAGAGACCCAAGCAGAATTAATAACTCGCAGATACATTCAACGCTTAGGGACACAATAGACGTGACACAGACATACATAATTAACACGGGTCATATTGACGAAACGGCAACACAATTGATTGAAGAACTTATTTACAGCCCAAAGGTTTATTTAATTCGTTTCAGTGATGAAAGAACATCGACAGAGGTTACAGGTATCACGGTCGATAATACTTATATCACGGTTGACGATACTACAATTACGGTTGATAATGATACAGTAACGGCTGAAAGCTTAGGTTACTTTTCAACGTTCCAGCAAATACCCGTAATCATTTCAAACCCTGAGGAACTTGTTAATATGACAAGGCTAAACAATAAAGTTAACATCGAATATACAATAAAGTTCGACGAAACTAACAACAAGATACTAGATATTAAATAATGCAACAGGTAGTTACCGAAATTTATATAGCACCTTTCAGCGGTTCAACAGATTACGTTAAACTTGACATTAGCGAAGACGAATCAATCAACGTAAAATATACGCAAAAGGACTTAACAGATTTAAGCAAAGTATTTGCGCCTTATTCTTTATCGTTCAGCATTCCAGCAACACCGAAGAACCGCAAGGCTCTTTTGTTCTTTGGTGATACGGACATACAGAAAGCCAACATTACAGGCTCTTTTCCCTGCAAGATTTACACTGACGGTAATTTAAACCTAACAGGAAACTTCAACGTTGAAGAGGCGAAATATGATAATAACGGTATGACCTCAATACAGGGAAGTTTTGAAACAGATTTTAAAAGCCTTAAAGAGCGAATAGGTGACGACTTAATCAGTGATTTGGCAACAGTCTTAACAGGCTCAACCAGCTTACAATATACGCCAACGGTTGCAAGAGATTCTATACACGCAAAACAATTATTATACAAGGAACTAGATTACGTTAACAGCGGAACAACCAGCGCAAACGACATTGTAATTAACTACATAACACCTCTTGCATCAAATAACCGTGTTTGGAGTTATAGCCAAGTTGAGGACGTAACCGACAATATCGCATATAGCACAATATATAGCGGTGCAACGTTAACGCCAATTGAAACAACTGAATTGAAGCCCGCAATTAGTTATCGTGCGTTGGTTGAAATGATGTTTAAGAAATACGGTTTGCAGGTTAATATGCCACTTAGAAACGACAAGATGTTTAATGAAATGTATGTTTGGGTTAATGGTGCAGCTTCGGAAGAGAAGCTTAGCGACAACAACGTAATTAATTTTAGTAACCAATTCAACACAATATATTGTCAATTATTGATATTCGACGCATTTAACCAAGGTGTGCAATTTCCTGCCACACCTGAGATTGTACCGTTCTTTGGTACTGACATACCGCCTGGTTTTTTAGTGGGCGCAGAGCCTTTTAAGTATCACGTTTCTAATAGTTTAAAAAATGGTTTCGGTGCTATTAAAATCAATATTGGTGATAAAGCAACATTAAGTATGCCCGATATTTTCACGTTGCAAAGAACAACAAAATATATCAGGTTTAGTGTTCAGTTGACAAACCTTGTATTGCAGACCGCAAGCGGAAAAATAAACATTTCATTACGCAGACCAAATGGGACAAAAGCACCTGCAGACTGCGAAGAAATACTTAACGCTTCGGTTGATATGGTGACAGGTAATAACAACGTATTTGTTGATATCCCTGACACACTTTTCGATAATTACACAGAAGGTTACGAACTATATCCATCGATTGAATTCTATTTATTATTTAAAGCCGACCTAGCAAGCTGGGAAGTTACCAATATATACACACAATACGGTTACGCCAATGAGGACGGGGGGTGGTTACAAGGTTATAATGTAATTGCACAACGTTGTTTTTCAGATGGTAACGAAAAATTCAGGGCTTCGGGCGGTATCGACTTTGTACAGTCACTGCCAAAAATGAAAGTCGTTGATTTCTTTCAATCATTCCTTAAGACATTCAACTTATCGATTTATAACCCGATTGTAAATAAAAATCAATTGCAGATTTTAAGTATTGAGGACGTTAACGAAGAACATAAGATTTACGCTAAGAAAGAAGTTGATTATACATCATATGTAAACGCTTCAACTTATACAAAATCGGTTCAGGATAAATACAATAAATACAACTTTAAGCACACAACGAGCAAGTATAAATCTAACGTTGACTACGTGGCAGGTAATACGGCAGGGTTGGAGTACGGACAAATAAGTCAGGACAACAACAGCGGTAAGGCTAACGAGTTCAGCGTTGTGACTAATTATACAATCATACCACCAAGAGGTGTTTTAAATACAAATCTGCAAACGTATTATGGATTTAGTAACGAAGCGACCGACGAACAGAACCGTTACAAACCAATCAATACCGAGCTTGTTTTATTTGTAAATAACAATCTTGCATACTTGTCTAATGGTGTGCAACTTGGGTTTTTATTGGCTGATACGAATATCATCCCAATTAACAGTTATATGTTAATGTTGCCTTGGTTCGCAAATACTAAACAGTCTCTAGGTTTCAGCGTACTAATTGACGACGTGAGCGGTGACAACACAAACAAAGACAAAACCGAATCATTGTACCAAAGATATTATTCGGCTCAAACGACAAGACTTTTAAATGTTAATTCACTTTCGCACAAGTACGATTTATACTTGCCTAGTTCCGAAATCTATGTTAACCCAACAAGAGGGAACGAACCGCCAACAGGGTTTAGACTTCAAAATGATATTATCATCGGTGAAACCCGTTTCAGTGTGTTGGATGCGAACATCGATATTACGACAGGGAAGACAAAATTAACCTTGTTGAATTATATAACACTAGACGATTTAAACAACGGTATTGTTCCGACTGAATACAACTATAATCCGACGGGTTACGATTCAACACAATACCAAATACTATAACGAAAAAAGAAAAAAATATGATTTTAAACAATGGCTTTAACCATCGAAGAATTAAAAGAACTTGTAAACACAAATTTAGCTGATAACAGCAACATAGAACCTGCTGAGCATAGAGCAGTTGAACTAGCTTTAATTGATTACTTGGAAACACTTCAACCAGTATCAACAAGCGGGCAGCCTCTTAATCGTGGTATGATTACAGCCAACAACGGGAGTTTTGGAGGTGTTGAGGTTGGTATCGAATTAGGTATTCAATTATCCGACCGTCTGCGCCACTACGGAAATACTAACAGTGTTTCGTGTGTGTCAATGCCTAACAACACTGTCATTACGGTTAACCTTCAAAACTCACACCCAAACAATAACTACATCGTAAAAAGCTGGTACGAACAAGTGCCGACAAGTTCGGTATTGCTTCAAAACGGGTCTTCATTAGGTAAGAACGTCTTTAAAATTATTTCACCGTCTCAATTTCAAATCATTTTAAAAGAATGGACTGGTGAGGTACAAGCATTACGATTACACTTTGAAACAGTGAGTTACGACTACTAAGAATGGCAGAACAAAACGAGAACATAGAACAAAATATTAACCTGAATTTCAATACCAATGCAAATGAAATACAAAGAACGGTTAACAACCTAGCCGACGCAATCGACAACACAACTGACAGCGTAAGCGACAATACGAGCGAATCGGAAAAAAACGCCAAGGCTCAAAAGGAACTCAAAGCGCAACTAGATTTAGCAGTTAAAGAACTTGCCAAAATGGCAAATCAATACGGGGCAAGTTCAAAAGAAGCCATAAACGCAGCCAAAGCGGTAAGCGACTTACAAAAGCAAATCACCGCAACGGCAGACAGTACGAGAGACTTAAACGCAACCTTTGAGGAAGTTTATGGAGAACTGCAACCGCTTACTACACGTATGGGGGAAGCCGAAGACCGTCTTTACGAATTGGCACTTGCTGGACAACAAGCTAGCGAAGAGTACCAAGGATTATTACAGGTTGTTGGTGAGTATAGACGTACGCAGGTTTTAACAGATGCGGCAGTCGATGCAGCGGCAGCAACCTTTAAGGATAAGTTAGGAGCAGCTACACAAATTGCGGCCACTGGGATAAATTTTGCGGCCAGTGCGATTGGTGTATTGGGTGTTGAAAGTGAAGACGCAACCAAGGTGCTTGCCAAGATGCAAGCTGCTATGGCTTTCGCTGAGGGTTTAAAAGGACTTGCTGAACTTGGGGAACAGTTTAAAATTGTACGTATGGCGATTATTGCCAGCGCAACAGCTACAGAAGCACAAACAGCGGCCGAAGAAAAGAACATTATTGCAAAGGGCTTAAGTGCCGTTGCTTCGGGTATTCTTACAGCTGCCCAATGGGCGTATAACATCGCTTTGGCGGCCAATCCAGTTGTTGCAATCGCTTTGGCGGTGGCAGCTCTTACGGCTGGTATTTGGTTACTTGTGTCAGCACTGGCAGCCAATGAAGAAGCGGAAAAGAAACAGACAAAAGCGGCAGAAGATAATCTTAAGGCTCAAAAGAAACTTACCGAAGCTAGAAAAGAGGCTTTCAAACAGTTGGAGCGTAACAACAAACTTGAAGAAGACCTTGCCGAAGCCAGCGGAAAAAGCGCAAAAGAGGTTAACGCCTTGGCAAATGCACATATCAACGAAGCCAGCAGATTAAGTCAAAAGAACGCAATGATTGCGAAGACCAACTTTTTACGTGAGCGTTCAATCCTGTTAGACCTGAAAGAAAAAGACGCAAGCGAAGAGGCTTTAAAAGCGCAAAAAGAAGCAATGCTTAACGCTTATAACGAATTGCAGGACTATAACAAGAAAACCAACGATTTAAAAGAGGAACGAATTGACCTAAATAACCAGTTTTTAGTTGATGAAACCAAAAGGGAAACGGACGCAAGAAAAAAGGCTTACGACGAACAGCTTAAAGCGCAAGAGGATGCCAATAAAAAACGTCTTGACGAGATTAAAAAAGCAGCCGAAGCCGAAGCCGAACTTAAGAAGAAAATTGCTGAGGACTTAAACAACCTAGAAATACAGACATTTCGAGCAAATCAGGATATGAACGCAAAGACAGCCCAAGAAAAGCTAGACTTGCAGAAAGAAAGAGACTTTGCAGAGCTGGAAGCGTTCAGACAAAAGGGTGAAGACACGGGAGACCTGCAAGCATTGCTAACTGAGAAGTATAACACGCTTCAACTAGAGTTAGACAAAGAGAGCAAAGAGGCTCAATTGAAGCAAGACACCGAATATTGGGCGGCTCAGGCAGATTTAGCCAAAGCAAATGCGGATAAAGAAAAAGAAATCGCAGACAAAAAACTTGCACAGAAGAAAGCAGAGCAGGACAGTATCAATGCTTTAGGAACTGCGGCCCTATCTGCTGGTAAATCGTTATTCGAAAAGAACAAAGCTGTACAAAAAGGTATCATTGTCGCAGATGGTGCAGTTGCTTTGGGTAAGGTAGCTATTAACACGGTTGAGGCTGTTTCGCAAGATATGGCAAGCAGCCCGTTAACCTTCGGTTTGCCTTGGTCAGCGGTTCACATTGCAACTGGTGCGCTTGGAGCGGCCAGCATTATTGCCAATACAAGTAAAGCATTAAAAGCCGTAGGGGGTGGGGGTAGTGCTGGAACTGCAACAGATATGCCGACAAGCCAAACGTCAAGCGGTGGAGGAACAAGAACACAGGCAACCGCAGCACCTCAGGTGAGTTTTCAAGCATCTAGCGAGAATCAGATTGCCAGTGCTGTTGCTAAGAATTCGCAAAACCAAGCACCAATTAAAGCTTATGTTGTAAGTTCAGAAGTTACGACACAACAAACATTAGACAATAAGAAAGTTGAAGCTAACAGCTTCTAAAAAAAAATAACCCATAACGTTTACTTTCAGTGCTTTTCAATCTATAATATTCATATGAAAAAGTATGAATTAGTATTTAGTAAAGACCAAGAGGGTGTATTTAGGGTTTCACTTGTGAAAGACCCAGCACTCGAAACTACTTTACTACACTTCAACGCTGAAAAACCTCAAATTTTCCACTTCACGCAAGACGAAAAACAAATCGTTTACGCACCTGCAATGATACCTAACAAGTTAATCTTTAGAGCAGACGTAAATGGTGAAAACGCACAGGTTTTCTATACGTCAGACACAATCGACCAGTTGCAAAAAAACTACTTCAAAAACGGTCACAACTCTACAACCAATATCAACCACAACCAAAAAGAAAACATTGACGGGGTTTATCCTTTCGAATCTTGGATTGTTCAAGACCCAGCAAATGATAAATCTAATGCAATGGGTTTCAACTTACCCGCAGGTACTTGGATGATGGGCTATAAAATCGATAACCAAGAGGTTTGGAACGAGGTAAAAAACGGAAATCTTGACGGTTTGAGCATCGAAGCCCGCCTTGGGTTCAAAGAGGTTAACAATAATGAGAATTACAATAAGCAGACAATGAACAAAAAAAGCATTTTCAAATCAATCAAAGATTTTTTTATGGCTAATGAGGACAAAAAAGAGTTCGCAAGCGGTGATAAAAAAGTATTTGCGATTGAATTAAAAGAGGGTGAAATCTTGACAGACAAAGCGGGTGAACCAATGGCAAATACAGAGGTTGAAATCGACTCAAAAATCTATAAAACTGACGATTTAGGAACGATTACAGCAATTGAAGACAAGCCAGCCGAAGAAGTACCAGCAGAGGACACACCAGCTGAAGAAATGGCAGACGAAACGCCAGCAGATGCACCAGCTGAAGACCCAAAAGCAGAGGACGCACCAGCTGACGAGCCTGCAAAGGACGACCAAGGAGACCTAAAAGCGGAAAACGAGCAGTTGAAAAAAGACTTGGCAACAGCCCAAGAAGAACTAGCGAAGTTACAGGCTGAAAAAATCAAAGCGGATGCAGAACTAACAGAAATGAAAGCGCAAACGCCAGCAGCGGAAGCAATTAAAAACATACCGCCAGCAACCACAAAATCATACGACGAAATGAGCAATTTCGAAAAAATGCAACATAACAAGCAAAAGTAATATTAACTAAAAAATGGCAATAAATTATGCAGGGGGAAAGAAAAACCCTGATTTAGAAGAAATTCAATCAGAATTATATGCAGATTCTAAAACGCTTAGAGATAGAGTAATCGACATTCAAGAAGGTTTTAAATCAGGTGCGGACGTTTACGAATCTAAAGTAAGCGTAACAATGAAAGCGGGTTCAACAGATGCGGTAACAGCTGACGGAACTATTGACTTAAGCGCAATCAAAACAGGTGTTGCGTTAAAATCAATTGAATATAGTGACGTTATCGACGACGCTGTTTTATTCGGTACAAGATTTGAAAAATCAATGGCTAAGGGTGCTTTCAACCAAGTATCTGACGAGTTTGATAAAAAAGTCTTGATTCAGGTTGCGCCAGCAATCGGGGAAGACTTAGAAAGCCACTTATGGAACGGAGCAACAACAGCTACAAAATCAGCAGTTGCAGCTTTAACAGGATTATCAGCTTCATTCAAAGCAGCAGTTGCAGCAATGCCAACAAGCGAATTCGATTCAATCCCAGTAAGAGCGTTATACAACGACTCAAACAGCAAAACGGTTGCGGGTGCAGGTATTGCTGACACAGTTAAATTAACTGGTACTACATACACAGCGGCAAACATCGCAGCTGAATACGGTAAATTATACCTTGGTGCGCCTGACAAAGTAATCAACGCTACAAGTTCAGAACCTAGAATCTTCGCACCATTAGCACACAGACAATTAATCAAAATCGCTAACAACTCAGTTGGTGCAGCTTCAAATATCAACTTCCTTGTTGAAGGTTCAGGAGCAAACGAGGTTATCTCATACAACGGTGTTAAAATCGAGTTTCACCCAATGGTAGGAGTTGTAATGTTAACATTACCTGAGTACTTAAAAGTTCTTTTAGACTTAAGCGGTGATGCTTCTTACTTAGAAGTTGACAAAATGGCGAACGGTGCTCAAAAAAGATATATCAAAAACAAACAATCAATTGCAACGTGGGTAACTAACCAAAGATACATCACAATTCAAGGATAAAAATAACAATAAGGCTGGTCGTGCTAAGGTGCGACCACTCTTATAACCAAAAGAAAAACAGTATATAAAAATGGGTTGTACATCAATTTCAAAAAGCCGTAAGTTAGCTTGTATGTCAGGTATGGCAGGGGTTAAAGCGGTAGGGGTTGCACCTTTTGACAGCTTAAACCGTCTTTCTGTAACTGGTGCGGGTGTAACTACTCTTGCAACAGTATTCAGCGGTTCAACTATCGCAAGGTTAGAACTTAAAAACACAACTGTTAACTATTTAGAAACTGCAACAATGGGTGGTGATAACCGCTCAACATCGGTTGTTGGTGATATTCCTTGTGTATTCAATGTTGCAAAAGGTACAGACTTAGAAACAGTAAAATTAATAAACGAACTTATCAAAGGTGAGGTTGTTTTGTTCTTAGAAAAGAATGACGGGTCTATCGTGGCGGCTGGTTCTCAGTTCGGAGCGGTAGCGACTACAGCCACAGACCAAACGGGTGGAGCTATCGCAGACTTAAACGGTTTTACGGTAACATTCCATACAGAGGAATCAGAATTTTCAAGAAACTACGTGCTTTCTTCAACTGCTTTAAGCGACTACGCAACAGCAATCAAACCTTACGTGTAAGCTAAATAATTAATCTAATAAAATAAGGCAGGCAATTAATATGCCTGCTTTTTTTTTAATAAAATCAATATGAAAGTTATCAAATTAAACCAGTTGGAGCAATTCAACTGCATACCAAGACAATATCCAAATTCAATGGACGAATTAAGCGTAAAGCTTAAGAATGAGTTAACCAATACTATGATTGATTTGGTGTTTACTTTTTCAGTTTCGGCTTCATATTTAAATATAGTAATTACAGACGTTCCCGCAGACTTTGAAAGCGGTAACAGGTACGAGATTACTGTAAGTAACATAACGAATAACAACAGCTTGGTTTACTTAGGTAAGCTATTAGTTGTTGACGAAAATACGGACGTACAAAACTATGAGTACAAACAACAAAGCAGCAGCCGTTACGAGTACTAACAATTTCGCTTTCGAGGCAAACGTATTAATGTCGGCTTTCCAGCCAATTGATATTAAACCAGCTTACGGGCGTAAATGGGTAACAAATGGTATAAATAACGGCAACTACAAACTTTATATCGATGCTTACGATGACAGCCCAACCAATGCAAGTATTATTAACGCTTTTGTTAACTACATCTACGGTTGCGGTATCTATGATATAAACGGGCAGAACATAAAGAAATACATATCAGATGAAGACGTATTGCTTTTATGCCAAGATTACAAGCTATTTGGCGGTTATGCAGTACAGGTTATTTGGTCACTAGCAAAGAAACCGCTTAGAATCGAACGAATTGACATTGCAAAGCTTGCTGTAAATCTAGACGAAAAGAACAATATCAACGGTTATTGGTATTCTTGGGACTGGTGCGCACAATACAAGTACCGCCCTGTACTTATACCAGTTTATACAGGTGTTTACAAAGGTAACGACTTAGAAATACTAAGCGTTAGAAGACCATCGAGAGAGCCGTTTTTCCCAGTTCCTGACTACTTGGCGGGTATTCCTTGGGCTAACGTTGAAGGGCAGCTTGCTAATGCTGGTAAAAACCACTTCTTGAACGCAATGAGCGTGTTAACGGTAGTAAACTATAACAACGGTCGTATTCACGAAAAAGAGGTTGCCGAAAAACAAGCTGAAAACGTAAGAAATAAAATCGTAGGAACTGACAACCAAAGCGGGGTGTTGGTATCATTCAACGAGGGACTAGAAGAAGCTACAACAGTTGACCAGCTTTCACCGCCTGAGCTTAACCAGCAAAACGTTTTTTATTCAGAAGAAGCCGAAAGAAAGCTAATTGTTGCGCATTCCGCACCACCTATTTTATTTGCTGGGTCAAACACTGGTAACGGATTCAGTTCTAATGCTGACGAAATCGCAACGGCAACCCGTGGTTTATTCAGAAGACATATAAACCCAATGCGTGAGGTAATACTTAACGGGTTGAATAAGGTTTTTAATGTAATCGATTCAAGTATTGAGCTGGATTTTGAAGACTTCAAAGAAGAAACCAAACTAGAGAATACCAACAATTCAACACGTTCGCAGGACTTGGAAAATATCAACCTTATTGATAAACCTGAAAACAATAACGAAGTTCCTAAAATCATTGAATAATGGCAAAGCAAAAGATATTAATCAAACCTAATACTATTAGTGAAACGGTGGGCTTTGGCGGTAACATCGACCCTGACCAGTTAGCACCAAGCATTGTTATTGCGCAGACTACGCAGTTAAAGAGAATCTTAGGACTAGACTTATACAATAAGATTTCAACTGACTATGCAGATGGAACACTTCACGGGCTTTATTTAACGATTTATACCGATTACGTAATAGATATGCTTTCGTTTTTCTCTTGCAGTATTTATTTATCAATCAATACAAGCAAGACAACCAACGCAGGAACTTACAAAGTCGGTGCTGAGGGTTCGAGCAACACACCCCTAAATGAATTATCGATAATCGGCAAAACATACGAATCAATCGCAATAAGCTACGAACAGAACTTTTACAAGTTCATAGAGAAAAACCCAGTACCTGAGTACGGACAAAATAACGAAGACAAAAACACAACCAACCTAATTGGCTGGTACTAATATTTTATGGCTCAAAAGCATATTAATACATCAACACCGAACGACAACTTAGGTGATACACTTAGAGACGCTAACATCAAATGTGAGGACAATTTCACAGAGTTATACGCTACTAAGGTTGATAAAATCAGCGGTAAAGGTCTTAGCACAAACGACTATACTACAGCCGAAAAAAACAAGCTTGCGGGTATTCCAGCAGATGCCGAAAAAAACGTACAATCTGACTGGTTAGATAACGATACAGCAAGCGACGCTTATATTAAAAACAAACCTGATATTCTTACGTCGGTTGAGTGGGGTGATATTACGGGTGATATTACAGACCAAGCCGATTTACAATTGGCTTTGGATTATAAACCGTCATTCGAATACGTTGACACTAAGGTAACACAGACAATCAACGAGGGTACAACAGGATATGCACCAAGTGAGGACGCTGTTTACAATGCTTTATTATTAAAACAAGACATAAGCGAAAAAGACCAGGCTAACGGTTACGCTGGGTTAGATAGTGCGGGCAAAATCCTTACTTCGCAGTTACCTAATAGCGTAATGGAGTACAAAGGAGTTTACAATGCTTCAACAAATACACCTACGCTGGTTAATGGAACAGGAAACACAGGAGACGTTTACCGTGTTACGGTTAGCGGTTCAGGAGTGAACAACTTAAATTTCGTAGTTGGTGATTATGTTGTATATAACGGTACGACTTGGGAGAAACAACACTCAGGAGCGGACAACGTAGTTAGCGTGTTCGGTCGTGCTGGTGTGGTTACTGCTATGTCAGGCGACTACACAACTGCACAAGTAAATGAAACAACAAACAAGAACTACCAAACAGATAATCAAAAGCTGTATAATGATGCAACAAGTTCAATTCAAACACAGTTAAACGGTAAACAGGCAACTATTACAGGAACAACAAACGTAATTCCAAAGTTTACAGGACTTTCAACATTCGGGAATTCGGCAATTTCTGACGATGGTACAAACATATTGATTACGCAAAACACAAGGATTACGGCTAGTATTCCGACTTTGTCACTTGTAAACTCGGCATCTTCACCAATTAACAAACGTTGGGACGTAAGAGTTAGCGGGAGCGATTTATTTTTTACTGAGGCAGGAGTTAGCAACCCTATGAGCATACAGGCAGGGGGTAACGTTGGTATCGGTACAATCACGCCAGTTGGTAAACTGAATGTTAACACAGGTCTTTCAGGTATTACGGTTGATGTGTCAGGACAAACGGAGGGTACAATCTCATTTGCCAATGGTGGTGGTAGTTCAGCAGTTCCAACACTTGTTGGTAAATCGTCAAATAATGCAGGATTGCAAATTATGGCGGGTGTAAATGAAAGCAACCCAAGTCCTGATATGATTTTAAACACTAGAAGCACAACAGGTCTTGACTTTACAGGTACAACAGGAACAGCGTTTCGTTTTACAAGATACGCAACATCTTTGGTTGATATTATGCGTAACGGTAACGTTGGTATCGGTACATCTTCGCCAAGTGCAAAATTACATATTGTTGATGTTAGCGGTGGGACTTTCTTTGATGGTTCAAACGCAACATATAACCGTTTTAAATCAACTGGGGTTGCTTCAACAACTGGTAAAGATTTATTGATTACTGCACAAAGTGGCGGTACAAATCCCGACTTATATTTAACAACTAACGGACGTGTAGGTATTGGAGTTACTTCACCAGTTGGAAGGTTGGATATTAACACGGGTGCTATTGGTTTATTTGACGTTTCAGGACAAACAAACGGGTCTGTTTCAATAGGTAATGCAAGTTCGATTAGTTCAGTTCCTGTTATCGTTGGTAAAAGCACCGATTCGGTAGGTTTATATCTTATGGGTTCAGCTTCAAACGGAAATTCAAACGCAGATATGCAGTTCGATATTAGAACAAATGCGGGTGTCGATTTTTCTGCAACAACTTCAGCAGGTTTTAGATTTTCTAGAATGGGTACAACACTTGTTGAAATTCTTAGAAATGGACAAACAACGTTCAATAGTACAGTGTTTGCTCCTACAGCATCAGCAGGAACTAGCAACACACAAGTTGCAACAACTGCGTTCGTTAATAATGCGATATCAGGGTTAACAAATGCAGTTTTAACAACGGGAAACCAAACCAAAACGGGTCGTCTTACGATGGCAAATTCAACCAGTGCAACAACTCAGTTATTGTTAACGGATACTAGTACAGTATCAGGGACAAATAACTCAGTGTTAAGAATTGTAAACTCAAACGTTAATAACTGCGCTTTAAGTATTTCAGATACTGGTGCGGGTGGTATTAGTGTTGTTTCATCAACATCAAATAACCCAGCTTTAGGGCTTTCGAATACGTCTACAGCTTCAACAGCCAGCGCAATTAATATGGTTGGTGCTGGTGCAGCAACAATGTTGATATGTCAAAATCCAAGCACATATACAGGTAAATTTGCTTTTTATTCTGTAAATAACGTTTCTAAGTTTGAGGTACAGAATGACGGTACAGTACAAGCGGGTGGGTTCGTTCGTAATGGTTCAAGCAGCAACGATTTCTTAATGGGTGATGGTTCGGTAAGAACTTATAAAACCTATGTAGGATTGATTACTCAGACTGGAACAAGCGCACCAACTGTTACAGTATTAGAAAACACGTTAGGAGCAACACTAACATTTGCATATAGTTCAACTGGTACGTTTACAGCTACGGCAGGTAGTACAGTATTTACAACTGATAAAACACTTGTTAATCTTGGAATTGGAAACTCAACAGCGGCAGTAATGGTTTTAAAAGCAGTACCGACAAGCACAAGCGTTGTTACAATTAATACTTACAATTCATCAGCTACTTTAACAAATGGTTTAATTAATAGAGCGACTTTTGAAATTAAGGTATTCAGCTAACAATAAAATTTTAACACGGGCGGACGTTTACGTTCGCCTTTATTAAAACTATAATAACCATAAACGAAAACAAATGAATATAGAACAACTAGCGTTAACGGTTATTTCTTTTCTAATCTCAGTAATTGGATATTTTATTAAACAATTATTTGAAAAGATACAAAAGCACGATACTATGATTAACGAACACACAACATCAATCAAAGTAATCGAAACCGAGCATAATACACTTAACAACCGTATAGATGATTTATTTACGGCAATAAAAGAACTTAGCCAAGAGATTAAACAACTCTCAAAAGAACTTAGCAAGAAAAAAGATTTATAATGATATTCCTAAACTACATAAAGAAACTAATTGAATACAACTCGAATCCATCTAGTAAACGCTTTATTGGTTTGGTGGCTGGATTAAGTTTATGCGCTTATATGTTTGTTTTTCCAAATGAAGCGGCCAATAATTCGGTTCTTATACTTGCATTAGGTGCATTGGGAATCAACGCAGCTGAGAAACTAATAAACATCAAAAAAAAGTAAATGAAGAAAGAAATTTCAACGGAAGTAAAAGACCTCTAAAGTAAAGCGGCCCAAACTTAAGCAGACAGCCCAGCAACAACAGATGCGTAGTAAGTTCGTAGATTCTTTACAAAGTTTCTAACAATTGAAATCATAATCAAAATCTTTGTTTATAAATTAAAAATAACAAAGTCCGGCACTCGCCGGACTTGTTTTTAAATATGTATTTACTCTTGATTTTCCTGCGAATTTTTGGCAATTAGATGTTCCGTTAGTTCATTTACTTTATTAATTACACCATTTGAAATATCTGCGTGTTTATTTTGAGTTACTAATAAGTTAGTTAAATCTCTAAATATTTCTGTAATGAGTCTTAATAATATCGTAAAAGTAAAAAAGAAACATAATAATAAAAATGGTAAAGTCTCACCAAAAGTCAAAGTCTTATAATAATTAGCTATAATAAAGTTAACTATCGTAAAAACTGGAAGAATATAATAGATAGAGAAAAAGATAATTTTTCCTAATGTAATTGATGCAATATAGTTATAAGCTTTATTAATCGACTCTATTTTTAAGCTTAAAAGCTTTGTTATTAATAAAAAAACTAGACTGCTCAAAACCCCTGTTATTATTGTGTCAGCATTTTTTAAAAACCATTCTGCCATAATTGTTATAAAGTATTTAGTTGTAATTACAATAGTACAAATCTTATATGAATTTTAAAATTATAAATTAGCTCCTAAGAGTTCTCGAAATTCTGTTCTAATCGCAATCA
This sequence comes from Flavobacterium panici, assembly GCF_903819335.1. Lineage (GTDB taxonomy): Bacteria > Bacteroidota > Bacteroidia > Flavobacteriales > Flavobacteriaceae > Flavobacterium > Flavobacterium panici. The sequence continues at coordinate 60,734 of NZ_CAIJDE010000028.1, read as the reverse complement.
TTATCGGTTGAATGTTGTTGTTAAGTCTTTGATAAGATGATACAGTATTCTTTTTAACTTCTCTATGAGGAAATACTAATTTGTTAACAGGATGGTTTGGGTTATAATCAATAGAAATTTGAAAAGATTCTTCTAAAAACTCAGCAAGCATTGATTCAAGATTTTCACTAAAAAAAATTAAATTATCATCGATGTATCTAACAACCTCCTCGTTAGAAGCTAAGAAATTCTTATGTAATTTTTCCTCGTTTTTTTCAAACGTTGTATCTCTAGGGATAAGTTTAATTTCAGCAACGAAAAGACCCAAATCGTTTCTACACTTATTTAGTAATGCGTAAGTTTCTTTTAATACCTTAAAACGCTCTTCGTGTAATTTGGTAAACTTGAAATTTTCCTTTGCTTTTAGTGAATCCAACTCACTTTGAAATTTTGCGATTTCTAATGAATGTTCTTTTTTGACGCTTTCAAGTTTCTTGTCAAAAGTGCTTTGAATTCTTCCTTCAGTAATTCTTGTTACAATTCCTGCAACCAAAGTCGCAACAATTGAAGAGCTGAGAATAGTAGTTAATACGTTTTCCATACTGCGAGATTTTTAACAAATATAATCAATCAATTTAAGTTAAATTATAGCCAAAACAATAAGACCGAAGAAAACAAAGTGACTAATGCTTTAAGAGCAGCCATTTCAATTTTTGATTCCTTTTCCATCTCTTTGAAATGGTTCTGCATTTCTACTCTAATATCTAAATATTGTTCTTCAAGCGATTTTTTCATTTTTACTCATTTTAGAAATATAAAGTAAATAGCAAAATTTTTAAAATCATTACGGTTTTACGTAACCTTAAAAAGAAGTATTAAAAAATGAAAGTGTTATTTTAATTGTTTTTCTTTGGAGAAGCTAAAATTTAATCTACTTATGAAAATAAAAGGACTTACATTAATCTTTGTTTTAACATCGATAATTACATTTTGGATAAACTTTATAGATTTTAAGTTTAATGCATTTTGGATATTTTCAAATAAAGCTGATAAAGCTGAAACGGTAATTGATAATCTTTGTTTGTCCTATATTGCGGGTTATATTTTTTATTTCTTAAATGTTTATTTAGTTGAGAAACAAGAAAAAAAATCTATTTTACCATATATTTCTTTTAAAACTAATCTTATTATTAGCAACAGTAATCATATTATTAAAGTCTTGAAACAAGATGTGCATTTAAAAGAGTTTTATCCAACCCTGAAAGAATTTGAAGAACGTTTAAAATATGATAATGTAAAGGATTTAAAAACATACAATTATGAAAATCATAATTTAGTATCGTTTTTAATGATTAGAAGAAATTCTACCGTGAAAACGATTAATAAAATTTTGAAGTCAGGAAAACACGTTGACGATGAATTAAAATCAATTTTATTTAGTTTAAAAGATTCTTTATTCTTGAAAAAAGGTTTTGCTTTTAATTTACCAACATTTGACATTAAAAAATTTCCTGACTACGACTTAGTATTTTTTAAATATTTCCAAGATATTGAAAGGCTTGATTTGTATTTTCATAAGAACTTTAAAAAGTATTATTTGTTGAATTATCCTAAACACTATCGCAGAAAATTAGCTGGCAAACTTAAGCGTTAAATAAGTTTAAGTTTGCTTACTTCTTTGAACAGGGTAGCACGCTCTGCTAAGCCTAGTAGCCCCCCGTTGATTTTCTTCGTAACCCGCTTGATACTTAAGTTGTTGTCATCATCTATGACAGCATTAATCTTATTCGTTTGCCAGTACCATAATGCGCTTACCAACGCATTAATTTCGCTTAATAATGTTTCGGGTTCTGTTAGTATTTTTTCGTCCTTTAAATGCTTAGAAAACGCCTCATAGTTATTGCGGCCAGTTAGCTGGATAAACCCACGACCACGATAACGCCAGCCGTCACCGCTTTCAACGTCACCGTTTCCCATACGGTCAGCATAAACCAAGTTTGCTATCTTTTCGGGTTGGCGTTGATATTGCTTTGCCATCTCTAAATCTTTAAAGTATTTAGGAAAAATTTTTAAAAGCCGTTCAGCTGAGTAGTTGAGGTTTTCGGTTCTTGGCACAAGCTTGCTTTCGTGGTAAAGTTGCGACCAAAAGTGTGCTCGTCTGATTTGGGTATCTACACCGTAACGATTAAGTACGCTATTGTATTTGGTGTTTAATTGTTGTATTAATTCATTCAATTGTTTTTAAAGGTTAATAGCTTCGTTATTTTTTAGCATCATTGAAAGCTTATCTATTATTTTAGCATTTGGGTCGAATGAGTTTTTAGGATAGCTATTACTTTCAAAATCAGGAATAAGGTTTGTAATATCCCAAAACCTTGGTTTGTCCGTATTGTTGTAAAAATTGATGTAATGAATGTAGATAGATGCATTTGGATATTTGAGTTGTAAAAGTCTTTTGGTTTCAAATAATCCTCTGATTTTTATTTCTTCAAGAATCCAAGTGTCGTACTGATTGTCGCTTTTGCTTCTGTTTTTTATTTCGCCAATTACCATATCTCTAGTTGTTCCAGTATAATAGCTGACATCCCAAGAAGCTGATGTAGTTTCTGAAAATTTGTTTATATCCCAGTCAGGTTGTTGCGTTATTTGGAAGTCACTGAATCTTGCTCGTCCAATTGCTTCATCTTTCGAGATGCTTTGGTTTATTTCGTTTGCTGTCATAATCTATCGTTTATTAATAAATATATGCTACAAGCGAAAAAATTAAATAGTAAGCGAAATTTTTTAAAATGAAATCTAAAATAAAATAAGCCAGTAAATAAATGCTGGCTTATTTATTATATGGAATTGAAAAACGATGTTATTGCAGTGAAGAAAGTCTTTTGTTTTTCTTGACGTGTTGGTTCGGCTGGTTTACTTTCGGTAACACCTGAGCTAACAAGGTACGCAAATGTTTGATTGTTGCATAATTTTGGTTGGCTGGCATCAGACCCGACAACATAGATAGGTGGGTTAGGTGCTGGCGGTTTTCCTGCGTGTGAATCTTGAATATCTTGTATCAACGATTGGCGGGTTTTGTTTTCCCACACCGTACACCCAATTAGCGTACCGTTGATGTATTTGTATTCTAAGCAGTTATTGTTTTTAAAGATGTACTTGTAAACGATTCCAGTTTCGAAATACATTGCAATCATACTTTTGTAGTATCTTATTCTAATTGTTTTGTTGTGCTCATTTAACACATAGGTTACGAGCTTGTTCTTGTTGAATTTTCTTTTCATTCATACCTTTTATTATTTTTCGTTATTGATGTGCCTGCTCGGTTGCTAGCAGGTCTTTTTTTAACTCTTGAACCTTTGACCAAAACACGTCAAAGTTATCAGCTGGCAAGCCCATAACCCTAGATGTTACTTTGGGCAAGTCCATAAACCGCCTATCGGTTAGGCTGTGAAAATCGGCTGGTGTCATTGTATCGCCAGCTTTAGAATAGTAAAACTTAGATTTGTAGCGTTCGAACATTAAAGTCTTTTTTGGGTCGGTCTGTGCTATCTCAACTTTCTCAGGCTCTTTGGTTAGTTCTTCTGTTTCGGCAGGTGTTGATTGTTCTATTACAACTATTGGTATCGAATCAGCTTCTTGGGTATGCTCAGTCGTTGAAGCAGGTTTACTTTCAGCTGGGGTTTTAATCATAGCTATCAATACATCTAAATCGACACTTAATTTTGTAGAGCTACCACCATCAACACCGTTAAAGTTTGATTTGTGGTTGGTGATGATTATTTTTTCTTTGCTTAGTTTGGTAACTCTGTTTTTTACGGTTTGATAGCTTATGTTTAGAATATCGGCTATAGTTTCGTATTTCATTTGAAAAGGTTTGCCGTTATCTTGGTAGGATAATATCAACTCAATTAATTGCCTATCGGTAGGTGAAAGAGTTTTTATGTAGTTTAATATTGGATAGCTTCTAATAAAACGTATTCCGTTATGTTGTTGTTGAAGCTGTTCTAACTTGGTTAGTTGTTTTTGTGTTGTCATTCATTTTTATTCTAGTATTTGTGTTATAGTCTAGTTTTTTACTTGGACTAGAAGCTGGCGGGAGCTACCCACCAGCACCAAGGTTTTGAAATCTTTACTGATTTTTACAATGGTACTTCTTAAATTTCAATAAGTCAATATTTTTCATCTATAATATTTTATTATGATATCATAATATATAGTTGTGGTTGAAGTTGTTTTTGTTTCTTGTCTTACAATATCTATAAGCATTTCGAGATACTCATTTGAGTACTTATTGTATTAATCTCGGTACTTATTTGAGTACAGCTTAGTACTCATTTAGGTACTGGTTGGTACTTGTTTGAGTACTTCTCGGTACTCATTTGAGTACGTCATAATAAGATAAAATAATAAGAAATAATAAAATACTATATAAGATAAATATAAAGTGATTCGAGAAAGTTCAAGTTATTTTATGGATAAAGGAAAGAATATACTTCAACAATAATCTTTACTTCAACGCAAAGCTGGTCGATACTTATCATAAAGTATTATGACAAAAACACACTTCAACGTACTGAGCCTATTCGACGGTATGAGTTGCGGACAACTAGCATTGCACAAAGCAGGTATAACTAACTTCAACTACTTTGCAAGCGAAATTGACAAATACGCAATGCGGATAACACAATCCAACTATCCAAATACTGTACAGCTTGGTAATGTTCATAACATCAAAGCAAATGACTTACCTCACATCAACTTACTGCTTGGCGGCTCACCTTGTCAGAATCTGAGCCAAACCACCATCAACAACATAAAGCACAATCAAGGACTGCAAGGCGACAAGTCTAGGTTGTTCTATGAGTATCTGCGAATCCTCAACGAGACCAAGCCCAAGTATTTTCTCTTTGAGAATGTTGCTAGTATGACGAACGCAAACCGTGACGTAATCAGCCAAGCGCTAGAGTGCGAACCAATCAGGATTAACAGCAATCTGACAACTGCCCAAGACCGTGACCGCTATTATTGGACAAACATACCAGTTGCGGCCCAGCCAATAGACAAAGGGATTGTTTTAGCGGATATTGTGGAGCAAAACCCAGCATCCAAGTATTGGTACGCTCAAAGCTTTGATTATCTTGGAGACAACGAAAAGGTACAAGCTACATTGCATATCAAAGGTCACGACATCTTAAAACGTGTTTATAACCTCAAAGGCAAATGTGGAACGCTTACGTGCTTAAAAGGCGGAAATCACCAAAAGAAAGTATTGCAGGACGGAAAACCAAGGAAATTGACACCGTTGGAGTATGAGAGACTGCAGAACGTACCCGAGGGTTACACGTCAGGGGTCAGCGATACCCAGCGTTACAATATGTTAGGAAACGGCTGGACAATCGATGTGATAGCCCATATTTTACAGGGGTTGGTAAAATAATATAGGAAAAAGTTGCGTATTTCAGATAAAATACGTACCTTTGTTGTATTCGAATTAAAAATTTATAGAAAGCGCACTATAAGTCCGAGACAAAGATATATAACTTAATTGAGTTACCAAAAGAAATTCATATAAATTTATATAAAAAATAAAATTTTAACATTTTAAACCAAAAATAAAGTATGAGTGAAATTAAATTGAACAAACATCAAGAGATGTTTATCGCAAATTTGCGAAAAGGAAAAACATTTGAAATTCCAAATGTTAAGCATTATATGGAACAAGCAGAATTAAATGATTTGTCATTTTACGAAACTATTAGGAATTATGGTGGTAAGCCGATTGTAAACCAAAACTTTGAGGATAAAGTAACTTCAATGATTATCAATTTCAATAGTCCAATTGTGAAGGTTAAATCTGATTTTTCAAGAATTACGAAGAGTCGTGTTGAAGAAATGGTTAGTGCGGTATATGGTGGTAGTTATCATTTGAAAGGTGAAGATATGGCGAAGGACAATCATATCGTTATAACCAACGATGATAAAGAAGAAAGTGTTTACTTGGGAAATTTGATAAGTCAATTTCTTTTTAAAGATTAAATCAATTTGCAAGGTCTAAAAGCCTTGCTGGTTGCAAGGGCAGTAAAACTGCAAAGCAAGTATTATTAATTAAAATTAGATAAATGGCAGAAAACAGTAAGATTGAGTGGACAAACCACACTGCAAACCTTTGGTGGGGATGCACAGAAGTACACGAAGGGTGTACAAATTGCTATGCGGGTAAAATCGCAAAGCGAGTAGGTAGCGACGTTTGGGGAAATGATAAACCTAGACGAATGATTAAAAGCGTTTGGACTGAATTTGAGAGATTTCAGAAAGAAGCTGAAAAGAAAAACGAAATACATAAAGTTTTCGTTGGGTCAATGATGGATATTTTCGAAAAATCGATGTCATTGGTAGACCACAAAGGCAATCCTTATGTGGAAGGTGAGGCAGAATTTTGGAATACAGGTCAGTTAAGAGATAAGTTCTTTAATGAAGTTGTTCCTAATTCGCCAAACTTGATGTTCTTGTTATTGACCAAAAGACCGTCAAACATCAATAAGTACATTCCTGAGAACTGGAAGCAGAATCCACCGAAAAATGTAATGTTTGGAACGTCACCAGTAAATCAGGAAACTGCTGATAAGCTGATTGTTCAATTATCAAAGGTAAATGGTCAGAGATTTTTGTCTGTTGAACCTCAATTGGATAAAGTCGATTTAATGACAAAAGTTAATGATGGGACAGATAGAGTGTTGCTTGATTTGGTGGACTGGGTAATCTGTGGAGGTGAGAGCGGAAATAAGAGAAGAACGTTTAATACAGACTGGGGCAGAATTTTGCGAGACGACTGTAAAACAAAAGGAGTTCCATATTTCTTTAAACAGATTGACAAAGTATTGCCGATTCCTGACGATTTAATGATTCGAGAATTTCCGAAAAGTTTTGAAGTTCAAGAAACCGATGAATCAGAACAGGTTAGATTAGCAAGCTAATGCATTAACCAAAACGAAAATGAACCATCTCAAGACTTAATAGAAAAGCAAGCCAGGCAATTAATTAGTATTAATTAAAAATTATTGAGTATGACAGAAAACCCAAAAGAAGATGAAATAAGTCAAGCGAATAAAAAACTACATCAACGATTAAATTTTATTACATTCGTCATTCTAAACCAAGATAATAAATAAAAATTAAGATGAGTGAATTTGCAGGGCTTTTCAAAGATTTAAACAGTAATGTTAAATCGACACTAGTTTCATTGGCGATAGTGGTTAGTTTTTGGGTGATTCCTTTTATGTTATTTAAGCCTGATTTTTTTGTTTTCCCTGTTTATGCTCAGTTAGCTTTAATTTTTGCTTTAGGATTTATTTGGCACATTTCGACATTCTTTGCCTCGCTACATCTTATGGAAGTAATCCTACCTGAAGAAACGAATCCCACACCATTACTAACTATATTTTCTATAATCTTGCTTAATATATCAATTTTAATCAGTTATTACTATTCAGTAAGTTTTACTTGTTTTTTACGCTATGCATACGGAGTACTGGGAGTTTTTTTTGTAGTTCAGTTTTTATTGAAAGTAATAGTTGATTATCGGAAAAATGACTAACCCTAAAAACGTTTAAGAAAGTTACAGTTAAAAACAGAAGGCAATTTCAACTCGCTGCAACCAACGGGTGAAACGGAGCGGAGATTATTGAATGATTAATGCCTAATTGGTGCAATAAAAAGTAGAAACTTACTCATCCAAGTAAAGACGTGCTTTTTGTAATATGATTGATAAAAGAAGTTACATTCTCATCATTTATAAGTAATCCTAGTGCGGTATCGGTAACTTTACCTTTAATAACCTCCAGTAAGTTCTTTTTATTTAAAAATAGAATGAGTTCTTTTATATTTTCTATTTCTTCAAAAAGAAGTTCACCAATACCGTCTTGTTTTGTCATTATTTTATCTAATTTTTCATTAAGTTCGGTAATTTCTTTTTTAGAAAAGTAGTCTCTTTCATTTCTAACTTGACCTTCATAAATATACCAGTCTAATAGTTCAATGAACGGTTTAAAGAATTTTTCAAGGAAATAGTCGCAGATTTCACTGTGTTTTGTGCCAGTTCTATCATACCAAATATCAGTGATATCAATGTATTGGTGCGGAAATTTACGCTCAATCTCATAAAGATTTTGAATGGTAAAAAAACCAAATGCTCCTTGGTCTTCTCTTGTTTTAAGAAGTGATTTAATTTGCTTTTTGATGTTGGGTTGCAAACGTACATTTGAACCACTTTTTGGCAAATCAGTATGTATATTAGGAAAATCCTCGTATATTCTTTCTAAAATTCTTCGTGATATCGGTTGGTTATGTAAGAAGTTAAAGAATTGTGTAATTTTTTCTTCATTATACTGGTGGTCACTGAATATTATATCATCACTATATGAAGTTATCTTGCTTTCAAGTTCAACGATACTTAGAGGTCTCATCTGTTAACTGATTTATGATTTGCTAATATAGTAAAATTGTATTCTATTTGTAAGGTAAGTCGGTAATCTTTTTTTTTCTTCACCCAAATATTTACTTTTTTGGCTTTGTAAACTATAATTTCTACAGTTGAAGTAGAGTTTTGATTTGTAAACCGCTTTAAAAAAAAGATTTATAGAATGATGTGCCACAATACGGTGCATTTTTTTATGCTTTTTATGTATGCTATGCAGGATAAATACAAAGCATACAATTTAAATGCCAGTAAAACCGCTGACAATAAGGATTTACAAAGGAAATAATTGTTTGTTTTTTAGGGTAAACCCTAACACGATATAGAAGTTATTTATAACTTTGTTTCAATCCAGTCAACAAATGAAAAAGTTATGATTGCCAAATACATTAGAATCTCAGATAAGAGCCAAAATATAGAGCGACAAGCCAATGATACCGACAAGTTGTATATTGACGTTATAAGTGGTAAAACTAAGTTTACAGACAGACCAAAAGCCCAGCAGTTAATGCAAGATATTGAGGCAAGTTTGGTTACTCAGGTGACGGTGCACGAGGTATCGAGGCTTGGGCGTAATCTGCTGGACATACTCGAAACACTAGAGTATATGACCAGCAAAGGTGTTAATGTCTATGTTCATAATATTGGAATGCATTCATTGATTGATGGTAAAGAATCGGGAGCGTTTAAGATGGTTGTTACAATCTTAGCTAATATCGCAGAGCAGGAACTTAATACACTCAGGGAGCGACAAGCAGAAGGTGTGAGATTGGCTAAGGAGAAAGGTGTTTATAAAGGCAGGGAAGCAGGTAGCAAGTTTACACCAGCTGAGTTGTGCGGTAAGCATCCCGATATTATCAAATACCTTCAACGTAGAGCCAAACAGAAAGGTAAATCTTATAGTGTTCGAGAGATTGCCAGCATCACCAAGAAGAACCCAAGCACAGTTCAAAGAGTATCTAAAGCGTTCCAAGAGTTAGGTGGTAAGTTCTATTATAACAAACTGGTTGACCCGTTCGCTTAACTAGCATACTGAAATCAAAATAAAAAGATAAGTCCTTAGCGGGGCTTATTTTACTTCAAGGAGTTGGTGGTTTCGGTGTTTTTGGGCTTTTTGGAACGCTGACATACACCACACTCACCAAGCAACCAAAAAACATTTTGCATCATTGAAAAAAAATAAAATTGTAGATTAGCTTTTTAAATTTTAGTATGAAAGATAAATTTTTAAGCATTTTAAAATCATCAAGACTTGATTTAACTGATTTAATTGTATGTGCTGATATGGGTACAGAATTAGATAAATCAGTATTTGATTTATGCCCAAAGGATTTTTTGAGGTGGGCAAAAATTGACCTAAAAGGTGGTAATCTGATGGGGCACATTAATAGCTTGACAAATTCCAAAAGGGCAATTGATTGTCAGATTGATAGTGTATTTGAGGCGTTAGGTATAAAGTCAGATAATTTCAACAAAGAATTTGCAGATTATGTTAAATTGTTTGATTTTGAAGATGATAATATACCTATTAAACTTAAAATTATACATAGTATAAATTTAGCACCTAGTTTAATTATTTTTAAAACAAGGTCACTAAGAAACAAGCTCGAACATTTATATCAGCAGCCTAAGGAAGATGAAGTAAAAGAGGCGGTTGATATCGCAGACTTATTTATTAGATGTGTTGATGGTAAAACAGATATGATTAATAGTGAATTTTTCATAACAGATGGAAAAAACTTTGGCAAATCTCGTTGGCACGTAGAAAAAAATCTATACTTTAAATTTGATACTGACTTGAAGAATTTTTCAATTAAAATTAAAAATACCACCTCAGATGACAGTAATTTAGAAGAGGTAATAATTGATTCAAATGATAAAGAATTTATCGCCATACTAAATTTAATGTTTTCAATTAATGATGATTTTGATTGTGAGGATGCAATTGTTAAACTTTTGCAATTTGCGGGTCATAAAATACCATCGGAACAAGTAAATGCACAGATTGGCTAATAGCATTTTAATATCGTACATCTTTCCCGCCAAGTAACCAAAAAAACAATTTGTTTCTCTAACTTATATATTAAATGAATAATTAAAGTAATTAGAAAAAAGCTACAATAATTTTATTGTAGCTTTTTAATTTACTTAAGTGCGATACCAAAAGAAAACAAAGCAGAAGATTTATCTGAGAATGTACCATTAACAAAGAAACCGATTTTCTTTTGTATGGGTATTATTAAGGTTGCTTCATAAGTAACCAAATAATCTCTTCTTTTATCAAAAATTAATTCATATTTGTTAGGGTCAAATAACATCAATGAGGAGCATAAGGTTAATGTTAATTGACCACCTTCTTTGAAACCTGCTAGAGCAAATTCCGTACCTAATGTATTAACATTTTGAACAAAATTTACGGATTCATTTTCAACACCTATATTCTTATATGTAGTAAATCTTGCTACTGAAGTTAGAAATAATTTCGAATTAAATTTCTCGATACCTATATCCCTCCCAAAAAAGCCTCTATTATTATATTCATATCCAAGACCTATTGAAATACCATTAATTGATTGGGCTAGCTTTTCAATTTTAGCTACTTCAGCAGTATCTTTAGTAAATTTAAAATCACCAATATTACCAATAACTGAAAAAGTATTACGTGTAGATTCACTTTCCAACATATTTAAAGAAACAATTGCAGAACCAATAAAATTATCTTCATCAGAATCAGAAACAAAATTGTAACCAATTTTTGCTCCTAGCCAGTAATTGGTAAAAGATACAGTAGAAGCAGATACAACAACTTCTTGCATTTGTGCATCTGAAACTTCCAAATCAATTACTTTTGTTTTTAGTAAATCCTTAACTTGATACGTTTTTGAGTCATAACCTAGATAGTTAATTTTAATTATTTCGCTATCTGTTGTATATGGAATTGTAAACATACCTTCAAAATCAGTGCTAACGGGTTTTTTTTTATCTTTCAGATTGATAACACTTGCACCTGGAATAGCTCTACCTGTTTCATCAACAACTTTACAAGTTAATGTAAGTTCTTGCGAAAACAGATTTTGACAAAAAATAAACACGATTAAAATAAGAAATCTCTTTTTCATAATATTAATTTTTTAGGTTTTTGGTTAATGCTAAATTATGCAAGTAATTCTTGTTAATAATGAGTATAAATACCTGATTTTTATAGTTATTATCCTTTGAGATTTTACATCGTTATTAAAAAACTTATCTTCGGTTATATGTAATTTTAGACTTATGAACATTGAATCCAAATTGCTTGAAATTAGAAAAACTGCTAGGGGACAAGGCAAATATGTAATGAATAAATTGTTTGATGATTACTTGACTGGTCTAATAACAAAAAAGAAAATACCGTCTTGCTCATTTTGCGGAACTGAAAAAAATCTTACCAAGGAACACGTTATTCCAAAATGGGTATTTGAAAGCAATCCAAAAAAGTTTTTTGTCTCAGATGTAAACAAACTAGACCAATCATACATTAAAGCAACTATTCCATTATGTGCTAAATGCAATTCTGAATTGTTTAATTCTATTGAAAGAAAGGTGCAAAAAATTTTATCAGTTGTTGATTTGAAAAAATCGTACTACAGCCCTGATGATTGGTTGACAATAATAAGATGGTTGGAGATTATAGATTTTAAAATACAAGTATGGGACTTACGCAGTGAATTTAAAAAGCACAAAGATTCACACTATATTCCAATGCTTGCTGATTTATCTATTGCATATATGAGAGATTTTTCAGTGCGAACAGTAACTACGCAAACAAGAAAAGCGCTAAAAAGGATTGCGACAAAAGATAAGTCGAAAAGAATTTCACATTTGATTGTTGGCACCACTAAGAATACTTCTTTTCATTATTTCCATACGTCAGGTGATTTCATTTTCCTAGAAATTCCACAGTACAATAAAATATTTTTTTACTTCTATGAAAGAGAATATAAGAATGAAAAGATAGTTAGTAGAGAAGCTATGAAGATTATTGAAAGTGTATATTCGGACTAAAGAAGGTAATTATCTTAACTTTTTTTACTTATTGGATATGTGTTTTCAATGATTATTAAATTTTCAGATGGAATATTTATAATTAAAAAATCATCGATTTCGCCTAATGGGTCATAAACAATTTTTTTCTCTTCAACTTCTAATAGTAATTTAGCTGGATTATTAAGCAAAATATTTCTTCTATATATTGGTCTGTAGTCTATTCCAATAGCTGATATATATTCATATTTCATTGGTCTTGAAATTAATCCTCTAATGTTTAAAAATAATTTAATTGGGTGTCCAATTTCTTTGCCACCATAAGTTATAAAGACGCTTGCGAGAACTGTTTTAGCATCTAACTTGTTTATAATAATCCTCGATATAAATTGATTAAAGAGAGTTTTAAGCTCAGTTCTATTGTCTTTCGCATCGATAAGCATTTGTGTTGTTGTTTGCTTGTCGCTTTGTTTGTCCAATATCTTCTTATTTTGAAATATTTCCTCTTTTAATAAATCAATCTTGGTAGTAAGTTCAAATTCACTTTGATTAATTTCAGACTGTTTTTTTTCAAATGCATTAGAATCGATTTTATCAGCAAGATACAGGTCAAGTAAACGTTTCTTCTCGTTTTCTTTTTTTGCTACATCAGATTGAGCAATTTTTAAATCAATTTCAAGAGTGCTTATTTTTGTTTTTAATTCCTCAAAAATATCAACCTTATTCATTTGTATATAATTAGCTAACCTGCCGCTGCTTATAAACTCTTCATATATTGCAGATTCCAGCAGAGAAATATTAACACCAATATTACCACAATTGCCACCTTTGATAAGTCTTGAAGAACATATATAAACTTTATCGCCACCTTCAACTGGCTTAAATTTTGCAAAGTAATTGCGACCACAACACCCGCAAATTAATAAATCTTTCAGTAAATAAGTATAAGTCGTGAGATAGTTTCGATGTGTTTTTGTTGCTGTAATTTCGTTGCATTCTCTAAAAAGCTGTTCTTCAATTATTGCAGGGGCTGGGTAAAGGTTTCCTTTAAATCTTCGTTGCCCGTAATAGATTGAATTTTTAATTATCTTGTCGATTGCAACGTCTGTCCAAGTTACTTTATCTGCTGTTTTTTCCGTTTTATATTTCATTAACTGGTTACCAAAAGCCTTTTGTGTCCTTGTTGGAACTTCTTTGAAGTTTAAAATATTTGCAATTGCCTTAAATCCGTTTCCTTGCTTGTAAAGGTTGAAAATTTCTTTTATGATTTCTGCTTCTTCATCATCAATTATTAGCTTTTTGTTTTCGTCTTTGGTATATCCGTAAGGCAGGTTTTTAGAACCGCCAGCATTTCCATTGATAACGCTTTGTAGCAATCCCGATTTGCTTCGTTTCTTCATTGTCTTGCTTTCAGAATCTGCAAACTCCATTAATACCTGCAAAATGATATTCATAGTTGAATCACGCTCGCCATTTTCGTCAAGCGTTTGCTTGTTTATTGAAGTAATGAAAATTGGGATTTTCTTATCTGTTAGATTATCTATAAGGCTTCGTGTTGCTCTAGGGTCACGACCAAGGCGTGAAATTTCAGTACAATAGATTTTTGAAAAATAGGTAGCATCATTTTCAATGATTGAAAGTAATTTGCTTAATTGTGGTCGTGCTTCGTTTTCTTTATAACCTGATATTTGTTCGGCAAAGATTTCTATGTTATCTTCGGTATATAGATTTCCAATTGCAGTTTTGCAGTCACTTATTTGGCGTTTATAATCTTGTTTCTCTATAGTCGATACCCTTGCATAAATAGCTACTTTTCCCATTGAGTCAGTTGTTTAGATATACAAATATAGACCACCTATTTTAATAAAACAAGAAATGTTGCTTTAGTTGGTGGCGGAAGTTATCCGCAGCCGGGAGAAATTTCGATGGCGCACAACGGCGTTTTGTTTTTAGATGAATTGCCGGAATTTAAACGAGATGTTTTAGAAGTTATGCGTCAGCCGCTTGAAGATCGTGAAGTTACTATTTCGAGAGCTAAATTTACGGTAACTTATCCGTCATCGTTTATGCTTGTGGCAAGTATGAATCCAAGTCCGAGTGGATTTTTCAACGATCCAAGTATGCCTAATACTTCTTCGCCACACGAAATGCAGCGTTACATGAGTAAAATTTCTGGTCCGCTTTTAGACCGAATCGATATTCATATTGAAGTTACTCCGGTTCCATTTGATAAACTGGCAGACGACCGAAAAGCCGAAAGCAGTGTAGAAATTCGTAAACGTGTAACCGCCGCACGCGAAATCCAGACGATACGTTTTACAGACATAGAAAATATCCATTACAATGCTCAAATGAGTAGTAAATTAATTCGTGAGTTTTGCGCTTTAGACGAAAAATCAAAAGAACTTTTAAAAAATGCCATGGAACGTTTAAACCTTTCTGCAAGAGCGTATGACAGAATTTTAAAAGTTGCCAGAACGATTGCTGATTTAGATAATGCTCCGGTTGTAATTTCGCAGCATATCGCCGAAGCGATTCAATATCGAAGTTTGGATCGTGAGGGATGGCTGGGATAATTGATTTTAGATTGTAAGGCTTTGAGGTGAAAACTTTGTCAAAGTTTCAAACTTTGACAAAGTTCTGCGCAGTCTTGTCATTCCTCGTTCCTCGGAATGACAAACTGTACTTTTAACTCAATCAATTTAACTCAATAAAATCCTCAATATTTATTTCTTCCAAAAAATGAACATCATGCGAAACCACAATTAAAGTCCCTTTGTATTCATTGATGGCAGCCGTCAGGATTTCGATATTCTGAATGTCAAGATTATTTGTTGGTTCATCCAGAATAATAATATCCGGTGCTTGATTATTGATTGTTAAACAACAAAGCATCAAGCGCATTTTTTCTCCTCCGCTTAAAGCGAAACAAGGTTTGTTCCAGTCATTTTGCGAAAACAGAAATTTATTCAGTTTCATTTTTATATCATGTTCCTGTAAACCCGAAACATTAAACTTCTGAGCTTGTTCATAAACCGAAATTTCATTTTCAATAAGTGAATAATCCTGATCAATGTAAATTATTTTAGAATCAGCTTTGTAGACAGTTCCTATTTTGGGTTGTAATTCGCCCATGATTATTTTAATCAAAGTCGTTTTTCCGGAGCCGTTTAAACCTTTCAGCGCCATACGCTGTCCGCTTAAAATTTGAAAATTGAGTGGATTTTTCCATAACAATTGATTTTCGTAACCATGATTAATTTCGGTCGCAGTAAAAAGAATTTTCCCTTTATGAAGATTGGTTTTATCAAAGCCAAATTTCATTTGATCAATATCTGGTAAAGCCGAACGCAATTCCTGTAAATCTTTTGAGATTCCTCCAATTTTTTCTGCATGAACACCTTTCGTTTTTGCTGTGCTGTTTTCGGCATTGTTTCGTAAAGTATTCATCATGATTCTCGAAACTCCGGCTTTCTTTTGCTTTTTTTCGCCGCGGGAATCCAGTTTGTTTTGACGTTCCAACGTTTCGCGTTCTTTTTCTTTTGCTTTGCGTAAAGCTTTTTCTTTACTCTGAATATCCTGACTCAAAGCATTATTTTCAATTTGCTTTTGTTCAGCGTAAAAATCATAATTACCGCCGTAAACCGTAATTCCGTGTTTTGATAATTCGTAAACAGAATTTAGCAAATTCAGTAATTTTCGATCGTGACTTACGATAATCAAAGTTGAAGAAGTGTTTTTTATAAATCCATATAATAATTCTCTTCCCGAAATGTCCAAATGATTACTCGGTTCATCAAGCAAAACCAATTCTGGTTCATGAATTGAAATTCCGGCAAGGAAAACTTTTGTTTTTTGTCCTCCGCTTAACGTTTCTAGTTTCTGATCTAAACTTAAATCTTGTAATTGCCAATATTGCAATGCTTCATTACAGCGATCTTCAATTGTCCAGTCGTCGTTTAAAATGTTGAGATTTTCTTCAGAAACATTTCCGTTAAGAATTTCCTGAAGCGCATTCAACTTATCTTCAACCTGCAAGGCTTGTGCAATTGTAAGATGATTAAATTGCCCAAATATCTGCGGCAGATAATACGGTTTTGAATCTGTTTTTAATAAACCGTCGGCAGGCTGTAATTCGCCGGCAATAATTTTTAATAATGTTGATTTTCCAACGCCGTTATTGCCAATTAAAGCAATCTTTTCATGACGGTTAACTGTAAAAGTAATTGTATCAAACAACAAATCTTTGTTTGAATGTAGGTATAAGATATTCTGTAAAATAACCATAATTTCTTTCTTTAAGGAATAAACAAATGAGCAAGCCGTTTTGTAGCTTACCTTAAAATTGTCCGAAAGAAATTTTTATTCACATAGAGTTTGTGCGGTTTATTAGTGTTGCAAAGATATAAAAAATATTTTTTAAGATTTGAATAGCAGATTATTCAAACTTTAAATTGGCATTTTTTGACATTAAATAGGAGGTAAGCTTTTTAATTTTTCCATTTTCCATTTCAAAAACATCGCAAAAAACGGCATCCAGTTTATTTCCGTTTTTCATGTTTCCCTGAACAGCGCCTTCGGCAATTACGATATCATTTTCTTCAATTAATTTTATAATCTGAATCGTTGGACTGCCTACAAAATTGTCATTTTCAATTTCTTTATCAAATGCTTCTTTTCCCACATGCTGATAAATTCCGGGCATTTCCCAAATTACATCATCAGTAAGGCAAGCAAGAATTCTTTCATGATCGCTTACCATAAAAGCAGCCATGTATTCGTTTACGGTTTGTTTATTTGGTGTCATGATTAAAATTTTAAACTAAATTAATAATTTTTCAATCGTATTATTTGATCTTTATTTGCCCGTTTGATTCATAAGTAAAAACCCAGATTCTGCTGCTTTCATAGCTCAAAGCAGCATCATAGTATTTGGTTTCTGTATATTTTCTGTAATTATTTTTTGAAAGAGAACGATAGAAACATTCTTCTAATAATTGTAATTTTCTGAAAGGATTTGTTGAGTTGTCATAATCTTCAAAAGTTCTGATGATTTTTTCTCCCTTACTTACTCCATTATGCAATTCAAGATATTCGGTTTTTGTCAAATTACCAGTTGCATCATAATAAAAATTCTCCTCATAAGATCTAACATAATCATTTGGATCTGAAGCATCATAAGGGACATTAGGATAAGTTGTAGTTATTTTTACAAGCTTATTTTCGCTATATGTAAAAATCTGTTTTTTAGCCAAATAAGGACTGGATGTATTTGGAATTTCTTTCGCAATAATTTGATTTGCAGAACTTAAAGTAATTAGTTTGGTGTTTTTCCCTACTTGAAAATCTGGAGAACTCGAAAAATCTTCGATAGTTACCGTATTGTTTGAATAAACGAAAGAAGTATAAACATCTTTTGTGTACACTCTGTTGTAACCAGTTGAACCTGCAACAGCAAAAAAGCCACCATTTTTTTTCGTAAGTTTTTGGTTTGAATCATATTCTAAAGTAAACTTCATTACTCCCGGATTAACAGGTACAAAGTCAGAGTAAAATAAATCTGGGTTTATTTCTTTAAGTAAAGATTCATTATCTGGATTATTTACAGGTTCATCATCATTAGAGCAAGAAATTATAAACAATGCAAGAAATAAAAATTTAAGTAGTTTCATTTGTTTCAAAATTGTGGTTTTTGGTAATGTTTAATTTTGGATAAATATAGAACTTTTTAATAATCTGCTATTTCTTTTTAAGTGAAATTTCTTATTATTTTTTAGACTTTAATCTGTTCTTAAATGAAAGTAAATTTTAGATTTTTTTAGAAATATTCCAAAAACTCATTTTTCTTCGGGTAACAAAACCTAATTTTTCATAGAGTTTTACAGCTCCAATATTACTTTCAACAACATGCAAAAACGGAATTTTACCTTCATCAAAAATATTGTTTACAACATGCGAAGTCAGCTGTTTAGCGTAACCTTTTCCGGTGTGATCCGGATGCGTAATAATGGCGCTGACTTCTGTAAAATTGTTCATTTTCATGCGTTCACCAGCAATTGCAGCTAATTTTCCATCATTGAAAATTCCGTAATAATTACCTAATAAAGATGTTTTGGTTTTAAAATATCCAGGCTGAACTAAATTTACTAAATCAAATAATTCTGCTGAATGCTCTTCAGTCAGTTTAATAATTTCATTATCAAAAGTTATTTGAATTTTTTGATGGATAATCATTTGAAGACAAACTAGTTCTTTTACCAATTTTAATTTTAAAGTGTCAGCTATTTTAGGTTTTTCGCCAACAATAAAGAAATTTTCACATAACGAAGCATATTTTTCTGCTGATTCTAAAGTGCTCTCAAGGTCTAAAAATCCTCCAAACGGACAATAATCCGGATTATAAAATTTGGTTCCGTTATAGTCAAAAGCAAATTTAGCATGGCTTTCAGACAACGAATTCCAAACGGGATTATCTAATTTATTTTCTTCTGTATTGTTCATTTTATTCTTTGCTTTGCGGGTAAAAGAATTTAAAAGAATTCGAAACTGCCGGATGTAAAATCGTACCGTGATTCTCTGCAGGGAAATAGTCAAAA
Organism: Flavobacterium panici; assembly: GCF_903819335.1. Classification (GTDB taxonomy): domain Bacteria; phylum Bacteroidota; class Bacteroidia; order Flavobacteriales; family Flavobacteriaceae; genus Flavobacterium; species Flavobacterium panici. The sequence goes on along the minus strand of NZ_CAIJDE010000028.1, from coordinate 41,663 downwards.
TAACTTTTGATGTTTTTGTTTTTTGATGCCTTTATTTTTTCGGCCAATAAATTAGCATCAACTTCCATAACTCTCGGCATTTGGGTTGGCGCAAGTCCTTCTTTACCTACAGCAATATAAATCTCTATTTGCTGATTGAAGTTTTCCTGAAAAATTTCAGAATCCAGATTTAAAATAGAACCATTATCCCACCATAAACTCGGGCTTACTATTACATATTTATTAAAAAGAGATGGTTTTTTAAATAAGATTTCGGTTTCCAGCAATCCGCCTAAAGATTGACCGATAATTGTTTTAGAATTGTTTGTTTTGTATTTTTTATCAATAAAAGGCTGTAATTCTTTTTCGATAAAAGCAATAAATTTATCTGAATGTCCGGTTGTTGGAAATCGGCTTTTATCCTTTTCAACAGTTGTTGGGAAAGTAAAATCCCTTCTTCTGTCGACAGTTGCAATACCCACGACAATCGATTTTGGAACCTGATTGATCCATTCAAAACTATTAAACTGCACTAAACCCGAAATATGAATAAAATCTTCATTGGCAGAACCGTCTAATAAATAAATCACGGGATATTTTTCCTGATCTTTAGGATTATAACCTTCAGGAAGATAAATGTTTAGAATTCTATTTTCGCCTAATTCTTTAGATTGAATTTCATCTATAACACCTAAAACAAAAGGTTTAGTCGTTTCTGTAGTTTTAGATTTACTGTTTTGGCCGAAAATTAGAGTTGAAGAAAGAAGTAAAAAAGTGAGGATAAAAAACTTGTTCATTATGGAAGTAAAAATGATTTAAAAGACGAAAGTTACAATTTTTATTTTTTGCAGCTTTCGTCTTTCATACCATTTGAACAGATTTATTTTGCTTTCTCTGCAAAAATTTTGTCTAACCCTTCCATTGCAATGGTAAATCCTTCTTTGAAACCCATTTCGATGATTTTCTCCAAATCAGATAAATTTTCATGTTTGATGGCAATATCAACAATAGTTGAATTTCCTTCTTCAGAAAAATTTACATTCCAGTTTGATCTCGGAAAATCAGTATTTAAGTTTCCTTCGCTGTCGCTAAAAGCGTCCAGATATTTAAAATTAGTTTTCGGAGAAATCGAAGTAAAATCGGCAATTGCCCAATGTTCTTCGCCTTGCGGGCCAACCATAGCATATATTCTGCGTCCGCCTTCTTTAAAATCCATACTTTTAGTTTTAGATTTCCACGGAGCCGGTGCCCACCATTGATCTAAAATTTCAGGTTCTGTCCATGCAGACCAAACGTTTGCTAATGATGCGTCAAACTCACGTTTTACATTTACAGTACTATTTTCTTTGTCTACAGTAAAATTCATTAAAAGATTTGATTTCATAATTCTCTAGATTTTAAATTCATTCTTACTTATTGAAACTATTTTATTTTCGTGCTTCAAAGATTTTATCCAGACTTTGCATAGTAGCTGTAATACCTTCTTTGAAACCCATTTCGATTATTTTTTCTAATTCTTCAAAGCTGTCTCGGTTAATTGCAATATCAACAACTGTCAAATCGCCTTGCTCAGAAAATGTTAAATCCCAATATGAACTTCCAAAAGCTGAATTTGGATTTCCTTCGGCATCGCAAAAAGTGGTAGCATGTTTAAAGTTTGTTTTTGGAGAAATCGAACTATATTCAAAAATACTCCAGCGTTCATAACCTTCCGGACCAACCATGGCGTATAATCTTTTTCCACCTTCTTTAAAATCCATAATTGTTGTTTTAGATTTATACGGCGCCGGTGCCCACCATTGGTCTAAAATTTCAGCTTCTGTCCAGGCAGACCAAACATCTGAAAGCGATGCATCGAATTCACGTTTTATATTTACGGTTTTATTTTCTTTATCAACTTCAAAATTCATTACTAGATTAGATTTCATTTTTTTTAGATTTTAGATTAATTAATACTTGATCTAATTGACTAAATCGGCTTTCCCAAATCTTTTTGAATTGTTCCAGCCATTGATCAACTTCTTTCATTTTTTCAATTTTGAGCTGATAATAAATTTCTCTGCCCACTTTTTTTTCGTCGAGTAATTCACATTCATTTAAAATTTTAATGTGTTTCGAAACCGCTTGTCTTGTCGTATTAAATTGATCTGCAATAGCATTTGGTGTTAATGCATTGGCAGAAACCAAAACTAAAATTGCTCTTCGTGTAGGATCGGCAATGGCCTGAAATATATCTCGTTTCATTTTAAATATAATTTACGCAACTAATCAGTTGCAAATATAGGCAACTTTTTGGTTGCGCAATTATTTTTTTGCAATTTTTTTAATGTGAAAGATTTATAAAAGAAAAAAGACGCATAAAATGCGCCTTTTGTGTAGTAGTAAATTATCCTCTAAATTTATTTCGAACAATAATATCTTTTAGTCTTGCTTTTAGATCTTCGCCCGTATCATAAACCATTTGTTCGTTATTCGGGAACGGAACGGCACGTTTATTAAAATAGGAAACGTAGTTGTCGTCGCAGGCATTTCGGTCGCCTTTGTAAGTCGAATAAATATTCTCAAAAATAAACTCACTGCTTACGGGGAAAGTCTGCAGTAACTGATTCGTTTTTAAATCAACATAATCTACTTTTGCCGTTACCTGACAAGATTTAAATTGCCTGAATTCGTAAATATTAGCCCGAAGCGTTCTGTAATTATCTACTTTTATTTCTTTTCCTAAACTGTCTTTTACAGGTCTTCCGCGGCTGTCAAGAAGTGTTTTTACACCGTCCTTAATTTGTCTTTCTTTAATGAATTCCTTCTCTTTAATCTGCTCTGGCGAAATAAAAATCTCCTTAAAACTGATGATTAAACTGTAATCATAATTTACATTTTTTTGTCTCGCATTGTGGTAAACCGTCCATTTGTCGTTAAGTCCGTATGTTTTAAAATCCAGTAAATCATCCTGAAGCAGTTTCGGAATCACCATATTGGTTTCGTTTTTTGCATAAACATCCACAAAATCAGTTCCTTTAAACTGAGCGTCGTCCATCAGTTTTTTGGTGTTTTTGTAATTCGGATTTATGCTTTCCAAATAGAAAAAATCATCATATGCTTTTCTAAAATCCAGTTTATTTTTTGATTTTAAAAGTGCCGAAGCATTTTCGTATAAATATTTTGAAAGCGCATTTCTGCTGCTCACAATTTGATCTGAATAATTATCAAACGGAAAACTGGCATTTTTTCCTTGTTTCAATAAACGAAGAGGTAATAAAGGACGAATTTTTTCCTGACGGTTATTTAACTGTAAATAAGTATTGTAAATACGTTCTGCATTTGCCGGATTGGCTTCTTTTGACATCATATCAAGATCACGCAAATCTCTGTCTTTTGCCTTTGCATACGCTTCTTCAAGCAAATACACATAATCTTGTTTTCCTTTAGAATCTTTATTGGTTCTCAAGGCTTCTACAGCGCGATCAATTGCGCCGTCGTAATTACCATCGCTTATTAAAGCTTGGGTTGTTTTAACGCCGCATGAAGAAAAGGCTAAAAATAATATAGAAAATAAAAAAGTAATTTTTTGCATGATATTCATTTTGAAGGTGTAAATATATCTTTTTTAACTTTCAACAACTATGCCTTTTTTAAATTTTTTAGGAGCAGGGAATTTCGTTTTTCATCATAACCTTTTCTCCCGCTTTCGCCTTTATCTCTCCATTTCATTGCGAGGATATCGGCTCTATCGGGGCTAAGCCAAAACAATAGTTTTTCATAAGAAATGAAGTAAAGTATTTTAATCGATAATCAATACTTACTTAAATTTAATCGATTTGCATACCACTTTCAGCATCAAATTGTTTGCGTTCTTCATCGGTCATTCTATTTCGTAAAACTTTTATGGTATAACCACCAAATAGTTTTCCGTTTTCGAGATACATCCAATCACTAATTTTCGAAGAATCAATATCTATTTTGTCACCGGCTTTGTATTCTGTAACGAACTCCGGGTCGTTGTTTAAAATTCCTGAATACTTACCATTATTAAATTCAACATTACCAACCCACATATGTTCGGTTCCGTTTGAATCTGTAAACGCAACTTTTAAAGCCTGACTTTGTGCTTTAGGATTTGATAATCCAATATTAAAATCATTCAAGGTTTGATTGGCTTTTTCAATTGCAGCATTCATTTCTTTATCTTCACTTTCGACGCCATAAATTGCAGGTTCATTTTCTCTTTCAATTTTATTTGATTCTTTACAGCTTACCAAACAAAGAATGGTTATTAAGACTAATAGTTTTGTTTTCATTTTTATGTTTTTTAATTTTATTCTGTCAATAATTTCCTGATCAAAACAATCTGTCCTAAATGGTAATAACTATGTTCAATCATGGCTTCGATATTTCTTTTGTAGGTTCCGTATTTTTCATCTACAAAAACCTGATCTAATTTTTCGTCGGGCATTTGTTCTGTAAAAGAAGCAAATTCTTCGGCAGCATTCCAGAATTTATTTAAAAAGGTCTGCCAATCTTCCTGCGAAGTAATGGGAGGGAAGTCAAAACTAAATTTGTCTTTTATATCCAGCGGCCCGCCTTTAAAAACATTATTAATTCCGTTGATGTAATAATGAATGTGCTGCGCCAAAATTGAAATGGTATTGAGGTTTTTTACAGGAGTTACAGCAATTTTCCAGTCTAAATTTTCGAGCTGGTGTTTGTAATTGGTATTGGCAATCCAGGTTCCGTTTAAAATAGTTTCTCTAAAACGATTGGCAATTTCTACAGTGTTTTTCATATTTCAATATTTTAGAATCTATAATAAGAATTGATTTATTCCTGCTGAACCCATTCGTATTTACCGTTGTTTTTTTGAGTTCTTAAGTCCTTTAAGATGTTATTTTTTCATTAATTATTTAAATATATTTCAGCCACCAAAAAATATTTTCGGCCTTATATTTTCCAAACCATTGACTAGGTTTGTAAAGCAATCCAACAACAAAAATCCAAATCAAATAAATAGCCCAAAGTGGTAAGCCGCTTTCTACGCCTTTAGGTCTTCCGAAAGTTCCAGAAGCAAATTCAAATTGTGACCAATCAAACCCTTGTATAATAAGCATGCCTAAGGTTAAAATATGAATAACATAAAAATGAATGACAAAATAAAATAAAGGTACTTTTCCGTAAACTAAAGTTACCTTTTTAACTTTGCTGTGAAATTGATCTGCAAAAGCAAGAAGTAAAAAAGTAATGCCCAAAGTAACCAAACAGAATAGGAGTGAAGGCGGATATTTGGTCACATTAATAAAAGACAAAAATGTAAAAACAGCATTTTTTTGTATTGTCCATAAAGCGGGGTCGCCATAAATATTTATAAAGCGAATTATTGTAAATAGGACTAAAGTACTTAAACCAATTTTTGTGAATAGTTTTTTCCTTTTCTCTTCTGCCAATTCAAAGAATTTTCCTGTTGCAAAACCAACAAGCATAATTCCAAGCCAAGGAATCGGCGGATATCCCATGATGAAAGCTCTTCCTGAAAACGGAAACACAACCGGACTAAAAAAAGGTGCTAAAACAGTTTTTATAACTGAATTTTCTGCAAATGGAATAAGCGGTAAAACATTGTGAAAAACGAGAATCAGCAATCCTATTATTCCAAGTGTTTTAGAGCGGATTTTGAGTAATAAACTTAAAGCTATAAACCCAAAACCTATTGCAGCTATTACTTCAAATAAAAGTGTGTGAAAACCAATATCGAAGAACAATCCAAAATTGACGATTGTAAATTCAAGCAGAATGAGCCAAATACCTCTTTTTAATAAAAGCTGTCTGGTTTCGGTAAAATTATTTGTGTTTTGAAGTGAAAGATAAACCGAAGTTCCTGCCAGGAAAACAAAAGTGGGTGCGCATAAATGTGTAATAAAACGGGTAAAAAATAATAAAGTTGAAGTAGTCGCTAAATCGGTGGGACTTTGCGTGATCGAATTGATATGCATCAAATCACGCACATGATCAAGAGCCATAATAATCATTACAATTCCGCGAACAATGTCGATTGATGGATGTCGTTTCATGATTTTGATTTTTAAATACTTAAAAGTAAATCTAATGATTTTTTGTAAAAGTATTCCCGATAAAAAATAATCGAAATTTAAGGCATCATAAATTTTTATTTTCGGGCTCTAAAGCAATTAAAATTGCCCATTTAGAATAACTCAGGTTAGGTTTTATATCTTATTCAAAATCGCCTCTATTTTGGCTTCAGATTTTTCTTTGATTGGACTGTCGGGATGAAAACTCCAAATGATTAGAAATTTTCCTTTTGCCAGATATTCTTCCGGATGTTCATCTGTTGGCTGACCGTCTTTTCCCCATAATAATCCCTGCAGAAATCGGTCGCCTTTAAAAACGTGATCAAATTCAAAATACATGATAGATCCGCTGTCTGCTCTGTTTTTAAAACTTTGTATTTGTTTGCTTTTTACAGTTCCAACAATGTTGCTGTAGGTTTCGATATCTGTATAAAAATTACAAGCCTGCGGAGTAACACAAATCTGACCGTCGTTAGGTGCGTAGCCTTTTGGAATTTCTTTGGCTTTTAGTTTTAAATCTGCGAGAGTTTGGCTGAATAGGTTTGCCGTAAATAATAAGAATAATGTCGATAGGGGAATCGTAATTTTCATAGGTTTTTGGTTTAGGTTAAGTTTTTATAGTTTTAATTTGATATTAATTTAGGAGTTTATAAAGTTCAGAATAATATCATAAACACTATTCCAATTAATAAGCAGTCCAATTGAAAATGAAATTACATTACAAATTATAGAAACTAAAATCGCTTTTTTATAATCTACTTTTAGTAATTTATAAATTATAACTGATTCAATTATGATTGCAAAACATTCGCTAAATACGATATAAGGAAATCTTGATGTTATAAAGGCCGGAAAAACAAACCAAACATAAGGCAAAGTTGAAAATGAAGTTATGAATCCTGTAATTAATAACAGCTTATTTGTTATGCTTAGTTTCTTGTATTTGGTTTTAAATAGAAGAAATAAAATAAGAGTTTCGATGAAAATGGTAACCAGCAATGCAAGTAAAAAATGAAATATTTTAGTGTTTGCATAAATTTCAATTACTCTGTCATCATTTTTAAAAGGATAAACATCACTTTTGCTTTGTTCTTCATAAGCATATTCTTTTACCGAAAACGGTTCTCCATTACTATATTCAAATAATTCTTTGCATTTATATAATATAATTCTTGTCTTGGTAAGTTTTACAATTTTATACTGTTCTTCGAGAAAAGACATAGGGTCGTCATTATCAGTGTATCCGCCCTCGCTGCCGATAGAAATATTAGCTTTCAGAACATTTTTATCCTCTAACCAATTAAGATTATCTAAATTTTTATTTAAAAGATAACTTTTCTTGGCAGCCACGATATAAAACATGTTGAATTTATATCCTTTGTGAATACAATCTTTAGAATTTATAATATACGATTCAGTAGAGTGGTCTCCTGATACTTGCTTTATATAGCCAATAAAAGAATAATCCGGAAACTCATCTATGTTTATTATTTTGACGCATTTTCCATAATAATGTGTATTTTCGGGAACAACATCGCAGTAAGATGTTTGGAAAAAGAATAAAAAGAGTACTAAGAAAAGTAGGTTTTTCATATTTTTTTATCCTCTTCTAATTTTCACTTGATAAACAATTTCCCAAAAAATAATTGAAAACACAGCATTAGCAAATATTGCCGTTTTAACCTGATACGGATCGTAATTTAAAAGCAAATGTAAATTTGTAAACTTCAAGGCCAGAAATAAAGCCAAAGCAGCAATCCCAACAGCGAAAAGTATATTTAATAAAGGTTTCCATTTTAAAGCTAAAAACGCATATATAAGATTAAGAACGGCAAACCCGCAACCTAAAGTTAAATAAGGATCTGTTTTCAATTTTTCGCCCAGCAATAACAAAGGGGAAGTTGCTGTAAGATATAAAAAGAAGAGAATTGAATAAAGTAGGATTCGTATTTGTGGTTTCATTTTGTTTGTTTTTGATAGTTTGTTTTTCGTTTACAAAAAAAGCACAAAATCATAAGATAGTTGTGCTTTTGTAGAATTTTATTGTTGAGGAATTATTTTCCTTTTAGTAATTTTTCTAAATATTCGTTTTTGTCTTTTTCAGCCTGAACTAAACGTTCGTAAAGTTCAACAACTTTATCAAGAGGATTGAAATTACAAATATTATTATGACCAAAATTGCTATTTGAAACTGATTCATTAAAAGTATTAAAATAGTTAAATACATTTTCTTCCGAAAAACTTTCAATCGCTTCTACTGTAACGCCAAGTGCTTTTGCAATATTTGCAAGTCTTTCTTCATCTACAGTTTCACTGTTTTCAATAATGGATATTGCCTGTTGGTTTGAACCAATTGCCTGTGCAAGTGCTTCCTGCTTCATACCTTTAAGTTCTCTGATTCGGCTAATGTTTCTGCCAATGTGTTTTGGTTTTGTCGCTGTGCTCATAATTCAAAGGTATTTAATTTTTTCTTTATTTGAATGAAATGAAAATATGTTTTTTCTGATATTTGAATTTACATTTTGATGATTTAATTCTTTTTTTCATTGAAAACTTTTAGTTTTTCAATAATAATTTTAATCTGTTTTTCACTTAAATCAAAATCTTGTATTCCCCATAATTCTTTTTCAACTTTATAATAATCATTGGTTTCATTAAATTTCCATAAAGCAAAAGCTAAAATTTCATTTTGGAATTGTGATGAATTGAATGTTTCGTCGTTTACTTTTTTCGTTTTTAAGAAGTCAAATATTCCCATAAGTTTTTATAATTCAAAATGATTATTTAAAAGTTAAAATTATACTCTTGTTTTTTTCCTCTGGTTAGCAAGAGTAATTTATTTCCAAAAATTTTTTATTGTATTAAATTGTTCTTCATTATCACCTCCATTTTCATATTTATATAAGTTATCCCAATAAATTATTCCTCCAATTTTAATGAATACTTTGTAATATCCTTTTGCAAGAGTACTGATATTCACGCTAAAATTCTTTGAAGATTGTTTGTTAAGAGAAAAATTTGAATGCGAGATAATTGATTGTTCGCTATATAAATTTGTATTCAAAATGTTGTTGAAGTTTACATCTTGATAAATTTTTTCCGGATTTGCTGATACCAACCATACATCTGTAACATTTTCTTGTGCTAAAATGTAAACTGATTCACTTGCGGGATTAGGATAAATTAAAAACTTGTTATTTGTTAAAACATTCGGGTTCCCGAATTGTAACTGTAACTCTGAATCGTCAGAGGTTTCTCTAAGATTAATTCCTGTGATTAAATTTATAGAAGTTTTGTCAGTTTGAGTATTAGTTTCATCATTGTTACAGCTTATTGCCAAAATAGAGATAAGAATAAAAAGTTTTTTCTTCATAATTGATTCATTTCAAGATTATACAAAGAACATACTTTTACTTTTTATAATCAACAAACATAATTATGTTTTTGGGTGATAATAAAAACTATTGAATTTCTATTTTAAGCATTAATTATTGACAAGATTGCGTAGAAATTTGTTAAAGGTTAACCACAAAGTATTATGTCATTTCGACGAAGGAGAAATCTTCGCAAGTAACTCTACAAAGCATGGAAATCCTATGCAGAGATTTACTTATAAAATCATGTAAATAAATAATTCAAAAAATCGAGATTTGGATTAATAGTTTTTATCAAATCAATTTTCTTTTCCCTGCGCCAGTCTTTTACTTCTTTTTCACGAGCAATTGCTTCTTGAATCCAAGTGAATTTTTCGTAATATAATAAGAATGTAACATTGTATTTTGATGCAAAGGTTTTGTTTCCCTTTGTACTATTATCTGTATGTTGACTTAAACGAATTCTCAAATTATTTGTAATTCCAGTGTAGAAAACGGTTTTTGATTTGTTTGTTATTATGTAGAGGTAATAAGTATGATAACCGTCTTGTAAATGCATTTTTTTTTGCTAAAGATAAAAATAATTTTAAGAATTTTCTTTCTTTATGTTTTATCTGCTTTGTAGAGTTACTTGCGGAGATTTCTCCTTCGTCGAAATGACAAACTTGGCGGTTACTTTGTGTAGGCTTCGACTTCGCTCAGCCTGACAGGCGTTTACAAATCTAAAACCTGCAATAAAAAAATCCCGCCTTAATTAAGGAGCGGGATTTAATTTCATATTTGGATTTCTTAGTTTATAAGAACCTTTCTACTTATAACATTTTGGCTGTGAGTTATTTTTACAAGATAAACTCCAGTATTTTTAAAATTTACAGTTTTATTATCCAAAAGGATATTGTTTTCTTTCGAGATTAGTTTTCCCGAAATGTCATAAATAGAATAAGAAACCGGTTCTGAAATAGTAGTATTAAAAACTATTGTTTTGTTATCTGTATTTCTGATAATTAAGTTTTTATTGTAGTCGAATTTTTCTGTTGATAAAACACTTGCATCGTATTTATAAATTGACTGTACACCAATAGCGTAGCCAATATTATCGATAAAACTAAAATCTGCAATAAAATCGCTTGGGAGGGTATAAGAAACTTCTTTTGTTACAGCATTATATATTTTACCTTCGGTATAACCAAAGAATAAATCATTTGAAAAGGATGCTGCCGGATTAAAGCGAAGGAAGTTATTGGGTACTTTCTGCCAAACGTCATCTGTTTTTACAAAAGTAGTTCCGTCATATTCATCTGTACCAAAAATATTATATAAATAGTCTCCGACAGCTACACCTCTGTAATCAATTTTAGTGAACTTATATGCTTTTGGAGTAATCGCCGTCGCTGGCATTGTAAATACCTGAGTCCAGTTTATTCCGTAATTTGCTGTTTCATAAATGAATTTATCATTTACAATAGCGTATCCTTTACCTGTAGCACGGTCAATGCTATAATTGCCAAATACTAACAGATTATTGCTATTGTCAAAAAATTGCTCTAATGACCATGTTGCTCCTCCATCTGTAGTAACCAATATACCTTTTGAAGTTGTTAATATACCATTGTTTTGGTCTTTGAAGAAAAGCTTTTTTAAAGAACCATTTTGGGTGAAGTTTATGGTTATTTTTGACCATACACCGCCATTGTTTACGGTTTTGTAGAGATCAGAACCCTGAATTGCCCATCCGAGGTTTTCGTTAATAAAAAAAAGACTTGTTAATTGAAATTTTACATTGTTCTTTTTAAAGATTTCAGTCCATGTAGTCCCTCCGTTAGCAGTGTAATAAAGAGAAGCTTTTGCATCATTGCTAAAACCGCCTACAAAGCCTTTTTCTGAAGTTACGAAAAACACTTCGCTTGTTGAAAAATTATCCTGAAAAGTGTATTTAGGTTTCCAGGTATTTTGTGCCAAAACTGCATTTGCAATAAGAAATAAATAGAATAAGTAGATTTGTTTCATAGAATTTATTTAAGTTTTATTTTACAAAATTGTCGTTTCAAAAATAATATTTTTCTTGTAAAATTAAAATTATGTTTTCTATAAATAGAAGATTTTTAGATTCTTATGTGATTACCTTTCTGAAACCTCATTTTTGAGAATATTAAAAAACAGTATGGAATAATTAATAAAAATATGTAATAAAAAAAATCCCGCCTCAAATAAGAAACGGGACTTCGGTGATATTCTCTTTTTTTTTATTTTAAACTGTTGCAGCAACTTCTTGCGGTAACGGAATTTGATTTTTAAGTAAATCTTCGAAAGTTTCGTGTGCACGAATCAAGATTCCTTGTCCGTTCATCCAAAGAACTTCGGCTGGTTTGTATCTTGAATTGTAGTTGGATGACATTGAGAAACAATATGCTCCGGCGTTTCTGAAAGCAAGAATATCACCTTCGGTAATTTCAGAGATTCTGCGGTTATTGGCAAAAGTATCAGTTTCGCAAATGTATCCTACAACAGAGTAAAAACGTTCTTTTCCTTTTGGATTTGAGATGTTTTCGATATAATGCTGCGATCCATAAAACATTGGACGGATTAAGTGGTTGAAACCACTATCGATTCCGGCGAAAACTGTTGAAGTTGTTTGTTTTACTACGTTTACTTTTGCTAAGAAGAAACCTGCTTCGCTCACCAGGAATTTTCCTGGTTCGAAAATCAAGGTTAAATCTCTGCCATATTCTGCACAGAAAGAATTAAATCTTTTTGATAATTTTTTACCTAATTCTTCGATGTCGGTTTCGATATCGTCTTTTTTGTAAGGCACTTTGAATCCGCTTCCAAAATCTAAGAATTGTAAATCTTTGAAGTGTTTTGCAGTATCGAATAAAATTTCGGCTGCATACAAGAATACTTCAATATCTAAAATATCGGATCCTGTGTGCATGTGAATTCCAACAATGCTCATTTTTGTATTTTCAACAATTCGCAATATATGCGGAATTTGGTGAACAGAAATCCCGAATTTACTATCGATATGTCCAACAGAAATATTAGCATTTCCGCCCGCCATTACGTGTGGATTAATACGAATACATACCGGAATATGAGGATGTTTTGTTCCGAATTGCTCTAAAATAGATAAATTGTCGATATTGATTTGTACACCCATTGCGGCAACTTCTTCGATTTCTTCAAGAGAAACTCCGTTTGGTGTAAAGAAAATTCTTTCGGGTTCATAGCCAGCATGAAGTCCTAACTGAACTTCCTGAATTGATACAGTATCTAAGCCAGACCCCATGTTCTTTAATAACTGAAGAATCGCAACGTTTGACAATGCCTTCATGGCGTAATTAACTCTTAAGTTTTCTACCTTAGAGAAAGCTTTAGTTAACCTATTGTACTGAGATTGGATTTTTTCGGCATCATAAACATATAATGGACTTCCAAATTGGTCTGCTAACTGCAGTAAATCTTTTGCTTGCATTTTTTAAATCATTTTGAGCAAAGTTATTACACTTTTAACTAACTGCAAATTATTTGTAGAAAAATAACAAATTGTAACAAATTGTTTGTTTTTAAACAAAAAGTTGCTTGTTTTCAAATTTTGTAACGTTGTAGGAGGTTCAAAGGGGCAGAGATACAAAGATACAAAGGTTTTTTGCCACGAATTACACTAATTTTTAATTTCTTGCCGATTTCAATTTCAAACATAGCCCGTGGTTTCAACCACGGGAAACGTTAAAGATTGGACGTAATCAGATATTGCGTTCCCGTGGTTGAAACCACGGGCTATGTTTCGAGTATTTTGCGAAAAATCTACAATTAAAAATTTGTGAGAATTCGTGTAATTCATGGGCAAACAAAAAATCCTTTTAATCTGTGCAATCTGTGGCTAAAAAACAAAACCCCTGAATATAAATTCAAGGGTTTGTTAGTAGTTATGTTGTTTATTGGAATAAAAGTAAATAAAATTCTAAGAGAAAAACTCAGTATCTTAGAACCTTAGCATCTTAGAGTCTATAAAAAATTATAAACTAGGTAAATCTCCTCTTCCTTTAGTAGGCAGGTTGGTAGAGCCCATTAAGAACAAATCTACCTCTCTTGCTGCTTCGCGACCTTCTGAAATAGCCCACACGATTAATGATTGTCCTCTTCTCATATCACCCGCAGTGAAAATGTGAGGAACGTTTGTTTGATAATTATGCGCTTTGTAATTGCTTCTAAAATCAGTTTCGATTCCTAACTGCTCGCTTAATGTTTTCTCAGGACCAGTAAATCCAAGAGCTAATAAAGCTAAATCGCAAGGCCAGATTTTCTCAGAACCTTCTTTTTCGATTAATTCTGGACGTTGACCCGGAGTCATTTTCCATTGTACTTCAACAGTTTTTAATCCAGTTAATTCACCTTTATCATTAGAAATGAATTCTTTAGTATTGATTAACCAGTTTCTGTCACAACCTTCTTCGTGAGAAGATGAAGTTTTTAACTGCAACGGCCAGAAAGGCCAAGGAGTTGATTCGCTTCTTCCAACTGGAGGTTTTGGTAAAATCTCAAAGTTAGTTACCGATTTTGCTCCGTGTCTGTTTGAAGTTCCAATACAGTCAGAACCTGTATCTCCACCACCAATAACGATTACATCTTTACCAGTTGCTTTAATTTGGTCCGGAATTGATTCTCCGTATAAAACTTTTGTTTGTTGTGTAAGGAAATCCATTGCCTGAACAACACCTTTGCTTTCGATTCCTTTAGTTGGCAAACTTCTTCTTTCTGTTGCTCCTCCGCATAAAACGATAGAATCGAAAGTGTTTAATTCTGCTACGCTAAAGTTTACACCAACGTTTACATCAGTTTTAAAAGTGATTCCTTCAGCTTCAAGGATTGCTACACGTCTGTCGATAATTCCTTTTTCTAATTTGAAATTTGGAATTCCGTAACGTAATAAACCTCCAATTGCGTTGTCTCTTTCAAAAACTGTAACTGTGTGACCAGCTCTGTTTAATTGCTGCGCTGCTGCAAGTCCCGCAGGTCCTGAACCAATAACAGCAACTGTTTTACCAGTTCTTGTTTTTGGAGCCTGAGGTTTAATCCAGCCTTCTGCAAAACCAATTTCAACAATGTTTTTCTCGATGTTTTCGATTGATACAGGATCTTTAATGATTCCTAATACACATGCTTTTTCGCATGGAGCAGGGCATAAGCGTCCTGTGAATTCCGGAAAGTTATTAGTTGATTGTAAAATCTCTAATGCGCTCTGCCATTCTTCCTGATGTACCATGTCGTTGAAGTCGGGAATTAAATTTCCTAACGGACAACCACTGTGGCAAAAAGGAATACCACAATCCATACATCTTGAACCTTGTTCTTTTACTTTATCTTTTGCTAACGGAATAGTAAATTCGTTGTAGTTTGAAACACGTTCTGCTACTGCTAAATTACTTTCGTCGGCTCTGTTATATTCTTTAAATCCGCCTATTTTACCCATGACATTTTAATTAAATGTAAATGTTTAAAAATTCCAATTCTTAAAATTCCAAATTCCAATTTCATCCTTCGACTTCGCTCAGGAAGACATTGTAAATAAATCTAAAATCTAAAATCTGAATTCTAAAATCATTTATCCCGCTATTAATTCTTCTATTTTTTTCTCTTCTGCAATTCTTTGTAATGCTTTTTTGTAATCAGTTGGCATTACTTTTACAAAGTGCTTTTGTTGATTTTCCCAGTCTGCTAAAATTCTTTTTGCTAATGGACTGCTTGTGTACAATGAATGATTTTTGATCAATCGTCTTAGTTTAGTAAGATCTTCTTCTTCCATAGGATCGAATGCAACCATTTCCATGTTACAAACTGTTGAGTCGAATTTCTTATTTGGATCGTAAACATAAGCTACACCACCGCTCATTCCAGCTGCAAAGTTTCTTCCTGTTTTTCCTAAAACTACTACTGTACCACCGGTCATGTACTCGCAACCGTGATCTCCAATTCCTTCAACAACTGCTGTTGCTCCAGAATTTCTAACACAGAAACGCTCTCCGGCCATTCCATTAATATAAGCCTCTCCGGTAATAGCTCCGTAAAGGGCAACGTTCCCGATAATGATATTTTCTTCAGGTTTGAAAGTTGCAGTAGGAGGTACTTTTACAATTAGTTTTCCTCCAGAAAGACCTTTTCCTAAGTAATCATTACAGTTTCCGTGAATTTTAAACGACAATCCGTTTGTTGCAAAAGCACCAAAACTTTGTCCGGCAGAACCTTCAAAATCAACTAAAATAGTGTCATCAGGTAATCCTTGTGCGCCATAAATTTTTGAGATTTCGTTACTCAAAATCGCACCTACAGAACGGTCTGTATTTTTAATTTTAAATGTTACTCTTGTTTTCTCTTTTCTGTAAATAGACGGAATTGCTTCTTTGATAATGTCAAAATCTAATACGTTTTCAAGTTGGTGATCTTGTTGTGTTGTATTGTGATTTGGCTGTGTTTTCGCTTTTTCCGGTTTGTATAGAATTGGTGATAAATCTAAACCATTTGCTTTGTAATGTTTGATCGCTTTGTTCACATTTAACTTTTGTGACTGACCAACCATTTCTTTTAAAGTTCTGAAACCTAACTGTGCCATGATTTCTCTTAACTCCTCAGCAATAAAATACATAAAGTTGATTACGTGCTCTGGAGTTCCTTTGAAATTTTTTCTCAATTCAGGATCCTGAGTTGCAATACCAACAGGGCAAGTATTTAAGTGACAAGCTCTCATCATGATACATCCAGAAGCCACAAGCGGAGCGGTTGCAAAACCAAATTCCTCAGCTCCTAATAAAGCTGCGATAGCAACGTCACGACCTGTTTTTAACTGTCCGTCACACTCTAAAACTACACGGCTTCTTAAATCGTTTAAGATCAAAGTCTGCTGAGCTTCAGCTAAACCAAGTTCCCACGGAATACCTGTGTGTTGTAATGATGTTAATGGTGCAGCTCCCGTTCCTCCGTCGTAACCAGAAATTAAGATAACGTCAGCTTTAGCTTTGGCAACACCGGCAGCGATGGTTCCAACTCCAACTTCAGAAACTAATTTTACGTTTACACGTGCTTCACGGTTTGCATTTTTCAAATCGTAAATCAACTGAGATAAATCCTCAATTGAATAAATATCGTGGTGAGGAGGAGGTGAAATCAAACCTACATAAGGTGTAGAGTTTCTAGTTTCAGCAATCCACGGCACCACTTTTTCTCCAGGTAATTGTCCACCTTCACCAGGTTTCGCACCTTGAGCCATTTTAATCTGGATTTCTTTAGCGTTTGTCAAATAGTTGATCGAAACACCAAAACGTCCCGAAGCAACTTGTTTGATTGCACTGTTTCTGGAATCTCCATTAATTTCTTTCTGGAAACGTTTTGGATCTTCTCCACCTTCTCCAGAATTACTTTTTCCGCCAATTCTATTCATTGCAATCGCTAAATTCTCGTGCGCTTCCTGGCTGATAGAACCGTAAGACATTGCACCCGTTTTGAATTTTTTTACAATTTCTGTCCAAGGTTCTACTTCGTCAATAGAAATTGGATCTAAATTGTTGAATTCAAATAAACCTCTAATAGTCATTAAGTTTGAGCTTTGCTCGTTAACGGCATTTGAGTATTCTTTATAACTTTCAGGGCTGTTTAAACGAACCGCTTGTTGTAATTTAGAAATAGTAGTTGGGTTAAACATGTGTTTTTCACCACCGCGTCTCCATCTGTAAATACCTCCAATTTCAAGAGAAAGCAAACTTGCCACTTTTGAATTAGGGAAAGCTTTTTGGAAACGTTTTTTAACTTCTTTTTCCACTTCCATTAAACCAATTCCTTCGATTCTTGATGGCGTGTAAGGGAAGTATTTAGAAGTAAATGTTTTGTTTAAACCTAAAATCTCGAAAATCTGAGCAGCTCTGTATGAATGTAATGTAGAGATACCAATTTTGTTCATGATTTTAACGATACCTTTTGCAATCGCTTTGTTGTAGTTTACAACAGCATAATCAGCTTTTACTCCGGTAATGAAACCTTGAGCTACCTGATCGTGAATAATTTCGTTTACCATGTAAGGATTGATGGCACTTGCACCGTATCCAAACAATAATGCAAAATGATGCGGTTCACGAGGTTCTGCAGATTCGATGATGATTCCGAATTTAGAACGAACCTGTAAAATGTTCAAAGAGTGATGAATGTAAGAACAAGCCAATAACATAGGAATTGGTGCTAATTCTTCACTTACGCCTCTATCAGAAAGAATAATAACATTACATCCTTCATTTACAGCTTTGAAAGTTGCCTGAACACATTTTTCAAGCGCACGCTCTAAACCGTTAACTCCTTTTTCTATTTTATATAAAGTAGAAATTGTAGCCGATTTGAAATCCACGTGATCAATGTTTCTAATTTTATCTAAATCCTCATTAGAAATAACTGGATTTTGGATTTTTAGTTTTTTACATTGTTTAGATTCAATTTCAAAAATATTGAAATCTCCTCCAACAGCTAAACTAATATCAGTAATGATTTCTTCACGAATACCATCCAAAGGCGGATTAGTAACCTGAGCAAATAATTGTTTGAAATAGTTGTACAACAATTGAGGCTGCTCTGACAATACTGCTAAAGGCGTATCGTTACCCATAGAACTGATTGCTTCAGCTCCTTGTCCTCCCATTGGGTTGATGATTGTTTTTAAATCTTCAATTGTATAACCAAATAAACGCTGTCTTGTCTGGAAATCTAATTTCTCAACCGGAGTTGGGTTATTCGTATAAGGAACTTTTGCTAAAGGCAATAAGTTAGCATCCAGCCATTCCTGGTACGGACGTTTTGTAACGATTGCTTTTTTAACTTCTTCGTCTTCAATAATACGGCCTTCGTTCATATCAACCAAGAACATTTTTCCTGGCTCTAAACGACCGTGCTGAATTACATCTTCCGGATCGATATCTAGTACACCAATTTCTGATGACATGATTACGAAACCACTATGTGTTAATGTATAACGAGAAGGACGCAATCCGTTTCTGTCTAATAAAGCACCAATTACGTTTCCATCTGTAAACGGAATAGAAGCTGGACCATCCCAAGGCTCCATAATACAAGCGTTAAACTCGTAGAATGCTCTCTTTTCAGGAGACATTGTTTGGTGTTTTTCCCAAGCTTCAGGAACAACCATCATCATTGCTTCTGGCAATGAACGACCTGTCATTAATAAAAGTTCTACAACCATATCCATAGAAGCAGAATCTGATTTTCCTTCTAAGATAATTGGGAATAATTTTTTGATATCATCGCCAAAAACTTTGCTCTGCATAAGCTCTTCACGAGCACGCATACGGCTTACGTTTCCACGAAGTGTGTTGATCTCACCATTATGACACATGTATCTAAACGGTTGAGCTAAATCCCAAGATGGGAATGTATTTGTAGAGAAACGCTGGTGTACAAGCGCTAAACGCGTCACTAAGTCAGGATCTTTCAAATCTATATAATAACGGCTGATGTCTTCCGGCATCAATAGACCTTTATATATTATAGTAGTTGTCGATAAACTAGTAAAATAAAACATGTGACTTTCAGAAGTTTTTGAACCTCTTACGGCATGTTCAGCAATTTTTCTAGCTGCAAAAAGTTTTGCATTAAATTCTTGTTCAGTTAAATCCTGTCCGTTTTTAGAAACGAAAACTTGTTTAATTGTTGGTTCTTTTTCTGCGGCGATCTGCCCTAAATTTTCAACGTCAACAGGTACATCTCTCCAACCTAAGATCTTTAAGTTTTGATCTTTAATAGTTGCTTCAAATGCATTGATACAAAAAGATACCTGGTTTTTGCTTTTTGGTAAAAAAACCATTCCTACTGCATACTCACGCGTTTCCGGGATTTCAAAGTCACAAACCTTCTTAAAAAAATCATGAGGAATATCAAATAAGATTCCCGCCCCGTCTCCAGTTCTTCCATCAGAACTAACGGCACCACGATGTTCCAATTTAATTAAGATGTCTAATGCTTTGTGAATAATATCATTTGATTTAATACCATTCAAATTACAAATAAATCCTGCACCACAATTGTCGTGTTCAAATTCAGGCAGATAAAGCCCTTGTTCTTTAACTTTCATTCTTGATATTTTTTCTACAAAAATAAAGATTTCGTTAAACATAATGTAGTGAAATTATACTTTCGCTTACATTTTTGTTGTAATATTAGAAAAAGGCTTCTTAATTGATAATAATATTATATTAACCATTGCGAAATGATAAAATGATAATCCAGATTAAAATATATTAAGAAAAATCGTCTCAAGGCTAATAAATACGGTGAAGTTTTTGTTAAATATCAAACGTTTTAGTGATTTTGAGTTAATATTAACAAATCGTTTCGTTAACTATTTCTTTGCATTGAAAAAGAATAAACGTTTAATACCTATAAGAGTCATTTTTTAATAGAAAAAGATTTTACTATTAAGTTGTATTTTGTTACTTTTGTCCGACTTTTATTCTGAACTAAATTCAGAACCAGACAAATTCTATATTATGAACATACACGAATATCAAGGAAAAGAAATTTTAGCAAGTTACGGAGTACGCACTCAACGCGGAATTGTGGCTAACAATGCGGTTGAAGCTGTAGCTGCTGCAAAACAATTAACTGCCGAAACTGGTACAGGATGGCACGTAATAAAAGCACAAATTCACGCAGGTGGTCGTGGAAAAGGTGGTGGAGTTAAGCTGGCAAAAAACTTACAGCAAGTTGAAGAGTTAGCAGAACAAATCATCGGAATGCAATTGATCACACCTCAGACTCCGCCTGAAGGTAAAAAAGTAAACAAAATTTTAGTTGCTGAAGATGTTTACTATCCTGGTGAAAGTGAAACTTCTGAGTTTTATGTTTCTGTTTTATTGAATAGAGGTACAGGACGCAACATGATCATGTATTCTACTGAAGGTGGAATGGATATCGAAGAAGTTGCTGAGCACACTCCTCACTTAATCTTTACTGAAGAAATCGATCCTTCTGTTGGATTACAAGGTTTTCAAGCAAGAAGAATTGCCTTTAACTTAGGTCTTTCTGGAAATGCTTTTAAAGAAATGGTGAAATTCATCGATGCATTATACAACGCTTACATTGGTTCTGATGCTTCTATGTTTGAAATCAACCCAGTTTTAAAAACATCTGATAACAAAATCTTAGCTGTTGATGCTAAAGTGAATATCGACGATAACGCTTTATATAGACAAGCTAAATATGCTGAAATGAGAGATATCCGTGAGGAGAATCCAATCGAAGTTGAAGCTAAAGAAGTAGGTTTGAACTATGTAGATCTTGACGGTACTGTAGGATGTATGGTAAACGGAGCTGGTCTTGCAATGGCAACTATGGATTTAATTAAATATGCTGGTTTTGAGCCTGCTAACTTCCTTGACGTAGGAGGAACTGCTGATGCAAAACGTGTTGAAACTGCTTTCAGAATTATCTTGAAAGATCCAAACGTAAAAGCTATTTTAATTAATATCTTTGGAGGAATCGTTCGTTGTGACCGTGTTGCTCAAGGTGTTGTTGATGCTTACAAAAACATGGGTGATGCTATTAAAGTGCCAATCATTGTTCGTTTACAAGGAACAAATGCTGAAATTGCAAAAGAATTAATTGACAATTCTGGTATGCCAATCTTATCAGCTGTTCAATTCCAAGAAGCTGCTGATCAAGTTAAAGCTGCTCTTTCTTAATTAAATAAGAAATCAAATTATATAGAAAATCCCTTCGACATTCGGAGGGATTTTTTTTTGAAATTATATCAAAAACATTCCTTTTGAGAATATTTTTTAAGACAAAGTATATCGTAGAGACGCACAGCAGTGCGTCTCTACGATCAATGATGTGTAATAAAAGATCCCTTAGATATTCGGAGTTTTTTTTTGTAATTATATCAAAAACATTTCTTTTGAGAATATTTTTTAAGACAAAGTATATCGTAGAGACGCACAGCAGTGCGTCTACGCAAAGTATTTTTCATTATGGTGCGTCTCTACAATAAAATGATATGTAATAAAAAAATCCCTTCGAATATTGAAGGGATTTTATGAAATAATGATATCTCAATATTGATTATTTCTTATTCTTACCGTTTTTGTAAACCACTTTTTCTACAACAGATGATTTTCCATTTCCTTTTGGGAATGATTTCTTTTTAGGTTTTCCAGCTGATGAACCAGACTTAGATGAACTTTGATCACCTCTGTATTTTTCAGAATCTTTTGGAGCAGCTTTAAACTCAGGTCTTTCTTTAGAAGTTTCTTTCTTCGGAATCTCTGCTTTATGTTTTGCTAAAACATCTGTTGGGTTTTTAGGATTTTCTTTCGTTCCTCTTAAATGAATAACCAATCCGTTTAAGAAGTTTCTTAAAACCTGATCGCCGCATTCCATATAATTAGGATGATCTTCGGCTCTAAAAAAAGCACCCAATTCTGATTTTGAAATTCTAAAATCTACTAATTCTAAAATCTCAACTATTTGGTCATCACGGAGCATCAAAGCCACGCGAAGTTTTTTAAGTATATCGTTATTTGTCATCGTTTATTTTTTGCAAAGGTACGGTTTAAAAACAATTCGGACTATTTATTTTTTCTGCCACGAATTCACGAATTTTCTTGCCACAGATTAAAAAGATTTTAATGATTTTTTAAGCAATTTTATAAATCCTGATAATCTTTTTAATCTGTGGCAAAAACATAAAAATTAATTCGTGCAAATTAGTGCAATTCGTGGCAACCTTAATAGTGCTAAGAATTTAAAACCGCAGCAAGTTTATCTAAATCTTCTTTTAGATGATTTGCTGTAATTACAATTCGATTTAGTGGTTCAGCATCTTTGGTATATTTAAAACTCGCAATAATAATCTTTTCGTTTTTTAATTTTTCAACTAATTCTTTTGATAAAAGATAAATCAAAGGGTAATTTTTATCAAACTTAATATTGTTGTTTTTGATTAAAATTGAATCTAAATATTTTAAATTATCCAGCAGTTTGATGTGCTGCCAAGTATAAATTTCTGCAGCATCAGAAAGAGTTTGTACAAAAGCAGGGTTCATCCCAGCTGCACTTGTAAAAGTCTCCATTTCTTTTATTTCATTTATAAATCCAAAATCGCCGGCAATAACCCCTCCAGTTAAACCGAAAGCTTTTCCTAAAGACGAAACCATGATTTTTCTTTTAACTGGATATTGAATTGAGGAATATATTCCAGAACCATTTTTGCCTAAAATCCCAAAAGAATGCGATTCATCTAAAATTAAAGTAACTTCTTTATGATTTGGAATTTGTTTTAAAAAGGATAAATCAGCAGGCTTAGTTTCAAAAGTAGGAACACCGTCAGTAAGAATCGTTATTTTCTCCCGTTTTGAATCTAATAAAAGATCATTTAATTTGTCATTAACAAATAAAGGAAGACTATTTTCAATGCTGATTGCATTGTGCGTATCATTAAAACGAAAAAAACAATCTGTCTGCTTTTTCATTAAATCTATAACCAATTTTCCCGCCAGCATTCCTGAAGAAACCGTAACAGTACTATCTGAACCTATATGAGAAGCCAGAAACTTTTCTCCTTCATCGTACGCTTTTAATTTGATATTGGCTGTTCTGGAACTTCCGTAAGTAGTTCCCCAATTAAGAATGTTCTTAATTACCAAATCCTGAAAACTTTTGTTTGTTGGCAATCCTAAATAAGCGGTTCCGCCAAAATACAAATACTGTTCTTGGTCAATTTCAATTATTCGGTCGGGAAATTTTTCTACTATCATTTTTATAGAAGTGTAACTCCAGTTCCGTTAAGTTCAGAATAACTCACAGCGCCATTTTTTATGGTTACTCCAGTTGCAATATCTTGTGCTAAAAGTAACGCGCCATCCATATCAACATAATCAAGCTGAGGTAATAAATGAGCAATCGCAGAAATTCCAACTGTTGATTCCGTCATGCAGCCCACCATTGTTTTTAGTCCTAATTTTTTAGCTTCTTCAATCATTCTTTTGCCGGGAGTTAATCCACCGCATTTTACCAATTTTACATTTACTCCGTGAAAATGATTGTGGCATTTGGCAACATCTTCTTCAATAATACAGCTTTCATCGGCAATAATTGGAAGAACAGAATGTTTAAAAACTTCTTTGTGGGCTTCCCAATTATCTGCTTTCATAGGTTGTTCGAGAAATTCAACACCTAGTTTTTTTAATTCAATGGCATTGTTAATGGTTTCCTCAACGCCCCAGCCGCAATTGGCATCGATTCTAAAAATAGCATTGGTATGTTTTCTAAGTTCTTTTACGATTTCAATATCTTCTTTGGTACCTAATTTAATTTTATAAATAGGCCAGGGAAGTTCCTGTATTTTTGAAACCATTTTTTCAATAGAAGCAATTCCGATTGTATAATCCGTAAGCGGATTTCTTTCGGTTGTATAATTCCATAATTCGTATAACTTTTTGCCTTTTTTACGGGCGTACAAATCATTATAAGCCAAATCTAAAGCGCAAAGTGCAAACATATCCTCTTTTAAATACGGATGAATTTTTGCCCAAAATGCTTCTGGAGTTTCATTATCAGTATTTTCAATAATGCTTCTGATTTTTTCTAAATCCTGCATCATCATTGGAACTGTTGTTTTGTAATACGGATTTGAAGTTGCTTCTCCAAAACCAGAAAAACCATCACTCTGCAATTCAACAATCAGCGAAGGCTGAAAATCAATAGATTCTCTTGAAATCGTGAAAGTATGTTTTAGTTTTAGGTTATATTCTCTTAAAATTAGTTTCATGATTTTTGTGCTATTTTTTTTATATATTATCTCAATAATTAAGCCAAAGGACCGCTTTTACAAAACCGTCCCTCCATAATTTTTCATTATGTTCACCGCCTTTTACCACTTTAGATTTCGTAAGCTGAAGACAGTAACAACGCTTTGTATCCAATAATTTTTCCATTTTGGTCATGTCTTTCACCATATTTTCATCTTCTTTATCGCCGCATAAAAAGTAAAATTTGGTTTTAATTTTGGGTATCTTTTCAGTAAAAGTGAAAATGTCGTTTGTGTACCAAAATGAAGGTGAAAAAACTCCGGCTTTGCCAAATACTTCAGGATATTTTAAAGCTCCATAATAAGAAACCAAACCGCCCAGTGAACTTCCAAAAATGATTGTATTCTTAGCTTTTGTTTTGGTTCTGTAGTTTTTATCAATATACGGCTTTAATGTTTTTACGATAAAATCTAAATACTTATCTGCATTTCCTCCACCGTATTTTTCGTTTTTAAAAGGCGTTAATTCTTCAATGCGTTTTTCATTTCCGTGTTCGATTCCAACAACAATTACCTGTGCTTTTAAGCTGTCTAATTTCTCGTCGACATTCCATTCCCCCACGTAAGAGGTTTTAGCATCAAATAAGTTCTGAGCGTCGTGCATATAAATGACGCTGTATTTTTTGGCTGAAGCCGAATAATTTTCAGGAAGATAAATCCAGATTTTTTTAGTAGTTTTTAGCTGAGGTGCTTCAATCGTAAATGTTGATACGTTTTTTGAAGCCGTACTTTGTGCATTCCCGTAAATCATCCAAAGAAGCATAAATATGAAAAATCTCCTCATCATTAGATTTTGTGTTTTTAATTAAAAGCAATAATTTAGCTAAAAATAACAAATTGATGAATACCGAAGCACAAAAGAAAAGTTTACTTTTAGAATTGATCGCCTTTTCTACTGTTGACGGGCAATTGCATAAAAGAGAGTATGATTTTATATGGCATGTTGCTCAGGAATTAAAGATTGATTTGAATGTTTTTCATGATTTATTTCATCAGGAAATAAAACCTGTAGTTATAAAATCAGAATTTCAACGCATTCAGCAGTTTTACAGATTGGCTTTAATCATGCACTGCGATGGAATTTTACATGAAAAAGAGGCAATAGGAATTCAGCAGATTGCAATTGAAATGGGATTAAACCCAAGTGCAGTAAAACGCATTTTAGATTTAATGAAAAAGGCTCCAAATGCAATGATAGAGCCTAAAGTTTTATTAAGAGTTTTTCAGGAACAACACAATTAAGGTAATTGTTCCTGTAGTTTTTTAATATCATCACGCAGTTTGGCGGCCTGCATAAAATCTAATTCTTTTGCTGCTTTTTCCATAGATTTTCGTTTCTCACGAATCATTTTTTCAAGATCAGCTTTAGACATATAAGCCGTTTCTGGTTCTGCAGCAACTGATAAAGTATGACCTAATTCGTATTCTACCAAAGGATTTTTAGTAAAAGCACTTTCTATTTTTTTGTTTAATGCCTGTGGCGTTATATTATTTTCGACATTAAAATTGATTTGTTTTGTTCTTCTGTAATTGGTTTCGTCAATTGTTCGTTGCATACTCGCTGTAATTTTATCGGCATACATAATTGCTTTACCGTTTAAGTTTCTTGCCGCACGTCCAATGGTTTGAGTTAAAGAACGGTGATTTCTTAAGAAACCTTCTTTATCAGCATCCAAAATTGCTACAAGCGAAACTTCGGGTAAATCTAAGCCTTCACGAAGTAAGTTTACACCAATTAAAACATCAAAAATACCTTTTCGTAAATCCTGCATGATTTCAATACGCTCCAAAGTATCCACTTCAGAATGGATGTAACGGCATCGAATGCTGACTTTAGTTAAGTATTTAGCTAATTCCTCGGCCATTCTTTTAGTCAAAGTTGTCACTAGAACTCTTTCATCTAATTCACAGCGCACCTGAATTTCTTCAATTAAATCATCAATTTGATTTAAACTTGGACGCACTTCAATAACCGGATCTAATAATCCCGTTGGACGAATAATCTGTTCCACATAAATACCATCCGATTTTTGTAATTCATAATCGGCCGGAGTTGCCGAAACATAAATTACCTGATTTTGCAAGGCTTCAAACTCTTCAAATTTCAAAGGTCTGTTGTCCATTGCAGCCGGTAAACGGAAACCGTATTCAACCAGATTTTCTTTTCGGCTGCGGTCGCCTCCGTACATAGCGTGAACCTGCGAAACGGTAACGTGGCTTTCGTCAACAACCATTAAAAAATCACTTGGGAAATAATCTAATAAACAGAAAGGTCTTGTTCCCGCTTGTCGTCCGTCAAGATAACGGGAATAATTTTCAATTCCGGAGCAATAACCCAATTCGCGAATCATTTCTAAATCGAAATTAGTTCTTTCTTCTAATCGTTTGGCTTCTAAATGTTTGCCTATTTCTTTAAAATAATCTACTTGTTTGACTAAATCCTGCTGTATTTCCCAAATTGCGCCTTGAAGGACTTCTGGCGAAGTCACAAACATATTGGCAGGGTAAATCGTCAGTCTTTTAAATTTTTCAATAACCTGAGAAGTCTTTGCATCAAAAGATTCTATTTCTTCAATTTCATCTCCAAAAAAATGAACTCTGTAAGCGTCATCAGCATAACTTGGATAAATTTCGACCGTATCGCCTTTAATCCTAAAAGTTCCCGGATTAAAATCGGCTTCAGTTCTGGCGTATAAACTTTGTACAAGACTGTGCAGTAATTTAGTTCTCGAAATAACCTGATCTCTGCTGATCTCAATAACGTTCTTTTTAAATTCTACAGGGTTTCCAATACCGTATAAACACGAAACTGAGGCTACAACCAAAACATCACGTCGCCCTGAAAGCAGGGAAGAAGTGGTGCTTAAACGCATTTTTTCAAGCTCTTCATTGATAGATAAATCTTTTTCAATAAAAACTCCTGTTACGGGCATAAAAGCTTCCGGCTGATAATAGTCGTAGTAAGAAACGAAATATTCAACCGCATTATTCGGGAAAAATTGTTTGAATTCTGAATATAGCTGTGCAGCCAAGGTTTTGTTGTGTGCCAAAACGATGGTAGGACGCTGTACTTCCTGAATAACATTGGCTACTGTAAATGTTTTACCAGATCCCGTAACTCCTAATAATGTTTGGTATTTTTCTCCATCAACTACACCTTGTGCGAGTTTTTGTATGGCTTGCGGCTGGTCTCCTTTTGGACTATATTCTGAAGATACTTGGAAATTCATTTGTTACTGATGAAAAGTTGGTTTTGTAAAGATACAAAGTTTGAATAAAATTAAACTGTTTTAAGTTTGCCACGAATTGCACAAATTTCCACGAATTGATTTTGCATAATCCAGTTAAAAAATTAGTGGAAATTTGTGGAATTCGTGGCAAATAATCTTATTCTAAAAAGTTAATAACAGCATCATTAATAATTTTTGGTTGATCGATAGTCAAAAAATGCCCGGCATCTTTTATGATTTTTGTTTTACTGTTGGCTAAGTGTTTTTGTGCACGCTCTAAACTTTCTTCAGAATTAATAACATCTTTATCGCCAATTAAAACCAAAACAGGATTATTGATTGATTCTAATTCCTTATCTGAAAATGGCGTCATTTTTAACATACTTGAATTTGATTTAGCGTATTTATTAGCCAAGTAAAATTGTCTGTTATATGTAGGACTAATTTTTTCGGGATGAGTAGAAAATGCTTTTAATGTTTTGCTGAATTTCTTTTCACTAGGAAAAAGTTTTAACATTAAAGCCGATGATGTTTTTCTGGGCTTGTCAATAAATTTAAAAGTCTGCGCCGGACTCAATAAAACAATTTTGTCTATTGAATTTGATTTTTGCGTTGCCAATAATGTTGCAATCCAACCGCCTCGTGAAGCACCAATAATATCAAATTTCTTTAATTTATAATGATCGAAAATTTCGTTGTACCAAACCACAATTTCTTCTGATGAAAGTGGTTTTGCAGTTAAGTGGGATTTGTTCGGTTCCATTATAAAATCAATAGCATAAATGCGGTGATTTTTAGCCAAAGATTTAATGTTAGGATACCACATCGTTGAACTGGCATCCATTCCGTGAAGTAGAACTAGATCTTTTCCGTTTTTTGGTCCGGCGATGATCACATGCGCATTTCCAAAACTTGTTTTTACATTTTCTTCGGTATACGCAATATCCCAAAGCTTTAAAGCCTTGTTATAAGCGGTTTCATATTTTTGTTCTTCGCTTTTGGTTTTAAAAACATAATCCTCAAATTTTGCCTTTTTGGTTGAAGCGCAACTTGTTACTAAAAATAAGAGAATTGCTAATCTGGAGTATAATTTTGACATGGTTATAAGTTCAATTTGAACTTAAAGTTACGATTATAGAAAACAGGAATTGTATCAGAATTTTGTTTTAAAATATCATAATTACAATCTTGTTATACTTTTTTAGCTGTCAGATGATAGATTTGAACAAATGATAAAATTGCATTTGGGATAATAATCGGTAAAAGCCATTGACTAAAATCTCTGTGATCTTTTAAAAAGATGCCGTAAATTACAAAACAAATACAGCCAAATAAGTTTATGAGTCGGATTGTTTTAAGATCTTTTAGCAAAAATCCTCCAACAATAAAAAAGGAAGCGAGATAACCAATATATTCTGCCATGATTCTGATATTTAATTATTTGAACTATAATACAAAACTAATAATTTAATTGAAAATCAAATAGATAGGTTTTTTGTTTCAATTTTGCACTTAATATTTTTTAGAAATACAATTTCTTTTCTAAAAATCTTTCTTTTGAAAAACTTGTTAGAATATCATAAGCACTTGATTCATTGTCTTCATGTCTTCTCCATACAAAATTAGCATACCAATCTGCAAACCAGATCATTTTGTTATTTGTGCTTTCTAAGAATTCGCACGAAATATCAATATTAATTCCATTTCCCCATATTTCTGTCTTTATATAGTCTGGAAAACTCTCTCCGTGACTAACTTTTATAGTTCTTTTGTCTAAAACAATCTTTACATTATCATATTTAATGATTTCAGGTTTAAGTAACAAACCAAGTACATAATTGTAAAAGATATTTTTATCCTTTCGAAGTGATTCAAAGACTTTTGATTTATTTACTGTAATTGAAATAATTTTAAATGAACTGCTCTTGGCAATTATCTTATTAGTTACTTGGGAAGTAATAAAAGCACAATGTTCAGGAAGAAAATTAGCTCCTTTTTTCTCTATGTTAGGAGTTAAATTATATTTTTTATAAATTTCCGAAATAAAGCGTGAAATGTATTTTTCTTCCTCACTAGGTATAATTATACCGGTAATTGTAATAAATTTACTTGACCCACCATATCTATTCGGTTTATCAAACTTCCATCCTAAATCGCCACTTTCATCAATGTATATTTTCATGCCATAAAAAAAAGGGCTAAAAAGCCCTTTGGTATTTTAAAAATAGACCCTAAAAACGATGTATTTAGAATACATTTATGGTAGATGTTTCACCGCCACGTTGACTCAGGAATTACCTATTTAACGATGCAAATATAAGAATAAAAAATTAATAAATTTTATTTTGTAGGATTAATTTTAAATTTTAAAAGACTTTTGCTCTGCATCATTTAAAAAACTCCACGCTACAATACGGCTATTTTTCTGCCCTTGCGACATTTCAATTGTTTTAACTTCAACAGCATTTACTTTTTTCAAAGTTTTATAAATCGAAGAAAGATTTTCTTTTTTAGAAACCAAAGTGGTAAACCACAAACATTGCGAAGCATATTTTGCGCTTTCGTAAATCATTTGTGTTACAAAACCAATTTCACCGCCGGTGCACCACAATTCTGCATTTTGCCCTCCAAAATTTAAAACTGGATTTGTGTTTCTTTTTTCTTTTGGATTTAGATTGGAAACTTTTCTCGAAGTACTTTTATTGGCTTCTTCTGCCGATGCGTGAAAAGGCGGATTACACATGGTGAATGTAAATCGGTCTTCTGGAATTATAATATTTTTGAAGATAAATCGAGATTCAGTCTGTTGTTGTAAACTGATTGCATCGATTAATTTTGGATTAGCTTCGATAATTTTGCTGCAGTTTTCGATTGCTTTTTTATCAATATCAGTCGCAACAAAGCTCCAGTTGTAAATTGAATTTCCTAATATCGGATAGATTAAATTTGAACCCGATCCGATATCTAGTCCTAAAACAGAATTTCCTTCAGGAATTTGATTGTTGTTTGTTTCGGCTAATAAATCAGCTATATAATGAATATAATCGGCTCGGCCCGGAATTGGCGGGCAAAGATAATTTTTAGGAATATCCCAGTTTTGAATATCGTAATAAGTTTGCAATAAAGCTTTGTTTAAAGTTTTTACCGCATTTGGATTAGCGAAATCAACAGTTTCTATTCCGTATTTATTAATGGAAATAAAAGCCTTTAATTCGGGACAATTTGAAATAAGAAGTTCAAAATCATATCGGGAACGATGAAGATTTCTTGGATGTAAATTGTCTTTTTGGGAATTGTTTTCTGCTTTCATTTTTATTTATTTCGCTGCAAAGGTACGCATTCCTTTTTTGGGATTAAAAATTCCATAGGTATGATCTGTTTAATGTACATCTTTGTGTAAACCGGATTGAAATCCGGCCTTACAATATAAACCGAGCCTTCGACTCTTTAATCAAAACACTCCATTAATAACAAATCACCGTTTGTGTGGTTAATGGTTACCAAACCATCTTTTGCTACAGAATTACTGCTTCCGGTTCTGTAACCCATTGTTAAGGTATCATTTTGCAGAGGATATTCTAAATTGGTAGAATAAATGCCGTTTACAACACCAATTGGGATTAGGGAAATTGGTGTTTTAGCAGTGTACCATTTTTCGAATTTTGTTGGAAGCAAAAAGATTTTTGAATGATCGTCGAGAATTACAATTTTAAGTAAATCTCTGTAACGAACAATATTCGTTAAGTTGGTAATTGTGTGATCTGCACGTCTTCCGGTTGCCCAAACTACATTTACGGCTGGAATTTTTCTTTTAACTAAATAATCAAAAGCTTTTTCTAAATCGGTTTTATCCTGATCTGGCGTGTGAACAATTTCAAGTGGATATTGTGAAGTTTTATAAATTTCGGGATCAAAACCTCGGTCAAAATCTCCTAAAAGTACATCAACTTTAATACCCAATTCAATAACCCTTTCTATTGCCGAATCTAAAACGATAACGAGCGGAGACCATTCTAGCAATTGTCCTAATAATTCAGGATCGCAGGCCGCTCCGTTTGCAATTATTAAGGCCGGTTCCTGATCGTCGCGAACTATATGATGTGATGACATGTGAGTTTTTTTGAATGTGCTACAAAGATACGGTTAGAATTTTAGATTGCAGATTTTAGATTTTAGATTTTTTCCAGCTTTGAAATAATCTAAAATCTGCAATCTAAAATCAGAAATCAAGTAATCGTCGATGGTAATTGATCTGCCCAACATGATAGGCCAAATGTGTTGAAAGATGAACTAAGAAAAATCCGGTTGTCATTTCTTTTTCAAAAACGATTTCAGGATATATTTTACTTAAATCTTCTTCGGTTAAAATATCCAGCACATCATTTACAACTATAATTGTATTTTCGATTTTATCGATTAATTCTGATTTTGGAATATCTTTTAGGGAAAACTCTAAAGGACGATTTCGAATATATCCTGTTTTTCCAATTTGGGCTCCAATATAAGTATTGATGTTTCCAATTAAATGAAGTGTTAGATTTCCGGCAGAATTAGAAATGTTTTTATCAATTGCCCAAATTTGTTTTTCGAATTCGTACGATTCAATTTCAAATTTGAGTTTATTTAGATCCCTGTTAAAAAGTATTTTTAGTGTTTCGATTAACATGTTTTTTTAGTTGAAAATTTAAAGAATAATTTATAGACAAGTGATTAATCTCTGTTTTTTATGGGAATCCAGATTTCTTCTTCTGATTCTGGATCTTCTTTTTTGTATTTATGGTCCATAACGGCAAAATGCGGTCTGTCGTCAACGGTGTATTTTGAATTCGGAAGCCATTCTGCAAAGATGGTATGATAGGTTTTATGTCCTTCTGAAGCAGGGCCGTAATGTATAAAAACGGCATATAAACCATCAGGAATAATTAAAGTTTCCATTTCTAATGGAACTTCGTCATAATTTCCGACTTCTACAGCAGCCCATTTTTGAAATGTTTTGCCTGGATCAAAGTTATCAAAATGACCGTGAGAAAACACTTCAAGTGAATATAAATTCTCGTTAATGGTATTTTTGATTTGCTTTCGTTTTGGCATAAAATTACTCCACAATTGAAATGTTTTGTTTTCGATAAATGACATTTCAATATGTTGTCCGATCAGTTTTTTCTCGGTTAAAGTTTCAATTCTGGCTTCCATGTTTATTATTCTATTTTGAATTTTTTTGTCTGACTTTCGCTAAGTGAAAAATAACCTAAAGGATAATTTGCTTTGTCGGTTGTATTGATGATGTTTCCTTTTACGGTTGCGGGCGGCGATTGAAAAGGACCGCCAACATTACTGCCGGCAATACTTACCAAAATATTCATGTAATTATAGTATTGTTTTGAAATGCCGAAATGTGTTATTTCTAATTCATCTCCAGCTTTGAGTTCATCATCATCAGAAACACTAAAGAATTCATTACCCTGAAAAAACTTATCTTCATCAACATAAAAATTAGAAGTGACTTTATTAGAGTATACATATTTGTATAAATAGAAATTGTCTGCATCTGCAGGGTCATTAAAATAGGCTCTTATTTCGATATCTTTTCCTGTAAATCCACCTTCATTATTTTGTTCAATATGCGTTATTGGTGCAACAGATTTTAAAGTTTCAGATGCTGTATAGGTATTCCCTCCGCTAATAATGGTTAGTGTGTAAGTTTCGTTAATTTCAGGTGCAAAATTATTACATACATAACGTCCCGTTTTTGGAACTTCAGTAAAATTAAATTGCACGTTTTTACTGTTTCTAATATAAATAGTTGCTCCGGAAACCGTAGGAATCACCGATTCAAAATAACCTGTTGTTGTCGTTAATTTTACAACCTGCTGTTTTCCCATCGTGCCTTTTTGCCAGTTTATGGCCGCTTCGATTACTAATTTTGGAGGCGCGGTATCTAGTTCAACATCTACAACATCTTCACAGCTTGTGAAGAAAACCGATGTAAATAAGACGATTAATGCGATTACTTTTTTCATACTATATTTTTATTTTCTTTGCAGAAATGAATTTAAAATTTGAAATTATAACTAACAGCCGGAACAATTCCGAAGATAGATAATCGTACTGCTTCATTTAAACCTGTATCAGAATTTTGTCTAAAGTTGATTGAGGCTGCGTTGCTTCGGTTGTATAAATTATAAATGCTGAAAACCCATTCACCTTTCCAGTTTCTACCTTTATTACTTCGAGGCGTTAAAGTTGCCGAAACATCTAAATGATGATAAGCCGGAAGACGATTTTCATTTCGAAGGCCATAACTTGGAACTGTAATTCCTAAATATTCATATTGTGCATTTGGATACGTAACCGGCTGCCCGGATTGCAAAGCGAAGTTAGCGCCAAAAGACCATTTTTCGTTTAAATTATAAGCAGATGTTATCGCCAAATTATGTGTTTTGTCATAAGGAGAACTGTACCATTGACCGTTGTTGATCCCGATTTCTTCAGGAGTTCTTCCGGGCGTTTGCTGTTCTGATTTTGATAAAGTGTAGGAAACCCAGCCGTTAAATTTGCCTTCGTTTTTTTTAACCATAATTTCTAAACCGTAGGCACGCATTCTTCCGTTCAGGATAACTTGTTCGATGACATTATTGGCAATTAAATCGGCACCGTCAATATAATCTAATCTGTTCTGTATTTTTTTGTAATACGTTTCAACTTCCAGAGAATAAGCACCTTCTTTAATATTTCGGAAATATCCTAAAGCAACCTGATCTGCAATTTGCGGTTTAATATAATTGTCACTTGGCATCCAGACGTCGAGCGGAGTAGGAGATGAAGTATTTGAAATTAACTGAAGATACTGCGCCATACGATTGTAACTCGCTTTTATGGACTGATCGTCATTTAATTGATACGATATTGAAAGTCTTGGTTCGAAATTATTATAATCCTGAATTACTTTGTTTTTGCCGAAATATTTTGTTGAGGTTGGAATTCCTTTTTCATAAACTTCTGTATCTGAATTGAAAACTACCGGACTATTATTGTCGTAATAATTTATGGTTGAAGAACCTAAACGATAAAATAAACTGTAACGTAATCCATACGCCAGTGTTATTCTTTTTGAAAGCTGATTTTCGGCATCTAAATAAATCGAAGGTTCAAATGCATATTTTTTATCTAATTGATCAGGATTAATTCCAGAAGTAGTATTACTTGGTATAATAGTTCCCGGATTGAATTCGTAGTAAATGCCGTTTACACCATAATTCAGTTTGAATTTATCTGAAATATAATGTTTGAAATCATATTTAATATTATAGTTTTGAATTCCCGAATCCCATTTAAAGCCAACATAATCCAAGTCAAGTCCGTAATAATAATCGCTGTAAATAAGAGATAAATTAGAGAATAATTTATCAGAATATAGATGATTCCAGCGCAGGTTTAAAGTTGAATTTCCGTAAATATTAGTAAAGCTTTTGTTTAAGCTGAAAACATCCCGGCCAAAATATCCCGATAAATATAAATTGTTATTGTCGTTTAATTTATAACTCAGTTTCGCATTTAGGTCGTAGAAATAAGCAGAATTATCTTTATTGTCTTCTGAAAGTTTTAAAAATAAATGAGCGTAAGATCCTCTTCCGCCAATTAAAAAAGAGCCTTTGTCTTTTACAATTGGACCTTCTAAAAGTAATCGGCTTGAAACTAAACCAATTCCACCATTCATATGAAAATCTTTACTGCTTCCGTCTTTTTGATAAATATCTAAAACAGAAGAAGCTCTTCCGCCAAAACGTGCCGGAATTCCGCCTTTATACAATTTTAAATCTTTAATAGCATCGGGATTAAAAACTGAGAAAAAACCAAAAACGTGAGAGGAATTGAAAATTGTTGCTTCATCCAGCAAAATTAAATTTTGATCTGCACCGCCGCCGCGAACATTAAATCCAGAAGCGCCTTCGCCTGCATTTGTAACTCCGGGAAGTAATAAAATTGATTTTAAGACATCGACTTCACCTAAAACTACAGGCATTTTTTTTATGGTTGAAATGGAGAGTTTGTTAACGCTCATTTCAGGAGATTTTATATTTATTTTCTTCTTGTTATCTGTAATTACAACTTCCTGAAGTTCTTCGCCGCTTTCGCTTATGGAAAAATTGTTTTTGGTATTTTGATTTAAAGTGATGGTTTGCTGAATGGTTTGATAACCCACATAACTAATTTCGATTTCATGTTCGCCTCGAGGAACTGTAATGGAATAAAATCCGTATTCGTTTGTTGTCGTTCCTATTTTTAAAGCCGGAATATAAATATTGACGCCAATTAAGGTTTCGTTATTTTTTGAATCTTTAATAGTACCGCTTAGCGTAAATTTATCCTGAGAGAAAGAATGAAGTGTGGTAAAAATAATGATAAGAAGGAAACTAATCTTTTTTGTAATCATCGTTTTGGTTTTGAGTTACATAGTTAGCAATTCTTACTAAATATTAGAGTCCAACTATTGTTAAACATTAGTTAAGAATAAAAAAGGCAGCCTGTAAAAGCTGCCCTTTTTGTCTATATTTTAAAAATACACAACGTGCATTTCTTATTTTATTTTTGCAATAATTGCATTGAATGTTTCACTAGGACGCATTGCTTTGCTTACTAACTCAGGAGTTGGCTGATAGTATCCGCCAATGTTTTGAGCTTTTCCTTGAGCACCAATTAATTCTGCATCAATTTTAGCTTCGTTTGCTTCAAATTCTGCAGCAATTGGAGTAAAGATCGCTTTTAATTCTGCATCTTTATTTTGAGCAGCTAAAGCCTGAGCCCAATAGAATGCAAGGTAAAAGTGAGAACCACGGTTATCAATTTGTCCTACTTTACGAGCTGGAGATTTATCGTTTGCCAAGAATTTATCGTTTGCTTCGTCAAGAGTTTCAGCTAAAACAATAGATTTAGAATTGTCTAAAGTTTGTCCTAAATGCTCTAATGAAGCACCAAGAGCTAAAAATTCTCCTAATGAATCCCAACGTAAATATCCTTCTTCTGTAAATTGTTCAACGTGTTTTGGAGCAGATCCTCCAGCACCAGTTTCAAACAATCCACCACCGTTCATTAAAGGAACGATAGATAACATTTTTGCAGAAGTTCCAAGTTCTAAAATTGGGAATAAATCTGTTAGGTAATCACGTAAAACGTTTCCTGTTACAGAAATAGTATCTAAACCTTTGATGATTCTGTCTAAAGTAAATTCAGTCGCAGCAACCGGGTCTAAAATACGGATATCTAAGTTTGTAGTATCGTAATCTTTAAGGTATTTTTGAATTTTTACGATCAACTCTCTGTCATGCGCTCTGTTTTCATCTAACCAGAAAACAGCCGGAGTGTGAGATAAACGAGCTCTGTTTACAGCAAGTTTAACCCAGTCCTGAATAGGAGCATCTTTTGCCTGACACATTCTGAAGATATCGTTTGTTTCAACGTTTTGTTCCATTAAAACAGTTCCATTTGCATCAACAACACGAACAACACCATCACCTTGTATTTGGAAAGTTTTATCGTGAGATCCGTATTCTTCTGCTTTTTGAGCCATTAATCCAACGTTAGGAACACTTCCCATTGTTTTAGGATCAAAAGCACCGTGTTTTTTACAGAAATCAATAGTTGCTGTATAAATACCAGAATAAG
Organism: Flavobacterium panici; assembly: GCF_903819335.1. Taxonomy (GTDB): domain Bacteria; phylum Bacteroidota; class Bacteroidia; order Flavobacteriales; family Flavobacteriaceae; genus Flavobacterium; species Flavobacterium panici. Next base: position 4,483 of record NZ_CAIJDE010000028.1, on the reverse strand, counting down.
AACGGTCTGGAATAACTGCAATTGTATCTTGTGCCTTACCATCTTTGTTCCACATTTGTCCAGAAGTACGGATCATTGCCGGCATAGAAGCATCAACAATAACATCAGATGGAACGTGTAAGTTTGTAATTCCTTTATCAGAATTAACCATTGCTAAAGCTGGTCCGTTTTCGATAGCTTTCGTAATGTCAGCTTCAACTTCAGCTTGTTCAGGTCTTCCGGCAATTTTTGCGTAGATATCACCTAAACCATTTCTTGTATCAATATTTAATTCTGCAAATAAAGTTTCGTATTTTTTGAAAAGATCAGCAAAATATACTTCAACGATAGCGCCAAAGATAATTGGATCTGAAACTTTCATCATTGTAGCCTTTAAATGCACAGAAAGTAAAACACCTTCTTTTTTAGCTTCTGCAATAGCATCAGCAGCAAAAGCTTTTAATTTTTTTACACTTAAAACAGAGCTGTCAATGATTTCTCCAGCTTTAAGCGGTGTACTTGCCTTTAAAACAGTTGTAGTTCCGTCTTTTGCAACAAATTCGATTTTTACATCGTTAGCTTCAGCTACAGTAAGTGACTGCTCACTTCCATAAAAATCACCGTTTGGCATTGAAGCCACTTTAGTTTTTGAATCAGCAGACCATGCACCCATTGAGTGTGGATTTGCTTTTGCAAAGTTTTTAACGGCTCTTGGCGCTCTACGATCAGAGTTTCCTTCACGTAAAACAGGGTTTACAGCAGAGCCTAATACTTTTGCATATTTTGCTTTAATTTCCTTTTCCGCATCGTTTTGCGGATCTTCCGGGAAATTTGGAACGTTGTAACCGTGAGATTGTAATTCAGCAATAGCCGCTTTTAATTGTGGCACAGATGCTGAAATGTTTGGTAATTTGATGATGTTAGCTTCTGGCTTTGTTGCTAATTGCCCAAGTTCAGCAAGAGCATCAACTGTTTTTTGAGCATCTGTTAAAGACTCAGGAAAATTAGATAAAATTCTTCCTGCCAAAGAGATGTCTCTAGTTTCAATAGCAATACCAGCTGTTGAAGTAAAAGCCTGAACAATAGGTAATAAAGAATAAGTCGCTAATAAAGGCGCCTCATCAGTTAAGGTGTAAAAAATTTTTGAATTCTGTGTCATTTTTTTTTTTTTTATAATCGTGTCGTCAAAGAATGGCGATGTAAAAGGTATGAGCTGGCTCAAAATGAGCGGAGCAAATATAATAAAAACAGTCCGAAAACGGTTTAGTTTTCCTGATAATTGCTGAAATTATCAGATTGCTAATACGATTTCGTAAAATTGCTAAATCGATGATTTTGATATTAAAAAATTACGGTTTTGATACTGCTTAAAATAAAGGCATAAAAAAAACTCGTTTCAAATAACATGAAACGAGTTTTTTATAACAGATTGATAAATGATTATCTTCTTTTATCTTTAATCTTAGCTTTTTTACCAGTAAGTTCTCTGAAGTAGAAAATTCTAGCTCTACGAACTGCACCTTTTTTGTTGATTTCGATTTTTTGTAAAGCTGGTAAGTTTACTGGGAAGATACGCTCAACTCCAATAGCTCCAGACATTTTACGAATCGTGAAAGTTTCTGTGTTACCAGAACCTCTTCTTTGAATAACAACTCCTTTAAAAAACTGAGTTCTTGTTTTTTCACCCTCTTTAATTTCGTAGAAAACTGTGATAGTATCTCCAGCTCCAAATTCAGGGAAATCTTTTTTAGCAACGAATTCGGTTTGAACGAATTTTAATAAATCTGCCATGATAATTTTATTATTATAGTTTAATAGAGTAACATTCACGGATCTCGCCAGAGGTTAGTCTAATTCGGGTGCAAATGTAGTTAAAAAAAATAAAATTCCAAATAAAATAAATTCCAAATTCCAATTTCTTAACTAGTTGATTAATTGGAATTTGAAATTTTAAAAATTTGGAATTTATTCAAGTAAATCCGGACGTCTGTTTTTTGTATGTTCGTAGGCTTTATCTTCGCGCCATTTGTCAATTTTGGCAAAATGTCCGCTGGTTAAAACTTCCGGAACTTTCCATCCTTTATAATCCGCAGGTCTTGTGTATATTGGTCCAGAAAGTAAATTGTCCTGAAAACTATCGGTCAATGCTGAGGTTTCATCGCTTAAAACACCCGGAATTAAACGAATTAAAGCATCTGACAAAACTAATGCGCCCAATTCTCCGCCAGATAAAACGTAATCACCAATCGAAATTTCCTTAGTAATAAAATGATCTCTCACGCGCTGGTCAACACCTTTATAATGTCCGCATAAAATGATAATGTTTTCGTACATCGACATTTTGTTGGCCATTTTTTGATTTAAAGTTTCACCGTCAGGAGACATATAAATTACTTCGTCATATTCACGCTGACTTTTAAGATGCGTAATACAATCATCAATAGGCTGAATTGTCATAACCATTCCGGCGCCGCCGCCAAAAGGATAATCGTCTACACTTTTTTGTTTATTAGTGCTGTAGTCACGAAGATTATGAAAATGTACTTCGACCAAGCCTTTATCAATGGCACGTTTCATAATCGATGCCTCAAAAGGGCTTCTTAATAATTCAGGTAAAAGTGTAACAATGTCAATTCTCATTTTTTCTTCATAATTTGTTGCAAAGATACGAAGTTAAAAATGAAGATGTAAAATGTATAGTCCCTACGGGACAAAAAATTATGTCGATGCAAAATTTTTCTACCGATATTTTGTTCCTAACGGAACAATTTGTTGTAATTCCATTTTAATAAATTCCAATTAAAATCAATAAGATTTACCTCTAGCGAGAAAATATTGGTGGAAAAAAAATATTAAAGTTCAAAAGATATCCCGTTAGGGATAAAATATCGGTAGAAATAATGTTAGATATACGTTCAAATGTCCCGTTAGGGACTATACATTTCTATTGAAATAAAAAGAAAGAATATTCTTTCTTTTTTATATATTTGAAGACAATCAAAAAATATTCCGCTAGGAATTAAATATCGGTAGAAAAAATAAAATTTAAGACAAAATGTCCCGTAGGGACTACACACAATCATGGCAAATACATACACACAAATCCACATTCATTTTGTTTTTGCTGTAAAATATAGACAAGCGGCTATACACACAAACTGGAAAAATGATTTATATAAATACATTTCCGGAATTATTAAAAATAATAATCATAAGGTTTTAGCCATCAATGGTGTTTCTGACCATGTTCATATTTTGATCGGAATAAGACCCGCACAATCAATATCTGAATTGATGAAAAGCATAAAGCAAAATTCATCAAAATGGATAAACGAAAATAAATTCACTAGAATTCATTTTGAATGGCAGGAAGGATATGGAGCATTTTCATATAGTAAATCTCAATTAAGTGCAGTCGCTGACTATATAGAAAATCAAGAAGAGCATCATAAAAAGAAAACCTTTAAAGAAGAATACATCAATTTTCTCGAAAAATTTGAAGTTGATTATGATGAAAAGTTTATTTTTAAGGAATTAATTTAAAATTGGTTTTTAATTATATCCAAAACGTAAATGAAAAAAATAGCCTTCTTCATTCTTATATTATTATGCGCTTGTAACAAAGAAAAAGCTAAAGAAACCACAAAAGAAGCTCCAAAACAAATTCCAGAAGAAGCGTCCTATTTTAAGGATATCAAAACTAATGACGTTAAATTACCAAAACCAACTTATGGAGATTGGCTGTTTTCTCATCCTGAAGATGGACAGACTTTTGAACAATATTTTAGATCTAAGCACATTGTTCCAACTAAAGAGGAGAATATTATTTACATAAAACCGATTGGAAATTTTAATTCTCTACAAAAGAAACAGATTCAACTTGTTAATGAATATTTAGAACTCTTTTTTCAATTAAAAACAAAAACATTAGAACCAATTTCTAATGATATAGTTCCAAATTCAGCAAGAAGAATGTCTACGGAAGGTCATGAACAATTATTAGCAGGATATCTTTTAAATGATGTATTAAAAGAAGAAAAACCGGAGAATAGAATTGCATTAATGGGACTTTCAGAATTGGATTTATATCCTAAACCGGAATGGAATTATGTTTTTGGACTTGCTTCTTATAGAGATAAAGTAGGTGTAAGTTCTATTTACAGATTTCAGGATGGTAAACTTACTGCTGAAAATTTTGATTTGTGTTTAGTAAGATTACTCAAAACGAGTTCTCATGAAATTGGACATATGTTTGGAATACACCATTGTATTAATGCTGATTGTGTAATGAACGGAACCAACAGTTTATCTGAAACTGATAGAAGTACGATTAGATTGTGCTCTGTCTGCCAGAGAAAATTAAATTCATGTATTCAATATGATAATAAAAAGAGACTAGCCGATTTGAACTGCCCCCAAAAAGTTAGACACTATTTGGGGGCATTTTTATGGAAAGAAAAGTCAAGTACAATTGTGAATTTAAACTTCGTTGTGTAGAAGAAGT
>NZ_CAIJDE010000027.1 GCF_903819335.1 Flavobacterium panici | reverse complement strand
AACCTATAAAAGAAAAAACACCTGCAAAAAACTTATTGCAGGTGCTTAATTAAATATTTTTGTCTAATTAAATCTGTATCGATTATTTAGGACTAGTCATTATTAGATATGATTCAATTTAAAATCATCAGTTGAATATTATTGCCCATTTTAAATATAGCCCGCGGTTTCAACCGTGGGACGCAATATATGTAATCGCATGTTAGATTTGCAATCCATTCGTCATTCCATTCGTTTCCCACGGTTGAAACCGTGGGCTATGTTTATAGAATGAGATTATAAAAATAATTTTTTTATGTTTTTTGTATCAATGAAAAGAGGAGTTCTACAATTGGAATTTGGACCCGAGCGATAGCGAACAGGCGAAGCAATTTAAAAATTGGAATTTAAAATTTAAAACCCTACCATTCATTAACCTTATTAGCATCCATTTTTAAGAAGATGAACAATAATATAGTGAATCCCCAAAGTCCCGAACCTCCATAAGAAAAGAAGGGCAGAGGCACTCCAATTGTTGGGAAAATACCAATAACCATTGCAATATTTACAAAGAAATGTATAAACAAAATTCCGGCGACGCAATAACCATAAACCCGACTGAATTTAGTCTTTTGCCTTTCTGCCAAATAAATTACTCTCAGGAATAAACCTGTAAAAAGTAAAATAACAACAAGAGAACCTGTAAATCCCCATTCTTCACCAACAGTTGTAAAAATATAATCAGTATGCTGTTCAGGAACGAATCCACCTTTAGTTTGAGTTCCTTCTAAAAAGCCTTTTCCAAGCCATCCACCAGATCCAATAGCAATTTCAGATTGATTAGTATTATAACCAATACCTTTCATGTCAACGCTTTTTCCTAAAAGAATATTGAAACGATCTCTATGGTGCTGTTTAAATACATTATCAAATACATAATCAACAGAAAGAACAAATCCAGAAATCAGCACCAATAAAATAGCACTTAAAAGAAGATTCCTATCAACGGCTCTTCCTTTAAAATGTATAATAATTAGAACACCCAGTGCAATTAAAATAACAACATAAGGTTCTAAAATAAGCGTTAATACAAATAATAAAATGGTAATAAAACCTGTCCACACGTACCAAGATGGTAATCCTTCTCTAAATAAAACAAGAATAAAAACGCTGTAGATTAATGCACTTCCCGGATCGGGCTGTGGTAAAATAAGCATTACGGGCAAAAATACAATTGCCAAAGCCTGTAATTGCCTGTTTGTTTCTTTAAGGTTAATTTGTGTATCACTTAAATATTTGGCTAATGCCAATGATGTAGCGGCTTTTGCAAACTCTGACGGCTGAAGCGTGAAACTTCCTATCGCATACCAGCATCGCTGACCGGCAATTGTTTTCCCAAAGAGAAACAATCCGGCTAAAGACAATAATGCCACACCAAAAATAATACTGGCGTATTTTTCGTAAAATTTTCCATCAACAAATAACACAACAAAAATTAGTGGAATTGTACATCCAATAAAAATTAATTGTTTTTGATATGTTCCATCGGTTGATAATAATGAAGAGGAATAAATATTCAGCCACCCCAATGTTACCAGCGCAATGTAGATAAAGACACTTATCCAGTCAATGTTATTTTTTACACTTTGATTTCTCATCTGAAATAATCTTAATTCTCTTTAGTGGTGTCTATTATTGTTTTTTTAGCTTCTGTTTTTGGAGCAGTTACTGTTTTAGGAACTACAATCTTAGCTTTTAAAACAGAATCTTTTGGTGTAGACTCAATTGCACTAGCCTCGTTCATTCCGCCTAATTTAGCATATTCAGCCGCTAAACTTTTATTTAAAACACGAACTTCCAAATCAGTTCTTGTGATTTTCTTTCTTAGATATTTTTCGATCATCAAACTGGCAATCGGTCCCGCAACAGTTGCTCCAAAACCTCCATTTTCAATCATAACCGCAATTGCAATTTTCGGATTGTCTTTTGGTGCAAAAGCAACAAAAATAGAGTGATCTTTAAGCTTTTCTCTTTTGCCGTTTATTTTGGCATAATTCTCAGCTGTTCCTGTTTTTCCGCAAATATCAATTCCGTTTACTCTAAGAGCATAAGCGGTACCTTTGTTGTAAACATCAAATAACCCGCTGATAACTGGTGGAAAATATTTTTGATCAATAGTTGTCGTATGCCTTTCTGTAAACTTAGGATCAATTTTTCTGCCCTCAATTTTTTTAATGATATGAGGCGTATAATAATATCCCTGATTCGCAACCGTTGCCATCATATTTGCCAATTGAATAGGCGTCATTAAAACCTCTCCCTGTCCAATAGCATTTGACACAATAGTTGAGCTTCGCCATCCTCCGTTAGGATAAATCCTTTTATATGTTTTTGATGTTGGAATATTACCTTTTTTACCAGTTGGTAAATCATATCCCATAAATTGACCTAAACCAAAACTTTTTACGTGACCGCTCCAAACATCAACGGCTTTACCAGGATCTGAATATTTGTTAATCGTTAACATATAAGCCTGTCCAAAGTAAGTGTTGCAGGAATTATAAATACCATTATGCAATTGATGAGGTCCAAAACCGTGGCATTTCATAAAACGTCCGCCGCCATAACTAAATCCATGATGACACATAAAAGTAGTCTGCTCGTTGATAACACCTTCTTGCAACGCTACTAAACCAGTTAGAATTTTAAACGGAGAACCCGGAGGATACTCGGCTAAAAGTCCGCGGTCATATAAAGGTTTTGCGATAGAATCATGATATAACAGGGTATAGTTTTTAGATCTTTGTCTTCCAACTAAAATACCGGGATCATAAGAAGGAGCTGTAACTAATGCTAATATTTCACCAGATTTTGGTTCAATAGCAACAATTCCGCCTCGTTTGTTAATCATTAATTCTTCACCGTACTTTTGAAGTTCAGCATCAATACTTAAATTGATATCTTCTCCGGCAACGGCAATAGTATCGTATTTTCCTTCTTTGTAGGCACCAATTTCTCGGTTGTATTTATCTTTTTGAATGTATTTTACACCTTTAATTCCGCGCAAAATATCTTCGTAACTTTCTTCAACACCTTGTTTTCCAATTAAATCTCCACTATTGTAATATGGATTTTTTGCAATCAGTTTTTCGTTTACCTGTGTGATAAACCCAAATATATTGGCACCATAATCTACTTCATAATCGCGAAGAGAACGCTTTTGAAAATAGAAACCTTCATACTTTCTGATTTTCTCCTGAAAAGCAGCAAATTCGGTTTTGTTTAACTGAGATAAAAATACAGATGGAAGCCTAGGGCTGTAAACTTTGGCCTTTGCAATTCTTTTTTCGTAATCTTCCCGTGTAATATTTAAAAGGGCACAGAATTCAGCAACATTAAGGTTTTCTTTAATATCTCTTGGAATTACCATGATATCATATGAAGCCTGATTGGCAACTAATAGTTTACCATTTCTGTCATAAATATAGCCGCGTTCCGGATAGTCATAGACTTTCTTAATCGCATTATTTTCTGATTTCAATTTGAATGAATCATCTACAATTTGCAGATAAAATATCCGAATCACTAGCAAAGATGCTGCAATAATAATTAAAGAGGGCAGCAGAACTTTTCTCATCGTTTATTGGGCTTAATAATGTAAATTATTATAATTGAAGTGATTATTGTAAAAATTGAGCTAAATAGTGTTCGCAGTAAAATGTCGAATATAAATTTAAACTCAAAAGCTGTTAATGTAAATAGAACAATATGATGTAATAAAACAGAAACTAATATAAATGAAAACCGTTCTGGGGTTAAAGATTCGTTCAGTTTAATAGTTTGGTATTCATAACTTAATCCGAACGAAAACTTAAAAATATACGGTCGATAGTAAGCCAAAATAACACAAGCAGTAGCGTGAATTCCGCCAGAATTACAAAACATATCCATTACTAATCCCAATAAAAAGCTGGAAATAATTAACCCTGCTCTGTTACTGTTTACCGGATATAAAATAATGTATAGAATATATGGAAAAGGACTTATGTATCCTAGAAAATTCATATTGTTAAAAATAACAACCTGAATTGCCAGCAACATAATAAATCGAAAAATATTTACTAACAAAGCGCTACTCATTTTTTTCCTTGCTTTTGTTTTCTAGATTAATAAGTTCTTCTCTGTCTTTACTCTTGATAATATATACGTGGCCTAAGTTTGTCATATCGTTAAAAAGTTTAACTTTTATAACATAAAAACTTGAGTTTTCTTTTTTGTATATATTTTCAACAGTACCAATATTGATTCCTTCCGGGAAAATAACTGATTGTCCTCCGGTAACGATAGTATCTCCTTTTCTTACAGAGGCTAATCTTGGAACATCTTCAAGCTGAACAAATCCAGTACTTTTTCCGTCCCACGTTAAAGAACCAAAGTGATTTGTCTTTTTTAGTTTAGCATTTATCTGTGACTTCATATTCAAAATACTCACTACAGTTGAGTAATTTGTTGAAGTATTGTCGATAACTCCAATAATTCCTAAGCTGTTGATAACACCCATATCTTGTTTAACTCCTTCTTTACTTCCAGAGTTAAGTGTAATATAGTTTTCGTGCGTATTGTAAGAGTTGTGGATTACTTTTGAAACGATAATATCAGCAGGTTTAACTCCTTTAATGCTATCTGGTAATGGTGCTTTTGTTGTGTCTTCTTTATTGAATAAAAGACTTTTTAACCTTGCGTTTTCAAGTACAAGTTCGTCGTTTTCAGTTCTTAAATTCAAATATTCGTTTACATGATTGATTCTTTCATAAACACCTCCGCTCAAAAAATTTGCGGAACTGATTACTCTGCTTCTGTGGTACGAGTGCGATTGAATTGTGAGAGTCAACGAAATACCTAAAAGCAGCAAAAACAGCAATCGATTACTGTTTCTTATAATGAAATTAAAAATTTGCTGCATTTCGTGTCTGGTTATTTTGTTTCAGGTATGCTTTAGGATTTCAAATTTTATTAAGGTCAAATATTAGAAATTTGACCCTAATAAAAGTATATTGATTGTTATTTTTGAATCTTATTTGATTAAGATACTTTTAAATTTTGCGATGTTTTTAAGCGCCATTCCTGTACCGCGAACAACTGCTCTTAACGGATCTTCAGCAATGTAAACCGGTAAATCTGTTTTTTGAGAAATACGTTTGTCAAGACCTCTTAACATAGATCCTCCACCGGCTAAATAAATACCAGTGTTGTAAATATCGGCAGCTAACTCAGGAGGAGTTTGAGATAATGTTTCCATTACTGCATCCTCAATACGCTGAATAGATTTATCTAATGCTTTTGCAATTTCACGGTAAGAAACATCAACTTGTTTTGGTTTACCTGTAAGTAAGTCTCTACCCTGAACTGACATATCTTCTGGCGGTCCGTCTAAATCTTCGATAGCCGCTCCAATTTGAATTTTAATTTTCTCAGCAGTACTTTCTCCTACAAAAAGGTTATGTTGTGTACGCATGTAATAAACAATATCGTTTGTGAAAACGTCCCCTGCAATTTTTACAGATTTGTCGCAAACAATTCCGCCTAATGCGATAACTGCAATTTCTGTTGTACCACCCCCAATATCAACAATCATGTTTCCTTTTGGCTGCATGATATCGATACCAATACCAATTGCGGCTGCCATAGGCTCGTGAATCAAATAAACTTCTTTTCCGTTTACTCTTTCACAAGATTCTTTTACCGCTCTCATCTCCACCTCAGTAATACCAGAAGGAATACAAACTACCATGCGTAATGCAGGAGTAAACATTCTCTTTTTTAATGCAGGAATACTTTTAATGAACATATTGATCATTTTTTCCGAAGCATCAAAATCGGCAATTACACCATCTTTCAAAGGCCTTATGGTCTTGATGTTTTCATGCGTTTTACCTTGCATCATGTTGGCTTCCTTACCAACAGCAATGATTTTGCCTGATATTCTATCACGTGCAACGATTGACGGACTATCAATAACAACTTTATCATTATGAATGATTAAAGTGTTTGCGGTACCAAGGTCTATCGCAATATCCTCGGTCATGAAATCAAAAAATCCCATAAGTTTTTTAGGGGTTTAAAATGTTATAAAATAATTTATCGAACAAAGTTAAACAAATTAATGTTTAAAATGACGTGTTCCTGTAAATACCATTGCAAGATTATTTTCATTGCAATAATTTATGCTTAATTCATCTTTTATCGAACCTCCCGGCTGAATTACTGCGGTTATTCCTGCTTTTTTAGCTAATTCTACACAATCCGGAAATGGGAAAAATGCATCACTTGCCATTGAAGCTCCAGTTAAATCAAATCCAAAAGCTTTTGCTTTGTCAACTGCTTGAACTAAAGCATCAACTCTTGAAGTCTGACCTGTACCAGATGAAATTAATGTTCCGTTTTTTGCAAAAACAATGGTATTTGATTTTGTATTCTTGCAAATTTTTGATGCAAAGATCAAATCTTCGATCTCCTGAGCAGTAGGTTCTGTTATTGTAACGGTTTTTAAATGCTCTTTATTATCTGTAATATTATTTCTGTCCTGAATTAACAAACCATTAAGACAAGTTCTTACTTGACGAGATGGTAATTCAACTTCATTTTGAACTAAAATAATTCTGTTTTTCTTTTCTTGTAAAACAGTAATTGCTTCGTCATCATAACTTGGAGCAATTACAACTTCGCAGAATAATTTGTTGATTTCCTGCGCTGTAGCTAGGTCAATTTTAGTGTTTGAAATCAAAACACCTCCAAAAGCAGATGTAGGATCACAAGCCAAAGCTGCTAAATAAGCTTCGCTGATAGTTTTTCTTGAAGCTAAACCACAAGCATTGTTATGTTTTAAAATAGCAAATGTTGGTCCGTCAGTTTTAAATTCAGCAATTAAATTAACTGCAGCGTCAACATCTAATAAGTTGTTGTAAGATAACTCTTTTCCGTGAACTTTTTTGAACATAGCATCAAAATCTCCAAAGAAAAATCCTTTTTGATGTGGGTTTTCACCATATCTTAAAACTTGTCCGTTATCAATACTTTCTTTATAGATTGTTTCATCTGTATTGAAATAGTTAAAAATAGCACCATCATAGTGAGAAGAAACGTGGAACGCTTTAGTAGCTAACAATCTTCTGTTTTCAAGAGTTGTAGCGCCATTTTGCTCCGTAATCAAATCTAAAAGTAGGCTGTATTCGTTAACAGAAGCAACAATTACAGTGTCTTTAAAGTTTTTTGCACCGGCACGGATTAAAGAAATTCCGCCAATATCAATTTTTTCAATAATATCTTGTTCACTTGCACCAGAAGCAACTGTTTTTTCAAAAGGATACAAATCAACAATTACTAAATCAATCTGAGGAATATCAAATTCTTTCATTTGCTGAACATCACTTTCATTATCCTGACGATTTAAAATTCCGCCAAAAATTTTCGGATGTAAAGTTTTTACTCTTCCGCCAAGAATTTCAGGAAAAGAAGTAATATCTTCAACTGGAACTACCGGAATACCAAGGTTTTTAATGAAATCTTCTGTTCCTCCTGTAGAGTAAAGTGTTACGTTTTGTTCGTGTAATTTTCTAACGATTGGTTCTAATCCATCTTTCGAAAAAACAGATATTAACGCTGATTGTATTTTTTTAGTTGTGCTCATTGTGTAGTTATGATTTTCAGACTGCAAAAGTAGTTTTTTTATATATTATTTTAAAAGAAATTAATGTAACATTCTCTTAAAAAAATCTACTGATGAGTAAGTTAACTTTTATTAGGTTTTTGTTTTTAAATTATTGAATTTTACTTTATTGAAAAATACTATTATATGCTTCTTTATCTAAGATTGTTAAAAGAAAGTCTCAGCTTTGCAATAAACGCTTTACGAAATAATAAACTGCGTACTTTATTATCATTGTTAGGCGTTACAATTGGTATATTTTCAATAATTGCCGTTCTGGCTGCTGTTGATTCATTAGACAAAAAAATCACCAAAGATTTGAGCAGCTTAGATAAAAATACGATTTATTTAATGAAATTCAACTTCGGGCCTTCTGAAATTCCGCAATGGAAGAGAGAACAGTTTCCAAATGTAAAATATGATGAATACGTAGGCTTGAAAAATTCAATGAATAATACAGATCAAGTAGGTTATCAGCTTTTTGTAAATCATGAAACTTTAAAGTACGATTCGAAAACAGTTGCTGATGTCAATATAGTTCCATCTTCATTTGAAATGGTAGATATCGACGGATTGAGTTTTGATAAAGGAAGATTTTACAATGAATCTGAATCAAATTCAGGAACTGCAGTTATTGTTTTAGGATACGAAATTGCCCAAGGTCTTTTTGGAAATATGGATCCAATAGGAAAAAATATTCGTCTTTACGGACAGCGTTTTATTGTTATTGGTGTAATGGCCAAACAAGGTGCCGGTTTTTTTGGAGACAGTAATGATACATCGGTTTATTTGCCGGCAAACTTTTTACGCCGAATGTATGGTGACAGCGACGCGATGACTCCGGTTATTGTTTTAAAACCAACAAAAGGTGTTGATATGGATGCGTATAAAGCTGAAGTTGCACAAAAATTAAGAGCTATTCGCGGAATGAAAGCAGGAGAAATGGATAACTTCTTTATAAATGTACTTTCGGGATTTACTGATTTCATTGACGGAATTTTAGGTCAAATGAATGTTGTTGGATGGATTATTAGTGGTTTTTCTCTTTTAGTAGGCGGTTTCGGAATTGCTAATATTATGTTCGTTTCGGTTAAAGAAAGAACGAATTTAATTGGAATTCAAAAATCATTAGGGGCGAAGAATCGTTTTATATTATTTCAGTTTTTATTTGAAGCCATAATTCTTTCTGTTATTGGCGGAATTATTGGTTTACTGATGGTTTGGGGAATTGCTGTTATTTTGACAAAAGCCCTGGATTTTGATTTTGTTTTAAGCATTGGAAATATTCTTTTAGGAACAGGATTAGCTGCGCTTATTGGATTAATTTCGGGAATACTTCCGGCAATTTCTGCTGCAAATTTAGATCCTGTAGAAGCGATTCGAACAGGGATGTAAAATATTGTTTTTTGTTTCTATACGATTTTTGAGGATTAGAATTAGTTAGGTTTTTTTGTCAATAAACAATTTAAATCACTAAACGAATGAGCTTTATTTTAAAACATGTTGATACCGTTGAATCAATTTCTAGGAGTGATTTTAAAAAGAACTATTTAGATAAAAGAAAACCTTTAATTATAAAAGGACTAACAAAAGACTGGCCTGCAAGAGACAAATGGTCGACGGATTATTTTAAGCAAATTGCAGGAGATATTGAGGTCAAACTGGTCGACAATTCTAAAGCAGATCCAGCCAAAATAATTAATGCTTCGATTGCGAGTATGAAATTTGGCGATTATCTCGATTTAATAAAAAGAGAGCCAACACAGCTGCGTATTTTTTTCTTCAATCTTTTCAAACACAGACCCGAATTAGTTAATGATGTGAAAATACCCAAAGATTTAATGGGTGGTTTTATTGAAAGCATGCCCGCTATGTTTTTTGGAGGCTCAGAGGCTATCACATTTTTACACTATGATATCGATTTACCGCATCTTTTTCATACCCATTTTGGAGGCCGAAAACATATTATACTATTTGATAACAGGTGGAAAAAACGACTTTATTGCGTTCCAAATACCACCTATGCTTTAGAAGATTATGATGTTGCCAATCCCGATTTTGAAAAATTCCCTGCCCTAAAAGGTGTTGAAGGTTACGAAGTTTTTCTCGAACATGGAGATACTTTATTTATGCCAACCGGAATGTGGCACTGGATGCGTTATATTGATGGTTCTTTTTCGCTGAGTCTTCGCGCTTGGGATTCATCCATTACTCGGAAAATGGCCAGCGTTTGGAGTTTATTTATGCATGGAGCGGTAGATAGTGCAGTAAAAATAGTTTTTAGAGAACGTTATGCTAAATGGCGTGAGAAATTAGCCTTTAAAATAGCGGAAAAGGAATTAAGAAAAGGCAAACCAAAAAACTAATCTAATTTCAGAATTATAATTTTTAGACTAGATAAAACTAAAAAAGCCCACATTGAGAAAAGTTCCGTAGGAACGAAATATCGGTAGCAACGGAATTTATTCCGTTGGAAGATGAAATCCCGCATTTAGAAGTTCCGTAGGAACGATACATGTTTATTTATTATTAGGAAGTTTAATTTTAGTTCGATCCCATTTGATTGAATCAGGATAATAGTAAATATGTTTGTTGGCATTGTTTTTATATTTTAAAACAGTATCTTCTTCTTGAGTAGTTCTTCGGATAATATAAGTGCCGATATTTTTCTTGTTTAAAAACTCAAAAAAGGAAGTGTTTTTTATAGTGTCTTTTTGAGAAGCAATAATTAAAATTTGTCTGTTTTTTTCTTTAGTCAATATGTTTTCAGAAAGAAAATCAGTTAAGTTTTTTTGAGGGATTCTAACAATGTCTTTAGGTTCTAAACCTAAAAAACGTGGAAGAGTATCATTTTCACTACCATAACTGCAAGTGATCATGATGTATTCTTTTTGATAGAAATAAAGATTACCCTTTTTATCAATAATCAATTGATGTTCTCCGTAAAAACCTTTTCTCGGGAATGCAACAAAATCGCTTCTGTTTTTCTTTAAAGAATCGATGTAATTTTGAAGTTTTTTATCTTCATACGAAATGATGTAATCTTTACTTTTTATATCCTTATTTTCTTTTTTCTTTTCACAATTCAAAAAGAGAATACATAAAATAAAACCAATTAGAATTCTTGTCATGCCGATAGGATTTCAAATAAAGATATAAAAAATCCCAAGAAATTGTTTCTTGGGATTTTTTATGTAGAATTCAATAGGTTTTTGGAAACCTTATTTATCTTTTAATAATTTTTCTAAGTACTCAACTTTTTCTTTTTCAGCGTGAAGCATACGCTCATAAAGTTCAATTACTTTATCTAGTGGATTGAATGTGCAATGAGTTGGATTGAACATTCCATTTATTCCAGTACTGGTGCTGTTGTCATAAAAACTATTAAAATAATTAATCATATTTTCTTCGGTAAAGTTTTTTATTGCTTCAACACTAACGCCAAGTGCTTTTGCTACTTCTGCAAGTTTTGTATCTTCTATAGTTTCGCTGTTTTCTATTGCAGAAACAGTTTGTTGTGATATTCCTAAAGCTTGAGCGAGAGCTTCCTGCTTCATATCTTTAAGTTCACGAATACGGCTTATTTTTCGTCCTATATGATTTGGTTTTGTTGCTGTGTTCATAGTTCAAAGATATTTATAATGCTTTAATAAAAATTAATTTTGGTAAAAAACAAGTCTGTTTTAGTGCGATACATTTTTGGTTACAAAACGATTTATCATCTTAAAAACAAAAATACAATTTTTCGGACAAGTATGTATTGTTTAAATAATATTGTATTTTTTTAAGTCAAAGGTGTAGTTTTTGTTTTCCTGCAAGGTTTTTAAAACCTTGTAGGTATTGTATTTTTTCCTAATTAAAATTCTAAGCTAGACCTACAAGGTTTTTAAAACCTTGCAGGAAACCTTAACTGTCCTTATATAACTTATATGGTTTAAAGAAAAAAAAATCCCAAGAAGCAATTTCTTGGGATTTTCTATTTTCAAATAGTTTAAAAACTATCTAATATCATTATTCTGAATCAAATCGATATATAAATTGATCTTATCTTTTAATTCTTTTCTAGGCGTGATAAAGTCTAGGAAACCGTGCTCTAAAAGAAACTCAGCAGTTTGAAAACCTTCTGGTAAATCTTTTCCTGTAGTATCACGAACAACACGAGGACCAGCAAAACCAATCAAAGCGCCCGGCTCAGAGATATTGATGTCTCCTAACATTGCGTAAGATGCAGTTGTTCCACCCGTTGTTGGGTCTGTACAAAGAGAGATATAAGGTAATTTAGCTTCTGCTAATTGAGCTAGTTTTACAGAAGTTTTTGCTAATTGCATTAATGAATAAGCAGCTTCCATCATACGAGCTCCACCAGATTTAGAAATCATAACAAAAGGCAGTTTGTTTTTGATTGCGTGATCAATGCCTCTTGCAATTTTTTCACCTACAACAGCTCCCATAGATCCACCAATAAAGGCAAAATCCATACAGCAAATTACAAGTTCTCTTCCTTTAGATTTTCCTACTCCCGTACGTACAGCGTCTTTAAGATGAGTTTTTTCCATTACATCTTTCAATCTTTCTGCATATTTTTTTGTATCCACAAAATGCAGAGGATCTTTTGATGTCATGTTTTTATCTAACTCAACAAATTCGTTGTTGTCGAATAAAATTTCAAAATAGGTTGCGCTTCCAATTCGAACGTGAAAATCATCTTCAGGGCTTACGAATAAGTTTCTTGCTAACTCGTCTGCATCAATAATTTTTCCTGTTGGAGATTTGTACCACAATCCTTTCGGAACGTCCATCTTATCTTCTGTCGCGGTCGTAATCCCTTTTTCCTGTCTTTTAAACCAAGCCATTTTTTTAATTTTAGAATGTAGATTTTAAATTTTAGATTTTTCAATCTGAATTCAAAATTTAAATTTCAGGCTTCATTAGAAATCTGAAATCTAAATTCAAAAATCTAAAATTTAAAGCGTATTTACGTTATTTAAATCTGCAAAAGCTTGTTCAAGTCTTGCGTTGAATGTCACTTCGCTTTCACGAACCCATCTTCTTGGATCGTAATATTTTTTGTTTGGAGCATCAGCACCTTCTGGGTTACCAATTTGTGATTTTAAATAGTCAAGATTTTTAACCATATAATCACGGATTCCTTCAGTGTATGCAAACTGTAAATCTGTATCAATGTTCATTTTGATAACTCCGTAGCTAATTCCTTCTCTGATTTCTTCAAGTGTAGAACCTGAACCTCCGTGGAAAACGAAATCAACTGGATTGTGTCCTGTGTTGAATTTGTTTTGAACGAAATCCTGAGAATTTTTTAAGATTTTTGGAGTTAATTTTACGTTTCCTGGTTTGTAAACACCGTGAACGTTTCCAAAAGCAGCAGCAATTGTAAATTTAGGACTTACTTTAGATAATTCTTCGTAAGCATAAGCTACTTCTTCTGGCTGAGTGTATAATTTTGAGCTGTCTACATCAGAGTTGTCAACACCATCTTCTTCACCACCTGTAATACCAAGTTCGATTTCTAATGTCATTCCCATTTTGCTCATTCTAGCCAAATATTCTTTACAGATTTCAATGTTCTCTTCGATTGGCTCCTCAGACAAATCGATCATGTGAGAACTAAATAATGGTTTTCCTGTTTCTGCAAAATGTTTTTCAGAAGCATCTAATAAACCATCAATCCAAGGTAATAATTTTTTTGCACAGTGGTCAGTATGTAAAATTACAGTTGCTCCGTAAGCCTCTGCCAATGTGTGAATATGTTTTGCTCCGGCGATACCACCAGCGATAGCTGCTTTTTCACCTGCGTTAGATAAACCTTTTCCAGCGTTAAATTGTGCTCCTCCGTTTGAAAATTGAATGATAACTGGCGCATTTAGTTTTGCTGCAGTTTCAAGAACTCCATTGATTGTGCTTGACCCAGTTACGTTAACTGCTGGTAAAGCAAAACCTTTTTCTTTTGCATAATTAAAAATCTCCTGAACCTGATCTCCTGTAGCTACTCCTGGTTTAATGTTGTGTGCCATTGTAATTTTTTTTATAGTTGTTTTTAGTTTTTAGGTTGCAAAAATAAGAATTAATTAGCATTAGAAAGGATAATTTATTCCAAAATTTAAAACCGAGTGCCCAAAATTGTATTCTTTAAACCATCTGTCGCCCTCGTCATGCGCCGGATTATAGGTCTTGAAGCCTAAATCTAAACGAATAACAAAAAAGCTTAAATCGTATCGTAAACCAAATCCTGAACCTAAAGCAATTTCATCTAAATCGTTTAAGTTGTTAAATCTTGCCTTGTCGTCAATCACATTATCGAACACATTCCAGATATTTCCGGCGTCTGCAAAGAGTGCTCCTTTAACATCTCCGAAAATTTTAAAACGAAATTCAGCGCTTAAGGCAATTTTCATATTGGCCTCGTTAAAATCGTTTAAAGCATTTGTACTTCCGGGACCAAGAGAGTAGGGCTGCCATGCACGATTATCATTTGATCCTCCTGAATAATAACTTCGTGAGAACGGAATATAATTTGAATTTCCAAAAGGAACAGCGATTCCAAAGAAGCTTCGAACCGCCAAAACTTTTTCTTTCCCGAAATCCCAGTGTTTGATATAATCAAATTCGGTTTTTAAGTATTCAGAATATTCTAAATTAAAAATCGAATAATTTCCATTTGCATTTTTTTCCAATTTTGCAATGCTTGAAATGGCAGATAATAAGGTTCCTGCAGATTCTATTTTGGTTTTAAACTGATAAAAAGTATTATCGGCAAGATCTTTTTTTGTTGTTTTCGTAAATGTATAACTTGTGGCAAGAATAAAATCATTTTCGGTCAAACGAACTCTTCTTTCTTCAATACTTTCTACATCTTTATATTGAGGGTCTCCAGGTTTTAATGCAGTTTGACCTGTTAATACCTCATTTGTAAAATTTGTAGTTCCGGTTGGGATCGTTAGATTTTTTTGAGCTTGTTGCTCTGCTTCTTCTCCCCAGTTGGTAGGAACAGTATTATAATCCTTACCAATACCATTTAATTCATCATAAGATGAAGTATAAACATTAAAGTAATTGTTCGGATTTAAATTTCGAACATATTGAGCGTTTAATAACTCCAGTTTAGCAGTATTGTATCTTTTAGGCGACCAGTTATACGAGATTCCTCCGGTAAAATTTTCCTTATCTAAACCAATGTTTTGCTGTTTCGAAAAACCCGATGTAATCGAAGTGTAAGGAATCATCCTCTTCGGAATAATTTTCTCTGTTCCAAAAGGCAGTAAAATCCTTGGGAAATTAAGTTTTAAGTCAAGTCCGTATTCCGAAACATTGAAAAAGTTATTATTCGGATTTGCCATGTCTTTTGAAGAACCAATATTAGCTCTTGCCGAAATTTCTAATGTTTCAGCTCTGTTGAATACATTTCGAATAGTTTGAGAAATACTGGCTCCAATACCAAAATCCTGAATATTAGAGTGTGTCACGTCCAGAGTTGCTCCAAAACTGTATTTTTTCCTCGGCGTTAAATACACATTTGCAATTAAAGACTGAGCAGTCGAATCGCGTTTGTCTACTTCATATTGTATAGAAGGATAATTGAAAATTTTAAGATTGTTCAAATATCTGGAAGAAAGCGTTGTTCTTGTGTCAGAATAAGTACTTCCTTTATTAATAAAGATTGCATCTGTTATGGCACGAGGTTTATACTTTAGTTTTTTATAACTGTATAAATTAAAGTTGTTGTACGTTGTGCTGTCGTTAATTTTGCTTTTTGAGTTGGCAGGAGAGTAATCAGTATAAATGTTTACATCGCTGATTTTGTATAGTTTAAAAGGCTCTGTTCTGCTTGAATCTCTTTCCTGAATATTGTTGTTGTTGATTATTAAAGTTACATCTGCTTTGTTTTTTTTGCCAATTGTATCAATATCAAAAGTTACATAGGTTGGCTGAAAAAAGTAAGCACCGTGATTTCTGTAATAAGTTGTAATACGGTTTTTTTCTTCCTCAAAATCAGTAGTTTTATATTGATTTCCTGATTTTAAAAATGAAGGTTCAGTATTTGTTTTATATAAGGAATCGAGTGCAGGAGTAAGGATTTTTGTTCTAATTGTATCTAAAATATAACCCGGTCCTGTGGTAATAATGTAATTTATGTGCGCTTTTTTTCGGGCAATACTATCGATTGTATAATCTGTTGACACATTAAAATAACCGTTGTTGAAATAGTAAAATTTTAAACGCTGTAAAGATTTTTTAGTTCTGGCTGTATCAATAATTACAGGCGGTTCTCCAGTATTTTTTAAAAATTCGTGAATTCCTTTGTATAAAAAAGACTGACCAAGTCTGTCAACTTGTTTGGCCGATAATAGTTTTGCCTGACGTTCGTATAATCCGGGATTATTTTTGAATTTTGCCTGATAAGTCGAATCCGGATTTAAGTTTGCCAGATTGTATAAGTTTAAACGAAGTTTGTATCCTAATAAAGTACCGTTTGGTTTTTGGTACAATTGATTAGACGCGTTTTCATCGTTTGTATTTTTACCGTTTACAACAATATTATTTTTTACGAGAAGATTTTTTCCATCCGGAACTCTTTTTACAGCATTACAAGCGCAAATAAGTATTGCTATTAGAATAAATGCTGTTATTTTTGTGGAATTATTTTTCAAGTGTTTTTTAATATTTAATTCAAAAGTACATTTATTTTATGGTTAGTAAAAACCAAATAAAGCTTATATCAGGCCTGCATCAAAAAAAACAGCGTTTTGCAAATCAATTGTTTTTTGCCGAAGGAGTAAAGGTAATTCAGGAATTGTTGCAATCCAATTTTGAATTAGAGCATTTATACACCACGTTAAATGATTTTGAAGAAGTTCAAACTGCAAAACGAACTCTTATTAATGAACAAGAACTGAAAAAAATAAGTGCTTTAACAACTCCAAATTCTTGTTTGGCAGTTTTTAAAATGCCTGTAGAAAATCAAATCATAAATTCTGGTTTAATTCTGGCGTTAGACGATATTCGTGATCCCGGAAATTTAGGGACAATAATGCGTCTTTGCGACTGGTTTGGAATCAAACAAATTGTCTGTTCAAAAGAAACAGTCGATATTTATAATCCAAAAGTAGTTCAGGCCACAATGGGATCAATTGCCAGGGTAAACGTAAATTATGTTGATCTAAAAACTTTTATAAGCCAGACAAAACTTCCTGTTTTTGGAACTTTTATGGATGGTAACAATATTTATCAATCTGATTTACCACAAAACGGAATCATTATTATGGGTAATGAAGCCAATGGTATTTCGGCAGAAATTGAAAAAATAGTGACCAGCCGACTTACAATTCCAAGATTTGGAGAGCTGCAAAAAACCGAAAGTTTAAATGTAGCTACAGCAACAGCAATTATTTTAAGTGAATTTAAACGAAATAGTTAAGATTTTGTTTTAATGAAATGTGAAATTTATTAAAATAGCTCTCGATTTCATTGAATCTATATTATCCGTATACGGACTTACCGGATGTTCTGGAGTTACATTATCACGAATTAACTCGTCAGTAATACCAAACATACCTCTAATAGAAGGAGAGAAGATAAAATATTCTGTAAAGAAATCAATTCCAAAACCTAATTCGTAAGCCGCTGTCCACTGTTTAACCCTGAATTTACCTTCAAAGTTATCATCGATAGAACTTGAGTTGCTTGATAGATTTAAAGTCGTTGACATTCCGCCTACTAAATAAGGACGAATGTTTCCGGTTCTTAAAGATGAAAATTTTAACAATAACGGAAAGTGAATGTAAGTACTATTCACTTCCCGTAAATAATCTTTTTCTAAGTTTCCAACTCCGGGAAAATATAAATCTCTTTTCGTATAGTATAAACCTGGTTCAAAACGCAAATTGATATATTCCTGCAGTCTTAAATCGGCAACAACGCCCACATTAAAACCAGTTGTTTTTTTTACCTGAATGTCTTTTTGAACTACATCTTTGTAATCAAATTTAAAATCAAAACTATTAAAGCCTAAATAATAACCGAAATAGACACGTTGTTTCTGCCAGTTTTCAAGGTTAATAATAGGATCTTTACTAAACATACTTTTAGCAAATTGAGAATATCCTTTTGTCGTTAAGACTAATAAAAATACGATTACAATTTTTTTCATACTATTTTTTAGATGCTGAATAAATGGTTGCTACACCAAAAGTTTGCGGCATTGCTACAACATCTATAAACCCAGTTTTTCTTAAAATATTGTTTAATGCTTCGCCATAAGGAAAAGCCGCAGCAGATTCAGATAAATAACCGTAAGCTGAATTGTCTTTTGAAAACAATTTTCCAATAAGTGGAAGTATATTTTTGCTGTAAAATTTATATCCTTGTTTGTAAGGAGTTTTATCCGGAACAGAAGTTTCCAGAATTACAAAAACGCCGTTTGGTTTTAAAACGCGTAAAATTTCGGCAAAACCTTTTTCTAAATGTTCAAAATTACGTACGCCAAAACCTACCGTAATCGCATCAAAATAATTATCCTCAAAAGGAATATTTTCAGAATCGCCTAAAACTAAATCTATAACATTAGAAAGCTTTTTTTCTTCGACTTTCTTTTTTCCAACTTCAAGCATTCCGGCAGAAATGTCAAGACCAATGATTTTTTCTGCATTAGTTTTTGCCATTAAAATAGCCAGATCACCAGTTCCGGTAGCGATATCAAGGATAACATTTGGTTTAGAGTCAGAAACTATTTTCAATACTTTTTTTCTCCATTTAGTATCAATACCAAATGAAATTACGCGGTTCAAATTGTCGTAGTTCCCAGAGATGTTGTCAAACATTTGGGCAACCTGCTCTTTCTTACCTAAAGAAGAGTCTTTATATGGAGTTATTTTCTCAGACATTATTATAATTTACGCAAATATAAACAATCTAGTTTAACTGTAATTGAGTTTTTTAAATTGTCAATTAAATGTTTTTGAGGATGCATTAAATCATTTTTTCGGACTTGCTCAAGCATCACCAAAAGTGGGTATTTTTAAAAAATCACCAAAAGTGGGTATTGTGTCCGGCTGATTTTATACCCAACTTTGTCAAAGTAAAAATGATGAAATTTTAATGATTGATAGTTTCACATTGACTTAATCAGATGGCCGCTTTTTTTGCACTGGCAGTCATTTGTTCAAGTGGTAGTTTTTAAAGTGTTGTTCTTGGGGGAATACTATTTTAAAAAGTGCGAAGTACGTTCTTAGGATTAAATTTGTTTTTGGAAATTTTAATTTTCTTGCCTTTAATATCTTAGTGGTATTTGTTATTAAAGGCGCTTTTGAGACTTGTTCTCAATTAACATTAAATGTTATTCATTTATTTCAAATGTCTTTTTTCCATTTGAGATTTTTTACAAAAACTATTTCTTGAGCAAGTCAAGACTAAAAGTCAATCATTTTTAAAAAACATCCTCCAAAAGAGGGTGTTTTTTTATTTATTTTCGAATGTAAGTTTCATAAGTATAATCATAAAGATGTTTTTCATCTTTAAAATTTTCTTCAGATTCTACTAACTGCCATTCACTCTTACTGATTTTAGGAAAAAAAGTATCGGCATCAAAAGTATGGTGTACTTTAGTAATTTCAATTATATCCGTAAAAGGTAAAGCCAAATTGTAGATTTCTCCACCGCCAATGATATACGAATCTTCCTCTTCAGGGCACAATGCTATGGCTTTTTCAATGCTGTCTACAACAATGCATCCTTCGGGATTATAATCTGTTTGGCGGGTTATAACAATATGTGTGCGGTTTGGTAAAGGCTTAGGGAAACTTTCAAAAGTTTTTCTTCCCATAATAATATGGTGATTAGTTGTCAGTGATTTAAATCTTTTAAAATCATTAGGTAAATGCCAGACTAAATCATTGTTTTTACCCAGGGCATTATTTTCGGCAACAGCCGCTATCATTATAATCATGTTGTGTTTTAACTAAATTTTATTCTCGGTGTCTTCGTTTATTTTCGATTCTAATTGGCTGATTCTCTTTTGCTGTAAAGCAACAAGTCGGTCAATTTGCTCTCTTTCCCATTTTTTATTCATAAAACGATCTGTTATATAGACTTTTATAAAATGTAAAATAAAGATAAAGAGCCAGATAGTAATACCCCAAATACACCAGTTTTGAGTTGTTCCTTCACCAAAACCAAAAAATTTATTAGCAATAAATAAAAATAAACTTCCCAGCAGGAAAAGAACAAAATGAAAATATAAGATTTTTTTTTGTCTTAATCGCCTTCTGGCATACTCATATTGTTCGTGCGCTTCTTTTTCCATAAGATAAAAATGAGATTATAAAGTTAAAATTTATTTTCAAAAAACTACATATTTTGACCCCAGAATATTTCCTGCAAAATCTGCCGTGAATTAGAAATGTGAAAAATATCGTACATTAAATTACATATCTAATTAAAATAATATACTGTTTTTGTCATAATCATAAATCGATTACAGTGCTGTCGAATGTTCAGGTGAATTTATGTAATTTTATTGTAGAAATCTAAAAACTAAATAGTTATGTCTTTGAAGAAACAATTTATTAAAACGAAGCCAGTTGTTAAAGTTACATTTTCAATAGATGCCAAAGATGCTGATTCGGCAGCAGTAGTTGGAGATTTTAATAACTGGAATGTAGAAGAAGGAACGTTAAGCAAGTTGAAAAACGGAACTTTTAAAGCTACTTATGATCTGGTTAAAGACGCGATTTACGAATTTAAATACGTAATCGACGGTACTTATGTGAATGATCCTGAAGCGGATTTTTACAAATGGAATGATTACGCCGGAAGTGAAAATGGTGTTTTAGTGGTATAAAAAAATCCGCTTGAAAATTTTCAGCGGATTTTTTTATAATTATACAGCAACACTTCCTTTTATTGCAGGATGCGGATCATAATCTACAAGTGTAAAATCATTAAAATCAAAATCAAAAATGTTTTTAATCTCCGGATTTAAAATCATTTTTGGTAATGGTTTTGGTTCACGGGTTAATTGCAGTTCTAATTGCTCAAAATGATTATTGTAAATGTGTGCATCACCAAAAGTGTGAATAAATTCACCTGACTCTAAATCGCAAACCTGTGCAATCATCATGGTGAATAATGCATAAGAAGCAATGTTAAAAGGAACTCCCAAAAAGATATCGGCACTACGCTGATACAATTGGCAGGATAATTTTCCTTTCGTTTCTCCTTTTTCTAAATCCGGCGCAGCAACATAAAATTGAAAAAATGCATGACAAGGAGGCAAAGCCGCTTTGTTATTGGCGACATTTTCTTCAAATGATTTTTTAGTATCCGGCAAAACTGAAGGGTTCCATGCAGAAACCAGCATTCTTCGGCTGTTTGGATTTGTTTTTAATTCTGTAATTAATTCAGAAATCTGATCGATTTCTTCACTGTTCCAGTTTCTCCATTGATGTCCGTAAACAGGTCCTAAATCACCATTAGAATCAGCCCATTCATCCCAGATTTTTACTCCGTTTTCCTGAAGATATTTTATGTTTGTATCGCCTTTTAAAAACCAAAGCAATTCGTAAATAATCGATTTTAAATGTAATTTTTTGGTCGTAACCATTGGGAAACCTTCACTTAAATCAAAACGCATTTGGTAACCAAAAACACTTTTTGTTCCGGTTCCGGTACGGTCTCCTTTTTGATTGCCGTTTTCTAAAACGTGCTTTACTAAATCTAAGTATTGTTTCATTGTTTCATTGTTGCTTTATGCTGTAGGCTTTGAGCTTTTGCCTGCCGCTTACAGTTTGATCTTTAATCTCTTTTTGCTCAATATTCCAGGCTTATTGCTTAAAGCTTGTAGCCTAATGCCTAACGTTTCGAGATTTCGTCTCTGATTTTTGCTGCTTTTTCGTAATCTTCCTGAGAAACCGCCTGATCTAAAAGTTCGTTTAATTCTTGTAAACTGTGTTTTGCGTAAACGTCTCCAGATTGATTTGTTTCTTCTTCGTGACCAAAAGTTTCAGGATTAGAAAGAACATCGTCAATTTCCTGTGAACCCTGATCAGAATCTGAAGTATTCGATTTTAGATAAATTCCGGCTTTGTCCAAGATGTTTTTATAAGTAAAAATTGGAGCGTTGAAACGCAAAGCCAAAGCAATTGCATCAGAAGTTCTGGCATCGATAATTTCTTCGATTTTATCTCTTTCGCAGATTAAACTCGAGTAAAAAACACCGTCAACTAATTTGTGAATGATAACTTGCTTTACAACAATGTCAAATCTTTCAGCAAAGTTTTTAAATAAATCGTGTGTTAACGGACGTGGTGGTTTTATTTCTTTTTCTAAGGCAATAGCGATCGATTGGGCTTCAAAAGCACCAATAACGATAGGTAATTTTCTTTCACCATCAACTTCATTCAAAATTAAGGCATAAGCGCCATTTTGAGTTTGACTGTATGAAATTCCTTTTATAGATAATTTAACTAGACTCATATATGTTTGTAAAAAAGGCACTTACCGCCTCATTTTTATGATTTTTTGATTGAAAAATAAAAGTGCAATTTTAATCAAAAAATATGGAACAAAAAAGCTGCCTATAAACAAAGATACAATATCTTGTTTTTAGGCAGCTATATTTTTGAAGAGAATTTTGAATTAAGAATGTTGTGCTTTAAAAGCTTTTAATTTCTCTGTTAATTTCGGAACAATTTCAAAAGCATCGCCAACAATACCATAATCAGCAACTTTAAAGAAAGGAGCTTCAGGGTCATTATTGATTACTACTTTTACTTTTGAAGAGTTAATACCCGCAATATGCTGAATAGCTCCAGAAATTCCTATTGCAATATATAAGTTCGTTGCAACTGGTTTTCCTGTTTGCCCAACGTGCTCGCTGTGAGGTCTCCATCCTAAATCTGAAACTGGTTTAGAACACGCAGTTGCAGCGCCTAAAACAGCAGCAAGATCTTCAATTAATCCCCAGTTTTCTGGACCTTTCAATCCACGTCCGCCAGAAACCACGATATCAGCATCAGCGATAGAAACTTTTCCAGTTACTTTTTCTACAGATTCTACTTTTACTCCAAAGTCATTGTCTCCAATTGTTGGGTTAAAATCTTCTTCAGATGCAGATCCTGCACTTTCGAAAATTCCGTAAGAGTTTTTAGCTAAACCAAGAACTTTTACATCTGTAGAAATCTCTGTGATGTTGAAAGCTTTGTTTGAAAAAGCATTTCTTTTTACCTGAAAAGGTGAAGTGCTAATTGGTAATCCAACAACATTTGAAGCAAAACCAGCATTTAAAGCCACTGCAACTAATGATGAAAGGTAAATACTGTCTGTAGTAGAAGAAAGTAAAACTACTTTTGTTCCTTCTTTTTCAGCAGCTTGTTTAATTACATCGGCGTAAGCCTTAGCAGTAAAACCAGCTAATTTATCGTTGTTTACTTTTAGAACTTTATCAACTCCGTATTTAGACAATTCGCTTACGTCGCTAATGTTTACAGTTAAAGCTGTAACAGTTGTACCTAAAGATTCAGCTACTTTTTTTGCGTAAGAAGCTAATTCGAAAGCTACTTTTTTAAATTTTCCTTCTGCAGATTCTGCATATATTAATATTGACATAATAATTTTAGATTTTAGATTTTAGATTTCAGATTTTTGAAAATTGAAATCTAAAAATGATTCTTATTTCAGATTAATGATTTTGGATTTGAATGAGGGAAAGATGTTAGAGCTGTGTTCAATCAGCAATCTAAAATCTAAACTCTACAATCTTAAATCACCTTAGCCTCGTTGTGTAATAAATTAACTAACTCATCTAAATTATCTGCAGAAACTAATTTCACTGCTGATTTTGGAGCTGGTTTTTCAAATTTCACCGCTTTTGTATTTACAGGAGCATCAACTGGCTCAAGAATAGTTAAAGCTTTAGTTCTTGCTGTCATGATTCCTCTCATGTTTGGGATACGTAAATCTTTTTCTTCAACAAGACCTTTTTGACCACCAATAATTAAAGGAAGCGTAGTGCTTACAGTTTCTTTTCCACCGTCGATTTCACGAACAGCTTTTACATTGTTTCCATCAACAGTTAAAGAGGTACAAGAATTTAAGAAGTTAGAACCTAAAATTCCTGCAATCATTCCAGGAACCATTCCACCATTATAATCAAGAGATTCTTTTCCTGCAATTACAAGATCGTATCCGCCATTTTTAATTACTTCAGCTAATTGTTTTGCAACAAAAAATCCGTCAGTTGGGTTTGCGTTTACACGAATTGCTTCGTTTGCACCAATTGCCAATGCTTTACGCAATGTAGGTTCAGTATCAGGACCTCCAACGTTTACAACTGTTACATTTGCACCTTGCTGCTCTTGAAACCAGATCGCGCGTGTAAGTCCAAACTCATCATTAGGATTAATTACATATTGTACACCATTGGTATCAAATTCTGAATCACCATTGGAGAAGTTAATTTTTGAAGTAGTATCAGGCACATGGCTGATGCAAACTAATATTTTCATAAAGTATATATTTTGAATTTGTAATATGCTTTTACAAATTTAGAATTTAATTTGGAATAATTATACTATGCATGCATAATATTTTTTAAAACTATTACGATTTCGAAGATTATGTGTTTTGAAGTGGTTTTCATCGGAATCTTAAAATGAAAAAGCATTCATTTTACCTGATTGTTAGGAATTTTGCAATTTTTGAAGATTAAACAATGGTTAAAGTTTAGGTCGATAAATACTAATTTTTGAATTTCACCGTTCTTATGAAAGAATTTCGGAGAAACAGGAATTAAACAAATAGATTAAAGTTTGTCAAAAAAATGGATTTGGCAGATTAAGTGTGAGCTACACGTCTATTATATCGATTTCGTTAATATCACAATAATCTTTAAAAAGTTAAAAGCTAAAGAGAGAAAGAACTTCATGCGATTTTAAATTCAATTTATGCTTTTAAGTTATTTAAAATATTTATTTTTGCTCTTCAGAAAATTCAACATACAATATAAAATATGAGAACAATACAATTTAGAGAGGCCATTTGTGAAGCGATGAGCGAAGAAATGCGTCACGATGAATCCATATATTTAATGGGCGAAGAAGTTGCAGAATACAACGGAGCATACAAAGCTTCAAAAGGAATGCTTGCTGAGTTTGGTGAAAAAAGAGTAATTGATACTCCTATTGCTGAGCTTGGTTTTACAGGAATTGCAGTAGGTTCTGCAATGAATGGTAACAGACCGATTGTAGAATATATGACTTTCAACTTCTGTTTAGTTGGTATTGATCAAATTATAAATAATGCTGCTAAAATGCGTCAAATGACTGGTGGACAATTTAATGTGCCAATCGTTTTCCGCGGACCAACTGCTTCGGCAGGGCAATTAGGAGCAACTCACTCACAAGCTTTAGAGAACTGGTTTGCAAACACTCCGGGTCTTAAAGTTGTTGTGCCTTCAACTCCTTATGATGCAAAAGGACTTTTAAAATCTGCAATTCGTGATAATGATCCTGTAATTTTTATGGAATCTGAGCAAATGTATGGCGATAAAGGAGAAGTGCCAGACGGAGAATACACAATTCCATTAGGAGTTGCTGATGTTAAACGTGAAGGAAAAGATGTAACGATCGTTTCTTTTGGAAAAATCATCAAAGAAGCTTTTATCGCTGCTGATGAATTAGCTAAAGAAGGAATTTCTTGTGAGATTATCGACTTAAGAACAGTTCGTCCTATGGATAAAGATGCTATTCTTAAATCTGTTAAAAAAACAAACCGTTTAGTAATTCTTGAAGAAGCCTGGCCATTTGCAAGTATTTCTTCTGAGATCACTTATATCGTTCAGGAGCAAGCTTTTGATTTCCTTGATGCGCCAATTCAACGTATTACAACTGCAGATACTCCTGCGCCTTACTCTCCAGTATTATTAAAAGACTGGTTGCCAAATGCAGGTGATGTAGTAAAAGCAGTTAAAAAAGTGTTATACAAATAGTACACATTTAGAATACTCATAAAACTTCATCATTCATGTTAATTGATGAAGTTTTTTTTTGCCCAGACAATGAAAAGAATAATTTTACTCAGCCTATTTTTTGTATTCGCATTTGCGGCTATTGCTACTGCACAAACGAAAGTGAGTGGAATTGTTTTGGACAAGTCTAATCAGCCGATACCTTTTGCAAATGTTGTTTTTAAAGGTTCAAACACCGGAATCGTTTCTAACGAAGATGGCCGTTTTTATCTCGAATCTCCAAATACTTATACCGCTTTATTGGTTAGTTCTGCCGGATTTTCAGATAGGGAAGTTCCTTTAGAAAAAGCAGTCAATTACGATTTTAAAATTGTTTTGAGCGAACCTCAGGCATTAAATGAAGTGGTAATTTATACCGGAAAAACATCAAAAAAGAACAATCCGGCACTTGATATTTTGAGAAAAATATGGGAAAGAAAACGTAAAAACGGACTTTACCAATTCAATCAATATCAAATGCAGAAGTACGAAAAAGTCGAGTTCGATATGAACACGATTGATAGTGCTTTCATGAAAAACAAACTCTTTAAAGGAATGGAGTTTGTGTTTAATCACGTTGATACTTCAGATGTTACCGGAAAAACGTATCTACCTATTTTTATCAACGAATCTGTTTATGACGTTTACGGAGATAATAAATTAAAGAAAGTAAAAGAGAATATTACAGGAAATAAAATGTCTGGTTTCAACGGAAACCAGCAGATTTTAGCTTTCGTAAAAGACCTTTATTCAGATTATAATATTTACGATAATCACCTTAAATTTTTTGACAAAAGTTTTACAAGTCCGCTTTCAAGAACCGGAATTGATGTTTACAATTATGTATTGAAAGACAGTGCTTTTATTGATAAAAAATGGTGTTTTAATATTGTTTTTTATCCGAGGCGTAAAAACGAATTGACTTTTAAAGGAGATTTTTGGGTAAACGATACCACTTTTGCGATCAAGAAAATTAATATGGGCGTTACTAAAAGTGCCAATATTAACTGGGTAAAAGATATTTATATCGAACAGGAATTCGAAGTAGATAACGATTCTGTTTTTCTATTGACCCGCGATTATATGATGTCTGATTTTGCTTTGAATAAAAAAGAAAAATCAAAGGGAGTTTATGGAAAACGAACAACTTTATTTCGAAACCATAAATTCAATATTCAAAAACCGGAAAAATTCTATAAAGAAGAAGTCAATTTCATTGACAATGCGGTCTACGACCGACCGCCGGAATTTTGGGAAGAAAATCGTTTTGAGAAATTAAATAAAGACGAAGCAGGGATTTATAAAATGCTTGATACTTTGCAAACGGTCAAGCGATTTAAGCAATTGTATAATCTCGTCTCCATTTTGGGAAGTGGTTACGTCGAATTTAAAAACTTCGATTACGGGCCTATTTTCTCTACATTTGGATATAATGAAGTCGAAGGTTTGAGGCTAAGAGTAGGAGGTAGAACTTATTTCGGACCGAACGATCCTTGGCGTATACAAGCTTATACAGCTTACGGATTTGATGACAGTAAATTCAAATACGGAGTTTCTGGAAAATGGATGGTCGACAAGAAAAAACGTGTTATTATTTCTGGAGGAAACAGGCGTGATATCGAACAAATTGGAGCCAGTTTAACCACAACAAATGATATTCTAGGTCGAAGTTTTGCCTCTTCTGCTTTGTTTACAACCGGAAGCAACGGAAAATTGACCAACATTAATTTGAGTAACATTTCGGTAGAAATGGAACCGAAAAAGAATTTTGTTGTTCAGGCAGGGTTTTCTTATCGAACATTAGAATCGGCATCAAAAACATTTAGTTTAGATTATTATACGACATTACCAACCGCAGCAGACCCTATGGGAGTTGTAAAAAGTGATGTAAAACAATCAGAAGCCAATATTCAGTTTGAATATATGCCAAACCGTAAAACTATTGGTTACGGAGTAGAAAGAGATTTAGTAGACAGTCCGTTTAGTCATTTCTTTGTTAACTTTAGTTATGGTTTAAAAGGAGTTTTTGACAGTGATTTTGCCTACGAAAAAATACAGGTATTCTATAAACAGCCAATTATTATTGGACCTTTAGGAAGATCTAACATTATTATAGAAACAGGAAAAACATTCGGAACAATTCCTTTAGGATTAATGAGCGTAATTCCGGGTAACCAGACTTATTTTACCATTGAAAATACGTTTAGTAACTTGAATTTCTATGAATTCGTTACCGATCAGTATACAACATTACAATGGAATCATGATTTTGGAGGAAGATTATTCGCTAGAGTTCCATTTATGCGAAAACTGAACTGGAGAGAATTTATAGGAGTAAGAGCAGTTCATGGAACAATTTCTAAAGCAAATCGTGAAATAAATGCTTCTGGACTTCCTTATAATGCACCAGAAAATGTATATTGGGAATATAATGCAGGAATAGGAAATATCTTCAAAGTTTTCCGTCTTGATTTTTCATGGAGAGGAAATTATTTAGATATGCCTGATGCCCATAAATTTGCTATAAAAGGATCTTTCGGATTTTATTTCTAACCATCATTTAGATTCTTCGCTTTCATAATTATAATTAACAAATAATATTTTATGAGTGAAAACCAAGTGGGTAATAAAATGAGCTGGGCAACTAATCTAAGAGTTGCCGCAACGATTAGTGTAATTCTAGTACATGTAACAGCGGAGATTTTATATCAATATGGTTATATCTCAAATTTTGTTTGGTGGACAGGGAATGTTTATGATAGTTTTGTGCGGTTTTGTGTGCCTGTATTTGTGATGTTAACAGGAGTATTAATGTTAAGCAGAACATACGAATTAAGCGAATTCCTTAAAAAAAGATTTTCACGAATAGTTTTACCTTTCTTATTTTGGAGTTTTGTTTATGCAATGTTTGCATTAAACGATAATATTTCTGGAGGTCATGAAATGTCTATTGGGGAAATTATTGAATGGGTATTCCATCTGTTACTAAATGGCAGTTCCTATCATCTCTGGTATATTTATATGATTATTGGAATATATTTATTTGTGCCAATCATAAGTAAATGGATTCAAAATGCTACAGAAAAAGAGATTTTATATTTTATATTGATATGGATATTCACTCTGTTTATTAATCAGCCAGCTTTATGTATATTCCGAATTAATGTTGATTTAACCTATTTTTCGGGGTTTATAGGGTATTTGGTTTTAGGATATTATTTGTCAATTAAATCTTTCTCGTTTCCTAAAAGAACAATTATTGGGACTGCAGTATTTTTGGTGTTAATTGGAGTAAGTATTACAATATTTGGGACTTATTTTTTATCCCGCGACAGCAATAGTTTTGAAGAGTATTTTTATAATTATAATTCTTTAAATATTTTGATGGTTTCAGTTGGTCTTTTTCTTTTTTTTAAGAATCTGGAAATCACTAATTCTGTAGTAATACAAATTACTAATTTTATCAGTAAATATAGTTATGGAATTTATTTGGTCCATGTTTTGATTTTACGATTGATGTGGGCAGTTAAAATAGATTATGATTTTATAAATCCTGTATTTGCAATTCCCTTAGTAACTTTAATTTGTCTGTTGATTTCTACTGTGATTATATATACTATTAATAAATTACCTTATGGTAAATATATATCAGGATAAAAAGTTTCCATCATGCAAGAAGCTATCGATTTTCTAACCAATAAAAACCCAGTATTTCGGGAAATAATCGAAAAATATGGGCTTCCGCCAATACCAAAGCGTCCGCAGGGTTTTGAAACTTTGGTGTTATTAATTCTTGAGCAGCAGGTTTCTGTAGATTCGGCGAAAGCCACATTCTTAAAAATAAAATCCTATACAACCTGTAATCCTGAAACAATGGCGATTTTGCCAGATGAAGAATATAGAAGTCTTGGCGTAAGCCGTCAAAAAACAAAATACATCAAGATCTTGTCCGAAGCCATTTTAAACAAAGAACTCGATGTAGAAAGTCTGGCCTCAAAATCGGCAAAACAAGTTCGCGAAGAATTGATCAAATTAAAAGGTATCGGAAACTGGACAATTGACATCTATTTAATGTTCTGTCTTCAGGAACCGGATTTAATTCCGCTGGGCGATATTGCAGTCATAAATACAATCAAAGAATTGCTTGATATTCACGACAAACAAGAGATGGAAATCCATGCAGAACAATGGAGTCCGTACCGATCATATGCCACATATTTGCTATGGCATTATTACCTAAGTAAGCGAAATAGGAAAATTATATATTAACTGTCTGTTATATAAAAAGAAAAGTATATTAATTAATGTATAAATACAGAGATTAATATACTTTTTTCATTGTAAAAAAGGATTGTTTAGTTACTTTTGCAGTCGAAATTATAGATATAATAAAAAACGAAAATGACCGCAGACAAACTAACAACTTTCGATGTATTAATCGAAATACCAAGAGGAAGCAGAAATAAATATGAGTACGATTTTGAAATCAAAAGAATGCGTTTCGACAGAATGTTATTCTCTTCAATGATGTACCCTGCAGATTACGGATTTATTCCTGAAACTTTAGCACTTGACGGTGACCCTCTTGATGTATTGGTTTTAGTAAACGAACCAACTTTTCCCGGATGTGTTATGGAAGTAAAACCAATTGGTGTTTTCCACATGGCAGATGATAAAGGACCAGACGAAAAAATTATTTGTGTACCAGTTTCAGATCCAATCTGGAATTCATTAAATGACCTTTCAGATATTAATGGACACTTATTAAAAGAAATCGAGCATTTCTTCCAGGTTTACAAAGATCTTGAAAACAAACAAGTAGATGTAGAAGGATGGGGAGACGTAAACGAAGCATTTGCAATTATTGCTGAATGTACAAAGCGTTTTAACGATATTGAAAACAAACCAGAGGGATTATTTAGTATTAAATAATTTATACCCTATTTTATTATAAAAAAAGCAATACTGCCGTCAGGAGTATTGCTTTTTTGTTTAAATTCGTTTCAGTTAGATTGTTGACTATTAACCAAAACCATTAATATATTATGAATGCATTTATGATTTACCTGCCAATTGTCATGGCAGTTTTAGGATTACTTTTCATGGGAATAAAAAGGACTTGGGTTTTAAAACAAGACGCGGGAGACGGTAAAATGAAAGAGATTTCAGATTACATCTACGAAGGGGCCTTAGCCTTCTTAAAAGCCGAATATAAACTATTAACCATCTTTGTTATTATTGCAAGTTTAGCTTTGGCAGGAATTACTTTTATTCCGGGTGTAAAAACACATTTATTGATCGTAATTGCATTTATTTTTGGCGCATTATTTTCAGCTTATGCAGGTAATATAGGTATGAAAATCGCAACCAAAACAAACGTTAGAACAACACAGGCGGCACGTACAAGTTTACCACAGGCACTAAAAGTATCTTTTGGAGGCGGAACCGTAATGGGATTGGGTGTTGCAGGTCTTGCAGTTCTGGGTTTAACAGCTTTTTTTATAATTTTCTTTAATTTATTTTCTGACGGAGTTTGGAAAGACACCGAAACAATGACAGTTGTTTTAGAAACTTTAGCAGGATTTTCTCTTGGTGCAGAATCTATCGCATTATTTGCCAGAGTGGGTGGCGGAATCTACACAAAAGCGGCCGACGTTGGTGCCGATTTAGTAGGTAAAGTAGAAGCCGGAATTCCGGAAGATGATCCAAGAAACCCTGCAACAATTGCAGATAACGTTGGAGATAATGTGGGTGACGTTGCCGGTATGGGAGCCGATTTATTCGGATCTTATGTAGCAACAGTTCTTGCAGCAATGGTACTAGGAAACTATGTTATAAAAGATATGGGCGGAAGTATCAATGACGCTTTTGGCGGAATTGGTCCAATTTTACTTCCAATGGCAATTGCCGGTTTCGGAATTTTATTCTCCATTATCGGAACAACATTAGTAAAAATTTCAGATGACAATGCGAAAGAAGCACAAGTTCAAAAAGCATTAAATATAGGAAACTGGGTTTCTATTGCTTTAACGGCCGTAGCTTGTTTCTTTTTAGTACAATATATGCTTCCTGAAACTATGCAGATGACTTTCTTTGGAGAAGGATCAAAAGACATTTCATCATTGCGTGTTTTCTATGCAACATTAGTTGGATTAGTTGTTGGCGGAGCTATTTCATCAGTAACAGAATATTATACAGGATTAGGAACAAAACCAGTTTTGGCAATTGTTCAAAAATCATCTACAGGAGCGGGAACAAACGTAATTGCTGGTTTAGCAACGGGAATGATTTCGACTTTCCCAACCGTATTATTGTTTGCCGGTGCGATCTGGATTTCATATGCTTTGGCAGGATTTTACGGAGTTGCTTTAGCAGCTTCAGCCATGATGGCAACAACTGCGATGCAATTAGCAATTGATGCTTTCGGGCCAATTTCTGATAACGCTGGAGGAATTGCCGAAATGAGCGAATTACCAAAAGAAGTTCGTACAAGAACTGACATTTTAGATTCTGTTGGAAACACAACTGCAGCAACCGGAAAAGGTTTTGCAATTGCTTCTGCAGCTTTAACTTCATTAGCTTTATTTGCAGCATACGTAACGTTTACAGGAATTGACGGAATCAATATCTTCAAAGCGCCAGTTTTAGCAATGTTATTTGTCGGCGGAATGATTCCGGTGGTTTTCTCTGCTTTAGCGATGAATTCTGTTGGAAAAGCAGCGATGGATATGGTTTATGAAGTACGCCGTCAGTTTAAGGAAATTCCTGGAATTATGGAAGGAACCGGAAAACCGGAATATGGAAAATGTGTTGAAATTTCTACAAAAGCCGCTTTACGCGAAATGATGCTTCCGGGAATTTTAACGATTGGTTTCCCAATTGCAATTGTACTTTTAGGAAAATTAGTTTACTCAGATAACAATCAGTTAATTGCTGAAATGTTAGGAGGATATATGGCGGGAGTTACGGTTTCTGGAGTGCTTTGGGCAGTTTTCCAAAACAATGCCGGAGGTGCTTGGGACAATGCTAAAAAATCTTTTGAAGCCGGAGTTATGATCAACGGTGAAATGACTTATAAAGGTTCTGATGCACACAAAGCAGCCGTAACCGGAGATACAGTTGGAGATCCGTTTAAAGATACATCCGGACCATCAATGAACATCTTAATTAAATTAACTTGTTTAATTGGATTAGTTGTTGCACCAATTTTAGGTGATGGACATTCTGAATCAAACATTGCAGGAAAAGCTTCTTGTTGTGCAAAAATCGAAATGCATGCCGGAGGAGTTTCTAAATGCGGAGATTTATCAGGAATGACAAAAGAAGAATGTATTAAAATGTGCAAAGAAAAAGGCTGTACTGAAGAAGAAACAGCAAAATGTTTAGCACATTTTGATAAAACCGGAAAATATCAAAAAACAGATTGTTTCGATACAAGTAAATATGAGAAAAAATCTGTTCGCGTTGATCTAAGAAATGACAATGGTAAAACTACCGGAACTGTAACCAAAACTGAAAACGGTAAAACAACCACAGAAGTTTACGAAGGAACAGAAGAAGAAGTTGAAGCAAAAATTAGCGCAGCAACTGCAAAATAAAAAATAGCTTTGTCAAAGTTTCATAAAACGAAAATGCCTCTAAATAATTTTAGAGGCATTTTTTTTATTTAATGAATTTTTGAATCGAGTAAGAAACTTGATCCTTTGGTATAGTCCCTACGGGACAAATGTTAGGTGGTGCGATAATATTCTACCGATATGTAATCTCTACGAGATATATCATTAGGAATAAAATATTTGATAAATGGATAAAGAATAGACAATCATATTCCTTATAAGAATTAAATATTTGGTAAAAGAATAAAGAACGAAAAATCATACTCCTTTAGGAGTTAAATATCGGTAGAAAAAATAAAAAGCAGTTGGAATAATGTCCCGTAGGGACTATACATTACGATTCAATCTAAAAAATATTAAATAATAATCCTGGCTTTAAATTTTTGAAAAGTCTCATAAAACAAAAATGCCTCTAAAATATTTAGAGGCATTTTTTTATTTCGTGCAAATCGGTGAAATTCGTGTTCTAGAACAATCCATTCAATTCAGCATCAATTCTATTAATGATGTTTCCTAAATCTTCCGGATTATCAACAAAATTAATATTATCAACATCAATAATCAATAATTTTCCTTTCGTGTAAGTCTGAATCCATGCCTCATATCTTTCGTTCAAACGGCTTAAATAATCGATAGAAATAGAGTTTTCGTATTCGCGTCCGCGTTTGTGAATTTGGCCCACAAGATTAGGAATAGAACTTCTTAAATAAATCAATAAATCCGGCGCTTTTACCAACGATTCCATTAATTCAAATAAAGACGTGTAATTTTCAAAATCACGGCTTGTCATCAATCCCATTGCATATAAATTGGGAGCAAAAATATGAGCATCTTCATAAATCGTTCTGTCCTGAATGATTTTTTTACCGCTTTCGCGAATTTGCAAAACCTGACGAAAACGACTATTCAGGAAATAGATTTGTAAGTTAAACGACCAGCGTTCCATTTGATGGTAAAAATCGTCTAAGTACGGATTATCAACCACATCTTCATAATGAGGCTCCCATTTAAAATGTTTGGCTAATAATTTAGTTAATGTAGTTTTTCCTGCGCCTATATTTCCTGCTATTGCTATGTGCATTACGGTGTTACGATTTTATAATTTACAATTTCTTTAGTTGTAAAAATAGATAAAATTTGGTCTTTGTAATAGAATTTGTCAAACGTTTTTTCTAAAACTTCAATTTCAGAAATTGTGTTAGTATTTTCTCTCAAATACAACAAGTTAGCTTTGCTGAAAATGAGTTTTTGAGAAGAAATTATTTCCATTTTATCAAAATCAGAAACATTGCCCAAACTTGAAATTTTTCCAAATATATCACATGAAAACCAATTGTTTTTTCTATCAATCCAATAAAAAGTATTAAAGTCGGTTTGGTAATATTTTATGCCTTCGGTTAACGGAATTGATACTGTTTTGTATTCATTTTTTAAATAATCAAAAAGACAAATCTGTTGATTCAACGTATTAAAAATCCAAAGCTGATTTTGCGTTGACATTCCAATTGCGCTGACAACAATAGGATTTGTATTTTGCGAAAAATTAATTTCGGTCATTTTATTCAGCTGATTATCCAATAAAACAACGACGTTGAAATCTTCATAAAACAAAACAATTTTAAGCGGATTCTGAATATCAACTTTCGTAATATTTCCTAACGAAACATTCTTGTATTCAAAGATTTCACTTCCTTTTATTTTGCTAAAAACATTATTTTTTATTTGATAAGAATATCCAAAAGAATCATAACCAATAAATTCATCAGCATCAATTTTGAATTTTGAAATTAGAGAAGCATTTACTTTTTGGCTTTGCCCAAAAAAAGTCGAAAACGAACACGCAATAAACAGCACTAATAAAATTTGGCGTATTGTTTTACTCATAATAGTATAATTTCAAAAGCCAAAGTACAAAAACTACGTTAAAGAATATCTTAAAATTAGAGTTTTGGCTGTTTTTTGAATTTAAACCTTTGTAAATTAGAGTAGTCTTACAAAGATTAGATTTTGTCGATACCATTCTGGCATTGATATATTTAATTTTCAGTATTTTAAAATTAGTAATAAATTTGAATTGTAAGTTTTACAAGACTTCACAACCTTATTAAATAAAACCACATGAAAAAACTATCTTATTTACTCTTAATATTTGCTTTTACACAAGTACATGCACAAAAAGATTTTCAGGGAATGGCCGTTTACGAGTCTAAAACCCAGGCTCCTAAATTTGAAGGAATGCGTGCCGGAAATAGAGACATTACGCCAGAAATGCAAAAAAGTATGGAAGAGCGTATGAAACAAATGCTGGAGAAAACTTTCATATTGAATTTTGATAAAACAGCTTCTATCTATAAAGAAGAAGAAAAACTGGAAGCTCCGGGACAACAAGGCGGTTTTCGAGTTATGATGAGCTCGATGATGGGCGGCGGCGGAACTTTTTACAAAGATGTAAAAGCTAAATCGTATACCGTTGATAAAGAATTTATGGGAAAAGAATTCCTCGTTGTTGACTCTCTGCCAAAATTAAACTGGAAACTGGAACAGGAAACCAAACAAATTGGCGGTTATAATTGTTTTAAAGCAACGGCTGTAAAAGAAGCCAGCAAAACCGATTTTAGAAACTTCAGACCTAAAAATAATGATAAAAAGGATGAAGCCAAAAAAACATCGGGAGAGACAAAAACCAATTTTGAAGACAATTTTGAAATCCCAAAAGAAATTACAGTTACCGCTTGGTATACACCGGAAATTCCGGTTAATCAGGGACCAGAAAATTATTGGGGATTACCGGGTTTGATTTTAGAAGTAAATGATGGAAAAACAGTTATTTTATGTTCTAAAATTGTTTTGAATGCCAAAGAAAAAGTCGAAATAAAACCAGCTAAAAAAGGTAAAGTAGTTTCTCAAAAAGAGTACGACGAAACGGTGATTAAAAAAATGGAAGAATTTAGAGAAATGAGCCGTGGACGTACGTCCGGGGCTGCAATGCCAATGGGAAGATAAAATTTGTAAAACTCCAAATTTCAAATCCCAAATCCCAAATTCCAAAATTGCTTCGCCCGTTCGCTTTCGCTCGGGTTCAACTTCCAATATTCTGATAATGAATAAGACACTTTTTTTATTTGCCTTACTTTTTACTTCTATATGCTTTTCTCAAAGTGTTCGTTTCGATGGATTTATTCAGGATGAACAAAAAAATCCGTTGGAGATGGCCAATATTATGGCGGTTAATAATGCTACAAAAGCAATGGATTCGTACGGAATTACCAATGATAAAGGTAAATTTCAACTTACTTTAAAACCAAACGCTTCATACACGGTTAAAGTAAGTTATCTGGGAATGAAATCGAAAGAAATAGCCATTTCTACCAAAACGGAAAATATCGTTCAAAATATTATTATGGACGGCGCGGGAATAGAACTCGAAGGAGTTGAAATCGTTCGTGAAATGCCGGTTTCTATAAAAGGCGACACTATTGTTTACAATGCCGATTCGTTTAAATCTGGAACAGAAAAAAAGCTTGAAGATGTCCTGAAAAAACTTCCGGGCGTTGAGGTAAATGCCGATGGTGAGATTGAGGTTGAAGGAAAAAAAGTAAGTAAATTAATGGTGGAAGGAAAAGACTTTTTTGACGGAGATACCAAACTGGGCGTTAAAAATATTCCTGCAGATGCGATTGATAAAGTTCAGGTTTTACGAAATTACAACGAAGTAAGCGCTTTAAAAGGTCTTGAAAACGATCAGGAAAATGTGGCGATGAATATTAAACTGAAAGAAGGGAAAAAGAACTTTTGGTTTGGAGATATGACTGCCGGAATTGGTGTTGCAGAACTCGACAGCCGTTATATTATAAATCCAAAACTGTTTTATTACAGTCCGAAATACAGTATAAATTTAATTACCAATTTTAATAATATTGGAGAACTGCCTCTTACGGCGCAGGATTATTTTAAGTTTACGGGTGGATTTAAAAACATGATGAAAAAAGGCGGAAGTTCTTTTAATGTTTCATCAAATGATTTAGGAATTTCGGTTTTAAGAAACAATCGGGCAAAAGAAATTGAAACCAAATTTGGCGCAACAAATTTCTCGTATTCTCCAACAAAAACATGGAATATAAGCGGTTTCGGAATTCTTTCGACTTCAAAAACCGATTTAGAAACCAAATCACAGACTACGATTTTAGATTCTGGAGATCAGCAGAAAAGAGACGAATTAACGGATCAAAAAAACAATTTAGGATTGTTTAAACTGAGTTCAACTTATAAGCCAAACGATAAATTTCAGTTTGATTATGATATCCTGACCAAATTATCAAAACAGGAAGAAGATACCGATTTAATTCGTGAACAAATTGTAAATAAGATTCCTGACTCAGAAACTATTTTTACAAATAAGAAACAAGATCCAACTTCGGTTAATCAAAATTTGAGTTTGTATTATACACAAAGTGAAAAGAATATTTTTGCTTTTGAAATGCAGCATTTGTATCAGGACGAAAATCCATTTTATAATGCCAATCTGCGAACACTTCCTTTCAATTTGTCAGGATATATTCCGGGTCAGGATCGGAACGATTTAAATCAGGATCGTTTTGTGAAAACCAATAAATTAGACGCAAAACTAGATTACTATTATATGGTAACACCAAAAAGTAATTTCAATGTTACAGTGGGAAACACCTATTCATATCAAAATTTCAACTCTCATATTTTTCAAATGCTGGATAACGGAGACAGAAATGATTTGAATAATTCAGAAAATAATAATGATGTAGATTACCGTTTTAATGATGCTTTTTTAGGATTCCATTATAAAATTCTAACAGGAAAATTTACTTTGACACCTGGAGTTAGTCTGCATTCTTACCAAATGACAAACGGACAATTGGGTTCAAATTATTCTCAAAGTTTCACTAAAATACTGCCGGACTTTTTTGCCTTATACCAAATTAAAAAATCAGAAACGTTGACATATAATTTCTCTTTGACAAATGATTTTACTGATATTAATCAATTAGCGGCAGGTTATGTTTTATCAGATTACAGTAGTTTATTTCGTGGAGATCGTACTTTAGAAAACGCGACTTCACAAGTTCATACACTTCGTTATTTCAAATACAACATGTTCAATTTCGAGAATATTTTTGCGAATGCAACGTATACAAGAAAAGTGGATGCGATTAAAACAGAAGCTAATTTTGATGGAATTAATCAATCTTCGGTTCCCTATAATTCAAACTTAGCCGATGAAACTTTCTCAGGAATGGGAGCTTACGGACGTTCGTTTTTAAAGAATTACAAAGCCTCAGTAAATGCAAGTTTGAACTGGTCAAAATTCAATAATATTCAAAATGATGATTTGAGAACCACAGAAAGTTTTGTGCAGAGTTATACGATTAGAGCTTCAACTAATTATAAAAACCTGCCGAATATCGAATTTGGGTACAATCTTTTGGTGAATAAATACAGCGGTTCTACATTTTATACTGATAAACCATTTGCAAAATTAGATTACTATTTCCTGGATAGTTTTTCTTTTGTTTCCGAGTATGAATTTTACCATTATTATAATGGAGATAAAACGGTCGACAACGAATATGATTTTTTAAGTGCCAGTTTAATTTATCAAAAGAAAAACAGCAAATGGGAGTATAAAGTTTCGGCAACCAATTTACTAAACACCAGATATCTTAATGATGATAACTTTACGCAGTTCTCTACAAGAGTTTCTCAATACACGGTTCAACCGCGCTACATTATCTTTTCAATGAAATATAATTTATAATAGATTGACTTAATTTAAAATTTAGGAGTTTATTTTAGTAAGAATAGAATATCTTTACATGAATATTAACAGCCAAATTTTTATATTATGCGCAATTCTATTTGGAGTTTATTGCTATTTACTTCGGGAATTTTTATGTCTTTTTCTCAAACAAAAGGTATCGAAAAAGGGACTTATTTATCTGCCGCCAAAGGTCAGAAAATCAAACTGAATTTATTAGACGATAATAAATACGAATTAGTTTTTTATACGGGAGGTTATGAAATTAAAGGCGACTCGTTAGTTTTTAGTAGAAATCCAACTGCAGAAAACAGATTTGATCTGTCGTTTGTAACTGATAAAAAAGCAAAAAACATCAAGATTAAATTTTTAGATCCATCGTATTATTCTTTTTATATAGGAACTCAAAACGGTACAGAGGAAATTCAATACCAAAGAATTTCAG
Source organism: Flavobacterium panici (assembly GCF_903819335.1). Lineage (GTDB taxonomy): Bacteria > Bacteroidota > Bacteroidia > Flavobacteriales > Flavobacteriaceae > Flavobacterium > Flavobacterium panici. The sequence goes on along the minus strand of NZ_CAIJDE010000027.1, from coordinate 43,542 downwards.
ATATAAAAACGAAACTGGATCCTGAATGGGCAAAAACAGATTTAGAATTTGAAATCGAAAAATCAGATTTTTTATATTTAGTTTATGAAGAATATGACGGAAATAGCCATTTAGAAAAATATGCTGTACCAAAAGATGCTGCTGAAATAACGATTAATTACGAACTGGAAGTTTTAGGCGATTTAAAACTTGCCGGATTTTATGACAAGAAAACAAATGAATTAAAAATCTCTGAAAAAGGAGGAAAAAATCCATTGGTATTTTTAAATGAAAAAGAGCCACAGCCTGTAAAAAAATCAAAAGTTACACCTCTTGAAAATCAAACCGTTTCAAAATGGACTTATCCGGGTAAAGTTGATTATTTAAATGAAGATTTTGGAACCGGAGTTGCTGTTGATACGGCTGCTGCAGCTGTGGTTGATTATGCAGTTGATCCTAATGTTGTAAAATTTGATTTCAAACTAAAAATCGAAAACAACCTTAAAAAAGCAATTGAATCTACTAAAGGAGCAAGTACCAATAAGTATTTGGTTGTTTTAGCAAATGACAAAAATAAATTGGCAAAACAAAGTTTCGATGCTTTTGTAAAAGATCAGGAAACACAAACGGGATATAATATGTATGAAGCATATAATCCGCAATATGATGTTTTTAATTATTATCTGGCTGGAGCCGATGATAAAAAGTGGCTGAAAAACAATAAAATTACAAACGATCCGAGTGTAGTTGTTTTAAACGGAAATGGAGATGTATTAGCCGTTGCAAAATCTGATTTATCAGACAAATCATATCACTTTAATTACTATGGGGATCTTTACAGAAAACTTTTGCGTGCAGATGTTTTTGTAACGATTGATAAAATCTTTAAAAACAAAAAGGCAGCCGACGCAGATTTGATCAGAGCTTTTAATAGAGCTTCAGTTTTAGAATCTTCGTATGATTATGATTCAGATTATGTTGTCACAGAAGATAACCCAACTGAATTTGCGATAACAAAAACAGCTGTAGATAAAAAAGAGATTGCTCAAACCTGGAAAAAACTGATTGAAGCACATCAAAAAGATGCAAAACCAAACTTGTATTTAGTTGAAACAATTGTAAAAGAAATCAAAAACCAAGGGTTTACAAAACAGCTTTTTAATGAAGACAGGATCTTAAACGATACAGATTATTTAGCGATAGATTATCTTTTAAAACATTCTGACGCAATTGAAGCTGAACGTACAGCATTCAATAGTAAAGAAGGAGAAATACATACTTTAGGAAATGTAGTTTCTGAAATTTCTTCTGCATTACAGCAAAATACTTATATTTCTCAGGAAGGAACTTCGGGAGAAGTAAATAAAGAGAAAAATATTTCGATTTATAAAAAGATCATTGCTTTAGGAAAAGGAAATTTTGAATCGTACCGAAATTATTTTGATTATTTAAGCCAAATTGAAGATAAAGACGGTTCAAATACGAATTTCCTAAAAGACTTTAGCAGTTATTTTGACTCTAACTTAGCTTCAGAAAAAGGAAGTCCGATTGAAAAATTAGATGTCATATATTCTTCGTTAGATGCAACTTCAAGTTATTCTTATGACGGATGGAATGCTTTTAAAGATTATCATTCAAATCTTTGTAATTCTACGGCATGGACTGTGGTTTTAAAACCTCAGAATGCTTCATTTATAAAAAGTGCTATTGTTTGGTCAGAATACAGTTTAGTTGTAACAAAAAACAATCCGTATTATTTAGATACTTTGGCGCAGTTATATTATAAAGACGGTCAAAAAGAAAAAGCAATTGCAACACAGACTTTGGCAGTAAAATATTTAACTCCGGAAGTTGAAGAAGTAACCGCAAGCGATATAAAAGAAACGCTTTCAAAAATGCAAAACGGAACGTATTAAAGTTCTGTTTTCATATCAAATAAAAAAAGGCTGTCTAAATTTAGACAGCCTTTTTTAGTATGTAAATGTTTCAGATTGATTACAATCCAAAAGCAGCTTTTACTTTGTCAACAAAATCAAGTTTCTCCCATGTAAACAATTCAACAGTAACCGTTTTTTCGTTTCCGCCTGGAGCAGAGAAAGTTTTAGTAACCGTTTCTGGTTTACGTCCCATGTGTCCGTAAGCAGCAGTTTCACTATAAATTGGATTTCTTAATTTCAAACGCTGTTCGATAAAGTAAGGACGCATATCAAAAATAGCTTCTACTTTTTTAGCGATTTCACCGTTAGTTAAGTTTACTTTAGAAGTTCCGTAAGTTTCAATGAAAATTCCCATTGGTTCAGCAACTCCAATAGCGTAAGAAACCTGAACTAAGATTTCGTCAGCAACACCCGCAGCAACTAAGTTTTTAGCAATATGACGAGTTGCATAAGCAGCACTTCTGTCAACTTTACTCGGATCTTTTCCAGAGAATGCACCACCACCGTGAGCACCTTTTCCACCGTAAGTATCAACAATGATTTTTCTTCCTGTTAAACCAGTATCTCCGTGAGGTCCTCCAATAACGAATTTTCCTGTTGGGTTAATATGGTAGTTGATTTTATCGTTGAATAAATGCGCGTGAGTTGGGTTTTTAGCGATAATTCTAGGAATAAGAATTTCGATAATATCTTTTTTGATTTTAGCAAGCATTACAGCTTCTTCATCAAAATCATCATGCTGCGTTGAAATAACAATCGCGTCGATACGAGTTGGTTTGTTATCGTCGCTGTATTCTAAAGTTACCTGAGATTTAGCATCTGGACGTAAATACGTGATTTCTTTATTTTCACGTCTTAAAATCGCTAACTCTTGTAATAATTTATGAGATAAATCAAGAGCTAGAGGCATATAGTTTTCAGTTTCATTTGTAGCGTACCCAAACATCATTCCCTGATCACCTGCACCTTGCTCTTCTGGCTTAGCTCTGTCAACACCTTGATTAATGTCTGCAGACTGCTCGTGAATTGCTGAAAGAATTCCACAAGAATTTGCTTCAAACATATATTCACTTTTAGTATATCCAATTTTACGGATTACCTCACGTGCAATTTGTTGTACATCAAGATAAGTATTTGATTTTACTTCACCTGCTAAAATAACCTGACCTGTAGTAACTAATGTCTCGCAAGCTACTTTTGAGTCAGCATCAAATGCCAGAAAGTTATCAATTAAAGCATCCGAAATTTGATCTGCAACTTTGTCTGGATGCCCTTCACTAACAGATTCTGACGTAAATAAATAAGCCATAATAATTTATTAAATTAACATTAAGCGAGGAAAAGTAATTGCTGAAAGTGCTAAAGGAGAATTCCTGCTTTAGCATTTTTTACTACCAAAAACTTAGTTTCGGCATCCATAACGAATCATTTCATTATGAAGAGGTTGCAATCAGTTCAAATTTTTCCTCTGTATTCGCGTGCAAAGGTATAAAACCATTTTGATTTGCAAATTAAAGTTCAACTTTTTTTATTTTTTATAGCAGAAATTTAACAGTAACATACTAATTTGATAGGGTAATAGAAAATATTTTTGTTTTTGTTTGGTCAGTTAAAAAATAGTTTGCACATTTGCCTCGTTAAAATAACAGAACAAAATGAAATTTACAATTTGCAATATGATGTCTTGTAAGATGCCGGAGCTTTCCGCAGAGAATCTATTGTAGTTTATTTTCAACAACATATATAGAACCTCTGCCAGCCGCAGAGGTTTTTTTTGTTCCAAAATTAAACTTGTAAGAATTTTTTTTAAGCCAAAAACACAAATTAATCAGTAAAAAGAAATGAAAAAAAATGTACTAATCGTTTTAGGTCTTTTGACATTTTCAGGCCTGTATGCTCAGGATAATAAGACTGAGCAGGATACTTTAAAGAATAATGAACTGTCAGAAGTTACCGTAATTGGAACTCGTAATAAAAATAGAGTAAAAACAGATGTACCGGTTCCGGTTGATGTTTTTAATATTTCTGAAATAACAAAAGGAGCGCCGCAAACCAGCGTAACGCAGATTTTAAATTATGTTGCACCGTCATTTACAAGTAACGCAACATCAACTGCCGATGCAACAGACCACGTTGATCCGGCACAATTAAGAGGTTTAGGCCCAGATCAGGTTTTAATTTTAGTAAACGGAAAACGAAGACACACCAGTGCCTTAGTAAACATAAATGGATCACCGGGAAGAGGATCTGTAGGGACAGATTTAAATGCGATTCCATCTTTTGCCATTGAAAGAATCGAAGTTTTAAGAGATGGAGCCGCGGCACAATACGGTTCTGATGCTATTGCCGGAGTAATCAATATTGTATTGAAAAAGAACGCTAAATATCTTTCGGGAGGCATTCAATATGGAACTAATTTATCATCTGGATCTAACAATTTTAAAGGCGGAGCCGATGGTCAAACCGTTCAAGTCGATTTAAACTACGGAACATCATTAGGTAAACCGGGAAGTTTCTTGAATGTTACCGGAACAGCCGTAACAAGACAAGCTACAAGCCGTGCAGGAATTAGAAACAATGGAATTTTTAATGCCTATAATGCTGTAGAAAACAGAGCGGCTCAAAACGGAGTTCAGATTAATTCGCTTTTCAGTAATATCAATAGTACTCCAAATTCGGCACAAATTATAAGTTCGATACAACAATACGCACCGCAGGTAAGTTATTTTACGCCGGCACAGCAAACTGCAATTTCATCTGCAACAACAATTACGCAATTACAGACCGCACTTAATTTTGATGTTACCAATAATGAGTTAGCCTACAGAGGACAAGAAAGAGCAGACTATAATATGAGTGTTGGTCAGTCAGAACTGGCTTCTGGACAAGCGTATTATAATGCAAAATATCCGTTAACAGAAACAACTTCATTATATTCTTTTGGTGGAGTATCGTATAGAGATGGTAAATCGTATGCTTTTAACAGACTTCCAAACGGTTCTGGAACTTTCACGCAAGTGTATGAAAACGGATTTTTACCGGAAATTGAATCAGGAATTTTAGATGCTTCTGCAGCACTTGGAGTAAATACACAATTATTTGGATTTGATACTGATTTGAGTTCAAACCTTGGAACTAACTCTTTTAAATATGATGTAAACAATACCATCAATGCAACTTTGGGTGTAAATTCTCCTTCTAGTTTTGATGCCGGAAAAGTTTCCTTTTTGCAAAGTACAACCAATTTAGATTTCAGCAGAAAATTTGATTTTCTTGCAGGTTTAAACATTGCATTTGGTGGAGAATTCCGATATGAAAACTATCAAATCAAACAAGGAGAACAAGCTTCATACGGATTATATGATGTAAACGGAGCTTTAGTTTCGGGAGTTTTACCAACTACTTCACCTTTAATCGTAACTGATTTCTTTGGAAACAAACGTGGAGCCGGAGCGCAGGGATTTTCAGGATTTCAGCCTTCAGATGCTAAAGAAAGAGACAGACGAAGCGGTGCAGCTTATATTGATTTAGAATTAAATGCAACCGAAAATTGGCTTTTAAACGGGGCGGCGCGTTATGAAAACTATTCAGATTTTGGGAGTACAGTTACTTTTAAACTGGCTTCTCTTTTAAAACTAAACGATAATATCAACTGGAGAATTTCTGGACAAACAGGTTTTAGAGCGCCATCCTTACAACAAAAATACTTTGAAGCAAGTTCAACTCAGTTCATTAATGGATCTCCATATCAGGTTGGTTATTTTACAAATGATTCGCAGGCAGCAAAAAGTATTGGTGTAGAAAATTTAAAACCAGAGAAATCAAAAAGCATCAGCACAGGATTTACTTTTAAAATTCCGGAAGCCAATATCACAATCGCAACCGATGCTTATTTTACAAGAATCAACGACAGAATTGTCTTGTCTGGACAATACGCAAGACCAACAGATGCGCAGATAAATGCCGCTACATCGCAAACACAAAAAGATGCCTTGACATTGTTTCAACAAGCATTTGATTTGAAAGGTGTAGAAAGAGCTTCGTTCTGGACAAACGGAATCGACTCTGAAACGAAAGGAATTGATGTCGTAATTTCTCAAAAATATGATGTAATTCAGGATTTTGTAATCAGAAATGATTTTGCTTTAAGTTATAATGAAACTAAAAGAGTAGGAGATTTACACATTCCACAGTCTATTGTTAATGCAGGAGGAGATCCTTATATATATTCCTTTTTTCCGGAGTCAAGCCGAGTGTATTTAGAAGAAGCAATTCCGAAATTAAAAGCGAACTTAACTACAACTTTCAGTATTAAAAAACTAGATATTTATTTAAGAAACAGTTATTTCGGAAAAGTAACAGATCCGGGAGCAACAGATGTTAATTTAGATGGATTTGCTTCTGTATACGAACATCCGGAATACAGCGCAAAACTGGTTACCGATTTATCTTTCGGATATCAAATCAACGAACATTTTAGAGCAACTGTTGGTTTTAATAATATAGGAGACGTTTATCCGGACAGAAATAATCCGTCAACTCCGGCTTTCACCAATACAACTCCAACTTTATCTCCTGCGCCAAGTACTGACTTGACAAATGCAAATCAGTTTGCGTATTCAAGAGCTGTATCGCAATTTGGATTAAACGGAAGATTTGGATTTGCTCGTTTGAGCTTTAAGTTTTAAAAAGAATAGGCCACAGATTTTACGGATTAAACGGATTGGCACTGATTTTTTTTGAATCAATGTGATTTTTTGTCCTGATGGTTATCGGGATTGAACTTAAATTATAAAAAGATAGGCCACAGATTTTGGGATTAAACGAATTAGCACTGATTTTTAAAATCAATGTAATCTTTTTAATCTGTGGCTAACCTTTTTCAACCCATGTAAATGGTTTTTATATTACATTAAATAAAAATGAAACCCGTGTCAATCCGTTTAATCCGTATAATCTGTGGTCAATTTTTAAAAAGAAAGCCAGCATTTAAGGGACTTACAAAAATTTAACGTTAAATATCAAAATTTTATTTGGCAGTTAAATAAATAAATATTACATTTACTCTATCTAATTAGTCGAGTTTAAAAAAGAATTAAATTTTAAATTAAAATGAAAACAATAGCAAGAAATAATATGATGTGTTGTAGTATGATGCAAATGTGCATCCAACCTTGCTGTTGCCAAAAGTAAAAAGATAAAATCTTTGTTATAGTTAAACTATAAGCCCTTTTGGTCGCCATCCGAAAGGGCTTTTTTCATTTCTACACTTTAAATTTTAAAATCATGAAAACATTAAATTCAATCGCCATAGAGTATTTATTGAGAAACGATTCTCAAATAAACAATAATAGATCAGAAGAGATCACAAAAGAAGTTATCAGAATAAAAACGGAGCAAGATAGAAAAAGTCAAAAATCATTGTTGTTTCAAATGTATGATCTTGAAATAGAAGGAGAACTTCCTTTTGCATAAATCAATTGACAATTTCAATTTCAAAAATCAATTTCAAAGTCAAATACCACTTTATATATAGTATTAACAATATTTAAAAAACTAAGAAATCATGAGTACACAAAAATTTGCAACAAACGCATTACACGCAGGACATGATGTAACTAAAAATTCAGGAACAAGAGCAGTGCCAATTTACCAAACATCATCATACGTATTTAATAACGCAGATCATGCTGCCAATTTATTTGGTCTTGCCGAAGCAGGATTTATCTACACCAGATTAAATAATCCAACAAATGATGTTTTAGAACAGCGTTTAGCAGCTCTTGAAGGCGGAATTGGAGCTGTAGTTACGGCCTCTGGAGCATCGGCAATTTCTACAACATTTTTGACTTTGCTTAGAACGGGCGATCATATCGTAGCATCAAATAGTTTATACGGCGGGACTTATAACTTATTAAGTGTAACATTACCGCGTTTAGGAATTACAACCACTTTTGTAGATCCTTCAAACCCTGAAAACTTCACAAAAGCAGCAAAAGAAAATACCAGAGCATTCTTTGTAGAATCACTGGGAAATCCAAAACTGGATGTATTAGATTTAAAAGGAATTTCGGCGGAAGCCAAAGCATTCAAAGTGCCATTTATAGTAGATAATACAGTTGCGACACCTTATTTATTAAACCCAATTAAATATGGTGCCGATATTGTAATTCACTCCTTAACAAAATATATTGCCGGAAACGGAACTTCATTAGGTGGCGCAATTATCGACGCCGGAACTTTTGACTGGTCTAACGGAAAATTCCCTGAATTTACAGAACCTTCTGCAGGATATCACGGATTAGTATATCACGAAGCTTTAGGAAATGCAGCCTTTATTGCAAAAGCAAGAATCGAAGGACTGCGTGATTTTGGAGCAGCTTTAAGTCCATTTAATGCTTTCCAGATTATTCAGGGATTAGAAACCTTACCAATCCGAATTAAAAAACACAGCGAAAATGCTTTGGTTCTGGCCGAATGGTTAGAGAAACAAGATGAGGTAGTTTGGGTAAATTACCCAGGTTTAAAATCAAGTAAATATTATGATTTAGCGAAACAATATCTTCCTGAAGGACAAAGCGGTGTGATCACTTTTGGACTAAAAGGAGGTTTTGATGCCGCTAAAAAAGTGGTAGACGAAACAAGATTGTTCTCACTTCTGGCTAATATTGGTGATACAAAATCGCTGATTATCCACCCGGCGAGTACTACGCATCAGCAATTGTCAGAAGAAGAGCAATTGGCTACTGGAGTTTCAAAAGATTTAGTCCGACTTTCTGTTGGAATAGAAGATGTAGAAGATTTAATCGCCGACTTACAATCGGTTTTTGAAAGCGTAATTCAGTCGCAGTATAGTATCAATAAAAATTAGGTTTTTTTGTTTTTTGTTTGAAAAATTGCCTTTAGCAGCGTGAGTTCTGCTAGAGGTGATTTTTTATGAAAAAAGATTTCAAGATAAAAGTTTCACCATATAAGGTATATAAGTTCATTGTAGAGACGCACCAATTTATTGAAACGTCTAAAATTATAAACGTTGATAAATTAAATGAACTTATATAACTTATATGGTTTACTAATTACAGATATGTTTTAAAAAATTAAAATTATGTCAAAGCTTAAAATAAATATTATCCTTTTTGGAATAGGAAATATTGGAAGTACATTAATCAATCAGATTATCGAAAGTCAGGAGTTTTTTCTGCAAAGTAAAAACGTCGATTTTCATTTTCCCATAATTACCAATTCTACCGTTGCCTTTTTCGAGAAAGAAGGCGTAGGATATGCGTGGGAAACCAATTTTAGAGAATTGGCCGTTCCTTTTAGAGTGCAGGATATTGTCGAATTTGCAAAAGAAAACGAGTTCGAAAATCTAATCGCCGTCGATGCAACCGCAAGTGATGAGCTTATTGGTCATTATAATACGTTGATCGAAAACGGATTTAATATTGTTGCTGTCAATAAAAAAGCAAATACACTGCCCATTGATCTTTACAAACAATTAAGAGAAAACCTTAAAAAATACGACAAAGAGTTTTTGTATGAAACCTCAGTCGATACCGGTTTTCCTGTTTTGCAGACTTTAAGGGATTTATATTTCTCCGGAGAAAAAATCACAAAGATAAGAGGCGTATTTTCAGATAATCTGAGTTATGTCTTTAATCGTTTTTCTGCCGAAGAAAATACTTTTTCCTCTGTTTTAAAAGATGCAAGCCTTCTCGGATTAATGCGATCTACTTTTAAAGAAGATTTATCCGGAAATGACACCGCCAGAAAATTGTTGATTTTAACTCGTGAAATTGGTAAAGAATTCGAACTCTCTGATATTAAAATCAATCCGCTTATTGGAGAAGAACATTTGGAGAAAAACGGAATCCTTAATAAAGATGCCATTGACCGATCGTTTAAAATTGCCAAAATAACCCAGAAAGACAATCATGTTTTAAGATATATAGGAGAATTTGATGTCGAGAAAAATACATTAGAAGTCAAATTAGTATCAGAACCTGTAACTTCAGCAATAGGACAATTAAAAGGTTCCGATTCTATTTTTGAAATTTATACCCAATCTTATGCCAGTACACCCATTGTACTTCAAAGTGCGTCACCATGCAAACAGGCTATTTCAAGAGGTTTAATTACAGATATTTTAAAAGTAGCTGAAAAGATTAAAAATAAGGAAGCAGTCTGGCTATAAGTGGTTGTAATATTAGTAGTTCTTTGACAGATTGAAACTAAAAGTAAGTTATTTTTTGTAAGATTATACTTCGTTTGGTTCAAATTGTAATTTTGTAGGATGTTTTTTAACGATAAAAAGCTGTTTTTTAACGTTTTTTAAGAAAAAATAGGGTTTTATAACTTGGAATATTGAAAAAATATTCGCACATTTGTAAGACAAGTAAGAACTGTTAAAAACAGTTCATTAATTGTTAAAATAAATATAGCTTTTGAGATCCTAATCACATCTTAAAAAAAGCTTTTTAAAGAAAAGTAAATGCAAGATTTTATTAAAATAACTGTCAAATCGCAAATGAATAAGTCCCTACAGATGAACATGATGTTTAATGTCGCACGTATTTGTGTACGCGTCTGTTGATACTAAAAGTATATATAAGTTCTATAAAAACTTAAACCCTTTTGGTATTAAAATCCAAAAGGGTTTTTTTATTCCATTTGGCAAACATAACAAAGAATTAAAGGAAATATAAAGATTAAAAAATAACTAACTTAAACTTAATAATATGAGCGCAATAACTTACTTAAGAAAAAAACTTACAGGGTACAGAAGTGCAAAAGCTGAAAGAAACAATCCGCCGCCTGTAAATGAATTAATCCACCCAAGTTTCGGTGTAACTGAAACAGATAAAAAAGCGGAGAAAAAAGTACCAAATTCATTATTGTTTTTGATGTACTCAAAAGAAAATGAAACCCTTTTCATCTAACTTGAAAAGCAGCCATAAAATAGGTTAAAACCTGCATGACTTTACTGGGCATAACGTTCGGTATTTTTGTGCGTACAAAAGTTTCTGATTGAATTATGTTTAAGAAATTGAGTAATCAGTTTCATTAAAATTTGTTAGTTTAAGAAATTAGTAGTTAATTTGCACCGTTAAGTTCAAAAACGTATTGAAATGTTATAAAGAAAGGAGGAGGGATTAGACCCGATGAATCCTTAGCAACCCTTCGTTAATTCGAAGAAGGTGCTGCATTCTACCACGCCCAAACGTGGAAAGATAACAACAAGAATTTTTCTAGTTTCAACTCTAGACTTTCTTTCTAATATTTCCACATACAAATCAATAATAAATAGATTTGAAATTGGAAAATATACCAAGTCCCATTATAATTCAAGATTTCATCACCGAAAGTGGTGCGCTGTATCCGTCGTTACCGTTAAGTTTTACACTTTCCGGGAAACCGCTGTATACTGCCCCAATTGTTTTGGTAAATCACGCCTTAACCGGAAACGCTCAGGTTACCGGCGAAAACGGCTGGTGGAATGATTTAATAGGCGAAGCAAAAACCATCGATACCAATCAATATACTGTTTTGGCGTTTAATGTTCCCGGAAACGGAAACGATTCATTTATAATCGAAAATTATCAGGATTTTACAACCAGAGATATCGCCAGAATCTTTATCAAAGGATTAAAAGCTTTAAATATTGAGCAGGTATTTGCCATAATTGGCGGTTCTGTTGGCGGTGGAATTGCCTGGGAAATCCTGGCTTTGGAACCCAACATTACAGAACATTTAATCCCAATTGCAACTGACTGGAAATCGACCGACTGGATGATTGCAAACTGCTTTCTGCAAGAACAAATTCTGAACAATTCTTCAAAACCAATTGAAGATGCCAGAATTCATGCCATGTTGTGTTACCGATCTCCTGAATCATTCAAAGAAAAATTCCAACGAACCATCAATCAGGATCTTTTGATTTTTAATATCGAGAGCTGGCTGGCGCATCACGGAAAAAAACTACAGCAGCGCTATCAATTAGCATCATATAAATTGATGAACCAGCTGCTTAAAACCATAGATATTACCCGAAATAGCGAGGATTTCGAAACGCTAATATCCAAATCAAACGCTGCGATTCATATCGTGGCAATTAATTCAGATTTGTTTTTTACACCAAAAGAAAATCTGGAAACTTACAATGAATTAAAGAAATTTAAAAACAATGTTTTTTACAGCGAAATTGATTCGGCTCACGGACATGACGCTTTTTTAATCGAGTACAAACAATTAGATCATTTACTTGCCGATATTTTTAAGGCAGAAACAATAGCAAAATAAAATGAAAATATTAAAATTTGGTGGTAAATCATTATCAAACGGAGAAGGACTTAACAAAGTAGTTTCAATCATTACAGATAAAGTAAATCAAGGTGAAAAAATTGCCGTGGTCGTTTCTGCGCGCGGAAACGCAACAGATGAATTAGAAGATATTTTAAGGATTGCTGCCAAAAACGGAAACTACAAACCACTTTTAGAAAGCTTTAAAGCATACCAAACTTCAGATTATCCGAAAGTTGATTTATCTGAAGAATTTAATATTTTAGATAAATTATTCGAAGGAGTAAGCTTAATTGGCGATTACAGCAACAAAATCAAAGATCAGATTTTGTCTAAAGGCGAATTACTTTCGGCTAAATTATTGACTTCAATTCTAGTAGAAAAAGGGATTCCTGCCAATTTCGTTGACACAAGAGAATTATTAAAAACCGATTCTAAATTTGGTGACGCTCAGCCTTTGGAACAACTTTCAAAGAAAAACGTTATCAACTATTTCAAACTTCATAACGGTGAAACAGTAAATATTGTTACGGGTTTCATTGGTTCAAACAACAACAACGACACGACAACTTTAGGGAGAAATGGAAGTAATTATACCGCTTCGTTAATCGCAAATTATCTGGATGCCGAAGAACTTCAAAATTTTACGCACGTTGACGGAATTTACACAGCAAATCCGGATTTAGTTGCCGATGCTAAAAAAATCGAATATTTATCGTTTAATGAAGCGAATGAATTAGCCAATTTTGGCGCAACAATTCTGCATGCTAAAACGATAATTCCTTTATTGGAAAAAAATATTCCACTTCGTATTTTAAACACATTCAATCACGAAAATCACGGAACTTTAATCACTTCAAATTCTCAAAAAGAAGGAATTAAAACGCTTTCTGTTTTAGAAAACGTTTCACTTGTAAACCTTGAAGGACGCGGATTACTTGGGAAATCTGGAGTTGATGCCCGTATTTTTAAAGTAATGGGTGATCACAACATCAGCGTAAGCATTATTTCGCAAGGTTCTTCTGAAAGAGGAATCGGATTGGTTGTGGCTAAAGAAAAAGCAACATTGGCAATGGTGGAATTAGAAAAAGAGTTCGAAAACGACTTTTATTCTAAAGATGTAAACCAGATTACAGTAACAGATAATGTTTCGGTAATTTCGATTATCGGGCAGGATTTAAGTACGTTCCACAAACCATATACTGCTTTAATCAAAAATAAAATAGTTCCCATTTTATTCAACAACACCGTTACAGGTAAAAACGTGAGTTTAGTTGTAAAGAAAGAAGAACTAAACAAAGCTTTAAACGTAATTCACGGAGAGATTTTTGGAGTTTCTAAAAAAATCAATATTGCTATTTTCGGTCACGGATTAGTGGGTGGAACTTTGATTAATCAAATTTTAGAATCGGCTTCTTCAATTGAAAAACGTAAAGATATTAAGCTGAATGTTTTTGCAATTGCGAATTCTAAAAAGCTTCTTTTAAATAAAAATGGCGTAACTTCAAGCTGGAAAAACGACATTGAAGCTAAAGGCGAACCGTATACAATTAAAGATATTATCTCTTATGCAAATGAGTATCATTTAGAGAACTTAATTGCGATTGATAATACAGCAAGTGCATCATTTGTAGAAAATTATGTTCCGCTTGTAGAAAGCAGTTTCGATTTGATTTCTTCAAATAAAGTGGCGAATACTTTGACGTATGGTTTTTATAAAGAATTGAGAAAAGCTTTGGCAGAAAACCAAAAGAATTATTTGTACGAAACCAATGTTGGTGCAGGTTTACCATTAATTGACACCATTAAATTACTGCATCTTTCTGGGGAAAACATTACAAAGATTAAAGGTGTTTTCTCAGGAACGTTGAGTTATTTATTCAACAATTTCTCTGCAAAAGATGTTCCGTTTAGCGAAATTCTGAAAGAAGCAATTGATAACGGATATACAGAACCAGACCCGCGTGAGGATTTATGCGGAAATGATGTGGGAAGAAAATTATTGATTTTGGCGAGAGAATTAGATTTACAAAATGAGTTTGAAGAAATCTCCATTCAAAACCTGATTCCTGAACATTTACGCGAAGGAAATGTTGCTGATTTCTTGACTAAATTAAAAGAATTCGATCCAATTTACGAGAAAATAAAAGCCGACCAAAAACCAAATCATGTATTAAGATATATTGGTGAATTGTCTGGTGATTTACAAAATGATAAAGGAAATCTAGAAGTAAAATTAGTTTCTGTTCCTTCAGACACTGCTCTTGGCGGTTTAAAAGGTTCTGATTCTTTCTTCGAAATTTATACAGAATCTTACGGAGATCGTCCAATTGTTATTCAGGGAGCTGGTGCAGGCTCTGCGGTAACGGCAAGAGGAGTTTTTGGAGATATTTTGAGATTATCTGATAAAGGGTAATTGATTTTAGATTGCAGATTTTAGAGTTTAGATTTTTGATTTGAACTCAAATAAAACAAAAAAAGAAAAATAACATGAAAGTAACTTTGAACAGAGTAAATGACGCTTTTCATTTTAAACTTAAAAATGAACGCGGACATGTAGTTGATGTTGACAGCAGAGCTGAATTTGGAGGAAGCGATTTAGGAGCAAGTCCGATGGAGTTGGTATTAATGGGCGTTGCCGGATGCAGTGCAATTGATATGATTTCGATTTTGAAAAAGCAGCGCCAGGAAATCACTTCTTTTAACGCTGAGGTTGATGGAACACGCGTACAGATTGATGAAGCTAAACCTTTTAAAGAAATCGATGTGGTTTTTTATTTAGAAGGCGATATCAATCCAGAAAAAGCACAGCGTGCCGCACAACTTTCTTTTGAGAAATACTGCTCAGTTGCCAAAACTGTAGAACCAACAGCAACAATCAATTACAAAGTTGTTTTAAACAACGAAGAATTAAAATAATTAGAAAATTAGTCAATTTTGAGAATTAGATAATTCTTTGGGCTAACTATTAAATAATGAAAGATTATTTCGCGAAACTCTGTGATCACTTTGTGAAACTCTGCGAAATAACTCTTTTAAACACACAACATAATGAACGAACAAGAATTTGGTTTTGAAACTAAAGCCATACGTACACATTTAGAAAAAACACAATTTCAGGAACATTCAACTCCTTTGTATTTATCATCAAGTTTTATATTTGAAGATGCAGAGGATATGAGAGCTTCTTTCACGGAAGAAAAAGTCCGCAATATTTACTCCCGTTTCAGCAATCCAAATACAACAGAATTTGTAGACAAAGTTTGTGCAATGGAAGGTGCCGAATCTGGTTATGCTTTTGCAACCGGAATGGCTGCAATATATTCTACGTTTGCCGCATTGTTAGAATCTGGAGATCACATTGTTTCTGCAGGAAGCGTTTTTGGATCAACTCATGCGCTGTTTATGACGTATTTTCCAAAATGGAAAATCGAAACTTCTTATTTTGATATCAATAAACCGGAAACTATTGAAAGTTTCATCAAACCAAATACTAAAATTCTATACGCTGAAACACCAACAAATCCTGGTGTAGATGTAATTGATTTAGAATTGTTAGGTCAAATTGCGAAAAAGCATAATTTGATTTTAATAATTGACAACTGTTTTGCAACGCCATATATTCAACAGCCTATTAAATATGGTGCGCATTTGGTAGTTCATTCGGCAACAAAATTAATAGACGGACAAGGTCGTGTTTTAGGAGGAGTTGTAGTTGGAGAAGCGGAATTAATTCGTAAAATATACTTGTTTTCAAGAAATACTGGACCGGCAATGTCGCCGTTTAATGCCTGGGTTTTGTCAAAAAGTTTAGAGACTTTGGCAGTTCGTGTAGACAAGCATTGTGAAAATGCTTTAAAAGTGGCTGAATTTTTAGAAAGTCATCCAAACGTAAACAGCGTGAAATATCCATTTTTGAAATCACATCCAAAATATGAAATTGCCAAAAAACAAATGCTTTTAGGCGGTAACATTATTGCGATTGAAATTAAAGGCGGTCTTGAAGCAGGAAGAAAATTTTTGGACAAGATTAAATTATGTTCTCTTTCGGCAAATATTGGAGATGTAAAAACGATTGTAACGCATCCTGCATCAACAACACACAGCAAATTATCTGAAGAAGATCAATTAGCAGTTGGAATCACACAAGGTCTGGTTCGTGTTTCTGTAGGTTTAGAAACAGTAGCAGATGTAATCGCTGATTTAAAGCAAGCGCTGGATTAAAAAGTTTAGATTTTAGACTTCAGATTTTAGATTATATAATGACGATTTTTGACTGTAAATTTATTACTGTTAAAAATCGTCATTCTTTTTTGATGGTTATTTGGGTAAAAAATATATTTTTGTTTTCGTTATAATTTAAATCTATAATAATCAATTTAATAAACGACCAAACCATGAGTAACTCTACTTACATTCTTGATGAAAAATTATTGGCATCCGGCGGAAGCCGATTTGTAAACTATATTTTAGATATAGTTGTAATCCTTGCTTTAATTTTTATTATTTCTTTAATGATTGCTTTTTTAGGAAATTTTTTGGGCTGGAATGATCTTTTGTACTGGCTTGGTAATTTGAGTGATTTTGAAGGACAGTTAGTTTTTATTGTTATTTCTGTTTTTTATTATTCATTGTCAGAAGGTCTTTTTGGAAGATCACTTGGAAAATTTGTTACGGGAACTGTTGTAGTAGATGAAAATGGCGAAAAACCTTCTTTCGGAACTATCTTTAAGAGATCATTATGCCGACTAATTCCTTTTGAAGTTTTTTCTTTTTTAGGAAGCAGAGGCTGGCATGATTCAATTACTGATACTTATGTTGTCAATAAAAAAGATTTGGAGAAAGAAGTAAAACTATTCCACGAATTCAATTTAATAGGGAACACCGAACTAAATTGATAGAATAAGTAGAATATAAATCTCAATCTGTTATTTTTCTCATTTAAAAAGCCTATTTTTGTTGCAGAATAATATGAAGCTTGTAAATTTTAAAAATAATCTAAAATTTACAGTCTGAAATCTAAAATTTAAAGATGCTTTCAAAGAAAACAAAATACGGAATTAAAGCTTTAACCTATTTAGCCAGACGAGAAAATAACGAACCTGTACAAATAGCTGAAATTGCAAAAAGTGAACATATTTCGATAAAATTTCTGGAAAGTATTTTATTATTATTGAGGAATTCAGGATTTCTTGGTGCAAAAAAAGGAAAAGGCGGCGGTTATTATTTGATAAAAGATCCAAAAGATATCAGTATGGCCAAAGTATACCGAATTCTTGAAGGGCCAATTGCATTGTTGCCATGTGCAAGTCATAATTTCTACGAAAAATGCGATGACTGCGATGATGAATCTACCTGTGCAGCACGACGTTTAATGACAGAAGTAAGAGATAATACACTTAAAATATTAGAAAGCAATTCTCTGGCAGATATCGCTTTTTAAGTTTAAACCATATAAGTTATATAAGTTAATTTTAGTAGAGACGCACAGCAGTGCGTCTACATTTAAACGATGATAAATTAAATGAACTTATATAACTTATATGGTTGAAAAAAATATTTTAAAAGATTAGTTTATATCCTGCCAGAAAAAGCATTACGGCGATGGCATTTCTAAGGAATAAATCCGGTACTTTTCCGCTTAAACTACTTCCTATGTAAATTCCGGGAAGAGATCCCAATAATAATTGTCCTAATAGTGCTAAATCTAAATTTCCCATAGAGGCATGGCCAATTCCTGCAACTAAAGTCAACGGAACAGCGTGGGCAATTTCAGTTCCTACCAAACGAGGCGTTGGCAAAAGCGGATAAAGGAAAAACAAAGTTACCGTTCCTAAAGCGCCGGCTCCAATTGAAGTTAAGGTTACAGTAGCTCCAAGTAAAACTCCAATTCCTACAGTAAGCATATTCTGAGTATGGCTTTCGCTGTGAAATTTATCACCGGCATGTTTTTGAGAAAACTTTAAAATTCTGTTTTTAAATATAATAGCAATTGAAGTGAATAATAGAGCCCAGCCCAAACTATATTTAATTACACGATTAATAGTTTCAATATCTGTTTTAATACTATTTAATATCCATAAAGTCACTAAAGCAGCAGGAACACTTCCTAATGTGAGCCAGCCGGTAATTTTCCAGTTTATATTTCCCTTTTTATTGTGTACAAATACACCACCGGCTTTAGTAAAAGCGGCATAAAGCAAATCTGTTCCCACTGCGGTTGTTGGCGGAATATTAAAAAATAATAAAATTGGAGTCATTAAAGAACCGCCTCCAACGCCGGTCAATCCTACAATAAAACCTACTACTAAACCTGCAATTACAAGACCTATTTGAAAATCCATACAAAAAATTTGTCGCTAAAATAACGACATTTTTATAATTATCCTATGGAAATTGTAGAGATTAAGATATATTTATATAACCAAACATTTGAAAGGAATATATTGTTTAAATATGATGTTATAGCGCATTATTTGTGAAATTAATTCAATTATTTGTTTCAACGTGATGCAGAGGAAGTTAAAGGTTTAAAAAAACGAGAATATTTGTTTTGATTTTTAGAAATAAATAGTATTTTTGCAAAGTAATCTATTAACCCGATAGGGTAATAGGTTTTGAAAACAAATCGAATCATTTTAATATGGAAAGAGAACTGAAAATAAATACCGCCGATTCTTTTAAAGAAAAGCTATGGATTGGAATTCCTGTTGTTTTACTAGTAAGTTTATTAACTGTATTAATATACAATCATTACACTGAATTTTCGTGGAATGGATTTGTAGAAGGATTTAATGAAGAATTTTTGGTGTTTTTTGCCATTGGAGTTTTCGCTCAATTAGTTGACGGAACTTTAGGAATGGGTTACGGAGCAACTTCAACGTCATTTTTATTGGCTTATGGAGTTCCGCCGGTTGTAAGCAGTACGGCAGTTCACGTTTCAGAAATGTTTACAACAGGAGCGTCGGCACTTTCACATCACCGATTTGGGAACATCAATAAAAAATTGACAAAACATTTATTAATTCCAGGTGTTTTAGGTTCAATTACAGGAGCTTATTTATTGTCTGATGTAATTAATGGAGATGTTATTAAGCCCTTTATTGCAGTTTACATGATTATTTTAGCAGTTGTTATTATTAGAAAAGCATTGAAAAAAACAATTGTAAAGAAGAAGACGAAAAGATTAGGCGCTTTAGCTGTTTTTGGAGGTTTTATGGATTCGGTTGGCGGCGGAGGCTGGGGGCCAATTGTAACTTCAACATTATTAGGAAGAGGAAGAAATCCGAGATACACTATTGGTTCTGTAAATGCAGCTGAGTTTGCGATTTCATTTGCGAGCGGAATTACGTTCATGCTTTTTGGTGGAATTCACGGCTGGCAGGTAATCATAGGATTAATTTTAGGAGGCGTTATTTCAGCACCATTAGCGGCATATTTGGTAAACAAAATCAAAAGAAAACCAATGATGGTTGCCGTTGGGATTCTAATTATATTATTGAGTTTAAAAACATTATCTAAATTATTATAATTCTTTAGATTAGGAGAAAGAGATTATGAGTGCGATTATTGTACAAGAATTATTAGAGAAAACAAAAGATTTTTCGCTGGATCAAACCTTAGTTTATTTAGCAGAAAAATTTCCAGGAAAAGTAATTTTTTCCACTTCTTTTGGACAGGAAGATCAGGTAATTACAGATTTTATTGCAAAAAGCAATACTGATATTACTGTTTTTACCTTAGACACCGGAAGATTGTTTCAGGAAACTTACGACGTTTTTCACAAAACATTAAAAAAGTATAAAAGACCTATTGAAGTTTATTTCCCAGAAGCTGCGGCGGTAGAAAATCTTCTAAAAGAAAAAGGCCCAAACAGTTTTTACGATTCGGTAGAAAATAGAAAAGAATGCTGTTTTATTCGAAAAGTTGTTCCGTTAAGAAAAGCTTTGGCAGGAAACTCAGTTTGGATTACAGGTTTAAGAGCCGAACAATCAGAAAACAGACAGGATTTACATTTGTTTGAATACGATGGAAATTTCGAAATTATAAAGTTCAATCCGTTGCTAAAATGGACTTTAGAAGAAGTTGAAACGTATCTGCAAGAAAACAATGTACCTCAAAATGCTTTACACAAACAAGGTTTCGTAAGTATTGGCTGCGCACCGTGTACAAGAGCTATTTTCCCTGGCGAAGATATCAGAGCAGGAAGATGGTGGTGGGAATCAAGCCATAAAGAGTGTGGTTTGCATAGCGCTAAGAAAGAGTAGTTAGAGGCAAGAAGCAAGAGACAAGAAAATAGAGAATAGAATAAAGAATATAGATTTAAAGTTCCGAAGGAACGATCCATATTGTAGCGCCGGATTTTAATCCGGGGAAGAATAGAAAACAGAATAAATAGCGGAAAGTTTTAGACTAACTCACAACTTAAAACCTGAAACTTGAAACTAAAAAATATCAAACAAAAAACAATGAGTTCAGTATTAAAAACAAACGCTTTAGAGAGTGAAGCGATATACATTTTCAGAGAAGTAATTTCACAGTTTGACAAACCGGTTTTACTTTTCTCAGGAGGAAAAGATTCTATTACATTAGTGCGTTTGGCGCAAAAAGCATTTTTCCCTGCTAAGATTCCGTTTCCTCTATTGCACGTTGATACGGGACACAATTTCCCTGAAACAATCGCTTTCAGAGATAAATTGGTAGAAGAATTAGGTTTGGAATTAATCGTTCGTAATGTTCAGGATGCTATTGATGAAGGAAAAGTGGTTGAAGAAACTGGTAAATATTCAAGCCGTAACAGCTTGCAGACAACAACACTTTTAGATGCAATTGAAGAATTTAAGTTTGATGCTTGTATTGGCGGTGCACGTCGTGATGAAGAAAAAGCAAGAGCTAAAGAACGTATTTTCTCAGTTCGTGATGATTTCGGACAATGGGACGAAAAAAATCAAAGACCTGAATTGTTTGATATTTTAAATGGAAAAATTGAAAATGGACAAAACGTTCGTGTTTTCCCAATTTCAAACTGGACAGAATTAGATGTTTGGAGTTATATCGAAAAAGAACACATTGAGATTCCATCAATCTATTTTTCACATAAAAGAAAAGTTTTTTTGAGAGACGGTTTAATCTGGTCGCATTCTCCTTTTGTGTATCAGGAAGAAGACGAACAAATCGAAGAACGAATTGTTCGTTTCAGAACCGTTGGAGATATGAGTTGTACAGCAGCAGTTGAATCTTACGCAGCAACAATCGAAGAAGTTGTTGGCGAAATCAGAGAATCAACTATTTCTGAAAGAGGAGCCAGAATCGATGACAAACGTTCTGAAGCTGCAATGGAAAAGAGAAAACAACAAGGATACTTTTAATAATTGTTAATTGTTAATGCAATTCGGAACGAAATTTTAAAAGTAAAAATCAAGAAAACAAAAACATACAGATTTAATTTTTAGATAAAGTTTTTCAACAACTTGAAACCTGAAACTTGAAACAAAAAATTAAACCTGAAACAATATACAAGAATGGAAGTTTTAAAAATAGCAACAGCAGGAAGTGTAGATGACGGAAAAAGTACTTTGATCGGAAGATTATTGTATGATACAAAATCATTGACGACTGACAAAATAGAAGCAATCGAAAAAAGCAGTAAACAAAAAGGATACGATTATCTTGA
Source organism: Flavobacterium panici (assembly GCF_903819335.1). Taxonomy (GTDB): domain Bacteria; phylum Bacteroidota; class Bacteroidia; order Flavobacteriales; family Flavobacteriaceae; genus Flavobacterium; species Flavobacterium panici. The sequence goes on along the minus strand of NZ_CAIJDE010000027.1, from coordinate 21,654 downwards.
TTTTTCTTTGGCAACAGATGGATTAGTTGCAGAAAGAGAACAAGGAATCACGATTGACGTTGCGCATATTTATTTTTCGACTGCAAAGAAAAGTTACATTATTGCCGATACTCCGGGTCACGTAGAATATACCAGAAACATGGTTACAGGAGCTTCGACTTCTCAGGTTTCTATCATTTTGATCGACGCCAGAAAAGGCGTAATTGAGCAGACTTACCGTCACTTCTTCATCAATAATTTATTGAGAGTAAAAGAAGTTATTGTTGCGATTAACAAAATGGATTTAGTTGATTATTCGGAAGAAGTTTTCAATAAAATTAAAGCCGATTTTCAGGCATTAAATGCAAAAAGTACTTTCAAGGAACAAAATGTAAGTTACATTCCGTTAAGTGCAATCAACGGCGGAAACGTAGTTGATAAATCTGAGAATATGCCTTGGTACGACGGACAAACTGTATTGGAACATTTAGAAGGATTACATTCTCATGATGTTTTTGAAACAGGAAAAGCACGTTTCCCGGTTCAGACCGTTATTCGTCCAAAAACTGAAGAATACCACGACTTTAGAGGTTACGCAGGAAAATTATACGGAAACTCTATTAAAGTTGGAGATGCTGTAACGGTTCTTCCTTCTTTAACAGAATCAAAAGTATCTAAAATTCACTTTTTCGATAAACAATTTGACGAGGCCGTTGCAGGTTCTTCAATCACAATCGAATTAGAAAATGATATCAATGTAACGAGAGGTGATATGATTGTAAAATCAGACGATCTTCCAAAAATTGAAAAAGATATTACCACAACAGTTTGCTGGATGGACAGTAAAAAACTGGTTCCCGGAACTAAATATTTGGTACAACACAATACAAACAGAGTTTTAGCAAAAGTAGAAAGCATTAAAAATACAATTGCTACAGATTACTCAGGAACGACAGAAGCTTCTCAATTAGCAATTAACGAAATTGGAGAAGTAAGCATCAAATTAAGCAAGCCGTTATATTTTGATTCATACAACGAAAACAAATCAAACGGAGCTTTTATCTTAATTGATACAGCAACAAACACAACAGCAGGAGTAGGATTCATTCGCTAGTTTCACTGCTGTAAGCAATAAGCTTTAGGCTGTAAGCTTTTAGCAAAAAACGTATAAAAAGGCATGCAATAAAGCTTACGGCTTATTGTCTAAAGCCTAAAGCAAGAAAACACAAAGTTTAAGAAGCTTATAGCCTAAAGCTTAAAGCCTAAAGCATCAAAAAGAAATGGAAAGTTTTAGAACAGAAATAGAAAATCCGGTAGTTCAAAGAGAGATTATCGAATTAGAAAAAAAGATTCATTTATTCCGTGGAGGAAAAATTGATGATGAGCGTTTTCGTAGTCTTCGTTTAGCGCGCGGAATCTACGGTCAGCGTCAGGAAGGCGTTCAAATGATTCGTATCAAATTGCCTTATGGTAAAGTAACCAGCGAGCAATTAGTGCGTATCACACAAGTTTCTGATGAATATTCTACAGGACGTTTGCATATTACAACACGTCAGGATATCCAGATTCACTATGTGAGTTTAGACCGAACACCAGAACTTTGGGCAGATTTGGCCAAAGATGATATTACGCTTCGTGAAGCTTGTGGAAACACCGTTAGAAATATTACAGGAAGCGAATTGGCTGGAGTTGACGTAAACGAACCATTTGATGTTTCGCCTTATGCACACGGACTTTTTCAATATTTGTTAAGAAACCCAATTTGTCAGGAAATGGGACGTAAATTCAAAATTTCGTTCTCATCTTCAGACGAAGATACTGCTTTGAGTTACTTGCATGATTTAGGATTTATTCCGAAAATTAAAGACGGACAAAAAGGTTTTAAAATCATGTTTGGAGGAGGTTTAGGATCTCAGCCAGCGCATGCCGAATTGCTTTCAGAATTTGTTCCGGTGAACGAAATCATTCCAACAGCAGAAGGAATCATCCGTATTTTTGACAGATATGGAGAACGTGCCAAAAGAATGAAAGCGCGTATGAAATTCTTAATCAAAGAAATGGGAAGAGATGTTTTCCTTGATTTGGTTGAACAAGAGAAAAAAGCTATCGCTTTTGAAACATACGAAATAGATACAACAGCTTTTGACGGTCCAATTGCAGAACCAGTATTAGAAGTTCCGCAAGTTACAATCGAAGATACAGAAGCATATGAAGCGTGGAAAAATTCGAATGTAATCAAGCAGAAACAAGACGGTTATTATGCAATTGGAATCAAAATTTTATTAGGAGATTTTTATACCGATAAAGCAAGATTATTAGCCGCTTTAATTAAAAATTACGCAGCAAACGAATTACGTTTTTCATTGCGTCAAAATATTGTAATACGTCACATAAAAGAAGAGAATCTTCCTTTCTTTTATCAAGAATTAGCGAAGTTGGATTTTGTTCAGCTAGGATATAATTCAGTTGGAGATATTACGGCATGTCCGGGTACTGATACTTGTAATTTGGGGATTGCAAGTAGTACCGGTATTGCAGAAGAATTAGAAAGAGTTTTAACGGCAGAATATCCTCAGTATTTAAACAACCGCGAAATCGAAATTAAAATTTCAGGTTGTATGAATGCCTGCGGACAACATAATATGTCTGCAATTGGATTCCAGGGAATGTCTATCAACTCAGGAAAACTGGTAGCTCCGGCTTTACAAGTTTTATTGGGTGGAGGAAGATTAGGAAATGGCGCTGGACGTTTTGCTGATAAAGTAATTAAAGTACCTAGTCGTAGAGGTCCTGATGCATTGCGTACCATTTTAAATGATTTTGATGCTAACGGAAGCGGACAAAAATTCCTTGATTATTATGATACAAAAGGAGAAAAATATTTCTACGAAATCTTAAAACCTTTTGCAGATGTAACCAATTTAACAGAAGCTGATTTTGTGGATTGGGGTAACGCAGACAATTACGTAAAAGCAGTTGGAGTTGGAGAATGTGCTGGAGTTGTGATCGATTTAGTTGCGACATTATTATTTGAAGCGAAAGAAAAATTGATCCTGGCTCAGGAATCTTTCGACGAGAAAAAATGGTCAGATGCCATTTATCATGCTTACGCAGGATTTGTTAATGGAGCAAAAGCATTGTTATTGTCAGAAAACCAAAAAACAAACCATCACGCAGGAATTGTAGACTTGTTTGATACTGTTTTTATCGAAAACAATAAAATCGAATTAAACACAACTTTTAAAGATTTGGTTTACCAAATCAATAAAAATGAACCATCTGAAACTTTCGCTAAAGATTATATTGCTCAGGCAGTAGTTTTCTTTGATAAAATCGAAACTTTCAGAGCACAGGAATTAGCAAATGCATAATATAAAACCCAAAATAACTTTAGTCGGTGCAGGTCCGGGCGATCCTGATTTACTTACGCTGAAAGCTGTAAAAGCATTGGCTGAAGCGAATGTGGTTTTATACGACGCTTTGGCCAACGAAGAAATTCTGGATTACGCACCTAAAAATGCCATTCGAATTTTTGTTGGAAAAAGAATCGGAAATCATGCTTACACGCAGGATCAAATCAATCAATTGATTGTGGATAATGCGCTGACTTACGGACATGTAGTTCGATTAAAAGGCGGAGATCCATTTATTTTTGGAAGAGGAAGCGAAGAAGTGGAATTTGCAGAAAGTTTCGGAATTGAAACCATCGTAGTTCCCGGAATTTCTTCAGTAGTTGCCGTTCCTGCAAGTCAGGGAATTTCGATTACAAAACGTGGCGTTTCAGAAAGCTTTTGGGCGATTACAGGAACAACATCCGATAGAAAATTATCTTCAGATGTAGCTTTGGCAGCGCAATCTTCTGCAACCGTTGTGATTTTGATGGGAATGCACAAATTGCCTCAAATTGTAGATTTGTTTCAAAAAGAAGATAAAGGAAATTTACCCGTTGCGATCATCCAAAACGGAACAACAACAGAAGAAAAATTGGGAGTTGGAACAGTAGATTCGATTTTAGAAGTTGTAAAACAAAAAGAACTAGGTTCACCGGCGATTATTGTTCTTGGAGAAGTTGTGAGAGAAAGCAACAAACTAAAAGGATTTTACGAAGAATTTCTATCAAAAGAAATTACAAGATAAAGTTCCAAAGGAACGATTCATATTGTAGCGTCGGGTTTCAACCCGATGTTGCCAAAGAGGATCCGTTTTGATGTTAGCGTTCCGAAGGAACAATTCATATTGTAGCGTCGGGTTTCAACCCGATGGACGTATGGCAATAACGTTGAATTTTAACCCAATTTTGCCAAAGAGAATGTTCCGTTAGGAACATTTGGTCGGTAGAAAAAAATAAATGTTCCCAATAAAAATGTTCCGTTAGGAACAATTCGTTGGTAAATCATCTAATTTTGATTAGATGAAAATAAATTAAAATGGAACAAAACGAATTATATCCAATATTTCTAAAGCTTCACAATTTAAATGTACTGATTGTAGGTGGAGGAAATGTAGGTCTGGAAAAGCTTTCTTTCTTGCTAAAGTCAAGTCCGAATGCAAATGTTGAGGTAGTAGCAAAAGAATTTCATTTAGAAATTAAAGTTTTAGCAGAAAACCATCCTTCGATAAAATTGACAAAATCGAAGTTTAAAAAGAAAATGCTTAAAAAGCGACACATGGTAATTGCCTGCACAGACGATTTGAAAGTGAATAAAAAGATTTACGAATTATCGAGAAAACGTTATTTGATTTGCAATATAGCCGATACGCCAGATTTATGTGATTATTATTTAGGCGGAATCGTAACAAAAGGAAATGTAAAAATTGCTATTTCGACAAATGGTAAATCGCCAACAACAGCAAAAAGGCTTCGGGAATTTTTTGAAGAAGTAATCCCGGACGATATCAATCAAATGGTTGAGAACCTAAATGAATATCGTAAAACCTTAAAAGGTAATTTTGAAGAGAAAGTAAAAAGGATGAACGAGATAACCGATTCATTAAAGAATAAAGAATAGTAAAAAAAATCCGAAGAAACAATTTATATTGAAGCGTCGTCCCGATAGCAATCGGAACAATCTGATGGATGAACGACGAGAAATGAATAATGATAAAAATCATTGTCAGGAGAATAAATTATTCGTTTCTTTGTATTATTAAGAATGATTATAAACAACAACCATAATGATTAAAACAGATATACTTATAATTGGAGCAGGACCAACAGGTTTATTTGCCGTTTTCGAGGCAGGATTGTTAAAATTAAAATGCCACATTTTAGATGCTTTGCCTCAGCCAGGAGGACAGCTTTCAGAATTATATCCTAAAAAACCTATCTATGATATTCCAGGTTTCCCAGAAGTTTTAGCGGGAGATTTAGTTGATGGTTTAATGGAGCAAATTAAACAATTCGAGCCAGGTTTTACTTTAGGAGAGCGTGCAGAAACAATCGAAAAACAAGAAGACGGATCTTTCATTGTAACTTCAAACAAAGGAACTAAATTTCACGCGCCTGTTATTGCAATCGCTGGAGGTTTAGGAAGTTTTGAGCCTCGTAAACCACTTATTGAAGATATCGAGTTTTATGAAGATAAAGGAGTAAAATATTTCATCAAGAATCCTGAGAAGTTTAGAGATAAAAGAGTTGTAATTGCAGGAGGAGGAGATTCAGCGTTAGACTGGTCAATTTTCTTAGCAAATGTAGCTTCAGAAGTAACTTTAATTCACAGAAGAAACGAATTTAGAGGCGCTTTAGATTCTGTAGAAAAAGTACAGGAATTAAAAACAGCTGGAAAAATCAAATTAATAACTCCAGCAGAAGTTATCGGAATCAATGGTGCTGAGCACGTTGAATCATTAGATATCGAAGAAAACGGAGCACACCGTAAAATCGAAACGGATTATTTTATCCCGCTTTTCGGATTAACACCAAAATTAGGTCCAATTGGAGACTGGGGATTAGAAATCGAGAAAAATGCAATCAAAGTAAACAATGCATTAGATTACCAAACCAACATTCCGGGAATCTTTGCCATTGGAGACGTAAACACATATCCAGGAAAATTAAAGTTAATCCTTTGCGGTTTCCACGAAGCAACTTTAATGTGCCAGGCTGCATACGGAATCATCAATCCAGGTAAAAAATATGTATTGAAATATACAACAGTATCTGGTGTAGACGGTTTCGACGGAACTCGTAAAGAAGCACCAAAAGCGGTTGTGAAAGCGATTGTCTAGTTTCTGAGATTCTAAGTCCTAAGACACTAAGATTTCTATATAAAGCTCAAACTTTTAGTTTGGGCTTTTTTTAGCTTAATCCCTTAGAAACTTAGGATCTCAGAACCTAAAAAAACGTATCTTTGTAATTATAAATTTTGATAATCATGAATTTAGAAGCTAGAAAATATCAATTTATTCAAGAGTTGGCTAAGGTTGAAGATGAGCGCATTTTAGAGAAACTGGAATTGGTTTTGAAAGCAAATCAGAATGATTGGTTTGATGAATTATCAGAATCGGAGAAAAACGAAATTCAAATTGGAATAGATCAAGCCGAAAAAGGGGAAGTTGTAAGCCACGAAGATGTTATGAAAAGATTTTCAAAATGGCATTAAAATTTATTTGGACTTCACAAGCCGTAAAAGGTTTTAATAAAATTGTTGATTATCTGGAAGAAAAATGGACTAAAAAAGAGATTTTAAACTTAGAAGATAAAATCCGGCAAGTAATAAATCAAATCAATTTAAATCCCGATCAATTCCCAAAATCTGTAAAAAACGAATCTTTACATAAAGCAATTGTAGACAAAAATAATTATTTAGTTTACAGACTAAATAAGGAATCCAACACTATTGAAATTATCAATTTTAGAGGAACAAAACAAAAGCCTAAATACTAAGTGAAATATCAAGTTTCTAAGATTTTTATAGAAAGTTCAAACAAAAGTTTGAGCTTTTTTATTTTAACAAATAATAGTCTCCTTTTATTTAAAATATAGCCAGTGGTTGAACCACTGGAACGCAATCCATACACAATAAATGATTACAATACGAAAAGAATTATCACAATACGTTTCCCGTGGTTGAAACCACGGGCTATATTTGAAAAACAGGAGCCAAACTTTAAACTTAGCACCTCAGTCCCTTAGCACCTCAGAACCTTAGAAAAAAACATTTGCAAATCGTATGGCTATTTCATACCTTTGCACTGTTCTTAAAATTATTGTCAGTTATCACGAAAGGCGGAGGGATAGACCCGATGAAACCTTAGCAACCCTTTATCATAAAGAAGGTGCTAAATTCTACTTTATACAACATTTTCCAGTATTAAAGATAGATAACACAAATACATTACTCGTATTTCTCAAAACTTTTCCAGACAACTACAATATTTACTGAAACAGATTCTGTATCAGGAGCGAATCATTGGCGCATTTTTGCAGTCAATAGTTCCCGCTTTCGCCTATATCTCTCCATTTCATTGCGAGGATACCGGCTCAAACAAAGTTCACTGAACTCCTATGAAAATAGAAATTAAGTGAAGTAATCGGGGCTAATGAGCCAGCAATAATGCATTTTTGGTATTAATGTGAAAAATATCGAAGGTAAATAGAGCCTTCAAATTAAAAATAAAAAAAGCTTTGTGCCTTAGCGCCTTAGCGGCAAATACAAGATGGCAATAACAATTCAAGAAGCAATTAAAAAAAATATCCTAATCCTTGATGGAGCAATGGGAACAATGCTGCAGCGCTATAACTTCTCAGAAGAAGATTTCAGAGGAGAGCGTTTCAAAGATTTTCCGCATCCTTTAAAAGGAAACAACGATTTACTATCCTTAACACAACCGCAAGCGATCCGCGATGTTCATGCTGCTTATTACGAAGCTGGTGCAGATATCGTAGAAACCAATACATTCTCAGGAACAACAATCGGTATGGCCGATTATCACATGGAAGATTTGGTTTACGAGTTAAACTACGAATCGGCAAAAATCGCAAGACAAGTAGCCGATGAGTTTACCGCTAAAAATCCGGATAAACCACGTTTCGTAGCTGGTTCAATTGGGCCGACAAACCGTACAGCAAGTATGTCACCAGATGTAAACGATCCAGGTTACAGAGCCGTAACGTTTGACGATTTACGAATTGCATACAAAGAACAAGTAGAAGCCTTAATGGATGGTGGCTGCGATTTGCTTTTGGTAGAAACAATCTTCGATACACTAAATGCAAAAGCAGCACTTTTTGCGATCGAAGAAGTAAAAGAAGAACGTAATCTTGATATTCCAATCATGGTTTCAGGAACGATTACAGATGCATCGGGAAGAACACTTTCTGGACAGACAGTTGAAGCGTTTTTGATTTCAGTTTCACATATTCCGTTATTAAGTGTAGGATTCAATTGCGCTCTTGGAGCCGATTTATTGAAACCATATTTAAAAACATTAGCGCATAATACAAGTTTTAATGTTTCGGCGCACCCAAATGCAGGATTGCCAAATGCATTCGGACAATACGATGAAACACCAGAACAAACTCAGGCTTTCATTAAAGAATATTTAGACGATAATTTAATTAACATAATTGGTGGCTGTTGCGGAACAACTCCAGATCATATTCGATTGATTGCAGAAGTGGCGAAGGATTATAAACCCAGAGTTGCTCCGCTAATTGCCTAAGCGTTTTCGTTTCCTGCAAGGTTTTCAAAACCTTGTAGGTATAAATTTGTTGATGAATAAAAAGTAGAAATCTACAAGGTTTTGAAAATTTTGAATGTAATGAAGATTTTGAAAAGTAAAAATGATTAAAGAAGACATATGAATGGCTAAAGAAATAAATTGGAAAGCAATTGTCTTTTTTATATTAATAGGTCTTTTAGGGTTATCGATATATTATCATAAGGATGATTATTCTAATCGTAGAAAGTCATTCAAAGGAGAAGCTATAGGACTTTCGACTAGATTTAAATATGGACGGAAGGTTACTTATTTACAATATTATTTTTATTTGGATAAAAAAATAATTTCAAAGATTTCAGTAGAAAAGTATGATCCAACACTTTTAAACAAGTTTTACAAAGTGAAATATCATTTGAATAAACCAGAAGAAAATGATCTCATTTTAGAAGAGGAATTGCAACCTGACTCGATTACACTAGTCAAAGCGGGTTTTACCAAAACAAAATATTATTTCTATGATGCTGGAGTAACATGCAAATACATAGAAAAGTCAAAATGGAAGTAAAATTTCATAGGGATTAAACATTATAATAGTTCAGCAATATGAAAAAAAAATGGCTTCTGTTTAGCTTAACATTTATTAGCTGTAATTATACAACTAATACAGTTTTTCAAAAAAGCATCAAATGTGAAGATTGTTTAGTTACAAAAGAAGAAACAGCAGTTGGAATAGCGGAGCCTATTTTGTTTGAAACATATGGAAAAGATCAAATAGAAGATCAAAGACCTTATACAGTAACAATAGAAAATGATTCTATTTGGCATATTGAAGGGACTTTTAATAGTATTGGTTTTGGAGGTGTGTTTGATATTAAAATCTCAGCAAAAAACGGGAAGGTTCTTTATATGATGCATGGAAAGTAGAAAGATAATTGAAAAGTAAAAGAAATATAAAGGTTATTATGAAACCGAGTTTGCGTGAGGGATAGAAGCGGTTAGCCCACAGCCTGACGAAGGAAGAGCGAGGACTAAAAGCGGATAGCCCGACCCGGAGGGACATGCCCAAATTAAATAAACATAAATACCTACGAGGTTTTAAAAACCTTGCAGGAACACAAATAGAGAATAAAAAAACTTAGAATCTAAGCATCTTAGAATCTTAGTAACTGAAAAAGAAAATGACAGAAAAAAGAAGAGACCTTGTATTATCAGGATTAGAACCATTAATTATTACGCCGGAAAGTGTTTTCGTGAATGTTGGTGAGCGTACGAATGTAACGGGTTCAAGAAAATTCCTAAGATTAATCAAGGAAGAGAAATATGACGAGGCACTTGATATTGCAAGACAACAGGTAGAAGGAGGAGCGCAGATCATCGATATTAATATGGATGAAGGAATGCTTGATGGTGTTAATGCGATGACTAAATTTTTGAATTTAATCGCTGCAGAACCAGACATTTCGAGAGTGCCGATTATGATCGACAGTTCGAAATGGGAAATCATCGAAGCAGGTTTAAAGGTTGTACAAGGAAAAAGCGTTGTAAACTCGATTTCGTTAAAAGAAGGAGAAGAAGCTTTTATTCATCACGCCAAATTAATCAAGCGTTACGGAGCGGCGGCAATTATCATGGCATTTGACGAAGTTGGTCAGGCGGATAATTATGATCGTCGAGTGGAAATTTGTCAGCGTTCGTATGATATTTTGGTGAACAAAGTAGGGTTTCCTCCACAGGATATTATTTTCGATTTAAATATTTTCCCGGTTGCAACGGGAATGGAAGAGCATAGATTGAACGCTTTGGACTTTTTTAGAGGTACAAAATGGGTTCGTGAAAACCTTCCGCATGCACATATTAGCGGTGGAGTGAGTAACGTTTCGTTCTCTTTTAGAGGAAATGATCACGTTCGTGAAGCCATGCACTCCGTGTTTTTATACCACGCGATTAAAAACGGAATGACGATGGGAATCGTAAATCCGGAGATGCTTACGATTTACGATGATATTCCGAAAGACTTATTAGAACACGTTGAAGACGTAATTTTAGATAGACGCGACGATGCGACAGAACGACTTTTAGATTTTGCAGAAAATGTAAAAGGTGAAGCAAAAAGCGATGAAAAAGTAGTTCAGGAATGGCGTTTTGGAACGGTTCAGGAGCGTATTACACATTCATTGGTAAAAGGAATTGATGCTTTTATTGAAGAAGATGTAGAAGAAGCACGTTTAGCAGCGACAAAACCAATCGAAGTTATCGAGATCAATTTGATGACGGGAATGAATGTGGTTGGAGATTTATTCGGAAGCGGAAAAATGTTCCTGCCTCAGGTTGTAAAATCGGCTCGTGTAATGAAAAAAGCGGTTGCTTATTTATTGCCATTTATTGAAGCAAGTAAACAAGCGGGAGACAAACAAGGAAACGGAAAAATCCTGATGGCAACCGTAAAAGGCGACGTTCACGATATTGGTAAAAACATTGTTTCGGTGGTATTGGCTTGTAACAATTACGAGATTGTAGATCTTGGTGTTATGGTGCCTCCGGAAAAAATTATTGCGGCTGCGATTGAACATAATGTTGACATTATTGGATTAAGTGGACTGATCACGCCTTCGCTTGACGAAATGGTGTATTTAGCCAAAGAATTAGACAAACAAGATATTAAAATCCCAATTATGATTGGCGGGGCAACAACTTCACGTGCGCATACAGCCGTGAAAATTGCGCCTCAATACAGAGAAACGGTAATTCACGTAAACGATGCTTCGAGAGCTGTTACCGTTGCAGGAAATCTGTTGGATCATAACCGAAAAATATATGCGGCAGACATTCGCGCAGAATACGATTCGTTTAGAGAAACATTCTTAAATCGTTCAAGAGATAAAAATTTCCTAACGATTGAAGATGCCCGTAAAAACAAATTGCCATTAGATTGGTCTGAATATACACCAACTAAACCAAAAGTAATTGGCGCACAAACCGTTGAAATAGAATTAGATGTTTTGGTTCCGTATATTGACTGGACGCCATTTTTTCAGACTTGGGAATTGTACGGGAAATATCCGGCAATTTTAACGGATGAGGTTGTGGGAGAACAAGCGACTTCTGTTTTTAATGATGCTCAGGCGATGTTAAAAGTGATTTTAGAAGAGAAAAAACTAAAAGCAAAAGGTATTTACGGAATTTTCCCTGCGAATCAGGTTGACGATGACGATATCGAATTGCGTGATGAAAATGGAAAAGTTTTGGAGAAATTCTTAACGCTTCGTCAGCAGTCACAAAAAACAAAAGGTGCTCCAAACATCGCTTTAGCCGATTTTATTCTGCCAAAAGAAAGCGGAATAACCGATTATATGGGAGCTTTTTGTGTAACCACAGGTTTTGGTGTTGACGAATGGGCAGCGGAATATGAAAAGAATTTAGACGACTACAATTCGATTATGGTAAAAGCGCTTGCCGATCGTTTTGCTGAGGCTTTCGCCGAATATCTTCACGAAAAAGTTCGTAAAGATTTCTGGGGTTATGATTCAGAAGAATCTCTGACCAACGAAGAATTGATTAAAGAAAATTATAAAGGAATTCGTCCAGCGCCAGGTTATCCGGCTTGTCCTGATCACTTGGAAAAACCAACGATTTGGAAGCTTTTAAATGTGGCTGAAGAAATTGGAGTAACGCTGACAGAAAGTATGGCGATGTGGCCGGCTTCATCGGTTTCAGGATATTATTTCGGAAACCCAAAAAGCCGATATTTCGGACTCGGAAAAATAAAAGAAGATCAGGTTGTAGATTACGCCAAACGACGCAATGTTCCAACTGATTACGCCATGAAATGGTTAAATCCTAATATAGCAGATTAACGAAAGGTTATTTTAGTTTCAAGTTTCAGGTTTCAAGTTCTCTACAGCAACTTGAAACTTGAAACCTGAAACTTGAAACAAATAAAAAGATTGATTTACGTTTTTTGATTTCAGATTTTTTACACAGACTAAAACTCAAAATTCATAACTCATAACCCATAACTTAAGAAATGAAAGTAACAGAGCATATAGAAAACGCCAAAGGAAAAACATTATTCTCATTTGAAATTATTCCGCCTCAAAAGGGGAAAAGTATTCAGGAATTATACGATAATATTGATCCGTTAATGGAGTTTAAACCGCCGTTTATTGACGTAACAACGTCTCGTGAAGAATATATTTATATTGATAAAGGCAATGGACTTCTGGATAAAAAATTAACTCGTATGCGTCCGGGAACGCTTGGAATCTGCGCTTCTATAAAACACAAATACAATGTAGATACGGTTCCGCATTTGCTTTGCGGAGGATTTACACAAGAAGAAACCGAATATATGCTGGTTGATTGTCAGTATCTAGGAATCAACAATGTAATGGCGCTTCGTGGCGACGCTATGAAAGACGAACAATCTTTTGTGCCAAAAGCTGGGGGAAATCATTATGCGATTGATTTAGTACGACAAATCAACGATCTAAACTGCGGAAAATATCTTCATGAAGTGATGGATATCGACAACAAAGCTGATTTTTGTATTGGTGTTGCGGGTTATCCTGAAAAACATTTAGAATCACCATCTTTACAATCAGATTTAAAAAGATTAAAAGAAAAAGTTGACGCGGGAGCAGATTATGTGGTAACGCAGATGTTTTTTGACAACTCGAAATATTTTAATTTTGTTGCAAAAGCAAGAGAAATGGGAATCACAATTCCTATTATTCCCGGAATTAAACCAATTGCTGTTCAAAGACATTTACAAGTTTTACCGCAGATTTTCAGAATCGATTTACCAGAAGATTTAATTGATGCGGTTGATAAATGCAAAAATAACGCTGAAATCAAACAAGTCGGAATCGAGTGGGCGATTCAGCAGTCATTAGAATTAAAAGCTGCCGGAGTGCCGTTTTTACATTATTATTCAATGGGGAAATCTGAGAATATTCGCCAGATTGCTAGTCAGGTTTTTTAAGGTCCTTGCGAGGAACTTTGTCAAAGTTTTAAACTTTGACAAAGTTGATTGAGTACAGTTTGTCATTTCGACGAAGGAGAAATCTTCGCTAGAAACTCGACAAAGATTAGATTCTCGTTGCGGAGCTGCGTACGAAGATTTCTCCTTCGTCGAAATGACAAGAATGTGGAAGATGATGATTGGAATTTGGAATTTTTTTAATTGAAATTTAAAAAATTATGAAACAAGAAGAATTACAAGCCATAGCCTCTCAATTAAAACATCCATCTGGAGAAAAAGGAATCGAAATGGCAAATATGATGAACGAAACGAACATCAATATGACCCGTCATTCGATTCAAAATCTTAATATATCCAAAGAGAATAAAATTCTGGAATTAGGCCACGGAAACGCTGGCCACGTTGAGTTTTTGTTTGAACAAGCAGAAAATCTTAAATATTACGGACTGGAAATGTCGGAACTGATGTATCAGGAAGCACGCCAAATAAACAGGAATTTTGTTTCTCAAAAACAAGCTTTCTTTTCGCTTTATGACGGAGATAAAATTCCGTTTGAAGACGAATCTTTTGATAAAATATTTACAGTAAATACCATTTATTTTTGGCAGAAACCAGAAGAATTACTTCTGGAAATTTACAGAGTTTTGCAACCAAATGGAAATTTCTGTATAACCTTTGCCCAGGAAGATTTCATGAAGCAATTGCCTTTTACACAATTTGAATTCGAATTATACAGCACTGAAAAGGCTCAGCAATTAATTGAAAAAACGCCTTTTAAAATTGTTTACACAGAAACGCAGACAGAAAAAGTAAAGAGCAAAACAGGCGAATTGGCAGACAGAGACTATACAACTATTGTTTTGGAAAAATAATTTTTCTGCCACTCCCGATAACTATCGGGATAAAAGATTTAAAAGGATTTTTAATTTGTGTTAATCCTTATAATCTGTGGCAAAAAATAATTAACTCTAGCAGTTTTTTAAGTACTTTCATTGTTTATTATTAATCTTTCTGAATTATAATCCTTATTAAATTATGGAAGTTAAAAAAATCAATTTTCTACAAAATTACAGCAGCATACTTTTGCTTCTTGGCGGTATTATTATCGGGAGTATTTTTGGATTAGTGTTTGGAGAAAAAGTTTTGATAATAAAACCAATTGGTGATATATTCCTAAACTTGCTTTTTACTGCCATTATTCCACTTATATTTTTCACGATTGGTTCTTCCATTGCTAATTTGGAGCGAACAGAAAAATTAGGAAAGCTGTTTGTTATCATGATTCTGGTTTTTTTGGCGACAATTCTTATTTCAGGAATTGTAATGATTTGTGCCGTTTATCTTTTCCCAATTCATCAGGATATTGCTATTACCAAAATTCCGTTTGAAAAGATTGAATCAGGATCTGCGGGAGATCAAATAGCGAAACTGCTTACGGCAAATGATTTCTTCGAATTACTGTCGCGAAAAAGTATGCTGGCGTTGATTATCTTCTCTTTTTTAATTGGTTTTGCCACATTGCAGTCTGGAGAAAAAGGAAAGGCTTTCAAGAGTTTTCTGGATTCCGGAAACGAGGTTATGAAACAACTTTTGAACATTATAATGAAATTTGCACCACTTGGTTTAGGAGCTTATTTTGCCTATCAGGTTGGTATTTTCGGACCGCAGTTGTTTGGAGTTTATGCAAAACCTATGGCAGTTTATTATGCAGCCTGTATTTTTTATTTCTTTGTGTTCTTTAGTTTATACGCACTTGTCTCTGGCGGAAAAAGAGCATTTAAAGTTTTTTGGAGCAATAATATTACGCCTTCATTAACAGCAGTTGGAACCTGCAGCAGTATTGCAACGATTCCGGCAAATTTGGATGCTGCACAAAAAATGGGAATTCCGTCGCATGTTCGTAATTTGGTAATTCCGCTTGGAGCACCTTTGCACAAAGATGGTTCGAGTATGTCATCCATTTTAAAAATAACCTTTTTGTTTGCCATGTTTGGGAAAGATTTTACAGATCCCATGACCATTCTTCTGGCTTTAGGAATTACTGTAGTTGTCTCAATTGTAGAGGGCGGAATTCCAAACGGAGGTTATATTGGCGAAATCTTAGCCATTACTGTTTACGGTTTCCCGATGGAACAAGCGCTGCCAGTCGCCATGATTTTAGGAACCCTGGTTGATCCAATTGCCACTTTACTAAACGCAAATGGCGATGTAATCTGCTCAATGATGGTTTCGCGATTCTCTGAAAAAACCAAGTGGTAGCTTCGGTATAAAAATTTTCCTTTCAAAAATAATTCTTAAAAATAACTTTATCTCGCATGTAAAGGCTTCGAATTCGCTCAGCCTGACAATTGGGGTGAGACAAATACTATATAAATATGAACACAATACTGCAACACGATCTAAACGATTTAGAAAATATCTTAGAAAAAGCAAAACAACAAGGGATTGATTTTCTTAATAATCTTGAAAACATTCCAACATCCAATACCAATAGAATTGATCCCAAGCGAAATTTAAACGAGTTAGGTTTAGGTTCAGAAAAAGCTTTAAAAGAATTTAATGAAAGATTAGCACCTTTATTAGTTTCGTCTCCGGGACCGCGTTATTGGGGATTTGTAACGGGAGGATCAACTCCGGCTTCTATTGTTGGTGACTGGCTGGCAACGGTTTATGATCAAAATGCACAATCAATTAATTCGCAAGGAGGAAATTCGGCACTAATAGAATTTGAAACTATTAATTTACTGCTTCAATTATTAGAACTTCCAGATTCCTTTTTAGGCGGATTCGTAACGGGAGCAACAATGTCAAACTTTACCAATTTAGCAGTTGCGAGACAATGGTTTGGAAAACAACTTGGAAAAGATTTTGCTAAAAACGGAATTTCTGAAACCATAAATATCTTAACCGCAACGCCGCATTCTTCTTCCATAAAATCATTATCAATGTTAGGAATTGGAAGTCAGAATTACACTGTAGTAAAAACTATAGAAGGCAATCGTGAAGCAATTGATATTGCTGATTTAGAATTGAAAATTAAAGAATTAAACGGAAAACCTTTTATATTGATTTCAAGTGCCGGAACTGTAAATACTGCAGATTTTGATGATTTTGAAGCCATTTCAAATCTAAAAGAAAAATACAATTTCTGGTGGCATATTGATGCTGCTTTTGGTGGATTTGCTGCAGTTTCGGAGAAATACAAACATTTTGTAAAAGGCTGGGAAAATGCAGACAGTATTACAATTGATTGTCATAAATGGCTTAATGTGCCTTATGAAAGTGCCTTTTATCTAATTAAAAAAGATCACGTGAACCTGCAGATTGAAACGTTTCAGAATTCGAATGCGCCATATTTAGGAAATCCGCTGGAGAATTTTAATTATTTAAATGTTCTTCCTGAAAATTCACGTCGTTTAAGAGCGCTTCCAGTTTGGTTTTCTTTAGTAGCTTACGGGAAAGAGGGTTTTTGCGATATTATTGAAAAAAGTATTTCATTGGCACTTCATTTTGGAAATGCTCTTATTGAAGAGGGCAGCTTTGAACTTCTTGCTCCAATTAGATTAAATAATGTTTGCTTTACTTTAAAAGGGGATGAAAATCAAGATAAAGTAGGGGAGTTTTTAGCCAAACTAAATGATACGGGAACCGTTTTTATGACGCCGACTTTTTATCAAAATAGAAAAGGAATCAGGGCTTCGTTTGTAAATTGGCGAACTACAGAAGAAGATATTAAAATAGTTTTAGAAGAAATGAAACAGCTTATCTAAAAAACAAACAAAAACTTTTTTAAAAGTCCTGCTAACTACGGTTACCAGGACTTTTTTTTAGGAATTTGTAAGGTTTTTAATGGATTTAAGTTTTGTGATTTTAACTTATTTTCAATTTTATTTAATAAAAACTTAATTTAATATTAATCAAATCTTAAGAATTGATGGATTTTTTTATTGATATTTTATTTTAAAGGTTAATTTAATTCTTATTTAGAATAAATAAAAATTAATTTGTTTTTATTTATATTTGTATGTTAATTTTGTGCAAAAATTTAATTTAAACCAAATTAATATAATGCAAATTAACAGACTATTAATCCTGATTTTATTGTTCTTCACTTCGATTCAGGGTTTTTCACAAAGTAGTAAAGTAAACTTAAGTGGTGTCATTTTAGGAAATAATGGAAAACCTGCTGAAGGTGTTTCGGTTGCATTAAAAGGGACATCTTATTCAACTTTAACAAACGAAAAAGGAGAATTTGAAATTAGTGCCGCTCCGGGTAATTATGCTTTATCAATTTCTTATGTTGGTTACAAATCAAAACAAATCAAAATAAATCTGGATCAGTCTAAAACAATCCCAACGATCACTATTGAAGAGGATATGGCGGCTTTAGATGAAGTTCAGGTTAAAGGGAAATCAAAAGTACAGCGCGTTCGCGAAGAAGCCTTTAATATTACCGCAGTTGATTTAAAACAGCTTTATAATACTTCTGCAGATTTAAATCAGGTTTTAAATAGAACTACCGGAGTTCGTGTGAGAGAAACAGGAGGAATGGGTTCTGCTTTTAATTTTTCGTTGAACGGTTTTTCCGGAGATCAGGTTAAATTTTTTATGGACGGAATTCCATTAGATAATTACGGGCCATCTTTTACATTGAATAATATTCCAACAAATATGGCCGAAAGAATTGATGTTTATAAAGGAGTTGTGCCAATTGAATTAGGAGGTGATGCCTTAGGAGGTGCAGTAAATATTGTAACGAATAAAAATGTAAACAGATATATTGATGCATCATACAGTTATGGCTCTTTTAATACGCATAAAGCTGCACTAAATACACGTTTTACAAGTAAAAATGGTTTTGTAACTAATCTTAATGCTTTTCTTAATTATTCTGATAATAGTTATAAAGTCGAAGCTCAGGTTCCAGATCCTGTAACAGGACTTTTTGGGCCGCCGGAAGAACTTAAGCACTTTCATGATGGTTACAAACAAGCTACTGTTATAGCAGAAGTAGGAGTAAAAGACAAAAAACATGCAGATTACTTATTAGTTGGTGTTACTGGCAGTGCAAACAAAAAGGAAGTGCAACAGGGGCCTACTATGTTTAGAGTTGTTGGTGATGCTTTTGAAGACAGCCAAAATTTTGTTGCGTCATTAAAGTATAAGAAATCAAACTTGTTTACTAAAGGATTAACGGCAACTTGGGCGGCATCTTACAACATAGCAGAAGAACGTAAGGTTGATACGTCATCCAGAAGATTTACATGGAGAGGAGTACGAACAGATGTGCCGGCTTATAATAGTTCGGGAGAAATTAATACCGTTAAAACTTTAATGGTTTATGATGTAAAATCTCTTCAAAGTAATGCTAATTTAAAATATGAGTTAGATGAGAACAACACATTTGCTCTAAATTATACTTATGTAGGATATAAGCGTACAGAGGATAATGAATATATAACTACAGATAAACCAACAAAACCGTTTTTGAATAAAAATATAGTAGGTTTTTCATATAGTTTATCAGCACTTGAAAAAAGATTGTCTTTTACAGCTTTTGGAAAAATGTTGGATTTAAAAGGAGAAGTAACAACAGATCCGGGTACAACTTCAGAAAAAGTAGTTAACCCTTCCTTTAACAATTTTGGTTATGGAAGTGCCGCAGCTTATTTTTTAATTCCTGAAACTTTACAGGTTAAAACATCTTTTGAGCATGCTTACAGAATGCCATCAGCACTTCAATTATTAGGAGATGGTCTTAGAGTAAGTCCTAGTCCAAATCTTCAGCCGGAATCTAGTGATAATTTTAATTTTGGATTTTCTTATAAAAATGCTGCTGCGGTACACTCTTATGGAGCAGAAGCAAATTTTATTTATAGAAGAGCTGATGACTTTATACAAGACAGACAAGATCAAAGCAATCCATCAAAAAGTAAAGCGATTAATTTTAAAAATATTCAAGTAACCGGAGTTGATGGAGTTTTACATTATGGATACAAAGACTGGCTGGTTTTAGATTTAAATGCTACGTATCAAAAAACGGTTAATAAAGACGCAACGGTTTCTCCGGGTACAAATCAGGTTAATTATTTGTATAATAAACAATTAGCAAACGTGCCAATTTTATATGGAAATGCTAATCTGGGATTTAACTTCAGGAAAATTAAATTTGATGACGACTTCCTTACCGTTAACTTATTAACGAATTACTCAAGCAGTTACTATTTAAGAAATCCAAATCTTGGAGAAACAGGAAAAAAAGAAATTCCTGAGCAGCTTTATTATTCAGCATCTGTAGCTTATTCACTTAAAAATGGACGTTATAATGTTGCCGTAGAGTGTTTTGATATCACAGACGTTAAACTTTACGACTATTTTAATGTGCAAAAACCAGGAAGATCGTTTACCCTAAAACTTCGTTATTTTTTCATGTAACCTTTCTAATACTATATAAAATTAATTCCAGAAACAGTTGAAGCTGCTGGTACTACTAAACTAAATTTAAATAATTATGAAAACACTTAAAATTAAAAATCTATTAGCCGTTATGCTAATGTCAGTTACTATATTTTCATGCAGTAGTGACGATTCTAATACAGAGGAGCCAATAACGTTAAGCAAATATGTTATTGGTTACCAAACTGATACCTGGAATGAAAACTACATGTGGAGCTTTACTTCAATAGATCAGTTAATGACCGGAACAATAGACATGAACGGAAAAGGAATTGAGCAAGGCGGTTCATACATTCCAATTGCTAATACTATGTTTGCAATGGATAGTGAGGCAGAAGGTTCTGCACCATTTTCATTAAATGGTGCCGGAGCATTAGTTGCCGGAAGTCGTGTTTTTATCGAATCTCCGTATGCTTATGGTGTTACTGAAGATAATAAATTATTAATTGTTGGTGCTTCATGGGAAGGTGCGAGTTCAAACAATGAATTAATTGTTTACGATCCTGTAAAACAATTTATTACAAGTCGTAAATTTAACGATTTTGCAACTACTACAGGTCGTTTTGATTTCCCAACAGGTGTAACAGTAGTTGGAGATAAAGTGTTTGTATCTGTTTTTAACAGAGACGCAAGTGATGACTGGCAGATAGATCAAAAACAAGCTTATATTAGAGTTTATGACTATCCATCTTTAACGTTTGTAAAAAGAATTGCCGATCCTCGTACAACTGCAGTTGGTATGTATTACACTAATACAGGTATTATACGCACAGATTCAGGAAATATTTATACTTTCTCTTCAAATGCTAAAGCTGGAGGTTATACTGTAAAAGAAGATTCTCACTCTGGAATCCTTCGTATTAATAAAGGACAGACAGATTTTGATGCTTCATATTTCTTCGATCTTCAGGAAAGCACTCTTAACGGAAAAGTACTTGCAGCTTACCCAATTGGAGGAGAAAAAGCATACATCGTTTATCTTCCTGCTGCAGATGATACGGTAGAATGGGGTTTCTTACGTCATTATACCTTTAAATTTAAATCTGCAATTATCGATTTACCAACTAAAAAAATAACTGCAGTAACAGGATTACCTGGACACGCTGGAGATAATTATTTTGGTATAGGAAGTTTATTTGTTGAAAATGGAAATGCTTATAAAGCTTTTGTAACAAATGATGAAGTTCGTATTTACAAAATTAATTTAGAAACTGGAGTTGCAACTGCTGGTGCAAAAGTAACAGGTGGTGGAACTGATATTTCGGCTATTACTAAATTAACGTATACAGCTCAATAAAAATAGGTTAAAACTTTCTGTTTTAATTTCACATAACCATATAATCAATGTCTTTTACGGATTTGATT
Organism: Flavobacterium panici; assembly: GCF_903819335.1. Taxonomy (GTDB): domain Bacteria; phylum Bacteroidota; class Bacteroidia; order Flavobacteriales; family Flavobacteriaceae; genus Flavobacterium; species Flavobacterium panici. Next base: position 209 of record NZ_CAIJDE010000027.1, on the reverse strand, counting down.
ATATGGTTTTTTTATAATAACAATTTCATTTTAGAATTACAAAATATCTATTATTATCTCAAAACACCAAATTCAAATATCATTTCAGTAAAATAAAAAGAGCCTGTCTAAAATGAACTGCCCCCAAAAAGTTAGACACTATTTGGGGGCATTTTTATGGAAAGAAAAGTCAAGTACAATTGTGAATTTAAACTTCGTTGTGTAGAAGA
>NZ_CAIJDE010000026.1 GCF_903819335.1 Flavobacterium panici | reverse complement strand
TGGATCTGCTAGTGTAGCCGTTTCAGGAGGAACTAGTGCTTATACTTATTCTTGGTCTCCTTCTGGAGGAACTGCTGCAACTGCAACTGGACTAACAGCGGGAACATATACTGTTACAGTTACTGATGCTAATAGCTGTCAGATAACACAAAGTTTTACTATTACAGAACCTGCTGCTTTAACAGCATCACCAGTAGCACAAACTAACATAGCTTGCTTTGGTGGTAACACCGGGTCGGCAACTATAAGTGCAACTGGAGGAACTGGAGGATATACTTATTCTTGGTCACCTTCTGGAGGAACTGCTGCAACTGCAACTGGACTAACAGCTGGTACATATACGGTTACAGTTACTGATAGTAACTTATGT
>NZ_CAIJDE010000025.1 GCF_903819335.1 Flavobacterium panici | reverse complement strand
TGAGTCACAAACTCAGAGGAACGAATAGTTTACTTTTGCTTCCTTTCTCAATCATAAATCTACTTAAATTTAAAAAAACAAATCTAAAGGAGGAACGAGGGATCTGCGCAAGTAACTCCACAAACTAAATCACCAATCTTTGTAGAGCTTCTTGCGCAGATTTCTCCCTCCGGTCGAAATGACAAACTATACTTCTCCCCACAATCTTGTCATCCCGAGGAACGAGGGATCTGCATAAGTAACTCCGTAAAGTATGTCTTCAATCTTTGTCGAGCTTCTTACGCAGATTTCTCCCTTCGGTCGAAATGACAAACTCTCGTCTCTCCACAATCTTGTCATCCCGAGGAACGAGGGATCTGCGCAAGTAACTCCGTAAAGTATGTCTTCAATCTTTGTCGAGCTTCTCACGCAGATTTCTCCCTTCGGTCGAAATGACACAAAAGATGCAAAAACTTTTCACCACAATTTTGTCATCTCGACGAAGGAGAGATCTGCGCAAGTAACTCCACAAACTAAATCGCCAATCTTTGTAGAGCTTCTTGCGCAGATTTCTCCCTTCGGTCGAAATGACAAACGGCGTGATTAATACTATCGGTGTCAGCCTGAGCGAAGTCGAAGGGCGCAAAGCATATCGCCAATCTTTGCAGAGCTTCTTGCGTATCCTTCGACTACGCTCAGGATGACAAAAAAACTCGTGTAATTTTGTGGCAAACCTAACAACCCACAATTTCAAAGAAATCCTTTTTTTGAAACTGTTTTTGTTTTCTGTACTTTTACAATATTAAAAAAGTATTTTGTCAAGTTTAAAAAAACAGTCGAGCAGTTTAACTGAAAAAGCTGGGATTTCATCTCCTGAAATCACCAATGTTTCGGCTATCAATCAAATTAAAAACAAACGCAGGCAGCAACCTTCTGCTTCTGAATTAATCTCTGGAATTCTTTCCGGAAATATAACCGCGCTGAGCCGTGCCATTACACTTATCGAAAGCACCAATCCTGATCATGCCGCAAAAGCAGACGAAATTATAAAAGGCTGTCTTCTGCATGCTAATAAATCAATCCGCATAGGAATCACGGGTGTTCCAGGAGTTGGAAAAAGTACTTTTATTGAGGCATTTGGAACTTATTTGACTCAGGCAGGAAAAAAAGTGGCAGTTCTGGCTGTTGATCCCAGCAGTTCGATTTCCCACGGAAGTATTCTGGGCGATAAAACCCGAATGGAAGAATTGGTAAAAGATGAAAATGCTTTTATTCGTCCGAGTGCATCTGGAGAAAACCTGGGCGGCGTTGCCCGTAAAACCCGTGAAACGATTATTTTATGCGAAGCTGCTGGTTTTGACACGATAATCATTGAAACGGTTGGTGTGGGACAAAGTGAAACCGCTGTTCACAGTATGGTTGACTTTTTTCTTTTATTAAAAATTTCCGGCGCAGGTGATGAACTTCAAGGCATCAAACGCGGTATTATGGAAATGGCAGACGCAATTGTCATCAACAAAGCCGACGGGGATAATATCAAAAAAGCCAATCAGGCAAAACTGGAATTTAACAGGGCTTTGCATTTATTTCCGCCAAAAAAATCAAACTGGCAGCCAAAAGTTACGACTTGCAGTGCGATTACAAAAGAGGGAATTTCTGAAATCTGGAACACCATTTCTGATTATTTTGAACTGACGAAAGAAACGGGTTTCTTTCAGGAAAAAAGAAACGAGCAAAACCAGTTTTGGATGATGGAAACGATCAACGAACAACTGAAACAAAATTTCTACAATCAGCCCGAAATCATTTCATTATTGGAACAAAATAAAAAAGCGGTGCAAAACAATGAAATATCACCTTTTGCAGCCGCTCAGCTTTTATTAAATCAATATAAAAAGAGCTTCTAATTTCTTAAAGCTTTTTTAAATATTTCATTTATTTTACATTAATTGAAATTGTATAAGTCTCTTCACTTTCCTGAATAGGATATTTACCAGGAACTAAAATATCTGAATTGAATTTTAAAGGTTTAACTAATTCCGGTTGTATAATCTGTCCTTCAGGTATTACATAAAATTCTCCATTTCGTAATAATTCTTTTTGATGTTCTTCAGTCAAAGCACTTTTTTGAATTTCCATAACAAAATTTCCTTTTTCATTTGTAACACGTACTGGTGTTCCGTCAGTATTTGGTATAAGAAAACCGTGCCAGCCAATGGTATAAACATGAGAACAAAAGCCCCCTGGCTGGCTGCAGTCAACATTATGTGATCCCCAATTTCGCACAAGAATTCCAATGTCATCATAGATTCTTCTGGAAGTTAACTGATTTTGCTGTTCTGTTTTTGATGATTCAGCATTTTGATCTTCGCTTGAATCGTTGTTACAGCTTATAAAAAAAACTGCAAACACAAAAACTAACATCACTTTTAATACTTCAGATTTTTTAATCTTTTTTTGTTGTAAACTTTTCATAATAAATTAATTTAATTGATCCCTACTCTATTATTGGCTTTTCGGGTTACGCCTTTGGTTTAGTATAGATCAATTAAATTTATTTTTTGTCACCCTTTTTGTTTGAATTTTAACACAAAAAAAAGCTGCTAAGTATGAAATTACATACCTAACAGCCTTTTTAAAGTTACTAAGTTACTGAGGTTCTAAGTTGCTAAGGTTTCTAAATATTGTTATTCAAAAACTCAGCAACTTATAATCTTAGCTACTTAGAACCTTTTCCTCTAAGCTTATATTTATTTTCCTTGTATAAATTACCTGCAGTTATAACGTGCGCTAAGGCATCTTTTGCTAATTCTTCGTTTAATTTAACGGGAATTAAAGTCGTATCGTTTTTGATTTCGAATTGAAGCGGTTTCAAATTCGGCTGCATAATAACAACTTGATTTTCAACTCTAAATGCGTTGATATCGTTGAATTGCATAATCGATCTCCCCTGCACTTTTGGATCTAATTTACTCAGGTTTCTTCCCACCATTGGTGTTTCAAACGGAAGTCCCAAATAACTTAATAACGTTGGCGGAATATCGATTTGGCTTGCCAGTCTGTCATAAACAGCTCCTTTTGGAACTCCAGGTCCCATAATAAAGGCCGGAATATGGAATTTATTTATTGGTACTAAATTTTTTCCGTAGGTTCTCGTGTTATGATCTGCGATTACAATGAAAATAGTATTTTTAAAATACGGTTCTTTTTTAGCCATTTCGAAGAATTTCCCAATCGAGAAATCGGCATATTTCATGGCATTGTTTACCGTTGCAGCTTTTTTATCAAATTGTTTTATTCTTCCCGCAGGATATTCAAATGGTTCGTGATTTGAAGTCGAAAACATTAAAGAGAAAAATGGTTTATCTCCTTTTGATTTAAAATAATTATTGGCTTTGGTTACTAAATCTTCATCAGAATAACCCCAAGTTCCCTTGAAAGCATATTTATTTCCATCTGATTCAAAATCTTCCTGATCTACAATATCGCTGAAACCGTTTCCGTTGAAAAACGAAGCCATATTATCAAAATTTGCCATTCCGCCATAAATGAAACTCGTATCGTACCCTTTTTGTTTTAAAGCATCGGCAAGTGTGAAAAAACCTTGCTGTGAGTTTCCAAGTTTCACTACACTTTCAGACGGTGAAGGTAAAAATCCCGTTACAACAGCTTCGATTCCGCGAACACTTCTGGTTCCGGTGCAGTATAAATTGGTAAACAATAATCCTTTTTTCGATAATTTATCAAATTCAGGCGTTAAAGGTTTTCCACCTAAAATTCCAACATACTCTGCGCCTAAACTTTCTTGTAGAAATATCACCAAATTATATGGTTTCTTCTTAACAGAATCCGGCTGCTGTACATGCAGAAACGGAATTTCGGCATCTGTAAAATCTGTCGGGCCGGCAATCATGTATTTTTTTACACGGGCAATGGCTTCGGCTTCATCCATTTTACCATACATTTTTGTGTTTCCTTCATTCTTAATCGAATAAGCGGCAAATGCAACGGTATAAAATGAATTTAACCCTAAAGTATTCGTCAATTGATCTGTTGAGAAAACAGCATTACTGGCATTAATAGGACGTTTTGAAGTAAGACTTGAACGTGCTCCGAAAAACAATAAAAATGCTACTAACGGAAATGCTATCAGTTTGATTTTATATGTAGTGCTGGTTGTGTGGAAATATTTTTTTCCTTTTTTGAAGGCAAAATAAATCACAACTCCCAGAATCAGGAAAGTTACAATAATGGAAGTCAGGTAACTTTTTAAAAGCATTCCAACTACTTCTTTCGGGTAAATCAGATAATCTAAGAAAATTTTATTCGGACGTGTGTCGTATTGTTTTACAAAGTCCGGCGAAGCTAATTCTACAAAAAGAATCAGAAACAGGAATAAGAAACTGTAAATTACCAAAAACCTATTGGTGAATTTCAACCATTTATTTGGCAGAAAAGTAATTAAAACGGCCGGCAGAAACGATAAATAACAAAGTAAAATCAAGTCCATTCGCAGACCAATTGGAAATATATACCAGAAATCTGGCGTCTGCTCTACCCTTTCTTTAAAAAGGAAAAATAAAAATATTCGGCTTAAGGTTGTAATCAGTAATCCGATTAATATAAAATTGAAAATAGGTTTTAAATAACTTAATTTTTTCATTAGATGATTTATATTAGTTTTTGGTTGAGAATATGGGAAGATGTGAACTCGCTAAGTTTTTGTTTCAATCTGTTATTTTTTAATCTCGCAAAGTCGCAGAGTCGCGAAGTTTTTGTTTTTTTTAAGTCTTTAAATAAACTTTGCGTCTCTGCGACTTTGCGAGCAATTTTCGTTGCTGAATAAAAGACTTTAAAAAAAACTTGGAAACATAGGAGACGCACTGCTGTGCGTCTCTACAGGTGCGCCTCTACAAATGCGTCTTTATTCTTCGTAACGGTTTATTTCTCTGTCGTAAAATTCGTTTGCCTTTACAATAAGGCCTTCCATTTCGGCATTTAATTCTGCTTCATCAAGATCTTCGGCTTCTTCCATAAATTCAACCTCATCATCTTTTAAGTTGATTATAAATCTTGGATAATCAAGGTGAATGATAAAAATATCATCTGGAAAATCAGTATTATCGCCAAGTAAAAATTTAGGTAAGTCCATTTTATATATGTTTATTTTATGTTTTACAATGGCCTGTTAAACAGGCTGTTTTTTTGCCACAGATTACACGGATTAAAAGGATTTTTATTCAAACAAAATAGAATCTGTTTCATCTGTGTAATCTGTGGGCTATATTTTTAAACCTCAAATTTAGTTATTTGCAAATGAATTTGAGATTAATTTCTTTGTGAGGTAATGAAAGCGCATGTAGAGGAAAATTGCCGCTGTGGTTAATCCTGCCAAAAGCCCTATCCAAACGCCCTGCGCCTTCCAGTCTGTATATTCTCCTAAATAATACGAAATAGGAAAACCAACAACCCAATAGGCTACAAAAGTAATATACATGGGAATTTTGACATCCTGCAAACCACGTAATGCACCCAGAACTACAACCTGAACTCCATCTGAAATTTGGAAAATGGCAGCGATCAATAATAATTTTGACGCGATTTCGATTACTTCGGTATTGTCTAAAATTTGTCCGCTGTTTTCCATATTTAAAAAGATATGCGGGAAAAAATCATGAAAAACGACAAACAGAAATGCAAAAAATGTTTCGATTACAATGGCAAGCAAAAATATAGAACGCGCCACAACAACTAGGTTTTTATAATCCTGTAATCCTCTCTGGTTACTTACTCTAATCATCGACGTTACGCTTAATCCCATCGCAAACATAAAAGTAAGCGATGATAAACTCAACGCAATTTGATTGGCCGCCTGACTGGTTTTACCAATATTGCCGCAAAGCCAGATGGAAGCGGTAAACAAAACGACTTCAAAAAGCATTTGCATAGCTGACGGAAATCCTAAGTTTATTATTTTTTTAAGCGTTGCGCTTTTAATTTCACTGAAGCTGAAATTTTTGAAAAAGTGTTTTAAGTCATTTCTTCTTGACAGCATAATATGCATGAACATAACCAGAAATATTCTCGAAATCACAGTACCAAGCGCCGCACCGATAATTCCCATTTTAGGAAAAAACCAAATGCCGTAAATCAACACATAATTGATTCCTACGTGAAGTACGTTTGCCATAATCATGGCGTACATCGAATATTTAGTCATCGATTTACCATCGGCAAATTGTTTATAACCCTGATACATTACTAACGGAATCAGCGAGAAAGCAACCCAGTCTAAGTATGGTTTTGCCAGTACAATTACTTCTTTAGGCTGTTCTAACAATTCCATTAATGGTTTTGCCAATACAATTAAAGTAAAAAGCAATAACCCGATAATAGCGCATAAAAACAACCCGTGGTGAAATGCAGATCGAATTTTGCCATCGTTTTTTTCAGCATCGCCTTCGGCTACAATGGGTGTAATGGCAGTTGAAAAACCAATTCCTAATGACATGGCAATAAAAACCATACTGTTTCCAAGTGAAACTGCCGCCAATTCTGTACTTCCTAATTTCCCTACCATTATATTGTCGACAATACCTATTAAGGTATGCCCAACCATTCCTAATATAATAGGATATGCCAGTCTGAAATTATACGAAAACTCTTTGGTGTACTGCTTTAAACTCACTTTACTGCTTTTTTAGTGGGCAAAGATAATGAGAAGCTTGGAATTCTATCCTATTAATAAAAAGATAAGCCAATTTTAAGGCTAAAATTAGCTTATCGTAATATTATATAACGATTTCTAAAAATTATATAACAACTCCAAAAGGCCTCTATTTTACTTTTACATTATTAATAATTCAAAGATATATGCCATGAAAAAATTACAGTTTATATGCCTCGCTGCATTCGCATTTTTTTATTCTAATGCCAGTTTTGCTCAAGATAATGCAGCAACAAATTACGATCAGGGTTTTAGGTTAGGAATTGGTTTAAACGGAGGTATCCCAACTGATACTGACGATTATGATTTTTCACTTGGTGGTGACGTTCGTTTACAATATGACTTATCTAAAAGAACATCTTTGACATTAACTACAGGTTTTACAAACTTGTTTGTGGGGGGTAAAGATGAATTAGGAAACAACATAAAAGATTTAGGATTTATTCCTGCAAAAGCTGGTTTTAAAGCTTTTTTCTGGGAAGATCAATTTTATGTTCTGGGTGAAGTAGGTGCCGGTTTTGCAGTAACAAACGGGTATAATGACACCACATTTTTATGGGCTCCAGGAATTGGGTATGCCAACAAATACATTGACGTGAGTGTCCGTTATGAGGACTACGACAAGTTCAATACCAATCAAATTGCGCTTCGTTTAGCGTATGGTTTTGATCTATAAAAAGAAAGGTTTATTTTATTTTTTTGTTTTTGGTAACAAACCCGGAAGTTTTCATAGTCTTCCGGGTTTTGTATTTTATTAAAGTATCGAAAAAAATACTTTATAAAAATCTCCATTCAATTATCATAGACCAAATAGTTTATTACTGTTCCGTTTATTTTTCTGCCACAGATTAAAAGGATTAAAAAGATTTTTTGCAAAGGCTATTCTAAAAAAACAATCAGTGAAAATCCTTTAATCTGTGGCAAAAATAACACAATACAGGTTTCTGCTTTCCAACAACAAACCCGACAGGTTTTAAAAACCTGTCGGGTTTGATCGTGGTAAGATTTTGATTGAGAAATCTTTGTCAAAGTTTAAAACTTTGACAAAGATAGGTGCGTATAAATTTTAAAGTTAAACCAATTATCTAATTATCAAATTGACACATTATCTAATTCTCATTTGCGAACTTTTTATCCGTCAACGTTTTCATAAAAGCAATCAGCTGCTTTTTTTCTTTATCCGATAAATTCAATTTGTCTTCGGGCAGTGTTTGGTTTGGTACATTAAATCCTAAACCTACTCCTCCGCCCTGATCATAAAAATCTATCACTTCTTCCAGCCTTTTATAAACACCGTTATGCATATAAGGAGCTGTGAGTTCTATATTTCGTATTGTTGGTGTTTTGAACGAATTTTTGTGAATAGCAGCCTGCGTGATTACAAACTTTCCTAAATCGCCATCCAGTTTTTTACTTTTATCAGGAACTCCTAAAATTTCACTTTCAGATCTGTCAAAATTGGGCGGAACAGTTCCGTTTGTCAGCGGAATAAAATGACAGGTTGCACATTTCCCTTTTCCGGCAAACAAATTAAAACCTGCTTTTTCATCTGCTGTAAAAGTTGTTTTATTCTGCATGTAATCATCAAATTTTGAATCATAATGGCTTAAAGAGCGAATATAAGATGCCAAAGCATTTTTGATGGCAAATTCGTTTATTTCTCCTTTTGGAAAAGCTTTTTTGAACTCTTTTACATAGTCCGTATTTTTTTGAATCGCCAATGCTGATTTCTCTAAAGATCCATGCATTTCGTTTTCATTTTTAATTACTGCAACCGCCTGATCTTCCAGATAACTTACTCGCGAATCTGTAAAAAACACACGCTGAAAAGCAATATTTGTAAGCGTAGGTGTATTACGCTGAATCATTGATTTTCCATCTAATGTAACTGCCCTTTCTAATCCGTCTGTAAAAGCTTTATCAGCATGATGACACGAAGCGCACGAGCGTGTATTGTTTCCTGATAAAATGGGGTCATTAAATAACTTTTTACCAAGAGCAATTTTTTCCGGCGTTGTTTGATAATCAGGAAAACCTGAAAAGGCTTCGGGATCAAAAGCATCTTTATCAAATAGTGTTTGGGCTGTTGGCTTTAAACCTCTTTGTTCTTTCATTAACGGAATTCCCAATTCTGTCTGTGTTTTAAAAAGTCCTTTACTTAAAGGATTTAAAATTTCTTTGATAAAATAAGCACGATCAAATGCATCAAAATTGTTATTTGCCTGTAAATATTTTTTTCCTTTTTCTAAAACCTCAAGTACTTGCTTGGAATTTGAAACTTCTTTATTTTCCAGATAAACGCGATAATATTTTTCGATTGTTTCCAAAGTTACTGAAGCTTCCGGAAGTGAGTTTAACACAACCGGCGAATCAAATCCTGTAATTCCTAAAGTAATAACTCTATAAACTTCTAATCGCATGGCATCAAAAACATGAGCATCTGTCAATTCATTTGAATTGGAAACTTTTTCTAACCGAATTAAATTTGCCGATAAAACGCCTAATTCCTGAAGCAGTTCTTTTTTATTGTTTTTATCGTATTTAGGAAAAACTAATTCTTCAACAACCTGAAATCCTTCGGGCGGAACGGTTATATTATCATTGTCTTCAAACTCAGGTATTGCCGGTCCATTGATTGATTTAGAAACTGCCGGCGAATAATACTCGCTTAACAATTCAACTTTTTTATAACTTTTATGGGCTTCGAGAAATTGTTTCTGAATTTGCGCTTCTGCAGCATCAGATGCTACTGAATGTTTAAGTTCATTAACTTTTTCGATTAATAAAGTAATATCTTTTTGAAACAATGTATTTATTTCCTGATGTTTGTCCTTTTTCTGGCAAGCAGCAAACACAAGCAGGAATAACAAACAATATATTTTTTTCATGGTGTAATGACAATTAAAAGAGGAATATGCAGAAAAACAGAAACCACTACCTCAAATTGAAATAGTGGATAACTGTTTTATTATTACTTAACAATTTATCTTGCCAAACCTTGTATAACTACAATTTGACTTGCTTGCTGCTCACTCGGGCGGTTTGCTCCTCCATCAGGATTTTTATATTTTGCTCCTGTCCAGGTATGCGGTTGTACACTTAACATAAAAGTATCTTCGATACCAACTTGTTCAGACACGTCAATCAAAGCTCCATACTCCCAGCTTCCAAATTTAGATGTTCCGCCAATGTTGTATTTAGCAGCATCAGCTGCTGTACGACGGTGATCTAATTCTACTACAACTTTCAAAACTTTTGTAGCAATATTGTATTGATAGATATAAGCATCGTGAGTTTCATCCCCGTATCCGTTTGCATCTTCCTCAACGTAAACGTAGTTTTTGGTCACACAAATGTTATCCGGATTTTGGAATTTACCAGCAATTCCGCTGCGGTTATCTCCGTCAAGAATTACTTCAAGAGTTCCTTTTAAAGGATCAGCAGCATCAAGATTTAATCTGTAAACCCTGCCGTATTTAGTTCTTGAACCGTCAGCATTAGTTGTTGTAACATCTTGCCCCGTTACGTTAAAATACAATTCACGATCTGCATTATCGCCGCCTTTACGGTAATCTAAATCTTCTACGCGACCAAATTTAACCGCTTTTAAAGTATTTACAGCCGCATTAATCTGCGCACCTGTAAGCGTTTTATGATCGTCAATTTTTACAAAAGAAACTGGGTAAGTTTTACCAGTCTCCATATCTTTTTCTCTCTGGTTATCGTCGTTTCTTTTTAGCATATACAAAGAACCATTAGTTAAATCACCCACAGTATTTGCTACATACATAAAAACTTGTCCGCCGTAAGTACCAGAATCGTCATCACCAATTACAACAACCGTTTTTCCTTTGTAAGCAGAAGAACGTAATGGCAAAGCATTCTCTGCACTTAAACGACCAAAACTTGCTAACTCTTTAGATACAGATGCCGAACCTGCGCTTCCGTAAGGATCTAAAGCATGTGTACGAGATTCTTCTCCAGATTCTCCGCAAGTTAAATAAACTGGTCCAAAACCATGTTCTGCCTGTGTAGCCATAGTTGCGCCGCACAATCTCCAGGTTCCTCCGCTTGAATTTAACAAATACTCCCCTTTAGTAGGTTTGAATGTTTTGTCAAGTGTAATTCTTGAAACTGAAAAGTTGTCTTCGTTATTTACCAAAAAAGTAAAAGTTCCGTCTGTATTTTTTAATAAACCAGAACCATCTGCAGAACCTCCAAAAATATAATTTGGACTATCTGGAAAAACGTCATCTGAACTAAAAAGAGAATAAATCTTCAGGTTTTCAAAACCTGCCTGTGCCTTTAATAAACTTGGCGTTACAGATTGATTTTTTAACACAACACTTGTTGTTTCTGTTTCGTCTTTAGAATCGTTGTCGTTACAAGATGTAAACACCGAACCTAAAATAAGTAGAGGTAAAATAATTCGTTTCATTTAGCTAAATATTGGTTTTTATTTTTTTACAAAGTAAATCCCTACTCTTTAACTAAAAATGACTTAGACATTATCAAAAAAATAAGGCTTTTGATAAAAACACCTTACGAGAGCAAAAAAATTAACATTAATTTAGTAATAAAAAATACACTTAAACTTGCAGTAACATAAAACCGAAAAAAGAGTCTTACTTTATGACTCCTAAAAAAAAATAAACCCGACAGGTTTAAAATCTGTCGGGTTTGTATATAATGTTGAAAAATTATCTAATGATCAAATTGACACATTATCTAATCCCTAACTTTTCTCCAAAGTCTTCTTATACGTTTCAAAATTGTCTTTAATTTCTTTAGGCAATTCCGGAACCTGAATATCGGTGTATTGTTTCATTTCTTCCCAAATAATCTTCGCTACAATATAACGCGCCATATCTTTATCATCTGCAGGAATTACGTACCAAGGCGCATTTTCTGTCGAAGTCTCGTTTATCGCTTCTTCATAATATTGCTGATATTCATCCCAATGTTCACGTTCTTTTAAATCGCCAGGAGAAAATTTCCAGTTGTGTTTTCCTTCTTCTAAACGGCGTAATAAACGATTCTTTTGTTCATCTTTACTCAAATGCAGAAAAAACTTCATAATCACAGTTCCGTTTTGAGTGACGTGTTTTTCGAAGTTATTGATTTGTTCGATTCGGTTTTTCCAAAATTTAGGTTTAATATCGTCAACCGAATTAATTCCCGGTAAATTCTCTGCCAGAATAAATTCTGGATGCACTCTCGTTACCAAAACATTTTCATAATGCGTTCGGTTAAAAATCGCAAATTTTCCTTTTTCAGGCAAAGCAATATAATGACGCCATAAATAATCGTGTTCCAGTTCAGTCGAATTTGGTGTTTTAAAACTATGTACCACAACCCCACGCGGATTAAATTCTTTAAAAACTTCCCTAATCAAACTGTCTTTTCCCGAAGTGTCCATTCCCTGAAGACAAATCAAAACGCCATATTTATTGTGCGCATACATCACATCCTGAAAATCGCTTAATTTTGCCTGAACTTTATCCAGCTTCTCTTCTTTTTCATCATCGCTTGCATCAATATTTAATAAAGTTGGAAGTTTACTTAATTTAATTTTATCTGTGACTTTAAAATCTTTCGGGTCTATTGATTTCATATTTTTTGATTTTCATTTTTAAGAGGTAAAATATGTTATCGCTTTTCATTTATGCATTCTTAAATGACTTTTTCAAAACAGCGATTTCATATTTTCAAATTTTGTATCATAAATATAGTAATTTTACGAAGCATATTCCTGCTATTCATTGCAATACTTTTTCAATAAATTGCTTTTTTCCAAAGCCATAACAAGAGCTTCCGCTGGTCGCTTTGTTCTGTCAGGAAAAAATTCAATTTCTTTTCAAAGTATTTTCATTTCTATCAGGGCTGGGCAATTATTTTCAAAACAACATTCATGGAAAAATTTACATTAGAGATATTATTTCAAATCATCGGAATCGGTTCGGCATCAGGATTATTTTATAATAATGATGCGCTTTATATTATTGGCGACAACAGCGGATTCTTATACGAATACAATATGCAGAATCAGCAGTTAAACCAGCATCCTTTAATTGATAATCCAACGCAAAATATTCCGAAAAATCTAAAACCTGATTTCGAATCTTTAACGCATCATAACGATACACTTTATGTTTTTGGTTCCGGTTCTACCGAAAACCGAAACAAAATGATTGAATTTGATATTAAATCAAAAACAGTTTTACAAAAAAATAATCTGGTCGATCTATATGCCGTAATGCAGAATTTCGGTTCTATAAAACCAGAAGATTTCAATCTTGAAGGCGCAGTTTTTGACGGCGAAAACTGGTATTTATTCAACCGCGGAAACGGAATTTCAAACAAAAACACCATTTTTACCATTCATGCCAAAAGCCTTGGTGACGAATTTGCTTTGGTTGCGACTAATTATAAACTGCCAAAAATAAAAGGCGTTCGTTCCAGCTTTACCGATGCTATTTTAGTAGAAGATAAAATCTATTTCCTTTCTACTGCCGAAGACACAAAATCAACTTACGACGATGGGGAAATCCTTGGAAGTTTTATTGGAAGAATTGATCTTAAAACCATGAAAATTGATTTTACTCAAAAAATAACTTCAACTAATAAATTTGAAGGTTTGACTTTTTATAAAAAAGAAAATAACAAAATTGAATTTTTACTTTGCGAAGATAATGATACGGATCTTTTAGAAACTAAGATTTTTAAATTGACTTTGCCTATTAAATAAGCTCTGAGAATCTCTGTGGAAATCTTTGTGAAGCTCTGTGTTATGATTTTACAGCAAAGATTCGCAAAGAAAATACGCAAAGATTCACAAAGTATTTCGATTACAATAATAATGTAGAGGCGCACAGCAGTGCGTCTCCGCAAAGAATGTAACATACAGAATAACAAATATTGCGGATTTACGAGACGTTAGACGCACTGCTGTGCGTCTCTACAATAAAACCATTCTTAAAATATTCACATCCTTTAAAACAAAATCATAAAACAAAGACACACAAAGAATTTCGATTACAATAATAACGTAGAGGCGCACAGCAGTGCGTCTCCGCAAAGAATATAAAAATGCTGAATGATAAAAATTGTGGATTTACGATACGTTAGACGCACTGCTGTGCGTCTCTTCAAATACCTTCATTGAGAAATATAGGTTTATAAAATAATTTCAATTTTATGAAAAAAGGAATTCTTTCATTGATAATAATTCTTACTCTTTCGGCAGGCGCTTATTTATTTTATACCTTTAAAATAAATAATAAAGAAAAGAAAAACTTAAGCACTTTAAGTATTGAAGAGTTAACTTCAAATGTGAAAAAAAACCACAAGACTTTATCTCCAAAAGATTTAGATCCAAAATCATTTATTATTCTTTTTAAAGAAAGATACAATAAAAAGTCTCCACTAAATTTTGTTACATTGTCTGGAGAATTTCCTGAAAACTGGGTACGGCCAAAAGATGTCGAATATTTAATTTCGGTTATGAATTCTAAAGAAAAATGCTGCGGATATATGAATGTTTTTTCTTCAACTCTTTTAACTGAAGATGCTGAAGTTGGAGGTTTTGCAATAATTTTTCTAAACTCATATATTTCTAATACAAAAATTAATTTAGGTTTAAACAGTAATCCAAAAATTGACAAGGAATCAATTAAGAAAATTGAAGATTGGTATCGAAATACAAAAAAATAAAATTTGAACTTATTTCATGTCATTTCGATTTTACGGTACATTAGACGCACTTCTGTGCGTCTCTACATAAAACCTTTGTAACTTTGAAACTATGAACCTTTGAACCTAAAAAAAAACTTTTTTTCAACCCCGTCCCAACCTTTTTATCTTTTTCGCTCTCTTTATAATTAAAGACCAATATTGTGATAAACGAAACGCTAATTTCTAACTGCAAAAAAATGAACCGCGATGCGCAGCGTCAGGTTTATGAGCACATGGCTCCAAAATTGTATCGCGTTTGCAAACGATACCTCAAGAAGGAAGAAGAAATCGAAGAAGCTCTGGCCGACGCTTTCTATACCATATTTACAAAATTAGATCAGCTTAAGGAAGAAAAAGCCTTTGAGGCCTGGGCTAGAAAAATTGCCGTTAATTACTGTTTGGCTTCCATCAAGAAAAACACCAATTTCAATATGTATCTTGATGATGTAAAAATGCTTGCACAGCCATTTACAGAAGAAATGAACTCATTAGAAGAAGAAGACTTACTTAATTTATTAAACCATATTCCGGATGGCTGCAAAACTGTTTTTAACCTTTTTGTTATTGAAGGTTTCGGACATAAAGAAATTGCAGCAATGCTCAACATTTCTGAAGGCACTTCAAAATCACAATTGAATGCCGCGAAAACCAAGCTAAAGGAATTAGTAAATAAATTATATTATCAAAAAGCAAAATAGTCATGGACAATCAAGATAAAATATTCAACAGATTTAAGGAAGCTGCAGATAATGCAGAGCCAAAAGATTTTCCGGGAATGGAAAAAGTCTGGTCACGCCTTGAAGACAAACTCGACAGAAAAGAAGATAAAAAAAGCATTGCACTCTGGAAAAAAATCGCCGTCGCTGCTTCACTTTTATTAGTAATCTCTTTAGGATATCAGTTTTTAAAAACAGACAAAACGGCTATTATTCAAACACCAGATAAGGTTGTGTTTAATGAAACTGAAAAAGAAACAAATGCAAATTCTGATATAGAGAAAAACAAAACTGTAGTTGCTGCAGATTCACAATTAATTCCAAAACAAGAAGCTCTTAAAATTCTGGAGAAACAAATAAAACAACAAGAACCAGTTGCAATACATGAAGTTCCAAGTGTTGCTAATGTAGCTGCAGCACCAAATTATGATGCGATGCCTGCACTTAGTGCGCCTGCTCCTGCCGTTACAGAATCCGCATACTCAGAAGAAGAAACTGAAGTCTCAAAAGCCAAAGATAAAGTAGATGTAGGCTCCGGATATTTACGAAAATCAGAAAAAGAAACTTTTAAAGCCTCTGCTGCAGAAATGGAATCTCGAAGAGCCAAGAAAAGTGCACCTTTAGTTATCCTGAATGGAAATGCAATGGCTCACAGCGACGAGGTGAAAAAAGACAAAATGATGCAGGCTGAAATTACAAATCTAGAGCCTGAAAACGTAGAATCTCTAGTTGTGTTAGATGAACCTTTGTATATTATTGATGGAATCTACTATTCTGAAAATGATTTATTTGGAAATAATCCGACTAGTCCTTATGCTCCTTTAGACAAACAAGACATTAAAACAATAACCATTTTACAAGATCTTGAAGCCACATCAAAATATGGCGAAAAAGGAAAAAAAGGAGTTGTTATCATAACTACAAAAACAGGAAAACCAGCTTTAAAGAAATAGCCAAAACTCACAAAATCTTAGTCAAAGTTTTAAACTTTGACTAAGAAAAAAATCCGAACATTAATTTAAAACTTACTATCATGAAAAGTCTAAAACTTATTTCATCAGCCATTGCTATGCTTATATGTTTCGTGTCAATGGCGCAGGAAAGAACGATTACAGGAATTGTTACAGATGAAACTTCTATGCCAGTTCCGGGTGCTACTATTATCAATCAAAATTCAAAAGCAAATTACATAACCAGTTTTGATGGCAAATACAGTATTCAGGCTAAAAAAGGAGACATGCTTATTTTTAGCTTCATTGGATATAAAACGCAAAGACAAAGAGTTGAAAATTTAAATACAATTAATATACAGCTTTTTTCGGATACTCAAACCTTAAGTGAAGTTGTAGTTGTGGGTTATGGCTCAAATGATTCTGAATATGAAAGTCGAAATTATGCACGTGCCGAAAAAAGAAAAGAGAAAAAAGATATTTCTCAGGCACTTAAAGGAAAAGTTGCCGGGGTTCAGGTCCAAAGCAATGCAGGATATATGGCTAGTCCAAGTCCAAGTATTGCCATACGCGGAGCAGTCTCTGTTTCTCCAAAAAATGAACCAATGTATATTGTTGACGGAGTAGCAATAAAAGCCGATCAAATGGCAAAAATTAATCCGAATGATATTGACAATGTATCTGTTTTAAAAGATGTGGCGGCAACTTCTGTTTATGGCAGTAAAGCTTCAAATGGTGTCGTTGTAATTTCGACCAAAAATGAACTTTACAAAAATCTTTCTGAAAAAGAATTAGATAAAAAACTAAATCAGATCACTCCTATTCGTCCTGTTGAACCAACGCAGGAAGATTATGATGCTTTTACAGAAAATGCTTTTGAAAGTCCAAAAACGGCTCCGCTTTCTACTTTTTCTATTGATGTTGATAATGCTTCTTATACTAATATCAGACGTTTTTTAAATAACGGGCAAGAAGTTCCAAAAGATGCAGTACGTGTAGAAGAAATGGTAAACTTTTTTAAATACAATTATCCGCAGCCAAAAAATGAACATCCGTTTTCTATTAATACAGAAGTAAGCGATTCGCCATGGAACTCACAAAATAAAATTCTGAAAATTGGTTTACAAGGAAAAAATATCCCGACAGACGATTTACCTGCTTCAAATCTTGTTTTCCTGATTGATGTTTCGGGTTCAATGAGCGAAATGAATAAACTGCCTTTATTAAAACAATCTCTAAAAATATTAGTAAACGAATTACGCCCAAATGACAAAGTAGCCATTGTGGTTTATGCGGGAGCGGCAGGAATGGTTTTGCCTCCAACTTCTGGAAACGAGAAAAAAACAATAATTAAAGCGCTGGATAAATTAGAAGCCGGAGGAAGTACGGCCGGAGGCGCAGGAATTGAACTGGCGTATAAAATTGCAACAGAAAATTTCATTAAAAGCGGCAACAATCGTGTAATTCTGGCAACTGATGGCGATTTTAATGTGGGAAGTTCTTCCAATTCTGACATGGAACAATTAATTGAAGAAAAAAGAAAAACAGGCGTTTTCTTAACTTGTCTGGGTTACGGAATGGGAAATTACAAAGACAGCAAAATGGAAATCCTTGCTGATAAAGGAAACGGAAATTATGCCTATATCGATAATATTCAGGAAGCAAATCGTTTTTTAGGAAAAGAGTTTAAAGGATCGATGTTTGCGATTGCAAAAGATGTAAAAATCCAAATTGAATTTAATCCAAAACAAGTTCAGGCGTATCGATTGATTGGTTATGAAAACAGAAAACTTCGTCCTGAAGATTTTAAAAATGATGTAATCGATGCCGGAGAATTAGGAAGTAATCATACCGTTACGGCTTTATATGAAATTATTCCGGCTGGTATAAAAAGCGATTACTTAAACGTTCAGCCAGATGATTTAAAATACACTCAAACCGAAACAAGTTCAAACAATTACAGCGGTGAACTGGCGACAATAAAATTTCGTTACAAAAAACCCGACGGCGATAAAAGTATTGAAATGGTTCAGGTAATTAACAACAAATCCGTTAGTTTAGACAGAGCTAGTGATGATTTTAAATTTAGTACAGCTGTGGCTTGGTTTGGATTAAAACTAAGAGATTCAAAATTAATTTCTGATAAATCATCTGAAGCTATTGCGGAATTAGCACAACAAGGAATGTCATTCGACAAAGGAGGTTATAAAGCTGAATTTATTCGTCTTATTGAAACTTCCGAACAATATAATTAATAAATATTTCTTTACATTTGGTTTTTAAATCGAATCATTAATTTTAAAACCTATGAATCCAATTTTAAGCCAAAATCTATTTTTAGTTAAAGAACATATCGGAATGTTTAAAGCTGCTAACAACTATGACATTTACGACCCTGAAACGAATCAAATAATTATGAACTGCCGAGAAAATAATCTTGGTTTCTTTACAAAAGTATTTCGTTTTACAGATTATAAAAGAGCAACGCCTTTTAATGTTGAAATCACAACTGCTTCGGGCGAAAAATTAATTTCGGTAAAAAGAGGAATTGCAATATTCAGATCAACAGTTGAGGTTTTTGACGAAAAAGACAGACTTATTGGAACCTTCAAACAGAAATTTTTCTCATTTGGAGGAAGATTTGAAATCTTAGATAAAAATGACAAACCTGCTGCAACATTACAAGGGAAATGGACAGGATGGGATTTTAAATTTTCTCACGAAAATAAACAGCTTGCACAAGTAAGCAAGAAATGGGCCGGATTAGGAAAAGAGTTTTTTACAAGTGCAGATAATTATGTACTTCAAATTGAAGAAACTGTATCATCAGATAGTCCGCTTAGACAATTAATTCTTGCTGCCGTTATGTGTATCGACATGGTTTTGAAAGAATAGCAAAGTTGTTAAACTTAGATTAAGAAAACACCTAAAAGCATCATTTTAGTTGGCAAAAGTTTTATTTTTGTTAGACTTAAAATGATGCTTTTTGCATTTCTAAACACAAATCATGACAGACTTAAAAAATAAAAATGCGCTTATTACAGGTGCTGGTAAAGGAATTGGAAAAGCAATCGCCATTGCATTGGCAAAAGAAGGTGTAAACGTAATTCTTCTTGCCAGAACACAAGCCGATGTGGATCAATTAGCGGCAGAAGTAAATCAGTTTGGTGTAAAATCTTTAGCATTATCTGCAGATGTTTCTGATATCAATTCTGTAAATGCTGCCGTTGAAAAAGCTTTAGCCGAATTTAAAACTATTGATATCCTGATTAATAATGCCGGAATTGGTGCTTTTGGAAAATTTCTGGAATTAGAACCTGCTGACTGGGAAAGAATTATTCAGGTAAATTTAATGGGAACGTATTATACAACCCGCGCTGTTATTCCGCAAATGATCGAAAGACAAACGGGAGATATCATCAATATTTCGTCAACCGCAGGATTAAACGGAAATGCTGTTACAAGTGCTTACAGTGCCTCAAAATTTGCTGTTATGGGTTTAACCGATTCTCTAATGCAGGAAATGAGAAAACATAATATTCGTGTTACTGCCTTAACGCCAAGCACAGTTGCAACAGATTTGGCAATCGATTTAAAATTAACGGATGGAAATCCGGAAAAAGTAATGCAGTCTGAAGATGTTGCTGAATTGATTATTGCACAGCTTAAACTAAACCGCAGGGTTTTTATTAAAAACAGCAGTATTTGGTCTACTAATCCTTAAAAAAATAAACTCCAAATTTTAAATTCCAAATTCCAACTCTTAGTGTAATTGGAATTTGGAGTTTAAAAAAAATTGGAATTTCAAAACTAAAATGATGGAACAATATTTAAGACAATTAATTGCGATAGAATTTCAGGATAAAAAAGAAATTTTTACCGGGTTTCTTATTGATTATTCTGATGACTGGATTTTACTTCGAAACAATCCTGTTGATTATATTTTGGATGGCTTTGTTATTTTAAAGAATAAAAATATCGAAGCAATTCACAGGGATGAAGACCTCGTTTTTACAGAAAAGGTTATTCGCTTAAAAGGAATAAACATTAATACAGAAGATATTATTCCGATTCAGGATTTGAATGCTATTGTAAATTTTCTTGATAGAAAATATACCATTTTTCAGATTGCTAAAAAATCTTCAAAAGCGGTCTATTTGGGTAAACTGATTTCGCTTACACCAGATGAACTATTAATTGATTTCCTTGAAACAAAAGGCAAATTTGGCGGTGAATTAGCTTTTAATCCTGAAAAAATCAGGGTAATTGAATTTGATACGGATTATATTAATTCTTTGAAATTGGTGATTCCTGAGAATCAGAAGTAGTTGACTAGTCCTAAATAATCGATACAGATTTAATTAGACAAAAATATTTAATTAAGCACCTGCAATAAGTTTTTTGCAGGTGTTTTTTCTTTTATAGGT
>NZ_CAIJDE010000024.1 GCF_903819335.1 Flavobacterium panici | reverse complement strand
ATGGACATTAATATCAAAAACAGAAGGTTTTACAGTGATAACTGATCCTAGAAAAATGGCATGTTACAGCGGAGTTGTACCTTTCGATTTTCAATCCGGAACCTCATTAAAAAGAAGACCTGGAGTGTCAATGCTTGCCGATAAAAACCTGAAAACTATTCTACATCTGGCAGCAATGAGTGCAATTAGATTAGATAATGATCTGAGAAGATATTACATTAGAAAAATTGATGAAGGAAAAAATAAAATGAGTGTTTTAAATGCTGTGAGA
>NZ_CAIJDE010000023.1 GCF_903819335.1 Flavobacterium panici | reverse complement strand
CAGTGATCGTGTTTCCTGACTGGGTAACGCCTGTTGAAGGACTTACCGCATAAGTGTTAGAAGCACTGTAGTTTGATATTGTAAAACTTCCTGTAGCTGATGAACATGTAGGCTGGGTAACAGCGCTTAATGTCGGAACTGCAGGAGTTGCCGGCTGAGCGTTGATAACCGCAGCTGGTGAAGCTGCCGAAGTACATCCGTTTGCTGTAGCCGTTACCGTATAACTTCCCGCAGGAGCTGTAATTGTGTTTCCTGACTGGGTAACTCCTGTTGAAGGGCTTACCGCATAAGTATTAGAAGCACTGTAGTTTGATATGGTAAAACTTCCTGTAGCTGTTGAACATGTAGGCTGGGTTACAGCACTTAATGTTGGAACTGCTGGAGTTGCAGGCTGTGCATTGATAACCGCAGCTGATGAAGCAGCCGAAGTACAACCGTTTGCTGAAGCTGTAACTGTATAGCTTCCTGCCGGAGCAGTGATCGTGTTTCCTGACTGGGTAACGCCTGTTGAAGGACTTACCGCATAAGTGTTAGAAGCACTGTAGTTTGATATTGTAAAACTTCCTGTAGCTGATGAACATGTAGGCTGGGTAACAGCGCTTAATGTCGGAACTGCAGGTGTAGCAGGCTGTGCGTTGATAACTGCAGCTGATGAAGCAGCTGAAGTACATCCGTTTGCTGAAGCTGTAACTGTATAGCTTCCTGCCGGAGCAGTGATCGTGTTTCCTGACTGGGTAACACCTGTTGAAGGGCTTACTGCATAAGTGTTAGAAGCACTGTAGTTTGATATTGTAAAACTTCCTGTAGCTGTTGAACATGTCGGCTGGGTTACAGCACTTAATGTCGGAACTGCAGGAGTTGCTGGCTGAGCGTTAATAACCGCAGCTGATGAAGCAGCCGAGGTACATCCGTTAGCCGTAGCTGTTACTGTATAGCTTCCTGCCGGAGCTGTAATCGTGTTTCCTGACTGGGTAACGCCTGTTGAAGGGTTTACCGCATAAGTGTTAGAAGCGCTGTAATTTGATATTGTAAAACTTCCTGTAGCTGTCGAACATGTAGGCTGGGTTACAGCACTTAATGTCGGAACTGCTGGAGTTGCCGGCTGAGCGTTGATAACCGCAGCTGATGAAGCTGCTGAAGTACATCCGTTAGCCGCTGCTGTTACTGTATAACTTCCTGCCGGAGCTGTAATGGTGTTTCCTGACTGGGTAACTCCTGTTGAAGGGCTTACTGCATAAGTGTTAGAAGCACTGTAGTTTGATATTGTAAAACTTCCTGTAGCTGTTGAACATGTAGGCTGGGTTACAGCGCTTAATGTCGGAACTGCAGGAGTTGCAGGCTGTGCGTTGATAACCGCAGCTGATGAAGCAGCCGAAGTACATCCGTTAGCCGTTGCCGTTACTGTATAGCTTCCTGCCGGAGCTGTAACTGTACCTGCTGATTGTGTTACTCCCGTTGATGGGCTGATTGTATAAGTGTTAGAAGCACTGTAGTTTGATATGGTAAAACTTCCTGTTGCTGTTGAACATGTCGGCTGTGTTACAGCGCTTAATGTCGGAACTGCTGGTATAGCATTTACTGTTACTGTCGTAGCAGTTGAAGCTGGACTTTGACATCCTGAAGCATTCGCAATTCTTACACTATAAGTTCCCGAAGCAGATACAGTAATAGACTGTGTTGTTGCTCCTGTTGACCATAAATAACTGTTTCCTCCGCTAGAAGTTAAAGTAACACTTCCACCAGAACAAAAAGTTGTTGGACCACCTGCTGTAATAGTTGGTGCCGATGGTGTTGGATTTACTGTTACTGACACTAGCGTTCTAGCACTTTCACATCCAGTTAAAGTCTGGCTTACATAATAATTTGCTGATGTTAATGTTTCTGTTCCTGTATATAATGTTCCACCTGTTGAAGCACTATACCATTTTAAATTAGTTCCTGTTGCAACTAAATCGCTAACTTTTTTAGCATCTGCTACACAGAATGTTTGCGAAGATGCTGTTGGTGCAGCAGTATTATTTACTGTAACTGCCACTAAAGTTCTCGTACTCTCACAACTGTTTAGAGTCTGGCTTACATAATAATTACCTGACGTTAGTGTTTCTGTACCTGCATATAAAGTTCCTCCTGTTGAAGCACTGTACCATTTTAAACTAGTTCCAGTCGCTGCCAGATCGCTTACTTTTTTAGCATCAATTGCACAAAATGTTTGTGAAGATGCTGTAGGTGCAGCTGTATTATTTACTGTAACTGCTACTAACCTTCTTGCACTCTCTCCACAACTATTAGTAGTCTGACTTACATAGTAATTTCCTGTTGTTAATGTTTCAGTTCCATTATAAAGTGTACCTCCGCTATTTGCGCTATACCATTTTAAATTTGTTCCTGTTGCCACTAAATCACTAACTTTTTTAGCATCAGTTGCACAAAATGTTTGTGAAGATGCTGTTGGTGCAGATGGTGGAGTATCTATCGTTACCGCTACTAACGTTCTTGCACTTTCTCCACAACTATTAGCAGTTTGGCTTACATAATAATTTCCTGTAGCCAAAGTTTGATTTGTAGGAAGGGCAGTACCGCCTGAAGAAGCACTGTACCATTGTAAATTAGTTCCAGTAGCTACTAAATCGCTTACCTTTTTATTATCAGAAGAACAAAAAGTCTGAGAAGAAGCAACCGGAGCCGAAGATATCGTATTAATAGTTACAGCTACCTGAGTTCTTGTACTCTCACATCCGCTTACAGTCTGGCTTGCAAAATAATTTCCAGTTGCTAATGTCTGAGTTGTCGGAAGAGCTGTTCCGCCAGTGCTCGCACTATACCATTTCAAATTGGTACCTGTAGCCACTAAATCACTAACCTTTTTATTCTCTGAAGAGCAAAATGTCTGCGAAGAAGCTGTTGGTGCTGCAGGTACGAAAGTTACTACTGTTGCCGCAGAAATGTCACCAGGACAGCCTGCAGCATTTATTCTTCTAACAGTATAACTTCCATTCGTAGTAACTGTAATGCTTTTTGTTGTTTCTCCCGTTGACCATAAATAAGTACCTGAACCACCAGATGATGTTAATACAACACTTCCTGTTGCACATGTAGTAGAGCCACTTGCTGTAATTGTAGCTGAATTTGCTTTCGCGTTAATTGTTACCACTACCGGCTTTATAAACTGACATCCATCAGCAGAAACTGCTTTTATGTAATAAGTTCCCGAAGCAGTAACAGCACTTGGTGTTGGATAAGCAGTAGATGCAGCTGAATCTGTCCAATATGAAAGTGTCATATTTGGAGTACTTCCTGCTGTAACTGCCGGAGCTGTTAAATCAACCGTAGCAGGGGCGCAAATTGCAGCAGGGTTAGTAATAATAAGATTAGATGTCTTTGGAGTTACTGCAGCACTAGCTGAATTGTTTGCCGTATTAGTATCTATTGATGCTGGTAACGAGGCAGTATTTGTATAATTACCTGTTGTATTTATTGTTGCAGTAATTTTTAAGGTTACAGATGTTTGAGCATCTACATCTCCAATACTCCAACTACCGCTTGCCGAATCATAAACACCTACTGATGGCGTTGAACTTACATAAGTATAGCCTGAAGGAAGCAAATCATTTACCGAAACCCCTGAAACATTATTACCTCCTAAATTGCTTACTTTAACAGTAAATTCTACAGTTGATCCTAAACACGGTGTCGCATTATCAACTGTTTTTGTAATTCCTAAATCAGTACATAAAGTAACACTAACAGGTTTTGACTGTGTTTGAGCTCCACAAGTTAAAGTTGAAGCTACAGAATATGCTCCTGTTTTTGTTGCTGTATAAGTTGAAGAATTAGCACCTGCTATTGCCGTACCATTATAATACCATTGGTAAGGTGCAAAACCAGCTGGCGTTGTCAATTCTGCTTTATTATTAGTACATCCTCCACCAGAAATATAAGTCATGGTTGGATCTTCTGGCTGAACCGCAAAATTAGAGAAAAACCCTGCCATCGAGAATCCTCCTCCTTGCTGTACAATTGAAACCGTTAATTTTGCCGCACTTGAAATAGAAAGAACATTTGGGCTTCCTATTTGAGTATCTTCAAAATTAATCAAATACCAGCCTGTAGTTCCTAATTGATGACGGGCTGTAATACCACTTATAGTCTCAATATTAGTTCCATTTACAGTTACTACATCTGTAGCACTTCTTAAAAGTATATACCCAAAATATGGTAATGAACCAGTACCATAATTTCTAAACTTTGCTGTTTCTATAAAATTAGATCCCCCGCATTCTGATACTGGCGCAATTGTCGAAATATCAACCTCACAAGATTGGGCTGTACCTGAATACACAACAATTTTCTTATCTGCAAAAACACGCGATGCCGAAAAACTTGTATTCGACACACCATTTTGAAAAGTATAAAAACTCCCCGCTGTTGCCAAAGTAACGTTAGTTGTACCAACTAATGCTCCTGTTGTTGAATATGTATCTATTGTTAAAGCTGTATTGTCTTTTGTAGCAACTACAGTAGTTTGTTCTGCAGTATCATTTCCTTTTCCTCTTTCAATAAAGTACTCCGTTCCTAAAACTGATTCAGGCGGAACCTGATTAAAAGCCCCATCTCCACAGCCACCCGGCATATCTATCGCCGATGAAGTATTCATCACAGCAGGACTTGAAGACTCAACCAATGTTCCTATAGCTGCTTTAAACAAATAACTTTGCCCTGCATTTAATGTAGCTGCAACAGCATTATTAATTTTTACAGTTGTATTATTAGCAGTTGCCATAATACTATAAATTGGACGTTGATCTCCTAACCCGCTAAAATTTCCTAATGTACCATCTCTATAATATCCTACTCTAAAACGTACCCCTACACCAGCATCACCAAAACTGGTCAATGCCGCATTTCCCTTTAGGTTTGCATCAACATTTTCCCCATTAACATAGTCATCAGAAGCAACATTTCGCATGTTTACAGACGTTGGTCCATCACTTGTTATGATCAATCCCGCCCCTGAAATTACCGTATTTAGAGGATTCATCGGAAGATCTTTCGAATAAAGCTTAAATCTGTAGACCGCTGGAGCTCCTTTTACCGCGGTTAAAGTTGTTTCTAAAGTACCATCACTCTTACTTAGTGTAATATTTACAGTAGTTGTAGAATTTGTTGCAATAACAATTTCATTTGCTTTACTAAAATATTGCCAAGGTGCCGGCGCGATATAATGTTTCGTGTAAAATTGAGCAGAAACAGTATAGCTAAGTAGTAAAAAGAATAAAACAAGAAAATTTGGTTTGGAAAACTTAAACCAGTTAAAAGTAAAGTTACGCATAGACAAACTCAGTATTAATTTGTGTAATAGATAGTATAGAAACTGAATACCAAAAATTGATTTTCAGATTATTTAGCAGATACGATAAATTGAAAGGATTGGTTTTTTGATTTTTGAAAAAAGATTTTTCAAAATCATAAAAATAATTGGAAAGCGTTTGGACCATAATTGTTTCAGGTTCAAGACACATAGTCGTCTTTGGATTAAATTAGTAGATTTGGTGCTGCGAAAGTATATAAACACCTCAATACTAGCTACATTACTCGACAAACTACCCAGAAAAACGTTGAAATACACATTTCATCGAGATAAATTAACTTTAACAAGTCAATAAACATAGTAATTTAACAATGAAACAACAGAAATTTCTTAATTTTTTAATGAAAAATTAATATTTTTTAATTTAAACGAAAAATACGCAACATTATCCTACAAAGACAAAAAAATTAAATCGATTACAAAAAGATCAAAAATCTAATTATCAACTAGTTACAATTAATTCTGTAAAATGAAAAATCGGAGAAAATTGTATTGAGATATTCCTATTTAGACTTTACTCAAGAAATTTAATATTTCGCTTAAGTCCATCAAATTTTGTTCTCTTAATAGGTGAATTTTTAAAAACTTTTTGGAAAGTTTCTTCAGTTATTTCTGCCCAATCTTTTTTAGAGAAAGAAATTAAATCCGGGTTTGGATTAAAAAGAGGTTCAGAATGCGGCTTTGAAAATCGATTCCATGGACAAACATCCTGGCAGGTATCACAGCCAAACATCCAATCATCAAATTTTCCTTGCATATCATTTGGGATATTTTCTTTTAGTTCAATAGTATAATAAGAAATACACTTGCTTCCATCTACAATATAGGGTGCAAGAATTGCCTGTGTAGGACAAGCATCAATACAAGCAGTACAAGAACCACAATGGTCTGTAACGGCATGGTCATATTCTAAATCAAGATCAAGGATAAGTTCGGCTATGAAGTAAAAAGAACCTACCTTTTGAGTTATTAAATTACTGTTTTTTCCAATCCAGCCTAAGCCGCTTTTTGACGCCCAGGCCTTATCTAAAACCGGTGCAGAATCAACAAAGGCACGACCGGAAACTTCACCTATATTCTCTTGAATCGAATAAAGAAGTTCTTTTAATTTTTCTTTTATAACGAAGTGATAATCCTGTCCATAGGCATATTTAGAAATCTTAAAACTATTATCATTTTGAGATTCCGATGGGAAATAATTCAACAATAGAGAAACCACACTTTTGCCATCATCAACCAATAAAGTTGGATCCAGGCGTTTATCAAAATGGTTCGCCATATAGGCCATTTGTCCATTATGATTATTATTCAGCCATTTCTCAAGCCGGGGCGCTTCTTGTTCCAAAAAGCCTGCTTTAGATATACCACAAGAAATAAACCCTAACCTTTTGGCCTCCTCTTTTATAAATTTTGAATATGTTTCTTTTGAATTGATACTCATCTTTTAGAAAATGAAACTTCGACGTTAACAGGTTTTAAAGTAATTAGCGGATTAAATTGAATTACATCATTTTTCGATTGAATGACATATTTTTTAATAATTTGAGATATCGTTAAGCACATTTCGTAAATGGCAAATCCGGTTCCAATACACATTCTTGGTCCGGCACCAAATGGATAAAAATATTGCATGGATTCCTTTTTTTGTTCCCCAAGAAATCTTTCGGGAATAAATTCATCCGGATCATTCCAATATTTAGGATTTCGATGCAATTCGTAAAAAGAAACTCCAATTAATGTACCCTTTTTAATTTTGAATTGAGCCAAAGAATCATCCTCAATATTTTGCCTGTCTGTAATCCAGGCTGGCGGATATAATCGCATAGATTCGTTCAAAACGGCATTGGTATATGTCATTTTTTGAAGCTGTTCAATAACGTTTTCGGTTTGCGACTCAATCTCAATGATTTCATCAAATATTTTTTGCTGCACTTCTGGGTTTCTGCCTAAAAGATGAAGCGTAAATGTTAAAGCATTTGCAGTTGTTTCATGTCCTGCGATAAACAAAACCTTAATTTCATCAACCAATTGTTCAATAGACATACCTTCACCCGTATCTTCGTATCTCGTTTCCAAAAGCATATTCAATAAATCATTGATTTCTTCTTTTGAAACTTTTCTTTCTTCAATGATTTCCCGAATAATTCTATTATTCTCTTCAGCCAGCATGAGATGTTTCTTTACCTGGCCACTTAATGAAAACCACCACGCTTTATGCGGAAGTCTAATTTCTTTAATTAAAAAATTCTGAACTTCTTCAATTATAAATTTGATTCGGTGAAATTTATTTTCGGCAGTTGAAAGTTGAAATAAAGATTTAGCAACGACATTAAATGCCAAATTACTCATTACAGGAAAAAGATCAATCGCTTTATCCTCTACTAAACTATCTAATTCTGCACTAATAGCTTTATTCATATTATCTACCAGCTGATTCATCTTTTGTTTATGAAAAGCCGGTTGAATAAGACGTCTTTGTTTCAGCCAAAAATCACCATCGCTTGTTAAAAGCCCTTTTCCTAAATACTTAGAAAGATATACAGATTGAAATTTAGATTTCTGATAGTTCTTCTGGTTTTTAACTAAAATATACTGTGCAATTTCATTATCTCTTGACAAGATTATATACTTTGAAGAACCAATTCTGATAGAAAAAGAATCACCGAATCTCTCAAAATATCTTTTATGAAAAGGAATCGGATTTCTACGAACACCTTCGGCATCTTTAAAAAATCTGAGTATCGATAATTTATTAGGGTAAATATATTTTATATTTTCAGACATTTTGAATAGAATTAAAATAATTCACCTTGAATATTGATCTTTATATTTTTTGATTATCAATCTATTTATTGTGCTGTATAATCCATTCTGTAATATCATTTATATTCTGAATTTCAGTTTCAGGTGTATTCATTCCAACATCATGACCTTTACCTTCTCTAATTATCAATTTCGTCTCTACTCCTTTCCTTTTTAATTCATCATAAAGATTTTGAGATTGGCTGACATTAACCAAATTATCTGCATCACCATGAATCAGTAATGTTGGTATATTCGAAATAGTATTAAAAGGACTAATTTTAATTAATGCCGGATTAGCTCCATTTTTAATTTTAGTTCCTGCCAGTTTTTCGATAATATCCAGATGACCATTCTTTCTCATAAATTCGACAGCTTCAGAAGAATCTAATCTTGATGGTGCACAAAGTGCTGTTACAGATTTCATATTTTTTTTGGTATAACCATATAATAATGCTAAATGGGCACCAGCACTAATTCCAACAATATGATAGCCTTTCTTCACATAACCGTATTTATTAGAAGCTTCTGAAACGTAAGCAACAGCTGCATCGATATCTGCTAGTAAATCTTTACCCGAAATATTGTCACTTACATAACGATAATCGACATTCGCAACAACAAATCCTTTATTACAAATATCCTGAGCATGTTTACTCGTATACTCAAGTCCGCCCATTGACCAAGCTCCTCCATGAAGAAGTATAACAACAGGTACATCTTTTAAATCCCCATTCGGGATGTATAGATCTAAAACTTGCTGCGACGATTTTCCATAAGCAAGATGCGGAAAATACTTAGTCTGACCAAAAGAACTGCAATATGTAAATAATAAAAATAAAACGAGATGTTTCATGATATGTCTTTAAAATAATCCTCCCTGAATATTTGTATTTACCTTTCCTAAATGTTTATACGCTTTCTCTGTAACTTCACGACCTCGCGGAGTACGCATAATGAA
Organism: Flavobacterium panici; assembly: GCF_903819335.1. Lineage (GTDB taxonomy): Bacteria > Bacteroidota > Bacteroidia > Flavobacteriales > Flavobacteriaceae > Flavobacterium > Flavobacterium panici. Next base: position 109,796 of record NZ_CAIJDE010000023.1, on the reverse strand, counting down.
TCCTTCCTGAATTAAAAAAGGTTCGTAAACTTCCTCAATAGTTTCACTGCTTTCAGATACTGCAGTAGCCAAAGTCGAAAGTCCAACAGGCCCTCCTTTAAATTTATTGATAATGGTTAATAATATCTTGTTGTCCATTTCGTCAAGCCCATGAGCATCTACATTCAGTGCTTTTAGTGCATATCTGGCAATTTCAAGATCAATAGTACCATTACCTTTAATCTGTGCAAAATCACGAACTCTGCGCAATAATGCATTTGCAATACGAGGAGTTCCGCGACTACGGCCTGCTATTTCAATTGCTGCTTCAAGATCAATTGGCATTTTTAATATACCGGCACTTCTCTCCACAATAGTAGTTAAAAGCTCTGTAGAATAATATTGTAAACGAGACGAAATTCCAAAACGAGCTCTCATTGGAGCTGTTAATAATCCAGAACGGGTAGTTGCTCCAATTAAGGTGAACGGATTTAGATTAATTTGAACTGTTCTTGCATTTGGACCAGATTCAATCATGATATCAATTTTGAAATCTTCCATTGCCGAATATAAGTATTCTTCCACAATAGGACTCAAACGATGGATCTCGTCTATAAATAAAACATCTCTTTCATCAAGATTAGTTAATAAACCGGCTAAGTCTCCCGGTTTATCCAGAACAGGCCCCGAAGTAATTTTGATACCTACTTCCAGCTCATTTGCAAGAATATTAGCCAAAGTCGTTTTACCAAGCCCAGGAGGTCCATGAAACAAAGCATGATCAAGTGCCTCACCACGCTGATTTGCAGCTGCGACAAAAACTTTTAAGTTCTCTAAAACTTGGTCCTGACCGGCAAAATCATCAAATGACAGTGGACGCAATCTTTTTTCAAGATCTAATTCTTCTGGGTTATATCCTTTTGTAGTAGGATCTAGGTTTTCATTCATTCTACAAAGATATAGAAACTAATCAGTTTGTAAAACAGTAAATCTGAACGATTAAAACTTTAACTAAAGAAAAAAGACCGTCATTTCTGACGGTCTTTTGATATTTTTAGTGGTGTAAAACTTCTTCACCTTCTTTCATAGGTACATTTTGAGGAACAAAATCGACATCGTGATTTGGGTTACTATAGTCATACGGCCAACGATATACGTGAGGAATTTCTCCTGGCCAGTTTCCGTGAATATGCTCAACTGGAGTTGTCCACTCTAAAGTTGTAGATTTCCATGGATTTTGAACTGCTTTCTTACCGTAGAAAATACTACTAAAGAAGTTGTATAAGAATACTAACTGGAACGCTCCACCTACAAGAGCAAATGTTGTAATTAAAACATTCACATTTTGTAAATCATCAAATAATGGGAAGTTAGTATTTGTATAGTAACGTCTTGGTAAACCTGCTAATCCAATAAAGTGCATTGGGAAGAAAACTCCGTAAGCACAAACTGCTGTTACCCAAAAGTGAATATAACCTAAGTTTTTATTTAACATTCTTCCGTACATTTTAGGGAACCAGTGGTAAATACCAGCAAACATTCCGTAAAGTGCAGAGATACCCATTACTAAGTGAAAGTGAGCAATTACGAAGTAAGTATCGTGAACGTTAATATCTAAAGTACTATCTCCTAAAATGATTCCAGTTAAACCTCCAGTGATGAAAGTAGAAACCATTCCGATAGAGAACAACATTGCAGGGTTAAATTGTAAGTTACCTTTCCACAAAGTTGTAATCCAGTTGAAAGCTTTTACAGCAGATGGAATTGCAATCAATAAAGTTGTAAAAGTAAATACAGATCCTAAGAAAGGATTCATACCAGAGATAAACATGTGGTGACCCCAAACAATAGTTGATAAGAATGCAATTGCAAGAACTGACATAATCATCGCTCTGTATCCGAAGATTGGTTTACGAGAGTTCGTAGCCATAATTTCAGAAACAAGACCCATCGCTGGTAAGATTACGATATAAACCTCAGGGTGACCTAAGAACCAGAATAAGTGCTCAAACAATACTGGAGAACCTCCTTGGTAGTGTAAAACCTCTCCTGCTATATAGATATCAGATAAGAAGAATGAAGTACCAAAACTTCTATCAAAAATCAATAATAAAGCAGCAGATAATAATACTGGGAATGAAATAACACCAATAATAGCTGTTACGAAAAATGTCCAGATTGTAAGTGGAAGTCTAGTCATAGACATTCCTTTAGTTCTCAAGTTGATAACAGTTACAATGTAGTTTAATGATCCCATTAATGAAGATGCAATAAAGATAGCCATTGAAACTAACCATAAAGTCATACCTGCTCCAGATCCTGGAATAGCTTGTGGTAAAGCACTTAATGGAGGATAAATTGTCCAACCTGCAGAAGCTGGTCCAGCTTCAACAAATAAAGAACTTAACATTACTACAGCAGATATAAAAAACAACCAGTATGAAATCATATTCATAAATCCAGAAGCCATATCTCGCGCTCCAATTTGTAGTGGAATAAGTAAGTTACTAAAAGTTCCACTCAAACCAGCTGTCAGTACAAAGAATACCATGATGGTACCGTGAATTGTAACTAAAGCCAGATAAATATCATTTGCCATAACACCGTCAGGTGCAAATTTATCTCCTAATAAAACATTGAATATTTTAAAAGACTCTTCTGGCCACGCTAATTGCATTCTGAAAAGCAAGGACATTGCAATACCAATTACTCCCATAACAATACCAGTAATCAAGTATTGTTTAGCAATCATTTTGTGATCAATACTAAAAATATATTTAGTAATGAACGTGTCTTTATGATGATGTTCGTGCTCGTGATCGTGTCCGTGATCGTGACCGTGCGCTTCTGCTGACATATATGTGTACTTTAAATTTTCTTAATAATATTATTTCATAGCTACTTTAGCAACCGCAGCCTTAACAGTATCGATAACTGCTTTTACAGTATCTTTTACTTTAGCAGCAGTATCTACAGCAGCTCCTTCAACTCCTTCAGCTGGTTTTTCAGCAGCAGCTGCCGCTTTAATATCCTGAGCTAAAGTTGTTTTTTCACTTAACCATTTTTTATAATCTTCAGGAGTATCAACAACAACTTTCATTTGCATGTTATAGTGTGAAGCTCCACAGATTTTATTACACAATAATAAATAATCAAATGTATAAGGATCTAAAGCTGTTCCTCCTTTTGCAACTAACTCAACACTTTTTTCAGCTCTAAGTTTATTGATATTTGCCACTTTTTCAATCATAAATGGCAACTCTCTGTACTCTGCAGTAGTGTAAGTTGGAACGAAAGCAAATTCAGTAACCATTCCAGGTACACAGTTCATCTGCGCTCTAAAGTGAGGCATGTAAGCTGAGTGTAAAACGTCTTGAGAACGCATTTTGAAATGTACTTTTTTACCTTTAGGAATATGTAATTCAGTAACTACAATATCATCTTGAGAATTAGGATCTGACATATCAACTCCTAATGTGTTGATTCCTTCAATTAAACGTACGTTAGCTTTTCCTAAAACATTATCATTTCCTGCATATCTGGCAGTCCATTTAAATTGCTGAGCGTATAATTCAATTTCAACTACATCTTCATCTTTGTCAACAAACATAATGTTATTCCAAGCATACAATCCGTAAAGAATTAAACATGCTAAAACTACAGATGGAATAATACTCCAGATTGCCTCTAATTTATTACTATCTGCAAAAAATAATGCTTTTCTATCTTTATGTCCTCTATTTTTAAAAGAAAACCAATATAGTAAACCTTGTGTAATAACCTGTACTGTAAAGATCAACACCCAAGTAATATTCATTAAACTATCTACTAAAATTCCATGCTCAGAAGCAGGAGTATGAAGTGCCAAATTACCCCATTTTAGTAAACCATAAATAGTAAATATATAAATGAATGCCAAAAAGCCAAACATGATATATCCCTGAATGTTATTATCATTATCTGATGCAACTTGAGAATCGTCCGAAGAAGATCCTACTTGAGTAAGATCAAATATCTTGGTCAATTGCCATAGTGCAACTGCTAATAAAACTAAAACTATAATTACCAACAAACTTGTCATCTGTTTACTTCTTTAAATATTAATAATGAAAATGTTTACTTTCTTCAATGAAAGGATTTCTTTTTGCAAGCAAAGGTGACTTAGTTAATGCAGTAAATACAACAAATATAAATAGACCTAAGAAGAAAAGAATAGACGCAATTTCAGGAACTCCAATAAACCATTTGTCTCCAACTGTACCAGGCATAATCATATTAAAGAAATCAACATAATGACCTAATAATATTACAACACCCGCCATAACAATAACCCAGCTAAGACGTTTAAAGTCAGTATTGATTAATATTAATAATGGGAAAACAAAATTCATAACAACTGCACCAAAGAAAGGCAGGTTATACAATTGAATTCTTGTTACAAAATAAGTTACCTCCTCTGGAATGTTAGCATACCAGATCAACATGAATTGAGAAAACCATAAGTAAGTCCAGAAAACGCTAATACCAAACATAAATTTAGCTAAATCGTGAATGTGACTTGTATTTACGTATTCTAAATATCCTTTAGATTTTAAATATATTGTAACTAAAGCTATTGAAGTAATTCCGCTTACAAAGAAAGAAGCGAAAACATACCATCCAAACAAAGTACTGAACCAGTGAGGATCAAATGACATAATCCAGTCCCAAGACATAATTGATTCAGAAACAATAAAGAAAACTAAGAATCCTGCAGATAACTTAAAGTTCTTTTTGTAGTAAAGATCATCGTTAGCTTCGTCTTGAGCTAAACAGTTTTTTCTAGAAAAATGACGGTATAAATTCCATCCTAGTAAAAAGATAAAAGCTCTAACAATCCAAAATGGAAAGTTTAAATATCCAGATTTACCCGCAATTATTTCATCATAATCAGCATGAGTTGGATCTGTAACATGCTCACCTAACCATACAAAAATATGATTAAAATGTAATCCGCATAAAACTAAGATTATAAAAAAGATGATAGAACCTGCAGGCAAATAAGCTGTAATACCTTGCATTACTCTAAACAAAACTGGAGACCAACCTGCCTGAGCAACTTGTTGAATAGCATAAAAAGCTAAAACCCCCATAGAAAGCAGTAAAAAGAAAATACAAGCTACATATAATGCAGACCAAGGCTTGTTTTGCAATTGGTGCAATACGTGATTTAAATGTTCTGTGTGTTCATCAGCAGCGCCAACTTTTGCGTGCTCTCCACCTTTGTGTTCTTCGTGTGAAGCTTCAGCGGCAGCTTCATGATGTCCTGCTTCTTTATGAGAAACCTCTGCAGATTCCGCATGCGCAGCACCATGTTCTCCATGAGCCTCAGCAGCTAGTATTTTTTCAACTTCTTGAATATCTTTAGGCGCACTTAAAAAACCATACCCAATTCCTAATAGTCCAAGAACCATTAAGATGATAGAAAAAGTTTTTAATTTACTTGAAAATGTATACATATCTATTACGATCAGTTTGTTCAACAATTATAATTGGCTTTTTAGTTTTAGAACATAGTCAGCAACTAACCAACGTTCGTGGGCACTTAATTGATTTGCGTGTGAACCCATTGCATTTAAACCATAAGTTTCAACGTGAAATATACTTCCTTCAGTAATATCTCTGTCTTTATAGCTAGGTACTCCAAGAAATTTTTCTCTTTCAACCAATTTACCTTTACCGTTACCAGCAGCACCATGGCAGCTGATACAATAAATTTCGAAAAGTTCTTTACCTTTTCCAGAATTTCTTTCTTCTTCAGTCAAAGGAGATTTTAAATTAGCTTTTGCCAATTCATAACCTGTAGTCGAATTTTCATATTCATAAGGCTCAAAACCTCTATTAATAGTTCCTTCAACAGGAAGCTGTCCTTCTTTGTCTCCTTTAAATATTTTTGCCTCTGTATATGGCTCATATGCCACAGATTCATACATATTTGGGAAATACTGATAGTTTGGTGCCGAATTATTGTGGCAAGATGAAACTAAAATAGTTATACCAACTAAAAGTGTTATTTTATATATCCTTTTCATAGCTACAATTAATTCTTTTCAATTACTTTAACTTCAACAGCTCCTGTACCTTCGAAAAAAGAAACAAGTTCTGCTTCGTTATCGTTTACAGCAACTTCCATTAAGAAATGGTCATCTGTTGTTCTTACATCAGGATTCTCAGCTTGCTTAAATGGCCATAATCTACTTCTCATATAAAAAGTAATTACCATTAAGTGCGCAGCGAAAAATACAGTCATCTCAAACATAATTGGCACAAAAGAAGGCATATTCTGAATGAAACTAAAACTTGGTTTTCCACCAATATCCTGCGGCCAGTCATGAATCATAATATAACTCATCATTGTTGTTGCAACAGAAATACCAACACATCCATATAGGAAAGCACAAATTGCTAATCTTGTTGGTGCTAAACCCATGGCTTTATCCAATCCGTGAACTGGGAATGGAGTAAAAACCTCTTCAATATGATGATGAGCAGCTCTGGTTTTCTTTACTGCATCCATCAAAATATCATCGTCATTATAAATGGCGTATATTACTTTATTACTCATGATGTGAATCTTTATTTGCTCTTTCTCTAATGTAATTATCTCCTGTTCCTTTCAAAATTGTTTTTACCTCTGCCTGAGCAATTACAGGGAATGTTCTAGAGTATAATAAAAACAATACAAAGAAGAAACCAATTGTTCCAATGAAAATTCCAATATCAACAAATGTTGGTGAGAACATTGTCCAAGAAGATGGAAGGTAATCTCTATGTAAAGAAGTAACAATAATTACGAATCTTTCAAACCACATTCCGATGTTTACAACGATCGAAATAATAAATGAAAACATGATACTTGTTCTTAATTTTTTGAACCACATAAATTGTGGAGAGAAAACGTTACAAGTCATCATCGACCAATATGCCCACCAGTAAGGTCCGGTAGCTCTGTTTAAGAATGCATACTGCTCATATTCTACACCTGAATACCAAGCTACAAATAACTCAGTGATGTAAGCTACACCTACTATAGATCCAGTAATCATGATAATGATGTTCATTAACTCGATATGCTGTAATGTAATGTATGCTTCAAGGTTAGAAACTTTTCTCATAACGATCAACAATGTATTTACCATCGCAAATCCTGAGAATACCGCTCCAGCAACGAAGTATGGAGGGAAAATTGTTGTATGCCATCCTGGAATTACAGAAGTAGCAAAGTCCATAGATACAATCGTGTGTACAGAAAGTACAAGAGGAGTAGCTAAACCAGCTAATACTAAAGATACTTCTTCAAAACGCTGCCAGTCTTTTGCTCTTCCACTCCATCCAAAACTTAGGATAGAATAAACTCTTTTATTAAATGGAGTTATAGCTCTATCACGAAGCATTGCAAAGTCAGGTAATAAACCAGTCCACCAGAAAACTAATGATACTGAAAGATACGTTGAGATTGCGAATACGTCCCAAAGCAATGGTGAGTTAAAGTTTACCCATAAAGATCCAAATTGATTTGGAATAGGTAAAACCCAGTATGCTAACCATGGACGTCCCATGTGAATAATTGGAAATAAACCTGCTTGAACTACTGAGAAGATAGTCATTGCTTCTGCAGAACGGTTAATAGCCATTCTCCAACGTTGACGGAAAAGTAATAATACCGCAGAAATCAAAGTTCCAGCGTGACCAATACCAACCCACCAAACGAAGTTAGTAATATCCCAAGCCCAACCAACTGTTTTATTTAATCCCCATGTTCCAATTCCGGTAGATACGGTGTAAATTATACAGCCTAACCCCCAAAGGAAGGCTGTTAATGCGATTGAAAATACAATCCACCATTGTTTATTTGCAGGTCCTTCAACAGGCGCTGCCACATCTACAGTTACATCATGATATGATTTATCACCTATAACTAAAGGTTTTCTAATGGGTGCTTCGTAGTGAGACGACATAATCCTTTATATTGTTTCTTAATTAATAATTTTACTAAGTGTTTCTAACTTTTACGTGGTAGAAAACATTTGGTTTTGTACCAACATGCTCTAATAAATGATACATTCTATCGCTTTCTGCTAATTTAGCAACTTCGCTTTCTTTATCATTTACATCTCCAAATACCATCGCACCAGAAGAACAAGCTGCAGAACATGCACAAGCATTGTTGAACTCGTCTTTAGCTACTACTCTACCTTGACGTTTAGCTTCAAGGATAACAGCTTGAGTGCTTTGGATACAGAATGAACATTTTTCCATAACTCCACGAGAACGAACGTTTACGTCTGGGTTTAATACCATACGACCTAAATCATCATTCATGTGATAATCGAATTCACTGTTTTTGTTGTACAAGAACCAGTTGAAACGACGAACTTTATATGGACAGTTATTAGCACAGTAACGAGTACCAACACATCTGTTATATGCCATGTGGTTTTGACCTTGACGACCGTGAGAAGTTGCAGCAACCGGACAAACTGTTTCACATGGTGCGTGATTACAGTGTTGACACATTACAGGCTGGAATGCTACTTGTGGGTTATCTCCAGGTTTTTCCATTTCATTAAATGTAGATAATGAACTAGATAAACCAGCAATTTTTTCTTTTCTTTCGTTATCACCTTCAAAAGTACTTTCAGAAGAATAATATCTGTCAATACGCAACCAGTGCATATCACGGCTTCTTCTTACCTCTGCTTTACCAACAACTGGTACGTTGTTTTCTGCATGACAAGCAATAACACATGCTCCACATCCTGTACAAGCATTTAAGTCAATTGAAAGGTTAAAATGGTGTCCAGTAGAACGATCAAATGATTCCCATAAATCAACAGTAGTAGCTTTTACTTCCTGATGATCTAAAGATACCATTGGCTGTGGGTTCCAATGTTCAGCATTTTCTTTATTAAATACGTCCAGAGTAGTTTCTTTAATGATATCTCCTCTACCCATTAATGTTTTCTGCCCTTGAACACAAGCAAACTCATGCTCTCCATTTGCCTTAGCAATAGAAACAGACTGAACACTATTGAAATTTTTATATAAAGCGTAAGCATTTAAACCTACTTGCATTTCTTCTTTTAAAGCCGCTTTACGACCGTAACCTACAGCTAAACCAACTGTTCCAACAGCTTGTCCTGGCTGAACAATTACCGGAACGTTTTCTAATTTAGAACCATCAGCTATAGTAATAGTAGCATAACTACCATTTAAACCTCCGTTTGCAACAATTTCATTTGATAATCCTAATTTTTTAGCATCTGTATTTGAAACTGTAACATAGTTATCCCAAGAAACTCTTGTAATTGGATCTGGGAACTCTTGTAACCAAGGGTTGTTTGCATGTTGTCCATCACCCATACCTGTTTTAGTATATAATACTAATTCAAAGTCTCCAGCAGATTTTGATTTTGAAAGTGCACTTGCAGCACCAGCGAAATCAAATGAACCACCAGCTAAAGCAGTAGAGCCAATTACAAAAACACCATCATGTAAAACTTTATTCCAAGAAGAACCAGTAATGATTGCTGCAGAATTAGCTTTTACATAATCATAGAAAGTTCCAGGTGTTCCATTTACTGATAATAAAACATCCTGAAATTGTTTTGTATCAAAGATTGGACGAATTGTAGGCTGAGTTAAACTGTAAGTTCCTTTTGTAATTACTACATCTCCCCAAGACTCTAAATAATGAGGTGCAGGAGCAGCAATTGTAGATATTGCAGCAGTTTCATCTTCTTTTAAAGAAAAAGCAACTGATGTTTTTACTTTTTTCAATCCAGACACGAAAGAAGCTGAATCAGCTAAAGTGTAAACCGGGTTAACACCACTCATAATTAAAGTATGAACACTTCCTGCATTCAAATCTTTAATTAATTGTGCTACAACAGCATTAGAACCTTTTCTAATTTGTCTAGTTCCAGCAGTATTAAAAGCTTCACTAGCCAATGCCTGATTGATAGCTAAAACTAATAATTGTGCATTTTTATCTTCAATTCCTGATACTAAAATTCCTTTTGTACCAGATGCTTTTAATTGCTGAGCAGCTTTTACAACTTCTGCTTTAAATTTTTCATCTAAAGTAACAGGAACAGAAGCACCAACAACAATATTATAAATTTGAACCAAAGCTTGTTTTTGATCAGCTGTACTCATTGGTACACGCTTATCAGCAGCAGCTCCAGATAAAGTCATGTTTGATTCAAACTGAAAATGACGAGACATTTTTCCGTTTTGAGGAATACGTCCTTTTGCATATCCAGCATCGTATCCACCACCTTGCCAGTCTCCTAAGAAATCAGCACCAACAGATACAATTAATGAAGCTTTTGAAAAATCATAATCAACCAAAGCTCTCTCTCCATATACAGTTTCGAATGCATCTAATGCATCAGAAGAAGAAACCGCATCATAAACAACATGCTTTGCATTTGGGTTTTTAGCAATAAACTCACCTATTAATTTCTCAGTAGATGGACTTGCTAAAGTATTAGTTAATAATACTACCTGACCTCCTTTTGCCTTAGCATCTGCCAAACTTGATTTAATTTTTAAATCAACTGCTGACCAGCTGCTAACTTTTCCATCTAATTTAGGAGCTTTCAAACGCATACTATCATATAATCCTAAGATAGATGCATGAACTCTTGCATTAGCTGAAAACTTAGCTCCAGAAATAGTATTGTTTTCAATTTTAATTGGACGACCCTCACGAGTTTTCACCAAAAGGTTAGCAAAATCAAAACCATCAAAAACAGTAGTTGCATAGTAATCTGCAACACCAGGAATGATTTGCTCTGGTTGTAATACATAAGGGATAGACTTGTGCACAGGACCTTCACAAGCAGCAAGTGTAACTGCCGCAGTACTAAATCCTACGTACTTTAAAAAGTCACGACGTGAAGTTCCAGATGAAGCTAAAGCATCTGCATTTCCTAAGAATTCATCCGTAGGAATCTCTTCAACAAATTCGTTATTTCTAAGCGCCTCAACAATAGAACTATTTTCTAGTTCTTCAACACTTTTCCAGTATTTTTTGTTTGATGACATTGTATATAAATATTAAAATCTTAATAATTCGATTAATAGTGGCATTTACCGCATTCTAAACCTCCCATTTGCGCTGCAGTTAATTTCTCTACACCGTATTTTTTAGAAAGTTCAGCATGAATTTTATCATAATATGCATTTCCTTCCATCTTAACATCAGTTTTTCTATGGCAGTCAATACACCATCCCATTGTTAATTTAGAATATTGCTTCATGATTTCAAATTCCTGTACTGGACCGTGACAAGTTTGACATTCAACTCCTGCAACAGAAACGTGTTGTGAGTGGTTGAAGTAAACAAAATCAGGAAGATTGTGAATACGAACCCATTTTACAGGCTGTGTTTTTCCAGTATAAGCTTGTTTAGTCTTATCCCATCCAACAGCATCGTATAATTTTTGAATCTGAGCATCGTAAAATGCTTTGCTGTATTCAGCAGTAGCAGTAGTTTCTGCAACTTCAGAAATATTTTTATGACAGTTCATACAAACATTTAAAGAAGGAATACCTGCAGTTTTACTCACACGTGCAGCAGAGTGACAATATTTACAATTGATCTCGTTATCTCCAGCGTGAATTTTGTGAGAATAGTGAATTGGCTGAATTGGCTCATAATTCTGATCAACACCAACCTGCATCAAGTAACCATATACAAAATATCCACTAGCTAAAAGCAAGAATATAGAAGTAACTAATACTAAAAATTGGTTTTTAGCAAATGCTTTCCAAATTGGAGTTCTAGCTTCTTTAGGCCCAACTACAATTCCATTATTACTTGCAACTTTAGTTAATACTTTGTTCACCATGAACAACATAACAACTAAAATAGCCATTACTAAAGCAAGAGCTCCTAAAATAATATTGTTAGAAATTCCACCGCCTTCAACTTGAGTTCCCGGAGGCCCTGCACTCACCGTTTTAGTAGGATCAGCAACAGGTTTTTCTTCAGAAGTGTAAGCGATAATATTATCAATATCAGCTTCAGATAACTGAGGAAACGAAGTCATTACAGACTTGTTATTCTCTTCAAAAAGCTTTACAGCAACAGGGTCACCTGACTTAATTACTTCAGAGCTATTATGAACCCACTTGTAAATCCAAGCCATTTCATGTTTAGAAGCAACTCCTCTAAGAGCCGGACCAGTTGATTTAGCATCTAATTTGTGACATGCAGCGCAATTTGCATTAAAAAGTTCTTTCCCTTTTACCGGATCACCACCACCAGATGCAGCAGCAGGAGCTGCAGCAGCTTCAGTCGCCGCAGGAGCTGCAGCCGGATCTTGAGCAAATGAAGTTAGGGAGAAAATTAACGTTAGCGATAAACTAAGTAATAATTTTCTTGAGATCGAATTATGGTTACCCACCTTTTTCATATAGTATAATAATTATCTACTAATTTTTGGTATGATTTTTTCTGTAATAAATCAGACAAAAACTAATACCTTCTTTTAAAACTTGCACAAAAATACGACTTATGAACTATTCTCAAAACCTTAAAATAGTCTTAAATATCAATTTATATCAATTCTAAATAATATTAAAATTTTACATACAAACTTTAAATAGTATTTTTGCATAAAAACCATCACATTATGAGAATTTTAACCTCTTCAAAAAACGTTTTCTTAACATTCACAATGTTGACATTAGCATATAATATTCATGCTCAAAGCCAAAATTTAACACTGAATCAAGACCCAAAATTTGAGCAATTATTGAACGACAAACGTAAATTTAACACATCAATAAGTACAAACGATTCTTATCGAATTCAAATTTTTAGCGGCAAAAGCGAAGATGCAAAAAAGACTTTGTCAGACTTCAAAAGAGAATATACAAATATTGACGGCACCATAATTTTTAACACTCCGAATTACAAGGTTATTGTTGGAAATTTTAAATCAAGAATAGAAGCCGAAAGGAATTTAATTGACATTAGAAAAAAGTACAAAAGCGTCTTTTTACTTAAGCCTGGTAAATAATTAAAAACTAAATAAAAAGAAAAAGCGAGATAATTATCTCGCTTTTTCTTTTTATAAACCTAAACGTCTTTAAACTCTTCAACTTTTGCAGATTCAACTATAAATCAAAATTTAGTTCACCACTTTTATTCCATCTGCTAAAAATCTAATTTCTTCTTTTGGCGCAGTAATAGCATCAATCTCAGCTTTTGACTTTTTAGCATCTTTTGCATAATGCTTCAACTCGTCTACAGATGTAACTTTGCGCTCTGCGTTACCTTCTAAAACTACTTTTTTACCTTTTAGAGCTGTTGGAACAAAAAACGCATAATCTTTCATTTTTACAAAGAAAGATGATCCATCTTCCATCTTAAGAGTTATCCAGCATCCCCTTTTTTCACAAACATTAGTCACCTCACCTTTCACAGCAATCCCTTCTTCTTTTTTTGTATCCTTTAATTTGCTTTCAAGCTTTTCAACAGAAATTGCTTTGTTAATTGAAACGACAGAAACATCAGCACCATAGAAATCTCCAATTAGTGCATTACCCGATGGCGGAGCAGGTTTTTCTACAGCTTCCTGACAAAAAGACAAAGTAGAAAAACATAAAAACAAAACGAATGAATATATTATTGACTTCATATTATATAGTATTAAATTGATTCTCCCAAAAATAATACTAAAATTTGAGTTGGCTAAAATATTTATAAACTATATCAAAGTAGACAAATATAAATTGAGCCCATAAAAAAAGTCCCAATTTTCATTGGGACTTTACATATAGATTTGAATATTATTTCAATTTCTTTTTAATTGCTACTTCATGGTAAGCTTCAATAACATCGCTTATTTCGATATCATTAAATCCTTTAATCTGGATACCACAATCGTAACCTTTACTTACTTCTTTAACGTCATCTTTGAATCGTTTTAAAGCAACAAGATCACCTGTATGAACTACAACTCCATCTCTAATAACTCTAATTTTAGAAGTTCTTAAGATTTTACCATCTGTTACCATACAACCAGCGATTGAACCAACTTTCGAAATTTTGAAAATCTCGCGAATCTCTGCAGTTCCTAAAATTTCTTCTTTCATTTCAGGAGCTAACATTCCTTCCATCGCATCTTTCAAGTCATCGATTGCTGCGTAGATAATAGAGTAGTAACGGATATCGATTTCTTCTTTATCAGCAAGCTGTCTTGCGTTTCCAGCAGGACGAACGTTAAATCCGATAATAATTGCATCAGATGCAGAAGCCAACATAACGTCAGTTTCTGTAATTGCACCAACTCCTTTATGGATAATATTAATTTGAATTTCTTCAGTAGAAAGTTTAGAGAACGAATCTGATAATGCTTCAACAGATCCATCAACGTCTCCTTTAAGGATTACGTTCAATTCTTTAAACTGACCAAGAGCGATACGACGTCCAATTTCGTCCAGTGTAATATGACGCTGCGTACGTACAGATTGTTCACGCATTAATTGAGAACGTTTAGATGCAATTTGTTTTGCTTCTTTTTCGTCTTCAAATACATTAAACTTATCACCCGCTGTTGCAGCTCCATCTAAACCTAAAACAGATACCGGAGTTGAAGGACCAGCTTCTAATACAATATGCCCTCTTTCATCATGCATCGCCTTAACTTTACCATGGTGTTTTCCTGCCAGCATATAATCTCCAACTTTAAGAGTTCCATGCTGAACTAAAATTGTTGATACATATCCTTTTCCTTTATCCAAGAAAGCTTCAACAACTGTTCCTTGAGCCGCTTTATTTGGATTAGATTTTAAATCTAAGATTTCTGCTTCTAATAAAACTTTCTCTAATAATTCTTTTACTCCTGTTCCAACTTTTGCAGAAATATCATGTGACTGAATTTTTCCACCCCAATCTTCAACAAGTAAATTCATACTAGCCAGACGCTCTTTGATTTTCTCAACATTAGCATTTGGTTTATCAATTTTATTGATTGCAAATATAATTGGTACTCCCGCAGCTTGTGCGTGAGAAATTGCTTCTTTTGTTTGTGGCATGATATCATCATCCGCCGCTACTACGATAATAGCAATATCGGTAACTTGAGCTCCACGTGCACGCATTGCGGTAAACGCCTCGTGACCCGGTGTATCTAAGAATGCGATTTTTTGACCATTATCAAGAGTTACTCCGTAAGCTCCAATGTGCTGTGTAATACCTCCAGACTCACCAGCGATAACATTTTCTTTACGGATATAATCCAGTAAAGATGTTTTACCGTGATCGACGTGACCCATTACAGTAACGATAGGTGCTCTTGTAACTAAATCTTCTTCTTTATCTTCAACAACCTCAATTGCTTCTTCGATATCAACAGTAATAAACTCAACTTCGTAACCAAATTCATCAGCAACAATAGTTAATGTTTCAGCATCTAAACGCTGATTCATTGTTACCATGATTCCAAGAGACATACAAGTTCCAATTACTTTAGTAATCGGCACATCCATCATGATTGCAATTTCACCTACTGTAACGAATTCTGTAACTTTAATTGTTTTACTTCCTTCGTCAAGAGCTCTTTGCTCATCATCAGATTTTTGACGGTGCGTTTCTCTTTTATCTCTTCTGTATTTAGCGGCTTTAGATTTACCACCTTTACCTTGAAGTTTTTCAAGAGTTTCCCTAATTTGGTTTTTTACTTCTTCTTCAGTAGGCTCTACTTTTGCAACAATTGCAGGACGGTTTCCTTTTACAAAACCTGGTCTTGCACTTCTGTTAGCATTAAAGCCTCCACCTCCTGTATTTGGAGTAATTTTATTAGGATTTGGTGTTCCCGGCGCATTTCCTGTTGCAGGTTTTGGTGCACCCGGTGTACCAGGTTTAGGAGCGATTCTTTTACGCTTATTTTTATTAGCGTTATTATTGTTTCCAGCTCCCGGAGCTCCAGGTTTATTTGGAGTAATTTTCGGTTCTTCCTTCTTTTTCTTAGGCTTGTTAAATTGAGATAAGTCAATTGTCTGCCCAGTAAGAGTAGTTCCTGATAATTTTTGATATTGAGTAGTGATCGTTTCTTCAGCAGTTGCAGGATCAGTTGAAACAATTGGCTCCTGCGCTGTTTTAGAATTCTCAGCTTTTACTTCTTTTTTCTCTGTAATAATTGGTTTTTCCACCTTTTTCTCTTCAGATACTACAGGAGCAACAGGCTCTGATGGTGCAGTTTCTTTTTGAACAGGTTTTTCTGTTTGAGATGGAGTAACAGTTTTAGGCTCTTCAGCCTTAACTGGTTCTTCTGGAGCAACAGCAGGTTTTTTTGGATTTAAATCAATTTTACCAACTTGAACAGGCCCAGTAACAACAGCTCTCGCTTTGATGATTTCTTGTTGTTTCTGACGTTCTTCGTCTTGTCTGCGTTTGTCCTCAATTTCTTTCTCGCGCTCAACACGCAATGCTTCTTTTTCTTTTCTTTTCTCTTCCCCTACTTCTTTAGAAGCTTCCTTATTCCCCTTATCGCCCGCAAATTGGCTTTGCAGGATATTAAATTCGCTGTCAGAAATTTTAGCATTTGGATTTGCATCAATAGCAATTCCCTTATCTTTTAGATAATCAACAGCTCTTTCTAACGAGATATTTAATTCCCTTAAAACCTTGTTTATTCTTATTACTCTCTCTTCAGACATATAACCTTTTTATTATTACCTTTTTCGTTGTGTTGTTAGAGCAGATAATTAGTTATCAAACTCTTCTTTTAGTATTTTCATAACGTCAAGAATAGTTTCCTCTTCTAAATCCGTTCTTCTTACTAAATCTTCTACTTCTTGTTTTAAGATACTTTTTGCAGTATCTAAACCTATTTTAGCAAATTCTTCAATTACCCAGTCTTCGATTTCATCTGAGAACTCTGTTAATTCAACATCGTCTTCATCAGCCGTTGCACCTGCAACATCTCCTTCACGAATAACATCTAATTCGTAACCTGTTAGCTGACCTGCTAATTTAATATTGTGACCTCCTCTACCAATTGCCTTAGAAACTTCTTCTAATTTCAAGAATACTTCAGCTCTTTTGTTTTCTTCATCAATTTTGATTGAAGAAACTTTTGCAGGGCTTAATGCTCTTGTAATAAACAATTGAATATTGTTTGTATAGTTGATTACGTCGATATTTTCGTTTCCTAATTCACGAACGATTCCGTGAATACGAGATCCTTTCATACCTACACACGCTCCAACAGGATCAATTCTGTCATCGTAAGAGTCTACAGCAACTTTTGCTTTTTCTCCCGGGATACGCACTACATTTTTAACTGTAATTAAACCGTCGAATACTTCAGGAATTTCTTGTTCAAATAATTTTTCTAAAAACTTCTCAGAAGTTCTAGACATAATAATTTGTGGTTTATTTCCTTTTAATTCAACGCTTTCAATGATTCCACGAACATTATCTCCTTTACGGAAAAAGTCAGATGGAATTTGTTTTTCTTTTGGAAGCACAATTTCATTTCCTTCATCGTCAACTAAAATAACAACTCTTGGACGCACGTGGTGTACTTCGGCAGTATAAATATCACCAATAATATCTTTAAATTGCTTGTAAAGATTTGTATTATCGTGTTCGTGAATTTTAGATATTAAGTTTTGGCGCAAAGCCAAAATAGCTCTTCTTCCTAAATCAATCAATTTTACCTCTTCAGAAACCTCTTCACCAATTTCAAAATCCGCTTCGATCATTCTTGCTTCAGTCAAAGTAATTTCTTCATTTTCAAAATCAAGATCTTCGTCAGCAACGATAACTCTTCTTCTCCATATCTCCATATCCCCTTTGTCAGGATTTATAATGATATCGAAATTATCATCAGAACCGTATTTTTTCTTCAATGCATTTCTAAACACGTCCTCTAAAATTGCCATAAGCGTTACACGATCAATAAGTTTATTATCTTTAAACTCTGAGAATGAATCGATTAATGCTAAATTTTCCATGCGAATTCTTTAATTAAAATGTTACTGTAACAACTGCCTCTTTAATTTCTGTATAAGGTATCTGTTGTTCTTTTTGAACTGTTTCTTTTCCTTTTCCTACTTTTTTCGGTTCTCTTGCCTCCCAAGACAAAATTATAAAAACATCGTTAGCTTCTACTAATTCTGCTTCAATTTTTTCATTATTTGTAGTAACAATCAACGTTCTACCAATATTTTTCTTGTATTGTCTTATTAATTTCAAAGGAGAACCTACTCCAACCGATGCAACTTCAAGCGAAAAATCCTGTTCTTCACGATCCAGATTATTCTCGATTGCACGACTAATATCAATACAATCCTGAAGCGCCACTCCATTATCTCCGTCTAAACCTACACTAATTTTAAAAGAATCCGAAACCGCAAGATCAATCAAAAAGATCGATGGCTTTTCCAGAAGAGCTTCTGTAATTAATTCGTTTACTTTTTCCTTAAATGTCATAATTTTATAAAAAGAGGGGACAATTAGTCCCCTCATTATTTAGATTTTAATAAATAACGGTGCAAATATAGTGATTTTTTTATAAATCAAATAAATAGATTGCTCTAAAAATATTTCTTATCTTTATAGTAGCGTTCAAAAACATATTATTCTAATAATTTAACCCGAAAATTATGAAACGAATTTTAGTACCTACTGATTTTTCAGAACATGCAGAACACGCCTTAAAAATCGCCGCTCAAATCGCCAAAAAAAACAATTCTGAAATCATTATTTTACACATGCTCGAATTCCCGCATCAAACCAATGATGCAATATTTGGAGGTGTAAGCATTCCCGAAACTATGCTTTTTATGCAAAAAGCAAATGAGACTCTTGACGCAATCTCACAAAGCGCTTTTCTTGACGGAATTCAGGTCACGGAAGTTGTAAAAATGGACAAACCAATTCACGGTATTACTCAAGTAAGCAAAGACTATAATATTGATTTAATTATTATGGGCTCACACGGTTCTTCAGGACTTGAAGAATTATTAATTGGTTCAAATACCGAAAAAGTAGTAAGAAATTCCGAAATTCCTGTTTTAGTCATCAAAAAAGACATTTCAGATTTCAATGTTCAAAATATTGTTTTTGCTTCTGATTTTACAGAAGAAACCAAAAAACCGTTTGAAAGGCTTTTAAATTTCACTAGATCCTTTGACGCAAAATTACATCTGGTAACTATTTGCACTCCAAATAGTTTTAAACCAACACACGTAATCGAACAAGCAATTAAGGATTTTACAAATCATTTCAATCTCACAAATTACGACACACATATCTACAATGACACTAATATCGAAAAAGGAATTATCAATTTCTCTAACAGCATAAACGCCGATATTATTGGAATGTGTACTCATGGAAGAACTGGTTTCGCACACTTTTTTAACGGAAGTATAAGTGAAGGCTTAGTAAACCATGCGGTAAAACCAGTTATCACCTTAAAAATTTAAATCAAAATTTCAATGAAGAAATAAATACTCTGAATTTTAAATTTATTCCATAAAAAAAGCCTCTCGATTGAGAGGCTTTTTATGTTGGTCTACTAGGACTCGAACCTAGAAAGACTGCACCAAAAACAGTTGTGTTACCATTACACCATAGACCAGCAATGCTGTTAAGCGGGTGCAAAATTAAACCTTTATTTAAATTGTGCAAATTTTTAAGCAAACTTTTTTGCATAAAAAAAAGCCTCTCGATTTGAGAGGCTTTTTACGTTGGTCTACTAGGACTCGAACCTAGAAAGACTGCACCAAAAACAGTTGTGTTACCATTACACCATAGACCAGCAGTGCTGTTAAGCGAGTGCAAATTTAAGGTTTTATTTAGTTTGCGCAAACTTTTTTATCAAAAAAAATATTTTTTTTCATTCTTTTTCATTTTAAAGTCTCGCACTTTTCACAAAGAGCCTTATACACAATACATTAATATTTACAAATAGTTATTATAGAATTTTTTGTTAATGCTCGTTTCTTTACATAAAAAAACATTTTCTTTGTAGGATTGAAAAACATACAAAATTATAACACCTAAATATGGCACAATTCAATTTCAATAAATGGAATACAATTATTGGTTGGTTTGCATTTGCAATCGCTTTAATTACCTACACATTAACTGTCGAACCTACAATGAGCTTTTGGGATTGCGGCGAATATATTGCCACAGCTGCTAAACTAGAAGTTGGCCACCCTCCGGGAGCACCTTTATTCCAAATGATGGGAGCTTTCTTTGCCATGTTTGCTATAGATGCCCAGCATGTAGCCGTAATGGTAAATATGATGTCTGTTTTTTCTAGTGCCTTTACAATTTTATTCATGTTTTGGTCTTCTTCTATGATTTTAAAGAAAATCGTAGCGCGCTTTGCCGAAATCGATCAAAATAATTCTATTGTTATTTTAGGAAGTTCTTTTGTTGGAGCTTTAGCCTATACTTTCTCTGACAGTTTTTGGTTTAATGCTGTCGAGGCCGAAGTTTATGCAATGGCTTCTTTATTAATTGCATTACTATTCTGGCTTGGATTACGCTGGGAACAAGATATGGACAAACCAAAAGGGAATAAATGGTTATTAATCATTTCTTTGGTTGTTGGTCTTTCTTTTGGAGTTCACTTTATGGCGTTATTAACGATTCCGTCAATTGGATTCTTATATTATTTTAAGCATTACGAAAAAGTTACCATTAAAAACTTCCTTATTGCCAATGTAGTTGTGATAGGAATTTTGTTGTTTATCTTCAAATTACTTTTGCCTTTAACGATGGCTTTCTTTGGTAAAACCGAAATTTTCATGGTAAATAGTTTGGGATTGCCTTTTAATTCGGGAACTATTTTTGTGACTTTATTATTAATTGCTTTCTTCTATTTCGGATTAAAATTCACTAAACAAAAAGGATTAATTTTTTATAACACCATCATCCTTTGTACTTTATTTATATTAATTGGTTTCTCTACCTGGATGATGCTTCCTGTTCGTGCAAATGCCAATACAGTAATTAATGAAAACAAACCATCAGATGCTGCCGAGGTTTTAGCCTACTACAATCGTGAACAATACGGTGTAAATCCATTATTTTATGGTCCTCAATATACCGAAGTTTTCGCCGGTCTTGATGCTAACACTCCATATTTAGACAAAAAACCTAACTACGAAAGAGACAATAAAACTGGTAAATATATTATTACCAACAATTATAAAAACGCAGAACAAAACAGCGACGACAATCAAAAAGCAATTCTGCCAAGAATGTGGAGTACCGAAACCGGACACATTCAAAACTACATTAGCTTTACAAATCCGCCTAAATTCCGAATCAATCCAGACTATAATTATGAGGATGATTTAGGGAAATACGGAATTGATGCAAGTCAATTAACAGAAGAAGAATACAACAAAGCAACTGGACAGCTTCGTAATGAAGTAGAAAAAACAATTTCTGAATTCAGAAATGCATACGCTCAAAAGCAAATTGACAACGAAGGCTATGTTAAATTCTTAAAAAGCTACGGAGAATATCTTATAATCGAAAAACCAACTACTGGTGATAATTTCAGTTTTATGTTCGAATACCAATTTGGATATATGTACTGGAGATATTTAATGTGGAATTTTGTTGGACGTCAAAGCGATGTTCAGGGGAAATATGACAACTTAGATGGAAACTGGATTAGCGGAATCAAAGCGCTTGACTCTGTTCATTTGGGCTCTCAGGATAAATTACCATCTGATGTTTTAAACAACAAAGGACGTAACGTTTACTATTTCCTTCCTTTCATTTTAGGATTAATTGGAATAATGTATCATGCTAATAAAGACCTTAAAAGTTTTTATGTGCTTTTAGCCTTATTCTTATTTACGGGAATCGCTTTAAAAATCTATTTAAATGAAAGACCTTTTGAACCTCGTGAAAGAGATTATGCGCTGGTTGGATCTTTCTATGTCTTTGCCATCTGGATTGGTTTTGGAGTTTATTCTTTATATGAAAGTATTCAGAAATATATTGCTCCAAAAATCGCCGGACCAGCTATTATTGCAGTAAGTTTATTGGCAGCGCCGGTTTTAATGGCTTCTCAAAACTGGGATGATCACGACAGATCAAACAGATATACTGCTGTTGCAATGGCAAAAGCATATTTAAGTTCGTGTGATAAGGATGCTATTTTATTTACGATTGGAGACAACGATACCTTCCCGCTTTGGTATGCTCAGGAAATTGAACATTTTAGAACCGATGTTAAGATTGTAAATACAAGTCTTTTCATGACGGATTGGTATATCGACCAAATGAAAGCAAAATCATATGAATCTGATCCTTTACCAATATCATTTACACATGATCAATATGTTGGGGATAAGTTAGATTATGTAGCTCATATTCCGAAGATTGAAACACGCTGGAACATTAAAGATTTCCTTGATTTTATTAAAAATCCAAAGTCAACTGTAGGTTTACAAAACGGACAGACAATTCACTTTTATCCAACAAATAAAATTAGAGTGAATGTTGACAAAAACATCATTCTTAAAAACAAAGTTGTAAATCCTAAATATAATGATTCAATTGTTTCTTATATGGATATTGACATTAAAGGAAGTGCTCTTTACAAAAACAGATTAATGATGCTGGATATTTTGGCTAATAATAACTGGAAACGTCCAATTTATTTTAGCGGAGGTGCTTTTGACGATGAAGATTATTTATGGTTAAAAGACTATCTGCAATTAGACGGTATGGTTTATAAATTAGTTCCTGTTAGAAACGTGCCTTCTAAAGATGGCGGGCCAATGGATATGGGACAAATTGATGCCGATAAAATGTATGATATCGTTATGAAATGGGATTGGGGTAACAGCGAAAGTGAAAAAATTTATCATGATCCTGAAACCAGAAGAAACAGTATTACATACCGTACTAACTTATCTCGTTTAGTAGACGAACTTATTGCCGAAGGTAAAATTGACAAGGCTAAAAACGTAATTAATTTAGCAATGACAAAAATGCCATTGGATAAATTTGGTTATTATTCTTTAGTTGAGCCATTTGCAGGCGGATATTATAAAGTAGGAGAAACTGCTAAAGCACATGATTTATTAGACAAACTTGTAAATAAATACAAAGAAAATCTAAACTATTACGCTACACTTCCTCCAGGCGACCAAACTGATTTAGCAATGGATATTATTACAGATATCGAACGTTACAGAAGTTTACTGCATGTTATGAGAGAAAACAAGGACAAAGCTTTCTATGAAAAACATAAAACGGTATTTAATACATATGTAAATGTTTTTGAACGTTTTGGACGCGAAAAAGAATAATAATATACGAAAAATATATTGATTAAAAAAATGCAGTGCTTCTTGATAAAAAGCGCTGCATTTTTTATTTTTACGTAGACATAAATAAAATCAAAATGAGCTTTTATTGGGTAAAAACTAATTCATTTATTAAAAAGGTGTTTTCTAAATATTGTTGGGATATTCCAAACAACGAAAAGAAAATATACTTAACATTTGATGACGGCCCAACCCCAGAGATTACAGACTGGGTTTTATCTGAACTAAAAAAGTTTGATGCAAAAGCTACTTTCTTCTGTATTGGAAAAAATATTAAAGCCAATTTATCTTTATTCGAAAAATTAATCACAGACGGTCATTGTATTGGAAATCACACCATGAACCACGTAAATGGCTGGAAAATACATACGAATGATTATATCGAAAATGTAAATAACTGTGCTAAGATTTTAGAAGAAGAAATAAAGCCGAACAATTTAATATTTCGTCCGCCTTACGGAAAAATTAAAAAAGCACAATCTAAGATTTTACGCAAACTTGGCTATAAAATAATAATGTGGGATGTTTTAAGCGCCGATTTCGATCAAAGTATAACTCCAGAAAAATGCCTTGAAAATGTTACTAAAAATGTAAAATCCGGAAGTGTAATTGTATTTCATGACAGCATAAAAGCATCGCCAAATTTAAAATTTGCCTTACCAAAAACGCTGCATTTTTTAAAAGAGAATGGATATAAGTTTGATATTATTCATTAGAAAACCCGAACAATATCTTATTTCTGAAGTATTTTATACGTCGAATTGATCCTGAACAATTCCGATAAGTGTATTTGCATCAAGTTCTCCAGATTGTCTCCAGATCATTTGTCCTTCTTTGTAAATCATTAAAGTCGGAAGTCCTTTAATTCGTAATGCTTCGGCCAGTTCCTGATTTTTATCAACATCAATTTTAATTACCTTCGCTTTGTCTCCAAGCGCAGCCGCAACATCCTTTATTACCGGATGCATCAATACTGATGATTCGTTCCAATCTGTGTAGAAGTCAATTAACACTGGAACCTGAGCATTTATAAGTTCTCCAAATTTTGACATAAAACCAAAAATTTAATTCTTTTAATCTATTAAAAAGATATAATTAATACAAATGTAGCATTTTTAACGAATTAAGCCACATTCTTACCTTTTTTTAGTTCAATAACCGTGATTTCAGGCATAATTCCAACTCGTCCAGGATAAGCATGAAAACCAAATCCACGGTTCACATAAACATATCTTCCGGCTTCTTCATAAAGTCCCGCCCATTGTTTATAAATGTATTGCGCCAGACTCCATTTGAAATATCCCGGAATTTCAATTCCAAACTGCATTCCGTGCGTATGACCTGATAAAGTCAGATGAAAGTTTTTAGGATCTTTTTTTACTTCATATTCCCAATGGCTTGGATCGTGACTCATTAAAACTTTAAAATCAGTCTCGTGAAGTCCTTGTGAAGCTTTCTTCAAATCTCCGGCTTTCTTAAAATTCTGTCCCCAGTTTTCAACACCAACTAAAGCAATTTTATCTGCACCTTTTTGAATGTATTTATTTTCATTTAACATCAAATCAAAACCTATTTTACCATAAAGATTTTTGATTTCTGCGAAGTTCTCATCTTTTTCTTTTTCAGAAGGCCACGTTACATATTCTCCATAATCATGATTTCCTAAAACTGCATATTTTCCGTATTTGTAATCTTTAATTCTGCTAAAAGTTTCCAGCCACGGATGCATTTCTTTTGCATGCGTATTGACAATATCACCCGTAAACAAAATCATATCTGATTCCTGTTCATTAATCAAATCAATTGCATAATTAATTTTATCAGGATTATCAAAACTTCCGCTGTGAACATCAGAAATCTGTGTTATTTTAAAACCATCAAATTCATCTGGAAGATCCGGAAAAAAGATAGTCTGCTTGAATACTTTAAAATTATATTTCCCTTCGAAAATTCCGTAAATCAAAGATAAAAACGGAACCGCCGCCAATCCTAAAGCAATCTGACTGACAAACTTACGTCTGTCCGGCATCATTTCTTTTCTAGGCGCATTATACATGCAATAGTTTAATATACTGGCTCCGATTCTAAAAATATCTTCTCCAAACATTACAAGTGTAAGCACAATTTTAGGAACATAAACCAATAACATTAATCCCATTGTAAACATGGTTTGTTTGGTCTGCCCAACAGAACGGTCAAATTGCGTAAAAGAATATATTATGAAAACTAAAAGCAGTACACTAATAATTTGATAGCTGATCAATACCCATCTTAATTTGATTAAAGTACGAAAGGCTTGATACGAATAGAACTCAATAAATAGAAAAAGAGCACATAGAATTACAAAACGAAGGATCATTTATTTACAGTTTTAAGCAAAGTAACAAAGAATGAATATTCTATCGCTTTTTATTATCAAAAATTTAACTCAAATAATAGCAAAAGCCGATAGATTTCTCTATCAGCTTTTGCAACCAAATTATTTAAAACCTTTAGTCTACAACAAAGTTTATTCAATAAACCTTTATCGCATTATTTTTGAGCTTTTGCCGCTTCTGGCTTAGCTTCTGCTTTTTTAGCTTTTTTATCAGCTTTTTTCTCTTTTTTAGCAGCTTTTGCTTCTTTTGCCGGAGTTTCTTTTACTGGAGTTGTTTGAGCATTTACCATTGCAGTTGTTCCTAAAACTGCTACCGCTAATAAAATTAATTTTTTCATGATTGTTGATTTTTGTGATTACTACTTCTTTATTTATAGCTCAAAGATATAATCAGTAAATGAAGACAAAATGAAGATTGAACCAATCTGAAAAAATTAACTTTTAATTGTGTTTTTGCATCTCCGGAAACAATAAAGTAAAGGTTGTTCCTTCGTTTATAAGAGAATTGACTTTAATTTCTATATGATGAAAAACAGCAATACTTTTAGCAATAGCAAGACCTAACCCCTGCCCTTCCTGATCTGAACTTACTCTGGCAAAGCGGTTGAAAATATTTTCGATTTGCGATTCGTTTAGACCAATACCAGAATCAGTAATTGAAATAAAATATTGATTTTGCAAAAACCCATCAGAAACAATAATACTTCCGCCCGGCTTATTATATTTTATGGCATTCGTCACTAAATTATAGATCAGAATATGAATTAAAGTTTTGTTTCCTCTAAAAACAAAATCATGTTCCATTTTATTAACAAAGGCAATTCCTTTATCATCAATACGATCCTGCAGATCTTCCTGCAGATCGTTTATTATTTCCTGAAAACTGATATTTTCGTTAGCTTCATATTGATTGTTTTCGATTCGGGAAATCAACAGTAAATTATTGATGATTTTTTTCAGCATATCAAGCGTTTTCAATGAACCCGCAATTTTATCCACAGCATTATCATCTAAAGAATCATTTTGTAATAAATTCTCCAGCTTGTTTTTTAATAAAGCAATTGGAGTTAAAAGCTCGTGCGAAACATTAGAAATAAACTGTTTTTCTTTTTTAAAAAGCTCTGCAATACGATTCATCATTTGGTTTAAAACCAAATCTAATTCCCTAAAATCCCTCGATTTTGCCTTTATTGGCGTATGATCAAAAACCTCCGGTTCGTTGACCCGCCTTATTTTAGTATCAATAATTTTATAAAACGGTTTCAGTAAATATTCGATATAAAAAGTATCTGCCAAAAAAGTTACTAGAAGAATAATAACTAAAACGATTATTATAAAAAGCTTTATAATAAAAGTAAGGTCTTTTACTTCGCTTAAGCTGCTGCCAATTTCGAGTTGATATTCCTCATTTTGATAACTAAAATGATGCTGCAGAATTCGATATTCATTTTCTTCACCTTCAATAATTCGGTATTCATTACTGAAAGAAGTTTTCTTTTGATGCGGTTTTATAGGAACTCTGGAAAGAACCAAAAATTCACTGTGAAGTGTCGAAAACTGTGAATAAGTTTCGGTCGAATCATCTTCATTTTCGATAAAATCATTAATCTCCTGCTGATTTAAATGGTCAATGAATTTCTGTTTCTTTTCGATTAATCCGTTATTAATGTGCCTGTAAACCACATTTTCGACCAAAATAGGAAGCATGAGCCATAAAACCAAAATCACCAACAATCTTGTTAGTGCATTAAATATGGCCAATTGATGTTTTATCTTCACAAAAATCTATTTATTCATTAATACGATAACCAACATTTCGAACGGTTTCAAACCAATCAATCGAAGTATGTTTATCTAATTTTTTTCGAAGGTTACGAACGTGAACATCTATAAAATTAGAATCGGAGTTTACCTCCAGAATATCGCCCCAAATATGTTCTGTTAACTGCAATCTTGTAATTACCCTGTTTTTATTCAGAACTAAATATTGAAAAATATCAAATTCCTTTTTGGTCAAACTTAAAGGCACATCATTAAAACTCACTTTATAATCCTGAAGCTGCAGTAAAAATCCGTGAATGCTTAAATTGTTTAAAGTAAAACCATGAATGCGGCGAATTACGGCAAATAATCTTGCTGCTAATTCCGTTAAAGCAAAAGGTTTTGTCAAATAATCATCGGCACCCAGATGAAGTCCGTTAATCCTGTCATCTAATTCTCCGCGCGCCGTTAGCACAATTACCGCAATTTTTGATTTTGTTTTTCGAATCGTCTGCAAAACCTCAAAACCATCTCCGTCAGGCAAGCCTAGATCAAGCAGCATCGCATCATAATCATTACTGGCAAATTCTTCAAGAGCATCGGCACAATTATTCGCTATTTTACAAATATAACCCGCATTGCACAAAAAGTCGTAAACCTCTACAGCAAGTTCCTTATTATCTTCAACAATTAAAACATTCATAAAAAAGGCATTTAAACGCAACTAAAATTAATCAATTATCAAAAGTCCAGTTACGCGTTATTAAAAAATTAACGAATAAAAAAAGCTGACAAATTTCTTCATCAGCTTTCTTCAATCGCATTCATCGTAATCATTATTCCTGTTTTGCCTCCGTTACAATGCTTCGAAAACAAAACGAGAGTAATTCTTATTTTTTCACGGTTGCAGCTTCTTCTTTTGGAGCTTCAGCTTTTGCCTTTTTGTTTCCTTTATGATGGTGTTTTGTAGCTTTAACTTCTTTAGCAGGCGCTGCCTGAGCTGGAGTTGTTTGAGCATTTACCATTGCAGTTGTTCCTAAAACTGCTACCGCTAATAAAATTAATTTTTTCATGATTTTAAATTTTTAAATTAACCAACCTTTTTTTCTAAATTATCTTTTTGTTTATTTTTTTGTTTTTGCTGTTTCTGCTTTTGGAGCTTCACTTTTTACTGATTTTGTTTTTTTATCAGTTTTGCTTTTCGGGTGTTTTGTTGCTTTTACTTCTTTTGCAGGAACTGTTTTACCATCTTTTGCAGGAAACGCATGAACCATTGCGCTTGTTCCTAAAACTGCTGTTAATAACATCAATAAATTTCTCATGATTTCTAAGATTTAAATTAATTACCTTTTATTTTACAGATCAAAATTATTCCCATAACATGAAGACAAAATGAAGAAATCCCTGAATAAAAAAAATTAACTTGACATTAACGCTTTGCTCGTTTTTCCACCATATAAGTTATATAAGTTCATTTAATATATAGGACGCAACTAATCGTTATGTATTAAAATGCGGAGACGCACTGCAGTGCGCCTCTACGGGTAGGTCTCTGCTAAAATGAACTTATATAACTTATATGGTGGAAAAAAAATCCTGTTAGTCTAATTTTTGAGAACCCAATTGTTTATTTTTACAGACTAATATTTTTTATATGTCAACTCAAAAACGCCTTTTTCTTCTAGATGCTTATGCATTAATTTTTCGCGGCTATTATGCCTTTATAAAAAACCCGAGAATAAACTCAAAAGGAATTGACACATCTGCAATTATGGGTTTTATGAACTCACTTTTAGATGTTATTAAAAGAGAAAAACCAGATCATCTTGCTGTTGCTTTTGACAAAGGCGGAAGTCATGTAAGAACGGAAATGTTCGTAGAATATAAAGCCAATCGTGATGAAACGCCTGAGGCGATTAAAATTGCAGTTCCCTATATTCAGGAATTATTAAGAGCGATGCATATTCCGATTATTGAAATCGAAGGCTGTGAAGCCGATGATTTAATTGGAACTATTGCCAAACAAGCCGAAAAACAAAATTATAAGGTTTTCATGGTAACGCCGGATAAGGATTTTGCGCAATTGGTTTCTGAAAATATTTTCATGTACAAACCTGCCCGTATGGGTAACGGAATTGAAATTTGGGGAATTCCTGAAGTTTTGGCAAAATTTGAAATAGAAAGACCTGAACAGGTAATTGATTTTCTTGGAATGATGGGCGACGCCGTGGATAATATTCCTGGATTGCCTGGAGTTGGAGAAGTTACCGCTAAAAAGTTCCTAAAAGAATTTGGTACAATGGAAAACCTTTTAGACAATACACATTTACTAAAAGGAAAAATGAAGGAGAATATCGAAGCGAATAAAGATAAAGGTATTTTGTCTAAAAAACTGGCAACGATTATCTGCGATTGCGATGTTGTTTTTAATGAAGATGACTACGAACTTTCTCGCCCTGATATTGAAAAAACAGATGCTATTTTTCAGGAACTGGAATTTAGAAGAATGGCGGAACAGTTTGATAACTTATTTAAAGTGGGTGGCGGAAATGAATTAGCAAATAGTACTCCGGCAGCTGATCCTAAATTATACAAAAAACCGCAACCTAAAAACGAAGACCAATTTGATCTTTTTGGCGGAGGCGGAATTACTCTTGATGAAAGTGCAGAAGCTGCAAGAAATTCATTTTACAATACTTTAGAAAATACTGAGCACTCCTATCAAATCGTTCAGGGGGATTTAGGAATTAAATTGCTTTTACAGAATTTACAAAAACAGACTTCAGTTTGTTTTGATACCGAAACTACAGGAATCGATGCGTTGCATGCAGAACTTGTGGGAATGTCTTTCTCTTACGAAAAAGGAAAAGCATTTTATGTTCCGTTTCCGGAAAGTCAGGAAGAAGCAAAAGTTTTGGTAGACAAATTTGTTCCGTTTTTTGAAAATGAAAACATCGAAAAAATTGGACAGAATTTAAAATACGATTTAAAAATTCTTGCTAATTACGGCGTTACGGTAAAAGGAAAACTTTTTGATACGATGATTGCGCATTATTTGATTAATCCGGATATGCGTCATAATATGGATATTTTAGCCGAAACATATTTAAAATATTCACCAAAATCAATTGAAACTTTAATTGGTAAAAAAGGAAAAAATCAGCTTTCGATGCGTGATGTTCCTTTAGAAGATATTAAAGAATATGCTGCAGAAGATGCTGATGTTACTTTACAATTAAAAGAAATCTTTACTACAGAATTAGACAAAACAGAAACTAAAAAGCTGTTTGATGAAATTGAAATTCCGTTAGTAAGCGTTTTAGCTGCAATGGAAACAGAAGGAATTCGCCTTGATGTTGATTTCTTAAAACAAATGTCTGGAGAGATGGAAATTGAAATCAAATCTTTAGAAGAACAGATATATGAAACTGCCGGCGAGAAATTTAATCTTGCCTCTCCAAAACAATTAGGAGATATTTTATTTGATAAACTTAAAATTGGCGGAGCAAAGCAAAAGAAAACCAAAACGGGTCAATATGCAACCGGAGAGGAAGTTTTGACTTATTTAGCAAACGACAATCCTATTGTAAAACAAATTTTGGACTGGCGTCAAATGGTGAAACTTCAAAGTACTTATATTTTGGCTTTGCCGGAACAAGTTGATAAAAAGACATTACGCGTTCATACCGATTATATGCAGACTGTTGCCGCAACTGGACGTTTGAGTTCTAATAATCCGAATTTACAAAACATTCCGATTCGTACGGAAAGAGGACGTCAGATTCGTAAAGCTTTCGTAGCACGCGATGAAAATCACACGTTAATCTCTGCCGATTACTCGCAAATTGAATTACGAATTATCGCTGCTTTGAGTGGTGAAGAAAATATGATTGTAGCTTTCCAAAACGGTGAAGATATTCACAGAGCTACTGCAGCAAAAGTTTTTGATGTAGCGCTTGAAGAAGTTTCACGCGAACAAAGAAGTAATGCTAAAACGGTAAACTTTGGAATTATATATGGTGTTTCTGCTTTCGGATTAAGTAATCAGACTTCATTATCTCGCGGTGAAAGTGCAGCTTTGATTGATGCTTATTACAAAACGTATCCGAGATTAAAATCATATATGCAGGATCAGGTTGATTTTGCGCGTGAAAACGGTTATGTACAAACTATTTTAGGTCGTCGCCGTTATTTAAAAGATATTAATTCTGCGAATGCCGTTGTGAGAAGTGCTGCCGAACGAAATGCTGTAAATGCACCAATTCAGGGAAGTGCTGCCGATGTGATTAAAATTGCCATGATTAACATTCATAAAAAATTACAAGACGAAAACTGGAAATCCAGAATGCTGCTGCAAGTTCATGATGAGCTTGTGTTTGATGTACACAACGACGAATTAGAAAAAATCCAGCCAATGATTAAACACGAAATGGAAAATGCTTTCAAAATGGCGGTTCCTTTAGAAGTTGAACTTGGTTTGGGTAAAGATTGGTTAGAAGCGCATTAATTTATTTTAGATTTTTGATTGTTGATTTTAGATTTATGAATCAACAATAATCAACACAATCTTGTCATTTCGACGAAGGAGAAATCTTCGCGAGAAGCTCTACAAAGATTGGATCCTCATTGCGGAGTTACTTGCGGAGATTTCTCCTTCGTCGAAATGACACTAAACATAAAAAAAGGACTGTTCTTTCGAACAGTCCTTTTTTTATGGATTATATTTTTTACAATTAAGCCTTTCTTGTAGACTCTCTTTCTTTCAATTTTGTTTTGATAATGATTGTTTCGTAATCAGAAGTTTCGCCTTCTGGTTCTTCCAGTCTTTCGATTAGTTTTTTGGCAGCAACTTCACCAATTTCAATTCCGTGCTGGCTTACTGTTGTTAAACTTGGAGATAAACGTCTTGAAGCTAAAATTCCGTCTGCAAAACCAATTATCGAAATATCTTCCGGAACTTTAAAACCTTTTTTCAAACTTACTCTTAAAGCCGCAACTGAATCATTTTCATCTAAAGCAAAAATCGCATCAACTTTATTGTCAAAAATAGCGTCAATCTTAGCTTTCATATCATCTTCAGAATCGGTACGAAGAATAATTTTTTCGTTTACCGGAATATTATTGTCTTTTAAAGCTTTTAAATATCCGTCAGCTCTTAATTTTCCAACACTTAAATTATCTACAGAAGAAATTAAGGCGATATTTTTACACCCTAAATTGATTAAATGCTGCGTTGAGTTTAAAGCAGAGTCAAAATCATCAACTACAACTTTATCACATTCTACTTCATCAGCAATTCTGTCAAACATTACAATTGGCGTCCCGTCATTAATAATAGCCGAAAAGTGATTGTAATCTTGCAGCTTTTGTGCTTCTTCAGAAACCGAAAGAATAAATCCGTCGATAGTTCCGTTGCTTAACATTTCAAGCGTATGAATTTCTTTCTCTAAAGATTCGTTCGAAATACACGTAATTACATTATATCCTTTTTTATCGGCAACCTTTTCGATGCCGCTAAAAACCTTTGCAAAAAAGGAGTTTAATATATTAGGTATAATTACACCAATTGTTTTGGTTTTTCGATTCTTCAAGTTCAGACCAATAACATTCGGTTTATAATTTTTGAGTTTGGCATACTCTTTAATCTTCACCTTCGTCTGCTCACTTATTTCCGGGCTGTCGTTTAGTGCTTTAGACACTGTAGACACAGAAACACCTAGTTCCTTCGCAATTTGTTTTAGAGTTGCTTTAGCTTTCATCTAATAAAAGTTTATGTAATTAATACAAATATAGTAGAATTACCGAAAATAAAACAAAAAACCCCTACCACTATTTGAAATAATAGTATCTATTCGAAATAATTCTAAAAAAGAAGAAATTTCTGAAACCGCATGTCTAAAAATTTCGTTAATAAACTTAATAGAATGTTATTAACTTAATAAAAGCCTAGATTATGAAAAACGAAGTTAAAATTCAGGAAGTCAACCCTTCCCTGGATAGCAGAAGGAGCTTTCTGAAGCTCAGTGGACTAACATTAGTTACCGCAGGTTTGGTTTTAGCTGGTTGCAGCGACAATGATAACGATGACAATATGGAGGATAATTCCTTACCTGGAGTCAAAAATGGTGTTTTTGACTTAGGCTCAGGAGACTTTGGTGTTCTAACTTATGCGTACGCCTTAGAGCAGTTAGAAGCCGATTTTTACACTAAAGTGGTAAATGCCTCCAACTTTAATACTGTATTTAATGACACAGAACGTCAGGTCCTTACAGATCTTTACCATCACGAAGTAGTGCACAGAGATTTTTTTAAAGCCGCTTTAACCGGAGCGCTTCCAGATCCTGGTTCTCAATTACTTCCTTCTTTAGCCTTTAGTTATGGTGCTTTAAATTTTAATAGCCGTACCGAAGTTTTAGCTACCGCAAAAGCACTTGAAGATACTGGTGTTGCTGCTTATAATGGAGCAGGCAGACTTATTAAAAGCCCTGATTATTTATTATTAGCCGGAAAAATTGTTTCTGTAGAAGCCAGACATGCTTCTGCTATTAGAAGTTTGATCAACCCGAATTCAAAAGATTTTGCCGGAGATGATATTATAAGCACTTCAACTGGATTAGACGTCGCAAAAGATCCGTCAAAAATCCTACCAGTTGCCGCAGGATTTATAACCACAAAATTCACGGCCAATTATTTACCTTAATCTTAACTAGCTAAAAATTAGAAATTATGAATATTTTAAAATTTATAGAAACCTTTACTGATGACAGCTTAATGAAAAGCACTGGCTCGAGAAGAGACAGTTTTACGCAGTTTGGGAATATCGGAAAAAACCTGGCAATGGCATCAATTCCTTTTGGATTGGCTGCTTTTACTAATAAAGCTTTTGCAAAAGACATAACGGCAACACCAGCGACACCAATTGGAGCTTTGCAGTTTGCATTGACTCTGGAATATCTGGAAAACGAATTTTACGCCATGGCATTAGATTCTGGAGTAATCCCAGCTTCTGAAAATGGCGGACGCGATTTAAAAGTTTTTCAGCAAATCGCGGCACACGAAGCAGATCACGTTTCGTTTTTAATTGCGGGACTTGGCGGAACAATGAGTGCTAATTTTGTTCCAAAGCCTACTTTTGATTTTACCGTAGGCGGAGCATTTGATCCTTTTAATGACTATCCTACCTTTTTGGCATTGGCACAAGCTTTTGAAGATACAGGTGTAAGAGCTTATAAAGGTCAGGCCGCTAACTTAATATCTACACCAGATTTACTGACAGCAGCATTACAAATTCACTCAGTTGAGGCCAGACACGCTTCTGAAGTTAGAAGATTGCGAGGTTTAAAAGGCTGGATCTCTAATGCTGAAAGAGGTGCCGGAATGCCGGCAGCAACGCAGGCTGTTTATGATGGCGAAGGAGTAACCATGCAGGCAGGCTTCAATACAGCCTCAGCATTTGGTGCTGCCGCAGGATCAGAAGCTTATGATGAACCGTTAACGACACAACAAGTGGTCGATATAGCCAATATATTTATTGTTTAGTTAAAAATTAAGGTTAATTTTGAACCGCCCTCGCGTTATTGTGAGGGCGGTTTTTTTATGGTTTTAAAAATAAAAACTGAAAGCCTGATTTTCAGGATATAAAATATTCTTTTCAGGTATTTGGTTTTAAAATAATTAATTGTACTTTTGCATCCCCTTTATTGGGGATGGAATGTTTAATTAAAATAATATTATGGACGCATTAAGCTACAAGACAATTTCAGCTAGCAAAGCCACTGTAACTAAAGAGTGGATTGTTGTTGATGCAGAAGGTCACAACTTAGGTCGTCTTGCTTCAAAGGTTGCGATGATCTTAAGAGGTAAGTACAAGCCAAGTTACACACCGCACGTTGACTGTGGAGATAACGTAATTGTTATCAACTCAGAAAAAATTAACCTTACAGGTACAAAAATGAATGACAAAATTTACATGCGTCATACAGGTTACCCAGGAGGACAAAGAACTTTAACTGCTAAAGTATTGCAATCTAAAAACCCTGCATTATTAGTAGAAAAAGCTGTAAAAGGAATGTTACCTAAAAACAAATTAGGAGCTGAACTTTTTAGAAATCTAAATGTTGTTGTAGGTGCTGAGCATACTCACGGAGCTCAAAAACCTAGAACTGTTAACCTAAACGATCTTAAGTAATGGGAGTTATTCACAAAATCGGTAGAAGAAAAACCGCTGTTGCACGTGTATATGTTTCTGAAGGAACAGGTAAAATCACTGTAAACAAAAAAGAATTCGCAACTTACTTTCCAACTGCAACTTTACAATACAAAGTATTACAACCATTATCTATGACAGAAAATGCTAGTAACTTTGATGTAAAAGTAAACGTTTACGGAGGTGGTTCAACTGGTCAGGCAGAAGCTGTAAGAATGGCATTAGCACGTGTAATGTGTGAAGTGAACATCGAAAACAGAGCTATCCTAAAACCAGAAGGTTTATTAACAAGAGACCCTAGAATGGTTGAACGTAAGAAATTCGGTCAGAAGAAAGCTCGTAAGAGATTCCAATTCTCTAAACGTTAATATTACCTGTCTTGTTCAGATGGGACAAGACATTATCAATTATTTATTGAAATTAAAAAACACAGTTATTGTTGCTCTCCTATCGAGGTAGGATATAGTTTAGCATCTAAATGTATAAAGCCAGAGAAATCGCCATTTATACATTGCTAATCAACAGAACGTAAACTAGTACAAAAATGGCAAACAAAATAGAAGTAAAAGAATTACTAGAAGCAGGTGTTCACTTTGGACACATGACTAGAAAATGGGATCCAAACATGGCTCCTTACATTTATATGGAGCGTAATGGTATTCACATTATCAATCTATATAAAACTGCAGCTAAAATTGAAGAAGCTAACGAAGCTTTGAAAAAAATCGCTGCATCAGGTAGAAAAATTTTATTCGTAGCTACCAAAAAACAAGCTAAAGACATCGTTGCTGATAAAGCAAAAGCTGCAAACATGCCTTACATCACTGAAAGATGGCCAGGTGGAATGCTAACTAACTTCGTAACTATCAGAAAGGCAGTTAAAAAAATGTCTTCTATTGATAAAATGAAGAAAGATGGTACTTTCATGACGTTATCTAAAAAAGAGCGTTTGCAAGTTGATCGTCTACGTGCTAAATTAGAGAAAAACTTAGGTTCAATCGCTGATATGTCTAGACTACCTGCAGCATTGTTCGTAGTAGATATCAAAGCTGAACACATCGCAATAAAAGAAGCACAAAAATTAAACATTCCAGTTTTCGCAATGGTTGATACGAATTCTGACCCAAGAGAGGTTGATTACGTTATTCCAGCAAATGATGATGCTTCTAAATCAATTGACAAAATTTTATCTTTAGTGACTACTGCAGTTATCGAAGGTCTTTCTGACAGAGGTTCTGAAAAAGAAGTTGAAGTAGCTGAAGAAGCTGCTGCTCCTGCTGCTGAGGCTGAGGCTGCTCCTGCAACTGAAGAATAAATCAAATTTTAAATTCCAAATTTTAAATTTTAAAATCCAAACCACAAATTAAAAACGTTATGTTGATAATTTAATAAAATTGGAGTTTAGAATTTAAAAGATGGAATTTTTACTTTTAACATTAAAATTCAAAATATTATGGCAACAATTACTGCTGCAGACGTAAATAAATTAAGACAATCTACAGGTGCCGGAATGATGGACTGTAAAAAAGCTTTAGTTGAAGCTGATGGAGATTTCGATAAAGCTATACAAGTCCTTAGAGAAAAAGGACAAAAAGTTGCTGCTAACCGTTCTGACCGTGAGTCTTCTGAAGGAGCTGCTGTTTCTTTTGTTAATGCTGACAACACTAAAGGAGCGATCATCACTTTAAACTGCGAAACTGACTTCGTAGGTAAAAATGAGGCTTTCGTAACTTTGGCTAAAGATTTAGTAGAAAGAGCTATTAACTTCTCTTCTAAAGAAGATTTCTTAGCTTCAGATTTCAACGGAATTACAGTTGCTGAAAAATTAATCGAGCAAACTGGAGTTATCGGTGAGAAAATCGAAATCGGTGGTTTTGAAATTTTAGAAGGTGCTTTCGTTGGATCTTATGTTCACGTTAACAAAATTGCTGCATTAACTGCAATTTCTGCTGCAATTCCTAACGCTGACGTTTTAACTAAAGATGTTTCTATGCAAGTTGCTTCTATGGGAGCTGATACATTATCTTACAAAGATTTTGATCCTGCTTTCGTTGAATCTGAACTTGCTGCTCGTATTGCTGTAATCGAAAAAGATAATGAAGAAGCAAAACGTTTAGGAAAAACTTTAAAAAATGTTCCTAAATACATTTCTTACTCTCAATTAACTCCAGAAGTTTTAAAACAAGCTGAAGAAGATGCTAAAGCTGAATTAAAAGCTGAAGGTAAACCAGAGCAAATTTGGGACAAAATTATTCCAGGAAAAGTTCAGCGTTTTATCTCTGACAACACTACTTTAGATCAAGAGAAAGCTTTGTTAGATCAAAACTTTATCAAAGACGATAGTAAAAAAGTTGGTGATTACGTTAAAGGATTCAACGTTGAAATCACAGGTTTCAAAAGAGTTACTTTAGGTTAATATATTATTATTTCAATATAAAAAGCCCGAATATTAATTTATTCGGGCTTTTTTATTTTCAGTTTTTAGCTCTCAACTGGAAAATTTCTCGCACGCATCAAAGCATCAGATTTTGGAGCATGTCCTCTAAAATCCTCATACATATTTTCATTATCGACACTATTCCCAACACTTAAAACAATCTCATAAAGACGTTCTGCTACTTTTTTATCATAAGGCCCATCACCTTCCAGAAAAGCTTCATAAGCATCTGCATTTATTACGTCAGCCCATAAATAACTGTAATATCCCGCTGCATATCCGTCACTTGAAAAAATATGGGCAAATTGCGGAATTCTATGTCGCATCACAATCTCTGACGGCATATTGATTTCTTCCAAAACATCTTTTTCAAATTGATGCGGATCAACTGTTTCAGTCGTTAAATGCAATTTCATATCTACAAAAGAACTCGAAATGGTTTCGACAGTTGCAAAACCTTCATTAAAATTAGCCGCTTTTTCTATTCTTTCTACCAAAGATTCAGACAACGGCAGGTTTGTTTTATAATGAAGTGCAAACTTGTTCAGTACCTCTGGAGTTGCCAGCCAATGTTCCAGTAATTGCGAAGGAAACTCAACATAATCTCTCGCAACCGAAGTTCCTGACAAACTAGGATAAGTAACATTTGAACATAAACCGTGCAAAGCGTGCCCAAATTCATGAAATAAAGTTGTAGCATCGTCCCAGGAAATCAATACTGGATCATCACTATTTCCTTTTATAAAATTGCAGTTATTCGATACTATTGGCAGTACGTTTTGTTTTATTTTTTGCTGATCTCTATGCGAATTCATCCACGCTCCAGAACGCTTGCCAACACGCGCATAAGGATCAAAGTACCACAGCCCGATTAATTTACCTGTATCCTTATTATTCACTTCCCAAACGCGAACATCGGGATGATAAACCGGAACATCAAATAATTGTTTAAATCCTAAATTAAATAATTCACCCGCAACCCAAAACATGGCTTCACGTAAATTTTCTAACTGCAGATATTGTTTTATCTCGTTTTGGTCTAAATCATATTTTGCTTTGCGTACTTTTTCGGCATAATAACGATAATCCCAAGGTTGAATTTTAAAATTCCCCCCTTCGTTATTTACCATTTCCTGCATTGCAACTACATCATTTTTTACTTTTTCAACAGCAGGTTTCCATACAGATTCCATTAAATCCAAAGTTTTCTGCGGATCTTTAGCCATCTTATTAGATAAACTCCATTCTGCAAAATTCTTAAAACCTAATATTTTTGCTTTCTTCGCACGCAATTGTAAAATGGAAACCAGCGTTTCATTAGTATCATTTTGATTCTTGTTATCACCACGTTTTACAAAAATATCAAATGCTTTTTCTCGTAAATCTCTTCGATTTGAAAAAGTCAAAAACGGTTCTATTGAAGATCTTGTGTTGCCAATACTAGCTAAACTATTCAGCTTTCTTTCTTTCGCTTCAGCAATGGCTGCGTTTTTAAATTCCTCAGGCAAACCATCCAAATCATTTTCAGATTTTAATTCTAAAAACTGATCATTTTCTTCTGCTAATAATTTTTGGCTGAAAAGAGTAAAAAGCCCGGCAAGTTCCTGATTAATTTTGGCTACTTCCTTTTTATCTTCTTCATTTAACTCCGCCCCTTCTCGAACAAAATCGGTATAATAAAGCCAAAGCAAACGCTGTTGTTCAGCATTTAAATTTTTACTTTCGGCACTTTTATATAGTTTTTCAATTCTTAGAAACAGCTTATCGTTTTGATATAGTTTATCACTAATCTCTGCCAATTTTGGAGACATTTCTGTATCAACCACATTAAATTCAGGACTGCTTAAATTTGATCTGTAAATTCCGTAAACGGCATGAATTCTATCCAGTTTTTCGCCCGAAAGTTCTAAAGCCACAATTGTATTATCAAAAGTAGGTTCTTCAATGTTGTTTGCAATTGCATCTATTTCATCTAATTTCTCCTGAATGGCAAACTCAATTGCAGGTTTAAAATCAGAGATTTTATATTTTGTAAAATCCGGAACTCCGCCATAAGCACCAGACCATTCCTGAAGTAACGGATTATTTAAATCTATTTGTGTTTTCATAATAAAATGCATTAATAATTCTTCTGCTTAAATAGTTTCCCAAAAAAAAAGCAGCATCTCAAAATTAACCAATCAAAAGCAAACTTCAAACGAACTCATTAATCCATTTCGAACATTTAAAGAAATAGTTTAAATTTGAATCATCATAACCAAAATAACATGTTTAAAACCCGAAAAGAAATTGTCTTTGTAGTTCTATCAGGAATATTTATAACCAATGCCGTTGTGGCTGAACTTATTGGAGGAAAATTAATTCAGATTGGTCCTTTTGTAATGAGTATAGGGATTTTGCCCTGGCCGATTGTTTTTCTAACTACTGATTTGATTAATGAATACTTTGGCGAAAAAGGAGTAAAAAAACTCTCTTTTATAACTGCTTGTTTAATTGCATATGCTTTTTTAATTTTATTTATGGCGATTGTAATTCCGGCAGCAAAAGGAATCAGTCCGGTTAATGATGAGCAGTTTCATGCCGTTTTTGGACAAAGTATGTGGATTATCTTCGGAAGTATTGTTGCTTTTATGGTATCACAGTTAATCGATGTTTGGATTTTTTGGTTTTTCAAAAAAAGAACCGGAGAAAAGAAAATATGGTTAAGAGCAACTGGTTCTACTGTAATTTCTCAATTATTTGACTCTTTTATTGTACTGGGAATTGCTTTCTGGCTTCCCGGAAAAATCGATTTTAAAACTTTTATCACCTCTGGGCTAACAGGTTACATTTTCAAACTTTCGGTTGCGGTTGTATTAACTCCTTTAATTTACCTTGGACATCATTTGATAAAAAAATATTTGGAAGAAGATCTTACTATCAAAGATTAAAGCTATCTTGTAGTTATGAAAAAGACAATTGCCACGCTATTTCTTTCAATTACCTGTTTTTTGATGGGCTGTGGCAACGATGAAAAAAAGCAGCAGAAACGAAAAACAATTTATCCTGTCGATAAATTAAATCCCGCTTCTGCGAAAACATTAAAAAAAACACCATTAAAAACTATCGGGATATCTAAAGATCTTGCTCATAATTCTGCAACTGACAAACGAAATCATTTTTCATCAAAAAAAGAAAGCCAAAGCAGACCACAAATTCAAAATCAACAAGTTGAGACAGAAAACGCTAACTTAAACTGGAATGAAGAAGAAAACAAATCTTTGGTAACATTTGGCAATCTAAAAAAAATACTTTCTCTCAGTAAAATTGGACAGACTTTAAATCAGAAACAATTAACTGAAAATTTTGAAATCCCTAAAGAAGCCGTAAAACTTGTAAAAAGTATTACAAAAACTTCTGAAGATGAAATAGCCATAAAATGGCGGTCGACCTGGTTTATTGAAAAAGTTTCAGATGCTAAATTCAAAGATGGTCTTATGAAAATTACTTTTAAAGCTAATAAATTATATACATCAGGAACAGCAATTGGCATTAAGTACGACAAAAAAATCCATAACGAATTGATTATAATTGGTCGTTCTGCTTATATTCCAGGAGTAAAAGGATATAGCTGGCAAATAGGAAAATAATGAAAAACGAAGATCCAGTAAGATGCGGCTGGTGTTCAGCCAGTGATTTATATAAA
Organism: Flavobacterium panici; assembly: GCF_903819335.1. Classification (GTDB taxonomy): domain Bacteria; phylum Bacteroidota; class Bacteroidia; order Flavobacteriales; family Flavobacteriaceae; genus Flavobacterium; species Flavobacterium panici. The sequence goes on along the minus strand of NZ_CAIJDE010000023.1, from coordinate 67,975 downwards.
AAATATCATGACGAAGAATGGGGCGTTCCTGTTTATGATGACGCATCTTTATTTGAGTTTTTAATTTTAGAAACTTTTCAGGCTGGATTAAGCTGGATTACAATTTTAAATAAAAGAGAGAATTTCAGAAACGCTTTCGATCATTTTGATTATAAAAAAATTGCGAATTATTCTGAAGATAAAATCGAAGAATTATTGCATAATACCGGAATCATCCGAAATAAACTTAAAGTTAAAGCAACTATTTCAAACGCTCAGGCTTTTATAAAAGTTCAGGAAGAATTTGGAAGTTTTTCAGAGTATATATGGAAATTCACCGATGGAAAACCTATCGACAATAATCCCAAAACTTTAAAAGACGTTCCGGCAACAACGCCTCTTTCAGATGCAATCAGCAAAGATTTAAAAAAACGCGGATTCAAATTCGTAGGCTCAACCGTTATTTACGCTCACATGCAAGCAACCGGAATGGTCAATGATCATATCGAAGACTGCTGGACGAGAAAAAAATAGTTTCCAGTCGTTAGTCGCAGTTTTCAGTGACAGTTTTCAGTTTTTTTGAACCTGAAACTTGAAACCTGAAACTTTTAAACAAAAATTACATATATTTGCTTCACACTTTAGGGGTGTCTACAACTTGTAGGCTGAGATTTTACCCTCTGAACCTGATCTAGTTCATACTAGCGTAGGGAAAAGTAAGATGACTTCTGCGCGCATTTTTATGCGTTCTTGTAGCCATTCCTAAAGTATGACTCTATACTAATTCAAGAAGGAATGGAACTAAAAATCAATCAACAAACCAAACATTTCAATGCTGAATCGCTAAGCGTTCAATCATTGCTCGATCTCGAAATTCCGCACAAACAAAACGGAATCGCCGTTGCTATTAACAATACTGTTGTTCCAAAAACCAAATGGAACGAATTCCTCGTACAAGAAACTGACGAAATTTTAATTATTTCTGCCACGCAGGGAGGCTGAAATCCCAATATAAAAATTTCAAATTCCAATTATATACTGGACGTAGACGCACTGCTGTGCGTCTCTACAGAAACAAATGCGTTAAAAAACATAATCCATATCAACTTGAAACTTTAAACTTCAAACCTGAAACAAAAAACACGATGACAACAGAAGAACAAATATCCAGAACCCCATTTCCGAATTCGAAAAAAGTATATATAGACGGTGAAATTCATCCTATAAAAGTGGCGATGCGTGAGATTCATCTTAGCGACACTAAACTTTCAAACGGTGGAATCGAAAAAAATCCTCCCGTAACTGTTTATGATACTTCTGGTCCATACACAGATCCAAATATCGAAATTGATATTCGAAAAGGATTGCCACGCTTACGCGAAAGCTGGATTCTAGATCGAAATGATGTTGAGATTTTAAGCGAAATCACATCCGATTATGGACAAAGCCGATTGAAAAATGAAACTCTGAATCACCTTCGTTTTGAATATTTACATCAGCCAAAACGTGCTAAAAAAGGCGCAAACGTAACGCAATTGTATTACGCCAAACAAGGAATCATTACTCCGGAAATGGAATATATAGCGATTCGCGAAAACCAACGCATTGAACTTTTAAACGAACAAACGAAAGCCATGCAATGCCAGCACGGCGGTCATAGTTTTGGAGCCAATACACCAAAAAGCAAGATCACTCCGGAATTCGTTCGCGCAGAAGTGGCTTGCGGAAGAGCTATAATCCCAAACAATATCAATCATCCAGAAAGCGAACCTATGATTGTGGGTCGTAATTTCTTGGTGAAAATTAATGCCAATATTGGTAACAGTGCTGTGACTTCAAGCATTGAAGAAGAAGTAGAAAAAGCTGTATGGGCTTGCCGCTGGGGCGCTGACACCATTATGGATTTGTCCACAGGAAAAAATATTCACGAAACCAGAGAATGGATTATTCGTAATTCGCCCGTTCCAATTGGTACCGTTCCAATTTACCAAGCTTTGGAAAAAGTAAAAGGAATTGCCGAAGATTTAACTTGGGAAATTTTCCGCGATACTTTAATCGAACAGGCAGAACAAGGTGTTTCGTATTTTACGATTCACGCCGGAGTTTTGCTTCGTTACATTCATTTAACTGCAAATCGTGTAACAGGAATCGTTTCGCGCGGTGGCTCCATTATGGCAAAATGGTGTTTATTTCATCATAAAGAAAACTTCTTGTACACGCACTTTGAAGAAATCTGCGAAATCATGAAACAATATGATGTTGCTTTTTCTTTAGGAGACGGTTTACGTCCGGGTTCAATTGCCGATGCCAATGATGCTGCACAATTTGCTGAATTAGAAACTTTAGGCGAATTAACCAAAATTGCCTGGAAACATGATGTTCAGGTTTTCATTGAAGGCCCTGGACACGTTCCAATGCACATGATTAAAGAAAACATGGACAAACAATTAGAACATTGCCATGAAGCTCCATTTTATACTTTAGGCCCATTAACAACCGATATTGCACCGGGTTACGATCATATTACGTCTGCAATTGGTGCTGCTATGATTGGCTGGTACGGCTGTGCGATGTTGTGTTATGTAACTCCAAAAGAACATCTTGGTTTACCAAACAAAAAAGACGTAAAAGATGGCGTGATTACTTATAAAATTTCTGCTCATGCTGCAGATTTGGCAAAAGGTCATCCGGGAGCGCAATACCGCGATAATGCTTTAAGTAAAGCTCGTTTTGAATTCCGTTGGGAAGATCAATTTAATTTGGCTTTAGATCCAGATACAGCAAGAGAATTTCACGATGAAACGCTTCCTGCAGATGGTGCAAAAGTGGCGCATTTCTGTTCTATGTGCGGCCCAAAATTCTGTTCTATGAAAATATCTCAGGAAATTAGAGATGTCGCTGCCGCAGAAAAAGGAATGAAAGAGAAATCAGAGGAGTTTATTGAACAGGGGAAAGAGATTTATATCTAAAAGAAAATAGAATAAAGAGCATAGAAAAAAGATATGATTGTAATTACAAATCGTTTTTTTATTGAAGATGAAATTCGAATTCTTCATTCTTTATTTGAAGAAGGATTGTCTTTGCTTCATGTTCGGAAGCCTGATTTTTCTGAATTGGAAATGGCGCAATTTATTCATCAAATTAAGATTGAATTTAGAGATCGAATTGTTTTGCACAATCATCATCTATTGGCAGAAGATTTTGGAATTAACACAATTCATTTTTCTGAAAAAGAAAGAAACCGCATTCATGATTTTCCTGCAAGGTTTCCAAAACCTTGTAGGTATAATTTTTCAACATCAACACATTCTATAGAAGATTTTAATTCTCTGGAAAATGATTTTGATTACGCGTTTCTAAGCCCGGTTTTCAAAAGTATTTCAAAGGAAAATTATGGACCAAAAACTGATCTTTTTGAAGCATTAAAATCAAGAACAAATTATGAAACAAAAGTGATTGCTTTAGGCGGAATTGATCTTCAAAACATTCAAAAAACAATAGAAAATGGATTTGATGATATCGCTCTTTTAGGAACAATCTGGAATAACGAAAACCCGATAAAACAATTTAAATTATGTCAGCAAATCGTCCTTTCGTACTTACAATAGCAGGTTTAGATCCGTCTGGCGGAGCTGGTATTTTGGCTGATATCAAAACATTTGAACAGCATAAAGTAACTGGTTTTGCTATTACAACAGCCAATACGATTCAGACCGAAAATACATTTTATGAGATTCAATGGACAGATTTGAGTTTTGTTATTCGGTCTATTGAAACTCTCTTTTTAAATTATAAAATCAGTGCTGTCAAAATTGGAATTGTTTCTTCTTTGTATGATTTAAACCGAATTGTTTCTACGCTTAAAATGCTTTCTCCATCAACTAAAATTGTTTGGGACCCTGTTCTTAGATCGACAACAAATTTTGAATTTATGACCATTAAAGACTATTCTGATTTACATAAAATCTTGTCTAAAATTGATTTGATTACGCCGAATTATAATGAAATTGAGATTTTATTTCCGGGATTTATTTCAAAGAATCTTCGGCCGCAAAATGAAATTACAACCAATATTTTATTGAAAGGCGGACATAACGAATCAGCAATAGGAACCGATCTTTTATTTCTTAAAAATGAAGTTTTGGATTTGCTTCCAACTAATAAAAAATGCTTTGAAAAACACGGTTCCGGCTGCGTGCTTTCTTCTGCAATTGCTTCCAATTTGGCTTTAAATCAAAATATAACAGAAGCCTGCAAAAATGCTAAAATATATATCGAAAATTACCTGAGTTCAAGTTCAACATTAATTGGATATCATTATGTATAACAAATTGCAATACATTTCACAAGGCGAAACCATCAAAGAACAATTGTACAATATTCATCATGCTCTGGATGCCGGCTGTAAATGGGTACAAATGCGTTTTAAAAATCAAACCAGCAAAGAAACATTTGCTTTAGCAGAGAAGGTAAAACCTTTGTGCGAAGAGTATCTGGCTAATTTTATTATAAATGATGATCTGCACCTTGCTGAGCAGATTGCTGCAGACGGGGTTCATTTAGGGTTAACCGATATGAAAATCGATGAAGCGAGAGCCATTTTAGGAGCAACAAAAATTATTGGTGGAACGGCTAATACTTTTGAACACATTCAAAATCATGTCAAAAATGGCTGCGATTATATTGGTTTAGGCCCTTTTCGATTTACGATTACAAAAGAAAAACTAAGTCCGATTTTAGGATTATCTGGATATTTCGAGATTCTCCAAAAAATGAAAAAAGATAAAATCGAGATTCCTGTTTATGCTATTGGCGGCATTAAATTAAAAGATGTGAGTCCATTAATGGAAACCGGAATTCACGGAATTGCCGTTTCTGGAATCATTACAGAAAGTGCAGAGAAAAAAATACTAATTAAACAATTAAAGGAAAAATTATATGCAAACGTCATTGTTTAATATTGGAGACAAAAGCTTCAAATCCCGTTTGTTTTTAGGAACAGGGAAATTTGGTTCTAACAAAGAAATGGAAGAAGCGATTTTAGCTTCAGAAAGTGAATTGGTAACCGTTGCTTTAAAACGCATTGATTTAGAAACTGAAACCGATGCTATTCTTTCGCATTTAAAACATCCAAATATCAATTTACTGCCGAATACTTCTGGGGCAAGAAATGCAAAAGAAGCCATTTTTGCTGCTCAACTGGCTCGTGAAGCATTAGAAACAAATTGGATAAAACTGGAAATTCATCCGGATCCAAAGTATTTAATGCCAGATCCTATTGAAACTTTAAAGGCTACGGAAGAATTGGCTAAACTTGGTTTTTTTGTTCTGCCTTACATTCATGCCGATCCTGTTTTGTGTAAACATTTAGAAAGTGCCGGAACAACTGCGGTAATGCCGTTAGGTTCTCCAATTGGAAGTAATAAAGGTTTAAAAACCATTGATTTTCTAGAAATTATAATTGAACAAAGTAACGTTCCCGTAATAGTAGACGCCGGAATCGGCGCTCCGTCTGACGCTGCAAAAGCAATGGAAATTGGTGCCGATGCTGTTTTGGTTAATACCGCAATTGCCGTTGCCGGAAATCCAAAATTAATGGCCGAAGCTTTCAAAGAAGCAGTAATAGCAGGAAGAAAAGCCTTTGAAGCAAAAGTAGCCAATCAACAAAATTATGCTGTGGCTTCTAGTCCTTTAACTTCTTTTCTTTATGAGTAATTTTCTAACGCAAAGTTCTCAAAGTTTTTTCGCAAAGTTCACTAAGCTTTGTGAACTTTATTATTAATAATAAGAACTCAAAGCTTAGTGAACTTTGCGTATTCTTAGTGCACTTTGCGTTAAAAAACAAAATAAAAAATGAACACATTCAAATCAATTTTTGAGCAATATAATTGGGATACTATTCAATCGAAAATATACCAAACTACATCAAAAGATGTCGAACGAACTTTGGCAAAAACCAAACTCAATCTCGATGATTTTTTGATTCTAATCTCTCCTATTGCTCAAAATTATTTAGAAGAAATGGCACAAAAATGCCATGAAATCACCAAAAAACGTTTCGGGAAAACGATTCAAATGTATGCGCCGTTATATTTAAGCAACGAATGCCAAAATATCTGTACGTATTGCGGTTTTAGTTTAGACAATAAAATCAAACGAAAAACACTTTCTGATGCTGAAATAAAACTCGAAGTTGAAGCCTTAAAAAACACAGGTTTTGATCATGTTTTATTGGTTACAGGGGAAGCAAATTATACCGTCAATATCAATTATTTCCTCAATGCAATTGCTTTAATTCGGGAAGAATTTTCGATTATTTCTGTTGAAGTTCAGCCGCTTTCTACCGAAGATTATGAACGTTTACATAGCGCCGGAGTATACTCGGTTTTGGTTTATCAGGAAACCTATCATCAGGAAGTTTACAAAAAGTACCATACCAAAGGGAAGAAATCAAATTTTGATTATAGGCTTGAAACTCCGGACAGAATTGGAACTGCGGGAATTCATAAAATTGGTTTAGGCGTTTTACTAGGCTTAGAAGACTGGAGAACAGATAGTTTTTTCAACGCTTTGCATTTAGATTATCTTCAAAAAAAATATTGGCAGACGAAATATTCGGTTTCATTCCCTCGCCTCCGTCCCGCCGAAGGAATTATTGAACCCAATTTTATTATGGACGATAAAGATTTGACACAATTAATCTGCGCTTATCGTTTGTGGAATGAAGATTTAGAAATTTCGATTTCAACCAGAGAAAATGAAAAATTCAGGAACAATATAATCCCAATTGGCGTTACAAGTATGAGCGCAGGTTCAAAAACAAATCCTGGTGGTTATGTGGTTGATCCGCAATCTTTAGAACAATTCGAAATCAGCGATGAACGTTCTGCAGAAGAGATTTCAAAAATCATAAAAGATGCAGGCTATGAACCCGTTTGGAAGGACTGGAGCAAAAGTTTTTGTTAAAAATCCCAATATTAAAATCCCAAATTCCAATCTAAAATCAACAATCAAAATCAACAATCTAAAATCAACAATCTAAAATCTAAAATTTAAAGTGAGCATTATACAAGAATTCCTCCGTTACAACAGACAAACTATTCTGCCAGAAATTGGCGATGAAGGTCAGGAAAAACTAAAAAAAGCTAGAGTTTTAGTAATTGGCGCAGGTGGTTTAGGCTGTCCGATTTTACAATATATTGCAACTGCGGGAGTTGGTTTTATTGGAATCATGGATTTTGACACAATCGAAATTCACAATCTGCACAGGCAGATTTTATATACCGAAAATGAAATTGGGCAATTTAAAGCAATTGTGGCAAAAGATGTAGTTTCAAAACTGAATCCGTTAATTAAAGCCGAGGCCATTCAGGAAAAACTAACTTCTCAAAATGCCTCAAAAATTATACAGCAATATGATATTATTGTGGATGGTTCAGATAATTTTACAACACGCTATTTAGTAAACGACACATGTGTTGAATTAAATAAAACTTTAGTTTACGGAAGCATCTTAAAATTTGAAGGGCAAATTGCAGTTTTTAATCACAACGGAAGTAAAAATCTTAGGGATTTGTTCCCAGAAATGCCTGGTCCGAAAGATGTTCCGAATTGTGATTTAAATGGTGTTTTGGGGACTTTACCCGGAATTATTGGAAATATGATGGCGCACGAAACGCTTAAATTAATTTTAGAATTACCTGTTTTAAAAAACGAATTGGTTCTTTTTAATACACTGAACTGGAATTTTACAAAACTGAATTTCTAGAAAATCAGTGCGTCTCCAACCTTAATATTTCCAGAGTTTAAACTCACGATATTCGTTCCGAACAAAACAGAATTATTTACATTTCTGTATTTGCTTAAGGTTTTTAAAGGCTCTTTTTTTAATTTGCCATTTTCCGGATCATTATTAACCATAATGCATCTTCCGCAAGGCTTTATATTTTTAAATTGAACTTCTCCAATTTTAAAAGTATTAAAATCATCTTCTTCATGTTCACTCTGACTGCTGATTACAATATTTGGACGAAACCTTTTTACTGTGATTTTTTCATCGAGTTTGTCATTTAAAAAATCCAGGCTTTTTGATCCAATTAATAAATAAGGATAACCATCGGCTAAACTTACATTAAAAGTTTCTTTTAGTTTTGAACTTTCATGTTTGCGGTCTCCATTTTTCATGATTTTGACCAATTTGCATTCAAAACCTAAATGTTGACTAAACCATTTTGAAGTTTCGTGATTTACCTCAACAACTTCGCTTTTATCTTCCCAGACATCGACTTCCAGAGAATTTTGCAAATGTTCGTTGATAGAAAATTCATGTTTTTGATCCTTAAAAGTAATACTGATTTTTCCATCAGAAATTTGTGGATAAAACTGACTCATAATACGATGTTCTCTTTGCGTTATCATTTGATTTTCAGCATCGATTAACATCCATCTTCGGTCATTTTCAAATCCCATTTCTTCAGCCAGAGCAGATTGAACACTAATTCCTGCTAAGCTTTTTATCGGATAAATATAAATTTCTTTTACAACATGAACTGCACTCATTTTTATTTGCTTTTTAAAATGGACATAAATTCGTCACGATCAATTTCGCGACATCCTAAACTATCTAAATGCGGATTATAAACCTGACAATCTAATAATTTATAATTCTCTTTTTTCAAATGATTTACCAAATATATAAATCCGACTTTAGAGGCATTTGATACTTTAGAAAACATACTTTCGCCACAAAAAACATGGCCTAAATCTATTCCATACAAACCGCCTATCAAAACCTCATCCTGCCAAACCTCAACAGATTTTGCAATTCCCTGTTTATTAAGTTCGCAATAAGATTCGATCATTTCATCAGAGATCCAGGTTCCGTCCTGACCGTCTCGCAATATTTTTTGACAGTTTAAAATTACTTCTTTAAAACGTGTATTAAAAGTAACCGTAAATATATTCCTGTTCAGAATGTTACGCATACTTTTAGAGACAATTAACTCATCCAGAAACAAAACCATACGCGGATCCGGAGCCCACCAGAGAATCGATTCGCCTTCGTTAAACCACGGAAATATTCCGTTGTTGTACGCCAGTTTTAATCGTTCCGGACTCAAATCACCGCCAACGGCCAGAATGCCTTCATCATCAGCTTCTGAAACGGGTGGAAAATATAATCTGTCAAATAGGAAATACATTTTTTTTAATAATCAATTTTTAAAATTCCAATATAAATTGAAATCTCAATACTGAAATTCCAAATTCCAAACTTCCGCAATCTTGTCATTTCTCCCTTCGGTCGAAATGACAAAGTTTTTGCTTAAACTTTATACAAAAAATTCCAAATCCCAAATTCATGCTAATGAATTGGAATTTGGAATTTATGTTTTGAAATTTAAACTTTCTTAAAACGGTAAATCGTCTGGTTCGTCTTCGTTTAAATTTGTAGCTGGAGCAAAAGCTTCTGCAGCAGGAACTGACGGTGTTTGTGCAGGTCCTTCTGGTGCCATTCTTTCGATTCTCCAACCTTGAATACTATTGAAATATCTAGTTTCTCCTTGTGGATTAACCCATTCTCTTCCTCTTAAATTGATAGAAACTTTTACTGCCTCTCCTTGTTTATAGCTGCTCAATAAATCGCATTTATCTTGTGTAAATTCGATTAAAATGTGTTGTGGATACTGCTCATCTGTAGTAACTACTAATTCTCTTTTTTTGAATGAAGCACTAACTTGCTGTTCAGGATTAACCACTTTTACTTTTCCTATAACTTCCATCTTCGTCTATAATTAATTATTGTTTCTATTCTTATTTTTTAGCTAAAAGCACTTTCCAAGCCGATTCTATATCATCATTATTCAGATATTTTTTGGCTTCTAAGTGTACTTTTTCCTGATCATCTGAGCTTAAAACTCCTTTCACAGAAAAATTTTCCTTCACAAATATACTAACTTCTTCGCTTGTAGGCAAGGCTTCGATATTTCCTAATTTTCCGAGGTCATTCCCATTAAACACAGGACTTTCCTTGATAAAATTAGGTATTACGTCAACACCAACTCCTAAAGTTGTCAGCGGTTTTGGCACTTCAAAAAGTCCTTGATTCGATCTTGAATACCAATTTCCCCCAAGTCTTGAAACCAAATCTATTTTATGCTGATCGATTGCTCCGTTTTCATCTAAAATTGATTCGTGAATATGCATTTTTACTACTTCACATAAAATCAGGTTCCCTGCTCCTCCTTCTGTTCCTAACGGAATAATCTGCGTTATCTTGCATTCAAACTGAACCGGAGATTCTTTTACGCGGTATGGTTTTACCAAATCTGACGGAATCTGTGTTAAACCTGCTTTAATAAATTCGTTTACACCTTCTCCATATTCTGTACTTGCTAACGAAGTCTGCTGTACCAAATCGTAATTTACGACATTTATAACAACTTCCTTTGTTGCTTCGGCATTAATTAAAGTATGTTTTACTGTATTGTCGCGTACACGTCTTGAAGGCGAAAAAACCAGAATTGGCGGATTAGCACTAAAAACATTAAAGAAACTAAATGGCGACAAGTTTGGAATTCCTTTTTCGCTTATTGTACTTGCAAAAGCTATTGGTCTCGGCCCTACCGAACTTTGCAGATAGGCATGCAGCTGCGGCGTTGATATTTCTTTTGGATTGATACTAATCATAATTTTCTAGTTTAACCGAACCTCATTTCGGTTGTACAAAAGTAGAGAAATCGTTCAATTCATGGAAATAGTTTTAGAAGATAAAACCAAAAAAACTTTTAAAGCCCTGCAAAATATAAAATGTGTTAATTTCGTTATATTTATACCTCAAAAATTAATTTATGCGTTTTTCTGAAAGTAGAAATACAACTCGCTGGGTCATCATTATTATTTCCTTTTCAATCATTACTTTGATTCTTTGGAACACTTATACTTTTTTCCAAATTTTTAAAAATGAAGAACGTCTGAAAATGAACCTTTTTGCGAATGCGCAAATTACAATCGTTAATGCAGACGAAAATACCGATGTAGATCTTCCGCTTCAAATTTTCAGCAACAACACTTCAATTCCTGCTGTAGTAATGCTTTATGGTAATGTTGTAAGTTCTAAAAACGTTCCTGATGATATTCTTAATGACAAGAAAAAATTAAAAAATTTCCTGAAAAATTTAAAGAATGAAAATGAACCCATAACGTTTGAATATGCTCCGGGAAAATATCAACATTTGTATTATGGTAATTCAGAATTACTAAATAAACTAAAATATTATCCCATTGCCTTATTACTGATTATATTTTTATTTGTTGCTTTAATTTATAATTTTTACAAAAGCACCAAAATGGCGACACAGAACAAATTGTGGGCGGGAATGGCAAAAGAAACGGCACATCAAATTGGAACGCCGCTTTCCTCATTAATTGGATGGGTTGAAATTTTAAAAACCGAAGAAATTGATCAGTCTATAACATTAGAAATAGAAAAAGATATTGATCGATTACAAACTATTACGGATCGTTTTTCTAAAATTGGTTCTATTCCTGTTTTGGAACCGTATGATATTGTCAGCGAAACTTTAAATACTTATGAATATTTACAATCTCGTTTTTCTAAACAGGTTTCGTTCTCATATCATGCTCCTGAAAAACTTATTTTTGCTTTAATTAATCCAACACTTCACAGCTGGACAATTGAAAACCTGATCAAAAATGCGATTGACGCCATGAAAGGAAAAGGAACCCTGGAACTTTCAATTGAGCAGGATTCACATCATGTAAAAATACATGTGAAAGATTCTGGAAGCGGAATTCAAAAAAAACAATTCAAGACTATTTTTGAGCCTGGTTTCACAACAAAAAAACGCGGCTGGGGATTAGGCCTTTCTTTAACGAAAAGAATTGTCGAAGAATATCACAACGGAAGTATTAAGGTTTTGCATTCTGAAATTGGAAAAGGGACTACTTTTCAAATCAGTTATAAAATAGTTGAACCTCTTTAAAAAATAGAAATAAAAAAACACCAACTCATAATTTGAATTGGTGTTTTTTTTGCATTTACAAGACTTCGACTTCGCTCAGTCTGACAATTATTTTTAAAGATTTGCCTGAATATCTTTTGCTAAAGCTTCAAATTCATCTTTTGAAAGAGAAACTTTATTTTGAAAACGCATTTCATCCATATGGTTTAACGGAATCAAATGTACGTGTGCATGAGGAACTTCTAAACCTACAACTGCAATTCCGATTCTTTTGCAAGGAACCGTTTTTTCAAGTGCAGCCGCTACTTTTTTAGAAAATTTCATCAAACCTAAATACAGTTCGTCATCCATATCAAAAATCTTATCGATTTCTTGTTTTGGAATACAAAGTGTGTGTCCTTTAGCATTTGGATTTACATCTAAAAACGCTAAAAAATTATCATCTTCAGCAATTTTATATGCAGGAATTTCTCCGTTTACTATTTTTGTGAATATGCTGCTCATTGTTTTATTTTTAAAATCTTAATAGTGTGATTGCTTCGTTCCTCGCAATGACTTAGTCTCTTGAGATTTCCAAGATTTCAAATTTCAAAACACCATTTGGTACCGTAATTTCTGCTACTTCACCAACCGATTTTCCTAGTAAACCTTTTCCAATAGGAGAAGTTACAGAAATTTTTCCTGTTTTTAAATCTGCTTCACTTTCTGCAACAAGTGTATATTTCATTTCCATTCCGTTGCTTTGGTTTTTAATTTTCACATTAGAAAGTACCAAAACTTTCGAAACATCTAATTGTGATTCGTCAATCAATCTTGCGTTAGAATATACTTCTTCTAATTTAGCAATTCTCATTTCTAATAAACCCTGCGCCTCTTTTGCAGCATCATATTCGGCGTTTTCAGATAAATCGCCTTTGTCTCTTGCCTCTGCTATATCTTGAGATGCCTTAGGACGCATTACACTTTTTAAATGCTCTAATTCATCTTTCAATTTTTTTAATCCCTCTGCGGTATAATAAGATACTTTACTCATAACTTCATCGTTTACATAAATAGAAAAAATCCCATCGGGACGGGATTTTGTATTACAAATATACTATTATTTTTAATAGTACATAATTATATGTTAATCATATAAAAATCAAATCTAAATAAATTATTTTTGTTTAACTAATTCTTATTAAAATAATGAAAAAAATCTGGCTCTTACTTCTTTTCGTTTCTGTGCTTATCGCATGCAGCGACAGCGAACGCAGTAATAAAAATCCTTACATACCTAATTACAGCGTTAATTTGTCTGTAGACATGAACCTGCCGGCGTATTCAAATCTTAAATTTGTAAGTAACGGTGTTATTGTTCCTAATTACGGAGCAAAAGGAATTATTATTTTTAATGCAGGAAGTGGCTATAATGCATTTGATGCAGCGTGTCCCAATCAGGAATTAACTTCTTGCGCTGCAATGACAATTGATGGTATAAATGCAGTGTGTTCGTGTGATAAAACTTCTTACAGTTTGTTTACTGGACTTGGAGGAAAAGAATATCCGCTAAAACAATATAAAGTACAAGTAACCGGAACTGTGATTCACGTTTACAACTAGAAATAAAAAAGCCTGAAAATTTAATTTCAGGCTTTTTATTTTTTTAGAATTTCAATGTTAATCCGGCTAAGAAATTAATTCCTGCCTGCGGATAGTAATAGGGATAAATATCCCACATTGCTCCGTTTGAAACATATTTTTTGTCTAAAATATTATTTACCAAACCTGTTATTGTAATTGATTTAAAGATTGATTTTGGTTTTATTTCATAAGAAACATTCAAATCGTTTACAAAATAGTCAGCCAGTTTAGCTTCTGGCAATTCGATATTATTCATGTATTGTTCACCCACATATTTTTGCAATAAAGAAATATGCAAACTCTTGATTGGACTATACACAATTATATTTCCAGCAATAACTTCTGGAGAATAAGCAATTTTAGTTGTTCCATAATATTGTCCTTCAACCGCAAGATCAACATTTTTATTACTGCTAAGAGTGAAATTCGGCCTAAGAATAAATTTATCTGAAAGTGAAATTGTTGCATCAAATTCAAAACCTAAACGGTAGCTTTTTTCAGTATTAGCACGAATTGGCGCTCCAACATCATCTAATCTTCCAGTCAAAATCAATTGATCTTTGTAACCCATATAATAGAAATTAGAATTCAACTGGAATTTCTCTGAATTAAACCTCCATCCTAATTCAAAATCGTTTAGTTTTTCCGGTTTTACATTTCCGCCTTCGTAATCGGTTCTGTTTGGTTCACGATTCGCACGAGCGTATGAAAAATACAAAGTATTTTTTTGATTGATTTCGAAATTCAAACCAGCTTTTGGATTAAAGAAATTGAAAGTATCATCAACTAACCCAGTTTCAGGACTATCTGCTTTATATTCTACTCTTCTATACTGTAAATCACCATAAAAGCTTAATTTTTCTGTAAACTGATAATTTGCTTTTGCGAAGATATTTCCATCTGTTTTTGTAGAAAAATCATCGTAATAATGATCTCCTAATTCTGACTGTGAAGCGTTTCTTGCCCAGATTACTTTTCCGTAATGATCGCCTTCGTATTTGTTCCAGCCGCCGCCAAGAATAACATCTAGTTTTTCATCTTTATATTTTGCTGAAAATGTAGTTCCGTAAAAATCATTATCTAACCATTTTTGACGTACCAAATCTGTTATTGTAATAGCTCCAACAGGATTCAAATTATATTCAGCCATATCGGCATCTTCTTTATAATTTTCATAGTAGCCCTGCCCTTTTGTATAATGCAAAGCTAAATTAGTACTCCATTTATCAGAGAAAGATTCGCTCCAGTGTAACTGATAATGATCTTGTTTATAATTGTCAGTTTCATTGTCATAAAAACGCACATTCCCTGCTTCATCTGTATACATTCCCGCAGAGTTAAAAGTACGGTCTGAATTTAAAGTTGCAGCGTCAATTCCGTTCCAGGATTGGTACGTTTTTTCTGTTCCGCCAAAAACCAAAGCTTTGATTAAAGTTGTTTTTCCAACATAAGTTCCTTGCAGGAAATAAGATTTCAAGTCAGAACTCGCTCTGTCAACATAACCATCAGATTTAATTCTTGACAAACGTCCTGCCAATTCAAAATGATCATTTAGCAGACCTGTGCTGAATTTTACTGTTTCTTTTTGAGAATTAAAACTTCCAAATGAACCTGAGACTTCTCCAGTTGGTTTAGATGCGTAACGATCTGTCAGCATATTTAAACTTGCTCCAAAAGCTCCTGAACCATTTGTAGAAGTTCCTACTCCACGCTGTAATTGTAAGCTTTCTACAGAAGAAGCAAAATCGGGCATGTTTACCCAAAAAGTTCCCTGACTTTCTGCATCGTTGTACGGAATTCCGTTAATAGTCACGTTTACTCTTGTAGCATCGCTTCCGCGGACTCTGATTCCGGTATAACCAATTCCTCCTCCTGCATCTGAAGTTGTAACAACAGATGGAAGATAATTCATTAAAACAGGAATATCCTGTCCAAGATTTCTAAATTTAATTTCCTTTTTGTCCATATTACTAAACGTAACTGGAGTTTTAGTCGTAACACGAACTGCCGAAACCAAAACATTATCAAGCTGATTTACTTGAGTCGAGTCTTGTTCCTGTCCGAAAGTGAATAGAGAATAGAATAAAGAAAATAGAATAAAGAAAATAGATTTGGTTCTGGCTGCATTTTGAACCTTAGAACCTTTGTAGCTTTGTGCATTAGCACCTAAAAAAAAAGTTTTCATTCGTAAAGAATTACGAATAAAAGGGGGAATTATTCTTTTGTTAAATTAATAAATGTGTTTCACGACAAAACAAAGTATTTACACTGAAATTGTCGTTTTTTCCCTTAGCAACATTACTCGCTCAGGTTCTTTGGGTATGATCTCAGCTCGTTATTTAGAGCACCCCTTTGAGACAATGCAAATTTAGTGTTAAAATATTTAAAACTCCAAAAAAGAAATTCCAAATTCCAAAAAACTCACTTTTCAAGTTAGTGTCTTTGGAATTTGGACTCGAGCGATAGCGAACAGGCGAAGCAATTTAAAAAATTGGGATTTTACTCCAAGTTAGGTTTTCTCCTTGATTTTTTTATTTCAGAAACATTCTTTTTGTCTTTAATCCTTTTTTTGATTACCGATTTTGGAATCTTTGTCGCTTTTCGAATCTTCGGAACATATAATCCCTTTTTAATTATTTCCAAAAAACGTTTCGTAACAATATCTTTATTTTTAAGCTGACTTCTGTCTTCGTCGCAATTTAAAATTAAGATATTTTCGGTTGTTAAACGAGCAGCAATATTAGTTTGTAAAAGCAGTTTTTCATCTTCAGACAAAGCTTGTGAAGCATTTAAATCAAAAGACAAAACCACTTTTGATGAAACTTTATTTACATTTTGTCCGCCCGCGCCACTGCTTCTAACGGCTTTGAAACTTAACTCTGATATGATTTTATCGCTATCCATTATTGTGGCTGATGGGCCGGTTTTAGTAAATCATTTACGGTTTTCACCGGATTAAAAGTAATTAACGGAACTGCCACAAAAACAGTTAACCAATTTGCCATTGATCCATTCCATAATCCCGGAAGTTCATAGCTTTTTACCGGTTTTCCTTCAACACTTTTCTCAACGATAAATCCTGATTTTTGATCTACAAATTGTTTCAGGTCAAATTTTTCGCCTTTATAATTCTTAATTCCACAAACTAAATCAACTGGATTAAAATGTGTGGCTTCTTCTAAAATTTCAAGTTGTTTTTTATTCGCTAGATCAACCTGTGATGTTTCTACAATTTGCAGAGAAGTTTCTCCTTTTTCATTCATTACCCAAAACGGCCCGCCGCCCGGTTCTCCTTCATTTTTTACCATCCCGCAAACTCTGATAGGTCTGTCTAATAAATCTTTAATTTTAGCAATTTTATTTTCAAAAGTAAATTTATTAAAATCTTTAGTCATTTTAATGTTTAGCTTTTGCACTAAAAAATCTACAATTTCCTGAATATTATTTTCATATATTTCATTCTTTTCAATGGCACTTAAATAACCAAATACTTTTTGTTGTACGGCAATTAAAATACCTCCTAAAGCTTTTTTGTACAATGTAATTTGATCAATATGATTTTGAATTACATTATCGATATTTTTAATAAAAATGATATCTGAATCCAGATTATTTAAATTCTCAATTAAAGCACCGTGTCCGCCTGGTCTAAAAACTAGATTGCCATCTGCACTTCTAACAATTTTGTTTTTTGCATCAACATTAATAGAATCTGTGCTTTTATTTTGATACGAATAATTTATATTAATTTTTGTTCCTGAAGGTTTTTCTATTTTCTCTCTAACCTCATCAACTGCTTTTTCAAACAAATCCTGATGAATTTCTGAAACTGTGAAATGTAAATTTGAAACACTTTTTGATGTAGCATAATGCACACATTCATTTAAATGTTCTTCAATTGGGTTTGCAATGTGCGTTTTATATAAATGAAATGGCAAAACTGCTTTTGGCTTGTTTGCTGAATTATAATAATCCGGAGACAAGAGCAATTTTATAAAATAATAATTTTTATAATCTCTTTCTAAATTTTCAAAATCAGGATAAATTTCTTTTAGCTTTTGATGAACTTCTTCAAAAAAAGGAAACTTATCCATCCCGATAATAAAAATGGCAAGTTCTTTATCTTTTTTTCGATTTAGATAAGCGTTTATAGTTTCTTTTTCGATATCAAAATCATTTAAAAACGCACTTAAAAACTTAAACATTCTTGTTGCCGCGCCAGAAGCAGGAACGAATTTTTTAATTTTTAGTTTTTCTTTCTGATGATCAAAAAAAGAAGCTTTTTCTTCAAAATCAGTTTCAGACAAACTTAAGATTCCGTTGTTTATGGTTGCCGGACTAATCAGATTGCTTTTTGCTATTCCTTTCTTAAATATTTTTAATTGCTTTAAGATATTTTCGAAAGGGATTCCGTGATTATAAATTTCAACAAAATCTTGAGATGAAAGTCCTTTTTCTTTAAAATTATTTAAAGCATCCACAATAGCGGTTGCTTTTGCTAAACGGCTTTCTTTATCGCCTGAAAGTGTTATAAAAGGTTTTTTAGTATCTATTAAAGTTTGTTTAAAGACAGAGAATACTGTTTCTCTTCCTTCCGGAGTATCTCTAATATCATCTTTCTCCCAAGGAACATCAATATCCGTCAGGAAAAATAAATCGTAATCATGTTCAAGTGCAGCTTCATTTAAAAGAGGGTCGCAAAAACCATAATATACTTCCGAAAAAACTTTGGTAACCATTAAATTGGTATCGCAAAACAAATATTTATTTGCTGCAGCAAGTTTTTCATTTTCTAGTGCAGTCTGCCCGTAAGCAATAGGCATCATATCATCAGCAGTACAAATATGCTGATTTTCTTCCCATTTTTCCTGCAGGTAATCACGTGCAAATTCCGGAACCCATTCGGTTTCATAATAATCTGCAAGCTGTTTTGCTAAAGTTGTTTTACCTGTACTTTCAGGGCCAAATAAAGCAATTTTTATTATTGTTGTTTTTTGCTGTCTAAGATCTTTTTCCATTCTAAATAAGCTGAAATAGCCAAAATTGTAAAAATTAAATATTGAAGTGACAGCATCCCTAAGCCGCGATAAGCATAAAGAGGTACTACAATAATATCACCGATAATCCACAATGTCCAGTTTTCGATTTTTTTCTTTGCCATATACCACATTCCTGCAAAAAAGATTCCAGACGATATCATATCGACATAATTGTCATTGTGTATTTCGTAATTGAAATATTTATAAATCCCGAAAACTACGAAAATGGTCACGAAAAACAACAAAACCCCGATTATTTTTTCATTAAAATTTGTTCTTGTAATTGGCAGGTTATCTTCAACCGTTCCGCCTTTTGCCCAAACATACCAGCCATAAATGCTCATAATCGAGAAATAGGCGTTGATAATCATGTCGCCAATATAACCGGCAACATATAAAAGATATACTGAAATTACAGTGGCAATTAATCCTGTTGGATAAACCCAGATATTTTCTTTTTTAGCAAACCAAACACTTAAAATTCCAAAAACAAAGACCAAAAACTCTAAAGCGATATGCCATAAAGGAGTATTTTTATAACTATTAAGAAAAAAGTCAATCATTTTTGCGGTATTTGTGGCTGTTAAATTTTATTTATAAATCAAAAAAATGACTGTCGTTTTCAAAAGCAGTTCCAATAACTACTAAATCTGCACCGGCATTATATGCCTTTTTAATTCCGTGCAAATCTACAATTCCTCCTCCAACAATTACAGGAATTTCTATGTTTTGAGCAATTAATGAGATCATTTCCAGCGGTACCGCTTTTTTTGCGCCACTTCCTGCTTCTAAATAAATTAATTTATTTCCTAGCATTTCACCTGCCTGAGCTGTTGCTAAAGCCAAATCAAAATTTTCTCGGTTAAGCGGTTCTGTTTTACTAACGCGGGCAACTGCCGTTTCATTACCGCTTTCGATTAAAATATATCCCGTTGAAATAACTTCAAGCTTTGTTCTTTTGAGAATTGGTGCTGCCTGAACCTGATATTCTATTAAATAATCGGGATTTCGGCCAGATAATAACGACAGGAATAAAATAGCATCGGCTTGCGGGGAAATCTGCGACGGATCGCCCGGGAAAATTATAACAGGCAGATTTGTTTTTTGTTTTAACTGTGTAATTAAATCTTCTAAAATGGTACTTTGAACAATACTTCCGCCCACAAAAATATGTGTTGCAGGTGATTGGTTTATTTTAAGTAATAAATGATCTAAATTTTCCCAAACAATTTTATCAGGATCTAAAAGAATAGCCAATAGTTTTTGCCCGTTTTTCTTAGCATCCAAAATTTGTTGGTGAATCGTGCGTATTTTTTGCTCCATAACGGCAGTAAAAGTAAAAAGTTTTTAACGTAGAAGAACTATTTTGAATGAATTATATTTGTAAACTCTCTGTTAACACCCAAAGAAAACAAATATGATTGCGACTGAATTATTAGAAAAATATGGCGCCTTGAAAAAGTCTTTTGAAAAAAGTGAAATCATTTTTGAAGAAGGAAATCTGCCAACGCATTATTATCAGATAATTTCGGGCGAAATTAAAATGAGTAATTACAATGATGACGGACGCGAATTTATTCAGGGCATCTTTTATAAAGGTCAATCTTTTGGAGAACCTCCTTTATTTTTAAACCAAAAATATCCTGCCAATTCTATTGCGGTTGAAGACAGTGAGATTCTACTGCTTCCTAAATCAACTTTTTTGAAACTGCTGGAAGAAAATCCTGCAATAAGCATTAAAATAATCGAAAATCTCGCACAGCGTTTGTATTATAAATCGGTTATGGCTGCCGAAATTTCTACACACGAACCAGAACATAGAGTATTGAAATTAATTGATCACGGAATTGCTTATTTCAATTTTAAAAAAGATGTAAACGGTTATTTAATCAATTTTACCAGACAGCAAATTGGCGACTTAACCGGTTTACGCGTTGAAACCGTTATTCGAGCTATTAAAGCTTTGGAAAAAAAAGGTGAATTAAAGATTATTAACCGAAAAGTATACCGATAAAATAATTCTTGTTTTATGATTTTAATCATAAAACGCAACAGTAGAGTGCATGTACCTTTGTAGTGTAAAAATCTCAATATCATGACACTATATCAAACAACATTCGAAAATTTCAATAAAAATTATATTGGTTCTGCAACAATGGCTGTAATTGGCCAAAGCTGTTTAGGTGCGGCTGCAGCAATGTATATTCTTTCTCACGGAACTTCTATTGGTCAAATGATCCAATTAGCAATTATTGTATTGGCTTGTATCTTTGTAAACACTTCAATTTTGGCACAAATGAAACATAGGGTTGTTTTTAACCTTTTAATTTTGAGTACATTTCTAAGCATATTATTTATTCTTTTAAATACCTTTATTCTGTGAAAAAGCAAATTGAAAATAGAGCCGATATTTCTTTCTTAGTAAATCAGTTCTATGCTAAAATAAGAGCCGACAAAGAGATCGGCTTTTATTTTAATACGATGATTCAGGATTGGGATATGCATCTGGAAAAACTGACTGATTTTTGGGAAACTAATTTGTTTGCCGTAAGAAAATATAAAGGGAACCCGCATGCTGTTCACAATGAAGTGGATGCACATTTTGATGGCAAAATTACGGCTAATGAATTCGGAATCTGGCTTAATCACTGGGCTCAGACATTAGACGAGCATTTTGAAGGCGAAAATGTAGAAACACTAAAAAGACGCGCCCGCAAAATGAGCACTTTTTTATATGTGAGTATGTTTGAGCATCGAAAAAAAGAAAGTGAAGTTTAAAAACTGAACTTACATTCTACAGTAAGAAACTTTATAAATTATAAATTTCTTTTACAAGTAATTTTGATTTTTCAATAATATAAAATGAATCTTCATCTAATATGTCTTTAGGATTTAAAACGTTGTCGTTTTCGAAAATAAACTTTTTAACAACCTGATTTATAGGCTTCAACTTTCGATTATATTCAGTTTTCATCAATTCTGAATATATTAACTCTCCATCTTTATAGTATAGATTTAAGTGTTCGATCCCCTTTGGTGTAGTTTCGCTGTATTTAATTCTTAATGGCTTTTTCTTTTCTTCATCATTAAAAAAATACGCTTCCCATCCATAATTTTTATTTGGTCCATGCGAATATTTAACTATCCCTTCAATTATTCCTTCGGTTTTTTGCTTCCCAATACTGTCAATAAATCTAACTTGATAAGTAATTTCATCAGCTTTAGCTTCAAATCCTGATTTATTTTTTTGTCCATAAATCAATTGAAATGATTGTAAAAGCCAAATTATCACAAATAGTTTTTTCATTTTTCAGACCATTAATGTTAAAACTATTTCTCAAAAGCATAAACCAAAGTAAAATTTCCTTCAAAATTATCTGATTTGATTTCTTCGTAATGCACATCAAAATCTTTTATTAAATCATCAAAATGAAGGCTTGCTTCTGTATGTGGTTTATCTAAAGAAAAATCTCCAACTTTGATATGATCTTTAAAACTAATTCCTTTTTCGTTTCTAATCTTAAAGATTGCTTCTTTTGCACCCCAGATTACGGTAAGTTTTTTAACGTATTCGCCTAAAACATTTGGATTTAAGTACTCAAATTCAGTGTCAACAAATTTATCAGCAATGCGGAGGATTTTTTCACGCTGCAATTCCATATCAATTCCTACGGTTTCATGGCTTATAATTATGGCCGCAAAATGATACGAATGTGTAATTGAAATATAATTATGACAATCAAAATAAGGTTTGCCGAATTCGTCATAATGCAAATCTTTATCTGTAAAGCCCATTTCCTGAATCAGCATGCGAACACTTAAAAAAGCGCGCTGATGCATTTGCGATTTCATTCCGTCCAGTCTCTTTTGTGTTTTTTCTTTCAACACAACTTTGCTCAATAACTCTTCTAAGGATTCGGTTATTTCCCAAATTAAGATTTTAGTCGTTTCATTAAATTGTATGGTTTGAAATAAAGGCATTCGTGTTTTTCGTTACGGTTATTATTTTTAACCATATAAGTCATGTAAGAAAATATAACTTTTGGGTCAAAAAATGTATTAAGTAAATATAAGCAATTCGCAGCAAAGGTAATAGTTTCAGAATCTTTTTTAAATGAACTTACATTACTTATATGGTTAAAAACGATTCATAAACTAACATTCTAGAGATTAAGATTTTAAAGATTTCACAAATCTTACAGAAAGTAGTAAAAATAAAAAGGTATTCCGTAAATTTGCAAAAATTTTACAATTATACAAATATACTATAAATGAGTACTACAACTACGCCTTTTGTGGCTTTCAAAGTAAAAGACATTTCTCTAGCGGCTTGGGGAAGAAAAGAAATTGAATTGGCTGAGGCTGAAATGCCAGGTTTAATGGCGCTTCGTGCAGAATACAAAGACGAACAACCTCTTAAAGGTGCTCGTATTGCTGGATGTTTACACATGACGATTCAAACTGCAGTTTTGATCGAAACTTTAATTGCTCTTGGTGCAGAAGTTACTTGGTCTTCTTGTAACATTTTCTCTACTCAGGATCAGGCTGCTGCTGCTATTGCTGCTGCGGGAATTCAGGTTTATGCTTGGAAAGGTCTTGACGAAGAGTCATTTGACTGGTGTATTGAGCAAACTTTATTCTTTGGTGAAGACAGAAAACCATTGAACATGATTCTTGATGACGGTGGAGATTTAACTAATATGGTTATTGACCGTTTCCCGGAATTAGTTCCTGGAATTAAAGGTCTTTCTGAAGAAACTACAACTGGTGTACACAGACTTTACGAAAGAGTAAAAGCTGGAACTTTACCAATGCCTGCAATCAACATTAACGACTCTGTTACTAAATCTAAATTTGATAACAAATACGGATGTAAAGAATCTGCTGTGGATGCTGTACGTCGTGCAACTGACTTAATGTTAGCTGGAAAAAGAGTAATCGTTTGTGGATACGGAGACGTTGGAAAAGGAACTGCTGCTTCTTTTAGAGGTGCAGGATCTATTGTAACTGTTACTGAAATCGACCCAATTTGTGCTTTACAAGCTGCAATGGACGGTTATGAAGTTAAAAAATTAAATACTGTAATTGCTAATGCTGATATCATCATTACAACTACAGGAAATAAAGATATCGTTCTTGGAGAGCACTTCGAGCAAATGAAAGATAAAACTGTTGTTTGTAACATTGGTCACTTCGATAACGAAATTGATATGGCTTGGTTAAACAAAAACCACGGTGCATCAAAAATCGAAATTAAGCCTCAGGTTGACAAATACAACATCAACGGAAAAGATATCATTATCTTGGCTGAAGGTCGTTTAGTAAACCTTGGTTGTGCTACAGGTCACCCAAGTTTTGTAATGAGTAACTCATTTACAAACCAGACTTTGGCTCAAATCGAATTATGGAACAACAGCGCAGCTTACAAAAATGAAGTTTATATGTTACCAAAACATTTAGATGAAAAAGTTGCTGCTTTACACTTAGCTAAATTAGGCGTTGAACTAGAAGTTTTACGTGACGATCAGGCTGCTTATATTGGTGTTCCAGTTGAAGGTCCATTCAAACCAGAATACTACAGATACTAAGAAATTTTAGATTTACGATTGTAGATCTTAGATTTTTAATTCATATTCCCAACCCGACAGATTTTTAAAATCTGTCGGGTTTCATTTTTTAATCTAAAATCAGAAATCTACAATCTAAAATTTATATTTTGGCATACTGTGGTTTCAAAATATAAGTATATTTTTGAAACCCAAAACCAAATTATGAGAACACTTCTACTTGCCTTACCAATCATACTATTGCCCCTTTTTGCATCCGCACAAAATTTTGATCCTTCAAAATATGGACCTCAAAAACAAGACTTATTATTTCCTGGAGCGAATCAGAATCCAAAACTTCCACAACTGGAAACCGTGAAACCTCTTTCTAGAAATGATGTAGAAAAAACAAAAGCAAAATTAGCAAGAGAAGAGCAAAAACTAATCAAGCTTGCAGAAAAAACATGGCAAATAGAACTCGACCTAAGGGCAAAACGGGAAAGTTTAAAAAACCTTGAAAATACTTCGAAGAACAATAATGATCCTGATTATCAAAAAAATATTGAAAAACTAAAAAAGGAAATCGCTATATCTCAAAATAAACTAGATGACGCGAAAAGTAAGCAGGATTTTAGAGCTGAAAAAGTACTTGAATTAGAAATAATGCTGGAAGAATCCAAATTTACGAGAAAGGGTTCTTAAAAATATTTCAAACCCGATAGGTTTTAAAAACCTGTCGGGTTTTCTGTTTTTAATCTAAAATTTTAAGTTTAAATTTGAAATTAAAGAACTCTCCAAAATAAAATTCTTTAAAATTATGATCGAAAAAGTTTTATGTGACATACATGGTTCAAAAGAAATGTCTTTCACGTGTATTCACATTGCAATGGCAATTGATTCAAAAGAAAAATTAGGTTTCTTCTATTCAGAAGCTGAAGAAGATCTTCCACAAATTGCATGGTGCAAAGAATGCGAACAATATCTTTTAGATAATGACGAAGAATGGACAGAAGTTTTTCAAACTAAAGCCGATTTTAAAATGTTGTGTATTGATTGCTTTGATGAAGCAAAAAACAAGGAATTAGAAATTCACTTACGATAAATAAATTCATGAAAAAAATTATTATCCTACATATATTCCTAATCCTAAGTTTTTCAGCATTCGCTCAAAATAATGATATCTGGTTTTCATTTCCCAATAAAGACACAACGCTTATCGGATTTAAAGATAAAAATGGCATTGTCAAAATACCACCAAAATTTACTACTGGTTTTACAACTGCCCGTAAATTTGAAAATATTATTGCCGCTAGTGAAGAAAAAGATGGGAAATGGAAAAGCTATTATTTAACCAAAACAGGAAAAATAGTTGGTCGTGACAGTTTATATAGTTTTGACAATGGTCCCGATTGTGAAAATGAAGGTTTAATAAGATTTACAGATCGCAAAACAGATAAAATGGGAATGTTTAATGGCAACGGAAAAATTGTAATTCCTGCAGAATACAGTAATATAACCAAAGCCATAAATGGAATGTTCATAGGATTAAAAGACGCGAAGAAAGTAATTGATGGCGAACATTTTTTCTGGACTGGCGGAAAAGAATTCTTAATAGATACAAGCAATAAAATCTTAATCGAAAATTTTGCTTACAATGATGATTTAAACTTTTATTCTGTAGAAAAATCAAAAGATCCAAGCAAAGACCCAATAAGAGAAAATTTCCTTGGGGTTGACCGACAATATTATTCGTTTGTAAATTTTGATAAAGAATTTAAATATTGGCTCCAGAATACATTACTTTCTGATTTATCCAAAAGCAATTTAGAAAAACATTCTTTTGATAAAATCTCGTATTGGAAAGAACCAGATGGCTGGATAAACTTATCAAAAACTAAATTCATCAATCAAAATTATATCTATTTAAAATCTAAACTTCAGGAACTCAAAAATCCAAAAACAGATTACTTTGTTTCTACTGACGGATTAAATCAGTTTATTTTTGAATCAAGCGAATACGAAATATATTTCAACAATTGTAATGAATCAAAAGATTGGATATATCCAGTTAAAAACATTGTGATCAATCCAAAAAATAAACTTGAACACGGACAAGATCATTTTGAATTTTTAAGAACTGAAAACGGATATAAATTGATAAGTGTTTCTACCAAAAAAGAAGAATTAAAGTAAATTGATCTAATACTCAGACATTTATTTTTAATTAAAAATCTTAAAACTTTTAATAATCACTAACTTATTAACTCAAACAAATAAATTTTGTTAATATATTAATCTTTCATAATTGTTTTTCGAAATAAAACATTCAAAAACTTTTATATCTTCGGCACCAAATTCAAAAAAAGATATAAATCTATTAATTCATAGTTGAATCCCTTTTATAATGAAAAAAACAGAATGTACTAATTGTGACAATAAAAGTGTACCAATTAATGAAACAATTACAATTGATGAAAAAGATTTTTGTAACTCCTGTTTTGAAACTAATTTCCCCGACGATAAAAGTCTTAGTGGGAAAAAAGTAGAAAAAAAATATGATCCCACAATTTGTTCTGCTTGTTCTAAAGACTTTGAAGAAATAGAATTAAACAAGATTGGAGTATACCCTCATTGCAATAATTGTGAAACAGCAGTCAATAATCGAGTTTTCCCTACCTGGGTAAAAGCGTTCTTTATTGGTATTATAGCTATTGTTCTATTTTCATTTTATTGGAATTGGCAATATTTCGACGCTTATAATAAATTTCAAGAATCAATTGGTTCTTTTGAAAAAGGAGATTTTGCCAATGCATCAAACTTAATGCAAAAAGCAAGTACAGAAGTTCCTGAAGTAGAAGACCTCAAAACGCTTGCTGATTTTTATAGTGGCTTCAATTTTCTTAAACAAAACAAAAGCAAAGAAGCTTTAAACAAATTTAATTCCTGCATAGGAAAAATACCTCCTGATTACAATCTTGATTTATATATTAATATGGCAAAAATTGGGGTGACTTTTGATAAAAAGGATTACGACGGTTTTCTTGCCGCATCTCAGGAAGTCCTTAAAATTGACTCAACTTCTGCAGAATGCTATTCAGGTGTTGCTTCTGCTTATTCTTGCATTTATGCCACTAAAAATGATGAATCTGCAAAAATTAAAAGCTTCGAATATTTAAAAAAAGCAAAAGCAATAGACAGTACAAGTTCTGAAGCCAAATTCTATTATAATATGATAGAATATAGATTATTTGCCCATACAGTAATAACTAGAGAAGAGTTTATTAAAAAATTTCCAAACGGTTGGATTAAAAATTAAAAAGATATGTTTTTTATACCTGGTGAATTAATTTCAATTGTGTCATTTCCCGGAATCATTGTTCATGAATTTGCACATATGTTATTTTGTAAAATTAGAAAAGTAGCTGTTTTTGACGCATGTTATTTTAGAGTTGGAAATCCTGCGGGATACGTGATACACGAAAACACGAGCAATTTCACATCAACTTTTTTAATCTCTATGGGACCATTTTTTGTAAACACTCTTTTATGTTTACTTATATGTCTTCCTGCTTATATGCCAATAAAGTTTTTTGATATTGAACATCCATTATCTTATTTTTTAATCTGGCTTGGAGTTTCAATAGGCATGCATGCTATTCCATCAAATCAAGATGCCGAAAATGTGTTTAAAGAAGCAAAAATAGCAATCAAAAATAAAAACATATTAGCAATAATATCTTTTCCCATAATTGGATTAATTTATGTCTTTAACATTCTAAGAATCATTTGGGCAGATGTAATTTATGGTGTTGCAATAGGAATAGGAATTCCTTCTTTAATATTTGGATAAAATTTAAGATTCTTCATTTCACTTTATAAAGTCTAACTTTGTAAAAAACCGGAACTATGAAGAATTTTTTATTTTTATTTATTGCCATTATCTTCGAAATCATTGCAACTTCGGCATTAAAAAAGTCTGAGCAGTTCACACAGCTTTTACCAAGCATTATTACCGTTGTTGGCTATTTTGCTGCGTTTTATTTTTTGAGTTTTGCAATCAGAACAATTCCGGTTGGTTTTGCATATGCAATTTGGTCTGGAGTTGGAATTGTTTTAATTACAATCATTGGTGCTATTTTCTTTAAGGAAATTCCAGATCTACCTGCGATAATTGGATTGAGTTTAATTATAATTGGCGTTGTTGTCATTAATGTGTTTTCTAAAACTACGGCTCATTGAGACATAATGCCACGAAGTCGCTAAGGCACAAAGTTTTTATTTTTTAAGTTTATATCAATCTTTGCCGATTTACTTTGCGTTCCTTCGACTTCGCTCAAGATGACAATATTGTGAAAGAAAAACTTAGCGACTTTGTGCCTTTGTGGCAAAAAACTCAGCAAGTTTCAGATTTTATACCTGCAAAAAGCAATCGATATTTGCCTTATAAAATTGAATGAAAATGAACACACAGGAAAACATCAATTATAATCGTATCGCAGATGCCATCGATTATATTAAAGCAAATTTTAAAGAGCAGCCAAATCTTGATGAAGTTGCAGAGAAAGTGCATTTGAGTCCGTTTCACTTTCAGAGGCTTTTCAGCGATTGGGCAGGAACAAGTCCGAAGAAGTTTTTGCAGTATACCAGTTTGGAACACGCCAAAAAACTACTCAAAGAAAATCAGGCGACTATTTCTGAAACCGCATACGAAACGGGACTTTCAGGCACCAGCCGACTTCATGATTTATTTGTAAATATTGAAGGAATGACACCGGCCGAATACAAAAATGGCGGAAAAAATCTGGAAATAAACTACAGTTTTGCCGAAAGTCCGTTTGGGAATATTATTGTGGCTTCAACTCAGAAAGGTGTTTGTTTTATGGCTTTCGCCGAAGATGAAGCTATTGGATTTAATGATTTAAAGAATAAATTTCCAAATGCTGCTTTTTCCCGAAAACTTGATTTAACACAGCAAAATGCACTTTTTATTTTCCAAAATGACTGGAGTAAATTATCTGAAATAAAACTGCATTTAAAAGGAACCGATTTTCAACTGAAGGTTTGGGAAACTTTATTAAAAATTCCGATGGGACAGCTTTCTACTTATGGAACTATTGCGCATCAAATTCAAAAACCAAATGCTTCAAGAGCCGTTGGAACTGCAATTGGGAGTAATCCAGTCGCATTTTTAATTCCGTGTCACCGCGTAATTCAGTCTTCGGGAATCTTTGGCGGTTATATGTGGGGAAATACCCGAAAAACGGCTATTATTGGCTGGGAAGGTGCGCAGGTAAATCCAAATTTATAATTTACAACATAATATAATACACACAATATATGTGTAGAGACGCACAGCAGTGCGTCTAACATTATGTATTCCAACCAAAATTGACGAGCAATCTATGTCGACAATCGTTGCGTAGACGCACCGCTGTGCGTCTCTACGGATATGCTTTGTCAAAAACTCAATCTTTATTTAAAAATTTATGCAAACTATACAATCAAAAATGGCTTCTCAAAATTGGGAAAGCATCACCGAATCTATGCACGAAAATGGCTTTGCTATTATTCAGAATGTACTCAATAACGAACAATGTGAAGACTTAAAATTCGATTATGATAATCCAAATTTATACCGAAAAACGGTTGTTATGGAACGTTATAGATTTGGTTTGGGCGAATACAAATATTTCAATTATCCCCTGCCCGATTTAATTCAAAATATACGAAATTCCATTTACCCGAAATTAGCACCAATTGCAAATGCATGGATGAAGGCTTTGAATATTAATACTTTTTTTCCTGAAACACATCAAGAATTATTAAAACAATGTCACGACAATAATCAACTCAAAGCGACTGTTTTAATTTTAAAATATGGAAAAAGCGGATTCAATACTTTACATCAGGATTTATATGGTGATATTTATTTTCCCATTCAAATTGTGCTTTTTCTTTCTGAACCTGATGAAGATTTTACGGGAGGCGAATTTGTATTAACACAGCAAACGCCAAGAGCGCAATCGAAAGCAATTGTTTTAAAACCTAAGAAGGGTGATATTTTAGTTTTTACAACAAATTTTAGACCTGTAAAAGGCACAAAAGGTTATTATCGGGTAAATACGAAACATGGTGTGAGCGAAATTCATTCTGGCGAAAGATATACGCTGGGAATTATTTTTCATGATGCATTAAATTAAGGTTCAAAGGCCCAGAGGTTTCAAAATAACGCATATCTGTAGAGACGCACAGCAGTGCGTCTACGCAACGTGAATCAAAAAAGAAAGATAATTTCTCCCGCAGATTTGGCAGATTTAAACAGATTTTTTAATCATTATAATCCTTTAAATCTGTGGCAAAAAACATCATATACAGCGTCTATCACCGTATTCAATCTGTGTCGACAATCTTTGCGTAGACGCACTGCTGTGCGTCTCTACAGAATAAAATGTGGTAAAATTATGATTGAACACAATAAAATTTCAGATTCAGATCTTCGGAATAAAATTAAAAATGCGGAGATTTGTTTCGGCGGCAACCGGAAACTAAAAATTTACGGAACCCTGAAATGTTCTTCGGGAAAAAGAATGAAACGTGAAAATCGGGTTTTCTTTTCTTCTGAAAATGAAGCAAAACAAAACGGTTTCAGACCTTGCGGACATTGTATGAAACCTGAATATTTAAATTGGAAAAATGGACTTATTTAATCCTGAAATAAACGAAACAACAAACCTACTTCCGAAAGATGGAACTGTAAATTATTACGGAAAATTATTTTCGAGAGAAGATTCTAATCATTATTTGGATGTTTTATTGAATACAATTGAATGGAAAAATGATGAAGCCATAATCTTTGGGAAATTAATTTTGACCAAAAGAAAAGTGGCTTGGTACGGCGATCAGGAATTTGAATATACGTATTCGAATACTACAAAAAAAGCACTTCCGTGGACGAAAGAATTATTGGAATTAAAGAAAATTATTGAGGATGAAACGGGAGAAACTTTCAATTCCTGTCTATTAAACTTATATCATTCCGGCGAGGAAGGAATGGCCTGGCACAGCGATGCCGAAAAAGATTTGAAAAAGAATGGTGCCATCGGTTCTGTAAGTTTTGGTGCTGAACGCAAATTTGCTTTCAAACATAAAGAATCTAAAGAAACGGTTTCTTTGATTTTACAACATGGAAGTTTATTGGTTATGAAAGATGAAACACAAACGTACTGGCTACATCGTTTACCGCCAACAAAAACTACTCAAAAACCTAGAGTAAATTTGACTTTTAGAACTATTGTAAGGTAGATTTATTTCTTCTTTTTTGGAGCCACGTTTTGGTAGGAAAGCTGTAAAGCATCTTGAAACATTTCTGGCCGAACTTTAGAAAGCTCTACAATTGTCCAGCCTTGTTTTCCCCATTTATTTGGAATTGGATAAAAAATCATTTCGCTTGAAGCACAAAAAACAGATTGATCAATTTCGTTTAATTTCAAAACGGCGTGATTGTTTTTTTCATCAAAAGTGGCAAATATCTTTTTGTTTACCCTAAAAGAGGTTTTCTCAAAATGTGGTTCTTCAACTGCATTTTCAAAGGATAAAGCTGCTTTTCTAAAATCTTCAGAAGAAACCATAATTGTAAATTTTAAAGTTAGACCTTTATTTACCAGCCTTGATTCAATCCATTTTTTAAAACTTCATCGTATTTCTCTTTATCAAAAGAATATAAGTTTGGCGCTTTATGTGCTACATTATTTTTCTTTTCATCCAATTTATTCAAAATTCCGATATTAGTTATTTTTCGCATAAAATTTCTTCTGTCAAGTTTTTTGTCCAGAATCGTTTCATACAATTTTTGCAGTTCCGGCATTGTGAATTTTTCCGGTAATAAATTATATCCAACAGGCATTAAATTTAATTCTGTTCTTAGTGTGTCAAGGGCTTTATCAAGAATTTCTTTGTGATCTAAAATAAGTTCAGGAACTTCTTTATGGTCGATCCATTCTATTATTTCAGAAGAACTTGTTCGGACAGGAACAATTTTTAAAAAATCTACCAAAGCATAATACCCAATGGTTACAAAACGACGTGTCAGCCATTTGCCTTTCTCCGGATCGATATCTAAATATTTTAGAACCTCTTTTCCAAAATGGTCATCATTTCGTTTAATTTTTCCAAATGCTGCAAACTGTCTTAAAAAAACACCTTCTACTCCGGTCCTTTCATTTAAAACAGTCACTGCTGCTGTATCAATATCCTGATCTATCGGAATAAACCCGCCTGGTAAAGACCACTTTTCACTGTGCGGAACTTTAATCAGCAAAACTTTTAATTGATTATCATGAAACCCAAAAATAACGCAATCAATGGAAAGTCCCGGCTGGTAATTCTCGTTATTTTCTATAATAAATTTCAGCATTTGAGTTCTTATTAAACTTGCAATTTACTTTTATTTTTCAAAACTGTTACATTTTTATAAAAAGCACGTCTTTATAAAATAAATAAGTATTGAAAAAATCAAAAGTGTACAAATCACAATTTTAGTTAAAATTACGAAATGAATTGAAAAAATAAGTACATTGCGTCATAATAACACATTTGAACAACAAATTGTTAAAACAGAAACATTAAGAAAGAAAAAGATTACAAATATTTAACTTTGTATTCTGTAGATAAATAGAGAATTGAAATTTAATAAACGAGATTATGAGTGTCAATCCGCTAAAAAATATTAACAAAAAAATTAGATCCAAAATCTGGACTTCCTTCGGATTTGTTTCTAAGACTTATCTTTTAGAAGCTTCGCTAAAATACAGTGAAGAACAGGAAAGAATTTTTAACGAAATGATCGTTAAAACTGAAGCGAAAGATAAAAAAGCAAAACGCGAAGCTTTTGATAAAGCTTTGTACGCATCTTATAAAGGAATTGGCGCTATGGATTTTATAAATACTGTTTTGAAATAATTCAAAACCTTTATAAATCCATAGCGCCAATTTTAATTGACATTCTATATTACTGTACTAATTCAAAATCTGATTTTAGTTTAATATCTGCTGATGAAGCTCCAATCAGCACTTCAAAATCTCCAGGCTCTGCCGTCCATTCTAATTTATCATTGTAGAAAGAAAGTTTTTCTTTGTCGATTGTAAATTCGATTGTTTTAGTTTCTCCTGCATTTAATTTCACTTTTTGGAAATCTCTTAGTTCTAAAACCGGACGAACTACTGATCCAAATTTATCTTTTAAATATAGCTGAACCACTTCTTCTCCAGCAACTTTTCCAACATTTGATAATTGAAATGAAACTTTAATTGTTTCGCTGCTTTTGATTTTTGTCGAAGAAAGTTTCAATCCTGAATAATCGAATTTAGTATAACTCAAACCGTATCCGAAAGGAAATTTAGGCGAGTTCTTTAAATCGATATATGCTGAAACATAGTTTTTTGAATCTTCATTTTTAGCTGGTCTTCCTGTGCTGAAATGATTGTAATAAATTGGGATTTGTCCAACTTCTCTTGGAAAAGTGATTGGTAATTTTCCTGATGGATTGTAATCTCCAAATAAAACATCTGCAATTGCATTTCCTGCTTCTGTTCCTAACCACCAAGTGTATACGATTGCAGGAACGTTATCTGCAGTCCAATTAAAAATAAGAGGTCTTCCTGCATTAATTAAAACTACAACTGGTTTTCCTGTTGCCTGAATTGCTTTTACTAAATCTTCCTGAACACCTGGCAAATTGATATTACTGCGGCTTTTTGCTTCACCGCTCATATCGTGTCTTTCACCAATACTCAAAATTACAATATCTGCTTGTTTCGCTGTTTCAACTGCTTCAGCAAAACCATCTTTATTATCTCCGGTAATGTCGCACCCTTTTGCGTAAAGTAATTTTGTGTTTTTACCTACTTTATTTTGTAAACCATCCCATTGCGAAACTACCCATTTATCATAGTTTACATCTGGAAGTTCAACAGACCAAAATCCCATATTGGCTTTATATTCTTTTACCATTGGACCAATGAATGCAATTGTTTTTACACTTTTAGAAATTGGTAAAGTCTGGTTTTCGTTTTTCAACAAAACGATACTTTTTTCTGCTACTTCAAGCGCTGCTTTTCTGTTTGCAGGATTTGCTAAAACTTTTTCAGCTCTTTTATCGTCAGAATATCTGTAAGGATCATCAAATAAACCTAATTCGAATTTTTTGCGAAGAATACGTTTTACAGCATCATCAACCAAATCAATAGAAACTCTGCCTTCTTTTACCAGTTGCGCTAAATTGTAACGGTATGCATTACTTTCCATATCCATATCACTTCCGGCTGTAATGGCAGAATATGCAGCTTCTTTAAGGTCTTTTGAATAACCGTGAGCTACCATTTCTCCAATTGAACCCCAGTCTGAAACTACGAATCCCTGAAAGTTCCATTTTCCTTTTAAGATATCTCTTTGTAAATGTGCATTTCCAGTTGCAGGAATTCCGTTTAAATCATTAAAAGAATTCATAAATGTTGCTGCTCCAGCGTCTAAAGCAGCTTTAAAAGGTGGTAAATAGGTTTCAAGAAGCATTCTTTCGCTCATATCAACTGAGTTGTAATCCCTGCCTCCAACTCCAGCTCCATACGCTGCAAAGTGTTTTACGCAGGCCATAACAGAGTTTAAATCTCCTAATTTATTTCCCTGAAAACCTTTTACTCTTGCATATGCAATTTTAGATCCTAGATAAGTATCTTCTCCTGCGCCTTCCATTACACGTCCCCAGCGCGGGTCACGGCTAATGTCTACCATTGGTGCAAATGTCCAGTGAATTCCATTTGCAGAAGCTTCTTCTGCAGCGACTCTAGCCGCTAATTCAATAGCTTGTAAATCCCAGCTTGCTGCTTCGGCTAACGGAAGCGGGAATGTTGTTTTGTATCCGTGAATAACGTCCTGACCAAATAACAACGGAATTTTAAGTCTTGACTGCATAGCCAATTCCTGATATTGTCTGGTATATTTTGTTCCGATGATATTTAACATCGAACCTATTAAACCTTGTTTGATTTCGGCTTGTTTGTTAGGGTTTATTGTAATTGGACCTGTTGCCTGATTATCTCCTGTGTATTGATTAAGCTGACCAATTTTTTCTTCAATTGTCATTTTCTTCAACAGATCATTTACTTTTTGATCTATTGTTTGCTGCTGGGCCGCCGCAAAAAACGAGACCATCAACAAGGCAAATGTGGTTATTTTTTTCATGAATTTAATTTTGGTTACCAAACGTAAGTTGCAACTGCACCAGCGTTTAAAGTAGTTGAAATTTGTTTTTGATTGTATTTGATATTGAATGTTTCTGTCGAAGTTCCGTCGTTTTCTAAAATTAAAACGGTTTGTCCAGATGGCGTTTTGAAAGCTGCATTATATAAGTTTCCAACAATATTACTTCCAATTCTTACTGAACCTTCGGGAACAAATTTAGAAGCATGTCCAATAATGTAATAACCAACTTCACGCTTAATGTTTTGATTTTGATCAATCATTAAAGCTCCTTTACAAGTCGAACATCCGCCTGGTGTAAATGGTTTGTAATATTCATCGTTTGCCAATCCCCACGAAAGTGCATTTTTACTCCAGTTACGCATTGAACCAATTACGACATTTTTTACAGTCCATTTTAAATCATTTTCAAAACTGCTTTTTGATCCTGTATATTGTTCTGTAAAATATAAATCTTTGTTTGGAAATGCATCATGAACTGTGGTCAAAGCGCTGATATCTCCTTCGTATAAGTGAAATGCTGAACCAGCAACAAAAGGATTCGCTTTTGCATCTTTTAAAATAGTTAAAGGATATTCTGGTTTATTACAATTGTGATCGTAAACTATAATTTTGGTTTTAATTCCTGCTGCTTTGAAAGCTGGCCCTAAATGATTTCCAATAAAATCTGCCTGTTGTTCTGCAAGCATTAATAAACTTGGATTATTTCCCGGATGCAACGGCTCATTTTGCGGTGTAATGGCATCAATAACAATTCCGTGAGATTTCATTGCCTGAATGTATTTTACAAAATACTGGGCATAAACCTCATAATATTTTGGCTGAAGGCTTCCTCCTTTTGAGCTTCCGTTGTCTTTCATCCAAACTGGAGGAGACCAAGGTGAGCCCATAATTTTTATTTTTGGATTTATGGCTAAAATTTCTTTTAACACTGGTACCACATCATTTAAATCCGGACCAAGATTAAAGTGCTCCAGTTTTAAATCTGTTTGTCCTTCTGGCATATCATCATACGAAAAAACTTTCTCATTCAAATCTGAAGCTCCAATACTAATACGCAGGTAACTTATACCAATGGCATCATTTTTTCTGGAAAACAATTCCTGAAGCAATGCTTCTCTTTTTGCTTTATCCAGTTTTAAAATGGTCTGAGCGCTTCCTCCTGTTAACGAAAATCCAAAACCTTCGATAGTTTGAAATTTTTCAGAAGGATTTACTTCAATGGTTTGGTTTGAATTAGTTTCGGTACTAAAAACTAAATCATCCTGTTTTTTAAGTTTAGAAGATTCATCGGTAGTTGTAATCCATGATTCTGCTTTTCCAGAATTGGCAACTACACTTTTTGAAGATCCGCATTTTATCTGCATCGCAATAAGCGGCAGTAAAAGTAAGATTTGAAGTTTTTTGTTAATGTTTTTCATTTTAATCTATTTCTATTAAAACAGGTAAATGATCTGACGGATATTTTAAATCTTTAGAATCACTTAAAACTGCATGTTTTTGAATTTTTAATCCGCTATTTTTTGAAATAAAAATATAGTCTATCAATAATGTAACTGGTTCGTTATGTTTAAAACCATTAAACGTTCCTGATGGTCCAAAAGGTTTTTCTATTGAAACATCTCTAGTATCATCCATTACTTTTTTTATTTCTGCAATTTGAGGTGTGTTTGGTTCTGAATTGAAATCTCCCATTAAAAATGCCGGATATTTCTTTGTGTTTACTTCACTTATTTTTTTCAAAACAAGCTGTACACCTTTTATTCTTGCTTCTTCTCCCATATGATCCAGATGCAGGTTAAAAACCCAGAACGTCTTTTTTGTTTTTAAATCTGTAAAAAGCGCATACGTACAAACTCTGTTACAAGCTGCGTCCCAGCCTCTTGAAACTACGTTTGGTGTTTCTGAAAGCCAAAACGTGTTGGAATTCTGCACCTTAAAACGATCTTTTTTGTAATAAATAGTACAAGCTTCTCCCGTTCCGTTTTCTTCTCTTCCTATTCCAAATCTGTTATAATTTGGAAAAGCTCCTGCGATATCTATTACCTGATTTGGCGTTGCTTCCTGAACTCCAAAAATTTCCGGACCATAAAATTTTATTTGAGAAGTAAAATAATCTTTTCGTTTCGGCCACGCATTTTCTCCGTCTGATGCAACATCTAAACGAATATTATAAGTCATAATTTTTAAATTTTGACCATAAAATGAAACACTTACAAAAAGTAAGAATAATACTAAAATAAATTTACTTGTCTTTTTCATAATTTTTAAAATTTTAATCCGTAAAGCTAGTGTTTCTCTATACTTAAAGAAAAAAACTTATTTAAAACTTATGTTAATTATATACTCTCACATAATCAACTTCGAAAGTTGCATTAGTGAAATTTGGATCAACCGTTCCTCCAAAATTTCCTCCCATTGCTAAATTTAAAATCAGGAAGAAATTAGCGTTAAATGGTGTTGAAGCAGAATTTGCATAGGTATAAAACAAATTATCATCTACATAAAACTTAATGCTTTCGGCACTCCATTCTGCAGCGTAAATATGAAATTCTGTCGCTGAATTTGGAACTGTTGTCGTTTTAGTATCAGGTGTGTTTCCTGAACGTCCAGGCGAATGCAGTGAAGAGTGGTTCACGTTTGGATTATTTCCAACTGATTCCAGAATATCAACTTCACCACAAGCAGGCCAAGGCGCAGTATCGATATTATCTCCTAACATCCAGAA
This sequence comes from Flavobacterium panici, assembly GCF_903819335.1. GTDB lineage: Bacteria > Bacteroidota > Bacteroidia > Flavobacteriales > Flavobacteriaceae > Flavobacterium > Flavobacterium panici. Next base: position 29,825 of record NZ_CAIJDE010000023.1, on the reverse strand, counting down.
TGCCGGCCATGTTCCGCCGCCCACTGGTAATTTTGCACGAACTTCTGCTCTTCCGTATTTAAATGAAAATTTACCTTTTGTAAGCATTCTTGTCGATGTATAATGGCTTCCCATATACTCTTCTTTAATGGCTTTAATTTTTAGGGTTCCATTTGAAATAATTACGTTTTCTGGACGAGTTGTGTAATATTCTAATTCGTTATTTCCCCATCCGTCTCCTGTTCCTGTGTTGTAACCCCATTTCGAAGTGTTTGGCGCACCATCTACATCAAATTCATCTGCCCAAAGTATTTTTCTGGCAACATATACATTTACCGAAGAAGTTGAACTGATAAATTGCCCAGAACCATTGTAAGCCGAAACAATTATAGAATATGTTTTTGTCCCTGAACCTGTAAATGTGTATGTAAGTTCTCCGTTTGTAATTTCTTTAAGCTGATTGTCTATTAAGACTTTATATGAAACTGCATTTGCTGCATTAATTTTCAAGTTTACTTTACCGCTTCCATCCCCATCAGGGTTTGCTGCAGTTTTACCCACAACTTCAACCTGAATAGTTAAGTTTGAAGGGGCTGGATTATCTGAACCTCCGTCTGAGCTATCGTTACTGCTGCTGCAAGATTGAAATATCAGCAATAAAATAGTGGTTAGAAAACCTGCTTTGTCCATTATATTTTTAAATTTTTTCATTTGCTTTTATTTTTTAGAAACACTTTTTTTACCGTCCAAAAAATCCAGATAATTCAAATTGAATCCTCCTTTTTCAAAAACTACTTTTATTTTATTTTCACCTGCGTTTAATTCTACATCAGATAAAATAATGGTTTTCCATTTTTCATTTCCACCAGTTACAGGCAATGTTATGGTTTTTGATTTTGCGCCATTTGCTGTTTCTAAATGAAGCTGTCCTTCAAGATTTTCGCTTGAATAACGTATGGCAACATTGTATTTATTTTGCTTTTTAATCTGTGCAGTAAATTGTAACCACTCTCCTTCTTCAATAAATGAAACCTGATAACCGTTTGATCCGACATCTTTACAGGGCAAAATATCAACGCCATCGTTACGCATTGTATTTCCTTTATTCCATTGATCAAAATTTCCTGTTGCAACTCTGTAATTGATAAAATCTTTATCAGAATAAGCAAATCCATTTGTTCCTAAATCATATTCCGTTGCAATGATTTTTCCGGGAATTGCATGTTTTTTATATGGTTTTGTATCGTTGGTCTGCACTTGTCTGAACATCGCATCGATTACATCTGGTTTTACGGTTACGTTTTCCATTTTGTAGTTATCGGCCATTTTCATTAATGCTTTTTTCGAAAATTCTGCTGATGGTTTTTGACCGCCATCTCTCCAGTATTTTAGTAAAACATCGTATTCCGGAATTTTGGTTACCGAAGTTACTCCTGCAATGTTTTCGATTTTTTTCATTGGCCAAAAAGCCCATCCAATATTATTGGTTTCCACCAATGTCAAAGCGTCTTTAAACCAAACATTTGAGTTTTCGCCACTTTCTCCTAACCAGATAGGAACATTATATTGTGTTCTGTAATCCAGCATTTTCTGGATCGATTCCTTGTCGTTGTAGTTCCAGTATTTGTGGAAACTCAACGCCATGTTTTCATCCCATAAAGGGAAAATACCGTTGTAATTATTTCCCCAGCAATTTCCTTCGATAATTACTAAGTGGTTTGTGTCGACTTCGCGAATTGCTTTTGTCACGGCAACCATTAAATCTCTTAAAGGTCCGTTTGAGTTCTCGTCGCAGCCATTTTTATTTGATCCGGTAAAATTCCAGTTTGGTTCGTTGATAATATCATAAGCTCCAAGCCACTGACTGTCTCTGTAGCGAGAGGCCAGTTTTTTCCATAAAGCAATCATTTTTTTCTGATTGGCTTCACTTTGCCATAATGATGGTTTTGTGGTATCGTAATCAGAAATTGCGGCATCATTTCCTTGTCCGCCTGGTGCAGCGTGTAAATCTAAAATCAAGTAGATTTTGTTTGCTTCGCACCATTTCAATAAATTATCTGTCATGGTGAAGCCTTCTTCTATCCAGGTGATTTCTCCATTTTTTTCCTGCTCAATGGGCGGCGTATATAAGTTATAATGCATTGGAAGACGGATCGAATTGAAACCCCAAGCTGCCAGCGAATCGATATCACGCTTTGTGATTCCGTTTGCTTTGTAGGCTGCGTAAAATTCCTTTGTTCCCTGTTCTCCAATAACTTCTTCAATTTTTTGTTTGATTTGGTATTGCGGACTTGCAAAAGGCTGTGTTTGTAACATATAACCTTCCTGAACCATCCATCCACCAAGGCCTAAGCCTCTTAGAATGATGTTCTTTCCGTTTCCGTCAACAATTTTTTGTCCGTCTCTATGCAGAAATCCTTGTCCAAAAATTGTAACAGAAAACAAAAGCTGTAATGCTATTATTGCTTTTTTCATTTGAAAATCAATTTTACTTTGCCTTTAATTTATTTCCAAGTGTAAGTTCCAACAGCTCCTGCTTCAAGAGAAGTTGTGATCCATTTATCATTGAATTTAACATTGAAAATTTCACTTACTGATGAATCATTTACTACCACTAAAACTTTTGATCCAGATGGCGTTATAAAGGCAACGTTTTGTAAACTTCCGCTTGAGTTACTAGCAATTCTAATAGATCCTGAAGGAACAAATTTAGATGCATGTGCAATAATGTAATAAGCAACGTTACGTTGAAAACTTTCTGATGAAGTTACTGTCAACGCACCTTTACACATGGAGCAGCCGCCGTTTGTATGAGGTTGGAAAGCCCCATCATTGGCTAAATTCCATTCTAATGCGTTTTTACTGTAATTTCTCATAGAGCCAATAACTACATTTCGAACGTGCCATTTTAAATCTCCTGCAAAATCTCCTGCTGAAGATGTCCATTGTTCTGTGAAATACACATTTTTTGTTGGATAAGAGTTGTAAACATTACTTAATGCACTGATATCTCCGGCATATAAATGGAATGCTGATCCGTCTACAAATGGAAAGGCATCGGCATCAGCCAAAATTGCTTTTGGATAATTTGGGTTATCACAGTTATGATCGTAAGCAATAATTTTCACACTAAGATTTGCTGCTTTAAAAGCCGGCCCTAAATTGTTTTTAATAAAATTCGCCTGCTCTGCTGCAGACATATACATACTTGGGTTATTTCCGTCATGTAAAGGTTCGTTTTGCGGTGTTATTGCATCAATTGTAATTCCTTCTGCTTTCATTTGCTGAATGTATTTTACAAAGTATTTAGCGTAAACATCATAATATTGTGTTTGCAATTTTCCTCCAATAAAGCTGTCTTTATCTTTCATCCAAAGCGGTGCTGACCAAGGTGATCCTAAAATTAAAATCTTTGGGTTAATTGCTAAGATTTCTTTTAAAAGTGCAATTACTCCTGCTTTGTCTTTTTCTAAACTAAATTTTGCTAAAGTTAAATCCGTTTCACCTGCTGCAAGATCATCATACGTAAATGGTGTTGCATTTAAGTCAGATGCTCCAATACTGATTCTTAAATAACTAATTCCAATTGAATTAGCTCCAGTACCAAATAATTCTTGTAAAAGTGCGCTCTTTTTTGCTGCTGTTAATTGATTGATTACTTCAGCACTTCCGCCGGTTAATGTGTATCCAAAACCATCAACAGTTTGATATTTTTGTGCCGCATTAACTTCAATATTGGTATATGAATTTGGTATTGTACCAAATCCTAATGTTCCGCTTTGTTTTGCTAATAATACGCTTTGGTCTCCTTTTGTTAACCAGAAATCAACATCGTTTGTTACCACAACTGGCGGGTTTACAACAGGTGGATTTACTACAGGATCAACTGCATCATTTGATGTAGAACATTTTACCTGAGAAAATACTGCCATTGAGAAGAACAGTATTTTTATAGTGTTTTTAAAATTTAGTTTCATTTTTGATCGTTTTTTAGTGCAGCACTTAGTATACAATAGTTTGTATTGCGTGTGCCGGGATAGTTATAGTATTTTGTGAATTGTGGTTTATTAGGGTATAAATAATCTCATTATCTGATTGATTCATGACAATGGTTACTATTTTATCATCAGAATTTTTAAAAGAGGTGCTTATTAATTTTTTATCGCTTATTGTCTGTATTATTCTTTTCGCATTTGGGCGAATAAATTTTGAAAGATGCCCTATGTAATAATACATCGGCGTGTAGATTAATTCATCTTTTGCAGTATCAGCATGAATTGGTGAAAAACAGAAATTCCCAACATGATTTGGACCTCCGTTTTGATCCAGAAGAATATTCCAGTCTGTCCATCCAACGGTTCCGTTATTAAAATCGTTGATCATATTAAGTCCGTATCGTTCTGCATTTCCCCAAAACTGAAATCTTGAAGCATCAAATTTTTCGATACAACCTTCTGTAAAAAGTAAATTTTTATTTGGAAAAGCTTCGTGTACTTCCCCTACTGATTCAAATTTAGGTGTACCGCCGTTCCATGTTTCGTACCAATGAAACCCAATTCCCCATGCATATTTTGAAACTTCAGGATCTGAAAAAACAAGATTGGCTCTTTTGGTTAACATATCTCCGCGATTGTGATCCCAGATTATTACGTTTTTAGAATTTAATCCTTCTTTCTCTAAAGTTGGTCCCAGAAAGTTTTTCAGGAAATCTCTTTCGGCTTCTGGAGTGTAGATGCAAGATTCCCATCTTTGTTTTGCCATTGGCTCATTTTGAATGGTTAACCCCCAAACAGGAATTCCTTCTTTTTCGTAAGCTCTTATAAATTTAACATAATAATTTGCCCATGATTGTGCAAACTCTGGCAACAAAACGCCGCCGTGCAAAATATCATTATTGTCTTTCATGAAAGCTGGGGGACTCCATGGACTAACTAATAACGTTAATTTCCCGCCGGCAGTTTCGATTGCACTTTTTATTAATGGAATTCTATATTTTCGATCGTGATCAATGTTGAAGGTTTTTAAATCTTTATCACCCTCTGCAACATATGTATAACTGTCACTGCTAAAATCGCAGCTATGAATATTTGTTCTGGCTAAAGTATATCCTATTCCTTTATTTTTATCGTAATAAGCGGTTAGGAATTCTTGTTGTTTTTTTGGAGATAGCTTTGCATAGACTTCAGCACTTGCGTCTGTAATTGCGCCGCCAATTCCTAGGAAAGTCTGATCTGTTTTATCGGCATCTAAAGAAATAGAAACCGTTGATTTTGTTTGTTGTGCAGTAGATTTTGAAATTAAATTATCTGATAATGATAATCTCAAATTGGTGTTTTCGGCTGTAGTGTAAACCGTAATTTTTTTATTTGTTTTGGATGCAGAAACAGCTGATCCGTTTGCAGTTTTTGATGTTGAACAACTTACTTGCAAAATTATTATTAAAACTAATAAGATTCTATTGATGGTTTTCATTGTTACTTCAAAAAACATTTTATTTCTAGTTAAAAATTGAGGGCTGAGTTGGATGATTCAAATCAGCCCTCTTCTGTTAACTCAAAAAATATTAATAAACAAGCGTTTGTATAGCGTGGGCAGGAATTTTAACTACTGATTTTTCTGCTGCTATTATCAAATTATATGTAATTTCTTTATCTGTTTTGTTCATTACAATTGTTGCCATTGTACCATCTGTATTTAAAAATGATGTACTTAACAAACCGCTTCTGCTAACTGCAGAACTAACTCTTTTTGCATTTAGTCGAATGAATTTTGAAAAATGCCCTATGTAATAATAAGAAGGAGTGTAAATTAACTCACCCGTTGTTGTGTCTGCATGAATTGGTGCAAAACAGAAATTTCCAACATGATTAGGCCCTCCGTTTTGATCTAAAAGAATGTTCCAGTCTGTCCATCCAACGGTTCCGTTATTGAAATCGTTAATCATAGAAATTCCGTAACGTTCTCCATTACCCCAAAACTGATATTTTGCAGCATCGAATTTTTCTACACATCCTTCTGTAAACAATAGTTTTTTATCTGGATATGCTTCATTTACTTTTGCAACATTGTCAAACATTGAGTCTCCTCCTGACCAGTTTTCATACCAGTGAAAACCCATTCCCCAAACATATTTTGCGGCTTCAGGGTCAGAGTAAATTACGTTTGCTCTGTAATTCATTAGGTCACGATTGTGATCCCAAACGATGATTTTTTTATCTCCAAGTTTTTCTTTTTTCAAAGTTGGCCCTAGAAAGTTTTTAATGAAATCTCTTTCAGCTTCTGCTGTGTAAATACAAGATTCCCAAGTTTGAACAGCCATTGGCTCATTTTGAGTTGAAGTTCCCCAAATTGGAATTCCTTCTTTTTCATATTCTTTTATAAACTTGACATAAAAGTTTGCCCAGGTTTGATAATATTCTGGTAATAATGTTCCTCCTTTTAGCACGTTTCCGTTGCTTTTCATGAAAGCATTTGGAGACCAAGGGGCAACATAAGTCAATAATTTTCCTCCTGCAGTCTGGATTGCCTGTTTGATTAACGGAATACGAAATTGTCTATCGTGTTCAATAGTAAACGTTTTTAAATCTTTATCTCCTTCTGTGATATAAGAGTAGCTTCCACTGCTAAAATCAGAACTTTGGATCGTGGTTCTTAGCAAAGAATAGCCAATTCCTTTTTGTTTATCGTAATAGGCATTTAAGAATTCTGTTTGTTTCTCTTTTGAAAGTTTAGCAAAAATTTCGGCACTTGCGTCAGTAATGGCACCTCCAATTCCCATAAATGTTTGAAACTTTTTAGACGGTTCTACAAAAACAGAGATCTCCGTTTCAAGAGGCTGTTTTGATGCTGAAAAAGTCAAATTATCTGTTGATGTTAATCTCAGTTTTGAATTTTCGGCAGTAGTGTAAACCGTTATCTTTTTCCCGTTGGTTGTAAATTCTTTCTTTGCTTTTGTCTGCTGTGCAAGAGCGGTGACTGTAAACAAAAAGCACAGAAACTTTAAAGTATTTTTTTTCATTCTTTTCTTTGATTTTTTAATTCTAAAAGAAGTTTTCAGAAACTCGTTCTCTGATTGCTTAGGATTTAAAAATAGCCCATACTCATAATGATTATGGGCTATTTACAACCAAACTTAAACTTAACTTAAACTTTTATTTTCCTCTCATTTCGATTCTGCTCACAGTAATTCCATCTTTTGTGAAAGTATTACCACCAGAACGAATTAGTAGATAGATTTTACCTGTAGTATCAAATTTTACAACATTTGAAACAGAAGCTGTTCCGTCATTTTTAACACAGCCAACTGAAGAAAGCCTTCCTGTAAAAGCTCCTTTTGCGCAGCCATCCCAAGTGCTCAGACCCATTACTTTGTTGTCTTTATATTCGACACCATCTTTAGGTACAGATTTTCCAGCATATACTTCAAACCATGTTTCATCAGATCCACTTGGACAAGAAACAAGCATATCAATTGTATATTCTTTATCTTTTACAACATCAATTGCTTGATAAATTCCTTCTTGCGCCCATCCTCCTGGAGAATGAATTGTTGCAGTTCCTGAATTAAATGACCAAAATGCAGCACCAGTAGCGCTTAATTTTGCTGATGACCATTGAGCTATATCAGCTGCGTTATTAAAGAATCCTCCTCTAACTAAATTAGGTTTAGCAGGATCTGAAGCTGCAACTACAATATCATGAGAAACTTTAGATGTAGCACCTCCAGCAGCAATAGCTGTATGAGTTACAGTATAAGTACCGGCATCTGGTAAAACAACTTCTTCTTCCATTTTACCCATATAAGGTCCATATCCAATATCCCATTTTGATGAAATTACTCCATTTTCCTGAGCAGTTAAAAGATAAGTATTTACTTTTCCCGCAACAGGAGCAATTGTAAAAGCAGCATCAACATTTGTAGCTGTTAAACCGTTATTAGCCGGATCATCATCACAGCCTGTAAGCGAACCTAATGCTATCGCAAGCATTAGGTAAGCACTTCTTTTTAAAATTATACTTAGGTTCATTTTCTTTTTGGTTTTTGGTTAGATAGTTTTTTTGTTATTCGTAGTTAGGGTTTTGTTTTAATTTAGTCCCTGTTAATTCTACGTAAGGAATTGGGAAAATTTCATCTGTCCCAGCATTGAATCCTCTGTCAGATAAAGCAGTAGCAGCATCACCCCATCTTACTAAGTCGAAGAATCTGTGTCCTTCACCTGCAAGCTCCATTCTTCTTTCATTTTTGATAGCAGCTAATGTTACCGGAATTGAAGCAAGGCCAACTCTCGCTCTTACTGCATCAAGTAAAGCTTGTGCTCTAGCACCTGTAGCACCTAATGCTTCAGCTTCTAATAAATAAGTATCTGCTAATCTGATAACATAAGAGTTTTGTTTGTAGTTCAACTCAGCAGCTCCACCACCCGTACGAACGTCAGTTTTTCTTGGTAAAAATTTGTTCAAGAAATAACCTGTGTCTTGGTAACCTGGAATATAATCCGCTTTACCAGCAGCTTTTAATGCTTTTAAGTCAAAAATAGTTGCGTCAAATCTAGGATCAGTTTTCATTGCATCGTATAGTTTTTGTGTTGGAACACTAAAACTCCATCCAGAAGGAAGGTCTGCTGCATTAGAATTTGCTGGTCTAGAATAACCTCTAGGTCCAACCATTACGTTTAATGAGTTTCCTTCGTCTCTTCCAGACCCCCAGAATCCCCAATCAGAGTTTCCAGCACTAGTATGAGATACTTCAAGAAGTGATTCTGAATTAAATTTGTTAGCTACAACCCATAAATCACTAAACTTAGCAAGTAATTTATTTCCATATTGGTTAGCTTGTCCTGGTGTACCATTTACCTGAGCAAGAATTGCAGCAGCTTCTGCATTTTTCCCATCATATAAATAAACTTTTCCAAGTAATGCCTGAGCAGCTCCTCTTGTTAAACGACCTGATCCTGTAGCAGCATCTACACTAGTAGGTAAAGCTGGAATAGCTTCCACTAAATCTTTTTCGATTTGAGCATAAACAGCAGTTGGAGCTGATTGCTCAACATTTAACATAGTTGATGTTGTAAGTGGTTCCAAGATTAATGGAATATTCTTAAACATTCTAACTAAATTGAAATAGTATAATGCTCTTAAAGCTTTAGCTTCACCTGTGAATCTAACTTTTAATGCATCTGACATATTAACTCCAGACATTTTTGATAACAAAACGTTTGCTCTGTAAACACCTTGATAATGATCATTCCAGAAACTTCCAGGAATAATTAATGAAGTTAATGAGTGAGTTGAAAAATTTTGAATTCCCTGACCATCTGAAGCTCCACCACCACCAGCATAGAAATCATCTGAACCAGCATTTAGCATAGCAACCAAGTTTTCAAAACCTCCAGTATTTTTTCTTAATGGATCGTAAACCCCAACAAGAGCAGCAGTAGCTTGCTGTTCGTCTTTGTAGTAACTAGTTGATAGGAAAGATCCCTTTGGGTCAACGCTCACGAAATCTTCTGAACAAGATCCTGCTAAAGCTGCCAAAGCTACAACAGCGTATATATATTTAAATTTATTTTTCATCATTCTTTAATTATTAAAATTGTACGTTCGCTCCAAGCATAAAAGTTCTTGCTTGTGGATAAACACCTCTATCTACACCAAATACCTGACCTCCAATTTCTGGATCATATCCTGTATATTTTGTAATAGTGTATAAGTTCTCACCAGTTAAGTAGAAACGAATTCTGTCTGCCCCAATTTTAGAAGAAAGATCAACTGGAAGAGTATATCCTACCTGAACTATTTTCAAACGAGCATAATCACCGCTTTCTAAATAAAAATCAGACATTTTGCTGAAGTTACCATTACCATCATTATTAGCAAGTCTTGGGTAATCATTTGAAGTTCCTTCTCCTGTCCAACGACCTAATGCTTCTGTTTGATAGTTAGCATTCAAGATATCTAATCTGCGTAATCCTTGGAAGATTTTGCTTCCAGCAGCACCTTGAACGAATGTCATAAAATCAAATCCTTTGTAATCTAAGTTTAATGTTAAACCGAAAGTGTATTTAGGAATACTTGTTCCTAAGAATTGTTTATCTGCATCAGAAATAGATCCGTCACCATTGTTATCAACCCAACGGAAATCCCCTGGTTTTGCATTTGGCTGGATTAAACCACCCGCACCATTTTTATAAGCGTTAATCTCTGCTTGGTTTTGGAAAATACCTGCAGTTTTGTATCCATAGAATTCATTGTATGAATGACCAACTTGAGTTCTTGTAACAGGTCCCATAGATTGGAAAGAAGCATCTCCAATAATAAAGTCATTATCTTTTCCTACGTAAGTAATTTCATTTTTCAAGTAAGCCACGTTTCCGTTAACACCTAAATTAAAATCACCAAGTTTTTTCTTCCAACCTAATTCAAATTCAATACCGCTGTTGTTCATATCAGCAACGTTAGCCCATGGCTGCTCAGCAACTCCAACATATCCAGGAATTACAACTGGTCTTAAGATACCTGTTGTTTTCTTTTTGTAGAAATCTAATGTTACTGTGAAATCATTAAATATTCTTGCATCAAGACCAATACTTGCCTGAGAAGTCTCTTCCCATTTCAAATCAGGGTTATCAAGAGTTACGTTAGCATAACCTGTTGTGATTGAACCAGCATTTCCAAAAGAATAGTTATAACCTCCAGATACTAATGAAATATATCTAAAGTCAGCAACCTGGTCATTACCTACAATTCCGTAACCTCCTCTAAGTTTTAATGAATTTACAGCATTATTTTCTTTCCAGAAACCTTCTTTTGAAACAACCCATCCTAAAGAGAATGATGGGAAAACTCCAAATTTATGATTTTCTCCAAAACGAGTAGATCCATCACGACGAATAACTCCGGTTAAAAGATATTTCTCCATATAATCGTAGTTTATACGACCAAATAAAGAGGTTACCTTGTGTTGAATAAAATCATCTGTAGCACTGTTTCTGTCAGCTTGTGGGATATCAAATTTGAAAGATGCATCTTTATAGCTTGTAACAGGTAAACCAAACATTGTAGCTCCAACGTATCCACCAATATTATCAACATAAGATCCTTGTCCAGCTAAAACGCTTAAGTTATGATCTCCAAATTTGTTAGAGTAAGTAAGAACGTTTTCAATATTCCAGTTGAATGATTTATTGTTATTTTGATAATAACTGTTTTTAAGAACATTCACGTTTGAACTTAAGAAGTATACAGGAGTAAATCCTTGGTCTCCCCAATAAGAAAGTTTACCACCAAGTGTAGATCTAATTTTTAAATGTGGAGTAATAGCAGCTTCTAAATAAGCATTTCCAACGAAATCATCAGACCATCCATATCTTCCTAATCTTGTTTGGATGTATCCAAGTGGGTTTGTCATCTCCTGACCAACTACACTTGAAATTCCATAAGGATTTCCGTTAGCATCACGAACTACAGGGTTTGTAGAATATGGAGCTGAATTTGCAACAGTTGGATCAGTAACTACAAGTGGAGTTAATGGATCTAAGTTGATAGCAGAGCTTAAAGGCCCCCCAAACTCACTGTTTGTATTTCCAATTCCAACAGTCTTTTGTCTTGTATATCCAAAAGTTTGTCCAAATGTGAAATATTTAGAAATCTTGTGAGTAGAGTTTAAACGGAAATTCTTTTTAGTATAATTAGAAATTTCTGTAGCAACAATACCTTCTTGATCCTGAATACCAAATGAAGCATAGAAAGTAGAAAATTCTCCACCACCACTAATACTTAATTCGTGTGTGTATCTGAAAGCACTGTCATTAAAAATAGCATCTTGCCAGTTTGTTCCTTTTCCAAATGCAGCTGGATTAGAGTAAAGAATCCCTCCGCCATCAGCAACTGATTTTTCGTTCATTATTGTAGCATACTCTGTAGCATTCAATAAATCTAATTTTTTTGCTGGAGAAGATACACCAGCAAAACCATTATAGTTTACTGTAATTTTACCTGCCTTACCTTTTTTAGTAGTAACTAAAATAACCCCTGTTGCAGCACGTGTACCATAGATTGCAGCAGAAGCAGCATCTTTAAGCACCTCGATAGACTCGATGTCTGATTGATTTAGGTAACCAATTCCACCAGCATCAACAACGTTACCGTCAACAACCCAAAGTGGGTTATTTCCACCGTCTCCAAACGTTGTAATACCACGTACACGGATTGTAGATCCTGAACCCGGCTGACCTGAACTGGAAGCGATTGTTACACCCGCAACACGACCTTGTAAAGCCTGTTCAACTCTACCATTTGGTACTTTCTCTAAATCTGCAGCTTTTACACTTGAAATTGCACCTGTAACTACTGCTTTCTTTTGAGTACCGTAACCAACTACCACAACCTCATTTAATGTTTGTGATTCTGGTTTTAATTGAATTGTAATTTTTGTTCTTCCGTTTACAGCTTCAGTTACTGTAGTGTATCCTATAAAAGTAACTGTCAAAACTCCGTTTGAAGGTACTTGTATTTGGAATTTCCCATCAAAATCTGATGCGGTCGACTTTGTTGTACCTTTTAGGACAACTGTTGCGCCCGGAACCGGCATTCCACTTTCATCGTTTATCATTCCATTTACTGTGACATCCTGAGCCACAGCTATAACCGAGAATAATAAAGACGAAACACAAAAAATAAGTAATTTTGTTAATTTCATTTTTCTAAAAATTTTGGTTAATTAATTAGTAATTTGATGCAATAATAATGTTATTTTTTTACTATCAACATTTAAATTTCATTACAAAAACACATCAAACTAAAATTTTATACATTACAAAAACACATCATTTTTTTTATAAATATCTAATATAGTGATATTTAAAAACAAAAAATAAGATGTTATGAAAATGTTAATTGAAAAAATAAACACTACAATTATATAAGATTGCTTATTTTTATGAACGAAATGCTTTTCTACAACGTGATAGTACAGAAAAAATATTCTTAAATACCTAAAAACAAACAACTTACAATCTAAAAAACAAATTAAATCGAATAATTAATGAAATTAACAATATCATATTTTTATATTACTTTTTTTACATTATTCACAATCACCTTTTTTGGGCAGGTTAAAAACATCGGATTACCGGATGTAAGAAATTACAAGCGTAATGAATACAAAGGAGGAACACAAAACTGGAATATTGATCAGGATAAGAATGGAAATTTATATTTCGCCAACAATAATGGTCTTTTACAATTTGACGGCTCTTCATGGAAGAAATATCCACTGCCAAATTTAACTTCCGTACGATGTTTAAAAATTGATAACTCAGGAAAGATTTATGTGGGAGGTTATAATGAATTTGGATATTTTCAACCAGATAATAAAGGAAAACTTCAATATACATCATTATCTAAAAAAGTTGATAAGAACAAAATTAAGATCATTGACTTTATATGGAAAATTCATTCCATAGATAATCAAACTGTTTTTCAATCTTTTGCCAGGGCATATATCTTTAAAAAAGGAAAATTATCAATACTAAAAGCCCCTAAACGCTTTCAATTCTCATTTGTAGTAAATAACAAGCTTTACTTTCAAGATGAAGAAAAAGGGATTTTAGAATATAAAAACGGAAAGCTTTATTCGCTGCCAAACACTACGAGCCTAAATAACACCGAGATTTGGGCTATGTATTCTATAGGCAAAAACAAAATCTTAATTATTACATTAGAAAAAGGCTTATTTATTTACGAAAATAACACGTTAACACCATGGAATACTGAAGCTAATAATTTTGTAAAACGAAACAATTCACTTGGAGGTGTTATCATAAACAATAAATTCATTGTTTTAAATTCGGTTTTGGATGGAATTGCTATCTGCGATTTTGACGGTAAGATCATTCAGCATATTAATAGAAAAAAAGGCCTTCAAAACAACACGGTTTTAACTTCATTTATCGACAACAAAAACAATCTTTGGCTTGGACTGGATAATGGTATTACTTATGTTAACGAAAGTTCTCCTTTTACCTATTTTGGGTTTAGTTATGACATTAGCACCGTTTACGCATCTGTTGTTCATCAGGGCAATTTATATGTTGCAACCAATCAGGGTGTTTTTTATCATGCCTGGAATAATAGTTTTAAGGAAGATGTTTTTAAACTTGTTGAAGGAACAACTGCCCAATCATGGAATGTACAAGTTATCGACGATGAATTAATTTGCGCCAATAACAGAGGAGCATTAATAATTAAAGGGGGAAAAGTTACCAATATTATAGATTCAAAAGGATATTTTGGATTTAAGAAAATCCCAAGTCATCCAGGGTTTTATATTGGCTCCAATTATGACGGATTTGCCATTTTTCAAAAAACAGCAAACGGACTTTCATTTAAAAATCAAGTCGCAGGATTTGATAAATCATCAAATAGTTTTGAGCTGGACCAATCTTATTTATGGCTTAAAAAAGACGAATCTATCTATAAAATGACTTTAAGTGAGGATTTAGCAAGGTTTTCAAGCATCAAAAAAATTGATCACTTAACACCTCAGTTTAAAAATATAGGAAGTATTCAAAAAATTGACGGTAAAATATACTTCCAAACCAATAATCATTTTTATAAATATTCTTCAGAACAGGAAATATTTTATGAAGACAAAAAACTAACCAGTCTTTTTAAAAATATTCCGGTTATAAATGCATTAAGTGAAGATTCACAATCCAATCTTTGGTATGCCTATGATGAGTCATTAGGGGTTTTAATGAAGCAAAACAATAATTATAAAAACATTGTTGCACCATTTTCTAACCTAACCGGTAATTTGGTTACTAATTATCTTTCTGTAAATACCATTGACTCTAAAAATATTTTTATAGGATTAACAGATGGTCTGGCACATTACGATTCTGAACTTTTAAACAATTTTGTGACAAAACCAAAGGCATTCGTTCGCAGCTTTTCATTTCCGGGTGATACAATAATCCTTGGAAACAATCAAAACAAGAGTGAAAACATCCGAATTCCTTATTCGTCAAATCATGTTCGCTTTACTTTTTCGTCTCCAACATACGAAAACCTTGAAAACGTGCAGTTTTCTTATCAATTAGAGCCTTTTGACGAAAAGTGGAGCAACTGGTCAACTATTTCAATTAAAGAGTATACAAACCTTCGTGAAGGCGATTATGTGATGAATGTAAAAGTGCGAAACAGTTACGGAGTTCAATCTGAACCGTCAACAATATCTTTTACTATTTCTCCGCCCTGGTACAGGCACTTTCTGGCTTTTATGCTATATTTTATTCTATTAATAATTGCCATTTATGTAATTTCCAGTCGAATTAAAATGAAAATTAGAAAGAATAAATATTACGAAACTATTGAACAGCGAAGACTTTATCTTGAAAAAGAATCCAGAATTAGACAGGAACAATATGATCTTGAAAAAGAAATCGAAAAATTAAAAAACGATAAACTGCAAATTAAGATTTTAGCAAAAGACAAGGAATTAGTCAACAACTCTTTACAAGTAGTAAAAAAGAATAAAATTCTAAACGGAATTATTCATAAATTGAAAGAAATTGATATCGAAGCATTGGACGACTCCACTAAGTTCCAAGTCAGCAAACTAAACAAGAGCATTGTAAAAGAGGTAAATACAGATAAAAGCTGGAAAGATCTAGAAAAACACATCAAGAATGTTCACTTTGAGTTTTTAAAACGTTTAAAGGAAAAATATCCAACAATTTCACCTCGTGAACTCGATTTATCGACTTATTTATTAATGAATATGTCTACCAAAGAAATTGCCGAAATTATGAATATTTCAACCGGAGGAGTAGAATTAGCCCGTTATCGTTTGAGAAAAAAACTCGGATTAAATAAAAAGGAAAACCTAATTGGTTTTTTAATGAGTATATAAATAAAAGGCCTTCTGTAATAGAAGGCCTTTTTATGTTTAAGAAATATATTCTAAAGTTCTCTCGAGAGCCATTCCTCTCGATCCTTTTATCAAGATAGTATTATCTTTAAATTGAATACTTTTTAGATAATCTGCGAAAGCATCAAAAGTTTCAAAAAATTGAATCGTATCGCTTGAAATTTTATTTTCATAGAATGATTTTCCAATCAAATAACAAAGTGATTCTTTTTGATTCACTAAAGAATCTACAATCAGTTTATGTTCCTGCGGACTTTCTTCTCCTAGCTCAAACATATCACCTAGAATCATAATTTTATTATCATTCTCTAATTGAAGAAAATTCGCAATTGCAACCGCCATACTACTTGGGTTTGCATTGTAAGCATCCAAAATAATTTGGTTAGAACCTTTATTCAGCAATTGAGATCTGTTATTTTCCGGAATATAATTTTCTATTCCATATTTTATCGAAGTATCTTCTACTTTAAAGTATCTTCCAATTGCTGTAGCGGCATTAATATTATTTGCGTTATAAAGTCCAATTAAATGCGATTCTACTACAAAATCATTATAGTCAATCACCACAAAAGGATTTGCCTTTATGTCTTTAATTTTTAGATCTGCGTTTTCTTTATGTATTCCGAAAGTGAAGGATTTTATGCCATTTGATTTTTCAATTTGAATAGCATCTTCAAGATTAACAAAAGCAATTTTATTGTTTTTTGCTAAGTATTGATACATTTCGCTTTTCCCTTCAATAACACCTTGAACACCTCCAAAACCTTCTAAATGGGCTTTCCCGAAATTAGTTATATAACCAAAATCAGGCTGGGCGATTTCACACAAAAATTCGATTTCTTTTTTGTGATTTGCTCCCATTTCAACAATTCCAATTTCTGTTTCTTTTGTAAAAGAAAGCAATGTTAAAGGAACTCCAATATGATTATTTAAATTCCCAATAGTCGCTTTAGTTTTAAATTTTTGACACAAAACAGCATTTATCAATTCTTTTGTCGTCGTTTTTCCATTACTTCCTGTAAGCGCAATAATAGGCAGTTTTAAATAGGCACGATGAAATTTTGCAAGTTCCTGAAGCGTTTCTAAGCTATTATTTACCAAGATCGTTCTCTCATCAATAAAATAAGATTCGTTGTCAATAACAACATATAAAGCACCTAAATCAAGCGCTTGTTTAGCAAAAGTATTTGCATCAAAATTTTCGCCTTTTATAGCAAAAAACATAGAATCTTTTTCAATTTTTCGAGTATCAATTGAAAGAGACCTGCATTTTAAAAACAAGTTATGAATTTCCTGAATATTCATTTATAACACTTTAAAATTATAAAAATAAAAAAATTCCAAATTCCAAAATCTGAATATTTCAGTATGGAATTTGGAATTTTTTTATTGAGTTTTTTAAACTTTAGTTTCTTGGTGATTTTCTTCTTTCAGTTTTAGCACCTACTCTAGACATTGCACATCTAAATCCAATGTAATCAGTTGCCATATCCTGAGGAAAATATCTTCTTTGAGCTGGATCTAACCAGTAAGCTCTATCTCTCCAAGATCCTCCTTTGTAAACTCTTACTTTATCATCGATTAAAGTAGTACGTTTACTAGAGTTATCATATTTTCTAATCATTTTACCTAAACTATCAACTGTTACGTTATGTTTAGGAGAATTGTACATTGCCTGATCAGGTTTAGGTCCAGACTCAGACTCTCCAAAGTCAAAGAATCTTGAAGATTGTTTATCTCCGTCTCTATAGTTGATGTTATCGCTTGTACTGAAATTTTGCCTTAAGTAAGTTTCTTGTTCATCAACCGGAACCTGAGCAATTTCTCCAGGAAGGTTTCTTGCAATCACTTTACCGTTACTTAAAGTATCGTATTTAATTGAAGCAGTCGAAACAATTTCAATTTTACCATCTTTACCAATTTTGTTTTTAGCATATTGATTTCCTCTGTAGTAGTTAAAATCATTTGCTTCATTATCAATAATAGGTCTGTAAACATCGGCAACCCATTCTGCTACGTTTCCTGCCATATCGTATAATCCGAAATCATTTGCAGCATAACTTTTTACCTTATTTGTAATATCAGCACCATCATCAGACCAACCAGCAATTCCACCGTAATCACCGTTTCCTTGTTTAAAGTTAGCCAATTGATCACCTTTGTTTTTACGTTTTGCTGAACGAGTATAATCTCCAGACCAAGGATATTTCTTTTGTCCTTTGTAGATGTTATATTCTCTTTGTCCAACATCAGCAGCAGCAGCATATTCCCATTCTGCTTCGGTAGGAAGTCTGTATTCTGGTAAAATTACACCAGAAGAACGTTGTGCATAAACATTATGCTCTTCAGGTACAACACCATCTTTTCCTGCTTTTGGTCTTTTTCCAGCTGGGTTTTTCTTTAAAACTAACTCTTCGTTTCCACCATAAGTAGTAGTTGGAGAAGCCAAGTAAGTTTCTGTATTAAATAAGCTTTCTGCACTAACATCTTGTGTTTTAGCTCCTTTTTTAAGATATCCGTTTTTTTCTAAAACAGCCTCGTTTACACGGTCTGTTCTCCATTTACTAAATTCAACAGCCTGAATCCAGTTAACACCAACTACAGGATAGTCAGCATAAGAAGGATGTCTTAAATAGTTATTAGTCATCGTTTCGTTGTAACCTAAACGATTTCTCCAAACTAAAGTATCTGGCGATGCTCCTTCATAAATATTTTTGTAATTTTCTTCTGTTGGAGGAAAAACTTTTTTCAACCACTCAAGGTACTCTAAGTACATACCATTCGTAACTTCAGTTTCATCCATATAGAATGATTGAACGTGCTGTTGAGTTGGCGTGTTATTCCAATCGTGCATAACATCATCCTGTACTTTACCCATTGTAAACGTACCTCCTTCAACAAAAACTAAACCAGGTCCAGCTTGTTGTTTTTTTCCAGCATTTCTAGCAGCTGTTCCGTTCTGACTATCTACATCCCAGCCTGTTGCTCTAGAAGCGTGACTCGAACTCGATTTTTTGCTACAACTAGCCGTGCCCAACATCAATACCATTGACATCATTAATTGCAAGACTACAATTTTGTTTACTTTCATACTCATTCTTAGGTGATAAATTTAGGTGCTGCAATATAATAATTAACATTTAATTAGCAACATCTGTTCTAATAATTTTATTTAGCTGTTTTTTACCAGAAAAATAACCTATAGTTACGAACGCAAAAATATACTTTTTATTATTTACTGTAACATGAAATACTATATTTTTACTTACTAATTTTATTTTAATTAAATTTCGGTTTTTAAGCTAATGAAACAAGCCATAATCCTATACATTTTTCTACTCCCTATCTTATCATTTTCCCAGATAAATGGGAGCTTAACGCTCGATTGGCAGAGTAAAAAAGAGATGAATTACGGCGACAGCAAAATTATTATTCCTTACTTTTCCGGAAACGCTTTTCGCTTCGACATTACAAAAAAAAGCATAACATTATTGCTTAATCTCAATCAGGCAAACGTCGCAAACAATAGTTCTGTAGAAATTACAAATATAAATTTTGAACCTATTTCGAGAACTGATTTAGGAGATTTAGCTATAGAAAACATTCCGAATAAGATAACCGAAACGATAAAAATCACTAATTCGAGAGACACAAAACAAGCATTTCTGTCTCTCTATCCTATTATAAAAGACGGAAATAGCTATAAAAGAATCAGATCATTTTCTTACAATATAAATAATTCTTCTGCAAAAAGCAGCAACTCATCGGTCTTTCAAAAAACTGCGATTATTTCAAATTCTGTTTTAGCTTCTGGAGACTGGTATCGATTTTATGTAGAAAAATCTGGCGTTTATAAAATTACACGGGCATTTTTACAAAGTTTGGGTTTTGACCCAGGAAAAACTGATCCCAGAAGGATTAAAATTTACGGAAATGGCGGAAGAATGGTTCCATTAGCCAACAACTCTTATTATCCGGAAGATTTAACTGAAAATGCCATTCAAATCATTGGCGAAGGCGACGGTACATTTAACAACGAAGATTATATCTTATTTTATGCCGAAGGTGTGGATAAATGGAACGATGAAAGCCAGACTAATTTAAACTTATACAGTAATAGGTCTTATTATTATGTTACCACATCAGGGAATGATGGAAAAAGAATTGCGAACCTGACTCAGCCAACAGCAAACAGCACTCTGGAACTGAACACGTTTGATGACTATCAATATCACGAAGTTGACCAAACCAACATTGTACATTTGGGGCGTCAATGGCTTGGTGAATCATTCGACATTAATCAGGAACAGGAATTTACTTTTAATTTCCCTAATCTGGATGCAACTGTACCAGTAAAAATTGAATTAAACGCCGCTTCAGCCGCTTTTACGCCAACTTCATTTGTTGTTGCTGCAAACGGACAAAATATCGCAACGCTAAATTTTGCAAGCTTAACAGCTAGTTCAGAAATTAAGTATTTAACCAGCAAAACTCCTGCAAACACAACATTTACAGGTGCCGAAAGTGTAAAAATAAAACTTACCTATAATAATAATGGTGTACCAGGCTCAAAAGGATATTTAGATTACATTAATCTAATTGCCAAAAGAAGACTTTTAGGAACAGGCAAACAATTTAAATTTCAGTACAATTTAGCAGGTTCAACCGCGGGAATTGTAAATTATACAATAGGAAGTGCTTCGGGAATTTCTCAAATTTGGGATATTACAGACCTATATAATGTATCAAAAGTTGAAAATGCAAATCAAGCCTCTTTTAGTTTTAAAGCTAATCTGGGTGAAATTAGAAATTACATCGCCATTGACCCTGCTGATTATTATACTCCTTTAAAAGAAAGCCAGTCAAAAATTGCCAATCAAAATTTAAAAGGAACACTCTTAAAAAACAATCAGAATAGTTTTCAGGATATTGATTATGCCATTATAACCCCAAGATCTTTAGCATCACAAGCCGAGAGACTGGCTAATTTTCATCGAACTAATTCTAATTTAATTGTAAAGGTTATTGCATTAGAAGATATCTATCAGGAATTTTCATCGGGAAAACAAGACATTGCAGGCATTAGAAATTGTATACGTTATATATATGACAACGCTTCTTCTCCAGATAAAAGAATAAAATATGTAAACTTATTTGGTGATGCTTCTTACGATTATAAAGACCGAATTTCGAACAACACTAATATTGTACCTATATATCAATCCTTAAGCAGTAACACAACTGGCGAAGCGTCTTTTGCCTCTGATGACTTTTTCGGACTTATGGATGCTAATGAAGGAATTGTGGCTTATCCTTTTGGAGGAATCGACATTGCTGTTGGCCGAATGTTAGTATCAGACAATGCGCAAGCACAGGAAATGGTTAATAAAGTTTTAGAATATTACGATACAAAATCATACGGAAACTGGAGAAATAATTTTGTTTTAATCAGTGATGATGCTGATCAAAGTTCTGACGCTTCATTACAATCACGTCAAAATACCTTAGCTGATTTAATTGCTGTTGAAAAACCATTTTTAAATATCGACAAAATATTTTTAGATGCTTATACTCAAGAAGCTTCTGCGGGCGGATCAAGATATCCAAAAGCGAGAACAGATATTTTTAATGCTTTTGAAAAAGGTGCATTAGTCTTTAATTATTTAGGCCATGGAGGTGAAGACGGATTAGCAGGTGAAAGAATTTGGGAAAAATCAGACGGGCAAAACCTGAACAATCAATATAAATATCCTTTATTTATAACTATTACCTGCGAATTTTCCCGATTTGACGACCCTACCCGACCAACTGCCGGCGAATATACTTTTTGGAACCCAAAGGGAGGAGCAATTTCGATGCTGACAACAATTCGGACTATCGGACAGTTTAATGCTGAAAATTTCAATGACAGTTTAAGCAAAAATCTGCTTTCATACGGCTCAAATCAATATAATAGTATTGCAGAGTCGCTTCGAATTTCAAAAAATGAAAACCCAAGTTCTTCAAGTAATGTTGTAGTATATATAGGAGATCCGGCTTTGATGTTAGCGATTCCAAAACCGCGAATTAATTTAACGAAAGTAAACGATATTGTGATTTCTCAGCCAATTCCTGACTTTAAATCCTTATCAAAAATTAAAATTTCGGGTGAAATTACAGATGAAAACAATGTACTTTTAAGCAATTATAACGGAGAACTTGCCACAGCTATTTTCGACAAAATGATTACGGCTTCGACCTTAAATAATGATGGATATAGCCCTGCAATGTCATTTAAAACTCTTGGAGAAACCATATTTAGAGGGAATGCCTCTGTAACCAACGGCCAGTTTGAGTTTAGCTTTGTTGTACCAAGAGATATTCGCATTCCTGTTGACAATGGCCGAATTAGTTTTTATGCTAAAAAAAGCCAAGCACTTGAGAATCAATCGGGCTATAATAATGTCATAAAAATTGGAGGAATAAATGAAAATGCACCTCAGGACAATATAAGTCCAAAAGTTAAGTTATATATGAACGATGAAACTTTTGTATCAGGCGGAATTACAAATGCATCGCCTTTTCTTTTAGCGTTTTTAGAAGATGAAAATGGTATAAATACAGCTAGCGGAATTGGTCATGACATCATAGCAGTTCTGGATGGAGACGTAAGCAACCCGTATATTTTGAATGATTATTATCAGACAAAATTAGATGATTATACAAATGGAAATTTACGTTTTCCGTTACGAAATTTATCTGCCGGATTGCATACCATTAGTTTTACGGCATGGGATGTTTATAACAATCCCGTAACAAGCGAAATACAATTTGTTGTGGTTGGTGACGAAGAATTAAAATTGACACACGTGCTCAATTATCCTAATCCTTTTTCAACATACACACAATTTTGGTTTTCACATAACAGGCCATATGAACCTTTAGATGTTCAGGTTCAGGTTATGACAATTACAGGTAAAGTGGTTTGGACAAAAAACCAGATCATTACGACTGAAGGCTTTTTATCAAGGGAAATAACATGGGATGGGAAAGATGATTTTGGCGACCGAATTGGAAAAGGAGTTTACATTTACAAACTGACTGTAAAATCGAACTTAACAAATAAAAAAGCAGAAAAATACGAAAAACTTGTCATTCTATAATATTATATATATTTGTAACATAAATACCATTATTCCCAAAAATGAGAAAAATATCACTTTTATTAATTTGTTTATTAGTAATTTCCTTCGCCAAAGCCCAAAACATTGAACCTATTACAACCGGAGTTCCCTTTTTATTAGTCGCAGCCGATGCAAGAGCAGCCGGTTTAGCAGATCAGGGAGTTGCCACTTCTTCAGATGTTTTTTCACAACAATGGAATCCTGCAAAATATGCTTTCGCAGAAGATGCACAGGGACTTTCAATAAGTTACACTCCGTATTTAACGGATCTTGCCAACGATATTTCGCTTGGTCAATTAACCTACTACAACAAAATCAATGATAAAAGTGCTTTTGGAGCAAGTTTTCGTTATTTTGGTTTTGGAGGAATTGAACTAAGAGAAACCGGAGACCCAAATGAAGCTACCCGAGAAGTAAGCCCTAATGAATTTGCATTAGACGGGTCCTACTCTCTAAAATTGAGCGAGACTTTCTCGATGGCAGTTGCGGGTAGATATATAAGATCAAATTTAAAAATCCCTTCCGGTGAAGTTGACGCTTCGGCAGCAAGTTCATTTGCTGTAGATGTAGCTGGTTTTTATCAATCAGAAGAAATTGTATACAGCGATTTTAATGGAAGATGGAGAGCAGGTTTCAACGTTCAAAACTTAGGTCCAAAAATTAGCTACGATAATGACGATTTAAGCTCAAACTTTTTACCGGCTAATTTAAGATTAGGAGGAGGTTTTGATTTTATTTTAGATGACTATAACAAAGTTAGCGTTAGTGCTGAATTTACTAAACTATTAGTTCCAACTCCTCCGGGACCAGGAACACCATTTGACGCAAACGGAGACGGAGATTTTACAGATCCGGATGATATTTCTCAAACTGAAGCAAACGCAATTAGCTATAACAAATACAAAGACACTGGCTGGGTTGAAGGAATTTTCAAATCATTTGGAGATGCTCCGGGAGGTTTTAGCGAAGAAGTTAAAGAAATAACGTATAGCGCAGCAGCAGAATATATGTATCAGGATTCGTTTGCAATGCGATTAGGGTATTATCACGAAAGCCCTGAAAAAGGTGCAAGACAATTCTTCTCTTTAGGAGCAGGTTTTAAATACAATATTATAAAAGTTGATGTTTCGTATTTATTTTCAGCATCAAAAGTTAAAAATCCTTTAGAAAACACACTTCGTTTCTCTTTAACTTTTAACTTTGGCGATAAATACGAAGTTTATTAAACAAACGATATAAAAAACAATTACAATCCAAATTTCTAACTTTTTAGGAATTTGGATTTTTTTTCCCATAAAAACAATGAAAGAAATTAGCATTACATCATCGTTCACTATTTACGATAACATCAATGAGCTTTCTCAAGATGTACAAGATTTAATGAATCAGGCTATCGAAATTCGTAAAAAAGCGTACGCTCCTTATTCACAATTTAGAGTTGGAGCCGCCTTACTTCTTGATAATGGTAAAGTAATTTTAGGATCTAATCAGGAAAACGCCGCATATCCGTCAGGATTATGTGCAGAAAGAACAGCAATTTTTTATGCGGGAAGCGCATATCCCGAAGCTAAAATTTTAAAAATGGCAATTACTGCCGCTTCAGATACAAATCAAACTCAGGCTCCAATTCCACCGTGCGGTTCTTGCCGTCAGTCGATTGCAGAATATGAAATCAAACAAGACACCCCTATTGAAATTTATTTTATGGGCGAAATTGGCGAAGTTTACAAATCGGCATCCCTAAAAAATCTGCTTCCTTTTATGTTTGATAAAAAGTTCTTGTAAAAAAAAGCCAAAAAAGACCTTTTAAATTTTAGTTCTTAAACGGAATGTCTTATTTTTGCATCCCGACCTTTCGGGCGCAAATTTGTGGGAGGAAACTATTTTGCGTTACAGGCAACAATTGATAACACAAACAACTTTAGCAAAAGAAAGAATTCAGATGAAAGAAGTTACAAAAGAGGTATATTTAAAGTGGTACGAAGACATGCTGCTTTGGAGAAAGTTTGAAGACAAACTTGCAGCATTATACATTCAACAAAAAGTTAGAGGTTTTTTACACCTATATAATGGTCAGGAAGCTGTATTAGCGGGCGCTCTGCACGCTATGGACCTGACTAAAGACAAAATGATTACTGCATACAGAAATCACGTTCAGCCTATTGGTATGGGAGTTGATCCTAGAAACGTAATGGCAGAACTTTTAGGAAAAGTTACAGGAACTTCTAAAGGCATGGGAGGTTCAATGCACATCTTTTCTAAAGAACACCGTTTTTACGGAGGTCACGGAATCGTTGGTGGTCAAATTCCTGTTGGTGCAGGTTTAGCTTTCGCTGATAAATATTTCAATACTGGCGGAGTTACTATGACTTACTTTGGTGACGGAGCTGCGAGACAAGGTTCTTTACACGAAGCTTTCAACATGGCTATGTTATGGAAATTACCAGTTGTATTTATCGTTGAAAACAACGGTTATGCAATGGGAACTTCTGTAGAAAGAACTGCAAACCACACTGATATCTGGAAATTAGGTTTAGGTTATGAAATGCCTTGCGGACCTGTTGACGGAATGAACCCTGTAAAAGTTGCCGAAGCAATGCACGAAGCTATCGAAAGAGCACGTCGCGGAGACGGACCAACTTTCCTTGAAATGAAAACGTACCGTTACAGAGGACACTCTATGTCTGATGCACAATTATACCGTTCTAAAGAAGAGGTTGAAGAGTACAAAAAAATTGACCCAATTACACAAGTTCTTGATGTAATCTTGGATCAAAAATATGCTACAGAAGAAGAAATTGAAGTAATTGACCAAAGAGTTAAAGACTTGGTTGAGGAATGTCAGAAATTTGCTGAAGAATCTCCATATCCAGACTTACAACAATTATACGATGTAGTATACGCACAAGAAGACTATCCATTTACACCTCATAAACTATAACATCATGGCGATTAAAGTAACAATGCCTCGTTTGAGCGATACTATGACGGAAGGAACGGTAGCGACTTGGTTAAAAAAAGTAGGCGACAAAATTAGCGAAGGAGATATCTTAGCTGAAATTGAAACAGACAAAGCAACAATGGAGTTCGAATCTTTTAACGAAGGAACTCTTTTACATATTGGAATTCAAGCTGGAGAAACTGCTCCGGTTGATTCATTATTAGCAATCATTGGTAAAGAAGGAGAAGATATTTCTGCTCTTTTAGCTGGTGGTGATGCTCCTGCTGCTGAAGCCCCAAAAGCGGACGCTCCTGCTGCAGAAGCAAAAACAGAAACTGCTGCTCCTGCAAAAGCTGCAGCTGAATTACCTAAAGGTGTTGTAGTAGTAACTATGCCACGTTTGAGTGATACTATGACGGAAGGTACAGTAGCAACTTGGTTGAAAAAAGTGGGTGATACTGTAGCTGAAGGTGATATTTTAGCAGAAATTGAAACAGACAAAGCTACAATGGAGTTTGAGTCTTTCAATGCTGGAACATTATTATACATCGGAATTCAAGAAGGAAACACTGCTCCAGTTGACAGCTTATTAGCTATCATTGGGCCAGCTGGAACTGATATTTCTGGAATTGCTGACAACTATGCTGCCGGAGGCGCTGCAAGTGCTCCTGCTGCAGAAGAAACAAAAGCAGCTCCTGCTGCTGAAAAAGCACAAGAAGCTGCTGTGGCTGACAACTCTAACGGAGGAAGAATTTTAGCTTCACCTTTAGCCAAGAAAATTGCTTCTGATAAAGGAATTCAATTGAACCAAGTTAAAGGTTCTGGAGAAAACGGACGTATCGTAAAAAGCGATATCGAGAACTTTACTCCATCTGCACAAGCACAAACTACTGCTTCAGCACCAGCTGCTAAAGAAGAAGCTTCTGCTCCTGCTGCTGCGAAAATATTTGTTCCTGCCGGAGAAGTTTATACAGAAGAGATCAAAAATTCTCAAATGCGTAAAATCATCGCAAAACGTCTTGCTGAATCATTATTTACTGCACCTCACTACAACTTAGTGATCGAAGTAAGCATGGACGAAGCAATGGGTGCAAGAGCAACAATCAATACTGTTCCAGATACAAAAGTATCTTTCAACGATATGGTAATTAAAGCTTGTGCTTTAGCATTGAAAAAGCATCCAAAAATCAATTCTCAGTGGAAAGAAGATGCAATCATCATCAACCACCACGTAAATATTGGTGTTGCTGTAGCAGTTGAAGACGGATTAGTAGTTCCTGTATTGAAATTTACAGATGCTATGAGTTTATCTCAAATTGGCGCTGCTGTAAGGGATCTTGCAGGAAGAGCTAAAAACAAAAAACTTGGACCACAAGAAATGGAAGGAAGTACTTTTACAGTATCTAACCTTGGAATGTTTGGTATTACTGAATTCAATTCAATTATCAACCAGCCAAACTCTGCAATCCTTTCTGTAGGTGCAATTGTTGAGAAACCAGTAGTTAAAAACGGTCAAATCGTAGTTGGAAATACAATGATGTTATCATTAGCTTGCGACCACAGAACAATTGACGGTGCAACTGGTGCTCAGTTCTTACAAACATTAAAACAATACATCGAAAGCCCAGTTACAATGCTGGCGTAATTAGCTGTTAATTTTATAATTAAATCCCGTTTTGTTTATTCAAAACGGGATTTTTTGTTTAATTTTCATCCTCAAAATTCAATACTTCATAAATATGAAAAAACTAACCTTTCTAATCTTGTTTCTTACAGCATTAGCCTGCCAGAAAAAAGATCAAACAGAAAAACCAACCAGCGTTGTTGATGAACACAGTTATTCTAAACCAGAACTTGCTGTAGTTAAACACCTTGATCTTGACATTAAAGTTGATTTTGATACACAGACAATTTCAGGAAAGGCTTCGTGGACAATTGACAACATCAGCAAAGGAAACGAGATTATTTTCGACGAAAACACACTAAACATTACCAAAGTAACTTTAGGTGACGACGAAAAAGAAACCAAATTTGAACTTGGAAAAGATGTCGAATTTCACGGAAAACCTCTTCACATTACGATTGAACCAAATACAACCAAAGTAAACATCTATTACAGCACAACTAAAGATGCTGTTGCATTACAATGGCTTTTACCGGCACAAACTGCAGATAAAAAGAAACCTTTCCTTTTCTCTCAGGGAGAAAGCGTTTGGTCAAGAACCTGGATTCCATGTCAGGATTCACCGGGAATTCGTTTTACCTATAATGCAAAAGTTACCGTTCCTAAAGATTTATTAGCCGTAATGAGCGCTGTAAATCCGCAGAAGAAAAATGATACCGGAGTTTATACTTTTAAACAAGACAAAGCAATTCCATCTTATTTAATGGCAATCGCCGTTGGAGATATTGAATTTCAAGCAATCGATAAAAGAACCGGAGTTTACGCAGAACCATCAATGCTAAAAAAATCAGCTTGGGAATTTGCAGAACTTGGAAATATGGTTGTGGCCGCCGAAAAACTTTACGGTCCATACCGTTGGGGACGTTACGATGTTTTGGTTTTACCTCCAAGTTTCCCTTATGGCGGAATGGAAAATCCAAACTTAACATTTTTAACTCCGGGAGTTATCGCCGGAGATCGTTCGTTAACTAGTTTATTAGCACACGAATTAGGCCACAGCTGGAGCGGAAATTTAGTTACAAATGCAACCTGGGATGATATTTGGTTAAACGAAGGTTTTACAACTTATGTAGAACACCGCATTGGTGAAGCAATCTTTGGAAAGAAAGAATTTGAAATGCAAAATGTTATCACAAACAAAGAATTGGTTGATAATGTAGCCGAATACGGAAACACAAGTCCAGATACAAGACTTAAAGTTTCGCTGACAGGAAGAAACCCTGACGACGGAATCAGCCAGATTCCTTACGTTAAAGGATATGCCTTTTTAAGAGTTATCGAAAATGCTGTTGGACGTGACAAATTCGATCCGTTCATTAAGAATTATTTCGATTCACATGCTTTCAAATCAATTACTACAGAAGATTTCGTGAAATATTTAAACGAAAATCTTATCAAAGGCGATAAAGCATTAGCTGATAAAATCAAATTAGAAGACTGGATTTATAAACCGGGAATTCCTTCAAACATTCTTCCGGTAAGTTCAGTAGATTTTGATGCTATCGATAAAATTCAAAAAAGCTGGAGAGAAACAGGTGTTGCAGGTTTAAGCAAAAAAATCACAACTACAGCAGAAAAACAGCACTTTATAGATCATCTTCCTGCTGATATTACAGCAAAAGAAATGGAAGCGATTGACAGTGAATTCAACTTTACAAAAGGCGGCAATTTCATCATTAAACGCCAATGGTTTGTTCAGGCACTAATTCACCAATACAAACCTGCTTATCCTGCAATTGAACAATTTTTAATTGGAATTAGCAGAACCGGATCTGTAATGATGCTTTATAAAGAAATGGTTAAAACACCTGAAGGAAAAGTTTGGGCAAATCAAATTTTCGAAAAAGCAAAATCTGGTTATCATGCAACAACAATTCAGGCGGTTGAAGGTATTTTGAAATAAACTTTTCATGAATATAATTTAAAAATAGGTTGTCCTTGAAAGGACAACCTATTTTTTTACACCTTATTTGTCATTCCGAGGAACGAGGAATCGCACTAGAAATTCCACAAACAATCAACACAATCTTGTCATTTCGATTTCTATGATAAAACCAAATCTTTTTCATAAAAGGTTTGGTTTTTTATTACTGCAAAAACTCGATGGATTATTTTGTTTCTCACAGC
>NZ_CAIJDE010000022.1 GCF_903819335.1 Flavobacterium panici | reverse complement strand
GGAACGAGGGATCTGCGCAAGTAACTCCACAAACTAAATCGCCAATCTTTGTCGAGCTTCTTGCGTGTCCTTCGACTTCGCTCAGGATGACAAACTGTATGGTTACAGAATCTTTACCCAATCTTGTCATCCCGAGGAACGAGGGATCTGCGTAAGTAACTCCACAAACTAAATCGCCAATCTTTGTCGAGCTTCTTGCGTGTCCTTCGACTTCGCTCAGGATGACAAACTGTACGGTTACACAATCTTTACCCAATCTTGTCATCCCGAGGAACGAGGGATCTGCGCAAGTAACTCCTCAAACTAAATCACCAATCTTTGTCGAGCTTCTTGCGTGTCCTTCGACTTCGCTCAGGATGACAAACTGTACGGTTACAGAATCTTCACCCAATCTTGTCATCCCGAGGAAC
>NZ_CAIJDE010000021.1 GCF_903819335.1 Flavobacterium panici | reverse complement strand
CTGGGTAACTCCTGTTGATGGGCTTACCGCATAAGTGTTAGAAGCACTGTAGTTTGATATTGTAAAACTTCCTGTAGCTGTTGAACATGTAGGCTGGGTAACAGCGCTTAATGTCGGAACTGCAGGTGTAGCAGGCTGTGCGTTGATAACTGCAGCTGATGAAGCAGCCGAAGTACAACCGTTTGCTGAAGCTGTAACTGTATAGCTTCCTGCCGGAGCAGTGATCGTGTTTCCTGACTGGGTAACGCCT
>NZ_CAIJDE010000020.1 GCF_903819335.1 Flavobacterium panici | reverse complement strand
GCTGTTAGTCCAGTTGCAGTTGCAGCAGTTCCTCCAGAAGGTGACCAAGAATAAGTATAAGCACTAGTTCCTCCTGAAACGGCTACACTAGCAGATCCAGTTGCAGCACCGTTACATAAAACATCAGTTTGTGATGGTACAACCGCAAGAGCAGCTGGTTCTGAAATAATAAAACTTTGTGTAGTTTGACAGTTATTAGCGTCGGTAACAGTAACAGTATAAGTTCCTGCAGCCAGACCAGAAGCAGTAGCAGCAGTCCCTCCAGAAGGAGACCATGAATAAGTATAACCAGGAGTTCCTCCAGTTACTACTACTGTTGCTGTTCCATTTGATCCAGAGTTACAGCTTACATCATTTATAGTTCCCTGAGAAGCCACTAATAAAGGTGGTTCATTTATGGTAAAGTTTAATATTTTTTCGCATAGAATAGCATCTTTTATACTAACAGTATAATTTCCAGGTGCTAAATTACTAATAGAAGAAGATGTAGCAGCATTTGACCAAAGATAAGTGTAAGATCCTACACCTCCTAATGGTACAACTGATAAGGAACCATTAGCAGCTCCATTGCAGCTAATGTCTACTTTTGTTGAAGATGCACCTATATTAGAAACTTGTAATGTAACTGCATTTGAAACTGCAGCTGGAGTACAATTTCCAGTTGCTATCAAACGATATTGATAATTATTTAATGAAGCAGTTGCGCCTGTTATGGTTAGTGTTGCTGTAGTCTCTCCAGAGTAAGGAGCACCACTTGTAACATTACTAAATCCAGCTCCTGAGTTTACCTGCCATTGATATCCTGTAGCATTTGAAACTGAAGCGCTAAATGTTGTGTTAGATCCAGAACAAATAGCACTATCAGTTGGCTGTGCAGTGATTGCCGGAGCTTGATTTAC
>NZ_CAIJDE010000019.1 GCF_903819335.1 Flavobacterium panici | reverse complement strand
TATCGGTCTCTCAGGAGTATTTAGCCTTAGCGGATGGTCCCGCCAAATTCAGACAGGGTTTCACGTGCCCCGCCCTACTCAGGATACCACTATCTATTACATTTATTACCCATACGGGGCTATCACCCTCTACGGCGTCACTTTCCAGTAACTTCCGGTTCTGCATGCATAAAATGTCGTGGTCCTACAACCCCAGCATTGCCGTAACAACACTGGTTTGGGCTAATCCGCGTTCGCTCGCCACTACTTACGGAATCACTTTTGTTTTCTTCTCCTCCGCCTACTTAGATGTTTCAGTTCAGCGGGTTTGCC
>NZ_CAIJDE010000018.1 GCF_903819335.1 Flavobacterium panici | reverse complement strand
TGTTAACTGACAACTAAAAAATGGGGGATTAGCTCAGCTGGCTAGAGCGCCTGCCTTGCACGCAGGAGGTCAACGGTTCGACTCCGTTATTCTCCACTGGTCCGAAAGGATAAAAGTTCATTGACATATTGAGATAAGAAAATAATAAGAAAGTAGAAAGCGTTTTTTGTTGTAACTAACAAAAAACAAAAAAAAACGGTCTTGTTTTAGAACAAGATTGGTACAATAAGCAAAATAAGGGCGTATGGGGGATGCCTAGGCTCTCAGAGGCGATGAAGGGCGTGATAAGCTGCGAAAAGCTGCGGGGACAAGC
>NZ_CAIJDE010000017.1 GCF_903819335.1 Flavobacterium panici | reverse complement strand
TCCAAAGATATAGACTTATTTTGAATGGTTTGTATCACTTTCAATTTAAAGTCTGCAGTGTAAATTTTATTTTTTTGTCTTGGTAAAAGACCTTCTATTCCAAATTCATTATAACGGCTAATCCAGCATGTAAGGTTGCTTTCGGCTATCTTGTTTGCTCTGGCTGTGCCTTTAACCGAGTTGTGTCTTTTTAAAACTTCTTCTACACAACGAAGTTTAAATTCACAATTGTACTTGACTTTTCTTTCCATAAAAATGCCCCCAAATAGTGTCTAACTTTTTGGGGGCAGTTCATTAAGCCTCTTTTTTATTTTCTAATTATGATTGAACTTCTGGTTGAATGTCATCTTCATAGCCAGATTGTGGTTGAATTGGTTTTGGTTTCTCCACTTTTTTATTGTGTTTTTTCATCATTTCACCAACCTGGTTTGATGCTGAAAATGAAGCAACCATATTATTCAACATATCACTTCCGGCTTGTGGAGAATTAGGTAACAAAATTAAATTTGAATTTGCATCAGCTCCAATTGCTTGTAAAGTATCGTAATGCTGTGTAACGACAATTAGGGCAGAAGCTTCTTGAGAATTAATACCAACATTATTTAAAACTTCAACACTTTCTACAAGACCTCTTGCAATTTCACGACGTTGATCTGCAATACCTTGACCTTGTAAACGTTTACTTTCAGCTTCGGCTTTTGCTTTTGCAACAATTCTAATTCTTGAACTTTCAGCTTCAAATTCTGCAGCCGTTTTTTCTCTGTCAGCAGCGTTGATTCTGTTCATTGCATTTTTAACCTGAATGTCCGGGTCAATATCTGTAACCAAAGTATTGATGATATCGTATCCGTAAGTTGTCATCGCTTCGTTCAATTCTCTTTTTACTGCAATTGCGATATCGTCTTTTCTTTCAAAAACATCATCCAATTTTAGTTTCGGAACCTCGGCACGAACTACGTCAAATACATAAGCAGTAATCTGATCGTGTGGATATTCTAGTTTATAAAATGCATCATATACTTTATCCTGAATAACTTTAAACTGAACAGAAACTTTCATTTTGATAAAAACGTTGTCTCTTGTTTTGGTTTCAATGATAACATCAAGCTGTTGAATTTTAAGATTTACACGTCCGGCCAATCTGTCAACCAATGGAATTTTTAACTGTAATCCTGAATTTCTAACACTATGAAATTTTCCAAATCTTTCAATAATTACAGAACTTTGCTGTTTTACTGTAAAGAAAGAAGACATGAAAATAAAGAATGCTAGTACTGATAAGATAATAAATGCTGTACTCATGGTGATATATTTTATATTTTTGATCTTGGTAAATTACGAAAATTCTTCTAAATTAAATTTTTTAAACATTAAAAAAACGCTAAGAACATTTGTTAGATGTTTCTTAGCGTTTAAAGTTTTTTACCATTAAGTAAATTAAGTCAAGCTTTGTCAAGTTAATTAAGCTAAGCTTTATGAACTTAAATATTTATAATTTTACCATTTAGTAAGCTTTATAAACTTAATATCTTAATGGTAAAATTTTTATAAAGTTGCTATCGCTTTCTGAATTCTGGCAATAGTTTCTTCTTTTCCAATGATTTCAACAATGTCAAATAGGTGAGGACCTTTAAGAGCTCCAACTAAACTTAAACGGAAAGGCTGCATAACTTTACCCATTCCAATTTCATTTTTCGTCAACCAGTCTTTTACGATTGCTTCGATATTTGCTGAATCAAAACCATCAATATATTCTAGTGTTGAAATCAATTCCTGCATCAAAGCCGGAGTTTCTTCCTTCCAGTTTTTACTTGCTTTTTCATCATAAGATGTTGGAGCCTGGAAAAAGAAATCAGTTAAATCCCAAAATTCAGAAACAAAATGTGCTCTTTCTTTAATAAGTGAAACTATACGAGTTGTCACTTCGAGGGGAGTCGAGAAGCCTTTTTCAACCAAAATAGGAGAGAAGCTCTTCGCTAAATCGGCATCATTTTGTTTGATTAAATATTGGTGATTGAACCATTTGTTTTTCTCAGGATCAAATTTTGCTCCCGCTTTATGCACTCGGTTTAAGTCAAAAGCTTCTACTAATTCTTCTAAAGAATATAATTCTTTCTCTGTTCCATCATTCCAACCTAACAAAGCAAGGAAGTTTACAACTGCTTCTGGGAAAAATCCTTTCTCTCTGTAACCAGATGAAATCCCTTCTTCGGTTTTCCATTCTAGTGGAAACACAGGAAATCCTAATTTATCACCATCTCTTTTAGATAATTTTCCGTTTCCAACCGGTTTTAAAATCAAAGGTAAATGTGCAAACTCTGGAGCATCCCAACCAAAAGCTCTGTATAATAAAACGTGAAGTGGCATCGATGGCAACCATTCTTCACCACGAATTACATGTGAAGTTTCCATTAAATGATCATCAACAATATTCGCTAAATGGTAGGTTGGTATTCCGTCACTTTTAAACAAAACTTTATCGTCAAGAAGATTCGTTTCAAACTTAACATCTCCACGAATGATATCTTTTAAATGTAAAGTTTCGTTAACCGGAGTTTTAAAACGAATCACATAATGCTCTCCATTTGCAATTCTTTTAGCAGTTTCTTCAGCAGAAATTACTAACGAAGTATCTAATTTTTCACGGTTGTGATGATTGTATATAAAAGTTTTTCCTTCAGCTTCGTGTTGTTTTCTATGTGCATCAAGAGCTTCAGGAGTATCAAAAGCGTAATAAGCCCAGCCCGAATTGATCAGTTGATCTGCATATTTTTGGTATATTTCTTTACGATCACTTTGTCTGTACGGACCAAATTTTTCATTTTTTCCAACCGTTTCTTCAGGAGAAATTCCTAACCATTCCAGCGCTTCCATAATATAAGCTTCGGCACCAGGAACAAAACGAGTCTGATCTGTATCTTCAATTCTCAGATAAAAAACACCGTTATGTTTTTTTGCAAATAAATAATTAAATAGGGCAGTACGAACTCCGCCAATATGTAATGGTCCAGTCGGACTTGGTGCAAAACGCACTCGAACTTGCTTTGACATTTGTTTATAATTTTGCTGCAAAGATACAACTTTAGATAAATCCCAATTTTTTAAAATTCCAAATTCTAATGTGTATTTCAGGTTGGAATTTGGAATTTATTTTTTGGAATTTGAATCTTTATAATTACTACTTTTATGGGTTATAATTAAAAGATATTTTATTTTGAAAACATCATCTGCAATATATCAGAAGTTAGAAGGATTTATAAAGAAATATTACATGAATGAATTGATAAAAGGAGCACTTCTTTTTATTGGTTTTGGACTTTTGTATTTCTTATTTACACTTTTTATAGAGTATTTTCTTTGGCTTAAACCATTAGGAAGAACACTTTTATTCTGGATATTTATCGCAGTAGAAGTTTTTCTGTTGTTTCGTTTTATCTTATTTCCAATTTTTAAGTTGTTCAAACTTCAAAAAGGAATCGATTATAATCAGGCTTCGGCTATTATTGGAAATCATTTTACAGAAGTAAGTGATAAACTAACAAACTTTTTACAGCTTTCTTCAAACGAGAATTCTGCTGAAAGTTCAGAATTAATGTTGGCTTCGATCGAACAAAAAGCAAATTCATTACAGCCAATTCCGTTTGGAAATGCCATCAATTATAAATCAAATAAAAAATATTTGCCATTAGCTTTAATTCCGGTTTTGTTATTTGCAGTGTTTTTTGTTTCGGGAAATAGCAATATTATTTCTCAAAGTTTTAATAGAGTAGTACATTTTAATTCTGCATTTTTACCGCCGGCACCTTTTAAATTTGTGGTTTTAAATGATAAACTTCAAACAGAACAAAACAAAGATTTTATTGTAAAAGTAGAAACAGAAGGAAACGTTGTTCCGGAAAATGTGATGATTCATATAGGTAACGAAAGCTATTTTATGGAATCTTCTCAAACCGGAAAGTTTGAATTTAAGATTGAAAAACCAACATCAGATGTTCAATTTTCATTTGAAGGAAATTCAGTTTCATCAAATGAATATGAATTAAAAGTTATTACAGTTCCATCAATTGCCAACTTCGAAATGGTTTTGAATTTTCCATCTTACCTAAAAAAGAAATCAGAAACGATTCAGGGAACAGGAAATGCAATCGTACCAGAAGGAACAATTGTAACCTGGAAAATGAAAACGCAGTCAACTCAAGAGGTAGTTTGGAAAGATGAAAACTCAGTTTTGAAGTTTAATAAGGCCGAAAACGAGTTTAAATTAGCTAAAAATATTAATCAAAATACAGAATATCAAATTCTTACTTCCAATAATAAGGTTAAAAACTACGAGAAATTAGACTATCAGCTGTCAGTTATCAAAGATCAGCATCCAACAATTACTGTTTCGCCAGCTCCGGATAGTTTAAAATTAGATAAGAATTATGTTTTAGGAAGATTGGGAGATGACTATGGTTTATCAAAATTACAGGTTGTTTATTACGAACATGGAAAACCACAAGCTGCTAAACGCGGAACCATTCCTGTAAAGCAAGGAGTGTTCGATCAGTTCGTTTTTAACTTTCCAAGTAATCTTGCAGTTGAAGAAGGAGTATCGTATGAATACTATTTTGAGGTTTTTGATAACGATGCATTGCACGGATTTAAGAGCACAAAATCTTCTACATTTTCAGATCGTGTTTCTACTACAGATGAAATTCAAGATGCAGAATTGCAGCAGCAAAATGCCAATATTAATAGTTTATCTAAATCATTAAAGAATCAGGAAAAGCAATTTTCTGAAATGGATAAACTTAAAAATACAGGAAAAGAAAAAGATAATTTAGAGTTTAAAGATCAGCAAAAAGTAAATGATTTTATCAAACGTCAAAAGCAACAAGATGAAATGATGAAGCAGTTTGCTGAAAAAATGAACAAGAATTTAGATAAATATAATACAGACAAGAAAGATAAAACTGCCGAAGATTTACAAAAGCGTTTAGATAATGCCGAGAAAGATTTAGAGAAAAATCAGAAATTGATGGATGAGTTAAAGAACCTAAACGACAAATTAAACAGCGAAGAGTTGTTTGATAAAATGGAAAAGTTCAAACAAATCAGCAAAAATCAATCTCGTAATTTAGAACAATTAGTTGAATTAACGAAGCGTTTTTATGTTGAAAAGAAAGCAGAGCAGGTTGCAGAGAAGTTAAATAAGTTAGCAGAAAAACAAGAACAGCTTTCTAATAAAGATGCTGAAAATACAAAAGAAAAACAAGACGATATCAATAAATCATTTGATAAAATTCAAGAAGACCTTAAAGATTTAAAAGATGAAAACAATAGTTTAAAATCTCCTTTGGATATTCCGAAAGATGCTTCAAAAGAAAAAGATGTAGAGAATGATTTGAACAAAGCATCAGAAGAATTAAATAAAAAGAATACTTCTTCGGCTAAGCCAAAACAAAAAAGTGCTTCGAAGAAAATGAAGTCAATGGCAGAGCAAATGAGTTCAAGTATGGAAGGTGGAGAACAAGATCAATTAGAAGAAGATGTTGCCATGCTTCGTCAAATTCTGGATAACCTTTTAGCATTTTCATTATCTCAGGAAGATGTAATGAAACAATTTAAATCGATGAAATTAGGTTCTTCTGCATATACGAAGAACATAAAAATTCAGCAGAATTTAAAACAACAGTTCCGTCATGTCGATGACAGTTTGTTTGCAATGTCTCTTAGAAATCCAAAAATAGCAGAAGATGTTACGAAGGAAATTGGTAACGTACAATATAATATGGACAAAGCGATTGAAGTTTTAACCGATGTTCAAATCCCAAAAGGAGTTTCGCATCAACAATATGCTGTTTCATCTGCAAACAAATTAGCCGATTTTTTAAGTGATCTTTTAAATAATATGCAGATGCAAATGTCTAAACCGGGAACGGGTAAACCAAAACCTGGAGACGGACAAGGAATGCAATTACCAGATATTATTCAAAAACAAAAAGGCTTGGCTGATAAAATGAAAGAAGGAATGAAGCCGGGAGATAAACCGGGAAGTGGTCAGCAAGGAAAAAGTGGAGAAGGAAAACAAGGCCAAGGACAGGGTAAAGAAAGCGGACAAGGAAAAGATGGACAAGGCAAAGACGGTAAAAATGGTCAGGGTAAAAATGGACAAGGAGGAAAAGAAGGAGGAAAAGGTAACGAAGGAAATGATGGTGAAGATGGAGAAGGTGACGCTGAAAAGATAATGGAGATTTACAAAGAGCAGGTTAAACTTCGTGAAGCTTTACAAAAAGAGTTAGCCAAAAAAGGATTAGACATGCAAGGTAGATCTGCAATCGAACAAATGAAAGCATCAGAAAAACAGATTTTAAATAAAGGATTTAAGAATGAGAACCTGCAAAGAATTTTAAATATTCAGCAAGAGTTATTAAAATTAAACAACGCAGTTCAGCAACAAGGTCAGGATACGAAGCGTCAATCTGAAACAAACAAGGCTGAATTTTCTAATCGTTCAAATGCGTTGCCAAGCTCATTAACTGATTATTTAAATAGTGTAGAAATTTTAAATAGACAATCGCTACCTTTGCGCTCGAATTTTAATCAAAAGGTTCAAGAATATTTTAATACAAAATGATAAACTTTAATTACGAAACCGAATTTTCTTTAGATAACGAACAAGCTTTTACAGATTGGTTAAGCGCAGTTATTGTTTCTGAAAAGAAGAACGAGGGAGAAATAAATTATATTTTTTGTGATGATGAATACCTGCATAAAATAAATGTAGAATATTTAAACCACGACACATTAACTGATATTATCAGTTTTGATTATACAGTTGGTAACGAACTAAACGGAGATATTTTTATTTCTGTTGAAAGAGTAGAAGACAATGCGAAAGATTTTAATGTTTCTTTCGATGAAGAATTGAAACGCGTATTGGCTCACGGTATATTACACTACTGTGGTTATAAAGACAAAAGTGATGCTGATGTAGAACTTATGCGTTCTAAAGAAGACGAAAAGATCGCGATGTTTCACGTGGAACAGTAACAAGGAAATAAATTCCAAAGTTTTAAAATTTTAAATTCCAACTGTTCCACGTGAAACATATTAAATCTTGTTTCGGTTTCAAAGGAGATTTTAATATTTATACATAACGTTCCACGTGAAACATTTCTGTTTTTTGATTGAATTTATAATAAACGTTCCACGTGAAACACTGGTGAAAGCGTTTCGTTTTTTTTAACCGTATCGAGTTTAAATAAGGATTTTAGGTTTTTAAAATCTACAAAGTGTTTCACGTGGAACACGAATCTGTTTTTTTGGACTCGTGATTTATAATGTTTCACGTGGAACAAGAAATCAAGAAGCTTGTGTTTTTTAGATTTGGTTATTTCTGATTCAAAACAAACGTTCCACGTGGAACGCAACGAAGTTGGAATTTGGAATTTTTGAAAGTGTTATTTGTGCTTTAGCACAGTTCCACGTGGAACAAAAGAAAATAAAGTTAATTCTGAGAACCACCTTAAACGGTTTGCAGAGAATAATAAAACAAAATGTTTTTAGAAGAATACGATGTTATTGTAGTTGGTGCTGGACATGCAGGATCTGAAGCCGCGGCAGCGGCCGCAAATTTAGGATCCAAAACTTTGTTGGTTACAATGAGTTTGCAGAACATAGCCCAGATGTCTTGCAATCCTGCAATGGGGGGAATTGCAAAAGGACAAATTGTTCGTGAGATCGATGCACTTGGAGGTTACTCCGGAATTGTTTCAGATCGAACTGCAATTCAGTTTAAGATGTTGAACAAATCAAAAGGACCAGCAATGTGGTCCCCGAGAGTTCAAAGTGATCGAATGCGTTTTGCAGAAGAATGGAGAATGATGTTGGAGGGAACTCCAAATTTAGATTTTTACCAGGAAATGGTAAAAGGTCTGATTATCGAAAACGGAAAGATAAAAGGAATTAGAACTTCGCTTGGAGTTGAGATTCGTTCCAAATCGGTTGTGTTGACAAACGGAACTTTTTTGAACGGATTAATTCATATTGGAGAAAAACAATTTGGTGGAGGAAGAGCAGGCGAAAGTGCCGCAACCGGAATTACCGAAGATTTGATCAAAGCAGGATTTGAAGCTGGAAGAATGAAAACAGGAACGCCGCCACGAGTTGATGGACGTTCTTTAGATTATTCTAAAATGAACGAAGAAAAAGGAGATGCAGTTCCGGATAAGTTTTCTTATTCGGATTTAACCGTTCCGTTAACGCATCAAAGATCTTGTCACATGACATACACTTCGCTTGAAGTTCATGATATTTTGAGAGAAGGTTTTGATCGTTCGCCAATGTTCAACGGAAGAATTAAAAGTCTTGGTCCAAGATATTGCCCTTCAATCGAAGATAAGATTAATCGTTTTGCAGATAAAGAACGCCACCAACTTTTTGTTGAACCAGAAGGATGGAATACTTGTGAAGTTTATGTAAACGGATTTTCAACTTCGCTTCCGGAGGATATTCAATTTAAAGCTTTGAGTTCTGTTGCCGGTTTTGAGAAAGTGAAATTCTTCCGTCCGGGTTATGCAATCGAATATGATTATTTCCCGCCAACACAATTGAAACATACTTTGGAAACTAAGTTAGTTGAAGGATTATATTTTGCCGGACAAATTAATGGAACGACAGGATATGAAGAAGCAGCTTCGCAAGGTTTGATGGCCGGAATAAATGCGCATTTAAAAGTGCATGAAAAAGCGCCATTAATTTTAAAACGTGACGAAGCATATATTGGAGTTTTGATCGACGACTTAATTACGAAAGGAACAGAAGAACCTTATCGTATGTTTACGTCAAGAGCAGAATATAGAACATTGTTGCGACAAGATAATGCCGACTTTAGATTGACACCAATGTCACATGAAATTGGTCTTGCTTCTGAAGCTCGTTTGCGAAGAATGGAAAAGAAATTAAATGAGTCTGAAAAGATGGTTGCATTCTTCAAAGAAACAAGTGTTTCGGTTGCTGAAACAAATCCAATTTTAGAAGCAAAAGAAACGGCTCTAATTACGCAAGGTGATAAAATGTTTAAAGTATTCTCACGTCCGCAAATTGATTTAGAGGATATGCTGAAATTTGAAAAAGTAAAAGCATATGTTGAAGAAAATGATTTGGACAAAGAAATTTTAGAACAAGCAGAAATCCAGGTTAAATATTCCGGGTATATCGAAAAGGAAAGAAACAACGCCGATAAACTTACTCGTTTAGAAGAAGTGAAAATTCCGGAGAATTTCGATTACAATAAAATCAAATCAATGTCGATTGAAGCGAAACAGAAATTAAGCAAAATTCGACCAGTTACAATTTCTCAGGCATCAAGAATCAGCGGCGTATCACCAAGTGATATTTCCGTGCTTTTGATTTATATGGGAAGGTAAGGATTTTAAATTTTAGATTTCTGAGTTTAGATTTTAGATTTTTCTAGAATTGCATATTAGAAAGTATTTGATTTGTTTCACGTGAAACAAATTGAAGTGAATTGAAATTTTAGATTCTAATAAAGCAATCTAAAATCTAAAGTCAGAAATCTAAAATAGAATTTGTTCCACGTGAAACTTATTTGATTCTGTTAATCGAATAGGTGGTTAAAGTTTAAATTTCATTTATGAAGATTGTTGAAAAAGAAATTTTATCTGAAGAAGAAAAAGAAGTTTGAGAGAACTTTGGAACGAGGAATATCCGGCAAGATTAAATTGCAAAACAATGCAGGATTTTGAATTTTACTTAAACGGTCTTTCAAATACAAAACATTATTTGCTGTTTGATGCGTTAGATAAAATTAGCGGCTGGGCATTTACTTTTTTGAGAGAAGATGAAAATTGGTTTGCTATAATTTTGAATCATCAAATTCAGGGAAAAGGAAATGGAACACTTTTGATGAACGAATTAAAAAAGAATAATACAACTTTGAATGGCTGGGTTGTGGATCATGAAAATGAAGTAAAACAAAACGCTGCTCATTATAAATCTCCAATGCCATTTTACATTAAAAATGATTTTACAATTTTGACAGAAATCAGAATTGAAAACGAAAAAATGTCGGGAGTAAAAATTAATTGGAAACGATAAATAAAATATAAAATCAGGAAGCCCTAAAAGTGAAAATTTTACTTTTAGGGTTTGCTATGAAATTCAACCAAAATACCTATAATTAAAAAATGGACGTTTTAAACAAAAAACATTTTCTTACTGTAAAAGACCATTCTGTTTCGAAAGAAATTTTCGATTTGTACTATGATGAAAATCTGGATATGCTGATAACTTCTCCGCAGCCGGATTTAGAAAATTTAGGAAGATATTACGAAAGCGAAGATTATATTTCGCACACAGATAACAAACGTTCTGTTTTTGAAAAAGCATATCATTTTGTAAAAAGTATTGCTTTAAAAAATAAACTGAATTTAATTAATTCAGAACAATCTCAAAAAGGAAAAATTTTAGACATCGGTGCCGGAACCGGAGATTTTTTGTTAACAGCAAAAAATGACGGGTGGAATGTAATTGGAGTTGAACCAAGCGAGCGGGCAAAAAATATTGCCAAGCAAAAAGGAATTTCATTTGTTGAAGAAATCAGCGAACTCAAAAATAATTCCTTTGACGTAATTACAATGTGGCACGTTTTAGAACACGTTCCAAATTTGGAACTTCAAATTCAGGAATTGAAGCGATTATTAAAACCAACTGGAACATTAATTGTTGCGGTTCCAAATTTCAAATCGTTCGACGCAGAACATTACGGAGAATTTTGGGCAGCTTTTGATGTGCCAATTCATTTTTGGCATTTTTCAAAAAAAGCGATAAAATCACTTTTCGAAAAAGTCGACATGAAATTGGAAAAAGTACTTCCAATGAAATTTGATTCATTTTATGTGAGTCTGCTTTCTGAAAAATACAAAACCG
This sequence comes from Flavobacterium panici, assembly GCF_903819335.1. Taxonomy (GTDB): domain Bacteria; phylum Bacteroidota; class Bacteroidia; order Flavobacteriales; family Flavobacteriaceae; genus Flavobacterium; species Flavobacterium panici. The sequence continues at coordinate 390,461 of NZ_CAIJDE010000017.1, read as the reverse complement.
GAAAAATGAATTTTATCAAAGCATTTTTCATCGGTTTAAAATCAAATTTAAAAGCGTCGAGTACAAAAGAGTATTCATCTCACATTTACGTGCTAAAAAACAACTAAAACGCAAAATAAACGCATTTAAGACGCTTTCTTTGACTAGACGAGGCTTTGTGTCGTCTTTTCCGAGAAAACGGCTCTAATAAAAGCTATGAAAGTCACTTTTAATAGTGATATTTTATAGCTTTTTTTGCATCCATAAAGAAAACTAATACCTCAAAAAGACTACAGTTTTTGGCTTTTTTTCTTGTTTTTTCCGATTTTTGATTTTTGAATTTCGTCGAACAAAACATTACGAAAATTTTGTTTTTTGCGCTTCCTGTTTTTTTATTTTTCAAAAATGAAAATTTTAAAAAACCTTCAAGAAAAATTTTCCAGTCAATTTTTCAAAAAAAGCAAAAATTTTAAAATGAACATTTTTTCACTCATTTTTCATCAAATTGAAAAACGGAAATTTCAAAAAAGTTTTAGACACAGATTAAGCACTTAAAAAGGGTAAAAACGTAAAATAAGCGTATTTAAAGCGTTTTCTTTGGTAAATTGAGACTTTGTGCTGTCTTTTTTGAGAAAATTGCTGTAGCAAAAGCTATGAAAGCCATTTTTAATAGTGATATTTTATAGTAGTATTTTAGTCCATAAATAAAACCAATATCATAAAATTATAGCATTTTTTAAACTTTATGTCGATGCTATTTATTTTTTTATATTTTTGTCTTCAATACAATAAAAAAATTAGAAATTTAAAAAATGAAAAAAGCATTAGTAATTACCGCACTTTCAATTTTGGTTGTTTCGTGTAATAAAGCGACAGAAGCTAAAGAAGTAAAAACAGCTTACGTGGATACTTCAGTTTTGATGAAAGAGTACACTGAGGCAAAAGACCTTGAAGCTAAATACAAAGCTCAGGCAGAAGAAAAAGGAAGACAACTGCAAGCTGAGATTACTCGTTTTAAACAAGACGCTGCTAATTTTCAAAGTCAGGCACAAGCAAATGGACAAGCTTGGGCACAACAAAGAGGGGCTGAATTGCAAAAAAGAGAGCAGCAATTGGGTTATGCTCAACAAGCTTTATCGCAGCAATTACAGCAAGAAAGTGGTGTTGAAATGGATTCTCTTGTAAGCGGAGTTAAAAAATTCATCAAAGATTACGGAAAGAAAAACGGATATTCTTATATCTACGGGACAGGTGATGCGGCTACAGTTTTATACGCTGAAGACAAGTACGATATCACTAAAGTTATTATTAAAGAGTTGAACGATAAGTACAAAGCATCTCCAAAAGCAGAAGATAAACCAGCTACAAAAGAAGAGGCTAAAAAATAATAAACTGCCAAACTAACTAAAACTAATGAAAAACCTAAATCCATATCGGATTTAGGTTTTTTTCTTTTATAAAAATGCGATATTTTTGACGATTAATACCTGCCTAATGCAAAACGTTTCAGAAGCTGCAGCTTACACCTTACAATTCATCAATCAAACGCAAAAATCGATATTTCTTACAGGCAAAGCCGGTACAGGAAAAACCACTTTATTGCGTGAAATCATTGCCACAACGCACAAAAATACAGTTGTAGTGGCACCAACAGGTATTGCGGCTCTTAATGCAGGCGGTGTAACAATTCATTCGATGTTTCAGCTGCCATTTTCGGCATTTTTACCCACTTATGAAGAGAGTTCTCAGTTTACAGAAACCGTAAAATTTGAGAATAAAGAATCACTTCGCCGACATTTCAAAATGAACAATGTCAAGCGAAATGTGATTCGGAATATGGAACTGCTGATTATCGATGAAGTCAGCATGCTTCGCGCTGATTTGCTGGACGCTATCGACTTTATGATGCAGACAGTACGAAGAAATACCAAAGCTTTTGGAGGCGTTCAGGTACTTTTTATTGGCGATTTATTGCAGCTTCCACCCGTAATTCGGGATGAAGAATGGCGAACTTTGCGTAATTATTACAAAGGAAAATTCTTTTTTCACTCGCATGTAATGCAGCATAATCCGCCGCTGTACATTGAATTATCTAAGATTTACCGCCAGAGCGATGACAAATTTATTTCGGTTTTAAACAATCTTCGAAATAACAAGATTACAAAAGAAGATGTTCAGATTTTAAACCAATATGTAAAACCAGATTTCGATCTAAAAATGAATCCCGGTTTTATAACTTTAACCACGCATAACGCAAAAGCAGATACAATCAACGAACAGGCAATCAATGATTTGCCTGGAAATGAATTTTCTTATCGGCCATTTGTAGTTCATGATTTTCCTGAGAAGATTTTTCCCGTAGAAGAAAATTTAAAACTAAAAGTAGGCGCTCAGGTTATGTTTGTCAAAAACGATTTGTCTTTTGATAAAAGATATTTCAACGGAAAAATGGGCGTTATCAAATCACTTTCACCAGAAGAAATCTTCGTTCATTTTCCGGAAGAAAACAAAACAATTGAAGTCGAAAAATACGAGTGGAAAAACATTCGCTACAAAGTAAACGAACTCACAAAAGAGATTGAAGAAGAAGTTTTAGGCACATTTGCGCATTATCCAATCAAATTGGCGTGGGCGATTACTGTGCACAAAAGTCAGGGATTAACTTTTGAAAAAGCTGCGCTCGATGTATCGCAAGTTTTTTTGCCCGGACAGGCCTATGTAGCACTTTCTCGTTTAACGTCCTTAAACGGGCTTATTTTGCTTTCTCCGATACAAATGAACGGGCTGTCTAACGATCAGGATGTGATGGATTATGCTTTAAACAAAGCAACCGAAGACGACTTGAAAAATTCGCTTCATTTTGAAACCAAAAACTTTATTCATAACTATTTGATTAACAGTTTCAACTGGACAGATTTAGCGCAGGAATGGCGAAATCATCGTTTTAGTTATAACGAAAATGCCGTAGCATCAGAAAAATCTAAACATTCTGCATGGGCACATAAACGTCTCGAAATTATCGACGGACTAACAGATCCTTCGCAGAAATTCGTGCAGCAGCTTAATAAAATTTTCAATAAAGAAACAGTCGATTTGTTATTTGTCAAGGAAAGAGTAGAGGCGGCTTATGATTACTTTTTTAAACCAATGGACAAACTGGTTACGGATCTTTTGAGTAAAATGGCTGAAATTCAGAAATTTAAAAAAGTAAAAGAGTTTTATGAAGAATTAGCTTTTTTGGATGATTTACAGACAAAAGCAGTTTTACGTTTAATGAAAGCCAAACTGCTTGTTGAAATAGTCGTTTCCCGTGAAACAATCAGCAAAGAAAGCCTGACTTCTCCCGCAATAAAAAAATACAAAACCGAAAAGATTTCGAGAACGAAAGAAGAGTTCAAAATGACGAATACTGACATGTTTCAGGTTGATGAGCCAGTTACTCGTTATTCGTATAAAAAAGCCGATAAAACGGAAGAAAAAGCCGAAAAAAAGACTACTGTTGAAGAGACGCACGAACTATGGCTGGCAAAAAACTCTGTTGAAGATATTGCCCGAATGAGAAAGCTGACCGTTCAAACGGTTGAATCGCATTTAATAAAATTAATTCAGGCCAAGAAAGTGGAGATCACGGATGTTCTTCCGTACGATAAAATCCTCGCGCTGCGTGAAGCATTTGAATTTTACGGAGAAGAATCTTTAAGTCCGCTGAAAGAAAAATACGGAGATGAATTTACTTGGGATGAACTTAAGATGTTCAAAGCTAGTATAAATTGATTTTAGATTTTAGATTTTTAGGGCGGAGTTTCAGATTAAATTTTGATTTTGTAACTTAGGGTTTAATAGACTGAAATTTTAAGTAATTTCTAAAAAAAACATTATGTAAAATAGAAAACCATGAAAAAGCTTATATGCATCGCATTAATTATTTTTTCCTTCACCAATGCCTCGGGTCAGGAGCTCAAAAAAGAATATCAAAAATTCATTCAAACTTTTATTGACAACGTAAAAGGGGATAAGAAAGAGGAAATTGCAAAAATGATTTTTTATCCGCTAAAAAGAGAAAATCCAATTCCCGCAATTAAAAATAAAACGGAATTTATAAAACGTTATTCGGAGATTTTTGATGCCGTTTTAAAAGAAGAAATAACATCGTCAAAACCCGATAAAAACTGGTCAGAAGTGGGATGGCGCGGCATTATGCTCAACAACGGGACGATCTGGATTGATACCGATGGAAAATTGACATCAATTAATTATCAGTCGAAATTTGAGAAAGACTTGAAAACAAAACTTGTTTCTTCTCAAAGGCAAAACGTTCATTCCAGTATAGCAAAGTTTAAAAGTCCGGTTTGTGTTTTAGAAACTTCAAAATTCAGAATTAGAATTGATGATTTAGGAAATAATAATTACCGTTATGCATCTTGGTCTGTAAAGCAGAAGATGAGTGAGAAACCAGATTTAATTATTCAAAATGGTAAATTTATTGCTGATGGTACGGGAGGAAACCACAGTTATGAATTTAAAAAAGGAAATTATGTTTATACTTGCGATATTATAGTTTTGGGAGAAAAAGGATCTCCGCCAGCAAGATTAGTAATTACACAAGATGGAAAAGAAATCCTTTCACAAAACGCCAAAATTGTTTCACGATAAACAAAAAACCCGATTCGAACAGAATCGGGTTTTTTGTTTTCAGTTATAGAGAGGAAATGGCTTTTTCAAGCTCTTTTTGCTGCGTTATTTGCGTTAATTTGAGTTTTTGAATACTAACCTCGTTTTCTTTGGTTTTTAGCCTCTGTTTTTGAATTTCTTCATCAGAGATCGAAGATGTTGTTATTTTGTTCTCAATTTTTTGATTGGCAAGCTCCAGTTTGTTGATCTTTTCTTTTGTTGATTTTAAATTATCTTCAGATTTAACCAATGCTTTTTTCTTTGATTCAACCTCTTTTCTTTGCTTTTCAATTTCCTTTTGCTGCTTTTGTAATTCCGAAATTTTATCGTCAAGTCTTTTGTGATTTTCAACAGAAGCTTTTCTGGCGTCGTTTTCAGCTTTTTGCAATTCCATTTCGTAAGCTTTTTGATCCTGAATTGTTTGCTGTGCCATAAAATATTGTGAGTTCATTATAAACAGCACAACTGCAAATGTTTTAAGAATTTTATTCATCATTTTTAAATTTTATTGGCGACGAAATTAAATGATGATTAATTTTAAGATTACCAGATAACTATTTAAAAATGATAAAATAAGCAAAAAAAATCCTATTCGGTAAGAATAGGATTTTTGAGGATTTTATAAGTTTTCGACCAGAATCCAGGCATCTGGATTTTCGCCTTTTTGAATTTCTTTCTGTGCTTTTTCAGCTTCTCCCATTGTGGCGTAACTTCCATATAAAACGGGGAATAAACCATGCTTGTTTTCGCCAAGCATTCTGGCGTTATAACCGTCTTTGATTAATTGGTTGTACGCTTTTTTTGCATTTGCTTCGCTTCTAAAAGCACCTGCCATGATATGATAAGGCATAAGTTTGACTTCTGCAGTTTCTACTTTTGCAGAATCAACAGCTAAAGTTACAGCAGGCAGCGGATTTTGAATCACGAATGTTGCTTCCTGTATTTTGTTCTGAACTTTTTTCTGAACATTACCTTCTACAACAAGCGTTTGTGCAGCAATTTGATTTTGGTACAAAGGATAACCAATAATTCCGGTAACGCCTAGACCAAGAACAAAAATAGCAGCATATCTTAAATAAGATCTTGACGATCTTACTTCTTCATCTTCATACAATTCGACAGTTTCTCTCTCTGAAATTTGCTCGATTTTCTTCTCGAAAATTTCTCTTTTCACCATTGGAGAAACGAATGGACTCAATCCGAAAGAAGTTGACAAATAGTTAATTTGATCGTTTGGTGAAAAAATGATATTGTTCTCAGAATTTAAACGAAGATCTCCAATATTTTTCAGGCTGATAACGCCATTTTCTTCAAGTGTCTGTCTCCATTTTTGAACCTCAAAAGCGATACCATTTACGGCAGTTCCGTAAGATATATTTTCTGCTTGGGCAACATGATTGGCCAGCAGTCCGTCATTATTTTTTAAGCGGCTGTTGAAAAAAACCGTTTTCTTCGGTGGAAAAAACGAATTAGTACTTTCATTCAGCTGTGCTGATTGAATTTCGGTTAAAAATGCCCCAAATCCGGGAACCGTTACACACTGATAACGATATAATAATTGCGCGATATAAGTTTCGATTTTCATAGCAACAAAGTTAAGTAATGAATATAGTTATCAAAATTTTATTCACAATTTTTATTAACAATTGCAAGATTTTTATATACAATTAATTATCAGTATTTTAATTAAAACTTTATTAGCATCGCTTATTTTGTTTCTGTATAAATTTTATTTTTTATTAAGAAATTACTTTGTTTTTAGCATATTTGCACTATTATTTGAGTACAGTTTTTATTTCTATTTTACATAATATTTTTTGCAAATGTCAGATCAGGATTTATTTTATTTATTAGCCTTAATGAAAGTGGATGGAGTGGGAGATATTATGGCAAAAAAATTATTAAATCATTGCGGAAATGCAGAAGCAATTTTTAAATCGAAAACCAATCAAATTGCTGCAATTGATGGAGTTGGTTCTGTTATGCTGAAAAACATAAAAGACAAAGCTATTTTTGAAAAGGCCAATCAGGAACTTGAATTTATCAGAAAAAATGATATCAAGATTTCTTTCTTTCAGGACGAAACATATCCGGATCGTTTAAAACATTGTATAGATTCTCCTGTTTTGATTTTTACCGGGGGAAATATAGATTTAAAAAACAAGAAGATTATTAGTATTGTCGGCACACGTCAAATTACATCTTACGGAACTGAATTTTGCAGAAAACTTATTGAAGATCTTGCACCGCTGGATCCTGTAATTGTAAGTGGTTTTGCTTACGGTGTTGATATCGTGGCACATCAATTTGCAATGGATTATAAATTGCAGACTATTGGGGTTTTAGCTCATGGATTAAATCAGGTTTATCCAAAAGCACACAAAAAGTACATGGCAAAAATGGAAGAAAATGGAGGTTTTATTACCGAATTTTGGAGTACTTCTAATCCGGATAAAGAGAATTTTGTCCGCCGAAATCGTATTGTTGCGGGAATTAGCGAAGCCACAATTGTCATTGAATCTTCAGATAAAGGCGGATCGCTTATTACTGCCAATTTAGCCAATGATTATAATCGCGATGTTTTTGCCGTTCCGGGAAGAGTAACAGACAGATACAGTCAAGGATGTAATGATTTAATTAAAACTCAAAAAGCGAATTTGCTGACAAGTGCAGCCGACTTGATTTATGTTCTTAATTGGGATATTGAAAAGAAACCAAAAGCCATTCAAAAACAGTTATTTATTGATCTGGAACCCGATGAACAAAAGATTTACGATTTCCTCTTAAAAAACGGGAAAGAATTGCTTGACACTATTGCGCTCGAATGTGATTTTCCTGTTTTCAAAATTTCCGGAATTCTTTTAAATATGGAACTTAAAGGCGTTATCAGGCCTTTGCCTGGGAAATTATTTGAAGCGATTTAATGTGTATTCTCACTAAAGATATTTCATATTTAAATTCCAGATTTCTTAAATATTAATTGAATTTAAAGGATATTTAATTATTTAACATTTATGCTAAAATAAATTAGGCAAAGTGTAATAAAAGTATATTTTTGCTCTACCAAAAACCTTAAAAATGAATATAATAGAACTAATTGAAAACGCTGGGATTTATAAAGAAAACCGAAGCGCTTTCAGCACTGAAGACTCTGAAAAAGTCAGGAAGCAATTTGAAATTGAGCGATCACAAAACCCAAATTTAGATCCAAATCTTGCAGATAATTTGATTACTGCATTTAACGAATTTCCAAAAGAGATTTTGTTTATTTCGAATAATCGGATTCTGTATAATTTCTTTGCCAGAAAAAATTACTCCCGAAACAGATTCATTACAGATTATTCTGTTTCTGTTAATGAAGAAAATATTAAATCATTTATAGACAGGTTTTTATCTAAAGATTTAGATTCATTTTTCGATCATAATATAGCACAGAATAAATTTGATATTATTGATGATCTTTTGAATGTTAAAGAATATCTGCCTCAAAATTCATTAGACAATCTGAGCCAAAAGGTAAGCACAAAACTTGGTTTTGTTGTAAATAAATTTGATGAAAATCCTTCTTTATCATCGGGTGCCGAAACAATTGAATTTATTAAATACAGAAGCTTTTATACCTTGCTTTCACATTTCAGATCTGCAGAAAATGACAAGAAAATCAGGGCAATTTACAGTAAAATGTCTGGTTCAATTGTTAGTGCAGGCGTACGAAATGAGTTTTTAGAACCAATGGTATCTTCAATGGTTAATTATAAACCAATAGATTACGAATTGAGTAATACAATACGATCTCACAAAGACCGAATCGACGCTGCAAAGGATAGAGAATATAGCAGCAGCAGTTCATCTGGAGGAATGTCTACTTGGTCCATAATTGTTATTATCATCGTTGTATTACGATTGATTTTATTATTGGCCAGATTGGGAAGAGCCTAAAGAAATTTACATAAAAAAGCCTGCTAAAATCAATTGGCAGGCTTTTTTATTTTTAGATTTTACTCTACTGTTTGTTTTCTCCATTATAATTCCAAAAGGCTTCTTCTACAGCACCTTCAAGAAGGCAGGAAGCAGCATATGAAATATCAATTAACCACTGATCAATTTGTTCTACTTGTTCTTTGGTAATCAAATTATTACCTTGCAGCATTCCTTGCGGATAAAGTGCCCACATTCTACCATAATGACAGATTCCCCAAACACAAGAGATTATTCTTTTATCTACAAAATCCTTTTCTAATTCTGGCCCAAGGACTTTTAAAGCCTGCATAATTAGATGATAATTTTCCTCGTGTAAAACTCTTCTAAACGGGCGTAATTGACCAAGAAAACCATTTTCCCAGCGTTCACTTTCTATGTTTTCATGGTGAGCGCTTTGGTACATTAGTTCTTCTATTGCTTCTTCCTTCGTCATAAATTAATGTCAAATAAGAAAAATTTAATTCTCAAATCCAAGAACATTTCGAACCTTTGCTAAAACACCATCAGCAATGACAGAAGCTTTTGCAGCGCCTTTTTTCAACAAGGCATCAACTTCTTCAAGGTTGTTTATATAATAATTATATTTTTCTCTTTCGGTTTTGAATTTCTCTGTAATCAGTTCAAAAAGAGCTTGTTTTGCATGCCCGTAACCGTAATTTCCACCAAGATAATTCCCTCTCATTTCGGCAATTTGAGTTTCATTTGCTAACAAAGCATATATTGCGAAAGCGTTGCAGGTATCAGGATTTTTTGGTTCTTCCAGCGGTGTGCTGTCCGTTTCAATGCTCATAATTTGTTTGCGTAACACTTTATCATCAAGGAAAATATTGATAATATTATTGGCAGATTTACTCATTTTTCCGCCATTTGTTCCGGGAATTAATTTGCCTTCTTCCTGAATTTTGGCTTCTGGAAGTACAAATGTTTCTCCCATTTGGTGATTAAATCTTGAAGCGACATCACGTGTAATTTCTAAATGCTGCTCTTGATCTTTTCCAACCGGAACAAACTCTGCATCATACAATAAAATATCGGCAGCCATTAACATCGGATAAGTGAAAAGTCCAGCATTTACATCTGCTAAACGATCAGATTTATCTTTGAAAGAATGTGCCAAAGTCAATCTTTGGTAAGGAAAAAAACAGCTTAAATACCAGGTCAATTCAGCAGTTTGAGTCACATCAGATTGTCTGTAGAAGGTAACTTTATCTGGATTTAAACCACAGGCAAGCCACGCCGCAGCAGTACTATACGTGTTTTCTCTTAATGTTTTACCATCTTTAATTTGTGTAATCGAGTGTAAATCAGCAATAAACAAAAATGATTCATTTGCTGGATTATTCGATAATTCAATTGCAGGGATAATAGCTCCCAATAGATTGCCTAAGTGTGGCGTTCCAGTACTCTGAACACCAGTAAGTATTTTTGCCATTCTCGTTTTTTCTTATTCTTTAACGACAAAGGTCGTGATGTTTTTTTTAACCGCAAAGTTTGGAAAGTTTGTTATGTGGTTTTTAACGCAAAGAGCGCAAAGGATTTTCGCAAAGGAAAGAAGTTTTTTTTAAGAATTGCTTTGCAATGAGTTCGCTAAGCTTTGTCTATAAGTTGTTTACGACCCTTCGGATTCCATTTTTTAAGAGTGTTTCATTAAAATTTATGAGTAAACCTAATTTGTAATTCCCAAGTCTTAAATAAGTTAATGTTTGTGCTAAGTGATTTACGCTGAGAGATTCTACGCTTTTTATTTCGATTATGAATTTGTTTTCGACAAGCAAATCAATTCGATATCCACAATCTAATTGAACTTCTTCAAAAGTTAAAGGCATTGATTTTTCCTTGTCGACTAGAAATCCACGTTGCGTAATTTTGTAAAACAAACATTCTTTATAGACATTCTCTAACAAACCAGGTCCGAGTTTTCTGTGAATTTCAATTGCAAGCCCAATTATAATATTTGAGATTTCATTTTCTGTCATAAATTTCATTTTAACTTTCGCAAAAATACATAAAATTTAATAATTAATTTCTTATAAATAATTAGTCGCCCAACGGAAAATAATTTAACCATTCAATCTACATTCAGCCTTTGCGAACTCATTGCAAAGCAACTCTTCAAAATATTTTAGCTTCATTCCTTTGCGAAAATCCTTTGCGCTCTTTGCGTTAAAAAACCGCACAGAAACTTTAAAATGCTTCCGAAAAGCCTTTGTGCGCTTTACAGTAAAAAAAATACGAAACATTCTCGTCTGTTTTCTTACATTTGAAACCATGAAAGGATTAAAGATTGTTTTTTGGATTATCTGGCGCATTTGGTTTTACGTTTTAATGGCGATTCCAATATTGATTATGCTGCCGTTTTTACTGATTTCTATTATCTCGGAGAGAGGATACCCTTATTTTTTTAAAATGGCCCGCATTTGGGCTAAATTCATCCTTTTCGGGATGGGTTTTTATTACAAAGTAAAACGCGAACAAAAGCTTATTAAAAACAAGAGTTATATGATCGTGGCAAATCATACTTCAATGACAGATATTATGTTAATGCTTGCCATTATAAAAAACCCGTTTGTTTTTGTTGGAAAGAAAGAACTTGTGAAGATTCCGCTATTTGGATTTTTCTACAAAAGAACCTGTATTTTGGTAGACAGAAATTCTTCAAAAAGCAAAAATGAAGTTTTTAAACGTGCACAAGACCGTTTAAATCAAGGTTTAAGTATTTGTATTTTCCCTGAAGGCGGAGTTCCAGACGATGAATCTATTTTACTGGATGAGTTTAAAGACGGCGCTTTTAGACTGGCAATTGAACATCAAATTCCTATTGTGCCCATTGTTTTTGCCGATAATAAACAACGTTTCTCGTATACTTTTTTAAGCGGAAGTCCCGGGAAAATGAGAGGGAAAATCCTCCCTTTTGTAGAAACAAGCGGTATAACACTGGATCACAGAAAAGAGTTAAGAGATCAGATAAGACAATTGATTTATAATGGTTTACTCGAATTTCAAAAGAAAGATTTAAAAAAGTAATTAAAATAACAAACCCGGCAGGATTTTACACTTGCCGGGTTTTCTTTCGAAATAAAAACCCCCGTTTATATTCAAAAAGCTTATCGATGAATTATTTTCTCAGAGATAAAACGCAATATTTTTTTAATTTTTAATTTGGTTTTTTTTCGTTTTCTACTCCTCAGCACTTCTCTTTTTTCTTTCATGGTTAAATATTTATGGCTTGATAATAAGGAGTTTGGGTAAACTCAAGTTAACGGCATAATATATTAGATCGCAAAAAAGTAAAAAGGTTGTATGAGCTGCTAAATTTTTTTTCAAAAAGCAGTAAAAACCCGTTAGAACCATGAGAGAAACTAACGGACTTTTAATGAATCAACCAACCAAATTTATTATAAAAAAATGTTGAACTGTGTATTTATGGCCAATACCAATTAAACATTATGTCTATTTGTATAGATGAAAGAGGTGCAAAAAGGTTGCGTCTTTTTTTTATTTTTTTTCAAATAAAAAACCCGAAAGGTTTTAAATCTTTCGGGTTTAGAGTGTAAAGTATTGATTTTTAAATACTTTTATAGGTTTTAAGCATCAGCTAATTCTTTGATGTGAGCTTTAATTTTAACTTCTAATTCATCAGCCAATTCTGGATTGTCTTTAATTAAAGCTTTTACAGCATCACGTCCCTGACCTAATTTAGTGTCTCCGTAGCTAAACCAAGATCCTGCTTTTTTAACGATTTCAAATTCAACCGCTAAGTCAAGAATTTCACCTGTTTTAGAAACACCTTCTCCGTACATAATGTCGAATTCGGCAGTTTTAAACGGCGGTGCCACTTTGTTTTTAACGATTTTAACTTTAGTTCTGTTACCAATCACGTTTTCACCGTCTTTAATTTGAGAAGAACGACGAATATCTAAACGTACAGAAGCGTAGAATTTTAATGCGTTACCACCGGTTGTTGTTTCAGGATTTCCGAACATAACACCAATTTTTTCACGCAGCTGGTTGATAAAGAAAACAGTACAATTTGTTTTGCTGATTGTTCCCGTTAATTTTCTTAAAGCCTGAGACATTAAACGCGCATGAAGACCCATTTTAGAATCTCCCATTTCACCTTCGATCTCACTTTTTGGAGTTAAAGCCGCAACAGAGTCAATTACAACAATGTCGATAGCTCCGGAACGAATCAGGTTTTCGGCAATTTCTAATGCCTGCTCACCATTATCTGGCTGAGAGATAATTAAGTTTTCGATATCAACGCCTAATTTTTCAGCATAATTTCTGTCAAAAGCGTGTTCCGCATCAATAAACGCTGCAATTCCGCCCGCTTTTTGAGCTTCGGCAATTGCATGCAATGTCAATGTGGTTTTACCAGATGATTCTGGTCCGTATATTTCAATAATTCTTCCTTTTGGATATCCATTTACTCCAAGAGCTAAATCAACGCCAAGAGAACCAGAAGAAATCGTTTCTACCTCTACAATGGCTCTGTCGCCCATTTTCATTACGGTTCCTTTTCCGTAGGTTTTGTCAAGTTTATCAAGCGTTAACTGCAGCGCTTTTAATTTGGCTTCTTTGTCTGAACTCATCTTTTCTTAAATATCTAAAATTGTTATTTTTTGCCTTTCAAAACCAAATAATGGAAATAACTTCCTGATTTTATTTGGCGAATTAGAATGTGTAAAAATACTTCTTTTTTTGAAGTTTGATTGCTTCAAATTGTTTCAAATTGTAACAATTTGTATTACAAAAATAAAGCCTTTAATTCTGTAGCGTCAGAAGGTTTTAATTTTCCTGCAAGTACTAAACTTAACTGTTTACGGCGTAAAGCAGCTTCAAAACGTTGTATTTCTAACTCTGTTTCAGGAACAATTGCCGGTACTTCAACAGGTCTTCCCGTATCGTCAACAGCGACAAAAGTATAAATAGCTTCGTTTGCTTTGGTTCTGTTTCCAGATTCGCGGTCTTCTACCCAAACGTCTATAAAAACTTCCATAGAACTTTTGAATGATCTTGAAACTTTTGCTTCTACAGTAACAACGCTTCCAAGGGAAATTGCTCTGTTAAAAGCAACGTGATTTACAGATGCTGTAACTACAATTCGGCGTGAATGTCTGCGCGCTGCAATACTTGCTGCACGATCCATTCGGGCTAATAATTCGCCGCCAAAAAGATTGTTTAAAGGATTTGTTTCACTCGGTAAAACTAAATCAGTTAATATTGTCAGCGATTCTGAAGGGTGTTTTGGATTCATTTTTTTGATAAAGTATATATGAAAGGATTTAATCTTTCTTTTTTTGATTTGATTCTTTGTCTTTTTTAAATTTTAAGAGATTTTCTTTGTTAATTTCAAGTATGGATTTTTTAGATTCGCCTTCTAACTCTTCACCTGTTTTATCTTTCGCCTGAAGATATGTAGTTTCGTCTTTTTTCCTAACAGATTTTATTATATCTACTTTTGAAAGTTGCTCTAAGTGTTCTTTAGCCATTTTTTGAAGTAGAGTAAATCTTATTTTTTTTTCAGTATTTAATTTTATCATTTCAGCATTCATTACTTCTAAGTTAGACATAACTAGAAGTTCATTTATGCTAGAAAAATCCCTCATGTTTTTTGTTTTTGATAAATCTGGATTTGCTTCTTTCCATTCTTTAGACGTATAACCATAAAGGGCAAGATTTAATATTTCTGCTTCATTTGCATACTCAATTCCTCTTTTATCTAGTGGAAGAGAACTTTTTGGGATTATAAATTTTTGAACAGCATCTGTATGTATTGAATAATTTGCTTTACTCAAAATTCTTCTTACATCCCACTCTAAGTTATATTGATTTGTTTCAATTTCTTTTAATCTTTGGTACTCTGTAACAATGTACAATTGAAAAACAGGGCTTATCCACATTCCAAAGTTAAAGGCAATATCTTTGTGAGCATAAGTACCACCATATCTGCCTGTTGTTGCAGTGATGCCTATTGCATTTGTTTTTTCACACCATTCCTTAACGCTTACTTTAAAAGTATTTAATCCAGCACCTTCTTTAATTATGGCGAATTCGCCATAATTAAAATTTGGATTGTTTAAACTTTCCCAAGCAGCTAAATATTCTAAAGTATTTCTATTTCTTAACCAGTCACTTATAAAAAAATCACCATCATTAGCTTTTATCATATCAGTTAAACAGATATAATCGCTTTTGTTAATATTTAGCATAGATATTTCGTGATCCTGTACTATTAATTTTATGTGTTTTGACATATTAGTGTTTTTAGAAATATTGATTTTAAAATGCTTTAGTACTTTAGAAACAAATAGGTTTCTATAAATTAATTCATCCAGTTCACTAACATAACGGCAGGAATTAAATAAATAACAATGGTTCTTGCGCCATCGTAATCTTTGGCTAATCGTTGTCCGAAAAGCATCATTAACAAACAGATACATGAAAAAATTCCGGCATAAAAACCATAGTCACGACCGCTGTTTGTTAGTAATTGAATCGCGCCCACAACACTTAAAATTCCGGAAATTAATTCTAAAATTAACAAGTGTAAAAGAGCAAGCGGCACCTGATTTTTTAATGGCGTTTTGGCAAAATGTTCTTTAAGCCAGGCAACATTATCTTTCCAGTAAAAAATTTTTTCATAGCCGGATTGTAAAAATGTTAAGGCTAAAAATGCTAATATTAAAATAGAGGCAACATTGTTCATTTGAGGACTATTTTTTATGAATTAAACGAGTCAGTTTTATAGATAAATCAGTTAAGATTATTTTCGCATTTCCGTTTCTTTCAATGTGATACATCGCATCAGAAAGCTCTTTGAAAATTTCGTGAATATTATTTCCGTTTACAAAAGGCGCAAAATTTTCAAGTTTAAACTTGTCGACTTTTGGCTCAATGTAAACTAAACTTGGCGTTTGATAATTCAGTAATAAAGCTTGTCTGAACATTTCGATACAAAACTGAATAAATTTTTTCTGGCTTTCGCGGCCAAGTCCTGCAATTTCTTCGCTCCAGGAAATTAAATCCTGAATCGCTGCGGCATTTCCTTTTGCCCTAAAAGCAGCACGAACCCAGTTTACAAACCATTGCTCAAAAGGATATTCAGAGTCATCTTCTTTCAATAAATGCAGTGCTTTATTAAAATTTCCCTGTGCTTGATGGGCAATTTTTTTGGCTAAATTTGGATCTATATTTTCTTTGGAAACCAATGCTTCGGCAATTACTTTTTCGGGAAGTCCGTTAAAGTGAATCACCTGACAGCGAGAACGTATGGTTTGAATAATGTCTTCTTCGTTTTCAGAAATCAGAATAAAAATTGTTTTATCTGAAGGTTCTTCGAGCAGTTTCAAAAGTTTATTTGAAGCTGCAATATTCATCTTATCTGCCATCCAGATAATCATGATTTTATAACCGCCTTCGTAGGATTTCAGCGCAAGCGATTTTAAAACTTCCTGAGCATCCTCGACCCTGATTTCGCCTTGCTTGTTTTGAACACCAAGGAGTTTATACCAGTCAAATAATCCGCCGTAAGGCATTTCCTGAATAAAGTTTCGCCAGTCCTGAATAAAGTCTAAACTTTTGGGTTTTGTTTTGACATCTTCTGTCGTAACAGTTGGGTAAATAAAATGCAGATCGGGATGCGAAATATTTTGAAATTTCAAATTACACGAATCATTTCCGTTTTCGTTTTCATTTCCCGTATTACTGCACAAAATGTATTGTGCATAAGCAATTGCTGTAGATAATGTACCGCTTCCTTCAGGCCCAATAAATAATTGTGCATGAGGAATTCGCCCGGAAGATGCACTTTTTATCAAGTGACTTTTGATGTAATCCTGACCTAAAATTTGAGAAAATTGCATGAAGCAAAGATAGCAGAAAATGATGTAGTCAAAAATTTTAGATTAAAGATTATTGTGCGGGATTTCATTAATGAGAATATGATTGTTTTTTGCTAAATTTTTTGTTCTGTTGCTGCTAAGTTTTGTTAATAAATTACTTCACGCGAGCAGATATCAAGACTTTTTTGTTAATATTTTTTTGTTCAAAACGATAAACGTATGCTTTTTTTGGCTATTTATAGTAAAATTTTATTCCAATTTTATAGATAATCTCTTACGTTTCCTGTTTTAACAAATTTAACAAAAAGCCCGTTAAAACGCACATTTTCTCGACATAGAGCGGGGTTTTAAGGTTTTTTTAAGCTTTTTTTTTGAAAAAAGAATTCAATAAAGTTGCAATTTAAGTTAATTTCTATATTTTTGTTTGCATCAACAACCAATATAAATAAGAATTTATGAAAGGGAAAATTATTTTATTTAGTGCATTTTTTATCATGACTACTGCAGCTGTTTCTGCACAGGCAAAAAACGCTCCAAGAAGTATTATTAGTACAACAGCTCTTATTCGTAAATACCATGATCAAAAAGAATTGAGTGGTATGCAAAAAGGAGAACTTTTGGAATTGTATATTGAGCGAATTAAAGTATTAGTAAAAACTCTCCCTTACATTGCGTTGGTTACAAAACCGGGTGTTACTATGGCAGACTTAGGTATTCCAGACGATAGTGAACACAAAAAAGTTTTGGATGCTCAGGCACTTGGAACAACAACTTTCTTAGATACTACAGTTGAGTTTCAAAGAAAAATGATGCCTTACTCAGATAAAGGAAACCTTATCGCGGCAATTTTATTTTACGAAAACACATTAAAATCTTTACACGAGTTCAACGAATTGAACGAAATGTAAAATTTAAAAAAATATTTTAAAACCTTTTTTGGAATGTTTACGTAGATGGATTTAGTTTCTGCGTTATTTTGAAAAAGTAAAACAAAACAACTCGTTCTCGATTTACTCTGAATAATACTTAGAAAAACCGAGAACAGTTTTTTTCATTTACGCATACCCAAATTATTTAAAGCATACCCAAATTTATTATTAACCTAATACACACCTTTATCATGAAAAAAATTACTCAAATGATCTGCGTTCTTTTGACAGTTACGAGTATGAGTGCTCAACAAGAGAAAGGAATTATGGGCTACACTAACTGGTTAAATAACTGGACTGAATTTAAGCCTAACAAAGTAGAGTATGGAGAAGCAAATCAAATTTTAGCAGGAAACATTTCTGTTAATACTAAATTGCTTAAAAGGAATATCTATGTTTTGCAAGGTAACGTTTACGTTACAAACAATGCGGTTTTAACAATCGAACCTGGAACTTTAATTATTGGTGATTTCGAAACAAAAGGAACATTGGTAGTTACAAAAGGTGCACAACTTGTTGCTGATGGTTTAGAAACTGATCCAATCGTATTTACATCTAACCGCAGCCAGAAAAAAGCTGGAGACTGGGGTGGAGTTGTAATTCTTGGTGACGCTCCAATCAACAAATTCGGTAACGTAGGATCTTACAATATGGATCTTGATCCAACTTTAACTACTTATGGTGGTGACAATGTTGCTTCAAACTCTGGAATTTTAAGATATGTTAGAATCGAATTTGCAGGTAAAAAAGTGAAAGGGGTTGATACTTTCAACGGTTTAACTATTGCAGGTGTTGGTAACAAAACAATTATGGAAAACGTTATGGTTAGCTACTCTGGAGGAGATTCATTTGCTTTCTTCGGTGGAGACGTTAACGCTACAAAATTTGTTTCTTATAAATCAATCAACGACGATTACAAATTTACACAAGGTGTACAATGTCGTTTATATAACTCTTTAGCAGTTAGATCTTCTTACTTATCTAGTAACAAAGACGGATCTCGTTGTATGGAGGTAAAATCATTCGAAAAGAAAAGCGAAACAGATTTTACTAAAAAAACTACTTTAGTTGTTGCGACTAACATTACAATGCTTAATGACAGTGAAAACATCAATGCTGACATTCAATCAGGTTTAGTAAAAGAGGCTGTTTACGTAGCCGAAACTGCTTCTCTTGAAATGAAAAGAAGTGTGATCTCTGGATTTAACCCTGCAGTGTTATTAGACAGCAAAACTGAAATCAATGATGCCAACCTTAAAAAAATCAAATTTGAGGAAATGTATTTCAACTTATGTAAAGGAAACATCTTTACTGAATACAACTCAAATAACGAAGATTTAGAGAGCTGGTATGGAAACAGTGTGTTCTTTAATGTTTACTCTCAAAGTGATAACAAAGAAACATTTATTGATATCTTCAACCCTAAAAAGCCAGACTTTAGATTACAATTAGGAAAAATTACAGCTTCAAGCGGCAATAGATAAATAGATTTCGATTTTTATTTCAAAGCGTAAATTTTATTAATAAAGTCCCCAGACACAATTTATGTATCGTCTTAAAAGGACCAAATAAAGATCAAAACATAATGGCTCTATCTACAAAAAAGTATTTATATATATTCTTTTTGGTTTCTCCTATTTCGTTAAGTCTGTATGCACAAAGTTCAGCAATAGAAAAGCCTACGGTTTCTGCTGTTTCTGACTGCAAATTAGCTTCAATTGAGATAAATCAAAATAACGAATCAGCTGATAAATCTATCAGCAAATTAGATAATTCTAATCAGTTAATAGTAGGGCTGTCCACCCCCAAGGACAGCCTTACTATGCCGGCTGATTTGAAAGATCAATCTTCAGATTGTGAAGAAAACTCATTGATTGGTTCTACTTCAATTCTTGCAAAAGATATTATTGAGAACTACAAATATGATTTTTCTGAAACATTCATTGATATCTTGTTTTTTGAGCGTATAGACTTAGCAAGAACACGTACTATATGATTCAAAAAACTACTTTATCTTTTTTTAAAGTTTTCATTTTATTTAGTATAATTCTGTTTACTAAATCGCATACCTATGCTCAAACACCAGCAATAGTTGGACAGCAGCTTCCTTTTGACAGAATTTGTGCCGGCTTAGAAGTAAATGGAACGCCATTTAATGAATACTTCGCAACATTCAGCTATTTAAACTTTCCGGCAGGGACTACTTTTGAAGTAGAACTTTCAGATGATTTAGGAAGTTTCACAACTCCTACTGCTACAACAAAAATTTCGTTTGTAGATGATCCTGTGGCGCAGCAGCAAACGATTAAGTTTGCTATTCCTACGGATTTAAAAGGATCAAATACATACAGCCTTCGTATTAAAAGTAATACGGCCACGCCCGTTTACAGCCAGAGGGTTAAGAATTTCCAGAACCAGACTTCGTTTCCGGCTTATTACAGAATCTTTGCAGAGAAATTTTTTATCAATAATAACGAAGCCAATGCAACTATTTGTTCAGGCGGAAATTTAAGTCTTTCTGTTGACAATCCAACTCCAGCAGACACACCATCATCTCCTGCCAATTATCCAAATTTAAAGTATAAATGGTACAAAGATGACGTATTAATAGCAGGACAAAGCGGTACAACGTTAGTAGCAAATAGTCCAGGTGTTTATTATGCTCAAATCGATTACGGCGGTTGTGATGATGATAACTTTAGTTCTAATCGTGTTACAGTAGTATCTTCTGGCGGAGGATCTGCAGTAACAGTTGATTCAAGCTTAGGAAACCCTTTCTGTTCAAACGGTTCAGGAACTATTTTAACAGCAACATCAGGTAACAGTTATGTTTGGAAAAAAGATGGTGTTGTAATCGCGCAAACATCTCGCAGTATTACTACAAGTGAATCTGGTCTTTATTCTGTTGAGGTTGATTTTGGCGGTTGTAAAGCTACAGGAAGCATCGATTTAAAAAGCAATAGTTTCACGGCCAGCATAGATGTTCCGGAAACTTATGAGCTTCAAGAAGGAGAAACATTAAACGTATCTGTAACGACAGATGCAGGGACTCCAAAATTCGAATGGTTTTTAAATAATATACCAATAAATGGTGCTAACGGTGCAAGTTATCTGGTAGCCGTAAGAGGTTTATATAAAGTTAAAATATCACAGGAATCAGGTTGTATAGCTTCAAGAGAATTTACATTTAGAGTTACATCAGCAACAGATGCTGTTACTAGTGTAATTCCAAATATTGTTAAACTGAGCGGTGCTTATCCTTACTGGAATATTCCAGATGCGTATAAAACGCCGTCGACGAAGCTAATAATTTTAAGTTCAAATGGAGAGGTAATGTATGATGATGTCGGCAGCAATTACGATCCAGAACTTAACTCTTTTATAAAAGATTTTAAAAATGTAAATCCAGTTTATTACTATGTCATTCAATCAGACACAGGTGAAAAAAAAGGATCAATAACTGTGATTAAATAATGAAGAAAATTTTACTATTCATAACTTTATTTTACGGTTTTTCTAATGTACTCTATTCTCAGGACAAAGTTGAGAATGGAGTTGTTTCGTTTTCATTACCTATCAGAAATTCATTAAAGTTTAATAGATATTTAATAAACCCTGCATTTAGCTTTGTTCGCGAATCAAACGCTTATGCAAGCTTTTACAACAAAAGACAATGGGTGCAGTTTGACAATGCACCGCAAACTTATTTAGCTAATTATTCTGGCCGATTTAGAGAAAATGAAGCCTTTGCTATTGGTTTGTTTCAACAAAATTATGGTTTAATGACCGTGTTTGGCGGAGTTGTTAATTTCGCTCACAATATCGTTTTGCAGGAAGACAGTAACCTTACTTTTGGTTTAAACGTAGGCGCTTACCAAAGCGGTTTAGACAAAGGAAAAATTATATCTGATGATCCGGATATTTTAAATGGAGACTATCCTTCAAACACAATGCTTACTGTAAATCCAGGGATTAATTATGGAACCGCTTTTCTTGATTTCGGATTATCGGTAAACAACTTAATTCTTTACAATTTTGGTTCTGGCGTTGTAAAAGAAGATCCGGAAAGAGCAATTGAATTACACGCAATGTATACAGGTTACATTGACAGTTATGGTTTTTTTGAGCAAAGTAAATTCTCAGGAATCGTAAAAACAGAAATTAAAAAAGATAAAACAGTTCTTTCAGGACTTGCCATGCTTTCGTTGAAACAAGGAGTTTGGGCACAGGCAGGTTACAATACATTATATGGAGTTTCTGCAGGTTTAGGGGTTAACATTTCACCTAGCATTGCAATCGAATATAACTACGAAAGAGGAATGGGCAATTTTACAAATATGGGAGGTTCTCATGAATTTGCTATTGCTTATAAATTCAAAAACAGAAATTACTATTACGGAGATGATGAAGAAGGATCATTAATAGACCCTTCGAGAACGACATCTAAACCAGTAATTGCTAAACCAAAAACAAATGCAGCTCCTGTAACAAGAGTAGATGGAGCTGAGAAAGCAAGATTAGCTGCTGAAGCAAAAGCAAAAGCTGATGCCGAAGCAAAACAAGCAAGACTTGCTGCTGCAGAAAAAGTTAAGGCTGATGCCGATGCTGCAGCAAAAGCAAAATTAGACGCAGACAATAAAGCTAAAGCAGATGCAGAAGCTCTTAAGATAAAATTAGCCGCCGATGCTAAAGCTAAGGCAGATGCCGCAGCTGCAGCAAGAGCGCAGACAGCAACAGCAAACAGAGCCGTTGCAGCAGAACAAAAAACAGCCGCACAATTAGCTGCAGATAAAGCAAGAGCTGATGCTGAGGCAAGAAGAATAAAATTAGCTGCCGATAATAAAGCAAGAGTTGATGCTGCCGCTGCTGCGAGAGCACAAGCACAAGCAAACAAACCATCTGCAACAGCTGCACAAAAAACAGCCGCACAATTAGCTGCAGATAAATCGAAAGCAGATGCTGAAGCATTAAAAATTAAGCTTGCAGCCGATGCTAAAGCTAAGGCAGATGCAGAAGCAAAAGCGAAACAAACAGCTGCTGCAGCGCCAACAACGCCAGCTCCGGCTCCGCAAAAAACACAAGCGCAATTAACTGCTGAAAAAGCAAAAGCCGACGCAGAAGCACTTAAAATAAAACTAGCTGCAGATGCGAAAGCGAAAGCAGATGCTGCAGAAGCAAAACGTAAAGCAGATGCTAAGGCAAAAGCTGAAGAAGCAGATTTACAATCAATCCTGGCTGCAGATGCTAAAGCAAAAGCTGACTCAGATGCACTTCAGGCAAGATTAGCTGCAGAAGCAAAAGCAAAAGCCGCTGCTGAAGCAAAAACAAAAGCTTCGATTGATGCTGCAAACAGAGCAAAAGCAGCCGCTGACGCAAAAGCAAAAGCCGCAGAAGGAGCTGCTCTAAAAGAAAAATTAGCAGCTGATGCAAAAGCAAAAGCGGATGCAGAAGCCAGACAAGCAATTATAGCTGCAGAAGCAAAAGCAAAAGCGGATGCAGAAGCATTAAAAATAAAATTAGCAGCCGATGCAAAAGCAAAAGCTGACGCAGAAGCTCAGGCTAAATTAGATGCGGAAGCAAAAGCGAAAGCTGATGCAGAAGCACTTCAGGCAAAATTAGCAGCGGATGCAAAAGCAAAAGCCGACGCTGAGGCTCAGGCAAAACTTGATGCAGAAGCAAAAGCTAAAGCAGATGCAGAAGCATTACAAGCAAAATTAGTAGCTGATGCAAAAGCTAAAGCCGACGCTGAAGCATTAAAAGCTAAACTAGCTGCAGACGCAAAAGCTAAGGCAGATGCAGAAGCATTACAAGCAAAACAAGCGGCAGATGCTAAAGCGAAAGCAGATGAAGAAGCACGTCAGGCTAAATTAGCAGCAGACGCAAAAGCTAAGGCTGACGCAGAAGCATTACAAGCTAAGTTAGCAGCAGATGCAAAAGCAAAAGCGGATGCAGAAGCAGAAAAAACAAGATTAGCTGCAGAAGCGAAAGCAAAAGCAGATATGGAAGCTTTACAAGCTAAATTAATTGCCGATGCAAGAGTTAAGGCCGATGCGGAAGCAACTGCAAAAGCAAAAGCGGAAGCAGAAGAAAAACAATTAAGAGAAGCTGAAGAAGCACGTCAGGCTAAATTGGCTGCAGACGCAAAAGCAAAAGCTGATGCAGAAGCATTACAGGCGAAACTAGCAGCAGATGCAAAAGCTAAGGCAGATGCAGAAGCACTACAAGCTAAATTGGCTGCAGATGCAAAAGCAAAAGCTGACGCAGAAGCATTACAAGCGAAATTAGCAGCAGACGCAAAAGCGAAAGCAGATGCAGAAGCATTACAAGCTAAATTAGCAGCGGATGCAAAAGCAAAAGCAGATGCAGAAGCATTACAAGCTAAATTAGCAGCAGAAGCAAAAGCTAAGGCAGATGCAGAAGCATTACAAGCTAAATTAGCAGCAGATGCAAAAGCTAAAGCAGATGCAGAAGCATTACAAGCTAAATTAGCAGCAGACGCAAAAGCAAAAGCCGACGCAGAAGCATTACAAGCTAAATTAGCAGCAGAGGCAAAAGCAAAAGCAGATGCAGAAGCATTACAAGCTAACTTAGCAGCAGATGCAAAAGCTAAAGCAGATGCAGAAGCACTTCAAGCTAAGTTAGCAGCCGATGCAA
This sequence comes from Flavobacterium panici, assembly GCF_903819335.1. GTDB lineage: Bacteria > Bacteroidota > Bacteroidia > Flavobacteriales > Flavobacteriaceae > Flavobacterium > Flavobacterium panici. The sequence continues at coordinate 366,403 of NZ_CAIJDE010000017.1, read as the reverse complement.
AAGCTAAGGCAGATGCAGAAGCATTACAAGCTAAATTAGCTGCAGATGCAAAAGCTAAGGCAGATGCAGAAGCATTACAAGCTAAATTAGCAGCAGATGCAAAAGCTAATGCAGATGCAGAAGCATTACAAGCTAAATTTGCTGCAGATGCAAAAGCTAACGCAGATGCAGAAGCATTACAAGCTAAGTTAGCAGCGGATGCAAAAGCTAAGGCAGATGCAGAAGCATTACAAGCTAAACTTGCTGCAGATGCAAAAGCTAAGGCAGATGCAGAAGCTTCAGAAAAACAAAAAGCTGACGAAGAAACAAGAAAATTAAAAGAAGAAGAAGAACGTCAGGCAAGATTAGCAGCGGAGAAAGCAAAAGCTGATGCAGAAGCAGCAGCAGCCAGAGCAGCAGCGGCAGCAAAAGATGAAACAGCAAAAGCGATTGAAAGCTTAACTCAGTCAATTGAAAGTTCAGGTAAAACACAAAATGATTTATTAGATCAGTTTAAATCAACAGTAGCTAATAAACAAAAAGACTTGAATGATTTAAAAGAAGAGAATGATTTAAGTGAAAAAGGTATTTACAAAGAACCAAAACCTTTCAAAAGTGTAGCTGCAGAAAACAGTCAGATAGAAGCTTTAAAATCACAACTTGCAGATGCTAGTAAAGCACAGAAAGATGAGATTGCTAAGCTGACAAATTTATATAACGAAAGACTTAAAAAAGTTCCTAATAAAAATGATGCTTTAAACAAAGCTTATCTTGAGAAGATAAACGAATTGAAAGCAGCACAGTTAAAAATGGAACTTGAAGGTGCAGCATTACTTGCCGACTTAGAGCGTATTAAAGCTGAAACTGAAATTGAGAAAAAACGTAGAATTAAGCGTGCGGCATACGAAAATGATCAGGGAAGATATGCTCAGGATGTAGCTGCTCTTAAACGTATTAAAGAAACAACGAAAGTAAGCAGTACACCGCTCACGGCAGCTGATTTTGATTTTGGTGAAGATCAGTCAAACATGCAGATTATTAAGAATATTAAAAATTCTGAAAGTGGTTATTATATGATTCTTGCAGTACACAGCAGTGTTGAAAAACGAGATGAGTTCTTAACTAAAGCTGTAGCATCAGGGCTTTCAAATATTAATTTCTTTTACAATATAACAACAAGTAAATATTATATCTATTACGAGAAATTCGATGGTCTGCAAGAAGCAACTAAGGCATTAGAAGCTAAAGGTAAATCACCATACAACGGGAAAATGGCTATCGTAAAAGTCGAAAATTAATAATAGGATATAGACGGCGGCTTCTTCGAAAGAAGAAGGAAAGTAAAAACATAAATTTAAATTAAGATTGAATGTTGTTCTTTGAATGCCCCTTCAAAGAACAACAGTTAAACTGAAACCATAGTAACATGAAGAAACCTACTACTTTAAAATTAGTTTTAACTGTATTATTTTTTATACAGAGTTTTATTATGTTCTCTCAAAAGGATTTCACCCCTCGCTTTGACCAAAGTTTAAAAGGTGATATGCTCTTGATAGGTAATAATATTTTGAATAGAGATAACAACAAGAATGGTGAGCGGCCAAATAATGCGTTCAATTCAACGAGCCAGAACAACAACGACCTTACTATGCAATATATCGATATTGATAGTGACAATACTACGTTTAGTTCTAGTTCGGCTAATTTAACTGTTCCGCAATCTAGTAGAGAATGTTATAAAATCGTATATGCAGGTCTTTATTGGGCTGGTATTTACAGTAAAGGTACTGTTGACAATGGTACAGTTACGCGTGCCAATCTAGGTTCAATTAAGATTAAACTTCCAAATCAAACAGCTTATACTAATATTTCAGGATCATTAATTTATGATTACTATCCAACGACGTCAAATGGTGATCAGATGCCTTATGCATACTATTATGATCTAACAACGATGGTACAAGGATTAGCAAATCCTGAAGGAACTTATACAGTTGCTAATATTATTTCTGGAAGAGGTGGAATCAATGGAGGTTTTTCTGCAGGGTGGAATTTATTTGTTGTTTATGAAGATCCAAAATCATCTGCAAAGTATATTACTTCTTTCGACGGTCTTCGTTGGATACAAGCATCTAGTGGACCTGTAACTTATGACTTAACAGGTTTCAAAACAATTCCAACAGGAGTTGTAAAAGCAAAATTAGCTTTTGCCGCTTTAGAGGGAGACGTTAACCTTACTGGCGATAAATATTCTATTAATAATACTGATATTTTTACTACTGAGCGTTCGGTAAATAACTTCTTTAATAGTACGTTTAATGATGTTAATGGTCCTTATACAGACCGAACACCAAGTAGTGGTAATACCCTGGGGTTTGAAGCGGGGATTATAAATCTTAATAATGCCGCAAATGCAATTATTAAAAACAACGATACCTCGGCACAATTAAAGCTTAGTACGGGAGGAGACGGTTATGGACTCTTTTTCAATGCTTTTAACGTTGAGATTATTGAACCGAAAATTGTTTTAACTAAAATTGTAAAAAATAATTTAGGAGCAAATATTGGCGGGCAAAATGTTACTTTAGGACAGCAGTTAAACTACGAAATTGGTTTTAAAAATACAGGTAATGATAATGCTACCTCATTTACAATTCGAGATCAGCTGCCTATTAATATTATTTTCAATTATCCGGCTGATATTGTTTCGTTACCAACTGGGGTAACGGTTCAAAGTTATAATGCAACGACAAGAAATATTGTTTTTGCAATAAACAACAACATTGTTAAAGTTGGTGACCCTGAAAAAATTATAAGCTTTAAGGTTAAGGTTGTTCCTGATTGTCAAAGTTTAAGTGAGGCTTGTTCTAATAGTATTGACAACTCTGCTTATGCAACGTACAAAGGACAGCAAAATACAAGTTTTACAATTTCTGATGACCCGAGTGTTAATACCAATACAGGATGTATTTTAGTTCCAAAAGCGACAAACTTTTTAGTTGGAGTAGATGGTTGTAAATACACCACGAACGTTACACTTTGTGGAGCAAATATTAACTTAACAGCTGCTAATGGTTATTCAGATTATACTTGGTATAGTGATGAAGCAAGAACTATTGAAATAGGAAAAGGACAAGTATTTAATGTAAAAGATCCTGGAACTTATTATGTTTATAATCTCGCTGCTGCACCTTGTAGATCAATCTATCAGTCATTTGTTGTAACAAGATTTGGAGCAACAGTAGAAAATCCGGTAATTCCTTTCGCAGATCAGGTAGTAACTTGTTCTAATGATGGAAAAAAATTACCAAATATTTTCTTGTGTGGTTCAAATGCTGTCAGACAAATTACTACAAGTATTTCTGACGCAACAAGTATTGTTTGGGAGAAATTAAATGAAGGAAGTTGTACTGCTGTTACAAATCAAAATTGTGCCAATGAAAATGCTGCCTGTACATGGGCTAGTGTTGGTTCAGGGCCAAATTATACGGCAAACCAGGCAGGACAATTTCGAGTAACATTAAATTATGCGGGAGGATGTTTCAACCGTTTCTACTTTAATGTTTATACGAATTTGTTAACTCCAACAGAAACACATAAAGATATTATTTGTGGTGTTCCTGGAAGTATTACAATTGGCGGCGTGCCTGCAGGTTATGAATATGCTATCAGAACTGATCCTAGTGGTGCAGTAGGAGCATATCAAACAAGTAATACTTTCAATATTACAACTCCTAACTCTTATACTGTTTATATCAGACAAATTGGTGTTGCTACTAATCCATGTATTTTTTCTGTTCCGGGTATTCTTATTAGAAGCAGAGACTTACAGATTACTACAGCAGTAACTCAACCAACTTGTTACGGAGATAAAGGAAGTATAAAAGTAGGTGCTTTAAATATAGACCCGCAATATTATTATTACTTATATAATAATGCTACAAATGCACTTGTAAATAGTGTTGGGCCTATTGCAGCTTCAGATTATACTTTTGCTAATTTAAATCCTGGAACCACTTACAGGGTAAGAGTTACAAATGCACCAATTGGCGGTACACCAGCTCCAACTTGTAATGTGTCAAGTGTTATTTCTATAAATAACATTGCAGCTCCTCTAGTAGCAACTGCAGCCTTGACAACACCTCTTACAGCATGTAGCGATGGTAAAATTACATTATCAGGTTCTGGAGGTACAGCACCATATTTCTTCTTTGTAAATGGATCGACTACTTTCCTTACTTCAAACGAAATTACTTTTACAACAGCTGGAACATATAATATTCGTTTAGTTGATTCTAATAACTGTGAGGCAACAACATCAATTACAGTTACAGGAAATCCTAAGCCTGTTTACAATATAACAAATACAGAAATTAATTGTAACGGCGGTACAGCTCAAATTAATATTAACGTTACAAACGCAAACGGATATACTTTACAATACAGTATTGACAATGGTGCGACATTTAGCACTACTCCTGTTTTCTCTAATTTAACAGGCGGAACTTACAATGTTGTAGTTAAATATACTTTATCAGGAACTACATGTACTGATCCTGCAACTACTATTACAATTACAGCTCCTGCAAATGCATTAAGTGCTTCTGCGGGTGTTTCTGAATTAGCAGGTTGTGATCCATCAGGTAATGGTTTTGGTAAAGTACGTATTACAAACCCTCAAGGTGGAACTCCTCCTTACACATATAGCTTTAACGGAGGAACAACTTACGGAACATCAAATGAAGCTTACGTAGCACCGGGAACTTATACACTTTATGTTAGAGATTCAAAAGGCTGTACGTTCGCAATGCCTGGAGTTATATTAGATCCAAAACCTGCAGACCCTACAATTGCAGTTGGAGCACCAGTATTTAATTGTAATGGAACTGCAACAAGTACTGTAACGGTAACAAATGGTGGTGGGGCAAATTACAGCTATGAATATTATTTAGATAATGTTTTAAACACAAATACTCCTTCGAACGTTTTTGTAAATGTTCCATCAGGATCTCACACAGTAAGTGTAAAATACAATTTAGTTTCAGTACCAACTTATAGTAATTTATTACAAGAAGATTTTGGTTCTGGAGGAACTACAACAACTCCTGGTATTGCATCGGCTTACTGTTTCAACGACCAAAGAGTTAACCCTCCATATACTTGTTCTTTAAACGGAACTCCAACTCGTTCTGTTGAAGATAACCAATACTCAGTTACAAGTTTCTTCTGGAGAGGTGATACAGCTTGGTACCACTTTAAAGACCATACAACAAATGGAACAGATGCAAACGGAAGATATTTATTAGTAAATATTGGTGGTGCAGCAGGACCTTATGGAGTTTTATATAGCAAACCAATTATTGATGTTATCCCAAATCAGCCTGTAATGGTTTCCTTATATGTAGGTAACTTATTAAATACAGGTGTAACCGGAGCAGCTCCAATTGTAAGATTCGAATTGGTTGATGGTTCTGGTAATGTTGTTGCTACTGAAGATACAGGTAAAATTGCTGAAGCAGCAAATGATGCTAACAGAACAAAATGGGTTCCAATAAATATCTCGTTAAATCCAGGAAATAACACAAACCTTACTTTCAGAATTCGTTCAGGAAGTACTGAATATGGAGGTAATGACTTAGTTATCGATGATATCTGGGTACGTCAGATTCCAAAATCATGTATTACTCAAAAAGATTTCCCTATTGTTATCGACAGTAATAAAGCATTTACAGCTTCTATAACAGGAGTTAAAAATGTTACTTGTAATGGAGGAAATAACGGAGAAATTACATTAGCAGCAGAAAACTTTAATCTTCCATACGGATTCGATTATTCTATGAATAATGGAACTACCTGGGTAAATTCTAAAGTATCTCCTGTAACTGTAACAGGTTTAACAAGCCAAACCTATTCAATTCAAGTTCGTTTCAACAATAGTGCATCGACTTGTAGCTTCCCATTCTCTCAACCTATTACTGCACCAGCAGCATTAGCAGTTACAGCTCAGGTTACGGCTCAGCCTACTTGTACAACTGGCGCTTCCATTACCGCAACAGTAACAGGAGGGACACCGGCTTACCAATATGAGTTAAGACAATCTAATGGAACTACAGTTGTAGTACCATTCCAAACTTCGAATATATTTACAAACGTTGCTTCAGGAACATATAGAATAGTGGTTAGAGATGTAAACGCTTGTACTTCTCCAGCTTCAGCTACTGTAAATATTAATAATCCAACAGCTCCAACAGCTTCATTAGCTGCGAGTTCAGATTTATGTTATGATTCTACTAATCAGGCAACACTTGTAGTAACAGCTACAGGAACAGGAACTTTAACTTATAGTTTAGACGGCGGAGCTGCACAAACTTCAAATACATTTACGAATGTAGGTCCTGGTACACATAATGTTGTTGTAACAGACAGTAATAACTGTACAGCTACAGTTAGCAACATTGTAATTGCACCTGAATTAGAAGGAAGCGCAACAATCTCTAAAACGTTAGATTGTACTACTTCTCCAAATGCTACTATCACAGTTTCTATTACGGGAGGTACAAGTGCATTTAAATATAAAGTTAAAATAGGTTCAGGAACTTACAGTGGTAGTAACAATGTAACAGGTAATTCATTTGTATATACTGCAACAACTGCAAATACTTATACTTTTGAAATTACAGATTCAAAAGGTTGTATTACTACAACTAGCGCAGTTGTAAATCCAATTTCAAATCCAACAGTTACAGCTACGAAAGTAAATGCAACATGTAATGGAGCTTCAACAGGTTCTATTCAATTAGTCGGAGCAGGTGGATCTGGAGGATATACTTACAGTTTCAACGGAAGTGCAACATTTATTGCTCAATCAGATTACACAGGATTAGCTGCAGGAACTTATACATTCCAGGTAATGGATAGTAAAGGTTGTAAATCTGCAGTTGGAAATATTACTATTACGCAGCCAACAACATTAACAGCTACTGCAAGTGCAACTGCATTTTCATGTAATGCTTCAAATGTTAAACAAGCGGCTACTGTAACAATTGCTGTTCCAACAACAGGTACAGCTCCTTATCAATATAGTTTTGACGGAGGGACAACTTTTACAAGTACGCGTACATTATCTGTAACAGATAATGGAACAAACCAAACTATTTCTTATGTAGTTAGTGATGCACAAGGTTGTAAAACTCCAGTTCAAACAGTTACAATTAACAGATTAAACCCTCCAACAGATTTAGCATTTAGTAATGCTGCGGTTACTTGTACAGCAACTACAACTACAGTTACTGCTACTGCCACAAATGGAGTAGGGACTTTAACGTATGCAATTACATCACCAGCAGCATCTGTAGCAACAAATACTACAGGAGTATTTGCTGGATTAGCAGCGGGAACTTATAACTTTAAAGTTACCGATGCTAACGGATGTTATTATGAAGAACCATATATTATCAATGCTGTAAGTCCAATTTCAGTTGCTGGTAATAAAACAAGTGATGCTCTTTGTAAAGGAGGAGCAACAGGATCTGGAACTTTTACAGTTTCTGGTAATGCAACAATTGGTGCTTATACTTATACAGTAACACCTCCTGCGGCGGCTGCCTCAATAACAAAATCAGGAAATACATTAACATTAGCAAACGTTGCTGCAGGAACATATTCTGTACAAGTAAGAGACAATGCAACAGGTTGTACAAATACAGCAAGTATTATTATTGCTGAGCCTGCAAATGCATTAACATTTACAGCAGCATCTACTAATGTAAATTGTAATAACGATAATTCACAAATTACAGTTACGGCTGCAGGCGGTACGCCAAATTATACTTACGCTTTCGCGAAAAGCCCATCAACAGTACCATCATCGACTTATGGCAATAGTGCCACTTTAACTGTAGATACTAATTCTGGAGCTGATTTAGTTTGGGATGTTTATGTAAAAGACGCAAATGGCTGTACAACAAAAAATACAGTTACTATTGCTACAGATAATTTACCAAGCGTAACTGCAGCAATCAATAACCAATGTACAGGTTCAGGTAATTCGTTTACTATTACTGCAACAGGAACAGGTTTAGCTCCGTTGACATATAGTATAGATGGAACTTCTTTCCAAACTTCAAATATTTTTAACGTTGCTGCGGGAACTTATACTGTAAGTGTAAAAGATAAAAACGGCTGTATTGCTTCAGCTCCGGCTGCAACAGTAGTTTATCCACAGTTAACAGCTGTAGGTGCTGTTACAAAAGAATTAGATTGTACAGTTACTCCAAACGCAACAATTACAGTTACAATTGGCGGGGGAAGAACTCCATTTACATATACATCTAGAAAAGGTTCAGGTACTCCAAGTGCACCAAGCGCTTCTATTGCAGGACCAACATTTACTTTCTCAGTTACTCCTGGAAATGCAGACACTTATACATTTGTAATTACAGATGCTAATGGATGTCAGGCTACAGCAGTAACTACAGTAGACCCAATTTCAAACCCAACGGTTACAGCTGCTCAGACAAATTCAAGCTGTAATGGAGCTGCAGATGGTTCAGTTACTTTAACAGGTGCTGGAGGATCAGGTAGTTTCACATACAGTAATAATGCAACAACAGGATTTACTACTAATCCAGTATTTAACGGATTAACGGCAGGTTCTTATACTTTCTATGTAAAAGACAGTAAAGGTTGTACAGGATCAGTAGCAGTTACAATTACGCAGCCAAGTACTTTAGCAGCTACAGTTGCCGTTGTAGGATTTACATGTAACACTTCAAATGCTAAAGTAGCAGGAACAGTTACTATTAATGTTACAGCAGGAACAGGAACAGCTCCTTACGAATACAGCTTCAATGGAAGCGGATACAGCTCAAATAATGTATTAACATTAAATGACAACGGTGCAGATCAGCCATATACTTACTCAGTAAGAGATGCAAAAGGATGTCCGGTTACAGGTAATGGAACTTTATTGAGACTAAACCCTCCAACAGATTTAACTTTTGCTTCTCCAGCGGTTACTTGTACAGCTACAAGTACAACTGTTACTTTAACAGCAGTAAATGGAGTAGGAACTTTACAATACGAAACAATTGCTCCATCGACAGTAATTAGAGCAAAACAAACATCAAATGCATTCACAAACCTTGCACCTGGATCTTATACTTTCAGAGTTACAGATACAAACGGATGTTATTATACAGAACCTTACATTGTAAATCCAGTTACTCCAATTGCAATTACTGGAAATAAAACAAGTGATGTTTTATGTAGAGGAGGTTCAACAGGATCTGGAACTTACACAGTTTCTGGTAATGCTACACCCGGTGCTTATACATTTACTTTAACAGCAGGAACTTTAGGATCAGGAACACTAACAAAATCAGGAGATACATTAACATTATCAAATGTTGCAGCAGGAACTTATACTGTTCAGGTAACAGATACTGCAACAGGATGTACTAATTCTGCAAGTATTGTTATTGGTCAGCCAGCGGCTGCATTGGCAATTACGACAGCAGTTGCTACAAACGTAAATTGTAATAATGATAATTCAAATATTACAGTTACAGCAACAGGAGGTACTCCAAATTATACTTACGCTTTCGCGAAAAGCCCATCAACAGTACCATCATCGACTTATGGCGCTAGTAATGTTTTAACAGTAGACACTAACTCAGGAGCTGATTTAGTTTGGGATGTTTACGTGAAAGATGCAAATGGCTGTATTGCTAAATCAACAGCTACAGTTATTTTGGATGGAATGCCGGCTATAACTAATGTAACGGTTAACAATCAATGTACAGCTTCTGGAAGCGGATTCACGATTACTGCAACTGCTACAGGTTTAGCTCCATTGACATATAGTATTGATGGAACTTCTTTCCAAACTTCAAATACATTTACAGTTGCTGCGGGAACTTACACAGTAAGTGTAAAAGATAAAAACGGCTGTACTGCTTCAGCTCCGGCTGCAACAGTAGTTTACCCACAATTAACAGCAGCTGGTACAGTTACAAAAGAATTAGATTGTACAGCTACTCCAAACGCAACTATTACAGTTACAATTGGAGGTGGTAGATCTACATATACTTATACAGTACAAAAAGGTGCTGGTGCTCCAAGTGCAGCAAGTGCACCTATTACAGGGCCAACATTTACTTATACAGTAACACCTGCAAATGCAGATACTTATACATTTGTAATTACAGATTCTAACAGCTGTACGAGAACAGCAGTTGTTACAGTTGCCCCAATTGCAAATCCAACGGTTACGGCTGTTCAGGTAAATGCAAGCTGTAATGGCGCTGCAGATGGTTCAGTTACTTTAACAGGTGCCGGAGGATCAGGTAGTTTCACATACAGTAATAATCCAACAACAGGATTTACAACTAATCCGGTATTTACAGGATTAGCTGCAGGTTCTTATACTTTCTACGTAAAAGACAGCAAAAATTGTTCTGGATCAGTAGCTGTTACAATTACGCAGCCTATAACATTAGCTGCAACAGTTGCAGTAGTTCCATTTACATGTAACACTTCAAATGCTAAAGTTGCAGGAACAGTTACAATTAATGTTACTGCAGGAACAGGAACAGCTCCTTACGAATACAGCTTCAACGGAAGCGGATACAGCTCAAATAATGTATTAACATTAAATGACAACGGAGCGAATCAAGCTTATACTTACTCAGTAAGAGATGCAAAAGGCTGTCCGGTTACAGGTAATGGAACTTTATTGAGACTAAACCCACCAACAGACTTAACTTTTGCTAATCCGGCTGTTACTTGTACAGCTACAACAACAACTGTTACTTTGACAGCAGTAAATGGAGTTGGAGCTTTGCAATACGAAACAATCGCTCCATCGACAGTAATCATTGCTAAACAAACATCAAATTCATTCGCAAATCTTCCACCTGGATCTTATACTTTTAGAGTTACAGATGCAAACGGATGTTATTATACAGAACCTTACATTGTAAATCCAGTTACTCCAATTGCAATTACTGGAAATAAAACAAGTGATGTTTTATGTAGAGGAGGTTCAACAGGATCTGGTACTTATACAGTTTCTGGTAATGCTGTAGTAGGTGCTTATACATTTACTTTAACAGCAGGAACTTTAGGATCAGGAACATTAACACAATCAGGAAATACATTAACATTATCAAATGTTGCTGCAGGAACTTATACTGTTCAGGTAACAGATACTGCAACAGGATGTACTAATTCTGCAAGCATTGTTATTGGTCAGCCAGCGGCTGCTTTAGCAATTACTACAGCTGTAGGAACTAATGTTAATTGTAATAACGATAATTCACAAATTACGGTTACAGCTACAGGCGGTACACCAAATTATACTTACGCTTTCGCGAAAAGCCCGTCAACAGTTCCAACTTCAACTTACGGAAATAGTGCTGTTTTAACAGTAGACACTAATTCTGGAGCTGATTTAGTTTGGGATGTTTACGTGAAAGATGCAAATGGCTGTATTGCTAAATCAACAGCTACAGTTATTTTGGATGCAATGCCAGCGATTACTAACGTAACGGTTAACAATCAATGTACAGCTTCTGGAAGCGGATTCACTATTACTGCGACTGCTACAGGTTTAGCACCATTAACTTACGGAATTAATGGTCCAACCGGAGCGTTCCAAACAAGTAATACTTTCTCAGTAGCTGCAGGAACTTATACCGTTTATGTAAAAGATAAAAACGGATGTATTGCTGCGGCTCCGGCTGCAACAGTGGTTTACCCGCAATTAACAGCTGCTGGTACAGTTACAAAAACATTAGATTGTACAGCTACTCCAAATGCAACAATTACAGTTACAATAGGCGGCGGTAGATCTACATATACTTATACAGTACAAAAAGGTGCTGGTGCTCCAAGTGCAGCAAGTGCACCTATTTCGGGACCAACATTTACATACACAGTAACACCTGCAAATGCAGATACTTATACATTTGTAATTACAGATTCTAACAACTGTACAAAAACTGCAGTTGTTACAGTTGCTCCTATTACAAACCCAACAGTTACAGCTGTTCAGGTAAATGCAAGCTGTAATGGAAGTTCAAATGGTTCAGTTACTTTAACAGGTGCTGGAGGATCAGGCGGATTTACATATAGCAACAATGTTGCAGGACCATTTGCTGCAAATCCGGTATTTACAGGATTAGCTGCAGGTTCTTATACTTTCTACGTAAAAGACAGTAAAAACTGTACTGGATCAGTAGCAGTTACAATTACGCAGCCTTTAACATTAGCTGCTACAGTAGTTGAAGTTCCTTTCTCATGTAACACTTCAAATGCTAAAGTAGCAGGAACAGTTACAATTAATGTTACAGCAGGAACAGGAACTGCTCCTTACGAATACAGCTTCAACGGAAGCGGGTACAGCTCAAATAATGTTTTAACATTAAATGATAACGGAACTAACCAAGCTTATACTTACTCAGTAAGAGATGCAAAAGGATGTCCGGTAACAGGTAATGGAACTTTATTGAGATTAAACTCTCCAACAGATTTAACATTTGCTGCTCCGGCAGTTACTTGTACGGCTACAACAACTACTGTTACTTTAACAGCGACAAATGGTGTTGGAACTTTACAATACGAAACAATTGCTCCATCTCCGGTTATCATTCCTAAACAAACATCTAATGCTTTTGCAAATCTTGCACCAGGTACTTATATGTTTAAAGTTACCGATGCTAACGGATGTTATTATACAGAATCATATACAGTTAATCCGGTAACTCCAATTACTGTTTTAGCTAGTAAATTAAGTGATGTATTATGTAACGGAGGAAATACAGGATCTATAAGATTAACTGTTTCAGGTTTCGGTTCTACATATTCTTATACAGTTAATGGAGGTACGGCAGTAACAGGAGTTAATACTGGAACTGTAACTTTACCAAATTTAACAGCAAATACTTACGCAATTGTTATTACAGATGAAGTAACAGGTTGTACAGCTAATGCTTCGATTACTATTAATCAACCGGCTGCTGCTTTATCTGCAACTTATGCTGCGGTAAATGCTAACTGTTTTGTTAGTACTTCAGCAGTTACAGTTACTGCAACTGGAGGAACGCCTATATACAGATACTCATTTGTTCAGGATGGTGCTGCGGTAGGAGCTTATTCAAACAATAACAAAGCAAACTTAGACCCAGCTGTTAACTTAAACTGGGACGTTCACGTTATAGATGCAAACGGATGTACATTTAAATTAGATATTACTATAGCTAAAGATGTTGTTCCAACTGTTACAGCTTCTGCAGCGGGTCAGTGTTTTGGTGTAGGAAGCTATACTATTACAGCAACTCCGGGAGTTGGACTAGTAGCACCATTGAGCTACAGTATTAATGGAGGAGCTTCATATCAGGCAGGTAACACGTTTGTTGTTACTACACCTGGAAGTTATACTATCAGAATTAAAGATGGTAACGGATGTACAGCAGATAGTAATGTTGTTTTAGTAAATAACGCATTAACACTAAATGCGACATTAGACAAGGACATTACATGTTCAGTTCCAACTGATGCTCAAATTACTTTGACACCAGCAGGAGGAAGCGGACCATTTACTTACACTGCTTCTCCTAACACAGGAACATTCGCTGGAAATGTATTTACAACTAACACAGCAGGATCATACACTTTCACAGTAACTGATTCTAGAGGTTGTACAGCTACGTCTTCTGCGGTTATCGTTACGACACCAGTTAATCCAGATATTACTGGAGTTTCACAAACTCAAAGTATAAACTGTAATGGTGATGCTACAGCAGCAATTGCTATTACAATTGATAATACAAAAGGTCAGGCACCATTTGTATATACTGTTTTAAATACAACTACAGGAGTTAATTACGGTTCACAAACTTCAGGTTTAGCCGCTGGTAATTATGTAATTACTGTAACTGATGCAAAAGGATGTACAGATACAGATAATATTAATATTGCTCAGCCAACACCAATCGTAGTAAACAGAACAATTACGCCTATTACTTGTGGTGCATTAGGTGTTTCATTAGGAGCTATTACAATTACTTCTGTTACAGGAGGAACTCCTAATTATACCTATCATGTAACCGGAGTAAATGGATATAACAAACAAATTACAGGTCAAACTGGAGCTTCAGTTGTTTTCGAAGTAGTTGACTTTGGTTTATACCAAATTATCATTACAGATGCAAATGGTTGTACTAATATTGAGCAAAATATATTTGTTGCTTCACCGCCAAATGATCTTGATATTACAGTAACACCGCCGCCAGCTGATTGTTCTTCTTTGGGTTCAGCAGTTGTAGCTATTGGTGCTGCATCTACTAATATTACAGGTAATGGGCCATTCCACTTCGCTGTTTACACAGGTCCTGGAATGACTTATACTTCTCCAACTACTTTACCATGGTATGATGAAGACGTTTTAGGAGTTCCTGCAGGAGTAAACCCAGGAAGTAAAAAAACAAGCATACCAAACTTATTACCAGGTGTTAAATATACTTTTATCGTACACGATGCCGGAACAGGTTGTTACTACTATGAAACAGCTCAATTCCCTATTCCAACTAACTCTACTTTAACTGTAACTGGATTAACAGCTAACAATGTTACTTGTAAAGGAAGCAATAATGGAAATGTTTCATTGACAGTAAATAGTACATATCCAACACCAACGCCTATTAGTTATGAGATATTCAATTCTTTCACTATGGTTACTACAGGTGTTACCGGAACAGGTACAGTACCTGCTAATGGTTCACTTCCAATTAACAACATTGGTGCATTAGGTTTTGGAAATTATGTTGTTGTAATTAAAGAAACTGCAGGTGGAACTAATGCAGGATGTAGTATTGCTAGTAATACGTTTAACATTACTGAATCTGCTATTGATTTATCAGTTACGGCTTCAGTTACTAAAAATGCAAATTGTAATCCAAACTCTGGTGTAATTACAGCTGTTGCAAAAGACGGAACAGGTCCATATACATATCAATTATTATTGTCTACAGATCCTGCACCAACAGCAGCTTCTGCAGGTTGGGCTTCTGTAAATACATTTAACAGAAATGCAGGAAACTACATTGCTTACGCAAAAGATGCTTATGGCTGTATCAAATTCGCAGCTATTACATTAAATAAAGATGTCGATCCAACAATTACAGCACCAGCTGGAATTTGTTATGACGGTAATCCATTCACATTTGCAATTTCTGGAACAGTTGATCCAGCAGTTGGAGGAGCTACTTACAGCGTAAACGGAAGTACTTTCCAAACAAGTCCAAGCTTTACGTTTAATGCTTCAGGTACTTATACTTTAGTAATTAAAGATGGAAATGGTTGTACAGCAACTACAACTTATGAAGTTAAACCACAGCTACACTTAAGTGCAGCATTAACAAAAGAACTAGATTGTACTATAACTCCAGACGCTCAAATTACATTAACAGCTACAGGAGGTTACAACACAGCATACACTTATTATTATTCTACTGATGGAGGTCTTAACTATACCTTGATGCCATCAAATGTTCTAACAACTAGTGTTTTAGCTAACTATATGTTCAAAGTAAATGATGCTAAATTGCCAACAGCATGTGAGGCAACTACTACTTTAACATTAGATCCTATCCAGCCTACATTATTTACTACTGTTGAAACACATGTAAGTTGTAATGGAGGTACAGATGGAACAATTACGGTAAATGTTACTTCAGGAGTTGGTCCTTATCAATATCAATTAGATGGTGGAGCTTTCCAAACATCAAATGTATTTACAGGATTAGCGGCAGGTACTGCATATACTATTACGGTAAGAGATGCTAAATCTTGTCTTTATCCAGGTACACCAATCACAATAACTCAGCCGGCAGCATTAACAGCAACGTCTGCTTTAACAACAGCATTGACATGTGCTGCAGGAAATGTACCAACAAAAGCAGTAGTTACTGTAACAGCTGCAGATGGTACTGCTCCTTACTTATATAGTTTTGATAACGGTGTAACTTATACAAGTACAAATACATACGAAGCTTTTGCTGGAACAACATTCAATGTTTTAGTTAAAGATGCTAAAGGATGTATATTCACTTTAACAAATGGAGTTAATATTCCAGCGTTAAATCCGCCAACAATTACAAACATTACTGGAACACCAATTTATTGTGCTCCGGCGGCTAGTACTACAAGTACAGTTACTATCACTACAACAAATGGTGTTGGTACTTTAGCTTACGCAATTTTATCACCAGCTAGTGCAACTTCAAATGTTTCAGGTGCTGCTAGCGGAATATTCACATTATTAGCTCCGGATACTTACTTATTTGAAGTAACTGATGCTAACGGATGTAAAGATCAAAAATCATACACAGTTGCTCCGGTAACTAATATTACAGTTGCAGGTCAATTAGTAAGTAATGTAATTTGTAACGGACAAGCAAATGGTGCCGTTAAATTCACAGTTGCAAACTTTGGAGGAACATATACTGCAACATTAACAGCAGGAACAGGTACGGTAACACAAACAGGAAATACTGTTGACGTTACAGGATTAGTTCCGGCAACATACACTCTTCAGGTTACTGATGATATTACAGGATGTATTGCAACTGCTTCAGTTGTAGTTACTCAGCCAACAGCTCTAAGCATCAACTTGGTTAGCAACGTAAATGCAAATTGTAATTCTGGTGCAAAAGTTGAAGTTATTGCTTCAGGTGCAACACCTAACTATACTTATGCATTCGTTCAGGATGGTGTTACTCCGGTAGCTGCAGATTACACAAATAGTGCAAGCGCTGTATTAGCTCCGGCTACAAACACATTATGGGATGTTTATGCAAAAGATGCAAATGGATGTACAGTTAAATTAGACGTAACAATTGGTACAGACGCATTACCAACAATTGACTTAACTGCTTCAGTATATTGTTATACAGGAGGTCCAGTACCAATTACAATTACTGGAACTTTTGTAGGAGCTACAGCTGAATACAGTATTGGTAACGGATTCCAATCTAGTCCTAACTTTGTATTGAATGCGCCGGGAACTTATACATTCTCTATTAAAGATGTTAATGGCTGTATTGTTTCAGTTCCTTATACATTAAACCAACAATTATTATTAAATGCTACTTTAACGCAAGATTTAACTTGTGCAGGATCAGCTAGTATTACATTATTGGCAACTCAGGGAACTACAACTTACACAGGATTTGAAGTTGACTTTAACGGAGGTGGATATGTTGCTGCAACATCACCTTACA
Source organism: Flavobacterium panici (assembly GCF_903819335.1). GTDB lineage: Bacteria > Bacteroidota > Bacteroidia > Flavobacteriales > Flavobacteriaceae > Flavobacterium > Flavobacterium panici. The sequence continues at coordinate 349,142 of NZ_CAIJDE010000017.1, read as the reverse complement.
CGGCTACTGCTGCTGGAACTTACACTTTCAGAGTAACAGACAGCCAAGGATGTCAGGCACTTTCTATTCCGGTAGTAGTAACTCCAACAACAACTCCAACAGCAACATTAGCACAAACAAACGTAAGCTGTATTGGAGGAAATGACGGAAGTATTACTGTTACTGCTGCAAATGGAATTACTCCATATCAGTACAGCATTAATGGAGGAGCTTTCCAAACATCAAACATATTCACAGGATTAATTGCAGGAACTTACAACATCGTTGTTCGTGACGCTAAACAATGTTCTTCAGTAAGCGTACCAGCTACAATTACTCAACCGACAGCTTTAGCTGCAACAGCTGTGTTAACGCAAGGATTAACTTGTGGTACAGGAAATGCTACTCAACCAGCAGTTGTTACAATCAATGTAACTGCAGGAACAGGAACAGCTCCTTACCAATACAGCTTCAACGGAGGAACAAATTATAGTACAACAAATACGTTGACTACTTATAATGCAGGATTAGTTACAGCTTACGTAAAAGATGCTAATAACTGTATCATTGCAGTGCCAGTTACTATCACTATTCCAGCGTTGAATGCGCCGACAAATATGGATATTAACGGAACACCAATTTATTGTGCTCCAGCGGCAAGTACAACAAGTACAGTTACAATTAGTAACGTAATTAACGGAGTTGGAACACTTCAATATGAGATTCTTTCTCCAATTGTTGTGGCGAAACAAACTTCAACGGTATTTGCAGGATTAACTCCAGATACTTACTTATTCCAGGTGACTGATGCTAATGGTTGTATTTACCAAGAATCATATACTGTTTTACCGGTAACTAACATTACAGTTGCAGGTCAATTAATAAGTAACGTTACTTGTAACGGAAGTGCAAATGGAGCAGTTAGATTTACTGTTGCTAATTATGGAACTTCTTATACTGCAACATTAACTGCAGGAACAGGTACATTAGTTCAGACAGGAAATACTGTAAACGTTACAGGATTAGTTCCTGGAACTTACACGGTTCAGGTTGTTGATGGAACGACAGGATGTACAGCAACTGCTTCAGTAGTTGTGGCTCAGCCAACAGTTCTAGGTCTTAACTTAGTAAGCAACGTAAATGCAAATTGTAATTTCGGTGCAAAAGTGACTGTTTTAGCAAACGGAGGAACACCAAATTATACATACGCATTTGTTCAGGATGGTGTTACACCAGTTGCAGGAGATTACACAAATAGTGCAAATGCAGTATTAGCACCAACAGTAAATACTCTTTGGGATGTTTATGCTAAGGATGCAAACGGATGTACAGTAAAACTTGATGTAACAATTGGTACAGATGCATTGCCAACAATCAATTCATCAGTTGGATTATATTGCTACACAGGTGGTCCAGTGCCAATTACTATAACAGGAACAGGTGTTGCACCTTTAACATACAGCATTGGTAATGGATACCAATCTAGCCCTAACTTTGTATTGAATGCACCAGGAAACTATGTATTCTATATTAAAGATGCTAACGGTTGTATAGTTTCAAGCCCTTATACATTACGTCAGGAATTGTTGTTAAAAGCTACTTTAACACAAGATTTAACTTGTGCAGGATCAGCGAGTATCACATTATTGGCAACTCAGGGTACTCTTACTTACACAACATTCGAAGTATCGTTTAACGCGGGTGCATATGCTGCTGTAACATCACCTTACACGGCTACAGCTGCTGGAACTTATACTTTCAGAGTAACAGACAGTCAGGGATGTCAGGCAGTTTCTATTCCGGTAGTAGTAACTCCAACAACAACTCCAACGGCTACATTTACACAGACAAACGTAAGCTGTATAGGAGGAAATAACGGAAGTATTATTGTTACTGCTGCAAATGGTATTGTACCATATGAGTACAGTATCAACGGAGGAGCTTTCCAGGCTTCAAATATATTCACAGGATTAGTTGCAGGAACTTACAACATTGTTGTTCGTGATGCTAAACAATGTTCTTCAGTAATCGTACAAGCTACAATTACTGAGCCGACAGCTCTTGCTGCAACAGCTACGTTGACACAAGGATTAACTTGTGGTACAGGTAATTCAACTCAACCTGCGATTGTTACTATCAATGTAACTGCAGGAACAGGAACAGCACCTTACCAATACAGTTTTAACGGAGGAATAAATTACAGTACAACAAATACGTTGACTACTTATAATTCAGGTACAATTACAGCGTATGTAAAAGATGCTAATAACTGTATCATTTCTACGCCAGTTACTATCACTATTCCAGCGTTAAATGCGCCGACAAATATGGATATTAACGGAACACCAATTTATTGTGCTCCAGCCGCAAGTACAACAAGTACAGTTACGATTAGTAACGTAGTTAATGGTGTAGGAACACTTCAATATGAGATTCTTTCTCCAATCGCTGTAGCAAAACAAACTTCAGCGGTATTTGCAGGATTAACTCCAGACACTTACTTATTCCAAGTGACAGATGCTAATGGTTGTACTTACCAAGAATCATATACTATTAATCCGGTAACAAATATTACAGTTGCAGGTCAATTAGTAAGTAATGTGGTTTGTAACGGACAATCAAATGGAGCGGTTAAATTTACAGTTGCAAATTACACAGGAACTTACACAGCAGTATTAACTGCAGGTACTGGTACATTAGCTATAACAGGAAATACTGTAAATGTGACAGGATTAGTTCCGGGAACTTATACAGTTCTTATTACTGATGCAATTACTGGATGTACAGCTACTGCTTCAGTAGTTGTGGCTCAGCCAACAGCTATAGCTCTTAACGTAGTAAGCAACATAAATGCAAATTGTAATTTCGGTGCTAAAGTTGAAGTTCTTGCTTCGGGCGGTACTCCGGTTTATAAATATGTATTCGTTGAAGACGGAGTTACTCCAAATGTTTTAGATTACGATACTGTTGCAAACGCTGTATTAGATCCAACTGTAAATACACAATGGGATGTTTATGCAATGGATGCAAACGGATGTACAACTAAAATAGATGTAACAATTGCTACAGATGCATTGCCAACAATCAATTCATCAGCTGGATTATATTGCTACACAGGAGGTCCGGTGCCAATTACAATTACAGGAACTTATGTTGGAACACCAACATACAGCATTGGTAACGGATACCAATCTAGCCCTAACTTTGTATTGAATGCGCCAGGAAACTACACATTCTATATTAAAGATGGTAACGGTTGTATCGTTTCAAGCCCTTATAAATTAAATCAGGAATTATTATTACAAGCTAGTTTAACACAAGATTTAACTTGTGCAGGATCAGCTGTTATTACACTATTGGCAACTCAGGGTACTCTTACTTACACAGGATTCGAAGTTGACTTTAATGCAGGAGGATACTTCCCTGCAACATCACCTTACACGGCTACAGCTGCTGGAACTTATACTTTCAGAGTAACAGACAGTCAGGGATGTCAGGCAGTTTCTATTCCGGTAATAGTAACACCAACAACAACTCCATCAGCAACATTTACACAAACAAACGTAAGCTGTGTAGGAGGAAATAACGGAAGTATCATTGTTACTGCTGCTAATGGTGTTGTACCATATGAGTACAGTATCAATGGAGGAGCCTTCCAAGCTTCAAATGTTTTCACAGGATTAATCGCAGGAACTTATGACATCGTTGTTCGTGATGCTAAACAATGTTCTTCAGTAATCGTACAAGCTACAATTACGGAGCCGACGGCTCTTGCTGCAACTGCGGTATTAACTCAAAGTTTAACTTGTGGAACAGGTAATGCTACTCAACCGGCAATTGTTACAATCAATGTAACTGCTGGAACAGGAACAGCACCTTACCAATATAGTTTCAACGGAATAAATTATAGTGCAACGAATACATTCACTACGTATAATGCAGGAACAATTACAGCTTCGGTAAAAGATGCTAATAATTGTACAATTGCAGTACCGGTAAGTGTTACAATTCCGGCACTAGATGCTCCAGTAATCGATTCTGTAACAGGAACAGATATTTGGTGTACACCAGCTGCTAACACAACAAGTACAGTTACTGTAACTGTTTCACATGGTGTTGGTGCATTACACTACGAGATTCTTTCTCCAGCTAGCGCCGTTACAAATGTTTCTGGTGCAGCAAACGGAATCTTTACAGGTCTAACAGCAGATACTTACTTATTCCAGGTAACAGACGCTAACGGATGTAAAGATGATATCTATTACACTGTTGATCCATTAGTAAACATTACAGCAGCAGGTCAGTTAGTAAATGACGTAAGCTGTAACGGAGGTTCAAACGGATCAGTGAAATTTGATGTTGACAATTTTGACGGGGCTTACACAGCAGCTTTAATTGGAGGACCAACTACAGGAACTCTAACACAAGTTGGAAAAGTAGTAACGCTGACAAACTTACCAATCGGTACGTATACAGTAGAAGTTACTGACACAACAACAGGATGTACAGCTTCGGCTTCAGTAACTGTTGGTCAGCCTTCAGTATTAACATTGACTGTCGCTTCAAATATAAATGCTAATTGTAATTCAGGTGCTCAGGTTAGTGTAACGGCTGCAGGAGGAACACCAGATTATAAATATGCTTTCATTGCAGGTGCAGGAACTCCAACAGCTGCAGATTATACAAACAGTAATAATGCTGTTTTAGATCCGGCTGTAAGCTTAAACTGGAGAGCATACGTATTAGATTCTAAAGGTTGTGAAACATTTATCCCAATAACAATTGCGGTAGATCCATTACCAACTGCAATAACAGCTAATGTTACTAGCCAATGTCCTACGGCAGCAGGTGAATATACATTTACAGTTACTGTTGGTTCTGGTGTTGCACCTTACGAATACAGTATTGGAGCAGGTTTCCAAACAAGCCCAACATTTACTGTAAACGCTGCAGGAACATACGACGTAACAGTAAGAGATGCAAACGGATGTACAGCTACAGCAACTGCTGCAGTAACGATCACTCCGGGATTACAGTTAGATACTACAGTTACAACATTACCAAGTTGTACATTTAATAATGGTGTAATTACTGCTACTGCAACAGGAGGTTCAGGAACAGCTAATTATAGATATACTTTAGACGGAGGTGTAAGCATAAATACTACACCGGCTGTATTTAACAACGTTGCTCCGGGTACACACGTTATCAGAGTGAGAGATGTATTAACAACTTGTGACTTTAACGTTACAATTGAAATTGCTCCGGCAACAGTTATTACAGGATTTACTTTAAACGGAACAAATGTTTCTTGTAGAGGTAATTCAGATGGTTCAATCACGGCTAATTTAGCTCCAAGTGCACCAGGCGTAAACGATAACCCAGTTTATACGTATACATTAACAGGAACTACAGCTTTAGGAGTAGCGGTTAACAGACCAGCTCAGACTCAAAACATTTTTGATAACCTTCAGGCTGGAGATTATACGGTAACAGTAACTTCTGGAAGAGGTTGTGTGGATTCTGAAGATATTAGAATCAGCGAACCAAACGTGATTACAGTTAACGCACCAGTTATCACACAATACAATTGTACAACTGGAACAAACGTTTCAAACTATGCAGTTATTACAGTAAATAACGTTGTTGGTGGTTCTGGAGTTTATACAATCTATGAGTTCATTAAAGGTGGAGTTGTAGTTCAAAGAGGTCCATCAAATGCTTACAGCGAGTCAGACTTCACAGGTGGTGACTATACAGTAAATGTTTACGATGATAAAGGATGTATGGGATCTAGTACAGGAATAATTAGAGTAAATCCTTTCATTCGTTTAGATCAAATAAATGTTGCTGTAAATACTGCTGTAACTTGTATTTCTAATGAAGATATTACTGTAACGGTAACATCTATTGGAGGAACACCAGCGATATTGAATTACAATGTTGCCGGAACTGATGGAAATACATACAATCAGTCAAATACAACTGGAGTATTCACAGGATTAACTATCGGAAATTATTTAATTACCGTTACAAACCTTGCAACAGGATGTTCAATTGTACAAGCACATTATGTTAATGATCCAAATACTTTCGACATAAATGTAACACCAGTTAACGGACAAATCTGTTATGGTACTGCAAACGGAAGTGTTGATTTAACTTTTGTAGATAATCAGTTAAATCCAACAAATGATGCAGGTGCATTCAACTATGTAATTACAGGACCAGTTCCTAGCAACGGAACAACAACAAATGCAGGTCCGGTTAGAATTTCTAACTTAACTGCTGGTCAATACACAGTTGTTGCAACACTAGTAAATAACCCATTCTGTACAGTTTCTACATTGTTCACAATAGAGCAGCCAACAGCAGCTCTTACAGTAACAACAGCGAAATCTGATATTACTTGTGTAACAGGAAATAACGACGGAGAAATCACTGCTTCAGCAGCAGGTGGATGGGATAATAAATACGAATACCAATTGATATTGAATGGTACAACATTAGTTGACTACTCTGATCAATTCGTATGGTCAGGATTATCAGCAGGTAACTATACAATTAACGTTAGAGATAATGTAGGTTGTATCGCTACAGCAACAGAAGTATTAGTTGTTCCGGCACCAATCGTGGTTACTGCATCAGCAAGTGCTACAACACTAACATGTTTTGGAGATAAAACTGCAATAATTACAGTAGACCCTCCAACAGGTGGACAAGGAAGTAACTATCAGTATACTTTAAATATTCTTTCAGCAAATCCAGTTATTAGTTCTGGACCACAACTTAGCCCAATATTCACAGGTTTAGGTGCTGGAACTTATAGTATTACAGTTACTGACGGATTTAGTTGTTCTGCAACTTCAGCAAACATTGTGATCAATGAGCCAACAGAAGTTATTCCAACTTTAGTTGAAGCTAGTTCACAAACATGTTTAACTCAGGCAACACTTACATTAAGCGCAGTGGGCGGAACAGCTCCTTACACTTATAGTACTGATGCTAATTTTGCAACAACTATTGGTTCATTCAATGCATCAGTTACGTTCCCGGTTGCTGTTGGTAAATACAGCTACTATGTAAAAGATGCTGCAGGATGTGTAGGTTATGTTTCTAATGAGATCACAATTGATCCTCTTGAACCGCTTAACATTGAGGTTGATGTAACAAATGCAGTTGTAAAATGTACAGGTGAAGCTACAGGAGTTATCGTAGCAGAAGCTAAAGGAGGTTTAGGAAACTATATCTATACATTAGAGAATACTGCTGGAACTATTATCCAAGGTCCTCAGGCTACGGGAATCTTCGAAGACTTAGTAATTGGAGATTACATTGTAAAAGTAGAAAGTGGAGATTGTGATGATGCATCTGCTGTAATTACAATCAACGAGCCGCCAGTTGCTTTACAAGCTGTGTTTACGCCAACTAATGTTACATGTTTCGGTGAAAACAATGGTAAAATTGTAGTAACTGCAACAGGAGGAACAGGGGTTATTAAATACGCAATCTCACCAGATTTAAATCAGTTTGATACAATCAGTGTGTTTGATAAACTTGCTCCAGGATTGTATACTGTAATTGCGCAAGATGAAAACGGATGTTATGTAATGACAGATATCACAATCACGCAGCCAGCTGCACCGCTTATAGTTACAGCAGGCTCAATATTAGGAGAACAATGTAAAGGCGACTTAAATGGAGAATTTACAATTGATATCACTGGTGGAACTGCTCCTTACACAGTAAGTATTGATTTACCAAATGGTCCTTTTGATCCAATTACTGGAACTCAGCATACATTTGATGGTCTTGCAGGAGGTAATCATACCGCTTATGTTAAAGATGCAAATGGTTGTAATTTTGAAATTGAGGTTCTTGTGCCATTGGCAGTTGACATCAATCCAACAGCAGAAGTTGTTTACGGTTGTGAAACTAATACAGTGACAGTAACTATAGATCCTTCTGTAGATCCTGCTGATGTTGATTACTCTTTAGATGTTATAGCTGGTCCATATCAATTATCTAATGAATTTAAAGATGTATTACCTGGTGATCACGTAATTTACGCAAGACATACAAACGGATGTATCCAGCCAACAGCAAGTTTCACAATCCAGGCATTTGATAAATTACATATTCAATTAGCTGGAGGACAACAAGAAATGAACATAGTTTCTTTAACTGCAATTGGCGGAAGACCTGCTTATGAATACAGTTTTGACGGAGGTCCATTTACATCTGAGACTAAATTTAAATATTATGAGTCTAGAGATTATGTAATTAAGGTAAGAGATCAAAACGGATGTATTGACACAATTACAATACCATTGACATACATTGATGTTTGTCTTGATAATTACTTTACACCAAACGGAACTCACAGTGGTTGGGGACCTGGATGTACAAATATTTATACTAATCTTGAGTTTGCGATCTTCGATAGATACGGACGTCAGATTGCTAAATATCATTATGGTCAAAAATGGGATGGTAGATACAATGGCGAGGAATTACCAACAGGTGATTACTGGTATGTTCTTAAACTTAATGACGTGAATGATGCAAGAGAGTTTGTTGGACATTTCACTTTATACAGATAACAAAATATAGCCCCTTATGATGTTATCTAAAAAAATTATTACAATGAAAAAGTTTATTTTATCCTTAGTACTCATGGCTGTAACAACAAGTTACAGCCAAGAGTTAAACCTACCAGTTTTTACTCAGTATCTGGCTGATAACCCGTTCGTGCTTTCTCCTGCCTATGCAGGTATTGGTGACAACCTTAGAATTAGAGCCAATGGTTTAACACAATGGGTTGGAATTAAAGATGCACCTCAAAACCAGTCGCTTTATGCCGATTTTAGAATCTTAGATCGTTCTGGTGTGGGAATATCGCTTTATAACGATAAAAACGGATATACAAGACAAACCGGTGCTAAAGTATCCTTTGCGCACCACCTTATCTTAGACTATTACTCAAAACAGTATTTATCTTTTGGTATTTCATACAACTTCAATACATTTAGAATTGATACGGATGAATTCAATACCACGATAGAACATCCTGTTATAGATCCAACAGTTACAGACAATCGTTACAATGCAAACAACAACTTTGACATTAGTGCTTTATACCGTAATAAAGATTTTTATATAAGTTTTAATGCCAACAACGTTTTAAAGAAAAATACCGATAAATATCGTGGAGTAGAACCAAACCTGCTTTCAAACTATCAGGTTTATACTGGTTATGTTTTTCGTGATGCAGAAAACAGCCGTATCGAATACGAACCATCTGTTTTCTATCAGTACTTTGCAAGTGATAAACGTTCAACAACCGATATTAACTTCAAGTACAGAAGATACAATCGTTACGAAGATTACTATTGGATTGGAGTTTCATACCGTTTCCTAAACGACCAGTTTCCAAAACCATTATCAGTTGGGCCAATGGCAGGTTTCATGAAATCTAAGTTTTACTTCGGATATTCATACCAGGTTATGTTCAACGATTTAGGAAATTACAATACAGGAACACACGTAGTAACAATAGGATTCGATTTCTTACAAGCTATCAGTAACTGTCCTTGTACACAAAGTCCGGTACACGATTAATCGCCAAAAGACGATTATTTTAAAATAGGCTGAAAAGCCAAAAATTATAAAGCGAGTCGCAACATTATGTGTTTTTACCGCAATAATTTGAAATAAACATGCAATAACATTAAATTTGAATATATCATTTTGGTTGTCAAAACGGTATAAATCAAATTTGATTCATGAAAGCAAAATTTTCACTTTATGCGAAACATGTAGTTCTGTGCCTCGCTTTTTTATTTATCCCGTATGCGTTTACGTCTACAAATACCGTTTTCTCATTACCACATTTGTACACAAATCCTCATGATCGCATTTACCTGTTTATCTATTTTACACTTCTTTGTTTTTTTTACTTCAACTACTATTATCTAATTCCAAGATTATATTTTTCAGAGAAAAAATTGCTATACTATTTCATAATAGTCATTTTCCTTTTATTCTTTCTTTGGATATCTACCGTTTTAGATCATCCAAGCCGAAACTTTTTAGATTTTAGAGATCATTCCGAAAATCTATTAAATCATCCCAAACCATTTGAAGGGAGATTCCCGCCGCCGCATAGAAACGAACCAATGTCTTTTGGATTCACTGGAGGTCCGCCAACACAATACGGACACACAACACTTGTTTATTTAATTGGAGTAGTTTCAAGTTTGCTTTTTGCCATTTCCGGAAGATTACAAAGTGTCGAAAAAGAAAAAGTAAAATCAGAACTGGCATTTTTGAAAGCCCAGATAAACCCGCATTTTTTATTCAATACACTAAACAGCATTTACGCTTTGGCTTTAAAAAAAGACGATAAAACGGCAGACGCTGTAGTCCAACTATCGGAGTTAATGCGATATATCATGACCAATTCAAACGATGAGGTTATTGAATTAAACAAGGAAATCAATTACATCAATAATTTCATTTCCCTTCAAAAAACACGTTTAGGAAACACTGTAAACGTAGATTATAAGGTAACCGGAAACACTTTTGGAAAAGTAATAACACCGCTCATCTTGATTTCATTTATTGAAAATGCCTTCAAATATGGAGTAAATCCAGATCAGACTTCCGAGATTTGTATCAAAATCGATATCGATGATGAAACACTAACTTTATACGTTTCTAATAAAAAGACATTTTCGATACAATCAGATTCAGGAATTGGACTTCACAATACAATCGAAAGATTGAAGTTAGTATATCCTAATAAGCACCAATTAAAAATCGAAGATTCAGCAGAAAAATACATTGTAAACTTGAGCGTTAAAATACGATGATAAAAGCAATAGCATTAGATGACGAGCCATTGGCATTAGAAATTCTTCAGAGTTTATGTGATACAATTGATTACATAGAACTGAACAAGACTTTCACGAAATCTGATGAAGCATTCAAATATCTTAAAAAATATCCAGTCGATTTATTGTTTCTTGATATCAATATGCCGTCCATTTCAGGTTTAGAATTCTACAAAAAACTTCCACACAAAACAATGGTAATCTTTACAACAGCATATTCTGAATTTGCCGTTGAAGGCTTTACGCTCAGCGCAACCGATTATCTGTTAAAACCAATTTCCCTTTCCCGATTTCAACAAGCGGCCGAAAAAGCTTTTTCAAAATGGAAACAGCAAAACCAAAACATCGAACAGCAGTATGTTTTTATTCGTGCCGATTATAGTTTGATTAAAATTCTGTTTTCGGATATTTTATATATCGAAGGTTTAGACGATTATTTAAAAATCCACATCCAAAACCAGAAAACAGTTGTTGCGCGAATGACCTTAAAAGCAATTCTCCAAAAATTGCCTGAAACCGAATTCATAAGAGTTCATCGTTCCTTTATTATTCCTATTTCTAAAATCTCTAAAATAAGAAATAAGATAATTTTCATCGGTCAAGCCGAAATTCCAATCAGTGTCAGTTACGAAGAAGCTTTTTCTAAACTTTTTGACCAAAAGTAATACACTTCTGCGCTAAAGATTTTTACTACAAAAAATAAATATTCATTCGTTCACCTCATAAATTATAAACTTTACCTCAAACTTTTTACAACGCTTTAATTTCGAATAATTTTACTTGAAAACAACTGTTATTCATTCAATTAAAATAACATTTAAACGAAAAAGCAATGAAAAGAAAAGAGTTTTTAAGAGGTTTGGGTTTAATAGGAATTGGTTCATTAGCAATTCCAATTATAAACTCATGTAGTCAGGATAATGATGATGGATCATCAAATTCTTCAACGAATACAGATTCACCTTCTGGTTCTGGTTCATCTTCAGGCGATTGTTCGGTAACAGCATCAGAAACTGCAGGGCCATTTCCAACCATTACACCATCTTCTTTAGTAAAATCAGACATTACAATGGATAGAACAGGCGTAGCTTTCAGCATAAAAATCACCATAAAAAATACAAACGCAAGCTGTGCCGTATTAAAAGATGCCATTGTCGATATTTGTCACTGCGACAAAGACGGTTATTATTCAGAATATGGAGGAACTTCAATGCAGTCTGTAAACTATACAACCGTTCACTTTTTAAGAGGAAGACAAACTACAGATGCAAATGGTTTGGTAACTTTTACCTCAATATTTCCAGGCTGGTATTCAGGAAGAGCAACTCACATTCACGTTCATATTTATAACGCCAGCGGAACTTCATTACTCGTAACACAAATTGCTTTTCCCGAAGGAACAAACAGCGCCGTTGCATTAGTTAACGCTTCAAGTGCCAACGGTTATACAAAAGGAATGTCCGGTTACACCTATAATTCGTCAGATAATGTCTTTTCAGATTCTGTTACAAATGAATTAGGAACAATAACAGGAAGTGTTAGTGAAGGTTTTGTTTTAACTCACACTATAAACGTTGCTGGTTAATTTCAAATAATAATTTATGATAGCTCAAATTCCGGCACAAATTTACAAGTCAGATTCCAGAGGGTTTTCTAATTCAGAAAACACAACTGCTTCTCAACTTTTAATTTTGAACATTACCAAGATTTATCCCGAAATGCATTTGGAACCTTAAAAGTTTTAAATGAAGTAATATTAGCACCCCAACAAAGTATCACTCGATTTATAAACCTAAACACAAATGTGATCATTCTGCCCATATTTGGCGGAATTGAATATAAAGATAATATTGGTAATGAGGAATTTTTGCATGTAGAGCAAATTGGGATTCTGAAAGCATTTGAAGAATTAACTATTGAAATCCATAATCCATACGAAAAGGAAAATGTGAGTTATTTAGAATTCGAATTTCAAATGGAAAAACAGCATTTTAAAAACGATTTTCAGCAATATAAATTCGATTTAAGTTCACACAACAAATTGAATTCATTATTTGAAATTGAAAATGCTTTTGGATTTATTGGCATTTATGACGGAAGAAAAGAAGGAACCTTTACTTTAAAGAATACTAATAACGGTTTTTTTGTCTTCGTAATTAACGGAGCTTTTGAAATCGAAAACCGACTTCTGGAAGCAAAAGATGGTTTAGCAATCTCCAAAACTGAAACGATAAAATGGGAATCGTTGTCGCAAAATGCCACATTGCTTGTAATTGAAATTCCTCTAAATTCAAATTAAATGAAAATTACGAAAATAAAACTAGCCTATCGTATAGTAATTGACAATTCATCGGCTTTACTTTGGGATAAATATGTTTTTGAAGATACTTTCAAAGAATACCAAATGCAGTCTCAGCAGTTTAATTCAGAATCAAATCCAAAAAACACATTTAGAGAATTATTAAGTGAAAACGAAAAAGCAAATCAACTGCATTTCTTAACCGGAATCGCTGCCAGCGGTTATGTTGAGCAGTTAAAAGGAAATTTCCATCGTGTAACAGATGTTTTGGGAAACAACTATTTTCCCTTTATCAATTATCAGTTAGATATTATCAATACAGACATTACAGATCCATCAAAACATAAAATCGGAATCACATTTTATTCGCCTTTATTAAATTACTTCGGAATCATTGAAGGCAATTATCTCATTTCAAAAAATACCGAAAACTCAAACGAATATGAAACTATTATGTTTCCCGTTCAGCATAATTTGTCTATTTGTTACATTCAAACAGAAGACTAATTCAAGATCCAAAAACAAAAAAATAATCTAATTCATTTTTTACCTTTTCTGTTTTTCTGTTAACAGAAAAGGTTTTTTTATAAAATGGATTTTTGCAGGATATTTTTTATCTTTGAAATTCGGGCTTTTAATCCAAATGGCTTTATATTTGAGCCTTCAGAAAAATGACACTCATTATGGAACAGAAAATTCATCAGGGAAGAAATGTAAAACGTTTCAGAGAAATGCTTAATATAAAACAGGAAGGATTAGCTTATGATCTGGGAGAAGACTGGAATCAAAAGAAGATTTCTTTGTTAGAACAAAAAGATGTAATTGAAGACAACCTGCTTAAACAGATTTCTGCAGTTCTGAATATTCCTGTTGAGGCTTTTAAAAATTTTGATGAAGAGCAAGCGGTGAATATTATTTCTAATACTTTTGGAGAGCACGCTTTTAGTAATTCATTTAATTACGGAACAATTAATATTCATCCAATTGAAAAATTGATTTCACTTCATGAAGAAAAAATTGCGTTATATGAGCGTATGTTGAAAGAGAAAGATGAAATGATGTTGAGGCTTGAAAAATTAATTAAATAAACCTTATCTCTCCGACTTTAAAAACGATTTAGAAATAAGCGACTTTTTAATCCAAATAGATTAACCTTTTCTGTTAACAGAAAAGGTTTTTTTCATTTCATCAGGTATCAAATTACTATCGATAATTGTTTTTAATCCTTAATAAACCAATTTATTTGTGAATTTATAACGTTTTCGTTCTTTTTGTTGTCTCTTTTTTAGTTTATCCGAATTTATTAGTACTTTAAAAGTCCTATATTTGTTTTTCTTTCTAAAAAAACTAAAAAAAATATCAAATGAAAACTTTAAACGATTTCGACTTTAAAAATAAAAAAGCAATTATCCGTGTAGACTTTAACGTGCCTTTGGATGAGAATTTTAATGTAACTGATACGACACGTATTGAAGCTGCAAAACCAACTATCGATACTATTTTAGCTCAAGGCGGAAGTGTAATCTTAATGTCGCATTTAGGAAGACCAAAAGGAGCTGAAGAAAAATACTCTTTAAAACATATTTTAAAAACAGCTTCAGAAATTTTAGGAGTACAAGTTAAGTTTGCTGAAAACTGCGTTGGGGAACCAGCTCAAACAGCTGCTAAAAACTTACAGCCTGGAGAAGTTTTATTACTTGAAAATTTACGTTTTCACGCAGAAGAAGAAGCTGGAGATGTTGCTTTCGCAAAAGAATTAGCTTCACTTGGTGATATTTATGTAAACGACGCTTTTGGAACTGCACACAGAGCGCACGCTTCAACAACAATTATTGCACAGTTTTTTCCAAACGATAAAACATTCGGAACTTTATTGGCAAAAGAAATAGACAGTTTAAATAAAGTACTTAAAAATAGCGAAAAGCCAGTAACAGCAGTTTTAGGAGGTTCTAAAGTTTCTTCTAAAATTACCGTTATCGAAAATATCTTGGATAAGGTTGACCACATGATTATTGGCGGCGGTATGACTTTTACATTTGTTAAAGCTCAAGGCGGAAAAGTAGGAGATTCAATCTGCGAAGATGATAAACTAGATTTAGCACTTGAAATCTTAAGATTAGCAAAAGAAAAAAATGTTCAAATTCATATTCCTGTTGATGTAATTGCTGCAGATGATTTCTCAAATTCAGCAAATACACAAGTTGTAGACGTAACAGCAATTCCTGATGGATGGCAAGGTCTTGACGCAGGTCCAAAATCATTAGAGAACTTCAAAAAAGTAATTTTAGAATCAAAAACTATTTTATGGAACGGTCCATTAGGAGTTTTTGAAATGGAAACATTCTCTAAAGGAACAATTGCATTAGGAGATTATATTGCAGAAGCAACTGAAAAAGGAGCATTTTCTTTAGTTGGAGGAGGGGATTCTGTTGCAGCAGTAAAACAATTCGGTTTTGAAGAGAAAATGAGCTATGTTTCTACTGGTGGAGGCGCAATGTTAGAAATGTTAGAAGGCAAAGTTTTACCTGGAATTGCTGCAATTTTAGACTAAAAAATCACAATTAACATTTTTTTGCGTATATTTAAGCCTTAAACTTTTTAAGTTTGCAAAAATAATGATTCTATAATGAGTTGATTTATAGAATTTTAAAAAAATGTTATATGATTGTAAAGAAAATATCATTAGCGGTAACCGTATTGTTTTCTCTATCGATGTTCTCGCAGGAAACTGCAGAAGTATCAAGAGAAATTAAGCCCGAAGTAAAGCTGTCTTATTTAGATTCTATCAAAAGCACATTCAAGAAAGATGATCTGGCAACAAAAGTTGACAGCCTTTGGATGAATGAGTTAGTAAGTTTAGACATCTACGATGATTTGACAAAAGATATTCAAACCATTAACAAGGATGTTACGGTTGATGAAGAATTGCCAACAGAACTGCTTAAGCAGCGTTTGGCAGCAATGAATGCAAAATCGCCTTTTGAAATTGAATACAATCAAGGATTAGAAAATATAATAAAGTCATTTCTTAAGAATCGAAAAAAATCGTTTTCTCGATTAATGGCTTTATCAGAATACTACTTTCCAATATTCGAGGAAACTTTCGCTAAAGAAAAAATCCCGTTGGAAATAAAATATTTGGCCGTTGTAGAATCTGCTTTAAACCCTAAAGCAGTTTCTCAAATGGGCGCTACCGGACTTTGGCAGTTTATGTACGGAACCGGAAAACAATACGCTTTAAAAATCGATTCTTATATCGATGAAAGAAGTGACCCTCTTAAAGCTACAGCTGCTTGTTCAAACTACATGACAAAAATGTTCAATGTCTTTAATGACTGGGAACTTGTTTTAGCTTCTTATAATTCAGGTCCTGGAAATGTAACAAAAGCAATTCGTCGTTCTGGCGGAAAAACAGGTTACTGGGATATTCGTAATTACCTTCCAAAAGAAACTCAAGGTTATGTTCCGGCATTTTATGCTACAATGTATCTTTTTGAATATCACAAAGAACACGGAATCAACCCTGAAAGAGCGGTTATTAAAAACTTTGAAACAGATACTGTAGCGGTTAAAAATCAAATGTCTTTTAAACAAATTGCTGATTTGTTAGATATGCCGCAATCACAGTTACAGCTTTTAAATCCATCTTATAAATTAAATGTTGTACCGGCTTATCAAGGGGAACAAAATTTCCTTCGGTTACCAAAAGATAAAATCGCAACCTTTGTTTCAAATGAAGACAAGATTTACGCTTACGTAAAACACGAATCAGAAAACAGAACTATTCCAACTCGTTTAGCAATGAAAATTGCTCCAAAAGGAAAACCGGTTAGAGATACTAAATCTCTGGAAGTATCTAAAGATAAAGAGATTAAAGATATTCAGTTCTATAAAGTTCAAAAAGGAGATAACTTAGGCAGTATTGCAGATAAGTATAATGTGAATATTTCAGATCTAAAAAAATGGAATAACCTTAAATCAAATGCAATTGCGTTAGGTAAATCTTTAAAAATTAAATCAGATATTGATACTTCTGCCAAAGTTATTAAAGAGCCTAAAGTATTACCTGCTGTAGAGAAAAATACAGAAGAAGCAGTTGCTTCTGCAGAAGATAATGATAAAATTTCAATACAAACTGTAGAGTACGTTGTATTGGCCGGAGACAATTTAGGAAGCATTGCTAAAAAATTCGGTACGACTATTGCGGACTTAAAAGAGTTAAATGATCTTAGCTCTAATAATATTGGTTTAGGAAAAACATTAGTAGTTTCTAAAATAGTTACAGAGATCCACGAACCGGTTTCTACTGCTATTGCTTCTACTTCTGTTGACTCTTTCAAAAAGAAAGCGCCTTCAACAAAAACTGCAGCGGAAGATTATTACGTTAAAAAAGGTGATTCTTTATACAGTATTTCTAAAAAATATCCTGGAGTAACAATTTCAGATATTAAAAAATGGAATGGTATTAAAGATGAAGATATAAAACCCGGAATGAAACTTAAAATAAACGGATAATAAAAAATCTTATTTAAATTTGGGTTTTATTTCATAAATTAAGAAAATGAATAAAACCCATTTTTTATTTATAATACTTCCGTTTCTATTGATTTCTTGTTTAAAAACAGATAAACAAGAAGAACCTGTTTCCGGAAAAACAAATACAATTTCCATCATCATCGACGATCAGTTGTGGTATGGAGAAGTTGGCGACAGTATCCGAAATAAATTTGCATCGCCAGTTCTGGGCTTAACTCAGGAAGAACCTCTGTTTACAATCAATCAATATCCTGCCAAACTTCTCGAAGGATTTGTAACCGACAGCCGAAGCATTATCGTTGTTAAAAAATCAGCTGTAGATAAGTTTGAAATAACCCACAATAAATCACTGCCGCACAACACTTTTCGTATTTACGGAAAATCTGTTGATGACATTATTTGCAGTATCGAATTAAATTCGGCACAAATCATCAAAATGATTCGCGATGCCGAAATCGAGAAAATTCAGGAAGACAACAGTGCTTCACTTTTAAATCCGGCTGTTATCAAAAACAAATTCCATATAGATATCCAGATTCCAACCGGATATGAATATATGCTTCACAAAAAGAATTTTATCTGGCTCAAAAAAGATATTATTAGTGGAAACACCAGTTTATTAATATATCAAATTCCGCTGCACAACTTCAAAAGCCGTGGAAATGTAGTGGGAAATATCATTAAAATGCGCGACTCAATTGGTTACTACATCAAAGGAAGAGAACCAAAAACCCGAATGATTACCGGAGAAGCGTATGCACCGTATTTTTCGAATACTTCATTAGACGGAAAAGAAGCTTTTGAAACCAAAGGAACATGGGAACTGAAAAATGACTTCATGGCTGGACCTTTTATTAACTACGCAATCGTAGATCCTGTTTATAACCGAATCCTGGTTATCGAAGGATTTTGCTATTCACCCTCAAACCAAGAACGCGACTTAATGTTCGATCTCGAAGCCATAATTAAATCTGTAAAAATAGATAAACGTTAAAAAGTTTGTTTCAAGTTTTAAGTTTCAGGTTTCAAGTTTTCTAAACGAATATTAAACCATATAAGTTATATAAGATAATTTAAGTCAAGCGCTTGAAAAATAACTTTGCGTTTCTTTGCGTAACCTTTGCGAACTTTGCGGTTAAATACGCCCAGCATAACCTGAAACCTGAAACTTCAAACCTGAAACAACTCTAGTTATTATTTTTCTTACTTTTGTTTTATAACAAACATAAAAACAAATACTTATGAAAAAGGTAACCACAACATTAGTAATTATTGCATTATGTTTTATCTCTTGTAAAAAAGAAGTAAAAACCGAAGTTGATACACCAAAAGATTTGGACAGTATTAAAACTGAAGAACCAGCAGCCGAAGCACCAGTTGATTCTGCGGCACAAATGAAAGCCTGGCAGGCGTATGCAACTCCGGGCGCACCGCACAAATTAATGACAGACGAAGTTGGAACGTGGAATTGTGAAATGACTTTTTGGCACGAACCAAACGGAAAACCAGAAAAATCAACTTCAGTTGCCACTATCAAAATGATTCTGGGCGGACGTTATCAGGAAGGTAACTATGTCGGAAAAATTATGGGCGCACCATTTGAAGGAAAAAGTACATTAGCCTATAACAACGCTAGTAAAGAATACACCACAACTTTTATCGACAATATGGGAACCGGAATGATGGTTGCCACGGGAAAATATGATGAAGGGAAAAAAAGTATGGAATTTAAAGGGGAAGTAGTAAATCCGGTAACAGGAAAGAAAGCACCTTACAGAGAAATTTATACTATTGTAGATGCTACAACCCGTAAAATGGAAATGTTTGATGTCAAAGACGGTGCTGAATACAAAAGCATGGAAATTGTCATGAAGAAAAAATAAAGTAAAGCAGTTTGCACTCCTGCAAGGTTTCCAAAACCTTATAGGTGTAATTGACAAAGCAATAAAATAGATAACAAAGATCAAATACCTACAAGGTTTTGGAAACCTTGCAGGAATAGCAAAGTATCTTTTTAGTAAATCCCGATTATAGTTTTATAATCGGGATTTCTATTTGATAATATTTGACGTAATTTTGTTTTTAGGATTATTAAAATTAAAAGAGAGATACAAAATGGAATTAAAATGGAAAATTAAGCCATTTGAGGCATTAACTGTAAATGAACTATACGATTTACTTAAACTAAGAAGTGAAATCTTTGTAGTAGAGCAAAACTGCGTTTATTTAGACATTGACGGCAAAGACAAGAAAGCGTTGCACCTAATTGGAGAATATGATGGTAAAGTTGTAGCCTATTCTCGTTTATTCGATGCCGGAATTAGTTTCGACAATGCCTCAATAGGAAGAGTAATTGTTGATGCCAATTATCGTGATAAAAAGTGGGGACACGATTTAATGCGTGAAGCAATTGCTGCAATAAAATCTAATTTTGGAAAACACCAAATTACAATCGGTGCACAATTATACTTAAAGAAATTTTACGAAAGTCATGGTTTTGTTCAGTCAAGTGAAATGTATCTTGAAGATGACATTGAACATATCGAAATGATTCGTGGATAAGCATAAAAGAATAACGCTACAATGTTGCAATATTAGTTTTTAATGTTTTAATGAATTTATAATTGTCTTTAAAAGAAATAATTAACAACATATTTTAGAGTAAAACTTTAAGTAAAAAACTTTGCGCCTTAGCACCTTCGTGGCAAAAAAACTTAAATTTTAGTAATCAAAAATTCAACGCGGCGATCATAAATATCGCCTCTTTTTAAAGGAAATTTGTTGCCACAGCCTTGATAACGCATTCTGTTTTTTGAAACTTTCTTAGAACTTAAATAGTAAAAAACTGTTTTGGCCCGGTTCCAGGAAAGTTTTCTTTCTTTAGTGTCTTTGTCAATTGCGTCACTATAAATTTGTGGTGTACAGCAAACGTGACCTCTAATTTCGAACTGTATGTTTTTTTGTTTTTGAAGTATAACAGAAATCTTATCCAATTCCTTTTTTGAATTATTAGTCAGTCTGGCACTTCCCATATCAAACAATATATTTTCAAGATATATTTTATCGCCAACCTTTAATTTGTCTTTAAAAGAAGAATAACCTTCTTTATTAAAACTGTTTCGTTTTACCACAATCAAATCAACCCGCCGATTGCGTAAACGTGTTTCGTATAAATTCTCAACAGTATCAGGCCGAACTACAACACGGCCTTTTCCTTCAAGAATAACAATTTTACTTTCTTTAAAACCAAAAGAAAGCAATAAGTTTTGAATAGTATTAACCCTGTCGTGAGACAGTTTAAAATTGTAGTCGTCTGTGCCGCGATCGTCGCAGTAACCGTAGATTTGTATCGATTCAACTTTCGCGGTGTCTATTGATTTGATAAAATTATTTACAACTCTGCTTTGCGGTTCAGTAAGATCATACTTGTCGAAATCAAAATAAACTGTTTCGATTGGTTTCTGCTGTGCCGATAGATTGTAAATAATAAACAAAAACAGGACCCGGGAAAGTTTCATTTTCTACATTTTTAAAATCGTTTTATATTCAGTCTGATTATTTAATACGTTTACTGCTCTTTTAATCTCTGAATTGTTCTTAATATAAAACTGATACAAACCTTCTTGATATTGGTATCTTTTGATAAGCTCTTCCTGAATCAAACCTCTAATTTCTTTTTGGTTTTTATCAAGTAAAGTATTTTCACTTCTTTCTAATGCGGCTAATAATTGTTGATATTCCGGAGCAATCGTTTCGTCAATTTTTTCAGTTTTGGCTGCAGCCAAAGTATTTTTCAGGGCAACCTCTGTTTCCGTATCAAAACTAATTTTGTTTGTTTTCAAATATTGTTTGAAAGCACTATAATCAGTATCTGAAACGACAGGGATTTTATCGCCCAAATTTGGGTTTTTATAATAGTAAGTAGTGGCGTAATCAAATATTCCATCATTTTTCAAAAGAGCGCTTGTAATAGGGCTCATTTTGGCTTCTTCTAATTCAATGTCTGGTAAAACCCCGCCGCCATCATAAACTGTTCTTCCTTTTCGGGTTTTAAAAGCATTGAAATTTTTAGAATCTGTTTTTTGGGCAACACCATTTTTATCTTTATGTGCATAATCAAGCGCTTGTATACAACGTCCTGATGGCGTGTAGTAACGCGAAATGGTAACTTTTAACTGCGTTCCGTAAGTCAGGTCAACAGAACGCTGCACCAAACCTTTTCCAAAACTACGGCTTCCTAAAATCACAGCGCGATCTAAATCCTGCAAAGCTCCGGAAACAATTTCAGATGCCGAAGCACTTCTTCCGTTAACCAAAATAGCAAGCGGAATCTCTGTATCAATCGGTTCTTTAGTCGTTTTATACGTATTGTTGTGTTTTTCGATTCTTGATTTAGTCGTTACAATAACTTCATTCTTTGGAACAAATAAATTACAGATATCAATTGCCTCATTCAAAAGTCCGCCGGGATTTCCTCTTAAATCTAAAACAATCTGCTTTACACCGTCAGCTTTTAATTTTTCCAAAGCATCTTTAACTTCGGCGGAAGCCTTTCTGCTAAAATGCGCCAAAACGATATAACCCGTTTTCTCATCGATTTTTCCATAAAACGGAACCGATTTAATATCCACTTCATCCAAAACCAATTCAGTTGTAAAAGTTTTTCCCTGACGAAGATATTTTATAGCAATTTTAGTGTTTTTAGTTCCTTTCAATAATTGCGAAGCATCATCTTTAAAATCAGCAATCAAAACGTCGCCAATCTGGATAATTTCGTCACCCGCTTTTAGTCCCGCTTTATCTGCAGGATAATTTTTATACGGTTCGCGCACAATCAAACGGTCTTTTTTGCGTGCAATCATAGCACCAATTCCGGTATATTCTCCCGTATTGTTGATTTTGAAATTAACTACATCCTGCTCGTTAAAGTAAACTGTGTAAGGATCTAAACTTCCCAACATGCTTTTAATGGCCTTATCCATTAAATCACCCGGATTTGTTTCGTCTACATAATTTGTGTTTACGGCTTTAAACAACGTTGTGAAGATTTCAATTTGTTTGGCAATTTCAAAAAAGTCCTCTTTAAAACTGGTTCCAATAAATAATAATCCTGCCGCAACAGTTGGTATAATAAATCTCTTCTTGAAATAAGGATACATGACTATGGTTTTTTTCTTTTAATTCTCTTTCTAATAAAATAGGCTAATACACAAATTATAATTATAAACGGCCAAATGCTGATAATTGATATAAAGAAACTTGACAAACTAAAAAATCCTGATTTGATAGCGGTCCAGACTTTTGATCCGTATGATAATTGCACAGCTTCTTGTTCCGGCAGGTTTTTAAAAAACTCAATTGTAACCGTACTTTCAGAAACTCTGCTTTCTAAATATTTTAACTGGCCTTCTTTCGCTTCAATTTCTTCGCGGATAATCGAAATCTGTTTTTCGATTTCTAAAATTTCACTAATTTTTGTGGCTTTCTGTAATATTTCAAGATAACGTTCTTCGAGTTTTCTTTTATTTTTTAATCTTGTCGTTAAGTCGATATATTGTTCGGTAACATCTTCGGCAGTAATCTCTTTTCTCTCAAAATAAGCAACGCCTTTTGAAATTGTATTGATAAGATTGTCAAAATTCTGACTTGGAACTCTAATCGTTATATTTCGATAAAGCGTGCCGTAGTCTTTACCTTCAGAATCACTTTGAACTTTTCCCTGACTTTGTTTAACCGCTGTTTGAATCTGTTTGTACGTTTCTTCTAAATCATTGGTTTCAAATCGAAGCGATGCTTGTTTGATGATTTTTTGTTCAATTTGAGTTGAAGAACCATCTAGATTTTTATCTGCACCGCCTGATTCATATTTTTTTGGAGCTAATTTTATAGCACTAATCGAAGCTACTTGTTCTTCATTAGCAACTTCACTTTTGCTGCATCCCGAAAGAACACAAAAAATTACAGATAAAAAGAAAATGTATCGCATAAAATTTCAATTTAGTGCTAAAACTACAATTTTTTTATAATTTTTTATCTGATTTAGAGTACAAAGTTGACTTTGAAGCTTTATAAATCCTTTTTGATTTCAGATTCGGGAGTTTTGTTTAACTGCTGTACAAATTTCTCAAACAACTGAATCGTTTTGGAATTGATTTCTTCGTAAGATAATCTGTCTTTTGTCTGGTAAAAAAGCATGAAAGAATACGGCTGATTTAAATGATCCAGCAGCAAATGTTTGTTGAGTCTGTAAGTTTCTCTCAACACTCTTTTGAAATAATTTCTGTCAACGGCTTTTTTAAAGTATTTCTTAGAAACCGAAACACCCACTTTTGTATTACCCTGATATGCAGCTTCCGCTTGACGGTAAACCAAACGAAGCGGATATTTTGAAACTGATTTCCCTTCAGAAAAAAGTAATCCAATCGTGGTTTTGCTCTTTAAGCGTTCATTTTTAGGGTATGTAAAGTTCATTTTTATATGAAGTGATTTAATACAAATTCTCTAAACCAATTTGGGAAATCCTCTTCATTGATATGAAGTTTTAATGATTTACCCTCATTTATTTCAGCTATTAAAGTAAGTTTCTCAGTAGAATTATCAAAAAGATAGGCCTTGTTTGAAATTTCTATTGCAGGAAATAAATTATTTAAAGTTCGATTGTATCTGTTTTTTATAATTTCGCTGTCAACATAATGTCCGCCTTTCTGCACTCTGTTTTCAACCCGTGAAATATTAATTTCAGGATCATCTATACAAACAAAATATAGATACGAAGTATAGCCTAAAGAATTTGCTTCTTTAATATCTTCTAATTTTGAGATATGGCTCATAACGGTTTCAAAACAAAAGCTTTTGTTTTCCTTGATGAGTTTTTCTCTTAAAAATGAGGAAATTAAAGATCCTTCGTAACTGTTAGGGTTTTTTGAAAGTGATATTATAAAGTTTTCTTTTATCTCTAAAGATATTTGAAATCCTTTTTCTTGGGCAGTTTCTATTAAAGTTTTTGTATTGGGTTTTTTAAAGAAATTTTCTAATTCTTCTTTTGAAGCTTTAATATCGTAAAAATCTAAATCGATTAAACCTTTAGTTTTTAAAATCTTTTCTAGATAATCTGCATTTATAAAATATCCGGTATTGTAATTTTTAGAGAATTCTTCAAAAAGAGTGCTTTTTCCCGAACCGTTTGGTCCGGCAAATACTCGGAGTCTCTTTTTTATTTCCTGCATAGTATCATTCCTTTTTTCAAACCATTCTCTGAAATGGATTTATCTTGCAGATTTCGAAGTACTATAATTTCTCCGTTTGGATGTTTTTCAATTAATTTTTTTCCTGATATAGATTTTATAGTCAGCCCTAAAGCTTTAGATTCTCTAATGGCATAATTAGAACTCCTTGAAGCAGATTTAATTAAAATATCTGTTTCATTAGCACTTAATTTTTCTTTATGTTGTTTTATAATAAAACGTGCGATCTTATTTTTCATGACTTTCTTATAAAGAATATATTGCCAAATTTACGATTTTATCTGATTTGATACATTCATTTGATGACTGTAAAGTTCATTTAATTCAGAAAAAATTTGCAATTTTATGGGCAAAGGTACAATTAAACCATAAAATCGGTTATTGTTTTCAAATTTTCTAACGCTAAAAATATATTTACTACTTTTGACCTCAAATTTTTTCAAGCATGCAAAAGATAATCTCATATCCAATCTCCGTAATTTTTTATTTATGTTTTGGATTGTGTTTGGCTGTTTTTCACCCAATACAATGGATCTGCCTTAATCTTTTTGGTTATCAGGCTCACAAAAAAAGTGTTGATTATTTAAATTTTTGTCTTTTAAGCTGTACACGTTTAGTGGGTACAACTTATAAAGTTACAGGCGTTGATACAATTCCGAAAGGAGTTCCAATCATTTTTGTGGCGAATCACCAAAGTATGTACGATATCGTGACAATGATTTGGTACTTTAGACGTTTTCATTGTAAATTTGTAAGTAAGAAGGAGTTAGGAAGTGGAATTCCGAGTGTGTCTTTTAATTTACGACACGGAGGTTCTGTTTTAATTGACCGTAAAGACCCTAAACAAGCGATTCCAGTAATCAAAGGCTTGTCTGAATATATAGAAAAAAACACTAGATCTGCTGTAATCTTCCCGGAAGGAACCCGCAGTAAAACGGGAAAACCTAAAGAATTTGCCCAAAGCGGTTTAAAAATTCTATGCAAATATGCACCATCTGCATACGTTGTTCCGGTAAGTATTAATAATTCATGGAAGATGGTTCGTTACGGTATGTTTCCGGTTGGTTTAGGAAACCACTTAACTTTTACGGCACACAAAGCGATGGCAGTAAAAGATTATGATTTTGCCGAATTAATGGCATTAACAGAAAAAGCGGTTGTTGAAGGAGTAAACGAGTATAAACAGGATTAAGTTTTAGTCCGAGCTAAAATATAAATCCCAAATTTAAAATAAGTAATGTCTATAAAAAACATTAGATTAGAAGTGATGCAGTTTTTGGAAAAAAACGTTGACAGCTTCGTTGAACAGTATTTAATTCCGGTGGAAAAAATTTGGCAGCCGTCAGATTTCCTGCCTAATTCTGAAGGAGAAAATTTCTTTGAGGAGGTAAAGGAACTACGTGAAATTGCTAAAGAATTACCATACGATTTTTGGGTAACGCTTGTTGGTGATACTATTACCGAAGAGGCGCTTCCAACATATGAGTCCTGGTTAATGGATGTAGAAGGAGTAGATCAGGTTGAGAATGGCGGTAATGGCTGGTCAAAATGGATCAGACAATGGACCGGAGAAGAAAACCGTCACGGAGATCTTTTAAATAAATACTTGTATTTGTCTGGTCGTGTTAATATGCGTGAAATAGAAATGACAACACAGCATTTAATCAACGACGGTTTTGATATTGGAACTGGAACTGATCCGTACAAAAACTTTGTATACACTAGTTTTCAGGAATTAGCAACTTATGTTTCTCACAATAGAGTAGCACAGATTGCGAAAAAATTTGGTGATAATAAATTGTCTAAAATGTGTAAAATGATTGCGGGTGACGAAATGCGTCATCACCATGCATACAGCGAATTTGTAACCAGAATTTTTCAGGTTGATCCAAGCGAAATGATGTTGGCGTTTCAATACATGATGAAACAAAAAATCGTTATGCCGGCTCATTTCCTTAGAGAATCGGGGCAAAAGATTAGTACTGCTTTCGAACAGTTTTCTGATTCTGCACAACGTATTGGAGTTTACACAGCAAATGACTATGTTGATATTATGCAGAAGTTAATCAACAAATGGGAAATCGATAAAATCACGAACTTAACAGACGAAGCTGAAAAAGCACGTGATTACTTAATGAAATTACCAGCTCGTATGGCTAGAATCTCTGAAAGAATAGTAATTCCACAAGAATCACATATCTTTAAATGGGTTGAACCAGCGAGATTGTAAAAAATTTTAGATTTAAGAATGTAGATTTTAGATTGATATTGTAATTGCAATTGATTTTTGACATTGACATTTAAAATATATTGTTGATTGTTAGAGTTTAAAACCTTTAACAATCAACATTTTTTATTTAAACTATAAAAAACACCAGCGCAAATCCGTTGAATCAGTAAAATCCGCGGGCCATTTCACCACAAACCAAAATACAACATGAGTAATCCTGAACTTATAAATAAAACCATCGCATTTGTAAAAGAGAAACTAAACGATGCCGAAGGCGGACACGACTGGTTTCACATCGAACGAGTTTATAAAAATGCACTTTTAATTGCAAAAGATACCGACTGTGATAAAACAATTGTAGAATTAGGAGCACTGCTTCATGATATTGCCGATAGTAAATTTCATGACGGAGACGAAACAATTGGACCAAAAACAGCCCGTTTGTTTTTAGAATCACATAACGTTTCAGAGGATATTATTCAGCATGTGGTAAACATCATCGAAAACATCTCTTATAAAGGCGGAAATTTTGAAAAGAAGTTTTCCTCTATAGAATTAGATATCGTTCAGGATGCAGATAGGTTAGATGCAATTGGCGCAATTGGAGTAGCAAGAGCGTTCAATTATGGCGGATTTAAAAACAGAGCCTTATATGATCCTGAAATTGCTCCGGTAACGAACATGACAAAAGAAGAATATAAAAAGAACAATGCGCCAACGATCAATCACTTTTACGAAAAGCTTTTGCTCTTAAAAGACAAAATGAATACCGAAAAAGGAAAACAAATCGCTGCCGAAAGACATCGCTTCATGGAATTATTCCTGTCGCAGTTTTATGCAGAATGGGAGGGGATTAAGTGAGTTTACAGTTCTCAGTCGCAGTTTACATTCATATAAACTGAAAACTGTGACTGAATACTGAAAACTTTATACTGTTTTAGATTTTAGATTTTAAAAGGCACATTATTCCGAAAGCACACAGGAATCCAAAAGAAAACCATAATAATCTGGTAACTCTATTATCTCTTACGATTTCATTTTTTTCGAACTTTGTCATTTTATTTGAATTTTATTGTGCAAAATTAATTTGTGCTGTATCGTTAGCTAAGCCATAAAAGTTTTTTAAACATCAAAAAAGGGTATTTTCCTTGTCAGAAGACTTGTAGAGCATAAAAAAAGCTTCACAAAGAATTTTAAATCTCTGTGAAGCTTGTATTTATTTAGGTGAACTCTGAGGAAAAAATAAGAAAACTTAGAAGCTTAGTATCTCAGTAACTTAGAGCCTAAAAAACTTAGCATCTTAGAATCTCAGCACCTTAGTAACTTAAATCACGAACATCCGCAATTGCCATCACCACAGTCTTTTTTCTTTTTAGATTTCCAAAAGAATTTTCTAATCAAAAAGCCAACGGCGATAAATAATATGACAAAAGCTATAATTTCTTGGATCATAACATTTTACTTTAAAAATTGATACGCTAAAAGCGCGGTAATATAAGCAAGCCCGGTCATAAAGAAAAGCTGCATTACGGGCCACTTCCATGAATTTGTTTCTTTTTTTGTAATCGCTAATGTACTGGCACACTGCATTGCAAAAGCATAAAACAATAACAATGAAATTCCAGAAGCAAAATTAAAGATTTTTTCTCCCGTTTCTGGATTTACCTCTTTCTGCATTTTACTCTTAATTGTCGATTCGTTATCGCTGTCCCCAACACTGTAAATAGTAGCCAGTGTTCCCACTAAAACTTCACGGGCGGCAAACGAACTGATAATCGCAATCCCGATTTTCCAATCGTAACCAAGTGGAGAAATTATAGGCTCAATAGTTTTACCCATAATCCCGATATAAGAATTCTCTATTTTTTGAGAAGCCACTTCATTTTCAAACTGAACTTGATTTAAAGTTGTATTGGCAAATCTTTCTTTTACGATGTTTTCTGCATCGTTAAATTCTTTTCCAGGTCCGAAAGAAGCCAAAAACCATAAAATAACCGATATCGCTAAGATGATTTTACCCGCGCCCAAAACAAAAGCTTTGGTTTTTTCGACAACGTTGATTCCAACATTCTTGAAAAGCGGTAATTTATAACTTGGCATTTCAACAACGAAATACGTTTTTGAATCCAGTTTTAAAACTTTATTTAAAATATAGGCCGAGATTATTGCCGTTACAAATCCCAGTAAATACAATAACATCAACGAAAGTCCTTGCAGATTTAAAAATCCCAGAACTCGTTTATTCGGAATCACTAACGAAATCATAATCGCATAAACTGGTAATCTTGCAGAACAAGTCGTGAATGGCGTTACCAAGATCGTA
The DNA here is from genome assembly GCF_903819335.1 of Flavobacterium panici. Lineage (GTDB taxonomy): Bacteria > Bacteroidota > Bacteroidia > Flavobacteriales > Flavobacteriaceae > Flavobacterium > Flavobacterium panici. The sequence goes on along the minus strand of NZ_CAIJDE010000017.1, from coordinate 319,636 downwards.
ATAAGGCGTTCTTTCCAGTTTTCGATATTTCGCGTCGCCATAATCGCCGGAATCGCGCACGCAGTTCCTGAAATTAAAGGCACAACGCTTTTTCCCGAAAGCCCGAATTTGCGCATGATTTTATCCATCAGGAAAACAACACGGCTCATATAACCGCTTTCTTCAAGAATAGAAATGAACAAAAACAAGAAAGCAATCTGCGGAATAAAAATAATAACACCGCCAATTCCCGGAATAATTCCCTGCGAAAGTAAATCGGTTAAAATACCGCTTGGTAATTCTTTTGCCGTCCAGCTGCTAAACGAAGCAAAAGTCGCATCAATAAAATCCATAGGAATGGTTGACCAGCTGAAAATAGACTGGAAAATGATAAATAAAATTCCAAGGAAAATTGCATAACCCCAAAACTTGTGCGTTAAAACACGATCAAGTCTGGCCCTGAAATCTGTCGCCGCTTCAGTATCAATTTTTAAACCTTCTTTTAAAACATCATTTATAAACTGATATCTTTTGATGGTTTCTTTTTGCTGCAAGCGTTTTAATTCTGAATGCGATTTGGTAAAGGTATTTCGGATTTCATTTCGGTCTAAATTCGAAAAATTGACATCCTGTGTAATTACAAGCCACAATTTGTACATCAATTGATTCGGAAATGCATGCTGCAGTTTTTGAAAATAGTCAGGATCAATTACTGATGCATTTAAACAAGGTTCATGCGGAACGGTTTTATAAGAAACAATTAATTCTTTTAATTCCTCAATTCCTAAACCTTTACGGGAACTGACTAAAGCAATTTTGGTTTTTAGTTTTTCTTCTAAAAGCGGAATATCCAAAGAAATTCCTTTGCTTGCCATACGGTCAGACATATTGATAACCAAGATAGTTGGAATTTCAAGATCTTTTATCTGCGTAAAAATCAGTAAGTTTCTTTTCAGATTTTCAACATCGGTTACTACAACAGCAACATCAGGATATAATTTGTCGTTTTTGTTTAGCAAAAGTTCAATTACCACGCTCTCGTCCATCGAACTTGCGTTCAGACTATACGTTCCGGGTAAATCCAAAATGTTGGCTTTTACGTTATGAGGTAATTTACAAAATCCGATTTTTTTCTCAACCGTGATTCCGGGATAATTCCCAACTTGTTGATTTAAACCCGTAAGCTGATTAAAAACAGAAGTTTTACCTACGTTAGGATTTCCAATAAGGGCAACATTGATATTCTGAACGCTCATTATAAATTGTTTTGTAAAAGTTCAACTTCAATTTCACGAGCAGTTTCAACACGAATAGCAACATGCGAACCATTAATATCTAAATATAAAGGATCTCCAAAAGGAGCAATTTGAAGTAATTCGACCATGCTGCCCGGCAAACAACCCATCTCTAGTAATTTTAAAGGAATCAAATCGATATCAAAATCTTTGATAATGGCTTTATCGCCTTTTTTCAAGGTATGGATAGTATTTTGCAAAGCTTATTTAGATTGAATTTAGATTGCAAAAATAGGCAATAAATCTTTACCCCATGGTAATAATAAGGTTTGAAAATGCTAAATCTTTCTAAAAATAAGGAATTTTACTCTTTTGATAAGAAATCTATGTCTTCCAGTAATCTTGTGATATCTTCCTTTTTTGTTCCGTCATAAAATCCGCGAACGCGTCTTTTTTGATCCACCAAAACAAAATTCTCGGTATGAACCATATCATACAACTGATCTGGGCGACCCAGTTTTACAGCGAGGTAAGATTTTCTGGCCATAGTGTAAATCTCTTTTTTATCTCCAGTCACCAAATTCCACTTGCTGTCTACAACTCCGTATTTTACTGCATAAGCTTTTAAAACCGAAACACTGTCAACTTCCGGGAAAACAGTGTGAGAAAGCAGCATTACTTTTGGATTATTCAAAACCGCTTTTTGAACTTCAACAAGATTGGTTGACATTTTTGGGCAGATTGATCCGCAGGTTGTAAAGAAGAAATCGGCAACATAAATTTTTCCTTCGTAATTTTTTTGGGTAATTGTATCTCCGTTTTGGTTTATGAATGAAAAATCGGCAATCGTGTGGTATTTACTTTTGTATTGAATCGTACTGTCTACCAATTCCGGATTTACATCGGCAGGATTATAAATTGGAAGTGTTTTTTGTGGCTTTAAAGCCGAATAAAATAAAGATATAGTGACTACAGAAAATACAATTAATACAATGAAGAATTTGCGGTATTTATAAAGAAGCGATTTCATAAAAATAATTTGGCGCAAAAATACGAAAAGAGCATTTTAAAAGGGAGAATTATGACGCTTTTTAACAGGTTTTTTTAATCTCGCAAAGGCGCAGAGTCGCAGAGTCTAAATTTTCTAAGCTTTGCGTTTTAAGTTTATCAAAAGTATTAAAGATCAACGATCTTTAAACTTAAACAAAAACTTTGCGACTCTGCGACTTTGCGAGATTAAATTTTTGGCTTTCGAATAGATTTATTCACCATATACAATCCCGTTAAAGTTACGGCCGAACCAATGGCAATAGCCTGTGTAAGCGTTTCGCCAAAAATAATCGATCCCAAAATCATCGCAACAATTGGATTGATGTAAACATAAATACTGCTGATTTCTGTTGGAAGATGCTGCAGCGTATAAATAAAAGCAATGAAAGTTAAAACAGAACCAATAATCACCAGATATCCAATTGCCCACCAGGACTCTGAAGGAATTTCGCTCAGCGGAATATTAACTCCCGTTGCTTCTGTAATTCCAAAAAGAAACACACTTGAAATCAACATCTGCAGTCCCAAACTAAAATACGGATTAAAACTGGATGCTTTTTTCTTGGTTTGTAAAATTCCAAAAGCCCACGTAATTGTTGAAGCCGTCATTAAAATAATTCCGAATTGAAAATCAGGTCTTAAGAAATCCGCAATATAATCGATGAAAATAATACAGATTCCCCCAAAGCTGATTAGAATTCCAAACAAAGCCATTTTTGCAATTCGTTCCCCATTAAAAAAATTAATGATAATAATCCAAATTGGGAAAAGAGCACTAATGATCGCACCCAATCCGCTTGTCATATATTTCACGCCCCAAGTACTTAAACCGTTGCTGCAAACAAAATTTAAAAAACTCAAAACAAGAATTGTACGCCATTGCTTTCCTTTTGGCCAAGGCTGTTTTTTCAACAAAAAATAGCCCACATAAATTAGTCCTCCTAAAAACTGGCGAATTGTTGCCAATTGCAATGCCGGCATATGCTTAACACCTTCTTTTGAAGCTAACCACGTTGTTCCCCAAAAAAAACTTACCCAGCATAAAGCCATAATTGGTAAACCAATTGCTTCAATTTTTCCTGAAACGGCATTCTGAATTTTTGCTCTCATTTTGACTTTAAATCTTTAAACAAATATTCCAAAAACAATTTCAATAATCCGTGAAAAACAAGGTTTTAATTCATGAAAATAATCGATGGTTTCCATTAAAATGTTATGGAAGAATACTTACACATTATTATTGCATAAATTTTAACATAGAGTTACAAATTTTAACGATATGTTTGTGTATACACTCGAAACACATTTATAAATGAAAAAACAACTTACTAAACCTTTGTTTTGTGCTTTTTCTGCAATGCTTTCTTTTACAGCGATCGAAGCGCAAACCACTGCAGCAAAAGAACCTGGTATCAATGTATCATACATGAATACCAAAATTAGTCCGAGCCAGGATTTTTTCCAATATGTAAACGGAACTTGGTTAAGCCAGACAGAAATTCCAAGCGATCGTACCACTTGGGGAAGTTTTAATGAATTGATTAAAAAGACAGACAAAGATGTAATGTCTATTTTAAAAGATGCATCAAAAAATCCAAAGTATAAATCAGATACTGATCAGGGAAAAGCTGTTAACTTATTCCTGACCGTTTTAGATACTGTTGGAAGAAACAAAGCAGGAATTAATCCTTTGAAACCGTATTTGAAAAAGATTGATGCCATTAAAAATGTAGCCGATCTTCAAAAGTTTTTGGTTGAAATGGAACCTGAAGGAGGTTCTGGATTCTTCGGAATTTATATTGGAGCCGATGAAAAAAACAGTTCTAAAAATTCAGTAAGTCTTGCAGTAAGTCAATTAGGACTTCCTGATAAAGATTATTACACTTCTGAAGATAAAGATTCTAAAGAAAAACGTGCTAAATACGAACTTCACGTAGCGAGAATGCTTCAGTTTATTGGAGAAACTCCGGAAAAAGCAAAACAAAGCGCTAAAGAAATTCTGGCTTTTGAAACTGAATTGTCAAAACCAAGATTAAATCGCGTTGAAAGCAGAGACAGTCGTTTGCAGTACAACCCGATGACGGTTGCTGAACTTCAAAAATTAACTCCGGCTATAAAATGGGATGCTTATTTTGCAGGAATTGGTTTGGCGAAATTAGATACTGTTGTTGTTATTGAGCCAAAGTATATGAAAGCGTTGCAAACTGTATTTACTGAAAATAAAGTAGCACAGTGGAAAGAGTACCTGAAATGGGATTTATTAAATTCTTCTTCTACAAAATTATCAACGGATATTGAAACGGCTAACTTTGATTTTTACAGTAAAACGTTAAGAGGAGCTGTAAAACAATTACCGAGAGAAGAAAAAGCGTTACAAGTTGTAAACCGCGGAATTGGTGAAGCACTTGGTAAATTGTATGTAGAAAAAGTATTTCCTGCTGAAGCAAAAGCCAAAGCGGTCGATATGATTCATAATGTTATTACGGCTTACCAAAACCGTATTAACAACTTAAGCTGGATGTCTAAAGACACAAAGGCAAAAGCTATTGAAAAACTAAACAAAATAACCATAAAAGTTGGTTATCCTGATAAGTGGAAAGATTATTCGGCACTTCAAATTAAAAATGTTGTTGATGGCGGAAGTTATTTTGAGAATTCAAAAAGTTTAGCCATTTGGAATTTCAAGAAAGGTATTGCAAAATTGAACAAACCGGTTGATAAAACTGAGTGGGGAATGTCTCCGCAAACGGTAAATGCTTATTACAATCCATCTTATAATGAAATTGTATTTCCAGCTGCGATCTTACAGCCGCCATTTTACAATTACCAAGCTGATGAAGCTGTAAATTATGGTGGAATTGGAGCGGTAATTGGTCATGAAATTTCTCATGGTTTTGATGATTCTGGTGCACGTTACAATGCAGAAGGAAATCTTGTTGACTGGTGGACGCCTCAGGATTTAGAGCAATTTACAAAATTAGGTTCTGAATTGGCAGATCAATACAGTGCTTTAGAGCCGTTACCGGGAATTCATGTGGACGGTAAATTTACTTTAGGTGAAAATATTGGAGATTTAGGTGGAATCAACGCAGCTTACGATGGTTTGCAATTGTATTTGAAAGCGCACGGAAATCCAGGATTAATTGACGGATTTACTCCAGAGCAGCGTTTCTTTATTTCCTGGGCAACCGTTTGGAGAACCAAGTCTAGAGACGAAGCGATTAAAAATCAAGTAAAAACAGATCCGCATTCGCCGGGAATGTACAGAGCTTATGTTCCAATTCAAAATGTTGATGCTTTTTATGAAGCTTTCGGTATTAAAAATGGAGACAAAATGTTTGTAAGCCCAGAGAAACGAGTAAAAATCTGGTAATCTCATAAATAGAAAACGGCGCTGATTTCAGCGCCGTTTTTTTGTTTTATAATAAGTCAATTATTGCAAATGACTGTAAATGTAAGTTTCAATCGCTTTTAACTCTTCGTCAGACATTGCTTTGGTTACTCCAAAATTAGTCTGCATTACCGAAAACTGACTTGGATCAACAATTGGATCTGCATTTCCTTTCAAGAAAGTTGGAATATCACCTTTTTTGTCTTTATAGATTTTGGCAATTTCCTTAATACTCGGCCCAATGACTTTTTGATCCAGCTGATGACATGAAGTACAATTTCCTCTTCCTTCAAAAATTTCTTTTCCTAAAGCTTCAGGTGTTGTGGCTTTCGCCGATTCTCCTTCAGAATATGCTTCTGTAGCTTGATCTGTACTTTCTGAAACTTCTTTTTTACATGAAGCAAATGCTAAAACGGCAGATAAGAATAATACTTTTTTCATTTTATTTATTTAAAAGTATTGAAGCTTCTTTTGCAAAATAAGTCGAGATAATACTCGCACCCGCACGCTTAATGCAATAAAGTTGCTCTATCATAATTTTGTCGTGATCTAACCATCCTCTTTCCGCTGCGGCCTTTACCATCGCGTACTCACCAGATACTTGGTAAACTGCAACGGGCACATGAACGGCATTTTTTACCTCACGAACAATGTCCAAATACGCAATTCCCGGTTTTACCATTACGATATCTGCACCTTCTTCAACATCCAATAAAGCTTCACGAATTCCTTCAATTCGGTTAGCATAATCCATTTGATAGGTCTTTTTATCTTTTGGAATATTTTGCGAATCAACCGGAGCAGAATCTAAAGCATCACGAAATGGACCGTAAAATGCCGAAGCATATTTAGCACTGTAACTCATGATTCCAACATTATGATGTCCGTTTTGTTCCAATGCTTTTCTTATCGCCAAAACACGTCCATCCATCATGTCACTTGGCGCCACGAAATCTGCACCAGCATCTGCATGACTTAAACTCATACGAGTTAAAGCATCAACTGTTGCATCGTTAATTAATTGACCATTTTCGATAATTCCGTCATGACCATAAATAGAATATGGATCTAAAGCTACATCTGGCATTACAATCATTTCAGGAACAGCATCTTTTATCGCGCGGATAGTTTGCTGCATTAAACCGTCTTTATTCCAAGCTTCTGTACCTTTGTTGTCTTTTAAGTTATCGCTTACTTTTACGTAGATGTTTACCGCTTTAATTCCTAAATCCCAAGCCTCTTTTACTTCTTTAATCGTATTGTCTAATGAATGGCGATAAATTCCTGGCATTGAAGGAATAGCAGATTTGATGTCTTTTCCTTCGGCAACAAACATTGGAAGCATAAAATCCTGTGGACTTAAGCTGGTTTCACGAACTAAAGAACGAATTGATTCGTTGGTTCTTAAACGACGGTTTCTTTGTAATGGGAACATTGTTTTTGAATTTTAGATTTTAGAATGCAGATTTTAGATTTTTCTGCAATCTTATTTTTTGATTTTTATTAATTGATGTCAATACTTTTGACTTTATGACTTTAAACTTTTGACTTAATTTATGTTATCGAAGCTTCATAAATTCCTTTAATGGTCTTCTCTAATTTGGTATTAAAAACATCATCAGATTGATTGGCAAAAAGCCCTTCAGACAATGCGCGGGAGAAACTTGCAATTAATCCGTGGTTTTGTGAAAGCTTTTCATTGGCTTCTTCCTGACCATATCCTCCAGAAAGAGCGACAACTCGCACTACATGCGAATCAGATATTAGTTCTTTGTAAAAGTCATTCACAGTTGGAATAGATAATTTCAGCATCACTTTTGCATCTTTGTCTAATGCATTAAGTTGTTTTTGAATTTCTTCTTTAAGAATCTGTTCTGACTTTTCTTTGTCTGTACTGTAAATATCGACTTCAGGTTCAATAATTGGGATAAGTCCTTTTGCAAAAATTTGTTTCCCTACTTCAAATTGCTGTTCCACGATTTCGCGGATTCCAACGGCGTTTGCTTCTTTAATAACAGAACGCATTTTAGTACCAAAAACATTTCTTTCTACAGCTCGATCCAATAATTCATCCAGATTTGAAATTGGTTTCATTAACTGAACTCCGTTTGCAAGATCAGCAAGTCCTTTATCGACTTTTAAAAACGGAACTATGTTTTTTGTCTTCCACAAATAATCCGAAGTCCATTCTCCGTCTATTTTGCGATCCATTGTGTTTTCAAACAAAATGGCACCCAGAATATATTGGCTGTCAAAAGCCGGACTTTTAATAATTCTGGTTCTCATTTCATGTACAAGCGTGTACATTTCTTCATCATTTGTGTAACTGCTTTCTTCAACACCATATTGCGATAATGCCTTTGGTGTGCTGCCACCGCTTTGATCTAGTGCTGCAATAAATCCCTTTCCGGAATTCATGCGGTTTAACTGTTCTACGTTTACCTTTTCCATAATTTCTTATTTTAGATTAAACATTACAAACCTATTTTATCATTTACTTTATCATAAACCTTTTTCACTTCTTTTGGAGGATCAAATCGATAACCCAAAGAAAGTTTTAAAGTGGCAATATTATCGTTCAGTCGCGGATCGACTTTATCATCCTGAGAAAAACTTACCGAATTAAGGGTTGCATAACCAAAGAAACGGTCATTATTATAAGCCAGTTTTAAATTTAAATCTGCCTGATATAAAGCTGAGGTATCTCCGTCAACATCATTAATTCCCGCCCCCAAAGCGACTCCTGCACCAATCAAAATACGATCACTAATTACAAAATTATAAAAATAGGATGGTGCCAGTGTAAAGACATAAATGTCACCCGGAGTTGTGTCGGGAGTATTTAAGTCAATGTTGGTGTAATAAAATGAGAAAGTCGGGATAAAACTTCCGGAACTTTTAGTCTGCCATTCATTTTGGCTTATTAATGTTTTAAAAGAGAATTTATCATTAAAAACATAAGATGTCGTCCCGCCAATTTTCGTAGTACGCATTCTTGGGAGTTGTGCCGTTACATTATCATCACTAACATAAAATCCTTTTTGATTAATGAAAGTAAACGACTGCATCCATTTTTTATAGTAAAAACGGGTATTAAAATTAAAATGCTTGGAATGAGAATCGCCTTTATTGCCAGAAAGAAATTTGGGCGCAAAACCAACTGAAATATCAATGATCTTATAATTTAAACTTAAACCAATTTGTTCTCTTCGATTCGGAATAAGATTAAGATAGGTTTTAGGCTCCTGAGCATCTGAAGCAATTTGAAAACTATTAGAAGTATCTAAATAATAAATACTGGTGGTAATTTTATCATTATATGATTTAAAATACGGATTTCGCAGCGAATCATTCTGAGCAAAGCACCCAAAAATGCTGACAAAAAACGTTATATAAATCATTTTTAGATCCATTCTCGCTGATTTTCTAAAACATTTACCAATTTCTCTTCTTCGCTTCCGGCTTCTGCATGATGATCATAAACCCATTGTACATGAGGAGGAAGACTCATCAAAATACTTTCAATTCTTCCGTTTGTTTTTAAGCCGAATAAAGTTCCTTTATCATGAACCAAATTGAACTCGACATAACGGCCTCGGCGTATTTCCTGCCAGGTTTTGTTTTCTGGAGTATATTCTAAATTCTTTCTTCTTTCTACAATTGGCACATAAGCTTCAAGAAAACTATTTCCGACTTCGGTTACAAAGTTGTACCAGTTTTCCATCGACATTTGTTCATTTGCTTTGCAATAATCAAAGAATAAACCGCCAATTCCGCGGGCTTCATTTCGGTGTGCATTCCAGAAATAAGAATCGCATTGTTTTTTATATTTCGGATAAAACTCCGGATTATGTTTGTCACAAGCCGTTTTACAAGTTTGATGAAAGTGTTTTGCATCTTCTTCAAACAAATAATAAGGAGTTAAATCCTGTCCGCCGCCAAACCATTGTTCAATTACATTTCCTGATTCATCGTACATTTCAAAATAACGCCAATTAGCATGTACGGTTGGCGTCATCGGGTTTTGGGGATGAATAACTAAACTCAATCCGCAGGCAAAAAAATCGGCTTCGCCTACGCCAAACATCTTTTGCATGGTTTCAGGAAGTTTTCCGTGAACGGCTGAAATGTTTACACCGCCTTTTTCAAAAACAGCACCGTTTTCAATAACACGCGTTCTTCCGCCTCCGCCTTCAGGACGCTTCCAAAGATCTTCACGGAATTTTGCAGTTCCGTCAACAGCTTCTAATCCGGCGCAGATTTGATCTTGTAATTTTTGTATGTATGCGTAAAATTTATCTTTCATGTTTGATTGTATTCTGCTTTAAGTAATCCGAAATAAACGGTGTTTTGCAATTCGCCATCTCCGTTTCTAAACTCGTCCCTTAAAATTCCTTCTTGTTTAAAATTATGTTTTAATGCAATTCGCTGACTCGCCAGATTGATTTCTGATGTACAGATAAAAACTTTATTGATTTTCAATTCATTGAAACAAAAGGCAAGTGCATCAGAAACCATTTTGGATGTGATTCCTTTTCCTTGAAAATCTTCATCAATAAAATAACCCAATTCACATTTTAAAATGCGGTAATCAATTGTTTTTACACATAAATAACCAATTAGTTTATTAGTTTTTATATCCCGCGCGTAGAAATAATATCCTTCGTTATTTTTTTCTTTGTCTTTACTAACAGATATAAAATTTTCTGCTTTTTCTAGAGAATCAGAATTAATTAGAGTTACAGGAAAAGTTTGTCCAATGTGATTTTTATTCTTGTCAATTAGTTTATAGAACTCTTCAGGAAGAATGTTTTCAATTCGGTCTATTTTCCAATCTGTAAAACTCATCTTTATCTATTTTTTAACGAAGCAATTTTAGCATTTATTCCAAATGAAAAAACCTTGCTTTCCTGTTGAATATATTGATAAAGAGACAAAGCTTTACCTTTAAAATCATAGTTTTCAACTTTCGAAAAATCAATTAAAAAATCAGCAAATTGTTCTAATTGATTAAAATCTAAATGACAGCGAATTAATAAGGTTATCAGTGCTTCATTTTTATAATCAACTAAAGTTTGAAGGTTTAGTCCAAATTCTTTTAACTGATTTTCAACTTCGAATTTTTCGGTATCATTTAAAGTTTTAGGCACAAAGTCTAGAGAACGCAATGTTTTTAGGACATTGTCAATTCTGATACTTTCTTCGTCTCTTAAACCTTTGTTTAGCATTATTTGTACGTTTCCTGCAAGGTTTCCAAAACCTTGTAGGTATTAATTGGACATATGATATGTAAAAATTATCTAAATAGACCTACAAGGTTTTGGAAACCTTGCAGGACAGACCTGAATCATTCAAAAGTATAAGTTTCATTTAAAAGATTATTCTTTTGATTATGGCAAAAAATGAAATTTTCTAAATCACCAAATAAGGTTAAAACTTCGTCTCGCTCTATTTTTGTTTCCTTATCAGATAAGAAAGCCTGATATGATGAAAATTTGAAATCTTTAAAATCTAAATCAAAATGATGTTTCGGATTTAAATGAACATAAATAATCAGCTGTTTTAGATAATTTTCGTCTTTTAGCATTATTCTTTTAAAATGCTTTTCGAATAAACTTCCTGTTCTTTGAGTTTGTTTATTAAAAGCTTTAGCATAAGAATTGAATAAATTTGAAAAAGCCTGAGTTACCTCTTTTTCTTCAACATTGAGGCGAATTACTAAATGAAAATGATTATTCATTAAACAATAAGCGAAAATCGATATTTTATCTTCAGAGTATTTACCTAATTGCTTTAAAAAATAATGCTTGTTAGCATCGTTTTCAAAAATGTTATTTCCGTTAATGCCACGATTATAAATATGATAATAACGATCTTTTTCCAGAACTTCCAATTTCATTCTTTCTCATTTTCATCTCCTGCAAGGTTTTCAAAACCTTGTAGGTGTTCTTTCTTATTTCAATAGTTTCTTATTTTATACCTACAAGGTTTTGAAAACCTTGCAGGAAAGCCAATTGTGACTAAAAACTATTGTCCGTATTCCTTAACCGCGTCAATAAACGCTTTTGCGTGATCTACAGGGATATTTGGTAAAATTCCGTGACCTAAATTTACGATATATTTATCTTTTCCAAACTCATCGATCATTTCATGAACCATTTTTTTAATTGTCGGAATTGGAGAAAGCAATCTTGACGGATCAAAATTTCCTTGTAAAGTAATGTTTCCACCAGACAAATAACGAGCATTTCTAGCCGAACAAGTCCAGTCAACTCCTAAAGCAGAAGCACGGCTTTTTCCCATTTCGCCAAGAGCGAACCAGCATCCTTTTCCGAAAACAATAACCGGTGCAACATCTGCTAAAGCTTCAACGATTTGGTTGATATATTTCCATGAAAATTCCTGATAATCAACCGGAGAAAGCATTCCTCCCCAAGAATCAAAAATTTGAACGGCATTAACTCCAGCTTTTACTTTTTCTTTTAAGTATAAAATCGTGGTGTCTGTAATTTTTTGTAGTAATGTATGCGCAGCAGCCGGATTTGAAAAGCAGAATCCTTTTGCCATATCAAAACTTTTAGAACCTCTTCCTTCAACAGCATAACATAAAATTGTCCAAGGCGAACCAGCGAAACCAATTAATGGTACTTCGTCATTCAGCATTTCTTTAGTCAATTTAATGGCATCCATTACATAACCAAGACTTTCCTGAATATCCGGAACGTAAACTCTATGGACATCTGCCATAGAACGAATTGGATTTGGAACAAACGGACCAATATTTTCTTTCATTAAAACTTCAATTCCCATTGCTTGCGGCACAACTAAAATATCCGAGAATAAAATAGCCGCATCCGGAGCAATTCTGCGAATTGGCTGAACGGTGATTTCCGCAGCTAATTCCGGAGTTTGACAACGTGTGAAGAAATCATATTTATCACGCAATTCGATAAATTCCGGTAAATATCTTCCGGCTTGACGCATCATCCATACTGGCGGACGTTGAACAGTTTCTCCTTTTAATGCTTTTAAAAATAGGTCGTTTTTTAACATCTCTTATTTGTTTATCCTGCAAGGTTTCCAAAACCTTGTAGGTATTGTTGTTGATTAATATATACCTACAAGGTTTTGGAAACCTTGCAGGAAATCTCGTTTGTTACTTATATTCAGATAAAACATCTTCTAAAACATCTTCAACCGTTGGCTGATCTGCAATAATGATGTTTTTGGTAATTTTATGTAAAGCTTCTGCGGTGGTTTCGCCAATGCAGAAACAAGTTTCTTTTTTAATTGAATTATCCTTTAAATAACTCTCAACACCAGACGGACTAAAAAATAAAATGGCGTCAACTGGAGATTTTATTTTTTGAGGCTGTAATGACGTTTCGTAAACCTGAATTTCGTTCAATTTTATTCCGGCTTCTTTTAAAGCGTTTGGCAAAGTATCTCTTCTCAGGTTTCCACTGAAAAAAGTATAGCTTTCATTACGGTAAATCAAAGTGATAATTTCTGCTAAATCCGAAGCATAACCGGTGTAAGCCACAACATTAAACCCGTTTTCAGATAAAAGGATTTTTGTTTTTAAACCAACGCAATAAACATTTTTACTTTTAAGTTCTTCCGATTTTGGATTCGATAAAACACTGTGAACAGCATTTTGGCTTGTAAAAATTAAACTTTCGTTGAGGTTTTTAAGTTCGAAAGGTTTGTTTTCGGTTTTGATAAAATCGGCTTCGATTACTTCGATGCCAGCTTTAGTCAACTCTTGTTTTTGAAGAGGAGATAATATTTTTGTAGATAATATCTGAGTTGCTTTTGCCATTATTTTTTCAGGGATTCTTTAATCTTCTGCATTAATTCTGTTCCTCCATTGTTTAAAATCTCCTGTGCAGAGTGAAAACCTAGTTTTTTCCATTCTGAAATATCAACGGTTTTATTAATTTCCAATTTTTGCTTTCCGTCAATCGAAAGCAAAACACCTTGAAAATGTAAAGTATCTTCGTCTTCATTATATGTTACCAAAGCTCCAATTGGGGCAGTACATCCGCCTTCCAGCGTTCTTAAAAACTGACGTTCGATATAAGTGCAGATTTCAGTTTCAATATCATTTAACTGCGAAAGCGCATCAAGCGTATAATTGTCATTTTCCATTGCTACAACAAGCATTGCTCCTTGTGCCGGCGCAGGAATCATCCAGTCTAAATTAATGTAGTTTTCTGGTTTTAAGTTAATTCGCTCTAAACCTGCAGCGGCAAAAACAGCTCCATCCCAATCATTGTCTTTTAGTTTTTGCATGCGCGTATTCACGTTTCCACGTAAATCAACTACAGTATGATTTGGGTATTTGTTAAACCATTGCGCCTGACGACGTAAACTTCCAGTTGCAATTGTACTTGGTTTATTGTCAAAATCAGGATTTCCTTTATGAACCAAAATATCCAGAACATTTGCTCTTGGTAAAACAGCCGCCTGAACAATTCCTTTAGGCAAAGCCGTTGGAACATCTTTCATAGAATGTACCGCAATATCAATATCACCATTGATCATAGCAATGTCCAGCGTTTTAGTGAAAATTCCGGTAATACCGAGTTCGTAAAGCGGTTTATCCAAAATAATATCACCTTGAGATTTAACGGCAACAATTGAAGTTTTATAACCTAAATCATTTAGTTTTTTCTCGACAGTATGTGCCTGCCAAAGTGCTAATTCGCTATCGCGCGTTCCAATTCTGATTGTTTTTTCAGCCATTTTTTATTTTTTTACCATTAAGATATTAAGGTAATTAAGCCTTTCTTTGTCAAAGAACATTAAACTTAACTTTTTTAATATCTTAATGGTCAAATTTATTTAATCCATTAGTCTTGCGAAATGATCATTCACAAGTGGTTTCATTGATTTTGTAATGTTTGTTGTGTTGAAATTTATCAATAGTCCTTGAGGTCTTTGTAATAATTTCATGTATGTTAATAATTGTGCTTCGTGAATGGGCAATAAATTTTCTATTGCTTTTAATTCTACAACAACACAATCATTTACAAGTAAATCAATTCTTAAATCAGACTCTAATTCAAGGTCGTAATAATCTATTTTAACAACTAATTGTTGTTTAACATCATATCCGTTTTGTTCTAATTCGTATTTGAGGCATTGTTCATAAATGCTTTCTAAAAGTCCAGGTCCCAAAGCTTTATGCACTTTTATAGCAAAACCTGTAATTTCATAAGCTAATTGAGTAACCTCTTTTTTTGTCATAGAACTTTTTTATTTTTGACCTAATATATTAAGAAAGTTAAGTTTTGCTTTGTACATACGCAAAGCTTAATCTATCTTAAAAATTTAATGGTTTCTATTTCTGCATTTAATCTTAATTACCTTAATATCTTAATGGTAAAATTAAATTTAAGATGCTTTTATTTTGAAGACTTTCTCGATCCATTCGATGCTTTCATCAACCATGGTATCGTCGTCTTTTAAATGATTTGCGAAATGAGTAGTAATTTTTTGAATGATTCTGTTGCTGATGATTTCTGCTTGTGCTTCATTAAAATCAGCGATTTTTTTGCTTTGAAAATCTAATTCCGAAACTTTAATGGCGTTTAGTTTTTCTTTTAAAGCATTAATTGTTGGCGCAAATTTTCGCCCTTTCATCCAGATAACGAATTCTTCTTTGATTTCTTCAATAATTGCTTCAGCTGCCGGAATGTGTAATTTTCTGTTTTCCAAAGTTTCATCTGTCAACTGAGACAAATAATCCATGTGAATTAAAGTTACACCTTCTATTTCTTCTACATTTTCATGAACATTTTTCGGAATCGACAAATCCAAAATCAACAAAGGTTTTTTAAGATTTAAAATTGCTTTGTCAACCGTTGGGTTTTGCGCACCGGTTGCTACAACCACAACATCGGCATTTTGAAGTTCTAAGTGTAATTCAGAATAATCTTTAACAATCAGATTTAATTTTCCAGCCAGTTTCTCAGCTTTATCTTTAGTTCTGTTGATTAAAGTAATGTGTTCGTTTTTAGTATGTTTTACTAAATTCTCACAAGTGTTTCTTCCAATTTTTCCAGTTCCAAAAAGCAAAATGTTTTTGTTACTGATGTCTTCAACATTTTTAAGAATGTATTGTACCGATGCAAAAGAAACCGAAGTAGCGCCAGAGCTGATCTCCGTTTCGTTTTTAATTCTTTTACTTGCCTGAATTACTGCATTCACCAATCTTTCCATAAAAGTATTGGCCAATCCCATTGATTTTGAATGAGCAAAACTGGTTTTAATTTGAGATATAATTTCGAAATCGCCCAGAATCTGACTGTCTAAACCAGTTCCTACGCGAAATAAATGATTAATTGCTTCTTGATTTTTGTAAACGAAACCTACTTTTTGAAACGCATCAACAGAACCATTGCTGTTGTCGCAGATAAGTTTGATTAATTGAAATGGATGTTCTGCAAAACCGTAGATCTCGGTTCTGTTGCAGGTTGAAGTAACTAGTAAACTTTCTATTCCATCGTTTTTAGCTTGTTCCAATAAGCGAGTCTTCGCAACGGCATCCAAACTAAATTGACCTCTGACCTCTGCATCAGCTTTTTTATAACTCAGACCAACTGAATAAAAATAAAGGTGTTTCGGTACATTATTGTTTTCCATAAATTCACTTTCATAAAGTGCAACAAAATTATTACTATACTGTTTATAAAAGTAACGCTGAAAGTACTTTTTGTATCGCTGCATGTTTTTTTGATTCTAAACGTCTCATTTTATTCAAAAAGAAGTACTTTTGTAGTAAAATCAACTTGTTTGAAATAATTTGTTTAGAGTCATTCTAAATAACATTTTGCTTTTCTTTTGATTTTAGTTTCAAAAAAATATCGCTATGAGTTCTCAAGAAGTTATAAAAATTGAAGACGACTTTACGCTGATCCGTTTTCAAAACGATGGTCCGGAGCCTTTTTATGCACAGCACGAAATAGGTACAGGTCTGATACAGTTTCACTTCGGGATAAAAGGTAATGCTAAATTTTTGTTCAATCAGGGCAATTATGCTTTAGAACTGAAAGAAGAAAAATCGCTGCTTTTATACAACCCGCAGAAAGAATTGCCTCTTAATTTAGAATTGGCACCTAACTCGTGGGTGATTTCCGTAATTGTTTCCATCAAAAAATTTCACGCGTTGTTTTCTGCCGAAGCCGATTATATTACTTTTTTAAGTCCTGATAATAAGGACAAAAAGTATTATAATGAAGGAAATATTAGTCCTTCTATGGCTATTGTGTTAAGTCAGCTCTTTCATTACAACCTTCATCCATCCATAAAAAACCTTTATTATAAAGGAAAGGGATATGAATTATTGAGTTTGTATTTTAACAGAACCGAAGATCCAAACGCAGAACAATGTCCGTTTTTAATTGATGAAGATAACGTTCTAAAAATCAGAAAAGCCAAAGAAATTATAATCGCCAATATGGCAGAACCTCCGGGATTGCAAGAACTGGCAGATGAAATTGGTTTAAATTTAAAGAAACTCAAAATGGGTTTCAAACAAATTTACGGCGACACGGTTTACGGTTTCCTTTTTGATTACAAAATGGATTTCGCCCGAAAACTTTTGGACAGCGGTTCTTATAATGTAAATGAAGTTGGACTTAAAATTGGTTACAGCACCGGAAGTCATTTTATCGCGGCATTCAAGAAAAAGTTTGCCACAACTCCAAAAAAATATTTAATGTCGATTAATGCGAATGTTTAAGTTTTCGCCACGAATTTCACGAATCAACACGAATTAATGATCTGCAAAAATCTGTTAAACCCGTTAAATCGGTGTGCCAATATCTAGCAAATTGATTTTCGATATTCAACAATAAATAAAAAGTAATAATTATCATATTCCTAAAAAGCAGCAAGTTCTACTTTTGACGAAATTTTTAAAAACAAATAAAAGCTTAAAGCCTAATGCTTAAAGCCTAAAGCAAAAAAATAATGAAAGGCGTATTATTAGTAAATCTAGGATCTCCGGATAGTCCAACAACAAAAGACGTAAAACCTTATTTAGATGAATTTTTAATGGATAAATACGTGATCGACGTTCCGTATTTATTGCGAGCATTATTAGTTCGTGGTATTATTTTAAGAAAAAGACCAGAAGAATCAGCGCATGCTTATGCGAAAATTTGGTGGGAAGAAGGTTCACCATTAGTTGTTCTTTCAGAAAGAATGCAAAAAAAAGTGCAGCCTCTTGTAAACGTTCCAGTTTCTTTAGCAATGCGTTACGGAAGTATGACCATCGAAAAAGGGCTTCAGGAATTAAGCGATAAAGGAGTTACAGATGTAATGCTTTTTCCTTTATATCCACAATATGCAATGGCTTCGACTTTGACTATTTTAGTGAAAGCAGAGGAAATTCGCAAGAAGAAGTTTCCACACATGACTTTTACAGATGTTCCGGCATTTTACAATAAACCGGATTACATCAAGAATTTAGCAGATTCGATTCAAAAACATTTAGTTGGTTTTGAATATGATCACTTATTGTTTTCTTATCATGGAATTCCTGAACGTCACATTCGCAAAACCGATGTTACAAAATCACATTGTAAAATTGACGGTTCTTGCTGCAACACGCCATCTCCGGCGCATGATTTCTGTTATCGTCATCAATGTTACGAAACAACAAGACAGGTCGTTAAGTTATTAGGACTTCCCGCAGATAAATATAGTCTAACATTTCAATCGCGTTTAGCGGGAGACAAATGGTTAGAACCTTATACTGATGTTGAAATTGATAACATGCCGGCAAAAGGAATCAAGAAATTAGCGGTTGTAACACCAGCTTTCGTTTCGGATTGTTTAGAAACTTTAGAGGAAATCGCCATGCGCGCCAAAGAAGATTTTGAGAAAAATGGAGGAGAAGAGTTCCTTGCAATTCCATGTTTAAATGATGATGATGAATGGTGTGAAACAGTAAGTAACTGGATTAATGATTGGGCTAAATAATATTTGTTTCACGTTTAAAGTTTAAAGTTTTTCTCAAAGTTGATAACTTGAAACTTTAAACCTGAAACTTTAAACAAATAATAATGGAATATTATAACTATCTAAAATCCCTGCATTTAATATTTGTAATTACTTGGTTTGCAGGTTTGTTTTATATTGTGCGTTTGTTTGTTTATCAAATTGAAGCCAATGAAAAACCATCTCCCGAAAAAGAAATTCTGCAGGCGCAATACAAAATAATGGCCTACCGTTTGTGGTACATTATTACATGGCCGTCGGCGGTTTTGGCGAGTATTTTTGCTTTTTGGATGCTGTTTTTTACAGATGCAGGACACATTTGGCTCACACAACCTTGGATGCATGTAAAATTATGTTTCGTTTTCCTTCTATATTTATATCACGGAAAATGCCATCAGATTTTCAAACAATTGCAAAACGATGAGGTAAAATATTCCAATAATTTTATGCGTTTATGGAATGAAGGCGCAACAATTATTTTATTTGCCGTTGTCTTTTTAGTAGTTTTAAAAAGTGCCATCAACTGGATTTTCGGCGTAATCGGGATTATTTTATTCTCGGTTTTAATAATGCTGGGATTTCGTTTCTATAAACGAATTCGAGAAAAAAAATAAAAAGAGTTTGCCACTAATTCCACTAATTAGCACGAATTTATTTTTGTAATTTTTTGCCACAGATTAAAAGGATTTAAATGATTTTTTTTAATCCTTTTAATCTGTGGCAAAAAAAGAATTAGTGTAAATTCGTGAAATTCGTGGTGAAAAAACAAAAAGAACATGCTAAACATCAAAATGACAATGCTCTCACTTCGTACCAGGATTTTCCTGTCGATGATTGTATTGATTGTTGTGGCATCTTTTTTATTGGCTTCGATTTCTATTATTCAGTTTAAAACCGAGGCTAAAGAATATCACCAGGAACGTTTAGAACGAAAAGAAAATGCGGTAAAAGAACACATCAATTATGTGCTTTCTACAACGACTTATCCGCTTAAAACTCAAAACTTAGATTTAATCTTTAAAGATAAAATTCACGAATTAGCACAGATTCACAAAATTGAAATCAACATTTACAGTCTTGACGGAAAGCTTTTAAAATCTTCCAAAGAATCTTTCGCCGTTGATAAAATTGCGCCGCCAATTCCGGAATATATTTTAAAACTGGTTCGTTCTTCCATCGAAAAACGTTTTGTAGACATTAAAACTATCGACGGAGTCAAAAACAGATCATCATACAGTTTAATAAAAGACGAAAAATTCAAACCACTCGGAATCCTGAATCTTCCGTATTTAGAAGACGACGGTTATTACGATAATGAATTGAATACTTTCCTGATTCGCTTAAGTCAGGTTTATTCTTTTATGTTGATTGTAGCTTTTGCCTTGGCGTATTTCCTTTCGACCTATATCACAAAATCATTAAAAACCATTTCAGATCGTTTGGAAGAAACCAATTTGGATCAGAAAAACGAAAAAATTGTTTTAGAAGCCAACAGCAAAGAAGTCAACTTTCTGATAAAAGCGTATAACGGAATGGTTGATAAACTGGAAACCAGTGCGATTAAATTAGCACAAAGCGAACGTGAAGAAGCGTGGCGCGAAATGGCGAAACAGGTTGCACACGAAATTAAAAATCCGCTTACGCCAATGCGATTAACGGTTCAGAGTTTCCAAAGAAAGTTTGATCCGAATGATCCTGACGTAAAGCAGAAAATGAATGATTACTCTGAAACCTTAATTCAGCAGATTGATACAATGACGGCGGTGGCTTCAGCATTTTCAAACTTTGCTTCTATGCCGGCACAGCAAAACGAAACCTTGAATGTGGTTGAGGTTGTCGAATTGGCTTTGGATATTTTCAACGAAGAATATATTTCTTTTGAAAGCGATGAAGAAGAAATTATTTCCAAAATGGATCGTACGCAACTGATTCGTGTGATTACCAATTTGGTTAAAAATGCGACGCAGGCCATTCCCGAAAGTCAGTTTCAAAAATCAATAGTCGTTACGGTAAAAAGACGAAATAACAATGTCGAAATTGCCGTAAAAGACAACGGAATAGGAATTCAGAAACAAGATATCGGCCGAATCTTCGAACCAAAATTTACTACCAAAACCAGCGGTATGGGACTCGGACTCGGAATTATCAAAAACATTATAGAAAATTACAAAGGAACAATTACCTTTGAATCAACTTACGGAAAAGGAACCACATTTAGGGTTTCTTTACCTATTACAAACTCTTAAATTCATCGTCATGAACTACGAAAATTTATTAATTTCTATTGAGGAAAAAGTTGCTACAATTACCATAAACAGACCTACAAAACTGAATGCTTTAAACAAATCGACAATTAGCGATTTGAGCAATGCTATTAAGCTTTTAGGGAAAAGTGACGATGTCCGCGTTATTATTTTAACCGGAAGCGGAGAAAAAGCTTTTGTAGCCGGAGCAGATATTTCGGAATTTGCAAACTATACCGTTGTTGAAGGCGCACAATTAGCAGCCGAAGGTCAGGAATTATTATTTGATT
The DNA here is from genome assembly GCF_903819335.1 of Flavobacterium panici. Taxonomy (GTDB): domain Bacteria; phylum Bacteroidota; class Bacteroidia; order Flavobacteriales; family Flavobacteriaceae; genus Flavobacterium; species Flavobacterium panici. The sequence goes on along the minus strand of NZ_CAIJDE010000017.1, from coordinate 298,437 downwards.
ATATCGAAAATCTTAAAAAACCAGTTATTGCAGCTGTTAATGGTTTCGCTTTAGGCGGAGGATTAGAGCTGGCAATGGCGTGTCATTTTAGAATAGCTTCAGACAATGCAAAAATGGGATTGCCAGAAGTAACTTTAGGATTGATTCCGGGCTACGGAGGAACACAGCGTTTGCCGCAATTAGTGGGGAAAGGCCGTGCGATGGAAATGATTATGACCGCAGCGATGATTTCTGCAGAAGAAGCAAAACGATACGGTTTAGTAAATCACGTAGTGCCGCAAGAAGAACTTTTATCTTTTACGAACGTAATTGCTCAAAAAATCATTAAAAATGCTCCGTTTGCGATTGCTAAGGCAATTAAGGCAATCAATGCTAATTTTGAAGATGGCAAAAACGGATTCGATACTGAAATAAAATCGTTCGGAAAATGTTTTGGAACGGAGGATTTTAAAGAAGGAACTTCAGCATTTTTAGAAAAACGTAAAGCTGAATTTACAGGAAAATAAGTTATTCCACAAAGTTGCGCGGAGATAAGACAGTCCCGATAGCTATCGGGACACAAAGAAAATTTATATAATCTTTGTGTAACTTTGCGAAATCTTTGCGCAACTTTGCGTAAAATAATAGACAAGATTATAAAAACTTAGAATCTCAGGATCTCAGAACCTTAGCAACTTAAAAAAAATGTACGAACCGATATTTGCCCTTTTTTGTGAACGAGTTAAAGAAAGTATTCAAGCCGGAACTTTCGCAAAACTGACTTTGGCTAAAACGATGGGGGACACCGAGATTAAAAATATTTATTTCAGATTGGTTTTGAATGAAGATAATACGTTCTCGATTTCCTTAACTTCACGTTATAAAACAGAAGAAATCGAAAGCATTCACACTTTAGATGAAGCTTTATTGGTTTTAGGCTCTTATATCAAAAAACCATTTCTAACGGCACTTTTGTTTACAACAGATAACGATGTAACTTTCAAAGTAAATAAAAAGAATGCAGGAAGTATTATCGAGCAGCCTCCTACATTTAAAAATGCTTCTCCGGTTATGCTGGAGATGATTGAAAAGGGGATTGTTTAAATAATAATTTTTAGAAATATATATCTGAGTTGTCAGGCTGAGCGAAGTCGAAGCCTCGTTTGCTGAATCACTTTGCGGGCTTCGACTTCGCTCAGCCTGACAAAAGATAAAATCTTAGTGTATCTCTGCGAAACTTCTTCGCGAATCTCTGCGAAATAACTCGCTAAACCAGTTTCACAAACAAATTAGAAGCAATTTTATTAGAAATAGATAATTCCTTTCCATCAACCTTAATTTTTACTGATAAATCGAAAGATTCTTTAGAAAGAAATTCAATTTTAGAACCCAAAGCGATTCCTTGTTTATCCAGATATTTTAAGAACTCTGAAGAAGTATCTTTTACGCCGACACAAACTCCGGTTTGATTTTCTGATAATTCAGAAAGCAGTTGTTTCTCAATTTTAATAATTCGGCCATTAGCATCCGGAATCGGATCACCATGCGGATCTTCAGTAGGATTCCCCAGAAAATCATCTAAACGGTTAATTAATTGCTCAGATTTGATGTGTTCTAACTGTTCTGCAATATCATGAACTTCATCCCAGCTGAAGTTTAATTTCTCTACCAAAAAAACTTCCCACAAACGATGTTTTCTAACAATCATTTTGGCTGCCAGCTTTCCGTTTTCGGTTAACGAAACACCCTGGTATTTTTTATAATTTACTAAATCTTTATCAGCCAGTTTTTTAAGCATATCCGTTACAGAAGAAGCTTTTGTTTCCATGATTTCTGCAATGGCATTCGTGCTCACTTCAGTTTCTAAAGCCGCCGTTAAGTGATATATAGATTTTAGATAATTTTCTTCTGAGAAGGTCATTCGATTTTAGATTTTAGAGTGTTAATTTTAGATTTTGGATTGAGAGGAAACCTTTGTCGCTTTGCACCTCTGCACCTTTGTCCCTCTAAAAAGAACTATTTTATTTAACAATCAGCAAAGGTATTGAAATTTTATGTCTCAATTTATCTACCGTTGTGCCAAAAAGAATATCTTTTAATCCAGTGTGGCCGTGGGTTCCCATTACCAAAATATCGAAAATACCGCTGTTGATGATTTCCGGAATTATTTTGTTTGGTTTTCCAAAACCAAGCTCTGTTTCAATGTTAAATCCTTTTTCTGAAAGCATTTTTTTATACTCTAATAATAGTTTTTCATCAATTGTAGTTTCGTGATCATGAATGTGGATTCCATACATTAACGCGCCAACTGTTTCGACAACATGTATAAGAGTGTATTTTGCATCCATTCCGCCTAATTCGAAAGCATGATTAAGTGCAGCTTCATCGGCATGAGAAAAATCGACAGAAACAGCGATGTTTTTTACTTCCTGAGTTTTCTTTTGAGAGAAATGCAGTTTCAGGTTATGAGGCGAATGATTTATAGTTTTTGATTTGGCTTTAGCAATAAAAGGTTTAAAAACAATGTAAAGAAGTAAGCCTAAAAAAGCAAAAGCAAGCGGCACAACCGTAAGCCATAAAATTATTGGATGACTTGAACTTGCAAGCCACGATGTAATTTCATCATAAACCAACTTTGCATTCAATGAAACAATAATGGCTGCAATAATCCAGGAAACAACCTGAGTAGTTCTCGAAATATGAAAACCATTCATTTTTGATTTATCACTGACAAAATGAATCAGCGGAATAATCGCAAAACCTAATTGTAAACTCAAAATCACCTGACTTAGAATTAAAAGCTTTCCTGTTACACTTTCACCATAAACCCAAATAACGATTAAAGCAGGCACAATCGCAATTAAACGTGTTATGATTCGGCGAACCCAAGGTTGGATACGTAAGTGTAAATAACCTTCCATCACAATTTGTCCGGCAAGCGTTCCGGTTACAGTTGAGCTTTGTCCCGCGGCGATTAAAGCAACTGCAAACAATATTGGAGCCCATTTCGTTCCTAATAATGGTTCCAGAAATTTATGCGCATCCTGAATTTCGGCAACTTCAAACATTCCGTTTTTGTGGAAAGTTGCGGCGGCAAGAATTAAAATGGCAGCATTTACGAAGAAAGCCAAATTCAAAGCAATTGTCGAATCTATAAAATTGTATTTTAAAGCCTGTTTGATTCCGGCAGGACTTCTGTCAAATTTTCTGGTTTGCACCAAAGAAGAGTGTAAGTAAAGATTGTGAGGCATTACAGTTGCCCCAATAATTCCGATTGCGATATATAAAGCAGCCGAATTTGGAATAGAAGGAATAAGCCCGGCAAGGATTTTTGGAACTTCAGGTTCTGCAAAGATCATTTCGAAAATGAAAGAAAATCCAATAATGGCGACCAAAACAATAATAAAAGCTTCCATTTTTCGGATTCCTTTATTGATTAAGAAGAGTAAAAGGAAAGTATCTAAAACGGTAATCAAAACTCCTTCAAAAAGCGGAATTCCGAATAAAAGATTAATTCCAATCGCCATTCCGAGAACTTCTGCTAAATCACAGGCCGCAATCGCAATTTCGGCGAGAAAGTATAAAATGTAGTTGATGTATTTTGAATAGGTTTCTCTGGAAGCCTGCGCTAAATCGCGCTGCGTTACAATTCCAAGTCTTGCACTTAAACTCTGCAAAAGCAAAGCCATTAAGTTACTCATTAATAAAACCCAGACTAAAGTGTAGCCAAACTGGCTTCCGCCGGCAATATCTGTGGCCCAGTTTCCGGGGTCCATGTAACCAACGCTTACTAAATATGCCGGGCCTAAAAAGGCTAATATTTTCCTGAAACCTGTTTTTTTATGTTCTGTAGCAACCGATTGGTTAACTTCTTCTAATGATTTGGTCATTTCTAATATATTGATTTACCAAATATATAGAAAAATTATATTCGCTCAACAATATTTTTAGACTTGTCTAAAACTTAAATGTTAGAATTCAAACATTTTGGACATAATCCAGAAAGTGTGAAGTTTATTTCGTTTACTTTATAATTATGAGGCATAATATAACTTGGCTTTACAGTTTCGAGACAAGTAATTTCATGACAGTTCTCACAGCTAAAATGAGCATGATTATGAATGTGTACTCTTTGATGTGAATGATTGCATTTTGCATATTTTACCGTGCCGTCAAGATTGGAGATTTTATGAATGATATCGTCGTTAACCAAACGATCTAAAATTCTATAAATAGTAACGCGATCGCAGACATCATTCAATTGTTTTTGAATTTCGGTGTGTGACAATGCTGTTTTAGATTTCTCAAAAACCTCTAAAACGGCTGTCTTTGCTGTAGTGTTACGTGTAGATTTCATTTTATTTTGAATTAAAAAATTTAACGCAACAATGTTGCAATTGATTTTTATGTGTATATTTGCAACAAAATTGCAATAAGCAAATGTACAAGAAATGAAGAAAACTACCTCATCCTTTTACGATATTTTAGGAATTTCGAGCGCGACAATCTGCCTGGTTCATTGTTTGATTTTTCCACTTTTAACAATACTTCCTTTGGGCATAAGTCACAATCCAATTATCGATTTAGTATTTGCTTCGATAGGCTTATTTGCAATTCTCAAAATTACGAAAAAATCAAGTCTTTTGGTTTCGTCGATTTTGATTGTTTCATTGAGTTTAATCTGGATTAGTATTTTGGCTGAAATCTTCTTAGAGATTCATTTGGATCTCATTTATTTTGGCGGAATCGGGATGATCATCGGGCATTTGATTAATTACAAATTACACAAAAAACAAAATCATTAAAAGTATTAGTTATGGAACAGAAGAATTTTGATGTGATTATCATTGGCGGAAGCTACAGCGGATTATCTGCTGCAATGAGTTTAGGACGTTCTCTGCGTCAGGTTTTGATTATTGACAGCGGTTTGCCTTGTAACAGACAAACGCCGCATTCGCATAATTTTATTACACAAGATGGTGAAAAGCCTGCTGTGATTTCGGCGAAAGCCAAATTACAAGTGGATCTCTATAAAACGGTTCATTTTTATAACGGACTAGCTGTAAAAGCGATCGGGAAAGAAAACGGATTTGAAGTTTCAACAGACTCTGGTGAAACTTTCAATTCAAGGAAAATCCTGTTTGCAACCGGAATTAAAGATCTGTTTCCCGAAATTAATGGTTTTGCTGACTGTTGGGGAATTTCGGTTTTACATTGTCCGTATTGTCATGGTTATGAAGTTAAAAATGAAAAAACAGCTATTATTGCCAATGGTGAAATGGCATTTGATTTTGCAAAACTGATTTCGAACTGGACAAAAGATTTGAGATTATGTACGAACGGAAAATCAACTTTGACTTTAGAACAAACCGAAATACTTAAGAAACATGGTGTTCAAATTTTTGAGGAAGAAATAGATTCCTTCGAACACGAAGAAGGATATGTCAAAAATATCATTTTCAAAAATCAGGAAAAAGTTGCTGTAAAAGCCATTTATGCTAGACCGCCATTTGAACAGCATTGTCCGTTGCCGGCGGATTTAGGCTGCGATATAAACGAACAAGGTTTGCTAAAAGTTGATTTTATGCAGAAAACAAACGTTGCCGGCATTTATGCGAGCGGAGATTGCACCACTCAAATGCGATCTGTGGCCATTGCGGTTTCTATAGGATCTTTCGCCGGAGCTGTAATTAATAAAGATCTTATTGACGAGGATTTTGAAGTTTATAAAGTTTAATAGCCCCTAGCTTCAGCTAGGGGAATTAGATTTGAATCGAAACAGGCTTTAGCCAAATCGTATCGGTTTGGCTAAAGCCTATTGGTTTCGTTTATATTTTCATCCAGCTAAAGCTGGACGCTATTGAACTTGTTTTATTTCTCTCTAGATTTTAAAGCAAATAGAAATATAACATATTGACATAACTAAAGTTATAAATTTCTAAATTTAAAATGATTATTTGTCAAATTTAATTTTTAGTTTTGTCTAAAATTAATTTTACCACGATGAAAAATTCAATTTGGATATTGATATTATTTAACTTACACTTTTCTTTTGCTCAGGAAACTTCTAAAATCTCTGGTTTTATAACTGGCAACGGACAAAAATTACAAGCCGCGAATGTTCAGTTATTAGGAACAAAACAAAAAACAGTTTCAGATAGTTTAGGTTATTATGTTTTTGAAAATGTTAGTATTGAAGAAGGAAAAATCCAGGCAACTTCGACTGGATTTAAACCCGTGACTCAAAGATTTTCAATTGTAAAAGGACAAAACCTCAATCTTGATATTGATTTAGAAGATAATGAAAACCAGCTTAACGAAGTAGTAGTTTCGGGAACCTTAAAACCAGTGAAACGTTTAGAAAGTGCCGTTCCGGTTGAGGTTTATTCACCGGTTTTCTTCAAAAAAAATCCAACGCCAAGTATTTATGATGCGCTTCAAAACATAAACGGCGTTCGGCCGCAGTTGAATTGCGGCGTTTGTAACACGGGAGATATTCATATTAACGGCCTCGAAGGTCCGTATACGTTGGTTTTAATTGACGGAATGCCAATTGTAAGCAGCCTTTCCACAGTTTATGGTTTATCCGGAATTCCGAATTCTTTGGTGGAACGAATAGAAATAGTAAAAGGTCCAGCTTCGTCTCTGTATGGAAGTGAGGCTGTTGGAGGTTTGATCAACATTATCACTAAAAACCCAATAAATACTCCAATGTTTTCTGCGGATTATTTTACAACTTCTTATTTTGAAAACAATCTTGATTTGGGAATGAAGTTTAATGTAGGGAAAAAAGCAACTTCTCTTTTAGGGATTAATTATTTTAGCTATAATCAGGTTATTGATAAAGACAAGGATAATTTTACAGATGTAACGCTTTCTGATCGAATTTCGGTTTTTAATAAATGGAACTTTCAGAGAAATAATAATCGCCTTTTTACGATTGCAGCGCGCGGAATGTACGAAGACCGATGGGGCGGCGATGTTCGCTGGGAGAAAAAATACCGAGGAGGAGACGAAATTTATGGTGAAAGCATTTATACTAAAAGAGCAGAATTAATTGGAAGTTATCAATTGCCGTTTGAAGAAAAACTAATGCTTTCCTTCTCTGGAAACGTGCATTATCAGGACAGTCGTTACGGAACAACATCATTCATTGCGAATCAAAAAATTGGTTTTCTGCAATTGACTTGGGATAAAAAGATTGGCCGTAATGATTTACTTGCCGGAATTGCAAATCGATATTCGTATTATGACGACAATACTCCGGCAACAAAAGATGCTGAAAGTACCTGGTTACCGGGGATTTTTGTTCAGGATGAAATTACATTTTCGCCAAAAAGCCAGGTTTTATTGGGAGCGCGTTATGATTATAACTCGATTCACGGTTCTATTTTTACACCAAGATTTGCGTATCGCTTTAAAGCAAATGATAATACGATTTTCAGATTAAATGCCGGAACGGGATTTCGGGTTGTGAATTTATTTACCGAAGATCATGCGGCACTTACAGGTTCAAGAGAAGTTGTAATTAAAAATGATTTAAAACCGGAACAATCTGTAAACGTAAATTTGAATTATATTCAGAAAATAAACTTTAATAACGGAACTTTTATTGGAATTGAAACGACGGCTTTTTATACCCGTTTCAGTAATAAAATCATTTCAGATTATGAAACCGATCCGAATAAAATCATTTATGATAATATTGATGGTTATGCTATCAGTCAGGGAATCAGTACCAATGTCGATGTCAATTTTACCAATGGTTTAAAGTTTATTCTGGGCGCAACGGTTTTAGACAACAAAAATGTTCAGAACGGAATTTCAGAAAGACCTTTTCTAACCGAAAAATTTACAGCAACATGGAGTGTGTCTTATAAAATTGAGCCATGGAATTTATTGCTGGATTATACCGGAAATGTTTACAGTCCGATGAAACTGCCTTTGTTAAATGAATATGATCCGAGAAATCCAAATTCGCCTTGGTACAGCATTCAGAATATTCAGTTTACATACACAGGCTGGAAAAATTTCGAACTTTACGGAGGTATCAAAAATTTGCTGAACTTTACTCCAAAGCAGAATAATCCGTTTTTGATTTCGAGAACAAATGATCCTTTTGATAAAAATGTGCAATACGATGCAGCTGGAAAAGTACTGAGAACTCCAGATAACCCATACGGATTGACTTTTGATACAACTTATGTTTATGGGCAAAATCAGACTATTCGTGGTTTTTTTGGGTTGCGATATACTTTGAGGTAAATTTATGGGCGACAATAATGCAATTCATAATTAAACTGGACTGAAGTCCAGCTCTACAATATGAATCGAGCCTATGGCTCTTGAAGTTCCAACGGAACGAACTATGTTGTAGGGCTGGACTTCAGTCCAGTTTAATGGTACGAAAAGACATAATAATCTGTAAAATCTGTGGGCTAAAAAACAACAAAATGAAAAAGCTATTTTTCCTAATCTTCTTCTTCGGAATAACCTCAACAGGATTCTGCCAGTTAAAAAGCAACACTTTTGAAGAAGTAGATAGTTTACAGCAAATTCAAAAACGAAAAATCATCGTTTTCATCCATACCGATTGGTGCCAGTTTTGCCAGCGAATGAAAGCAACGACATTTAAAAACCAGAAAATTATCGAAAAACTGAACTCAGATTTCTATTTCATTGATTTGAATGCCGAAGAAAAGCGAGATATTGCATTTAATAATCAGACATTTAAATACAAACCTTTGGGAAATAATGTGGGTATTCACGAACTGGCTTTACAGCTCGGAACAATTAATAATCAAATTCTATATCCAGTTTTATGTGTCTTGAATGAGAAAAACGAGATTATACTGCAGTACAGCAATTATTTGAGTCCAAAGGATTTTAACCTTTTTTTAGAAAAACTGAAAGAATAAATTTTCTTATTTTTGAGAATGAATTCTTCGCAAATTAAACACTTCGATTACATTTTTACAGGAACCGGACTGGCGTCTTTAATGACAGTTTATAAAATGGTTTTATCTGGAAAATTCTCTGATAAATCAATTTTGCTTTTAGATCAGGATTCGAAGAAAACAAATGACAGAACCTGGTGTTTTTGGGAAAAAGAAGATTCAATTTGGAATCCAATTATCTCTAAAAAATGGGATTTGGCTTTATTTGCCAATAAAAACTTTAAACGAGATCTTCAATTAAAACCCTATACCTATAATAAAATCAACGGATTAGATTTTTATAATTTCGTTTTCGATGCTATTTCAAATCAACCGAATATTACTTTTCTAAATGAAAAAGTAACCGACATCAACGAACTCGAAACGCATGTTTTTGTTGGTACAGAACAAAACAGATATACCTGTAATTATTTATTCAACAGCATTTATACAAAGGCTTTCGCCGAAAGTCAAACGAAATATCCGGTTTTACAGCAGCATTTTGTGGGTTGGTTTGTAAAATCAGAATCAGAAGTTTTCAATCCTGAAGAAGTTATTTTCATGGATTTTTCGGTAGAACAAAAAGGAAATACAAGATTTATGTATGTCTTGCCAACTTCTAAAACTGAAGCTTTGGTTGAATATACTTTGTTTTCGGAGAAACTGCTTCCTACGGAAGAATACGAAAATGAAATTCAAATCTATTTGCAGAAACTCGGAACACACCAATTTGAAATTATCGAAAAGGAGCAGGGAAGCATCCCAATGACTTCTTATCCTTTTTGGAAGAAAAACACTAAACGTGTTTTAAACATTGGAACTGCCGGCGGATGGACAAAAGCAAGTACGGGTTATACTTTCAAAAATTCAGATAAAAAATCCTCAGAATTAATAAAGTTTCTTAGTGATAATAGTTCTCCAAAAATCCCGGAATCGTTCAGTATGAAAGCGTTTCATAAAAAAAGCCGATTCTGGTTTTATGATTTATTGCTTTTAGATATTCTGTATCGCCATAATGAATTAGGAAGGTCTATTTTTTCTTCTTTATTCAAAAAAGGAAATCCACAATTGATTTTTAAATTCTTAGATGAAGAAACCAATTTATTTGAAGACCTTCAAGTCATTTTAAAATGTCCAAAATTGCCTTTTATAAAGGCATTGTTTAGAGTTTTATTCAGTTAAGGTAAAAACTGAGCGTACATCAGTCTAAATCTGTAAAATCTGCGGACCATCTTATTCTAATTTTTTTATCGTAATAAGTAGTGCATACTTTGAGAACTGTGATGTGAACGTATAAAAAATACCTTATTGTTCTGTTTTTATGACTTTTTGAAGCGATTCAAAAGATGCCCTGCCAATTAATTTTGTATTTGAAAAATTGAAGAGGATTATGGGAACTACAAAGAATTTAAAATTTGATATAGAAACAGAAGCAATAGGAAAGATTTGCAAGGCACTCGGGCATCCAACAAGAATTCAAATTATGACCCTTTTATGGAGAAAAGATAATAGAACTTGCGGTGAAATAGTTGATTTAATTCCTTTGGCACAATCCACAATATCAAAACATTTACTTGAATTAAAAAAAGCAAATCTGGTCGAGATAAAATATGAAGGTAAAAAAACGATATATTCTATAGAAGTCGATAATATAGAAGTTCTTAAAAGATTTGTAAGTAATTATCTTTCAACTATTGAGATTTCTGAACAGGATAAGGAAACGGTTTTGACGACAAAACGTAAAATGCGAGGGAGAAACAGACATTTAAAACAATATAATTATCAATTTCCTGAGAAAAAAGTAAAACAAGCAGCAGTTTAAATATTCTGAAATACAAGGCTTAGAATTTTATATCGAACTATAACAAAACTTTATACTTCAAATTAAGTAGTTGCGAGTAAACTTTGTAACTTTGCAGTTCAAAAGTAAAATTTAAAAGAATAAAAATATGTATCCAGAAGAAATGGTAAAACCAATGCAGGCTGAACTTACAGCTGCTGGGTTTCAAGATTTACATAGTGCCGAAGCTGTTGAAAATGCTATCAAAGCTGAAGGTACCACTTTAGTTGTTGTAAACTCTGTTTGCGGATGCGCTGCAAGAAATGCACGTCCGGGAGCAAAAATGAGTTTAGAAGGCGCTAAAAAACCAGATCACCTTATTACAGTTTTTGCTGGTGTTGACAAAGAAGCGGTTGATGCAGCAAGACAACATATGTTTCCTTTTCCTCCATCATCGCCATCTATGGCTTTGTTCAAAAACGGAGAATTGGTTCACATGTTAGAGCGTCACCACATCGAAGGTCGTCCAGCTGAAATGATTGCTGAGAACCTGCAAGATGCGTTTAACGAATTCTGCTAATTAAGGGAATAAGATTCTGATTTGCTGAGGTTCTTAGGTTCAAAGCAGAAAAGGTACATAGGTACAAAGATTTAAAAGAGGGGTGTTTCAAAATTGAAACACCCCTCTTTTAAATTTATATATTTCCTTGTTCCCTAGGAACATCTCGTTGGTAGAAAATTATATTGTTATCATTGTTTTACGTTCCGTAGAGACGTTTGATTTTGGTATCGTTTTTATAATCTGATAACATCAAACGTTCCTATGGAACGTAAATATGGGCGATCGTCATTTTTTTCTACCGATGAAACATTCCTACGGAATGATAACTAGATATAAAAGAAAAAAACTTAGAATCTTAGCGTCTCAAAATCTTAGCAACTTAAAAAAACCTTTTAACCTCAAAAAAACTAATTCCATCCTCCGCCAAGGGCTTTATACAATTGAACCATTGAACTTAATTGTTTTTGGGTTAACTGTGAAAGACTTAATTGCGCTTCAAACAAAGATCGCTGCGCATCCAGAACTTCTAAATACGAAACATAACCATTGTAATACCTTGCATTTGAAAGATCGTAGTTTTTCTGTGCAGCAATAACCTGTCGGTTTCTGGCTGTCCATTCTTCTTTAAACATAGCCACATTTTGAAGGGAGTTTTCGACTTCGGCAATGGCGGTTAAATAGGTTTTTTGGAAATTGAATTTTACTTCTTCCGCAATTTGTCGGTTGACATCAACGCGTCGTTTGTTTTTTCCGAAGTTAAAAATTGGTCCCGTAACGCCAGCACCAACATTCTGCATATACGAACCATCATTAAATAAATCTCCAACCATAATGCTGGTAAAACCTGCAACGGCAGCAATATTAAACGACGGATAACGCAATGCCTGCGCAACACCAATTCTTTCATAAGCTGCTTTGTATAAATATTCCTGACGTTTTACATCGGGCCTGTTTTCTAATAAAGCTGACGGAACCGAAGTTGGGAAAGTCGTTAAAATCAACAATTCACTATTCGTTTTTCCACGCTGAATTGGCTGTGGAACTTGTCCGACTAAAATCGAAATGGAATTTTCCAGAGCCGTAATCTGTCTTTTGATTAACGGAATATTCGCTTCGGCAATTGCAACCTGCTGTTCAATTTGAACTTTATCCAATTCGGCAACATAACCGCTTATAAAACGTTCGTTAATAATGTCGTACGCCTTCTGTCTGGTTTCTAATGTATGTGTCGTAATTTCCAGTTGGTTATCAAAATCGCGCAATTCAAAATAAGAAATGGCAATAGTGCTGACAATATTCGACAGGACTACTTTTCGTGCTTCGTCGGTTGCTAAAAGTTCGTTTTGCAAAGCTTTATTCTGATGACGGTATTTTCCCCAAAAATCCAGTTCCCAAGACATATTTGCCAAAGCCGATGAAGGCTGCATAAAAGTTTCGGCACTATTTACCTGACCAGAATATTGAAAAGCAGGAAATAAATCGGCTTTTGCGATTCCGAGATTGGCTTTTGCCTGTTCCAAACGTGCCAAAGCAATTTTAAGATCGTAATTGTTTTGAATTCCTTTTTCAATCAGGCCAATTAAGACATCATCGTTAAATATCGATGACCATTTTATGGTGGTAACAGATTTTGTTGTGTCTCTGGTTTGATCGCCAAAACGAAAAGTATCTGCCTGAGGTTGTTCGGGTTTGACGTATTTTGGTCCAACCATACATCCGTAAGGAAAAACAACCATCAAAAATAACGCTGAAAGTATTTTTAGATTTTTCATTTTTCTTCGTCTTTAGGTTCATCGATTTCCTCCGGTTTTTTCTTTCCGAATGTTTCAATAAATACAAATAACACCGGAATCAGACAAACGCCCAAAATGGTGGCAACCAACATTCCGCTAAAAACAGTCATTCCCATTACTTTTCTGGCTTGCGCTCCGGCTCCACTTGCGGTTAACAACGGAACAACTCCCAAAATAAAAGCAAAAGCCGTCATTAAAATTGGTCGGAAACGTAATTTGGCAGCGTACAATGCGGCTTCTTTAGCGGGCATTCCTTTTTCATATTCTTCTTTGGCAAATTCGACAATCAGAATGGCATTTTTTGCAGCCAATCCAATCAGCATTACGAGACCAATTTGCGCAAAAACATTATTTACATAATCGGGACTTAATAATCTGCAGAGATACAATCCGAGGAAAGCACCAAAAACGGCAAAAGGAGTTCCGAGTAAAACGCTGAAAGGTAATTTCCAGCTTTCGTATTGTGCGGCGAGAATTAAAAACACGAAAAACAGCGCCATGATAAAAACGGTATTCCCTTTTCCTTCAGCTTGTTTTTCCTGATAACTCATATTCGCCCATTCGTAGCCCATTCCGGCGGGAAGAACTTTTGCAGCGGTTTCTTGCAATGCTTTCATGGCTTCCGCCGAAGTAAATCCGGGTGATGGTGTTCCTCCAATTTCTGCGGCACGATACAAGTTAAAACGGGTTGTAAATTCGGGTCCACTTTCTTTTCGAATGGTAGCAATACTAGTAATAGGGATCATTTTGTTATCACGACTTCGAACAAAAATCTTATTAATATCTTCTGGATTTACGGTAAAACTTGGATCTGCCTGAAGCAAAACAATATATTGCCGTCCGAATTTATTGAATTCGTTTATGTATTGCCCTCCCAAACTGGCACCAATAGCAAGATTGACATCGGATAAAGAAAGATTCAGTTCTGAAACTTTTTCTCGATCAATATCCAGACTAATCTGAGGAACATTTGGATTGAAGGTCGTTCGAATCGTTCCAATTTCAGGCCTTTTTTTAGCTTCAGCCATAAACCTTTGGGCATTCTGGAAAAGATATTGTGGTGTGTTTCCTTCTTTATCCTGAAGCATCATCGAGAATCCGGCGGCGTTCCCAATTCCCGTAATCGGCGGAGGCCCAAAAGCAAAAACCGTCGCTTCGGGTATTCCGAAAACTACTTTTCCATTGACTTCTTTTAAAATCTGGAAAACATCTTGTTCACGTTCTTTCCATTCTTTTAAGGCCACGAAGAAAAATCCGTTATTGGTGGCAACCGAGTTTTTGATTAAACTGAATCCGGCAACCGAAGTGTAATATTCAACGCCCTGATTTTTAGATAAAATATGTTCTACTTTTTGAATGACTTTACTAGTTCTTTCCAAAGAAGAAGCTCCGGGAAGTTCAATATTGACAAACATATAACCCTGATCTTCTTCGGGAACGAACCCGCCCGGAATTTTTCCTCCCAAAAGAATAATGGCTCCAACTACAATTCCGATAAAAATTAAACTTCGGGCTGTTTTCTTGATTAAGAAACCTGAAAACCCTGTGTATTTATTGGTGAAATTTCCAAACTTAACATTAAACCATTTGAAGAATTTCCCGAGCCAGCCTTTTGCTTCCTGATTAGGTTTTAGTAATAATGAACATAAAGCCGGACTTAAAGTTAAAGCACTTAATGCAGAGAAAATCACGGAAATAGCAATTGTAATAGCAAATTGCTGATACAATCTTCCGGTAATTCCCGGAGTTAATGCAACCGGAATAAATACGGCAGTTAAAACAATCGCAATCGCAATTACTGGTCCCGAAACTTCACGCATGGCTTGGTTTGTCGCTTCTCTCGGTGACATTCCCTGCTCAATATGGTGCATTACAGCTTCAACAACTACAATGGCATCGTCGACGACAATCCCAATGGCGAGAACCAATCCTAAAAGAGAAAGTACATTTATCGAAAATCCGAGTAACGGAAACAGCATAAATACCCCAATCAGGGAAACTGGAACGGTTAAAAGCGGAATTAAGGTCGCACGCCAGTTTTGCAGAAAGATAAAAACTACCAGAATTACGAGAATAATGGCTTCCACTAAAGTATGCATGATTTCGTTAATTCCTTCAGAAATGGCTAAAGTCGTATCTAGAGAAACGGCATATTTTAAATCCTGAGGAAATCTTTTACTGAGTTGTTCAATCGTATTTTTTACGTTTTCAGCAACTTCAAGAGCATTCGAACCCGGCATTTGTTTAATTCCGATAGTTCCTGCGGGATTTCCATTGAGTTTGGCAACCGAAGCATAACTTTCGGTTCCGAGTGTTACTGTTCCAACATCTTTCAACCGAACCTGCTGATTGCTGATGTTTGATTTTAAAATGATGTTTTCGAAATCTTCTGGATTTACCAAACGATCTTTCAGCATTACGTTATACGTAAATTCATTGTTTTGTGTTGCTGGCGGAGCGCCAAATTTTCCTCCGGGTGCAATGGCATTTTGTTCCTGAATAGATCGAATAATATCGGGAACTGTTAAGTTGTATTTGGCCATAATATCGGGCTTGACCCAAATTCGCATGGCATAATTACTTCCTCCGTAAAGTGTAACTTCTCCAACACCTTTAATACGAGCGAGCGCATCTACAAGATTAATGCTCGCATAATTGGTCAAAAAGTTATTATCGAAAGTTTTGTTAGGAGAATACAAAGACAAAATCAGCATAGGCATTGATAATGACTTTTTGGTTGTAACTCCGGTTGTTTTTACATCGTTTGGGAGTTTGTTGGTCGCTTCGGCAACTCTGTTTTGAGTTAACATTGTTGCATTATCCAAATCTGTTCCCATATCAAAAGTGATCGAAAGCGTCATACTTCCGTCTCCAGTATTCGTCGACTGCATGTACAACATATTTTCAACACCATTTACTTTTTGTTCGATTGGTGTTGCAACGGCTTGCTCGACATTTAGCGCATTGGCTCCGCGGTAACTCGTAGAAACCTGAACGAGAGGCGGGGCAATTTCGGGATATTGTGCAATGGGCGTTGACAGAATCGAAAGTCCTCCAATGAGAACTATAAATATGGAAAGTACGATTGCAACGATTGGTCGTCTTACAAAGAAATTATCCATAGCCTAGTTGTTTAGAGATGATGCAATTTGCTTTTTATCTTTCTCGGCTACGTAGGGAACTGGAACTACTGTTGATCCAGGCTGAATAAATTGATTGCCAATAATGGCGACTTTTTCGTTGGGTTTTAAACCTTTAGTAATAATCCAATCAACTCCAATTTTCTGTCCAACTTCAACCATTCGGGTTTGAATGGTGTTTTTATCGTCAATAATAGAAACCTGGAATAATCCCTGAATTTCGGTTACGGCTTTTTGAGGAACTACAATCGCATCTTTTTGGGTTCGGAGTAAAACACGGACTTTAGCAAATTGTCCGGATCGTAAAGTTCCTTCCGGATTTGGAAATTGTGCTTCGATAGTTACGGTTCCGGTTGTTGGGTCTATTTTGGTGTCAGAGAAATTGAGAGTTCCTTTGTATGGATGTGTACTTCCATCAGAAAGTATAAGTTGAAGATCAGTAATTCGTTCTCCGTCTTTGACTTGTTTTTGATATTGCAGATAATTTGATTCGCTGACGGTAAACTGAACTCTGACTTTTTCTAGTTTTGAAACGGTGTTTAATTTAGACTCATTTCCAATTTTGGTAATATAATCTCCTAATCGGGCATTCGAAAGACCAATAACACCGTCGATTGGTGATTTTATATTGGCATAGCTTCTTTCTATCTGCTGATTTTTTAAACTTGCCTGAACACTGGTGTAGTTTGATCGGGCTGCTTTTTCTTTGGCTACAGCCGCGTCTAATTCTCTTTTACTAACAGCGTTCATATCTGCAAGCGGCCGAATTCGTTTTAATTCTTCTTCGGCATTCACTAAATTACTTTGTGCAGCGGCAACCTGACCACGTACTTGTTCCACTTTTGTATCGTATTCCAGCGGATCAATGGTGTATAATAATTGCCCTTTTTTAACGCGCTGACCTTCTTTAAAATGAATTCCAGTTAGAATTCCGTCAACTCTGGCGATTAATTCAATGTCTAAATCTCCAAAAGTCTGTCCGGCAAAATCTTTGTAAATGGGGACATCCTCACTCTTGACGGTTACAAAAGGCGCCTGCATGGGAGGAGGGGCTTTCGGTTTTTCTTTTTTACAAGAGATGAAAATTATTAAAAGTAAAAGAATTGGGAAGAGTGGTTTGGGTAGTTTTAAAGCATTCATAATCATAAATGTTAAAATTGTGCCTTATAAATTTAGTGAAATTTTCATAACGTATTGATAAGCAGTGTTTATTTTTTACTAACGCAATAAAGTTGCAAAATAAAATATGTAAAAACTACATCCAAAAACAAAAAATTAAATGAACTTATATCACTTATACGGTTTAAAACAGGGTTAGTTAATTGTTTTTTGAAATCGAAAAGAAAAACCTACCTTTGCGCCCGAATTCACTCAGAAAATAGAATTCGATTATATATTCTTAACTTAAAACTGTTTATAGCATGCAACTGTACAACACTTTGAGCGCAGAAGAAAGAGCAATCATGATCGATGATGCAGGTAAACAACGTCTTACGTTGTCTTTCTATGCGTATGCCAAAATTGAAGATCCCAAAAAATTTCGTGATGATTTATTTTTAGCTTGGAACGCACTTGATGCTTTAGGCCGAATTTATGTTGCCAATGAAGGAATTAATGCTCAAATGAGTATTCCTGAAGAAAATTTGGAGGCTTTTAGAGCAACTCTTGAAGTTTATGATTTCATGAAAGGCATTCGTTTAAATGAAGCTGTAGAACATGATGACCATTCGTTTTTAAAATTGACTATTAAAGTGCGTCACAAAATCGTTGCCGACGGTTTGAATGATGATACTTTTGATGTAACTAATATAGGCGTTCACTTGAAAGCTAAGGAATTCAACGAGATTCTTGATGATCCAAATACGATTGTGGTTGATTTTAGAAATCACTACGAAAGTGAAGTTGGACATTTTAAAAATGCGATTACTCCAGATGTTGAAACATTTAGAGAGAGTTTACCCATAATTAATGATCAGCTTAAAGATCACAAAGAGGATAAAAATCTGGTAATGTATTGTACTGGAGGAATTCGCTGTGAAAAAGCTAGTGCTTATTTTAAACACCAAGGTTTCAAAAACGTATTTCAGTTAGAAGGCGGAATCATTAATTACGCTAAACAACTTAAAGAAGAAGGTTTAGAAAGCAAATTTATCGGGAAAAACTTTGTATTTGATAATCGTCTTGGTGAAAGAATTACAGATGATATTATTTCACAATGCCACCAATGCGGAAAACCTTGCGACAATCACACAAATTGCGAAAATGACGGTTGTCATTTATTGTTTATTCAATGTGATGATTGTAAAGCTGCAATGGAAAACTGCTGTTCTACAGAATGTTTAGAAATTATTCATATGCCTTTGGTTGATCAGGTTCGTTTAAGAACTGGAAAACAAGTTGGAAACAAAGTGTTTAGAAAAGGTAAATCGGAGAATCTAAAATTCAAACATTCAGGCGAATTGCCAAATACAGCTTTGGCGGCAGCCGAAAAACAAGTTGATATTCGTCAAAAAGTAAAAGTAAAAAAAGTACTTCTTGGAAAAGCAGAGCATTATTATGTAAAAGCACAAGTGGGACAATTTACTATTGAAAACCAAGAGTTAAACAGCGGTGATAAAATCTTAATTTCCGGGCCGACAACTGGTGAACAGGTAATGGTTTTAAATAAATTTATCGTTGATGGCGCAGAAACCCAATCTGCTAAAGTTGGTGATAAGGTTACTTTTGAGGTTCCTTTTCGTATTCGTTTGTCAGATAAGTTGTATAAAATAGTAAATTAGCATAAATTTTATGCTAATTTATTTATGTCACAATCCTATACCAAATTATGGACTCATGCAATTTGGGCAACCAAAAATCGTCAGGAATTAATTGATTTTTCAATTGAGAAAACATTATACGATTTTATTTGGCAAGAGCTGACTGAACTTGGATGTCCCGTTAGAATCATCAATGGAATGCCAGATCATGTGCATGTCTTATTTTTACAAAATCCACAAAAAACTGTTTCAGACATTGTTAAGCAAATTAAAGGAAGTTCTTCTCATTTTATGAATAGAGGAGAATTTATCCTTGAAAAATTTGCTTGGCAAACTGGTTTTGCGGCATTCTCTGTCAGCGAATCCCAGTTAGATGCTGCTTACAATTACATTAAAAATCAAAAGCAACATCATCTTAAGAAAAATGGTCAAGATGAATTTGATGAATTTATAAAATTGCATGGGTTGGGAGATAAATGATTGCTTGACTTAACGATTTGGCTCAACAATGCGTTTCCAGTGGTTGAAACCACGGGCTATATTGAAATAACATGCGCAAAGGAAAAATATAGCCTGCGGTTTCAACCGCAGGAACACAATGAATATCGACAACGAGGAGACATCTTTTAAAGTTGAACTTTCCGTTGTTTTGAAAACGATAAATAATACCACGCTATAATCATTGCCAACGATTTCAATTGTTAACGAGTATAAAATGCGTAACAATGCGTTTCCAGTGGTTGAAACCACGGGCTATATTGAAATAACATACGCAAAGGAAAAATATAGCCTGCGGTTTCAACCGCAGGAACACAATGAATATCGACAACGAGGAGACATCTTCTAAAGTTGAGTTCGGTTATCTTGAAAAAGAATAAAAAATACCCCGCTATAATCATTGCCAATGGTTTCAACCATTAGCAAAAAAAATACAATGAAAATGACACTTACTAACAAAATTGAACTCATGGCTCCCGCAGGGAGCTTTGAGTCACTTCAGGCTGCACTAGATAATGGTGCGGATTCTATTTACTTTGGAGTAGAACAACTCAACATGCGCGCACGTTCAACGGTAAATTTTACTATTGAAGATTTAAAAGAAATAGCGAATCGCTGCGAAGCTAAAAACGTTCGAAGCTATCTTACTTTAAACACAATTATTTACGATCATGATTTATCAGTTGTAAAAACATTATTGAACAAAGCCAAAGAAGCAAACATTACAGCCGTAATTGCATCTGACCAGGCCGTAATCGCCATGGCAAGATCAATAGGAATGGAAGTTCATATTTCAACACAGCTGAATGTAACCAATATCGAAACCATAAAATTTTACAGTTTATTTGCAGATACTATGGTTTTAAGCCGAGAGTTAAGCTTGCGTCAAGTAAGGAACATTACAGCTCAAATCGAAAAAGAACAGATAAAAGGCCCAAACGGAAATTTAGTCGAAATTGAAATTTTTGGTCACGGTGCTTTGTGTATGGCCGTTTCAGGAAAATGTTATTTGAGTCTGCACTCGCATAATTCATCGGCAAATCGTGGAGCATGCAAACAAAACTGCCGAAAAAAATATACTGTTATAGATCAGGAAACCGGTTTTGAAATTGAACTTGATAACGAATACATGATGTCGCCGAAAGATTTATGTACGCTGGATTTCTTAGATCAGGTTATAGATTCGGGAATTCAGGTTTTAAAAATTGAAGGACGCGGACGCGCGCCGGAATATGTGGCAACAGTTATCAAAACGTATCGCGAAGCTATTGATGCGTATTACGAAGGCACTTTTACAAAAGAAAAAATCGCAGTTTGGATGCAGGCTTTAGAAACCGTTTACAATCGCGGATTCTGGTCAGGATATTATCTGGGTCAGGAATTAGGCGAATGGAGCGATATTCCGGGATCTGTAGCAACACAGAAAAAGGTTTATGTTGGAAAAGGAACACATTATTTCCCAAAAGCCAATGTTGGTCAATTTAAAATTGAAGCTTACGATATTAAAATTGGAGATAAAATTTTGGTTACAGGCCCAAGTACAGGCGCTCAGGAAATGATTATCGACGAAATGTTTGTAAACGATCTAGAAGCTGAAAAAGCAAAAAAAGGTGACGATTGTACTTTTAAACTTCCGTTCAGAATCAGAATGTCGGACAAATTATATAAAATTGTTGAGGCATAATGGTTATTGTTACTTTACAAAGAGATAAATGCATTGGCTGTAATTACTGTGTCGAAATGGATCCGGTACATTTTCAGATGTCAAAAAAAGACGGGAAATCGGTTTTGATTCATTCTGTAAATGCAAAAGGCTTTTTTACCTTAAAATCTCCTAATCATACAATTGTAGAAAGCTGTGAATTGGCGGCAAAAGCCTGTCCGGTTAAGATCATTACAGTCAAAGAAACTTAGGAAAATAGTATACAAAAATGAAAACCCATATTTGTAAATAACAAATATGGGTTTTTTAATATTTATTTAAATCCTTATGCTTCTTTAGGATTGCTTGATCTCCAGATTATTCTATTGTTACAGAAGGTTTAATCTGAATATAATCATGTTTGTTTTCGACCTCTTTGTCTAGAAAAATGATATAATTGCTTAAATAGTTCGAGAGATTACGATCTTCTATTATTTGCTTTTCTGCATTATAAAATCGGGTTGAATGTATAAAGTTTTCTAAATCAAGTGATTTTTTAGATTTGAATCTGGGCCTGGTTTGCTCGTCAAATTCTTCAAAGAAAAAAGTCCCATTTTTAGAAGTCCCGCTGTCTTTTAATAAATACCGTTTAGGGTTAACTGCCGGATAAGATTCATAGATGTATTTATTATCTAATTTAAAAAAAAGAGTATCCTTTCTTTTATTCTCAATAATTTTCGAATCTTTCTGTATAGGATAATAAGAGATATATTCTAAACTTTTAGCCTGTATTAGTTGATTGCAATCATCAAAAAAAATCACATATTTATCAGTTAAAGAATCTTTTAATTTCCATTTGTCCACAATTTTATTAGATTTTCCGTCATGATAAAACTTTCTGTTTTCAATATAATCTTTTATGGAGATTATATTTTTGGGTTTAATGTTTTTTGCTGCAACAGAATCACCGCTAAAAAAAACATAACCATCCGTATTTGTCTGTCTAAACTGCATTTTTTCGAACGCCAGTTTCTTGTTGTAATTCTCATTTGATAGTTTTAATTCAATCGAGGGAGATACAGTGTAATACTTATCTACGCTAAAAAACAATGTATCCTTTTTATTATCATTAACTTGGGCTGTCAAACTAATGAAGGGAAGCACTGCGATAAATAATAAATATGTTTTCATGTTTGAATAATCAATCATTATTTTAAATATTGGTTTGCATAATTTTTTGTCTCAACCGTAATACAATTTTGACAAGCGTGCAAAGTTATTTCTAAATTTTTATTGAAGTAAGAATAACGTTTTAAAATTTATAAAATTGTAAGTTAAATATTTCAAAACAAAACAATCAAAGTACTTATACGTAATTCAATTACAATATTTTCGCTTAATAATCAGTTGTTTAGTCTTTTAACACCCCTTTAGAATTAATGTATAAATAGCCAAATAAAAAAAATACTATCTTTACCGATCAAACGTTTATGAACTTAAGCTGCGCTTTAGCGGCACTACATATATAATTATGGCATGTACAAGTTGTTCAACCTCAGATGGTGGCGCACCAAAAGGTTGTAAAAATAATGGGACTTGCGGCACCGATAGCTGCAATAAATTGACGGTTTTTGACTGGCTTTCTAACATGAGTCCGTCTAATGGAGAGGCGATTTTTGATTGTGTTGAGGTTCGTTTTAAAAACGGACGTAAGGAATTCTTTAGAAATTCAGAAAAAT
Organism: Flavobacterium panici; assembly: GCF_903819335.1. Taxonomy (GTDB): domain Bacteria; phylum Bacteroidota; class Bacteroidia; order Flavobacteriales; family Flavobacteriaceae; genus Flavobacterium; species Flavobacterium panici. The sequence goes on along the minus strand of NZ_CAIJDE010000017.1, from coordinate 275,609 downwards.
TAACTTTAAGTATTGGTGATATTGTAGCAACTGTTGCTTCACCAGGACACGATATAGGAATTGTTACTTTGACAGGCGAATTGGTTAAAATTCAAATGAAGAAAAAAGGAGTAAATCCGGAGAGTAACGAAGTTCCTAAAATTTACAGAAAAGCATCTCAAAAAGACATCGACATTTGGTCTGTAGCGCGTGATCGTGAAGAACCAATGAAAGTTCGCGCCCGTGAATTAGCGATTCAGCATAAACTGGAAATGAAAATATCTGATATTGAATTCCAGGGAGACGGATCAAAAGCAACTTTTTACTACACGGCAAATGACAGAGTCGATTTTAGACTTTTAATTAAAGATTTCGCAAAAGAATTCAGCACCAGAGTTGAGATGAAACAAGTTGGTTTCCGTCAGGAAGCGGCTCGTCTGGGCGGAATTGGTTCTTGCGGAAGAGAACTTTGCTGTTCAACATGGCTTACAGATTTTAGAAGTGTAAATACATCTGCAGCACGTTATCAGCAATTATCACTAAATCCGCAAAAATTAGCCGGACAATGTGGTAAACTAAAATGCTGTTTGAACTATGAGTTAGATACTTATATGGACGCATTAAAGGATTTTCCGGATTACGATACTAAATTAGTAACCGAAAAAGGAGATGCTGTCTGCCAAAAACAAGATATTTTCAAAGGATTAATGTGGTTTGCTTATACTAACAATTTCGCAAACTGGCACGTTTTAAAAATTGATCAGGTAAAAGAAATTATTGCCGAAAATAAACAAAAAAATAAAGTTTCTTCTTTAGAAGATTTTGCAATCGAAGTTACTTCAGAGCCTGAAAAAGACTTTAATAACGCAATGGGTCAGGAAAGTTTAACCCGTTTCGATCAGCCAAAAAGAAAGAAAAAACCAAACCGCAAAAAAAAGCAAAATGCTGAAACGGCAGCTGTTGCGACACCTGAAAAACCAAAACAAGCACATAATCAAAATAATAAACCTGCGGGAGGAAATCCAAACCCTAATCAGCAGCAGAACAAACAAAACAACCCAAATAAACCAAATCATAAGAACAAGCCGAATCCGAATAAAAACAATAATTCGAACAAGCCCGCTTCAAATGAAAATAAACCAGCTGAACCTAGAAAACCTATAATTATCACAAAAAATGAGAATAAAAAATAGCGTGATTCTTCTTTTGGCGGCGGTACTTCTTTTTTCGTGCGATAAAAAAAGAGTATTCGACGAGTACAAATCTGTTGGAAGTGCCTGGCACAAAGACAGTATTGTAACCTTTGACCTGCCAGTTTTAGATTCTACCAAAAAGTACAATTTGTTTGTAAATTTGAGAGATAACAACAATTATCCTTTCAATAATTTATTTTTAATTGTGGCTATTGAAACACCAAGCGGTTTCACAAAAGTGGATACTTTAGAATACCAAATGGCAAATCCGGACGGAACATTGATGGGGAATGGTTTTACTGATATAAAAGAAAGTAAGCTTTTTTACAAAGACAATGTAACGTTTAAAGGAAAATACAAAGTTCATATCAAACAAGCCGTTAGGGAATCAGGTAAAATTCCTGGAGTCGAGGCTTTAGAAGGTATTACAGACGTAGGTTTTAGAATAGAACAAAAAGATTAGAAAAATAGTTATGGCCGCTAAAAAAAACAATCAAACCAATACCGTAAAGGATATTAATTATTACAAAAAGAAATTCTGGCGAATTTTTGCCTATTCACTTTTAGGAGTTCTGGCTTTCTTTTTATTTGCCTCTTGGGGATTATTTGGCTCAATGCCTTCTTTTGAAGACTTAGAAAACCCGGATTCTAATTTGGCTACCGAGATTATTTCTTCAGATGGAGTTGTAATTGGTAAATATTTCAAAACCAACAGATCACAACTTAAATATTCTGATTTACCAAAAAGCTTAGTTGAAGCTTTAGTCGCTACCGAAGATGCTCGTTTCTACGAACATTCCGGAATTGACGGGCGTGGAACTTTAAGAGCTGTTTCTAGTTTAGGAACAAATGGTGGAGCGAGTACATTAACACAACAGCTTGCAAAACAATTATTTCACGGAGAAGGTTCTAAGTTTCTTCCTTTTAGAATTGTACAAAAAATAAAAGAATGGATTATAGCCATTCGTCTGGAAAGACAATATACTAAGAATGAAATCCTTGCCATGTACTGTAACGTATATGATTTCGGAAATTATTCAGTTGGAGTAAGTTCTGCAGCACAGACTTATTTCTCAAAAGATCCAAAAGATTTAACAATGGACGAATCAGCTATTTTAGTTGGAATGTTCAAAAACTCAGGATTATACAATCCGGTTAGAAATCCGGAAGGAGTAAAAAACCGTCGTAATGTTGTGCTTTCGCAGATGGCAAAAGCAAAAATGATTACAGAATCTGAAAAAGAAAGATTACAGGCTTTACCAATCGCTTTGAAATTCAAACTGGAAAGCCACCGTGAAGGAACAGCTACTTATTTTAGAGAATACCTTCGTGATTACATGAAAAAATGGGTAACGGAAAACAAAAAACCAGACGGATCTGATTACGATATTTACAAAGATGGTTTGAAAATTTACACAACCATCGATTCGAGAATGCAGTCATATGCAGAAGAAGCAGTTTCTGAACACATGAAAAATTTACAGCAGCAATTTTTTATTGAAATGAAAACCAATAAAAATGCGCCTTTCGTAAATATTACCCAAGCAGAGACAGACAGAATCATGATGCAGGCCATGAAAAATTCTGATCGTTGGGCTCAAATGAAAGATGCTGATAAAAGTGAAGACGATATCATTGCCTCTTTCAAAGTAAAAACAAGAATGCGTGTATTTACATGGAAAGGCGAGCGTGATACAATCATGACTCCATTAGATTCTATTCGTTATTACAAACACTTCCTGCAATCAGGATTAATGGCAATGGAACCTCAAACAGGTAACATTAAAGCCTGGGTTGGGGGAATCAATTACAAATATTTCCAATACGATCACGTAGGTCAGGGAGCAAGACAAGTAGGTTCTACATTTAAACCTTTCGTTTATGCAACTGCTATCGAAGAATTAAATATGTCTCCTTGCGACTCGATTCTTGATGGACCGTTTATGATTCACAAAGGGCGCCACCACGTAACAGAAGACTGGGAGCCAAGAAACTCTGACAACAGATACCGCGGAATGGTAACCCTAAAACAAGGTTTAGCAAACTCTATCAACACCGTTTCTGCAAAATTAATTGACAGAACTGGTCCGGAAGCCGTTGTAGATTTGACTAGAAAATTAGGTGTAAAAACTGAAATTCCGGTACAACCGTCAATCGCATTAGGAGCTGTAGATATTACAGTTGAAGATATGGTTGCCGCATATAGCACATTTGCCAATCAGGGAGTGTATGTAAAACCTCAGTTTTTAAGCCGAATTGAAAATAAAAGCGGTGAGGTTATTTACGAACCAATTCCGGAATCTCACGACGTTTTAAATAAAGATATCGCTTTTGCAGTAATCAAATTATTAGAAGGTGTAACGGAAACCGGTTCTGGAGCACGTTTACGTACGCAGGGCGGAGGAAGCGGAGATAACCGTTGGACAGGATATCCATACATGTTCAAAAACCCAATTGCTGGTAAAACAGGAACAACACAAAACCAGTCAGATGGTTGGTTTATGGGAATGGTTCCAAACTTAGTAACTGGAGTTTGGGTAGGATGTGAAGATCGCTCGGCACGTTTCAAAAGCTTAACTTACGGACAAGGTGCAACGGCAGCTTTACCAGTTTGGGCTTATTTCATGAAACTTTGTTATAAAGATGAAAACCTTCAAATCTCAAAATCAGAATTTGAGCGTCCGGCAAATCTTTCTATAAAAGTAGATTGTTACCAAAGACCAGCTGTTGTAAAAGACACAACGCAGACAGAACAAAATACAGACGAGTTTGAGTTATAAACTTAAATTCAGTTTACTATAAAAAATATCCTTTTGTACTTTCCAGATGTGAAAGATTACAAAAGGATATTTTTTTTTAAAATATTACTGGTTTTATTTTTAAACCATTAAAAAACATATTGTCAATACTCCGTTAGGAGTTAAATATCGGTAGTAAGCAGTAATGAAGATTTCGCAGGTGTCCCGTAGGGACTACATCTTTTAAAATTTTTGATAAACTTCACGTATAGTTCCTACGGAACAGAAAACACTGCGACCAACAAATTTTCTACCAATATTTAATCTCTACGAGATATATTTCGATGTGTTTATAATTAATTGCAGCTAACATCTATTTTTAAATTTTATTTTTTACGAAATCGTTATAATTCAATCTAAAAATCTTATTTTTATCAAAAATATACGGTAATAAAGACAGTTTGTTATGATAACAAAAAAAGTTAAGAATGTTCAGGATGCTATTGCAGGAATTGAAACCGGAATGACAGTTATGTTTGGCGGGTTTGGTTTGTGCGGAATTCCGGAAAATACGATTGCAGCATTGGTAAACACTCAAATTTCAGATTTAACTTGTATTTCAAACAATGCAGGTGTAGATGATTTTGGTTTAGGACTGCTTTTGCAAAAGAAACAAATCAAAAAAATGATCTCCTCTTATGTAGGCGAAAATGCAGAGTTCGAACGTCAGATGCTTTCGGGAGAATTGGAAGTTGAATTAACACCGCAGGGAACTTTAGCAGAAAGATGCCGCGCGGCTCAAGCCGGAATTCCTGCTTTTTTTACTCCAGCCGGTTACGGAACTGAAGTCGCAGAAGGAAAAGAAGTCCGCGAATTCAACGGTAAAATGCACATTATGGAAGAAGCTTTCAAAGCGGACTTTGCCATTGTAAAAGCATGGAAAGGTGATGAAGCGGGAAATCTAATTTTTAAAGGAACAGCCAGAAACTTTAATGCTTGTATGGCTGGTGCCGGAAAAATCACGATTGCCGAAGTTGAAGAACTTGTTCCCGTTGGAACTTTAGATCCAAATCAAATTCACATTCCGGGAATTATGGTACAGCGTATCTTTCAGGGAGAAAAATTTGAAAAGAGAATCGAGCAGCGCACCGTAAGACAGAGAGCGTAATTAGATAATGAGATAATTTGTCGATTAGATAATTATAAACATTATCTAATTATCAAATTTTCTAATTAACACATTCAAGACATGTTAACAAAAGAAGATATAGCGAAGAGAATCGCAAAAGAAGTTAAAGACCGATATTTTGTAAACCTTGGAATTGGAATTCCAACTTTGGTTGCCAATTATGTCAGAGAAGATATTGCTGTTGAATTTCAAAGCGAAAACGGAGTTTTGGGAATGGGACCTTTTCCTTTTGCAGGAGAAGAAGACGCTGATATTATCAATGCAGGAAAACAAACCATTACAACATTGCCCGGAGCAAGTTTCTTTGATTCGGCTTTTAGTTTTGGAATGATCCGAAGCCAAAAAGTAGATTTAACTATTTTAGGAGCAATGGAAGTTTCTGAAAACGGAGATATCGCCAACTGGAAGATTCCGGGAAAAATGGTAAAAGGAATGGGAGGTGCAATGGATTTAGTGGCTTCTGCCGAAAATATAATTGTAGCGATGATGCACGTGAACAAAGCAGGAGAATCTAAAATCTTAAAAAAATGTACTTTGCCGTTAACTGGCGTAGGATGCGTTAAAAAGATTGTAACCGAACTTGCAGTTCTCGAAGTAACGGAAAAGGGTTTTAAGCTCTTAGAACGAGCGCCAGGTATTTCAGTTGAGCACATTGTTGCTTCAACCGAAGCAGATTTGATAATTGAAGGTGAAATTCCAGAAATGGACATCTGATTTTAATCTTCCAATTAATTTATATAAAAGAGAATCTTCAACCATGAAGATTCTCTTTTTTTATAATTTTAGAGCAAACAAGAAGTAATCTTTTATTTAGATTTGTGGTGAACTAAAAAACACACATTTGGAAAAGTTTGAGATAGATATTAAATGGGGAAGCTATTTTTTTATAGCAAATATGACCATTTCGATTATAATAGTGTTGTTAATGTTTTTAATTAATAGTTACAGCCTAATATATTTATATGATTTTCTTATACCTGTTTTCATAATTCAGCTGATTTATTTTACTGTTAAAGCTATCATAGAAAACAATAAATATGATTTAAATAAAGGTTTTCGAAAGATTTTTGTATTTGTTAGACTTTTGGTTTTCTATTACTTATTGGCTATGTTTCCAAGTTCAACAACAAATGACACGAATAGTTCAATTTTCTTCTTATTTCTTCCTTATAGAAAAAAGGATATTTCAGAATTAGTTGAAGATGATTCAAATAGAGATGATGAAATTACATTGAAAGAGTTTATGGTTAGATTAAAAAGAAGTTTTCCAGAACATAATTAATTTGTGCATATAAAGAATAAAAAAACCGCCTTTTGAGCGGTTTTTTTATTTCTATTTTGATCTATTTAAAGTATTTTGTCTGTATTTCAGTACATTAAAAATAATTGATATATTAATTTTCGGACAATTTAGCTGCTGAATTCTTATACTTTGTTATATAAAAGTTAAATTTATGTAAAAAATGTTGCATTTTATCGATTAACGGCAAATTTCATCGATTATCTAACAAAATTAAAATACTTTTATCTCAAATTTAAGTATTTACTTACTTTAATTGATTTCAAAAATTATTTTTAACCAAACTAAAACCCCCACTTATTATGAAAAAAAAATTACCAAAGATTATTGTGACCGCAATTGTTCTTAGTTTTTCTTTTTCTGCCTTTGCACAAGTCCAAAAAGACGACAAACGTGTAGAGGAGAAAAGCGTTTCAGAAAACGGACAGCCCAACTTAATTAAGTTTAATGAACTTTCAAGTTATAAGAGTTCAGAATCACAAAAGGTTTTTAAAGAACAATTAGGTTTAAAAGATTCTCAATCCTTCACAAAAATTAAAACAGAATCGGATAAACAAGGTTACACACATGAAAAATTTCAATTGTATGAACAAGGAATTAAAGTAGAATTTGCCAATTATACTTTACATTCAAAAGATGGAAAATTAGTTTCGATGAACGGTGAATTTTATAACATCGAAAACGTGAAACTAGCTCCGTCACTTTCTGCACAAGATGCATTTAATAAAGCACTGGGTTATACCCGCGCAACCGAATACCTTTGGGACAAACCACAAGATGCCCGCGAGCTGGGTTATGAAAAACCAAAAGGAGAATTGGTTCTGCTTCCAGACATGGAACAGCAAGGTCAAAAAAGAGGAAGCGACAAAGTTCGTTTAGCTTATAAATTTGACATTTATGCGACAAAACCATTAAGCCGCGGTGATCTTTACATTGATGCCGAAACGGGAAAAGCATTGTTTTATAATGCTACTATAAAACACTTGAACGATAATGTTCATGGAAGTAAAACTTCAGATGTAGCTAAAAAGAATGAAACAGCTTCAAAAATGGCATTCGTTGCAGCAAATGCAGCAACACGTTACAGCGGAACGCAGACCATTCAGACTACATTAAGCGGATCATCTTATATCTTATCAGATACATCTCGTGGTTTAGGAATTCAAACTTATAATTCTGCAAGAACGGCAACTTATCCAACAACAAATTTTTCTGATGCAGATAATAACTGGATAGAATATAACAACACCAACAAAGACAATGGAGCACTTGATGCACATTGGGGAGCTGAAATGACGTACGATTATTGGTCAGCTGTTCATGGAAGAAATAGTTTTGACAATGCTGGTGCAAAAATTAAAAGTTATGTGCATTACAACTTAATTGCTGCTGGATATTCAAGCAATAATAATGCTTTCTGGAACGGAAGTGTTATGACTTACGGAGATGGAAGCGGTACCGGAGGATTTGATATTTTAACTTCACTTGACGTTGCAGGTCATGAAATTGGTCACGCGGTATGTACTTACACAGCAAACTTAGCATACCAAAAAGAGTCTGGAGCTATGAACGAAGCTTTCTCTGATATTTGGGCAGCTTGTATTGAATACCATTCAGCGCCAACAAAATCAATTTGGTTAGTTGGAGAAGATATTGAAAGAAGAAGCGGACACGTTGCTTTACGTTCTATGAGTGATCCAAATGCTGAAGGACAGCCGGATACTTATGGAGGAACATATTGGGTAAACGTAAACTGTACACCAACAAACAATAACGACCAATGTGGAGTACACACAAATTCTGGTGTTTTAAATCATTGGTTTTATATTCTATCAGTAGGTAAATCAGGAACAAATGATCTTGGAAACGCTTACAATGTAACAGGAATCACTCTTGATAAAGCAGAAAAAATTGCTTTTCGTTTAGAAGATTTCTATTTGGGAGCAAACTCAACTTATGCTAACGCAAGAACTTACGGAATACAATCGGCTATTGATTTATACGGAGCAGGTTCTGCAGAAGTTATTGCAACAACAAATGCGTTTTACGCAGTAGGAGTTGGTGCCGCATATTCTGGAGGAGGTTCTGATACAATTGCACCATCTGCACCAACTAGTTTAGCTGCTTCTGGAACAACAGGAACTACTACAAACTTAACTTGGACAGCTTCTACAGACAATGTTGCCGTTACCGGATATGATATTTACCAGGGAACAACGTTAAAAGGTTCTTCAACTACAACTTCATACACAGTAACTGGATTAACACCTTCAACAGCTTATACTTTCAGCGTAAAAGCTAAAGATGCTGCCGGAAATATTTCTGCTGCAAGTAATACAGTAAACGTAACAACTACAACAACTTCTGTATCATATTGCTCATCTCAAGGAAATGACGCAACTGATGAAAGAATTGGTAAAGTTGTTTTTGGAACGATTAATAATACTTCTACAGCAACAACAGGTTACGAAAACTTTACTGCTATTTCTACAAATGCAGCTAGAGGAAGTGCCTATACTATAACAATTACACCAACATGGACATCGACAGTTTATAATGAAGGATACGGAGTATTCATCGATTATAACCAAGATGGAGATTTTTCTGATTCTGGAGAAACAGTGTGGACAAAAACAGCATCAAAAACAACTCCGGTAACAGCAACAATTACAATTCCGGCTACAGCAGCTTTAGGAACAACAAGATTAAGAGTTTCTTTGAAATACAACGGAGTTCCAACTGCTTGTGAAAGTTTCTCATACGGACAAGTTGAAGATTATTCTATAAACATTACAGCTTCTGGAACAGTTGCAGAAGAAATCACAGCAGGATTAATTGAAACTACTGCACCAGCTGGTTTTGCAGTATATCCAAATCCGGTTGAAAGCGAATTAAACGTTTCAATTTCAGAAGAAAATGGATATTCATATAAAATCTTAAATACATTAGGACAGCAGCTTGGTTCAGGACAAGTGGCAGGCGCAATTGATGTAAGTAAATTAAGCACAGGAATTTATCTTATCGAATTAAATAATGGTGATAAGAAAATCGTGAAGAAATTTGCTAAAAAATAAAAACCCGAATTAGTAGATAAGAGGCCTCGCAATTTGCGGGGCTTTTTTCTGGGGTCTTTTAACGCAAAGAGCGCAAAGGTTTTTTTTAAGCTTTATGAAAGAATCTCGCAAAGTCGCAGAGTCGCAAAGTTTATTGTTTAGATTCAATAGCGTCCAGACTTTAGCTGGATGGCAAAATAAGGAAAGGGAAAAGGCTTTAGCCAAACATAATCGTTTGGCTAAAGCCTTTTTTATGTATAAATCTTTTACTTCCTCCAGCTTTAGCTGGAGGCAATTAAAAAAACCTTTGCGACTCTGCGACTTTGCGAGATTAAAAAATCCCCGCGAATTTTGCGAAAAACCTTAGCGCTCTTTGCGTTAAAATCCTAAAACCTACAAACTAAAACTCATTCTTCCGAAGTAATAAGCCCCAGTAGTTCCCATTTGAACCGGTGCATATTTAAACACTCCGAAATAACTGTTCTCATAGATTTGTTTATCCGGGAAAACATCAAATAAGTTATTAGCACCCAAAGCAAATTGAAGTTTTGGCGTTATTTTATAAGCAATTGTCAAATCAGTAACTACTTTTCCATTATGTCTTTGGATTCCGCCGAAAGGAAAACCATCACGAACAACCTCACCAAAATAAGTATTTCTCAATAAAAAGTTCCATTTGGCGATATTATAATTTACAGCAAAAGTTCCTTTGTGTTTTGGTGTATTCGATTCAATCAAACTTCTTTCCTGCGGTCCGTAATACACATCTTCCTGACCAATGAATATCGACGGAATATTGTTTAATTGATTATCAACCTGGTTGTTGTTGTAATTGTATAATAACGAAAGATTCAGTTTACCGCGTCCGGCATTCAAATCATAATCGATAACGACATCAAGACCATTTGTAGTAGTATTAATTGCATTTGTAAAGAAACGGCCTGTTTGCGCACCATATTGAGCAAACAAATTACGAAGTTCCGGAACAGGTTCTCCATAAGCATCATTTCCTAAATTCCCGGTTAAGATGATTCGGTTATCAATTCTAATATGGTAATAATCAGCTGTAATATGCAATTGTTTTGTTGGAGAAAAAACAACCCCAAAACTATAGTTTCTTGAAGTTTCTTCTTTCAATTTCGGAATTCCAAGTTGTTTCGCAACTTCACTGTCGTTTCTAAAAATACCCGAATTCAAAAGTTCCCCGTCAACAACATCTGTTGCGATATTATTAAAATATTGCTGATGCAGAGAAGGCGCTCTAAAACCTGAACTTATGGCTCCACGAACAAAAAGATTATCCAGAATTTTATATCTCAAAGATAATTTTCCATTAATCGTATTTCCAAAATCGGTATAATCTTCATAACGGCCGGCAATTCCAACTAAAAATTTATCCGTAATATCCGCTTCAACATCAGCATAAACGCCTACACTGTTTCTGTCTTCGTTCACTTCATTCAAAGGAGAAAATCCAGGAAAAGATTGTGCGCCGCCGTTCATATAAGAAGCTTCTTCGCCGGGAACAATTTTGTATTTCTCATATCGGTATTCAGCACCAAAAGCAACATTCAATCCGCTGAAAATATCTTTATACAATCTCGAAATATCTGCATTTACCGTATTTTGAAGAAAAGAATGATTTCCCGCTTTAAATTCTGTCGGACTTGCATCGCCTAAAGAAAAGTTATTGGTATTTGAAACATCATAAACAAATTTGTTTTCACCAATAGTATTGCTCAAATCCAGTTTCCATTCACCAAATTTAAATTTAAAACCAAAAGAAGACGAAAGATCCGTAACAACCGAATTCAATTCAGGCTGAAAACCAAAAGGAAAAATAGAAGCCACAACACTTTCGGTTTCACTTGGTAAACGTCTGAATCCGTAGCCCGTTCCTTTTCTGTGGCTTACACCTCCTGAAGCATAAAATTCGATTTGATCGTTTAACGGAATTGAAGCATTAAAGAAACCCTGAATATTCTGGATTTTTGCATCACCAATTTGAAAATTGAAATCATCACGTTTCAAACCGTTTTGAGCTAATAAATTATCATCAATTTGGCGAGATTGAGCCGGATCATCTGCATATTCATAAGCAAAGAAGTTTCCTTGTGCCGATTGATCAAAAATAATAAGATTATGATTTTGAGAACGATTCGTTTTTTGACGGTCATTAAATTCACCAGTAAAGTTGATAAAACCGCCTTTGTTTCCAATTTTAGTTCCGTAATTCAGGTTTAAATTGGTAGTTTGTCCGTCATCTCTCGATGTTGAGCCATAAGTAGCATTTGCTTCTAAACCTGCATTATCTTTCAAAACCAAATTTATAACCCCCGCAATAGCATCAGATCCATATTGTGCCGCAGCTCCATCACGCAAAACCTCAATTCGTTTAATTGCCGAAGCAGGAATCGCACTCAAATCTGTACCAACAGAACCGTTTCCAACCGTATTTTGATAATTTACCAAAGAAGTTGTATGTCTTCTTTTTCCATTAATTAAGACCAAAACCTGATCAGGGCCCAAACCTCTTAAAGAAGCAGGATCAATATGTTCCGTTCCATCGGCAGATGATTGTCTGTTTGAATTAAATGACGGAATCAAATAAGTCAAGATATCATTTGTTGTAGTCTGCGGTGTTGTATTTCTAATTTTTGCCAAATTCACAACGTCAACAGGAACCGCTGTTTCCAATTTGCTTTTCTTAGGGTTTCTGCTTCCAACAACCACAATTTCATCTAAACTATTATTTTCTAAAACCAGCTGAATATCTACAAAATGATCTTTTGCTACAATTTCTCTGGTTTGATAGCCAAATAGCGATATAATAAGTGTTGGGTTATTTACTGCAGATGATATTTTGAATTTTCCCAGCGCATCGCTTGTCGTACTTGTTTTAGAACCTTTTACAAGAATCGTAGCAAATTCTAAAGGAATTCCCGTTTCAGTTGTAATGGTTCCGCTGATTTCGTGATTTTGGGCAAAAAACAAACTGCTCGATAAAGTGAGAATGAGTGTTATAATAAGTTTTAGTTTTTTTCTCATAATAAATGGTTTTGAAATAAAAGAAAGGCAAAAAATAAATTACCTATTACTTATATAGGATAAAGAATAAAATGCAAATGTAATTGTAAAAAACTAAAATCAATTTATATAATCTTGTTTTTTATAAGATATGCATGTCAATTTTTGGTTTTAATGAAATATCTTTGCATAAATTTAAAAAGAGAAAAAATGAAATTAAGAGTATTACTTTTTTTGCTTGCTATTACATTTAATGGTTTTTCGCAAAACAATGTATTGGTTTTTCAATCAGATTTTGGTTTGAAAGATGGAGCAGTTTCTGCCATGAAAGGTGTTGCAATGGGTGTTTCAACCGATTTGAAAATATTTGACTTAACGCATGAAATTCCGGCTTTTAATATTTGGGAAGCAGCATATCGTTTGTCACAAACGGCTCAATATTATCCAACGGGAACTGTTTTTGTTTCAGTTTGTGATCCGGGAGTTGGTACAGCAAGACATTCAGTAGTTTTATTGACAAAATCAGGACATTATTTTGTAACTCCGGATAACGGAACTTTGACTTTAATTGCAGAACAATTAGGGATTCAGGAAGTTCGTGAAATTGATGAGGTAAAAAACCGTCGTCAAAACTCAAATGAATCATATACCTTTCACGGACGTGATGTATATGCTTTTACCGGAGCGCGTTTAGCATCAAAAACAATTACTTTTGAAGAAGTTGGACCAAAATTGCCAAGCGAAGTAGTTAAAATTGATTACCAAAAACCAGTATTTGAAAACGGTGTTATAAAAGGCGGAATTCCAATTCTTGATATTCAATACGGAAACGTTTGGACAAATATTGATAAAAAGACTTTTGCTAATCTTGGTTTGAAAGCGGGGGATTTCGTTAAAATCCAGATTTTCAACGGAACTAAAAAAGCTTACGAAGGAAAACTAAAACTGGTAAATACTTTTGGAGAAGTTCCGGTAGGAACAGACGTTACGTATTTTAACAGCCTTTTGAATTTTTCATTGGCCGTAAATCAAGGCAGTTTCTCAGCAAAACATAAAATTTACAGCGGAGCAGACTGGACTATTTTACTTAGCAAATAAGCTCAAGCTATCTTAATACAAAAAAGAAAAACCGCTCAATTGAGCGGTTTTTTTATAACTATTGCAATCTTGTTAGGTAAAACTTAGTTCAAATTGAAAGAAGCTCCTAAACTAAAAGTAACCTGATTGTTTAAATGATCGAATACGTCATTATTACTTCCGTATTTTGCAATTGGAAAAGCAAGTTCTGAAAACACACCAAATCCGTCAGTAAAGAAATAACGTCCGCCAATGTGCCCGCCAAAATTATGTAAACCTAAATTTAAACCAGGATAAACATCTAATTGTTCAACACCAATAACGCTGCTTAAATTAGCATTAATTCTTGCTTTTGCATCAAAACGATCTTTAAACTCTGGTTTGTGATCAGTGTAGTAAGTTGGGCCTCCGTGGTAGAAACCATTATAATTATCTACACCAAGTAAATAACTTGAAACAAATCCGAAAGAGAAATTTTCTCCTAAACCAAAATCAATAGATCCCTGAATTCCTGAACCTCCATCTTGTAGATTAGCACCTACGTTTACTCTCATGTCACCTTTTCCAGTAAAAGCTTTCTGTGCATGAATAAATCCGAATGATACCAAAAACAATAATGTGATAACTTTTTTCATAACTTAAATATTAATTATTTTGCTGTGCAAATTTAAATTTTTATATATCAATTCCTACCTTTTTCGTTAGAATACAATTCATTTAACGGTTCGCTTTGCCAGAACTCCTTGGTATCCACATTCATAATCGTTAAAGGACCTTTAAAAGCAGCGCCTGTATCTACATTCCAAACGCATGCTTTATTTATGGGCACCGTTTCTCCAATTCTGGTAACAGGAGTGTGGCCAATATAAATTTCTTTATAAACCGTAAAACGTTTCGGATAATATAAATCATCAGGTTTTAAATTTGGGTCTAAAGCCAAAGCCGATTCCCAAAGTGTTCTGTCCCAATAAAATAATTTTGGAAAGTATTCCCAGACAACGCCATTTAAATTCGTAAATCCGGCATGAACAAAAAGACGGTTTTCATCATCCAGATAATAATCTTTCAGCGATTCAAAAAAAGCGATATGTTCCTTTTTTCGTTCCGGTGAAATTTTAGAATATCCTTCAACAGTAGCTTTTCCGCCATGTTTATACCACATTTCTTCATCCAGATCTTCATGTCTGTTCTCCAGCCAGTCAAGAGCCAGCTGATCATGATTTCCCCTAATGAAAATACAGTTTTGCGTTTTTTTAAATTCTATAAGAAAGTCGATAACTTCTGCCGACTGGCTCCAGCCGTCAACATAATCACCTAAAAATATAAGAGTATCTTGTGTAGTAACTTCGGCTCTTTTCAACACTTGCTCAAGTGCGAGTAATCCTCCGTGTATGTCGCCTATAACAAATGTTCGCATTGTTTAATATTTCGAGTAAACTACAAAAATAATTAAAATGATTCGTTTGGAATCATTTAGTTGTTAATCTTTAAAAATTGATACTATTTATAACTATAGTACCGTTCTTTTTATTGCTTTTACTGTTTAAATTTGCATAATGTCAGATGTGCCAACATATCGAAAAATCATCCATATTGATATGGATGCTTTTTATGCTTCGGTAGAGCAAATGGATAATCCTGCTTTACGCGGAAAACCTGTTGCTGTTGGCGGTTCAGAAAATAGAGGAGTAGTTTCGGCCGCAAGTTATGAAGCCAGAAAATTTGGTGTTCGCAGTGCAATAAGCGGCGTTTTGGCAAAAAAATATTGTCCCGAAATTATTTTTGTCCGACCAAGATTTGACCGTTATAAAGAGATTTCTTCTAAAATCCATAAAATCTTCCACGAATACACAGATTTAGTTGAACCGCTTTCACTGGATGAAGCTTATCTAGATGTAACTCAAAATAAAAAAGGAAATCCAAGTGCCAGTTTATTAGCAAAAGAAATCAGACTCCGAATTTTAAATGAAGTTGGACTTACGGCTTCGGCAGGAATTTCTGTAAATAAGTTTGTGGCCAAAATTGCCAGCGATGTCAATAAACCAAACGGACAGAAAACGGTAAATCCAGATGAAATTATACCTTTTTTAGAAGAATTGCCTATTCGAAAGTTCTATGGAGTTGGAAAAGTTACAACCGAAAAAATGTATCAGCTCGGAATTTTTACCGGACTGGATCTTAAAGGTAAATCGCTGGAATTTTTGGAGAAACACTTCGGGAAATCAGGCACTTTTTATTATAAAGTAGTTCGGGGAATTCACAATAGCGAAGTAAAACCATTTCGGGTTACAAAATCTGTCGCTGCAGAACATACTTTTGACGTCAATTTATCTTCAGAAATCTTTATGCTCGAACAATTGGAAAGAATTGCGGTTTCATTAGAAAAAAGATTAAAAAAACACAATATTTCTGGTAAAACAGTTACGCTTAAAATCAAATACAGCGACTTTACCCAGCAGACAAGAAGTAAAACGCTGCCTTATTTTATTTCAGATAAAAGTTTGATTATGGAGATTGTGGAAGAATTGCTGTATCAGGAAAAAATGAAAGATTCTGTTCGTTTGCTCGGAATTTCACTCAACAATTTGAATAACGAAGAAAAAAAAGCCGTTGTAGTACAACTAAAGTTTGCATTTTAGATTTGGTAAAGTTTTAGTAAAATTTTACTAAATGAGGTTTTCCCGTAATTTATTTTGTAACTTTAGTAGTAAGTTTGAGAGAAAAGATTTCTAAAATTCATTTCATATGAAAAAGAATAGCTCTGATGATACAGCAAACCGGACTTGGTTGCCTATTTTGGCCTTAGATCTTCATTATGAGTATTTAAATGAATTGAAGGCGGTTTTTGCCGACATGAAAAAGGTAAATAAAATCTCCAATCAATTTACCTGGAACGATAAAAACCTTAAAATCGAAGAAAGAATCAAAGACGAAGTGGTGCTTATTACTGATTTAGATTTAAAAATCGTCTTTGCATCAAACAGAATCAAAAGAATGACGGGATATAAAGAAGATGAAATTTTAGGGAAAACGCCTAAAATGTTTCAAGGCCCGGAGACTTGTAAAACTGTTTTAAAAGAAATTCAGGAAGCAATAAAACTGAAAGAACCTTTTAAGAAAACCATCCAAAACTATAAAAAAGACGGCAGAAGCTATAAATGCAGCATGGATGCAACTCCAATTTATAATTTAAAAGGAGAGCTATCACATTTTATAGCTTTTGAAAAAGAAGATAAAAGCGCTTAGGTTTTTAAATGCCACAAAGACACTAAGACTCGAAGAAATTTTTAAGCAAAACATAAATAAAAACCGCCCAATGAGGCGGTTTTTATTTTAAAAAATCTTTGTGTCTTAGTGCCCTTGTGGCAAAAACTTATAAATTTTCAAAGAAATCATTTCCTTTATCATCAGTGATAATAAAAGCAGGGAAATCTTTTACGGTGATTTTACGAACGGCTTCCATTCCTAATTCTTCAAAATCAACAACTTCAACTTTTAAGATATTGTCTTGTGCTAAAATAGCAGCGGGACCTCCAATAGAACCTAAATAGAATCCGCCATATTTGTTGCAGGCATCCGTAACTTGTTTTGTACGGTTTCCTTTAGCAAGCATAATCATACTTCCGCCATGTTTTTGGAATTCATCTACATAAACATCCATACGTCCGGCAGTTGTTGGCCCAAAACTTCCCGAGGCCATTCCTTCCGGAGTTTTTGCCGGACCAGCATAATATACCGGATGGTTTTTAAAATATTCCGGCATAGGTTTTCCGGCATCTAGTAATTCTTTAATTTTTGCGTGTGCAATATCACGGGCAACAATTACAGTTCCGTTTAGTTTTAAACGTGTTTTGATAGGGTATTGAGATAGTTTAGCCAAAATATCTGCCATTGGCTGATCTAAATCAACTTCAACCGGAGCTTCTAAATGCGGAGCTGTTTCTGGTAAAAATTGTTTTGGATTTACTTCCAATTGTTCAACGAAGATTCCGTCTTTAGTGATTTTTCCTTTGATATTTCTATCCGCAGAACAAGAAACTCCTAATCCAACCGGACAAGAAGCAGCGTGACGCGGTAAACGAATTACACGAACGTCATGTGTGAAATATTTTCCTCCAAACTGAGCTCCAATTTCACTTTCCTGACAGATTTTTTGAACTCGTGCCTCCCATTCTAAATCACGAAATGCCTGACCCGCCATATTTCCAGAAGTCGGCAAGTGATCATAATATCCTGCAGACGCTTTTTTAACGGCACTTAAGTTTGCTTCCGCTGAAGTTCCACCAATAACCAAAGCCAAGTGATAAGGGGGACAAGCCGATGTTCCTAAATCTTTGATTTTTGCTCTCACAAAAGCATCCATAGATTTATCGTTTAATAGCGATTTGGTCTGTTGATACAAGTAAGTCTTATTTGCAGAACCACCACCTTTTGCCATAAATAGGAAATCGTATGAAGTTCCTTTTTTAGCATATATATCAATTTGTGCCGGAAGATTTGAACCTGAGTTTTTCTCTTCAAACATCGAAATTGGTACAATTTGAGAATAACGTAAATTACGTTTTTGGTATGTATTGAAAATACCACGGCTTAACCATTCAGCATCATCAACACCTGTAAAGATGCTTTCCCCTTTTTTTGCCATTACAATCGCTGTACCGGTATCCTGACAGCTTGGTAACTGTCCTTCGGCAGCAACCGAAGCATTTTGAAGTAAATTGTAAGCTACAAAACGATCATTGTCTGTTGCTTCTGGATCATCAAGAATGTTTCTTAGTTTTTGCAAATGTGTCGTTCTAAGCATGAACGAAACATCGGTTAAGGCTTCTTCAGCCAGTAATTCTAAACCTTTTGGATCAACGGTTAAAATTTCACGTTCTCCAAATTG
This sequence comes from Flavobacterium panici, assembly GCF_903819335.1. Lineage (GTDB taxonomy): Bacteria > Bacteroidota > Bacteroidia > Flavobacteriales > Flavobacteriaceae > Flavobacterium > Flavobacterium panici. The sequence continues at coordinate 257,165 of NZ_CAIJDE010000017.1, read as the reverse complement.
CTCCACTTTTACAAAATCAGAAGTAATTTTGCGGTACTGCGTATCATCCTTTAAAATTGGGTAAGGATCCTGGTATATAAAATCAATCATTTCTTTGTTTTTTTACAAAGTTAAAAATTATTTACCTAAGAAAGAATTTGAATTAGGGGCTTGTATTTATATTTTAAACTGGACTGAAGTCCAGCCCTACAATATGATTCGAGCCGTTGGCTCTTTTTTTTAGTTCCTCAGGAACAATTTATTTTTGTAGAGTGTATTTAATGTATTTATATAACATCAAAGATGGAGATGACTCTACATGAAGTTCCGAAGGAACGATCCATATTGTAGGGCTGGACTTCAGTCCAGTTTTAATACGGGATGATTATTTGACGAAACGTAATTGTTTTGATGAGTTTGCAATTATAGAATCATATTAAATTTTCAAAAAGACATCGTTCATCAAATTTAGCATTGTGTTTATTTAAAAAAGAAGAATATTCCTCTTTGAAATTTTGCTTTTTATGATGCTCTTCTTGATTTTCAATATATTTATACACAGCATCAATGTGAGATTTACTATATGAAAAGACACCATAACCTTCCTGCCATTCAAATTTGCATTTTGTCAATAGATGATCATTGATATATTTTGAAGATTTCCCTTTTACAGCTTTCATCAAATCCGAAACAGAGATTGTTGGTTTAAGAGCTAGAAGACAATGAACATGATCTTCAGTTCCGTTTACTATTATGGTTTTGCAGCCAGTTTCATTTATTAAATTCCCTATTACGCTTAATATTTTAGATTTGCAATCATTTGTAATTTGTGCTTCTCTGTATTTAACTGCAAAAACGGCTTGTATATAAATTTGATGAAAGGTGTTTGACATTTTGTATTGTTAACGATTATGATTTTGTAAATATATAATTTTTCTTACAAAAAAATGCAATGTTCGTTTATTATGTTTAAACTGGACTGAAGTCCAGCCCTACAAAATGAATCGTTCCTTCGGAACTTTATGTGATATCGTCCTTTGCGAAACTTTATGTGACATTATTATTATACTTAATGTTATAGAAATGAATTGAAGTGCAACTCAACAAATAAATTGTTTTTGCACAACTAAGAAAAAAGAGCCAACGGCTCGAACAATATTGTAGGGCTGGACTTCAGTCCAGTTTATTTGTAAAAAGAAGAATTTTAATCTTGCTGATGAAATTCATCAAAACTCATTTTTTTTTCGAAATAGTTTTGGTCTTTTGCCGAAAGCAATTGTTTTTCCCAGTGATTTCCGTTTAAGTGAAAAGCAATAGAATCTGAATGTGTAACAGTTCCCATATTTTCGTCATTATCATCAGGTTCAAAAGCAACCGTTTTGCAATAGATAGTTTTAGGATTTTCTTTTGAATTTTCAAATTCAACCCAGCTTCCCCAACCGCTGTCAGACATAGTATACCATTCGTAAACAAGTTGTAAATCGTTATTTTTTAAATGATATAAATAATGGTTTTGAGTATAACCACAAGCTGGATATCCAAAATCAATTTGAATAAAAGGAGAACTGTTGTCGTTTTCATTTCCTAATCCGTAATGAGCACTCCATTCTGATCCTTTTTCGAATAAATTAATCGTAATTTTTGATGAAACAGTTTTAATTTTATTCTGATAAAAATCAAGTTGGTATTTTCTCGTTACAATACTGTCTTTATCCATTTTTTCATCTAAAAGATAAGCCAAAATATAATTGTCTGTTGATTGTTCTCCAATATCGGCAATAGAAATAGTGTCAATTTTTAAACGATTTTTTTGTTTATTAATAGTTTCATTTTTATTTACCGAAGCCTTGTCTTTTGTTTGAATTACCGGCTTTGGTTTCTGACAACTTATTAAAACGAATAAAAGGATAAAGGCAAAGGCTTGTATTTTCATGGTATTTGTTTGTTTTCAACAGATTTTAATCCCGTTAACCGAATATTTTGATTTTTAAAAAAACCAAGTCGCCACAAAAATTGCCGTAATTACACAAATAAGATCCACTAAAAGCATAGTGCCTAAAGCATAACGCGTATTTTTGATATTAACCGAACCAAAATAAACTGCAATTACATAAAAAGTACTTTCGGCGCTGCATTGAAAAATACTGCTCAGTCTCGCCGTTAATGAATCGGCACCAAAAGTATTCATCGAATCGATTAAGAATCCGCGGGAACCAGCAGAACTAAACGGACGAAGCATGGCAACAGGTAAAGCGTTAGTAATTTCTTTACTTACTCCCATATTAGAAAAAACAAAAGCAATTCCATCGCTGATAATTTCAAATAAACCGCTGTTTCTGAATAAAGAAATAGCAACCAGCATTCCCAATACATAAGGGAAAATAGTTACTCCGGTTTTCACTCCATTATTTGCACCAACGACAAAAGTGTCAAAAACAGTTGTGTTAGCCTCGCTGAATTTCTTTTCGTTTTTGAAAGAGAATATCAAAGTAAAAGCAATAATGGCAATTAAAATTAATCCCGAAAGGTTAGAAGTAAAATAGTTTTTTCCAATTAAGTCCAAATGATTAACATACATCAACAAACCAACAATGGCGGCAATTAATCCCATTAAGACGATAAGAAGAGAAGCACTTTTGAAATTGATTTTTTGTTTAATTCCAACAATTAAAAACGCAGCAATAGTTCCAATGAAAGAAGTAATGATACAAGGCAGCATAACATCGGCAGGATTACTTGCATTTGCAGCCGCGCGATATCCAATAATCGAAGTTGCAATTAGAGTTAAGCCCGAAGCGTGAAGACACATAAACATGATTTGCGCATCGCTCGCTTTGTCTTTATCGGGATTTATTTCCTGCAAACTTTCCATGGCTTTTAATCCGAATGGTGTTGCTGCCGAATCTAATCCAAGGAAATTAGCAGCAAAGTTCAAAGTCATGTAGGATATTGAAGGGTGATTTTTAGGAATACTTGGAAACACTTTTACAAAAACCGGACTCAATAGTTTTGCCAGATTTCCAGAAGCTCCGGAAACAATTAAAAGTTCCATTAATCCACAGAAGAAAGCTAAATAAGCAATAAGCGGCAGAATTAAATCAACTAAAGTGCTTTTACAAGTTGGCAGTAAACCATCAGATTTTTGAAGACCGCTGTATATTTTTACAGTTTTGCTTTTATAAACATAAGTCGTGTCGGCATTAAGCGTATCACGGTTGATAATCATGGTTTGATCCGGCGCTTTTTTTATACTGTCTTTAATGAAAGCCGGAAGTTCATGAATATATTTTTCAGAAACTAAAACAGGATCATCTTTCTTTCCATTTAAAACAGAATCAATCGTATAAGTATTGGCAGTAAATAAACTGACTACAATAAAAACAATCGAAGAAATAAAAATAACTAACCAAAATCTACTTAATACCATAATGCTATTTTTTTGTAAATGTAATTATTTAGGCAGAATATGCACAAAGATTTTATTCCACAAAGGAGAAGTATTTCTAAGAAAGTGCAGACTTTTAGTCAAATTTCAAATTATTCGATAACAATTTTAGTTTCTAAGTAGTTTTCAAAAGCTTTAATTCCTTCAAACAGAATTTGTTTTTTAGACTCTTCAGTTTCATTAAAAAACTCTGTTTCAATTTTGGCGTGGTCTTTTTTAATAGTTCGTTTCCATATTCCAATCACTTTTCCATTTTCAAGAATTATCGGTTTAAAGATGCCATTATTGGTAAAAACTCTATTTTGATGTTCAGATAAAAAAGAAGCTTCTCTGGTTTTATAAGAAATTAAAATTTCATCAAAAGCGGGAAGAAAGTGAATGCTTTGCTTGAAGTTAACCTTTTCAATATTTTGATTTACAAAGTAATAAATCTGATTTTTAATTTCAATAAATTCTAATTGCAACTTAATTGCATCAATGGTTTTTTGACAAATAGTAGGCGGAAAACCTGACCACCACGAAAAATCAAGCAAAGTTGCCGGACCGTGACTTTCAAAATAGCGTTTGGCTAATTTTGCAAAACCTTCTTCTTTTGTCAATATGGTTTTCGGTTTTTGAACACGTTCTTCAAGTAAGGCGTAGGTGATTTTTTTTCCTTTCATTCTGCCGTTGCAAACCAAACCATCTTGTTCAGCATGCATCATAATCGCAGCACTTAGAAAATCTTCTTTTGAAGTTTTTTTAATACCGAGTTCCTGCATAATTTCATCCCGGGTCAAATGATTGTTTCCAGATAATAGCTTTTCGATAGCATTATTAGTCTGATTTAGTTTTTTATCATCAAAACCAAATTTCTTAGCACCGGAAATAGTCATTCTTTTTACTTGTGGTCCGGCAAGATCCAGCATCCAGTAAATATCTTCGTGAGCAACAAAATGCCAGGTTGGGCGTAAAATATGAGTTCTTATTATTTGTGCCGAATTTACAGCTTCTTCAATTTCTTTTTCAGATGCATCACAACGGGAACCAATTGCCCATTTTGCCATTGCATAATCCTGAGCCTGCATAGCGCCAAAATGGTGCACAATTTCCTGAGGAGAACATTTGTCTGTTTTATAAAGCTTCTGCGAAACAAGACGATGATGTGAAATTTCCGAATGTGTCATCTTTTAAAAATTTATTAAACCATATAAGTTATATAAGTTCATTTAATTTTGCGTCTCAAAATCTTAGAATCTCAGCGCCTTAGTATCTTAGAATCTCAAAAAAACTATACATGAATAATTTCATCATCAATCAGTAAATCTTCACGGCGTAAACGAAGGAAAATCTGCGCTACAGCAATTGTATCTTTTTCGCAATACGTTATAATCCGGTCTATGTCTTTTTCGACATAATAGACGTGTGCGACCTGACTTCCGTCAATATCGCCTTTTGGCGATGGGACTCCGAGAATCTTAGTCAAAAGCTTTAAGGAAGTAAAATGCTTATAATCGCCAAACTTCCATAGTTCTAAAGTATCAAGATGTGCAATTTCCCAAGGTTTTTTACCGAATAAATTCAGTTTGTCCGGAATTGCGATTTGATTGATAATCATTCGGCGTGCGATAAACGGAATATCAAATTCTTTAGCGTTATGTCCGCATAAAAGATGCTGCGGCTGATTGAAATGATTGTTCAGCAGATTATTAAAGTCTTTCAGAATCTTTTTTTCTTCTCCAAAAAAGGAAGTTACCCTGAAATTTCTAACGTCGCCTTTGATTGTAAAATACCCAACCGAAATACAGATTATCTTTCCGAATTCTGCCCAAATTCCGGCACGTTCGTAAAATTCTTCTGGTGTAAAATCGTCTTTTCGCTGATATTGCGTTTTTAAATCCCAAAGAGACTTCATTTCTTCGTCAAGAGAATTGAAGTTTTCTTCTTCCGGAACGGTTTCTATATCAAGAAAGAGAATGTTATTAAGGTTTATTTTTTCAATCATATTTTTTTGCCACGAATTTCACGAATTTTCACTAATTCTTTGTGGAGATAAATGTACAATAATTTGAATTTTTTTCAGGCACGAATTTATTAATTGAATGAATTTTCTTTAAATAAAGAAATTTTTTGAGTCATAATTATGAAAGAAAAAAATTCGTGAAAATTAGTGAAATTCGTGGCTAACACTTTTTAGAATAAACTCTGTTGTGCAGAAGGACTTTCGTGTTCAAGCAGCCATTTTTTTCGGGACAATCCGCCGGCGTAACCGGTTAAAGAACCATTTGTACCGATAACTCTGTGGCAGGGAACGACAATCCAAAGCGGATTTTTACCATTTGCAGATGCTACTGCACGAATTGCTTTTATATCGCCCAGTTTTTTGGTTTGATCCATGTAACTTACTGTTTTTCCATACGGAATTTCCAGTAATGCTTTCCAGACTTTTTGTTGAAATTCTGTTCCTTGTGGATTTAGTTTTAAATCGAAATCAGTTCTTTTTCCTTCGAAATATTCCTCAAGCTGCGAAACGGCGTCTTTTAAAACTTTTGGTATTTTCTTTGAAACTTCGTTTGTTCCAACATCAGAAACGGAGATTATTGCAATACCATCTTCATCTCCAACTATCTTGGTGATTCCTAAAGGTGAATTAACATAAACTGTTTCCATATTTTACTACTGAGTTTTTTTACCGCAAAGACGCGAAGGTTTCGCAAAGTTCGCAAAGTTTTTTTTAAACCATATAAGTTATGTAAGTAATTTAAGTTTTATTGTTTAACTAAGCTCACAAAGTTTACACTATTGTCACCCTGAGCGAAGTCGAAGGTTTATGGAAACAAAAAGGCTTCGACTTCGCTCAGCCTGACATTCGGAGTCTTTAATAATTCTCCAGCTTAAATTGATAATTTAAAACGGTTTTGATTTTTTCGCTTGAAATAACCTTTTTAATATTTGACTTTTCAGAACTGAATTTTGGTAAAACTAAGTTTTGTTCTTTTGCTTTTTGAGTGTAATATTTCTCTCTACTTGGATGAAAAGGCGCAGCGGCGTTGAAAACTTCATTCCATTTTGATTGGTTTATGATTTCTTCGATAATGGCAATGCAGTCTTTTTGATGAATTAAATTTATTGGAGCATCGGGATTTTCCAGGTTTTCTTTTCCTGCTAAAAACTTTACGGGATGTCGGTCTTCGCCGATTAATCCGCCGAAACGTAGAATTGTGGTTTCGAAGTTTTGATTTTTTTGAAGAATTGCTTCTGCTAAAACCAATTGTTTTCCACTTTCTGTTTCCGGATTTGGTCTTGTTTCTTCCGTGATCAATTCATTTTCATCTCCATAAACCGAAGTTGAACTCACAAAAAGGACTTTGGAAACACTTGATTTCTCAATAAACGGAATTAGGTTTTCGATTTTCTGAACAAATACCTTCTTAGATTCTGATGAAACCGCTCGCAATTTTGGCGGAATATCAATAATCAGGATTTCGCTTTCAGCTAAAAAATCAGTAATGTTTTCAGATATATTTTCGCTTTCAACAATAACCAAAAACGGATTTATTCCGGCATCTTTTAAAATAGGAAGTTTACTTTCAGAAGTTGTTGATCCTTTTACCGAATTTCCTTTTTCGATTAGTTTTTTTGCCAAAGGCAAACCTAGCCAGCCACAGCCTAATATGCTTATTTGTGTCATTTGTTTTTTGAGGTTCAAAGGGGCAAAGATACAAAGGTTCAAAGGTTTTTTATTTCACGCAGATTCTGCAGATTTGAGCAGATTTTAAAATCATTTTAATCCCTTAATCTGTGGCTATAAAAAAGTTTGCGTCTTTGCGACTTTGCGAGATTAAATCAAATTTAGCGTAAATCGAACTTTGTCTTTTCCTTTTGCGCCACTTCTGTTGTAAAATTTAATAGCTCTTGTATTAAATTCTGGCGTTTGCCATTGAATGTTTACGCAGTTATTTTCAGCTGCAATTTCTTTTAGCTTTTCAATTAAAACTTCACCAATTCCGAAACTGCGGGCTTCTTCTTCCAGAAACAAACAATCCATGTACATAAAAGTGGCGGCGTCCCAGGTTGAATAATCAAAAGTATAGGAAACATAACCCACAATTGTTTCTTTTACAGCTACGACCAAACAGAACAGTTTTGGGTTTTTGCTGAAAATAGCTTCTTTTAATTTTTCTTGTTTTCCTTCCGGAGAAAAATCAGCTTTCTCGAATTCAGCATGTTTTTGGCAAAGAATAACCAGTTTAGGTAAATCGCCTATTTCACAATTCCTTATTGAATATTCCATTGCAGATTAATTTCGTTTTGTAGAAAATTAATAAAATGCTGAAAATAATCCGGATAAGTTTCGTTTGCTCTCGTCGCGATGAAATGTTTTCGTTTTAAGCCGTTTTTACCCACTTTTACCGCTTTAATTGGATTGTTCTTTAAATGTGGTTGTAATGCCCATTTTGCCATCGACATAACGCCCATATCGGCTTTTACCATTTCAAGAGAAGCTTCTGTTAATGGAAGAGGTGTTACCTTTTTTGGTGTTACTTTGGCTGGAGCCAAAACAAACTGATGAATCGTAACCGTTTCCATCGGAAGGGAATGAATAATAAGATGTTCGTTGATAAAATCCTCGGCAACGACATATTTTTTATCTGCCCACGGATGATTTTCAGAAACTGCCATTACGACTTCATCCTGAAAAAGTTCAGTATATTTTATATGATTATCTTTAATCGTATCGCTTACAATGGCAATGTCAATCGTGTTTTCTAAGAGTTTTTGTAACGGAATATGTGTTGCTTCGGTTACTATTTTCAGTTCAACATTGGGATATAAAAGATGAAATTGTTTTAAAACCGGCGGAAGCCAGTGGTAACTTGAAAAGCATTCGGTGCTGATTCTGATTTCGCCATATTCGCCATAAACCATTTGTTTGATCTGTGTTTGTGCCTGCGAAAGTTTATCCAGAATTTCATTGGCCAAATCATAGATTTTTTCGCCTGCTTTAGTGAGCACGAGTTTTTTATTGGTTCTTAAAAAAATGGCCGTACCCAATTGATATTCTGCTTCTTTGAGCTGATGACTCAAAGCCGATTGCGTTAAATGAAGTTTGTCAATAGCTTTTGTAATGCTTCCTTCTTCAACAATTGCTTTTATCAATTTTAAGTGGCGTATTTCCATTTTTCGAGATTTGTATACAAAGGAACAAAATTTTAGACTGGCTTTTGCATGAAAAAAACTAATGCGGTTCATGAATTCTTTTCGTTTTTATGGCACTATATGAGCTGCTACTTTTGAAAAAACAAAATCATTAAAACTACATTGTCATGGAAGAGCAAATTAAATTTTATGAGCATAAACTAGCGTTTGAAATGGATCCGTCTGATTTATTTGATGCTTTAAATAATGGTGAAAAAGTAATAGCGCTCGATGCCAGAAAGACTTTTGGATTTGAAGCAGAACATATTCCGAATGCGATTAATATTCCGCATCGCGAAATGTCGGCAGAAACAACAAAACATTTAGACAAAGATATTTTGTATGTTACGTATTGCGATGGAATTGGCTGTAACGCTTCGACTAAAGGCGCTTTGAATATGACAAAATTAGGATTTAAAGTAAAAGAACTAATTGGCGGAATAGAGTGGTGGAAGTTTGACGGATATGCAACGGAAGGTGCAAAAGGAGTGAAGGAAGGTTTGAAAATTGAATGTGCGTGTTAAAAGTGACAAAGGTGCAGAGATACAAAGGTGCAAAGGTTTCTCAACATGCCTTAAAAAAAGCACTATGAAAATAGTGCTTTTTTGTTTTTTTGATGTGCTGAGAAACCTTTGTTACTTTGTCACTCTGTTTCTTTGATCCTATTTTAAGATTCAATTATAGCTTTTAAACTCTGAAGAATTGGATTTTCTTCGCCTTGAGGTTCTTCTTGAACTGCTCCCGGGCGATTGTCTTCCTGAATTATTTCGAGTTTTACTTTTTGATTTTCTTCAGATAAAACATAACTCATTATAAAATAATTTTCCGGTTTGTCTTCTAATTCCGGTCTCGGAAAAAACAATGAATATTTTATTTTTTGATTTGGAGAAACTTCTAAAACTGTTCCCCATTGTTCAAAAACCTGATCTTCCCATTCATTCCTGAACCTGATTTCATTTCCGATTTTCCAATCTGTGATTAAATCACTTCCGTATTGCCATTGTTTGACTAATTCTGGTTTTGTCAATGCATTCCAGACTTTTTCTATTGGCGCACTTAAAAATATTGTAGAAACATTTGTAGCCATAGGAAATGGTTTTTATGGTTTATTCAGGTTTTATAACTGGTTTTAAACTGTCTTTTGCAATTACGGTACTATCCTTAACAGGCGCGGGCTGTACCGGCGGGGCTACGGGAGCGGTATATCTCTTGATTTTCTGCTGAACCATAATAGCATCATTTAAAACAAATGGTGTTGGCATCATCCAGTCGCTTCTTGGCTTCGCTTTCAATAAAGGATTTGTCATCAAATCAAATGAACTTTCAATTAAATCCATATCAAAAATAGACGATTTATTGATGTAGAAATCCATAACAAGCGGTTCGTTGCCTACAACATAATAGCAGATAACACGCATTCCGTCGCGTTCTAAACGATTTGTTTTTTCGCCAGAAGTTGAAACGCCGTTTGCTTTAAAGTTGTAAAACGTCATTTTTGGATTGGCGTAGATATCGTAACGGTTTACTTTTCTATTTGGAGTTATCTGGATTTTGATGTATCTGTTATTACCGATAATACTGTCTTTTAAGAAAGAAATAGTAGGTTTTGGAATATCAACAACAGGAGCAATGGCACTATATGTAAAAGCAGAATTGTATTTACTTGCAATAGGAAGACTGTTTAAGCCTACCGCTTTTTGGTTTTTCTGACCTAAATACGATTTCGTCCAGTCGTCCAGATTTACATCATAAGTTGCCCAAAGCGCTGAGTTTGTATTAGCATTATAAACGTAAAGTAAGCTGTTTGATTTTGCTTTTCCGTGTTCGTATCCAGAATGATATCCTGCGTAGATAAAAAATCCAATCGACGCTGCAAAGAAAACCATAATCCATGCGCCTTTTTTAGCAAAAGTATTGAATATTGGCAGTAATAATCCGAAGAGAAGAACGGTTAAAACAGCACTTCCAAAAAGTATTTTCAATCCTAAACCAATTGGAAACATTACAATAAAAGGTGCAATAATGGCTAAAGCCGGAATACTGAAAATTAAATTTACACCTAAACTGTAATGTTGCGTAAAAACAAAAATTCCGAATAAAAGGATTCCGAAATAAACGGGAATAATTAAAAATCCTGCTCCAGTTAAGCTGTTTGCCAAAAATCCGTTTATAAAAATCCAAAGTAACAAAGGTGCTACGAAATGGTTCATCGTAATTTTTGCATCAGAAAAATGATGGTAAAAAGCGAAACAAATCGCAATACTTAGCGTTACAAATGCGCCAATGTAAGCGTGGCCGTTATATGTAAATCCGTTTAAGAGATCAGAATACTGCGGATAGATTTCTAAAATAATTTTCCATCCTAAAAAGGTCACTAAACCAGCAATAATTAAAGATCCTAAAAGCGGAACAAAACCTTTGAATATTTCTCTTAAAGTAATCATTCTTTTGGCTTTTCCGATAAACATGAAAAGTATTAATAGACCAAAAGCGATTAAAGTCATTGGCATTACCCAAGAAAACGGATAACTGATGAAAGAAAAAGGAGCGCTGAAATAAACATAATCTTCTGTTGAAGCCGTTTGGTTTAAATCAGCATTTGCGAAGTATCGTAATAATGGCATCAAATAAGAACCTTGATGCGCCAAAGTCATTTTATTTAAATGCTGAACATCGTCCTGCTGTGTGTGATAATTGTAATGTCCGTCGATAAAAGCGAAATTAAATCCCTGGATATTTCCCTGTTCTCTAAAAACGGTTAAGTCGGTATCATTTGGAAGCATTTTATAAATACTGTACATCAATGAGTTTGATACCGGATAAGATGCTTTTGCTTTTGTAAATTCCTGTACAAGTGCCTGGTTTCCTTTGTTGGTTTCCATCAGCATATAACTTGGCCCGGAAGTTCCTCTTGCTTCGAAGTTTAAAACCAGACCTACATCTTTTGCCCACGGATGTTTGTTTACAAAAAGGGCAGCTCCGTTTAAACCTAATTCTTCAGCATCTGAAAAGAGAATAATGATGTCATTTTTTTGAGGTTCTTTAGCATATAAAAAAGCTCTGATTCCTTCCAGAATTGTAGCAACTCCAGAGGCATCGTCGCTTGCGCCTTTTGAAAAAGAATGCGGTGCACTGTCATAATGAGAAAGTAATAAAAGTGCTTTTGAACTATTTGTTCCTTTAATTCTTGCAAGAATATTTTTAGATTTGACTAAAAGCCCTTTATCGTTTAGAGTAAAACCTTCCTGAACACTTGTTTCTAATCCAATTCTGTTTAGTTCCAGTTTAAGATAATTGGCTACCAATTCATGATTTGTCGAACCCACATAATGCGGTTTTTGCGCAATAATTTCAACCTGATTCAAAGCTCGTTCCGTCGAAAAATCAGCCAGAGCTTCATCATTTTTTGAAATGTATTGCGGCATCATTGTGGCATAAATGATACCTAAAATGGCTAGAATTAAGACAACTGCCAGAATCGAGGTGGGGTTTTTTCTCATGATGAATAACTAAATTTCTTTTTTAACAAGCATATAATAATCATTGTCCAAAGACCTATATCCTTGGTCATACAAGAAATAGTAGGTATTTCCTGTTTTGGTTTGCAAGATATTAGTAAAGAAATCAAAATCAAAACCTTTATTAATCATTTTCTCCCTAGTTGCTTTTGATTTTCCGTCAACATTCAGCTCTGACAAAATACGGTAATTTTTTCGTAATTTGTTGTTTACATTTCGCATGAAATTGTTGCTGTCTTTATTAATTTTATTGTTGTAGGCATTTCGACAGTTGTCTGAACAAAACTTTTTATCTTCCCGGCCTACAAGTTTTTCCGAGCATTCAAGACATGTTCTCATCGATTACAATTTATTAATTTGATATAAATCTGTTCGTCTGTCTTTTAAAATTCGCACACTTCCATGTTCATGAAGATGTTTTAATAAATTTAAATCGACGTCAACGATAAGTGTCATTTCAGTATTTGGGGTTGCTTCTGCTTTGATTCCGTTACTTGGAAAAGCAAAATCAGAAGGTGTAAAAACCGAAGCCTGTGCATATTGAATGTCCATGTTGTTTACCTTCGGAAGATTTCCAACGCAGCCGGCAATGGCAACGTAACATTCATTTTCAATTGCGCGCGCCTGTGAACAATGCTTAACTCGTGTATAAGCATTTTGGGTATCGGTTAAAAATGGAACAAAAAGAATATTCATTCCTTCATCGGCCAGTAATCTTGAAAGTTCAGGGAATTCGACATCATAGCAAATTAAAATTCCAATTTTACCGCAATCTGTGTCATAAGTTTTAAACTCAGATCCGCCTTTCATTCCCCAATGATGCACTTCATTTGGCGTTATATGTATTTTAGAATACATTTCAGAAGTTCCGTCTCTTTTACATAAAAAGCCAACATTGTATAAAATACCGTTTTCGAGATGCGGCATACTTCCTGTGATAATGTTAATGTTGTATGAAATAGCAAATTCCTGGAAACGTTTTCGAATAGGATCTGAATGTCTTGCCAATTCCCGAATCGCCTCGGCTTCAGATAAATGATTGTAATCGGCCATTAAAGGAGCGATAAAAAGTTCCGGGAATAATGCAAAATCGCTTCCATAGCCAGAAACGACATCAATGAAAAATTCGGCCTGTTCAAAAAGAGCTTCAACATTATTAAGCTGACGCATCTGCCATTGAATTAGTCCCAATCGAATAATACTTTTTTCAGAATTAATCAATTTTGGACTTTCATCATAATAAACGTTGTTCCATTCCAGAAGAACTGCAAACTCTTTTGATTCTTCGTCTCCTTCCAAATAATTTTTGATGATGCGGAGAACATGAAAATCATTACTTAACTGAAAAGATAGAACAGGATCATGAAGTTCTTTGTCTTTTACTTTTTCAATATAAGTTCTAGGAGAAAATTTTTTAGAATATTGATTGTAGTTTGGGATTCTGCCTGCAAAAACAATAGCTTTTAAGTTTAATTGTTCGCAAAGTTCTTTTCTGGCATCATAAAGACGTCGACCCAAACGCAGGCCGCGATAGTTGGGATGAATAAAAACATCAATTCCGTATAAAATTTCTCCGTCAGGATTATGGGTTGAGAAAGAATAATCACCAACAATTTGTCTGTAATTGTGTCGTTTATCGACTAATTTTTCATCGACAATAAGCGATAATGCCGAGCCTACAACAACGCCGTCGACTAAGATTACCAATTGTCCTTCGGGAAATATTGAGAGTAATTTTTTTATATCATTTGATCTCCAGTAGGAGTTCGCCATTTCTGGATACGATTCAACCATTGAATTTTTCAATTGTTTGTAATCTTCAAACGCAAGGTTTCGTAACTCAACTTTTTTAATTTCTTTCTGCATATATGTACGATTTCTCTCAAATATAGCAAAAATAACTTCCATTTACAAACGCTTACAAATATTTACAACCGAAAGTAAATAGTTTGCAACCGAATATTTCAGGACAACGACCGCACCTTTGCCTCGTTGAAATTAATCAGCGAATTTTATATGAACATTTAAATAGTATACGCCATGAATGCAATGAAAAACAGAGTACAACTTATTGGTAACGTAGGACAAGATCCTGAAATTAGAACATTAGAAAACGGAAGAAAACTGGCTCATTTGAGTATCGCAACAAACGAGATTTACAAAAATGATAAAGGCGAAAAAGTAGAACAAACCGAATGGCACCGAGTTACAGCCTGGGGAAAAACTGCCGAAATCATTGAGAAATTTGTAGTGAAGGGAAAAGAAGTCGCAGTTGACGGAAAGTTAACGCACAGAAGTTACGATGACAAAAATGGAGAAAAAAGATATGTTACCGAAGTTGTTGTAAACGAGATTTTACTGCTTAAATAGATAATCTTGCCTAAACGCCGCGAAACCCGACAGGTTTATTTCTAACTTGTCTTTAAAACAAACCCGACAGGTTTTTAAAACCTGTCGGGTTTAACTTTTGCGATAAAATATAATTACAGTCTATAAAACCGAAGCCCCATTTATATCTGTCGAAAGGACTTCACTCATATAATCGAAAAAGGGTCTCATGTTTTTGAAGGTTTCTAAAGCATGTTCTAAAAACTGCGGACTCAAAACTTCCTCATCTGTAAATCGTTTGATGATTAAATATTGTTTGAAACGAAGTAAATCTATGGCTTCGTGATCTTTGTCAAAACCTTTTGGTGCTGTTTTAAGCTGTTCGCCTTGCAGAACTCCAAAAGTGCTTTTAAAAGATTTTGAGTTTAATATTTTTTTGAATGTTTCAGGATCGTGGGCAAACTCGCTTCTTATACGTTTTAGATCAGCAGCATTTGGTCCCCAAAAACCACCAATTAATGAAGTGTTTCCTTTTTCGATATGAAAATAATATCCGCCTCGGCGTGCGCTTGTGGCTCGTTTGTAACTTCCGCCCCAATAAGCTTTAAATGGCGTTTTATCTTTAGAGAAACGAATGTCGCGATAAATTCTATAAACGCTTCTCTTTCCAGATGGAGTTTCTAAAACATCTGTTTTTGAAAGTTCCTGAAGAAGTGCTTCTGCAAAAGTTTCAATGTGATTTAATTCGATTAAATACTTTGGTTTATTCTCTTCAAACCAGGGTTTGTTATTGTTTTGTTTCAGTTGATATAAAAAATCAAGACTTGATTTTGGTATAATGATTTGGTTTTTCATAATGCAATAGCGACTTTTTTAAAATCAGAAGACGAATATAATTAAAATTAAAAACCCACCAGATTTCCTGGTGGGTTTTCTATATTTCGTTAAGCAGTTTTTTTGAATAAATCAAACATAGGACAGCGTGAGCAGCGTTTCTTTTCACTCTTTTTATATTTCTCACAACAAGAAGATTTACAGTTTTCAATCTTCTTGATCTTGTCAAGGATAACAGCGTTCTTTTTTTTCTTTTTATCCTTTTTCTTGTCCTTATCTTTCTCTTTCTTGCCCAATTTTCCTCTGTATTATTAAAAACAGAGACAAATATAAAAGAAAAAAGTTATTTTTAAATGTTCTAAATAAACTTTAACTTTTTTATTTTGGGTTGATGGCAATCGAACTTGTAACTGTTAATTGCTGAATATCACGGTCAAACAAATAAAGTCCGCCTTTATCTTCACCAATCAAATTGATTTTATCTAAAATAGATTTAGCTGTAGCTTCTTCTTCGATTTGTTCAGAAACATACCATTGTAAGAAATTATGTGTTGCATAATCTTTTTCTTCAAAAGTTATGTGTACCAATTCGTTGATAGATTGCGAAACAAAAATTTCATGATTATAAAGCTCCTCAAACATTTCTTTAAAAGTAGAATAGGTTATTTTAGGTGCTTTTAGATCTGTGATGAGAGCATGTCCTCCGCGTTCGTTCACATATTTTACTAATTTAAGCATATGTGCACGCTCTTCGTCTGATTGTGTGTACATAAATTGAGAGATTCCTTCTAATCCGTGTACTTCAGCCCAACAAGCCATAGAAAGATAAGTTTGCGAAGATTCTGCTTCTATGCGAATCTGCTTATTTAAAGCTGTTTCAATATTTTTTGATAGCATAATGATGTCTTTTTTGTAAAATTAACTAAAATATTCCAAACCATTTTTTCAAACCTTGAAAACATTGAGAGATTTGGGTTAATTATCTATAATTTAATGGGTTTTGATTTGCCCAAAAGATGCCGGTTTCGAGAATATTGACTTATTCATAATTGGGTTTCCGTTGTCTTCTCTTATAAAACCATCTGTGAATTTACGAATTATAAATTGCTTTTGAGTATCATCATAATAGCTCAAAATGGAGTAGTCTTTTAATTTTATAATGTTTTGAAGTAATACATTTTTATTTGTGCTTAAATAATAGAAAATGTTATCAATTGCCAGAGGTTCTGATTTTACTGCAGTCAAAAAATCATTGTTTTCGTTCAGTACAGCATCAAAGAAAACCATTTTGTTTTGTGAATAATAAGAGTTTCCGGCATCGTAAAAATCATTTTGCCCGTATTCAAAATTAGAAACAATATATTCTACATAACCTCCAAATGTCAAATAACTGTTTTTTCTGTTTTCTAAAACAGAAACTCCAACGCTTAAGTCTGCTAATTGTTTCAGGAATTTAGCTGTAGTTTTTAATTCCTGAGGTTTGTTATTATTTGTTTGAAGAAACAAAGGCGAATTTTTAAAACGGATAGTATCATTTTTTGAAACCGAAATGTTTTTAATCACTTTTCCTGACTCGAAATCTTTTATATCAAATAAAAATTCGTCGCTGTTAGCCTTAATTTGGTAGAGTTTATTTTGATTGTAAAATGAATTTGAAGTTTTAGAGGTTTTAAGAGAAGCAGGCTGATTAAAATTTTTCTCTGTAATTTCAAGTGTTTTTATGTTAAAATCGAAAACCTGTGTTTTTTGAAAACTATAGTCAAATGTCAAAATGATATGATCGTCGAGAACATACATTTTGTTTATGTTTGAAGCTTTATCAAGAGGATTAAAATCATTTAACTCCATTTTTTGAATGGGATAATATCGAATAAGAGAATTAAAAGTTAAGTTTTGTCCTTTTTCGGTTTGAAATTTAAAACTTGAAAAGTCAAACATTTTTATTTCACAGTTTCCGTTTTTAAATTCATAAAGCAGAAGATGCTGCTGGCTTTTTTCTTTGGCCAGAACATAAAAATTATTGTTTTTTTGAAAACTCGTTATAATATATTCATTGCCTTCTGGAAAATCGAAATTTAAAGATCGTGAAGTTTTGGTCTCCAAAAAATATTTAACAATCCTGATATTTCTTAAATTCTGAGAACTCCAATAAAGCAGGGGATTACCATCTTCATTAATGCTGCAGCCAATTAGGGATCTTTTTTCTACACTTTTTATAGAATCTGTAAATTGATTGGTGAGAAATAGTGATTTGTTATATTTTAAAATGTTGACCTTTTTATCATCGGCGGCAAAAACATAAATATTATGCGTTTTTACATCTTCAATATTTAAAATCTGACCATCTTCCAGAGGGTTGTTTAAGTTTAACGGAAATGAATTCAATACTGTCTGGCTTAACAATACTGATTTAGAAAGTAAAAGCAAAAAAAGTACAAGTTTTTTCATGAGTTTTTACGGGCAAATATTATTCCAAATTTAATCAAATAATTGTGATTATAATTTATGAATAGAAAGCGGAATAGATATTTTGACACAATAAAAAACAAAAAAGCCCGAAAGAATTAACTTTCGGGCTTTTGAATTCATTACTTTTTAAAGGAATTATTTTACTTTAAAAGTAACTCTTCTAGCTAATCTTCTAGCTTCGTCTGAATCTTTTTGGATTGAAGTATCAGATCCTGCAGCAACAACATTTAATCTTGAAGAAGCAATTCCAGCTTGAGTTAGAATCTTTTTCACGTTTTCTGCTCTTGCATTTGATAATTTCTCATTGTAGTCTGCTTTTCCAACTTGGTCAGCATATCCAATAATATCAAGAGATGCTGAAGGGTTTTTTCTTAAATAAGATAAAACAACATCAATTGCAGCAGTTGAATTTTCAATAGGAGTTGCTTTGTTGAAATCAAAGTATACACTGTAATACTTGTCATTAATCAAATCTTTAACAACATCTCTGTCATTAACAACATTGTTTGTAACCGGTTTTTCTACGATAACCTGTTTTTCCGGCATGTTTTTGATTCTGTTTTCAAGATCAGCGATTTTGTTGTCATACGCTGAAAGATCAACATTTTCAGAAACTACAGTCCAGTCAGCATGTTTAGTGTTTTTACCTAAATAAACAGTTAATCCAACTGTACCGTTGAAAATTAATCCAGAGTAACCTCTGTTTTCAGGAAGATAAGCTCCGTCAAAAGAACGATCCTGAGATGCGTTAAAGATTGTAGAGAAATCTCCGGTTAAAGCAAGTCTGTTTGATAATTTTATTTGACCAGTTACACCAGCAATAAAGTTACCCATTTCGTCTGCTCCTCTAAAATTGTCATTTCTCAATTGAGAATAACCAAAACCAGCATGTCCTAATAAACCAATAGTGTTAGTCCATGTTTCAAAATTCATGATACGCCCTAAGTTCGCAACAGCTTGTAAATCTACTCTGTAGTATTTTGAATCAAAATCTAAAGAGTTGCTTTTACCTTTGAAGCTGTTATAACCAAAATCAGCTTTCAAACCAAATTTGTTATTGAACATGTAACGTACTCCTAAATCACCAACCCATGGACTTGGGGTACTTGTAAAGTAACCGTCAGAAAATGGTTTTTGAGGCTTGTTTACACCACCAGCAAATTCTATAGACCACTTATTGTAATTGTTCGAAGAATTTGTTTCTGTTTGTGCATTTACGCCTGTTAAGCCTAAAGCAAATGCGAGAATAATTACAGATTTTTTCATTGTAATTTGAGTTTTAAAATTTTCCCCAAACCAACGAATTTAATACTGCTTAGCTATTCCAATAAAAGGTTTTAAAGTATTAAAATAAGACAAAAAGTAAGATAAGGATTATTTTTTATTCATCTGATCCTGAAGCAAATCTACAAATTGACCTACATGTAAGCCGTCCATTAAACCATGATGTACATGAACAGACATTGCAATGGTGCGTTTTCCGGTCTCAGATGTTATCATTTTACCAAAGGAAACTTTAGGGCAGCTGTCTGGAAATGTATAACTCCTGGCGTGCGAAAGTGAGGTAAAATTCAACCACGGTATTGCCGAAAAATGAATCACATTATCATCATCAAAAGATCTTGTAAAAAGTCCGGTTGTGTTTTGAATGCGTTCGATTTCTGCAAGGGCATTTTTCTCGAAGATTTTAAAATCAGGATTGTATTCAATTAGTGAAAATCCGAAAGTGCCGTCTTCTCGGCCAATTGTTGCCGAAACATCGATGCGGTCATTAATATATATCTTGTCATCGGCAATTCTGTACCTGAAATTTTCGATCGCATTTACAGCAACCAGTGTTTTATGTAAGTAGAAAATGAAAAAGGAAACCTTAAGTTCTTTGGCAGTTTGATATGCTTTGGTGCAGTCAAGTTCGACAGTTGCACCAAAAAACGGCTCTTCCATTTGTTTAAAATGTGCAAAATGCTCTTTTCTGTTCCAGTTTTCTAAGTCTAAAAGTGTTTTCATTTTATTAAATTATGGACTACTTCTGTAATCTTTTCGAATGAACTAAAATGTTCATGTTCAACTTTATGGTTTATTTTTTCGTGTTCCCAAGTGGTATGAAACGGAATATGAACGGCATAACCGCCAATTTCTAAAACAGGCAGAATATCTGATTTTAATGAATTTCCGATCATTAAAAATTCATGGGCCTGAATATCTAAACGACCTAGCAGTTTCTCATAATCGATTTCCTGTTTGTCTGACATTACTTCGATATGGTGAAAATAATGGCCTAAACCGGAACGGTGCAGTTTGCTGTGCTGATCTTTTAAATCGCCTTTTGTAGCAACTACTAATTTATATTTTCCGTGTAAGGCCTGCAATGTTTCTTCGATTCCGTCAAGAAGCTCAATTGGTTTTTCAAGCAGTTCTTTTCCGTATTGAATTATCTTTTCGATCACTTCAACCGGAATTGTATTGTTTGAAATGTTCATCGCCGCTTCGATCATCGAAAGAATATAACCTTTAATTCCGTAACCGTATAAAGGCAGATTTGCAATTTCAATTTTAAATAATTCCTGTGAAATGCCCTGATGTGAAAGAT
Organism: Flavobacterium panici; assembly: GCF_903819335.1. Classification (GTDB taxonomy): domain Bacteria; phylum Bacteroidota; class Bacteroidia; order Flavobacteriales; family Flavobacteriaceae; genus Flavobacterium; species Flavobacterium panici. The sequence goes on along the minus strand of NZ_CAIJDE010000017.1, from coordinate 236,824 downwards.
AATCTTCCATCAAAGCGCAAAACTTGTGTTCTGTTTCCTGAAAATAAGGCTCGTTTACAAATAAAGTATCATCGGCATCAAATGCGATTACTTTTAAGTTTGGTATTTTGCTTTTATGTAACATGGTGTTTTTGTTTCAGGTTTTTTGTTGTTTCAAGTTTCAAGTTTTCTTTGTTTCAGGTTTTTTGGTCACGAATTTTTTTGCCACAGATTAAAAAGATTAAAATGATTTTTTTGAATCTGCTCAAATCTGCTGAATCTGCGTGAAATTTTTTTTGCCACGAATTGCACTAATTTTCACTAATTTTTTTGCCACAGATTAAAATGATTTTAAGGATTTTTTAAAAAATAAATCTGCTCAATCTGCTCAATCTGCGGGAGAACTTTTCTAAGCAAATTTAAAAATCAATCTGCTTAAACCGGTTTAATCCGTAAAATCAGCGGGCCAAATTATTTAGAAAACAACCTCTTTAAAGAAATAGTCTTATCGTAAAATGTAATTCGGATTCCAAAAAGTAAAACGATTCCGCCGAAAACCATTTGTAAAGTTATTTTTTCTTCTAAAAATAACCAAGCTAAAATAGAGGTAATTACAGCCTGACTCAATAAACTCAATGAAACTCGTGTCGCGCGCATGTGCTGCGTGGCATAACTTATCGAAAGCCAGGCGCACAATTGACAAATTACAGCTTGAAGAACCAGTACAAACCAGCCGGTATTTGAAAATCCTGTGAAAGGTTCGTTTAATGAATAACAAAGAATTCCCAGATAAACGCTCGAAGCCAATAAACTAATGGTCATAAACGATAAAACATCGACTTGAGAAAGTACATTTTTGCTGACCAAAAGGTAAATCGAATATAAGATTCCGGATAAAACGGCAAATAGAAAAGCCTGATTGAAATTGAGATCAATAAAAAATTCAAACCCAACCAAAGTCACCATTCCGAATAAAGAAACAATTGTTCCAATCCAAAAGTTTGTTGCTGGTTTTGATTTCAGAAATAAAAAGGAACCAATTCCAACCCAAACCGGAGATAAATTAGTTAACAAAGAAGCCTGAGTTGCACTCGAATCCTGAATGGCAATATTCCAAACCGCAACATCCGAAGAAAATAAAACTCCGCAAAGCATTGCCAAAAGAACAAATTTCAAACTCGGAAGTTTAAAGCTTTTGCTTAAAACAACATAAGGCAAAAGCAAAACGACTGCAAAAAACATTCGGTAAAAAGCCGAAATTAATCCTGGCGTTAAACGTAATTTAACCAATATAGGAAAAATCGAAATGCAGAGTATACCGCAGATTAAGGCTAATCTTGGTTTGGTGATTTTCATTATTATATTTTTTGCTAAGTTCTTGTTTTTAATAATGTGAATCAAGGAAAAATGTGCCGTTAGGCACAAAAGATTGGTAGCTCGTTAGTTTTTAATAATATAAATCAAGGGTAAAAATGTGCCGTTAGGTACAAAATATCGGTAGCCAATTAGGTTTTGAAATTCGTAGGCGTGCCGTAGGTACGCAATGCTTATTGTTGTTGCGTACCTACGGCACGCTGGATTTATTTGAATTTATTTTTTCTACCGATATTTTGTGCCTAATGGCACATTTTTCTTTGAATCTATAATGAGGATTAAACTTGTTTTTGTGTGGTATTATGCATTCATGATTTTCCTGCAGGCTCTTTCAATTTCCTTATCAGAAAATTGCCCAAGCGTTTCTGCCAACATTTTACTGGTTCTAATGGAGTTTATCATTCTGACTCTCAGATCTTGATCATCGCCCATTTCAGTTAACAGAATTGTCTCGAAAATTTCAGACAAATATTCAGGATGATCTCTAAAATCATCTACAAACCAAAGGTCTGAAAGGAATTTTGCCATTGCTGTCATTACAGCTGTTTCTGTTGTTTTTTCATTTTCTCTTTTTTGCATAAACCTGAAAATATTAAACGCACGAATCCCTCGTTTTAGATGTGCAAAAAATACCCCATAGGGATAGGTTTTCCCATTGTTTCCTCAGGGACATCATGACGAGGGATTCGCTTATGTTAACTTTTATTAGAAAGTTTCCAAATAAATCCTATAGTGTATTTTTTGCAGAACAAACATACAATTATATATTTGAAAGAAACAACAAAATGTAAGAATTTTAGTTTATTTTTTATTCTGCCAGTATTGTCATTTCGAGGAACGAGAAATCGCACTAGAAACTCAACAACAGTGCGTGAATCTCGCGTGCGATTTCTCGTTCCTCGAAAAGACAAACGATATGCTTAATATCTAAATTCCTTTAGTTTACTGTCGCTCCATTTGGCGCATCAGCATCAGGATTTACAAAAACCAATTTTCCTTCGGCATTTGTTGTCATTAAAATCATTCCCTGACTTTCAACTCCGCGTAAAGCTCTTGGTGCTAAATTGGCTAAAACAGAAACACGTTTTCCTATGATTTCTTCTGGAGAAAAACTCTCGGCAATTCCCGAAACAATTGTACGAACGTCAATTCCTGTATCCACTTTAAGTACCAAAAGTTTGTTTGCTTTTGGCATTTTTTCTGCCTCAAGAATAGTTCCAATACGAATGTCCATTTTGGCAAAATCATCAAACTGAATTAAATCTTTTTGTGGTTCAGCTTGTTTGTTTTCGGCAAGGTTAGCGGTTTTTGTAGCTTCCAATTTATCTATTTGTTTTTGTATTTCTGAATCTTCAATTTTGTTGAAAAGAACATCTACTTTTTCGGTTTCTATTACATGGTTTGAAGAAATTAATTCTTCCAGATTTGCAATATCATTCCACTGAATAGTTTGATCTAATTTAAAAATAGAATTTATTTTTTTTGCAGTAAATGGTAAAAATGGCTCTGCTAAAACACTTAAAGCAGCCGTAATCTGCAATGCAACATACATCTGAGTTTTAACTCGTTCAGGATCAGTTTTTATTAATTTCCAAGGTTCTTGATCTGCAAGATATTTATTTCCAAGACGTGCTAAATTCATTAATTCATTTAGAGCTTCTCTAAAACGGTAACGCTCAATAGAACTAGCAATTACAGCTGGATAAGCTTTTAACTCAGCCAAAGTTGCCTGATCAATTTCATTTAATTCATTTGGATTAGGAACAACGCTGTCGTAAAACTTTTGAGTAAGAACAACAACACGATTTACAAAGTTTCCTAAGTTGTCTGCAAGTTCATTGTTATTTCTAGCCTGAAAATCTTTCCATGTAAAATCGTTATCTTTTGTTTCGGGAGCGTTTGATGTTAAAGCATAACGCAAAACATCTTGTTTCTCTGGAAAATCTTCTAAATATTCGTGTAGCCAAACTGCCCAGTTTTTAGAAGTAGAAAGTTTGTTTCCTTCTAAATTCAGGAACTCATTTGCCGGAACGTTGTCTGGTAAAATATAGCTTCCTTCGGCTTTAAGCATTGCAGGGAAAATGATACAGTGAAAAACAATATTGTCTTTCCCAATAAAGTGAACCAGTTTCGTGTCTTTGTCTTTCCAATACGGTTCCCAGTCTTTTCCTTCGCGCGCTGCCCATTCTTTCGTAGAAGAAATGTATCCGATAGGCGCATCAAACCAAACATATAATTTTTTTCCTTCGGCACCTTCAACCGGAACATCAATTCCCCAATCAAGGTCACGCGTTACGGCACGAGGCTCAAGTCCGCCGTCGATCCATGATTTAACTTGTCCGTAAACATTAGGTTTCCAGTCGTTTTTATGTCCAACCAAAATCCATTCTGTCAAGAAATCAGAATAACGGTCTAAAGGTAAAAACCAGTGTTTTGTTTCTTTTAAAATTGGAGTTTCTCCGGTAATTGTCGATTTCGGATTAATTAAATCAGTCGCATTTAGAGTAGATCCGCAATTTTCGCACTGATCTCCATAAGCACCATCATTACCGCATCTTGGGCAAGTTCCAACTACAAAACGATCTGCAAGAAACTGATTTGCTTTTGCATCGTACAATTGTTCTGTTACTTCTTCAATAAAATCGCCTTTATCATACAAAGTCCTAAAGAATTCCGATGCTGTATCATGATGGACTTTTGCCGAAGTTCTGGAATAATTATCGAATGAAATTCCGAAATCAGAAAATGATTTGCGAATAATTCCGTCATATTTATCTATAACTTCTTGTGGTGTAATTCCTTCTTTTTTTGCTTTCATCGAAATTGCAACACCGTGTTCATCGCTTCCGCAGATAAAAGCAACATCTTTATTTTGCAAACGCAAATATCTCGAATATATATCGGCAGGCACGTAAACCCCCGCCAAATGCCCAATGTGAATTGGTCCGTTTGTATAAGGCAATGCTGCAGTAATAGTATATCTCTTTGGATTTTGTATCATAACTCAATTTTATTGAGTGCAAAAATAAGCAATAGAATTGAGATTTTGTTATTACGCCGAGATTCGCCGAGAGTTTTCGTAGAGATTCGCAAAGATTTTTGTTGTTGTGGCGAAATAATCTCGCAAAGTCGCAGAGACGCAAAGTTTTTTAATTTTAGCCACAGATTAAAAGGATTAAAATGATTTTTACTTAAATCTGCGCAATCTTCGTGAAACAAAGCTTTGCGTCTCTGCGACTTTGCGAGATTCAAAAAATAAAAAACTCCGCGAATCTCTGCGAAAACTCTCTGTGGTAAAATTCAATAAAATAGAACCAGTTTAAACTAGCATTACCAGTAAAATCTTCAGGATTTATTTCGCAATCTTTGCTTTCCGAAAAAAACAAAAAAACAAGTTTATGAGCAAGACAAAATTAATCATTAATAAAAACGGATCGATCAAAATAGAAGGTGATTTTGAAATCATGGATCCAGAAGGAGTACTGTACGGTTTACAAGGAAGATCTGCACTTGGGCTTTGCCGTTGCGGATTATCTAATAATAAACCATTTTGCGATGGAGGACACAGAAATAATTTCGAACATGATTCTGTTGCGTTTGATTTACCGCCAATGAAAACGAACTAAGATTTTTACTTAGTTTTGAATATAAAAAAAGCTGCATTTTCTTGATGCAGCTTTTTTTATATTTATGAAGAGCTATTTTCAGGATAATTTTAACTCAGTTTCAATTCCGATTTCTGATAGTTCTTTTTTTTAATAAAGTAAGCCTTAATTCAGAACCTTTGTCAAAAGGCAATATATTATCTTTTTTAAGATGTATTAATTCATCATTACTCAAACCAAATTTAGTTTTTAATAAAAGCAGTTTGGTATTGTCGAAAACATTATTTTCTATTAAAACCAAATTCCAAATTTTTTTCTCTTCTTCATATAATTCAATTATTTCTTCAAGACTATACGCCGATCCGTACTGTATTTGTTTTCCTGTTTGTTTATCAACTATAATTGGAGAATTTCCTGCAATTGCATATTGAGTTTCTTTGGTTTCGTGATAAAGTCTTGAAGTATAACAAAAAATCCATGCATATGGTTTTTCAATTGTGAACTGATCCAGAATAATAAGTGAATCATCGCCTGAAAAATTAGAATTTGCTAATCGTTCAGATACAATTTTTTTGGCTTGTTCAAATGTGAGCATTTACAGCTTATTAATTTAAGAGATTTTATGCTGTTTATATATACAATTCGCCTTTCATCGTAATTATCGAAGAACCGCCTACTAAAATATCTTCTTCACGGTTCATAACTTCGATCATTGACGCTTGTTTTAATTTTACGCCTTGAAGAATTTTATACTCTTTCTCAGATTTAGTGAATTTTTTTTGTGTTAAAAAGCCAATTAACGGGCCTGCAGCTGTTCCCGTTGCCGGATCTTCATATATCCCGATTATTGGGTTAAAAAATCTCGTTTCGACTATATGTTCCTGACCTTCATCGGCAATGGTGAAACAATAAAAACCTTCAAAATTATATTCTTTTGAGATTTCGATTAAGAGTTGATTATCTGGAACACAGCTATTAAGTAATTGACTGTTTTTTATGGGAACCATTGTGTGTGCAACTTCTGTTTTAACTATTGTTGGCACAAAAGCATTCACATCTAAGTCTTCAATTTTTAAACCGAGAGCTATTGCAATTCTATAAGTTGGAATTTCTTGTTTTATAACTGCCGATTTTTGATGCATTTGAACAACTGGATAAAAAGTAACCGGATCAAAACTTACCGTTAACGGAATTGGGGAACGTTTCATAATTACAAAAGGTTCACTTTCGTTTTGTTCTTCAAAAATGGGCATTCCTTTTAACAAAGCACCGCAGACAGCGCCTAATAAGTTATGTCCTGCGCCGTCGATTTCAATTCCGGTTGGAGTAAACGAACGAACAGTCAGCGCTTTTTCTGTTGTAGAATAATAGACAAAAGAGGTTTCAGAATAGCCAAATTCTTTAGAAATATCCTTATAGGTTTCTAATTTTAAATTACCATCGGTAAAAACCACAGAAAGTGGATTCCCTTTGTAGCTTTCGTTTGAAAATACATCTAAAACGTAATATTCTAATGCTTTTCTTCCTTCCATTCTTTATTTCTTTTATTTTTTTTTGAGGCAATAAAATTACGGTTTATTATTGTAAATAACCTACAGGAAAAATACCCATTTTTATAGTTATTTTATTAAAAGAAGTTCACTTTCAGAATCCAAAATTTCGGGTTGATCTGTTGATAAAATAGGCTTTCATTATTTTACAACATTCGCTTTCCTTCGGCGCTAAATTTTATTGCTTTTTCTAATCTTGCAAGTTTGGTTTTTTCTTGTTTGGCGCTCATAATTACATGAATTATTACTTTTTTGTATGATGGCGCCTGATTGCTGAAATATTCCCAAGCTGTTTTATTAGCTTTAAATTCCTTTTCGAACTCAGGGTCGAGAACATACGCTTCATTTTCATGCGAGTAAATTTTAGATCTTTCTTCAGATCTGTGTTCGAAAGCTTTTATTCCAGCTTCTTTCATCAATCCGGCTTTTGTGAGCACTTCGATTTTTTTAATATTTATAGCACTCCAAATACTCGATTTTTTTCTTGGCGTAAATCTAATCGTATAACTTTCCTCGTCAATAGTTCTTCGAACGCCGTCAATCCAGCCAAAACAAAGTGCCTGATCTACAGATTCTGACCAGGTCATAGATGGTTTTTTGGTGCTCACTCTATAGAAACCAACTATAAGTTCGGTTTCTTTTTGATAATGCTTTTCTAACCATTCTCTAAATTTTTCTTGGGTAGGGAAAAAGGTTGGGTTCATATTTATTAGTTCTCTTTTAAAGGCGGTGGTGGAGGCGGTATAGGAAGAATTGAACTTAAATTACCAAAGTCAATAACTTGTTTTGTTGGTATAAAATTCAAATCTTCTTTTAAAGCAATTAACGAATCAATATAATTATAAAGCTCTTTAGGAGCGTCAGAGCCATGTATAAAAATCAATTTGTTTGTGTCTTTAGCTTTAACCTGAAGTAAATAACTCTGACCATCGTCGAGGTTTTCATCATAGAAGAAAGGCTTATATTTGTTTATGTTTAGATTTTGAAGATACTGGTTTAGTTCAATTTTTTTATCATTTGAAATTATTGCATAGAAATTTTGTGGAGGATCAGGATAATTCCTTTGAAAATACAAGGTATCACTCCTTGTAAATTTTATTGAATTAATCTCAGCTAAATTTGAAGAAGATAAAACCAAACTGTCAAACGGAAATTCTGTTGTTTCTTCTTTTTTGCAGCCGAAGAGAAGACATCCAATTGTAATTAATAAAACTGTTTTCCTCATAATTTAAACGAACAAATTCGCAATAGCTCTAACAATCCATAAAAGTATAATAAATAACAGAAAAGAAAACTGAACTTTATTGACTTTTTGATTTCCAAACTTTCTAACCAATAATCGGTCAATCAATATGACTAGAAATACAGGAATCAAACCGAATAATATATAAATTCCTAATAAACCATCTTGCGCTGAATTTCCTGTTATCAGGATTATAGCATAAATTATTCCCGCTAAAATGGAGAGAATTCCTAAAAGGAAAAATAGAGTTATGTTTTTATTAAGGTTCATTTCGTTTGTATATTTAAAAGTGATGTTAAAAAATGAATTAAGCTGGTTTTACTAATTCAATCCTTGTTTCATCAAGTTTTTCTAGTTCGTCCGTAATTTCTTTAGAAATAGTTTCAACAGTAGCATTTTCAAATATTAATTTGCGGTATAAACCTTCCATTTTTCTTTGTTTAAGTTTATTCCATTTTGATCTTGCCTCGAATTTAAATGTATTAGTTATTAATAGAATAATTCCCGGAATTGCAGCAATTGCTGATAATTCAGTTTTTGAAAACCAGTTTGTCGCAACATTAATTAAACAAATTCCACTTGTAATAATGGCAAGAAAAAAAAGAGTTTGAGCAAGTACGTTCTTAGTACGGGATGCAAATTGATGTTGGCGAATTTCTTTTTCTAAATATTCTTTCAACTCGTTAAATTTGTTTTGATCGTCAGCCATGATTTTGATTTTTAAAAGAAACATTAAATTATGCAAACAAGTATACCGATAAAATTATACTAATCTATAGGTGTTTATACGCTATTTATTTTAAATAAGGCTTTTCCTTTTGTTTGACCAATAAAAATCTTTAAATTTTTAATTGTGCACGAATTAAATCGTCTTTTTATTCGAAATTTGCAAAATAATAATTAAGTAGAAAAGCGATTATATTACATTAATAAACAATATAAGTAATGGCAAAGGGACCCGAAAAAAACACAAAAAATAAGGCCTTGCACACTAAGTTGCTGAACAGAAAAAAGGCGAAGCTTCGAGAAGAAAAAGAAGCTCAGGCCAAAAGATTAAAGGCTTTAACAGCTAAAATGAATGAAAAAAAGAACGGCGAAGATCTTGATCTCAGCAAAAACAAATCTCAAAACAAAACCCAAATGGAGGAATTCGGTAGAATAATAGTTTCTGAAACAGCAATGAAAAGTGAAAATCCGCAAGATGTTATTCACTCTAATATTTCGGTAATCAATTTAATGCGAGAAGAAGGTGTAGACGACGAATTTATTCATGAAGATGCATTGACGAGTTATTATCTCGATTATTACTATTCACAATATACAGAAGGGAATTTTTCGCAATTTGTCTACAATTCAGGCTGGAACAAAGAATTAAACGAACTTATCGAAGAAGGTTTGGCTTTAATTGGTGCCGAAAAGCACTTAGAATTGTTTCTGGAGCAAAGCAAAAAAGTGAAATTAATAAGTAACATCAAGCTCGGAAAATTCCTGAAAGCAAAATTAGAAGGCGTAAACCCGGTTCGTGATTCATTGAACAATGATACTTTTTTTGAATTAGAAGAAAATCTAGCCGAACTAAACGCCAATTTCTTAAAAAACCATCCCGATTTTGAAGTCCTTTCTGTAGACGAAATGTTTGCGGATTTGGAGGAATACGTTGGGCATGAAATTAAACGTGCGTAGTTTTTTCTGCCGCAAAGATTCACAAAGTTTATTCGCAGAGATTCGCTAAGGTTTTATGTTTTAATCTCGCAAAGTCGCGAAGTCGCAAAGTTTTATTTCTCTGCGACTTCGCGACTTTGCGAGATTAATTCACACTACTTTAAATATTCTTTGCGAATCTCTGCGAAAAATCTCCGTGCAGTTTTGTGGAATAAACTTTTTTCCACGTAAACACTTCTTTCTGAATTAATTGGTTTAAATTTAGTTCCGGATATTCTCTACTAACTCTCGTATATACTCAGATTGTTTAATGTTGAATAAACAATATTAATTAAAAGAATTTAGCATGAAAATTAAAAGACTGCAGCTGGTAATGTTGTTTCTTGTTTTTTTAGACAAAGGATTTTCCCAAAATAAAATCAACCTTTTTTCAGAGATTAATTACAGTTCGATTCCTGCGGTTTCCTTATCAGATTATAAATCGGTTCAGGAAAGAGATCAAAAATTTCAAAATCCGCATATTGCACTCGGAATTGGTATTTCTGGCGGAGGCTCTCGAGCACAATTTTTTAGTATGGGCGTTCTTCTCGGACTGGAAGAAATTGACGAGAATTACTTGCAACGCAATTTTTTAAATGAAATAGATTATTATTCAACAGTTTCTGGAGGTTGTTTTTCGGCGGGATATTATTTAACCGTTTTAAAAAACAAACTGCATCACGACAATTGTTCTTTCAACGAATTTTACTTTTCAAAAGCCGATGCCTTCAAAGATTATGTAGATAAATCGGCCAATATTTTATCGCTTTTAAACAACAGCCGAAACGAAAAAGGTGATAAAATATCGATGTCACAACGCATTGATGCCGATATTTTGCAATATGATGTGACAAATCCTGACAACAAAGATAAATTTGATACTCAAATGCTTTTGTCTGATTTTTTTGTTCCAAAGGAAAGCAAATCAGAACCTTCGCTGCCGATGTTTGTTGCCAACGGAACTGCTTTCAATAACGGCGAGCGTATTCCGTTTATGCCACATATCATCAAAGGATTAGCTATAGATGAATCACTCGCGCCCAATAAAGCTGATCTTGTTTTGGATCAAAACAAAATAAACGACGGTTACAATTTTCCCGTAACTTACGGAATTACGGCAAGTTCTGCTTTTCCGGGAGTTCTCCCAAAGGTGAAATTCGGGATTAAAAATCAGGATAAAATTTTATGTATTATTGACGGAGGCGCTTCAGATAATACAGGTTATAAAACTTTGGTTGAGTTGCTCCATGCCGATACTACTGTTGATGACAAAAACAAAAAAGCGCTTTTTATTGATTGTCTCGGACAAGGTAAAAAAACACCATATATCAACGATACGAAAATTGGACTGCTTTCCCTTTTTGAAACTGCATCACTTTATACTGTTCAAACCCGATACATAACTTTTGACAGAGACGTAGAAAACACTTTTGAACGCTATAAAATTCCGGTAAAAAATTATCAGGTTATTGGTTTTACTACTATTCGAAATCATTTACAAAAAATGCAAAAAGATGAAAAGTACGAAGAACTGATAACAGAATTAAAAACCACAAATGACGATGCAGCCGGCTGGTTTAAATTATATACTGAATTTAAAACAGATATTGTAAACAAATTCGGCGAAAGCGCATTCAGAAAAAATAAAGACGGTGAGATAATCGCTGCAACACTTCAAAAAGATAAATTTTCAGAATTTACAGCCGGAGAAATTCTATTAATGTATGAATACACCTCACATATTGAAACAAAACTGCGAATCAGACCAGAAGAAAGAGATATGCTGCTTTTGGCAGGACGATTTGCTGTGTTTTTAAAAAGCAATGAATTAAGAGAATTATTAGTAGAATATAAATAATTTACCAATTTTATTAAATTTTTGATTTTAATTAAAAAGCTAACTAAGAATATTTTATATTTGATAGCCCCTAATTTTAAAATCAACACCAATGAAAATTAAAACCTACTTAATTCTCAGTGGCATTTTTCTATTTCTATATTCCTGTGGAAAAAATGAAAAACAGATCATTGACGAAAACGCCCCATCGTTAGCCGTTCAGTCTGAAAACCCAAAACCAGCAGAACAGCTTCTTTTTAGAAAAAGTGAAGACATTGTTCCTTCCGAAGAACTCAATTTGAGCCTGCTCAAAAAAACCGCCGAAAATCTAAACATCAAGTATTCAAACATTAAAATTGAAGATGTAAGTTCGATTCGTTACAACAACGAAACAACCTTTTTTGTGATTTGCGTTATTAAGAAAAATAAAACAAAGCAGGGCGAAGAAGATTTAGGCAATTACTACGAAAGAAAATTCGTTTTTGTTAATAATGAAGACGGAAAAATTCTGGCAGAAGAAACCGATAAAAATCTCGGTTATTACGAAAATGAAGGTTTAAGAGTTGCCAAAACATATATTTTGAATAATGTATTACAGTTGAATGACAAAACTCCGGCCATAGCTTTTAGCACAGAAGTATATTCAAACAGCAGAGTTGTAATGTATTCTGAAGAAAAATTTACTATCGTCACTTTTGATGGAAACAGAATCAGGAAAGTTTTATACGAATATCCAATTCGCTCCGCAAACGGAGATTCAAACGGAGGAGGAACGTATCAAATAGAAACCTTAGAAACCGGAATTAGTCTTTCTGCCTCGCAAACAAGCGGTTTTTATGATTTATTAGTTTCAAAAATCTATACTTATGAAGACGCTGCCGAAGAAGATTTAGAAAACGACATTCAGCAAAAAAGCGACCTAAAAGTCAAAAAAGAATTCCAAAAACTGAAATTTGACGGAAAAACTTATTCGTTTAAAAAAGACGATCGAAATCGGTTTTTGTAAATTCGCATTCAATTGAAACAAAACATGTCAAAAAAAATCTTTTTTGTTGTACTCATTTGGCCTTTTTTCTTGCTGGCTCAGGAAAAACAAAAAGAGGCCGCAGATAATGTTACGCGCTATTATTATGATGATAAAGTAGTTTCGGTCGAAATTTGGTTCGGTGCAGATAAAAAGCAAGACAGTTCTAAAACCTATTATCCAAGCGGAAAAGTAAACGAAGTTTTCTATTTTGATAAAGACGGATTGAAAGATGGCGATTGTTTTCAGTATAATTATCAAGGCGAAAAACTCGTAACCTGGAATTTTGCACACGGAAAAATGACGGGCAGAACAGATCATAAACTTCCGTTTAATAAAGACCGCGAAGAATCAGTCAAAAAAGCCTTAAAAATGCTGACGGATATTAATACAAGAACGAATTTTAATCCAACAACTATTAATGATTTGTATAATCGAGGAGTTTTAGGAGTAAGTCTTGGCAATAATACTTTGGCAATTGAAGATTTAAAAAAGGTTGAATTTGCCATTGATAAAGATCCAAAAAACAAAAAAGTAGTAGAGTCAGATTCCGCACAAAAGAAAACGGCAGTCTTTCGAAGTAAACTTTATGACCGAATGGGAAGTGTATATGCTACCCTCGAAATGGAAGGTTTTGCATATAACTATTATTTTAAAGCAATCAAGAACGCACCTACTGATTATCGCATTTTATACAACTTTGCAACATTGTTGCAAAAACGAAAATCGTATGATTTAGCGCGCTATTATTTAGAGAAAATTATAAAAGAAAAACCAGACCATGCCCAGTCATACTCGGCACTTGCCAGATTATTGAGTGATGAAGGAGAGTATGAAAAAGCATTTGAAAATATTGAAAAAGCCTTTCAACATGACAAAGGAAATATAAAGGGTGGAAGAGATTTAAAAACAACCCGAGGTCTACTTTATCATAAACTGGGAGAATCTAAAAAAGGAATTGCTGATTTAGAAGCTGCATTAGAAATGGATAAAAACAATTCGTATGCAATGAAAAACCTCGGAATAATTTATCTCGACAAGAAAAAGTACGACGAAGCCTGCCAGTTATTTCAAAAAGCAAAAGAACTTCATTACGCTTTGGTATACGATGAAAATGACCTGGATTCGCTTTTAGAAAGTGCCTGCAATAAACAGCCATTAGAAAAATTGGTTAAAAACAAACCTTTTGTTTCTCCAAATCCGGCGCAGACAACGATTTCCATAGAAAACTTCGGTGCTAAAAACTTTGATTTTGAATTCTTTAATTTCGAATCAAAATCAGTTTTAAAAGGAAAAACCAGCGACGGAACTATAAACATCATTAGTCTTGATTCCGGATTTTATATTTTGAAAGTAACGCTTGGCGATTCTGTCCAAACTTTTAAACTAATAAAAGAATAAAACTCTCTTCGCATCTTTGCGAAAACTTCGTGTATCTCTGCGGAATCCTTCAAATAACTTTAGACTAAACTTTGTACGTAATCTTAGCAAACATTTCCTTAAATTTGCTTCCGTTATTAAAAAATACAATAGTTATAAAAATCAAGCTATGTTACAAATCGCATTTATTAGAGAAAATCAGGAGAAAGTAATCAAGGCTTTAGCAAAACGAAATATCGATGCTAAAAGCGTTGTTGAAGAGGTGGTGCAATTAGACGAAAATCGTCGTGCAACTCAGGTGGAATTAGATAATACTTTAGCTGAATCTAATAAATTGTCCAAAGATATAGGCGAATTAATGAAAGCGGGTGAGAAATCTAAAGCAGCCATCTTAAAAGAAAAAACCGTTTCATTAAAAGAAAAAAGCAAAGAACTTGGCGAAAAAGCAGAAGCTTTGGCGGTTGAGTTAACAAATAAATTATACACGTTACCAAATCTTCCGGCAGATATTGTACCTGAAGGAAAAACTCCAGATGACAATTTGAATGTTTTTCAGGAAGGCGATATTCCGGTTTTACACGAAGGCGCACAGCCGCACTGGGAATTGGTAAAAAAATACGATATCATCGATTTTGAATTGGGTGTAAAAATTACCGGAGCTGGTTTTCCTGTTTACAAAGGAAAAGGAGCTCGTTTGCAGCGTGCGTTAATCAACTATTTTTTAGATAAGAACACAGTAGCAGGATATGATGAAGTTCAGGTTCCGCATTTGGTAAACGAAGCTTCAGGATACGGAACAGGACAATTGCCAGATAAAGAAGGGCAAATGTACCATTCAACAATTGATGATTTATATTTGATCCCAACAGCTGAGGTTCCGGTTACAAATTTATTTCGCGATGTAATTTTAAACGAAAGCGAATTACCGGTTTTACATACCGCTTATACACCATGTTTCCGTCGTGAAGCAGGTTCTTACGGAGCGCACGTTCGCGGATTAAACCGTTTACATCAATTTGATAAAGTAGAAATCGTTCGTGTTGAACATCCGGATAATTCATACGCAGCGCTTGACGGAATGGTAGAGCACGTAAAAGACATTCTAAAAGAATTAAAATTACCATATAGAGTTTTACGTCTTTGCGGAGGCGATATGGGTTTCACATCAGCTTTGACTTACGATTTTGAAGTATTTTCTACGGCGCAGGATCGCTGGTTAGAAATTAGTTCAGTTTCTAACTTTGAAACTTTTCAGGCAAACCGCTTGAAATTACGTTTCAAAGACAAAGACGGGAAAAACCAATTGGCACATACATTAAACGGAAGTTCATTAGCATTGCCTAGAGTTTTGGCCGGAATTTTAGAAAATTACCAAACGCCGGAAGGAATTGTAATCCCAGAAGTTTTACGTCCTTACTGCGGATTTGATATAATTGACTAACTTTAGTATATAGTTTACAGTCACAGTCTCAGTTTTCAGTTTAACTGAACCGATTACCGAGACTGTAAACTGTGACTGAATACTAAAAAATACCACATTTAAAAACTGAAATATGAAAAACATCTTTATCTATATCGTTTTGTTGTGGTCTGGTTTTGCATTTTCGCAAAACGAACAGTTAGCAAACAATTACTACGACAAAGGTGATTTTGAAAAAGCAAAAATCATTTACGAAGATCTTTTAAGAAGTTCACCATCAAATACCCAATACTTTTTACGAACGATAGATTGTTATCAGCAATTGCAGCAGTTTGACCTTGCCGAAAAAACAATTTTAAGTCGTTACAATGCCTATAAACAAGGTGTTTTTTTAGTTGAATTGGGATACAATTACCAGTTACAGAAAAACGAATCGAAAGCCAAAAATTACTATGAACAGGCAATCGATAAAATCAAAACCAGTCCAAATGATGTTTACGGAGTTGGAAATGCTTTCGAGAAAAAGGTTTTATTAGAATATGCCTTAAAAGCGTATCAAACCGCCATGCAGGTTCAGCCGAATTATAATTTCAATTTTCAAATTGGAATGTTGTACGGCCAGTTAGGAAAAACCGATTTAATGATAGATCTTTTACTGACAGAATCTTATAATAACCAGCAAAACGCTAATTTAATCCAAACACAGTTATCCCGTTTTATGAACGGCGAAACAGATAATACGGCTTTTAAAGATGCTATGCGAAAAGCATTGATTTTAAGAACGCAAAAAGATCAGGATGTTTTTTGGAATCATTATTTAAGCTGGTTTTATGTACAGCAAAAAGAATTTGGAAAAGCCTTTATTCAGGAAAAAGCCATTTACAAACGCGAACCGGAATCTTTAATCAGTATTGTAAACTTAAGTCAGTTTGCCTTAAATGAAGATGACACAGACACCGCTTCTGAAATTCTGAATTTTATTCTTCTAAACACAAAAGATACAGATCTACTGATTCAGAGCAATGCCAATTTAATGCAGATTAAAATTGATAAAGCACAGGAAAAAGATTATCCGGCCATTACAGCAGAACTGCAGCAATTACTGGTAACTTATGAAATAAATCCTTTTACCTTATCTTTGCAATTAATTCAGGCACATTTCCTGGCTTTTAATTTAAAAAAGACAGAAGAAGCCAAAACAGTTGTAAAAAGAGCTTTAGAATTAAATTTAAACGCTTATCAACAGGCTGATGCAAAGATGGAGCTGGGAGATATTTTGCTTTTAGAAGAAAAGTTCAATCAGGCATTAATTTACTATTCTCAGATTCAATTGGATTTAAAGAATGATGTCATGTCGCATGAAGCAAGTTTAAAAGCAGCAAAAACAAGTTATTACAAAGGCGATTTTGAATGGGCTTTAAAACAGTTTAAAGAATTAAAATCGGCAAACACACAATTAATTGCTAACGACGCTCTTGAATATTTCTTACTGATAAATGACAATACCGTTGCTGATTCAACTCAAACAGCTTTAAAGCAATTTGCAAAAGGCGATTTTTTACTTTATCAAAATAAAAAACAAGAAGCAATTATACATTTTCAAAACATCCTGAAAACCTTTAAAGGGCAGGAAATCGAAGCTGTAACATTGTTGCGTTTAGGTAAAATATATGAAAGTCAGAAAGATTATACTTCGGCTTTAAGCCAATACCAGCAAATCATTGACAGCCACAGCGACGGAATTTATGTAGATGAAGCACTGTTTTTCTCAGCAGAAATTTACAATGACGAATTGAAAGATGTAGAAAAGGCCAAGCCTTTATATGAAAAGGTAATTTTTAGCCATCAGGATAGTATTTACTTTGTTGATGCCAGAAAAAAATACCGCGAGTTAAGAGGGGATAAGAATTTGTAAATTCCAAATTCCAAAGAAAGAATTTATAAAAAAGTGATTTTTGGATTTAGTTCAATTAGATTCTAACCTTTTACAGAGAATCTAAAATCTAAAATCTGATATCTAAAATTAAGAAACATGATTATTTTCAACGTTACTACTAATATACACGAAAGCGCACACGATCAATGGTTAAAATGGATGCAGGAAAAGCACATACCGGAAATCTTGGCGACACAAAAATTTTCATCAGCAAGAATTGTAAAAGTTTTAGTTGAAGAAGAAATGGGCGGAATTACTTATTCTGTACAATACACGACAGATAGTAAAGATACTTTAGAGAAGTATTATTTAGAAGACCAGCCAAGATTTGACAGAGAAGCTTTAGAATTATTTGCAGATAAAATGCTTTCTTTTAGAACAGAGCTGGAGGTTATTTCAGAACATTAATTTTAGTTTTCAGTAAACAGAATAGCCCACAGATTTGACTGATTAAACGGATTTACACAGATTATAGATTTAAAATTTGTGATAATTTGTGGAATTCGTGGCAAAAAAAATAAAGCTTTGAGCCTTTGTTGCAACACAAAAAAACAAAGATATTATGGAAATCCGATTTCAAACAAAAGAGGAAAGTAATAAACAGCAGCAGGACGATTTTTTGAAATTATCAAAAGCGGAAAGGTTTTATAGTTTTTTACGTTTGAGCGAACGAATAAGCAGATTTCCTGTAAAAAACAAAGTAGATAAAAATAAAGATAATTTTCAGATTATAATCGAACGGAAAAACAAAGAATAAACTTTGTGCCTTCGAGCCTTCGTGGCAAAAAAGAATAAAGCTTTGTGTCTTTGCGCCTTTGTGGCAAAAAAAGTGAAATAAGCTTTGACCCTTCGCCTCAAAAAGAATACTTTTGCGCCCTTGTGGCAAAACAAGAAAGAAAATGGAAAAAGTAAAAGCCAAAAAACATTTAGGACAACATTTCCTTAAAGACGAAAGTATTGCAAAAGCAATTGCAGATACTTTGAGTTTAAAGGGATACGAGGAGGTTTTAGAAATAGGACCAGGAATGGGTGTGTTGACTAAGTATTTGCTTGAAAAGCCAATAAATACACACGTTATTGAAATTGACACAGAATCTGTGGTGTATTTGGGCGAAAATTATCCAAAATTAAAAGATCAGATTATCTCTCAGGATTTTCTAAAATATAATATTAATGAAGTTTACAAGGATAAGCAATTTGCTATAATTGGAAATTTCCCCTATAATATCTCGACTCAAATTGTTTTTAGAACATTAGAGTTTAGAGATCAGATTCCGGAGTTTTCCGGAATGTTTCAAAAAGAAGTTGCAGAGCGCATCTGCGAAAAAAAAGGATCAAAAGCTTACGGAATCTTATCCGTTTTAGCTCAGGCCTTCTATGATACTGAGTATTTGTTTACTGTAAGCGAAAATGTTTTTATTCCTCCGCCCAAGGTCAAGTCGGGTGTGATGAAAATGACCCGAAAGGAAGATTATAGCCTTCCTTGTGGTGAAAAGTTATTTTTTACGGTTGTAAAAACAGCTTTTCAGCAAAGACGAAAAACATTACGTAACAGTTTGAAAACATTAAATTTATCAGATAAACTGCGAGAAGACACTATCTTTGATAAACGTCCCGAACAGCTAAGCGTTGACGAATTTATTGTTTTGACTCAAAAAATAGAAGCCGATGGAGTTCAAAGTTAGCAAAGAATTTATTCATCAATTAGAAGATTTAATCGTTAAGAAAAATGACAATGAACTTGAAATTTTACTTAACGACCTTCACCATGCTGATATCGCCGAAATCCTTGATGAACTGGATTTTGACGAAGCAACCTATATCTTTAAAGTTTTAGATAGTGATAAAACCGCCGAGATTCTTCTGGAATTAGAAGAAGATCTGCGTGAGAATATCTTAAGTCGACTTTCACCGAAAGAAATTGCCGAAGAGCTTGATGAGCTGGAGACAAACGATGCGGCAGATATTATCGCTGAACTTTCGCAGGAAATCAAAGCAGAAGTTATCTCTGAGTTACTTGACGTAGAACACGCAAAAGACATTGTCGAATTATTACGCTACGATGAAAACACGGCGGGTGGTTTGATGGGTAAAGAGCTTGTAAAAGTCAATGAAAACTGGAATGTTTTAACCTGCGTAAAGGAAATGCGAATTCAGGCAGAAAATGTTTCGAGAGTACATTCTATTTATGTTGTTGATGATGAAAACCGCTTAAAAGGAAGATTGTCTCTTAAAGATTTACTGACTTCATCTACAAAAACACAAATTGGCGATGTTTATATCCGAAAATTAAATTTCGTAAACGTTGATACCCAAGATGTTGAGGTAGCACGTATTATGCAAAAGTATGACTTGGAGGCAATTCCGGTTGTGGATGAGCTTGGTCGTTTGGTGGGAAGAATTACAATTGATGATATCGTAGACGTAATTAAAGAAGAAGCCGATAAAGATTACCAGTTAGCAGCGGGTATTACGCAGGACATTGAAACAAATGACAGCGTTCTTGAATTAACAAAAGCACGTCTGCCTTGGCTTTTAATTGGTATGGTAATCGAGATTGTAGCATCTTTTGTTTTGAAAGATAATGAAACCGCTTTTCAGAAATATTCAACCCTAATTATTTTCGTGCCCCTGCTTTCGGCTACAGCCGGAAATATTGGAGTTCAGGCATCGGCAATCGTGGTACAGGGTTTGGCAAACGGAACTTTGAAGGAATTCAGTAAAAGTTATTTTAGCAAAGAAATTACCGTTTCGATGATTTCCGGAAGTATAATTTCCCTGCTTTTACTAGGATATCATTCTCTTATGTACGGACAATATTTAGTGGGAATTGCTATTTCGATCTCTATGATAGTGGTAATTATGTTTGCTGCAATTTTAGGAACCTTAGTACCGCTTTTTCTTCATAAAAACAAAATCGACCCCGCAATTGCAACCGGGCCGTTTATCACTACAACCAATGATGTTTTTGGAATTATGCTCTATTTTGGAGTAGCCAAATTGATTCTTGGGTTTTAAATTTTTGCCACAAATTAATAGATTACAGTGATTTAAAATCCTTAAAATCTGCGTAATTTACAGCCGAAAAACAGGCTGTTAGCAAGTCCAAAATAAATTAAAACCAAGCAGGATGAAAGTACATATTATAGGGGGAGGAAACCTTGGGGTTTCTATTGCCTTGGGAATTGCAAAATTTTCTAAAAACAATCAGGTTACCGTAACCAGAAGAAACACTGCAAGTATTCAATATTTAGCCGAATACGGAATTACGGTTTCTAACGATAATAAACATAATATTCAGGAAGCCGATGTGGTAATTTTAACCATAAAACCGTATCAGGTAGATACTGTTTTGGCTGAGATTTTGCCGGTAATTCAAAATAAAACAATTGCTTCTGCCGTAAGCGGATTGTCTTTGGATGTTCTTCAAACAAAAACAAATAACGAATATCCGGTTGTGCGTATTATGCCAAATATTGCAGCACAATTTGGAGAATCGGCAACTTGTATTTCTTTCCCTGAAAAAGACAAAGAAAAAGCATTGCCAATTGTTGACTTATTTCAGGATTTAGGAACGGCTCCTGTAATCGACGAAAAATTAATGGATGCAGCGACAGTTTTAGGCGCATGTGGAACTGCATATGCTTTAAGATATATTCGTGCTTCTATGCAGGCAGGAATCGAAATTGGATTCGATTCGAATACTGCTCTGGCAATTGCCGCACAAACCGTAAAAGGAGCCGCAAAAATGCTTTTAGAAGAGAAAGTGCACCCAGAACAATTAATTGACCGCGTAACAACGCCACAAGGCTGTACAATTGTTGGTTTAAATGAAATGGAACACAATGGTTTTAGTTCGTCTTTAATAAAAGGGATTAAGACTTCTTTGAAGCAAATCAAAGGATAGTTTTAAAGAAATTCCAATATTTTTAAAATTCCAAATTCCAATTTTTGTTGGGGTTTGGGATTTTTTGTTTTAGGTAAAATGCATTTGAACATTGTTTTGTCATTTCGAGGAACGAGAAATCTCCGCAAGAAACTCTACAAAGATTGAGACATTAGATTGCGGAGCTACTTGCGAAGATTTCTCGTTCCTCGAAATGACAATATTGAGAGCAATTTGGAATTTTCTTTTTGAGATTTAAAAGTTTACCGAATTGTCAGTCTGAGCGAAGTCGAAGACCTTATGCGCAATAAAGTCCTTCGACTTCGCTCAGGATGACATTTAGGATAATTGTTTAAGCAAAAACCTCAAAATGCTCGACTTTCTCTTCAAATTCTAATAAAAAGTCATCATCTTCAGGATAGTATTTCGCTTTTTCGAAATCGTCTCCGGCAAAATTTTTAATTACTTCGAGGTTTTCCCAATATGTAATTAGCGTAAAATGCGCTTCGTTGTTTTTGATATTTCTTAAAAAAGACAATTTTACAAAACCAGCTGTTTTTGAGTAATCAGGAATTGCAGTGTCATTTATGAATTGGGTATAAGCTTCATAATCTTCAACTTTTGTTTTTCCGTGCCATATTCTTGCTATCATAATGGTAAGTTTTTAAGATTTAATAACGTATTCCTGAACAATAATCTATTAACAAAGGAAGATTTTCTTCATTTAAATAATCTTTAAACTTCGTTCTGTGAAAATCAAGTTCTAATTTTTCAATTTTAGTGGTGTCAATCCTGTGATTTTTATCGATCATCCATTTTACAAAAACTAATGAATCAATGTTACGAAGTGCCGGACCAGTGCTTTTGGCGTCTAGTTTGTGGCAAGCAGCACAATTAGCGTTAAAAATTTCTTTTCCCCCATATTGTTTTTCTGTTAATTTAGGACTTTCTGTTCCACAAAAAGGAACAGGAATTTGACAATTTGTTACAGGTTCATACGTTTTTATTTCATAGAACATTACTCCAACAAGCAGAATTATCAAAGTAATTGAAAACAAAAGGATATGGCGTATTTTCTTCATTTGCGAAGTTTAGAATTTGGAATTTTACTTTTGGGTTTTAATCAATCGAATATATTTCCTCCCACATTCTGAAAGCTTTGTATAGGAATTCATCGAGTTGCCATAATTTTGAATTGTCAATGTGTCTTTTACATAAGAAGCTTCGATTCCAACTGGGATTTCTAATTCTTTTGAAGAAGTTTCAGAATCCGAAACAGAATCATTTTCTTCTTCATGACTTATATCGCCTTCATATTCATCCCATTTTATACCTTCCAAAATCAAATATTTTTCTCCATATTTTTGGATTTTAAAAGTTGCAATTCCTTTAAGTTGTCTGGTTTTTGTTTTTAAGAAATATGAATA
The DNA here is from genome assembly GCF_903819335.1 of Flavobacterium panici. Classification (GTDB taxonomy): domain Bacteria; phylum Bacteroidota; class Bacteroidia; order Flavobacteriales; family Flavobacteriaceae; genus Flavobacterium; species Flavobacterium panici. The sequence continues at coordinate 214,462 of NZ_CAIJDE010000017.1, read as the reverse complement.
CCCGCTTTTTGTTTTATTTATTTGTAAAGAAAACTGACAATCATCAGAATCGTTTTCTTCGGCTTTTGTTTCATAAGTGCCTTCTATCAATTTTTTGTCAAATGGCTTTGGTAAAGTAACAGTAACAATTTTTTTTGAAATGGGAGTTTCAGAAACGGGTTTTTTGTCGTTACAAGAAAAAAGGAAGACAAAACTAAACAACAAACAATAATACTTTTTCATTTCTTAATTAAGATTATTAAAATTAAATCTGTTTATATCTGCGAAAATCTGCGTGCCAAAAAACTAAACGCTTTTATCTTTGGAAAGAACAAACTTTAAATAAGCAAATCCCAGAACACCAGAAAGTACAGAAGCTATAATAATTGATATTTTAGAATACAGAATTGTTTCAGGATCTTTAAAAGCCAGTAGTGTAATAAAAATAGACATTGTAAAACCAATTCCGCCCAACATTCCGGCGCCTAAAATATGCGCCCATTTTAAGCTTTTTGGCAAAGCACATAATCCGGCACTTACGCCAATGGAAGAAAAAAGTGCAATTCCCAAAGGTTTCCCGATTACGAGACCAAGAATAATTCCAAATGTATTGGGATGGTTTAATCCGGCATGCCAATCAGAATTTATGGCGATGCAAGTATTCGCAATGGCAAACAAAGGCAAAATAAAAAATGCCGAAGGCTTATGTAAAAAATGCTGCAATTTATAAGAAGATGATTTTTCACTTCCGTCTCCAAACGGAATCACAAAGGCTAAAATAACGCCCGTTATTGTAGCATGAACTCCGGAGTTTAGCATAAAATACCACATTATTACGCCGCCAATTAAATACGGAATTAGATTGTAAACTTTCATTCGGTTTAAGGCAAATAATAAAATCCAGATTCCTAAAGCAATGCCTAAATTTAAAAATGCAATTGATTTTGTATAAAAAACAGCGATGACAATTATGGCGCCCAAATCGTCTATAACGGCAAGTGCAGTCAAAAAGACTTTTAAAGATGCGGGAACTTTGTTTCCTAAAAGGGATAAAATTCCAATTGCAAAAGCAATATCTGTCGCCATTGGAATTCCGGCACCGTTTTGCGTTGCGGTTTTAAAATTTAAAGCCAGAAAAATAGCCGCTGGAACAAGCATTCCGCCAAAAGCAGCCATAATAGGCAATGATGCATTTTTTATATTGGAAAGTTCGCCATGATAAATTTCGCGTTCTAATTCTAAACCAATCAACAAAAAGAAAATCGTCATTAATCCGTCGTTGATCCAATGTGTAATCGAATGTCCGCCCAGATCTTTTTCCCAAAAAGAAATATATTCCGTCGCATAAGACGAATTTGCGGCAAACAAAGAAATAATCGTAACAAATAATAGAAGCAATCCTCCTGATTTTTCGTTTTCAAAAAAGGCTTTAAAAGTCTTGGTCAATTTCATTTTAGAAAGATTGTGTGATTTAGAAAAGAGAGAATTTCTTTGAGGCTTGTTTTTCAAAGTTAAAAAAAATCTGACCAATAAAAAAGTTTAGTTCGAGAGGGACAAAGGTTCAGAGGTTCAAAGAGACAAAGGTTTTGTCTGGTTTTATCGTAGAGACGCACAGCAATGCGTCTAACCCAATTTGAGAAAAAAGCTTTTATGTCATTTCGAGGAACGAGAAATGACAAAACAAGATTAATTGCCTCCAGTTTTAACTGGAGGTTTTGTATGTTCAAAATGTTAAGGCTTTATCCAAATTATTTCTCTTTCAAAGGAAAATCTACAAAGAGAATCTAATCTTTGTCGAGTTTCTAGTGCGATTTCTCGTTCCTCGAAATGACAAAACGAGAGGAATTATTTCATTTAAAAAATAATAAAACTTTTAATATTTTGGACACATTTATGAGTCTTATTTAAAGAAAATTATTACGACTTTTGTGATAGTGACATTCCTAATCTCAAATAGGCAGAATAAAAGAGCTGAAGTAAATACCACACTAAACTCTTGTAAAAATCTAAAATGCTTTAAATCTTGAATTTAAAGAATTAATAGATTTTACTTTTAAATAGAAATTCGGCTAAAGCCTTTCCCTTTTTACATAATAAAACCTCCAGTTAAAACTGGAGGCAATTCATTCACAAAAAAATAAGATAATGACTACAGAAAACCTTTCACAAGAATTTGAAAACAGATTAAAAGACTTTTTCATACACAGTATTGATCCAGAAGATATGGCCAAAACGATACGACAAGTAAATCATGCGCTTTCGTTATGTTCTATGCGCGGATGTGAAACTTTGGAATCTGAATTACCTAATATCGATGATAATTTTTATTGGCTCAATAAATTGGCAGAAGTTCTTGATCCTTATCTGGATATTGATTAAATAATTGAAATTGTGTTTTCATTTAAAAATGGAACAATTAAGAATTAGCTGTATTTTTGTTTTAATAAAACAGAATAAAAAATGAGTATAAAAATTCTTCATATCGATAGCAATCACCCTATTCTTTGGCAGCAACTGGAAGAAGCAGGTTTTGAAAATCACGCCGATTTTAAATCTTCTAAAGAAGAAATTGAAGCTAAAATTCAGGATTATAACGGAATCGTAATTCGAAGCCGATTTAAAATTGATAAAACATTTCTGGACAAAGCGACCAATTTACAGTTTATTGCACGTGTTGGTGCGGGTTTAGAAAGTATTGACTGTGATTACGCTTTATCTAAAGATATTGAACTAATTGCCGCTCCCGAAGGAAATCGTAATGCGGTTGCAGAACATACTTTAGGGATGATTCTTTCTCTTTTTAATAAATTGAATATTGCCGATTATGAAATTCGTTCTGGTCAATGGAACAGAGAAAGTAACCGCGGCCACGAACTGGATGGAAAAACGGTAGGGATTATTGGTTATGGAAATATGGGTAAAGCATTTGCAAAAAAACTGAGAGGGTTTGATGTCGAAGTTTTATGTTATGATATTCAGGATAATGTGGGAGACGAAAATGCCAGACAAGTTTCATTAAAGGAACTTCATGAAAAAACAGATGTTTTGAGTCTGCACATTCCGTGGACTCCGGAAACGGATAGAATGGTGGATGCCGCATTTATTAACGAATTCAAAAAGCCAATATGGATAATTAATACTTCGAGAGGTAAAAATATTGTTACGGCAGATTTAGTTGAGACAATGAAAACTGGGAAAGTTCTTGGTGCAGGTCTTGATGTTTTGGAATATGAAAAACTGTCTTTTGAAACTCTTTTTCAGGATAAAAATACTCCCGAAGCTTTTCAGTATTTATTAGACGGGCGAAAAGTAATTTTAACGCCTCATATTGCAGGTTGGACTTTTGAAAGTCACGAGCGTTTGGCACAGGTTATTGTTGATAAAATAAAAAAAGTGTATTCGAAGTAAATTATTGATATCAGAATTTAATTACTTCTTGATTTTAATAAAATCAGTTTAGTTTTTAATAACAAGGCAATTCTGTAAAAGTAATGTTCATTATTAGTTTTTAAAATTATTTTTGTTTAATATTGTTTTCGATTTTTTTAACAAAATTTTAGATAAGGAGAAACTGAAAATCCTAAAAAGAGTAGGGGTAAACTAACTAATTTATTAATTTATGATTGAATGGTACAAAAAAGTGGTTTTTGAAAACTATGCAAACTTTAAAGGTCGTGCAAGAAGAAGTGAATATTGGTATTTTGCACTTGCAAACAGTATAATTATGTTTTCGTTAATAATTATTGGATTAATAGTTGGGACATTATTTGGTGACGCTGTTACAGGAGGAATTATTGCATATGTTCTTGTGATACTTTATTTATTTGTAACACTTCTTCCGGGTTTAGGAGTAATTGTTAGAAGACTTCATGATATTGGAAAAAGCGGCTGGTTTTATCTTGTTTCTTTTATTCCAGTAGCCGGACCAATCTGGATTTTGATTTTATTTTGTACAGATGGAGACTACGGACCAAATCAATACGGATCAGACCCTAAAAATGATATCGAAGAAATCAATGAAATTGGTAAAGTTGAATTGCAATAATTAATTAACTAAATATATAAAAATGGAGACTACAAAACCAGAATCTTGGAATACACCATCTGAACCAAAAGCAGAAAACAAAAAAGTTGTTGCCGGAATCCTTGGAATCTTATTAGGAGGATTTGGAATTCACAAATTTATCTTAGGATATACACAAGAAGGAATTATCCAATTAGTTATTACTCTTGTTACTTGTGGAGTTGGAAGTATAATTGGTTTCGTTGAAGGAATCATTTACCTGACAAAATCAGACGAAGAATTTTACCAAACTTACCAAGTAGGTAAGAAAGGCTGGTTCTAAAAACATATTTATCCCATTTGTATCATAACAAATGGGATTTTTTTTGCCCGATTATTTTTTAATTTAAATACTAATTTTAAGAATAAAACTATGGAAAACACACAATCAGAATTTGGAGGACCAAAACCAGAAAACAAAAAAGTTGTTGCTGGAATTCTAGCTATTTTATTAGGAGTATTAGGAATTCATAAATTCTATTTAGGATATAGTAAAGAAGGGATAATTCAACTTATTTTAGGTCTTTTATGCGGAGTAGGAGGTTTAATAGGTTTAATCGAAGGGATTATTTACCTGACAAAATCAGACGAAGATTTTTATCAAACTTATCAAGTTGGCAGAAAAGGCTGGTTTTAATCCTGAAAAGTAAAATGAACTAGTTTTTAAACAAAAATTGTAAACATAAAATCCCATTTGCATAAGCAAATGGGATTTTTTTATGCACAGGTTAAATATAATTCCTCTATTCGAAGATTGATTCATAAATGTCTTTTTATAATACTTTGATGGCTTTTAGTGGTTTAAAAGTGTTTTTAAAGTAAGTATTCTTGCGACTTATTAGAAAAAGTCGGAGTAACTGAAAATCCTTAAGAGTAGGGGAATTATTAAGATTATATTATGTTAGAAATGTACAAAAAAGTAGTTCTGCAGAACTATGCAAATTTTGATGGAAGAGCAAGAAGAAGAGAATATTGGATGTTCTTTTTATTTAATATTATTATATCAGCTGTAATAGGAATTATAGATGGAGTAGCAGGTTTGACTTTTGGACCATCAAAAACAGGTATATTAGGTTTGATTTATAATTTAGTGGTTTTGATTCCGTCACTTGCTGTGGGAATAAGAAGAATGCATGATATAGGTAAAAGTGGATGGTTTATACTTATTCCAATCTATAACATTGTTTTACTTGCTACAGAAGGTGAAAAAGGACCAAATCTATATGGCGCAGATCCTAAAAACGGATTAGAAGAATTAGATGAAATTGGAAAAGAATAAATTTCAAACTAGTTTTTAAATAAAAATTGTAAATAAAAAATCCCATTTGTATTAGCAAATGGGATTTTTCTATTTTGGAGTAAATCTGATTAATCTTCTTTCTCAGATAATTTACGTTCTAATTCTATTTGAAACTCTTCAATAACAGGTTTCATTGTGCTTTCCGGAATATCTGCGATTCTAATGTACATTAAACCATCGACAGCATTATTAAACAAAGGATCAACGTTAAAAGCAACCACACGTGCATTTTGCTTGATGTATTTTTTAATTAAAACAGGCAAACGTAAATTTCCAGGTTCTAATTCGTCAATAATTTTATCGAATTTATTTAAGTCAGATTCAGCTTCGTCAAAAATAAAGTCTTTATCAGCATCTTTCAGTTTTACTTTATACGCCTTTTTCGGGTGAATGTATTGTGCAATATACGGATCGTAGTAATTTGATTTCATGAACTCAATCATCAGTGATTTAGAGAAATCTGAAAACTGATTACTGATACTTACACCGCCTAATAAGTATTTATGCTCAGGATAACGTAACGTAGTGTGAATAATTCCTTTCCATAACAAGAATAAAGGCATTGGTTTTTGCTGATATTCACGAATAATAAAAGCACGTCCCATTTCGATCGATTTATGCATCATATCATGCAATTCAGGCTCAAAACGGAATAAGTCAGTCAGATAAAAACCTTCGATGCCGTATTTCGGGTAAATCTCAGCTCCTAATCCCATACGGTAAGCCCCTGCGATTTTTTTGGTTTCATCATCCCATAAAAACATATGGTGATAATATTGATCGTATTCGTCAATGTCGATAGATTCGTTGGTTCCTTCACCAACTTCTCTAAATGTAATTTCACGAAGACGTCCAATTTCATGTAAAATATTGGGAATTGATTTTGCACGTGCAAAAAACACTTCATAATTTTTACTCTGTAATAACCTGCAGTCGCTGTTTCTTAACGCCTGAACTTCATCAATCATTTTTGATTCATTTGCCGGCGTAACGATTTTTTTAGGCGCTTTTGGTATTTTTAAACTTGCTGTGTCAATCAATTTGGTGTCTTTCTCAAAAGGATTGGCAAGCATATAGGTTTTCTTTCTTAAGAATTCTGAATATTCTTCAAAAGATTCTATTTCATTTTGTTCGCTTACAGAAATTGGTTTTCCAATACGAACTTTAATAACACGGTCTTTTTGTGTAAGCAGTTCTGACGGAAGTTTTGCAGTACGCAGCGTATCATCAATTTTAGAAAGCCAGTAGAATAATTTACTGTTTTTAGCATGAAAGTATATCGGTACAACCGGAACTTTGGCTTTTCTGATTAATTTTAGAGCACCTTCTTCCCAAGGTTTATCTACAACTAATTTTCCATCTTTATAAGTTGAAACTTCCCCGGCAGGGAAAATTCCCAAAGGCTTTCCGTCACTTAAATGACGTAAAGTTTCTTTGATTCCAACAACGCTCGATTTAGCATCCTTATGATTTTCAAAAGGATTAACCGGCATGATGTATTTTTTTAGCGGAACAATTCGATGCAATAAGAAATTAGCGATAATCTTGAAATTTGGTTCTCTTTCAAGCATTAATTTCAAAAGCAAAATACCATCAATCCCTCCAAGCGGATGATTTGAAATGGTTATATAAGCGCCATCTTTAGGTAAACGTTTTAAATCTTCTTCAGGGATTTCGAATTTGATTTCCATCTCATCCAAAATTCCATTTAAAAACGCAACATCCTCTAAATGTTTATTATGATCGTAAATTTTATTAAGGGTAGAGATCTTAAGAACCTTCATAAGAATCCAGCCTGAGAAGGTACCAAGCACTCCGTACTTCTCAACATTTATTGCCTTTGCAACTTCTTTCGCGGTAACTAAACCCATGTACTATTTTTAATTTATTAGAGCAGCGAACAAAGATAACAAAAAACTCTACTTTTCCTTTATTCAATTACAAACTTTCCTCTTTTTTATTACATTTGGAATCCTAAAAAAAATATCCATATGAAAATTATTTCTTATAATGTAAACGGAATTCGTGCTGCAATTACTAAAGGTTTTATTGAATGGCTTCAGGCGGCAAGTCCAGATGTTATCTGCCTTCAGGAGATAAAAGCTACTCAGGATCAGATTCCTGTCGAAGCAATAACGGCTGCCGGCTATCCGTATCAATATTACTATCCTGCAACAAAAAAAGGATATAGCGGTGTTGCAATATTATCTAAAATAGAACCTAAAAAAGTGGTTTACGGAACTGGAATTCATCATATGGATTTTGAAGGCAGAAACTTACGTGCTGATTTTGATGATGTTTCGGTAATGAGTTTATATCTACCTTCTGGAACTAACATCGAAAGATTAGATCATAAATTTATGTTTATGGATGATTTTCAAACCTATGTTAACGAATTGAAACTGACGCTTCCAAACCTTATTATTTGCGGCGATTACAATATTTGCCACGAAGCAATTGATATTCACGATCCGGTTCGTAACAAAACGGTTTCGGGATTTTTACCTGCAGAACGTGCCTGGCTGGATAGTTTTATGAAGTCTGGTTTTATTGATAGTTTCCGTCATTTTAATAAAGATCCGCATCATTATTCATGGTGGAGTTACCGCGCAGGAGCCAGAGGAAATAACAAAGGCTGGCGTATCGATTATAATTTAGTGAGCGAAGTAATGGGGCATCGTTTAAAACGTGCCGTTATTCTTCCAGATGCCATTCACTCAGATCATTGTCCGGTTTTAGTTGAAATTGAGTAAAGTTTGGTATTGTTCTTGTTGGAAGAACTGCGGTTCAAAGATTTAAAATATACATTCCATTAAAACTATGAAACATTGGAATTTGGAATTTTTGAATTTAAAATATTAAGAATTATTATCGCCCCAAATAAAAAACAAAAGTAAAATGATTAAAAAAGCCTCCATTGGATTAGTAGTTTTGGCATTGTCTACAACTTCTTGTGTATCCAAAAAGATTTACAATGATCTTGAAACAAAATATTCAGATCTAAAAAAAGAAAACCGTTCTATCGCTGACGAAAATGCAGATTTAAAAACAGCAAAAAATCAGTTAGAATTAGACCGTGATAAACTAACAAAAGATTTATCGGCAACAAAAGATGAACTTGCCAAACAAAAAGCTGATTTAGCTACTGAGCAAAGAAAATACAAAGTATTGCAGGATTCTTATAATGCATTAGAGAAAAACAGCAACGATGCATTAGAAAGTAATATGGCTAAAAACCGTGATTTGCTTGCTCAATTAGAGGCAAAATCTAAAAAACTGGCCGATGAACAAGCACGTTTAGACAAAACAGCAAACCGTTTGAAAGAACTTGAGGATATGATTGCTGCTAAAGAAGAAGCAATGCGCAGGCTAAAAGAAACTTTATCTAAAGCCCTTAATGGTTTTGAAGGTAAAGGTTTAACAGTTGAACAAAAAAACGGAAAAGTATATGTTTCGATGGAAAACAAATTACTTTTTAATTCAGGAAGCTGGGCTGTTGGAACAGAAGGTAGAAGAGCGGTTGTAGAACTTGGAAAAGTTTTGGGTGATAATCCAGATCTTTCGGTTCTTATTGAAGGACATACAGATGATGATCCATATGCTGGTTCTGGACCAATTGCAAACAACTGGGATTTATCGACTAAAAGAGCAACTGCAATTGTAGCTATTTTGAGCGAAAACAATAAAATCAACAAACAAAAACTTACAGCAGCGGGAAGAAGCGAATTTTCTCCTTTGGCAAGCAACGCCACTCCAGAAGGAAAAGCTAAAAACCGTAGAATCGAAATCATCTTAACGCCAAGATTAGATGAAATCGCTGAAATGCTTAATAGTATAAATTAAGGTTCAAAGGGACATAGGTTCAAAGGCTCAGAGTTTTTACTTTGAGCCTTTTTTTGTTCCTGCAAGGTTTTCAAAACCTTGTAGGTTTAAGCTTGAGTTTGTTGAGAAATAATAATACCTACAAGGTTTTGAAAACCTTGCAGGAAACGCTATCATAAAAAATCTTGTACTTTTTTTAACCTTTGTCAAATTTAGATTTGTAAAATCCCTTTGTACCTTTGCGCGTCTAAAACTTTGAACCTAATAAAAAGTATTAAAGTAAAAACCTTAGAATCTTAGCAACTCAGCATCTTAGAACCTTAAAAAAATGAAATACACTACAATCCCAAACACAGATATAAAAGTTAGTAAAATAAATCTTGGAACCATGACTTTTGGCCAGCAGAATACAGAAGCTGAAGGCCATGCTCAAATGGATTATGCACTTGAACAAGGCGTAAACTTTTTTGATACTGCCGAAATGTATTCCGTTCCGGCACGTGAAGAAACTTACGGAAGCACAGAAAAAATCATCGGAACATGGTTTAAAAAATCCGGAAATCGAGATAAAGTGATTTTAGCCTCTAAAATTGCGGGACCAAACCCGAATTTTACTTATATGCGCGAGAAAGCAGATTTCTCTCCGGGAAGTATTAAATATGCTTTAGAAAACAGCTTAAAACGTCTTCAAACAGATTATATTGATTTGTACCAAATGCACTGGCCGGAACGTAAAACAAATTATTTCGGTCAGCGTGGTTTTAATGGTCATGATGATGCATGGGAAGATCATTTTAGAGAAATCCTCGAAACATTTGACGGATTAATCAAAGAAGGAAAAATTAAACATATTGGGGTTTCAAATGAAAATGCGTGGGGAATGATGCGTCTTTTAGAAGAAAGCAAATACCAAAACCTTCCAAGAATTAAAACCGTTCAAAATCCGTATAATTTATTGAACCGTCTTTTTGAAGTGGGTTCTGCCGAAGTTTCAAAATATGAAAACGTTGGTTTATTGGCATATTCACCTTTAGCGTTTGGAGTTTTAACGGGTAAATTTTTAACTGGCGAAGCACATCCAAATGCGAGAGTTAATCTTTTTCCGCAATACACACGTTACAAAAGCGAACAATGTACACAAGCAACAAAATTGTATCAGGAAATTGCTAAAAAACACGGATTAACGTTGACTGAATTAGCAATGGGATTTGTTTTACAACAGCCATTTTTGACAAGTGCGATTATTGGTGCCACAACAATGGATCAATTAAAAGAAAACATTGCCACAATTGATGTGGTTTTATCAAAAGAAATTATAGCCGAAATTAACCACGTTCAGGCGATTATTCCAGATCCAGCGCCTTAAGTATTTGCTGCATAGGGCTTCGACTTCGCTCAGCCTGACAATATCAGGAAACTTCTACATTTCAAGTGTCAGCCTGAGCGTAGTCGAAGGCCTTTTATAACACGAATTCCACAAATTAACACAGATCAATCCATGAAATTTGTGGAATTTGTGTTTAAATGTTTATCCATTTATAAGTTCAAAGTTTGATCTTTTGGATATTTCACTTTATAACTAATTCTGAATTTTTTGGTTTCATTTGGTTTTAACTGCAATTGCCAGGTTAATATTCCGGTTTCGGCATTTACTTTTGCCGAATCACTTTGCAGTAATTCTACTTCAATATCTTTATTTGTAGTCAATGGATATTGATCTTTCAAAAGCAATTCAACCGCTTCTTTTTTGTTATTTCTTACTGTAATATCAAAAGTAAAAGTCTGTTCTTTTTTAGCAGATAAAAACTTAGTTCCTGATTTATCTGCGACTTTTTCACGTTTGATAGATACTTTTTTGTCGCGTCCCATACTCAGGTTCAAAGTATCGCTGGTTTGATTCGGTTCAATAAACGTTTTACCAACATACATTCCTTCAAAAATAATATTCGCTTCGCCTCGCAATAAATTGTATTTACTGTAATCTGCAATTTCAGCAAGTAAAAAAGCATCGTTTTCCACTTTTGGAACCGCATAATATTTATACGTTGCCGGAAGTTTTATTTCTTTTAAAGAGACGCTGTGAATTTTTCCATTCGATAAAATATCATATGGAATATCAATATCAAAAGAAATATTAAGCTGGTTTTCCGCAACTGTTGTGTAATTCGAAACAGAAGATTCTGCTATCGCAGGTGCAGCCATTTCCGTTTGGACACCTGCTATTTTATCTTTAAAAACACTTCCCTGAAGCTGATTCCTTTTTTTCTGTGTTCCATAACCAATAGTCACAACTTCATCATTATATACCTGATTCGCCAGAAACCAAGAACTCAATATTGGCGCCTGATTATTTTGATTTGGATAACCGCTTGAAAGAGTCAGTTTTACTTTTTTCCAGTCAATTCCTGTATTTTGAACCACTTGTGCTTTGTACATCATATTAATTGGAGCCGCAACACTTTCGGTACGCAAATCATAAAAAGGAGACCAGCCAGCGTTATTGGTTAAATACGATATTTCTAATGGAACTGGCCCGGCAGCACTATTCATAACCTGAACAATAAGTTTTCCAGATGAAGTTTTTTCTTCTTTACTTGTATCAACTTCAAGTTTGTTGTTTAGCTTTTGAAGCGTTTCGTCCAGTTTTTGCTTTTTCTCCGTCAGCGTATTAATGTTGTTGGCAATTTCTAATTGCTTGGTTTTATAATACTCCACCATTTTCATTAATTCGGCAACATTTAATCCGGAATTTACGCCGGAAATCTGTTGGTTTTTATCTAATAACTGAATGGTTTTTGATTCAGAATTAATAGTATTATTTACTTTCTGAATTTCCTTTTCAACCAAAACAATACTATCTCGAACTCTTTTCAATAAAGGCGATTTCGGATCGGTTTCATATTCTGAAATATAATTATTAGTAAACTGAACCGACAAAACCGTTACACTTGCCGGCGTACCAATTTGGATAGAACTTTCATTTAAATTTACTGCCACATTTTTAACTACAATTTCGCTTGTTCCTAATGGTAAAGTTGTACTTGCAGTTTGAGAAATTTTGGCAGCATTAAAATATACCGTTGCCGCTTTTACTTTTGCAGTGGTGAAAATTGGTTTTTGCGCAAAGGCAAAAATGCCTAACAATAATAAAAGCGCCGTTGCTTGTTTTTTAATCATCGGAGTATAATTTAAAGTGTTTTTATATAAGTATAGATGACAAAAATGGCCGAAAGGTTGGTTTAACTTAATAATAAATCACTAAAATGATTTTCTTTTTAGAACCATCAATCATTTTTTCAATTACGCCAAAAAACTTTTCATTAACCATTGGGCATCCCAAACTATTACAAATAGGATTTATTTGTTCTTCATAAGGAATGTCTACATATTTGTGAAGTACAATATTTCGATCAAAAGCATTACTATTGGTTTTGTCTAAACCGTATAATTTGTATGCTTTTCCAAAAGTTCCAAAATAAGAATTACCAATTGCATATTTGCCAAGCGAACTGCAATTAGAATCTTTTGTATTGCTAAATTTAAGTTTTCCGGCAATTCCGGTTTCAGATCCGGAACCGTGGCCAACTAAGCCTTTGTGGAGTATTTTGTTGTGTTTTAAATCATAAACAAAAAACCGGTTTTTTCCAGATTCAATCTTCATATCTAATAAGAAGACAACACTTGAATTGTATCTAGGAGTTTTCCCCAAAAAATTCCTAATCTCAGTTATCTCACTTTTTAGTTTCTCTTCGTAGGAGTAAACCGGTTTTGAACTTGTAATGATTTTTGGCTTTTCTTCCTTATTGTTACAGGCAAAACTCAAGCCAAAAATGCTCAGCCAAAGCAAAAAGAATATTTTCTTTTTCATGTTTCAGGATTTGCAGCATGATTTATTTCTCAACCGTATAACCTTTCACTTTTGCAAAAGCAACTATCGAAGTATTAATCGTGTTACCAAGATCGTCTTGTTTTTTAGTTTTCTTAGCTTCGGTATCAATATACGCCTGACGTTTTTTAGCCAAAACACTAATCTCTTTTTGGATTGTTTCTCTTTCTTTCGTTTTCTCAGCTACGATTTTTTGCAATTCTTCAGTCGATTTACCCTGAAGTTCAGCGGGAAGTTCTTCTTTTCTAATTTTCGAAAGTGCCGCTGCATCATCTTTTGTTTTATCGACTAAATCCCAACTTTCATTTTTATAAACCGCTTTTGATTTGCTTACGGCGCGGTCTGTATAGTTAGCTTTCGAAACCTTTTTAGCATTTTGATCCTGCATAACCTGATTCATTTTTTTGTCAGCACCTTTAGCGCCGTAATTAATGTAGGTTTTGTTTATTTTTTCATCGTATTTACTGATTTCATCGTCATATGGCGTTGCGATATATTCTACAGATTGATTGGCATCGATATTAAAATATTTTCCTTTTCCGCGGTCAGCGCCATCTTTCCAAAATATGTTTATACCTTCTGTTTTATTACCGCAGAAAATCGTGTTTACATAAATATCATTTTTTAAAGCACTGCTTATGGCTTCTTTATAGCTGATTTTTCCCTGATTGAATCCCTCGTTTCCGGCAATGTAAATCAGTTTCATGCTGTTGTTCTCGTCTGCCCATTTTAATTCTTTTGTCGCATCCTGAATTACAGCGCCGCAATATTCATTTCCGCCATTGGTTCTAAGCGCAAATAATTGTTCCGAAATCAAATCTAAATCTGTTGAAAGCGGCGTAATTTGTCTGATGTAATTTGATTTTTCTGATAAGCCGCTATTTCCATATTCATATAACGCTATTTCGATATCCGGAGTTTTTCCTTCATATTTTAAAGTCGTCAAAGTATTCACGATGTTCCATAATCTCGATTTGGCCTGATCGATTAAACCTTCCATACTGCTCGAAGTGTCAAGCAAAATTGCCACTTGAATTTTAGTCGCTGCAGCAGAAGCCGGTTTTTCAATTTTAGTTTTATTTTTTGGATTTGCATTAGCTGAATTACAGCCGGCAAAAGAAAACACAGTAGCAAAAAGCGCGGAAATAAAAAGATTTGATTTCATAATTTTAGTTTTAATTGGATGATTACAGATCAAACTTAAAAACTAAAAACGCGCGCTTTTTACACAAATGGTGAAACGGTATTTTGACTTGGTGAAATACTTCTGCCAGATTAATGAACTGGTTTAGCTGTATTTGTATTCAATGTTTTTAAATCACCATTTGGAGTAATCAAAATAAATTCTTTATCTGTTTTGTCTGCTTTTAAAGGCTGTTTCTTTTCTCTGCTAATCGCCATTTTAACCTCATATTGTACTTGAATAACAGGTTCTAAAACAGTAGGATTAATTACAAAATCAAACTCTTTATTAAATACAGGCTGATAATAAAGTGTAACAGATTTGCTAAGCTGATTAACGTTTGCTGCTTTTTTTAAGTTTAAAGAAGAACCATTGTAAGCTTCATACGATTTGTACATTTCTACCGGAACATTTACGATATAATCGTCGGTGATTCTTTTTTCGGCATTTATAAATGTTTCGCCAAGCAATTCCTGATAGTTTTTAATTTTTTCCTGAACCAAAAGTTTTGCTTTAAGCATCATTTCTCTTTTAACCGTTTCTAATGTATTAGAGAAATAATCCACTCGTACCAAATCGTATATTTCGTTATTAGATAAAATAGCAATAAACTCATTAAGCTGATTTGGATCTGAAAATTTGATATGAATGTTTTTCTTCAACTCAAATCCGGCCGGAACTTCATTATAAGTTTTACGATTAAAAAGCTTTTTTTCGGCTTCATATTCATAAGCAGGCACAAACGAAATCATGTCAACAAAAGTCTCAACGCCTTTTTTAAGTTTAATGGCATTGAGCGACTGCGTAATTCGTTGATCAATTAATTCATTTACTTCCTTAGTGGTTTTACCCGTTTGAGTTACGCTGAAAATTGCCGTGTAAGCATCTGCTTTAATATTAGCAAGCCCTTTTACGCTTACCACAATATCACCATTTGAAGGGAAATCGGTGTCGATCGTATTATTATCGTTATTATAAGATTGCGGATTCTTATAATTGACATTTCCCGAAGCCTGACCAATTATAAATGAAGAAGATAATACAGTTAAAAATGTAAAGAATAGTTTTTTCATGATTATAGTTTTTAAGAATTAGTGGTCAAATGTATTGATCGAAAAAACGTATTTTTGACAGAATGGGTCAACAGGGCATTTGACTTGGTGAAAAATATAGGATAGGAATTTGAAATTAGGTTACTTTACATTTCTAAATAACATATTGTGAAACGTCATTTATTAATTGGTTTTAGTCTGTTTTTTTTAGTGTTATTGTTTCCGCAGCGAACAATAGCGCAGGCGCTTCCTGAACAAAAAAGTGAAAAAAGCAAACAAGTCAAAATCAGTAAAGCTGCCGACGATTTATCGAAATCATTAAATGAAAATGATGAATCAAAAATTGCTCAGAATTATGAAAGGCTGGCGAATGAATTTTTAAATAATGGAGATAATGCCAAAGCCGAAGAATATTTTAAAAGAGCTTTAAACAGTTATACCAAACTAAAACTAACCGAAGATAAAACACGTGTAACCCGAAGTTTAGCCAAAACACAGGAAAACCAAAAGAATTTTGATTCGGCAATTAAAAATTATGAAGTCGCAGGTTCATTGGCAAAAGATATTTCTGAAGAAAAAATAAATTTAAACGATGCCAACCGACTTAAAAATCAGTCGAATCCGGAAAGTCAAAAGGGTTATGTAGATTCTAATATTGAATTGCTGAAAAAAGAAAAGAAAAGCCAAGAAGTTACAGATGCGTATGTACAAAAAGCACAAAATTCATTAGAATTAAAAGATAAAAAGGTTGCAATAGAAAGCTATAAAAAAGCCTTGGTATATGCAAAAGACAAACCGGAATCTGTAATTAAAATTAAGAATGAAATTGCAAAAGTGTATGCCGAAGACAATCAGTTTGATAAAGCCGTAACGATAAACGAAAAGCTGCTTGCCGAGGCCAAAACGAATAAAGATTATAACACCGAAATAAAACAATTGCAATCGCTGGCATCACTTTATTTTCAGAAGTCAGAAGCCGAAAAAGCAATTTCGTCTTTGAAACAAGCGTATGATTTATCGTTTCAAAAAGGAAATTCGGCGGAAGCCAAAAAAAGCTTGTCATCCTTAATTAAATATTACAAAACCAAAGGCGAAGACAAAGAAAGTATGGCATTGTATGAACAGTTTTTTGAAAACTTCGAAAAGCTCATTCATTCTGATACGACTTTAATCGATGCCAAAACATTTCAGATTACCGAAGATAAAATTCGTCAGTTAGAGAAAGAAAAAACCTTGAAAGACGAATTGATTTCAAAGAAAAACACTTTCAATTATTTTCTAATTGGTTCGGTAATTTTACTGCTGCTTTTGTTTACGTTTATTTCGAAAGCATTGTATTCCATCAGAATAAAAAATAAAGAAATCGCTTTGCAGTCTTTACGTCGCGAAATGAACCCGCATTTTATTTTTAATAGTTTGAATAGCGTGAATCAGTTTATATCTGAAAATAAGGAACTGGAAGCGAATAAATACCTGACTTCGTATTCGAATTTGATGCGAAATATGATGGAAAATTCCAATAAAGACTTTATTTCTTTGGATAAAGAAGTCGAACAGCTTAAGAAATATCTGGATTTAGAACATTTGCGTTTTGAGGATAAATTTGATTTTGAAATTATTGTAGATGATTCGCTGGATGCCGAAAGGGTTTTTGTTCCGAATATGATTATCCAGCCGCATTTGGAAAATTCAATTTGGCACGGATTACGTTATTTAGATCAAAAAGGATTTTTATCGCTTCGCTTTGATTTTAAAAACGGAAAAATAATCGTTACGATTGATGATAACGGAATTGGTTTAACAAAAAGCCGTGAACTGAAAACAACAAACCAGAAAATCTACGAATCCCGTGGTTTGAACAATACAAAAGAGCGAATTGATCTTTTAAACGAATTGTATAAAAAGAACATTTCGTTTAATATTTCGGAAAAAGAAGGAGCAGAGAAGGGAACTATTGTTGAAATTGTTTTTCCATTAATTGACAAAATATGATGACACTGCAGAAGATAAAAAGTGTAATTGTCGAAGATGAATTGGCCGCGCGCGAAGTGCTTAAAAATTATTTAAGCAAATATTGTCCGCAGGTTGAGGTTGTCGGTGAAGCTCAAAATATAAAAGAAGCTGTTCCGCTGCTTCATGAAGTGAAACCGCAATTGGTTTTTCTGGATGTCGAAATGCCTTTTGGAAATGCTTTTGATGTTTTGGAAGCTTGTAAAGATTTACATTTTGAAACCATATTTGTCACCGCTTTTTCTGAATATTCGCTGAAAGCATTAAATCAGAGTGCGGCATATTATCTGCTAAAACCCATAAGTATAGAGGAATTGATTGTTGCGGTAAATAAAGTCCAGCATCAAATAATGAATAATGAAATCTTCAACCGAAATAAAATCATCGTAGAAAACTTTCACGAACAAAAACCGGAAAAACAGCAAGTTATTCTGCCAACACTTGAAGGTTTTGAAGTAGTAAAAATGGAAGAAATCGTGCGCCTTCGCGGTAACGGCAACTTCACCGATTTATATCTCAATAACGGAAGTAAAAAAATGGTCTGCCGATTTTTAAAACACTTTTCAGAAATTTTGCCTTTGCCTTTTATTCGGGTTCATAAATCGCATATTATTAATATGAATTGTGTGAAATCGTATAATAAAGGCGGGATTGTTACACTTAATGATGAAACTGAAATCGAAGTTTCTTCAACTTATAAGGAAGAATTTTTAAGAAACTTTAGGTAATTCGTTTCCTGCAAGGTTTCCAAAACCTTGTAGGTATTAGAGAGTAAATAGTAACAAACACCTACAAGGTTTTGAAAACCTTGCAGGAGAAATGACAAAACTTTGTGACTTAGCGCCTTCGTGGCAAATACCTACAAATCAAATTCCTCATCAGTAGATAAAGAATCATTTTTAACCGCAGTCGAATCCGGAGCTTTGATTTTTATTAATGAACGCGCATTTCCTGAAATATAAACAGGAAGCTGCCCAATTGTATCTTCAGGAACTAAAAGACCACGACGGAACATTAAATTCTTCAAGAATTTTTGATTTTTCAATGCATAATCTTTCAGGTTTCCTTCGTCATTAAATTGATACATGAATTTTCTCGGCTTCGGAATAATCGTTGCCAAGTACAAACATTCGTCAACATTTAAAGCTGACGGACTTTTTTGGAAATAGAAATGACTCGCTTCGCCAATTCCGTAAACATTTGGTCCCCATTCAATAATGTTGAAATAAACCTCCAGCATTCTTTCCTTGCTTACAATTCGGTTATTTTCTAAAATGTAAACTAGCAGGATTTCTTCAAGCTTTCGCGAAAGCGTTTTTTCTCTGGTAAGGAAAACATTTTTAATCAACTGCATGCTGATCGTGCTCGCGCCGCGTGAGAATTTTTTAGTTCGAATGTTTTTTAGAATCGATTGTTTGAAAGCTTCATTTATAAAACCACGATGCGAAAAGAACGACGGATCTTCGGTCGTTAAAACACATTTTCTTAAATAAGGAGAAATCTGGTCTAAAGGCGTATAATTTGGATTTGCATTTCCAACCAAAACAGGTCTTTGCAATACATTTTGAATTATGGCACGATAAACAAATTCGCCATTTAGTTTATTTAAATCGGCTTCGCCATATTTTGTAATTCGTAAATCTTCTTTGTTCAGTTTACTGTCAAAAACAAGCGTATTTGGTTTGTTTTTATTGAATTTGAAATCCAGTTTATAATCGAAATTTCCGGTTGCCTGCATTCCCTGAAAATGCGTAAACAAACCATCTGGAAGCGAAACGATAAAATCCTGCGCTTTCATTTTCGGAATATCAACTTTTAAAGTATAAACCGTATCTTTTTCAGTATCGTAAGAAACATACGGACGCAGTTTAATTTTATTCAGCGTCATTGACGAAGTGCTGTCAATCGAAATAAAATCATCGCCCAATAAAAATCGATAATCAAAACGTGCATTTTTTATAACAACATCTTTGCTGGCAATTTTTGGATGATTGATTTTTAGGTTTACGATTGAAGTAAAACCGTCAAGATGAAATTCGCTTCCGCTTTTATCAATATTTTCAACGTTTAAACGAATAGAATCAAAACTAGCTTTCAAACCATATCTCTCATCAAGATACGGAACACGAATCGCTCCTGTATCGAGATTAAAAAATCGAATATCTGCTTTTTGGTTTCTTGGATCCGCAAAACCTTTTAAGTTCCAGCGCTGATCAAAATCTTTGCTTTGGACATGAATACTGGTTTCGAGTTGTTTGTTGTTTAAAACCAGTTTATTGATTGCTACAGCGGTTTTTTTGCCGTTATCGTCAATTTTGAATTGGAAGTTATCCAAATTCATATCAGTCGGAACTAAATTGAGCAGTTTTGAAATAATGCGATAGGCAAAAGCACCATATTTTCGTTTTTCGCTTTTTTCAGAATCGTCGCGGTCTCTTTTTAAGAAAGCATCGAAGTTGCGAATTTTTCCTTTTTTTACTAATTGAATATAACCGTTGTCAACTTTTAGAGTTCCAAGCTGAACATCGCCAATTAATAAATTACTTAAACTGACGCTGGTTTCAATGTTTTTAATTTTTAAAAGTGTATCGGCATTTTTGGGAACCAAAACAACATCAGTAAGTTTGATGCTTGATAAACCATTAAAAGAAGCATCTTTTATTGAAAAATCACTGTTGTAATCAACAGCCATTTTATGGGTTACTTTTGCAATGGCTTGTTTTAAAAGTGAATTGCGGAAAAAGTATAATCCGATGCAAAGCAAAACTACTATTACAGCCAGTATTTTTAAAGCTTTGAATATTTTTTGTTTTGGAAAATTCATAGTGGTATTTTTATAAAAAATCAACCAAAAAGAATACTCGCGACATCTTCAATTTTTGCCACAAGTTCAATCTTGATTCCGGTATTTTTTAAAGCAATTTTATTGTATTTAGAAACAAAGATGGTGTCAAAGCCTAATTTTTCAGCTTCCTGAATTCTTTGATCAACGCGGTTTACAGGACGGATTTCTCCAGAAAGTCCAACTTCGCCGGCAAAACAAAAACCTTTTCCAACCGGAATATCTTCATTTGATGATAAAATTGCAGCGACAACGGCAAGGTCAATTGCGGGATCATCAACAGAAATTCCTCCGGTTACGTTTAAGAAAACGTCTTTTGCACCTAAACGGAATCCGGCTCTTTTTTCAAGAACAGCCAAAATCATGTTTAGTCTTTTAGCGTTGTAACCTGTAGTGCTTCGTTGCGGTGTTCCGTAAACTGCTGTGCTTACTAAAGATTGAATTTCTATCATTAACGGACGCATTCCTTCAAGTGTTGTAGCAATGGCAGTTCCTGATAATTCTTCGTCTTTATGCGAAATCAATATTTCTGAAGGATTGCTTACTTCTCTCAAACCGCTTCCAAGCATTTCGTAAATTCCGAGTTCAGAAGTGGAACCGAAACGGTTTTTTAGGGAGCGTAAAATTCGGTAAATATGGTTTCTATCGCCTTCAAATTGCAAAACGGTATCAACCATGTGTTCCAGAATTTTTGGCCCGGCGATATTTCCGTCTTTGGTAATATGTCCAATTAAAATAACCGGAATATTCGTTTCTTTGGCAAACTTGATCAATTCGGCAGTAGTTTCTCTAATTTGAGAAATACTTCCGGCAGTCGATTCAATATAATCAGTATGTAAAGTCTGAATAGAATCGATAATTACGATTTCAGGCTGAATGGCTTCAATTTGTTTGAAGATATTCTGCGTTTTGGTTTCTGTTAGAATATAGCAGTTATCGCTATTTGGCGTTATTCTTTCGGCACGCATTTTTATCTGTTTCTGGCTTTCTTCTCCAGAAACATATAAGGTTTTATAAGGTAATTTTAATGAGATTTGAAGTAAAAGTGTACTTTTTCCAATTCCCGGTTCTCCGCCTAAAAGCGTTAAAGATCCCGGAACAATTCCGCCGCCCAAAACACGATTCAATTCGCCATCAGTAGTATCCATTCGGATTTCCTGAGCCGAATCAATTTCATTTATTTTTAAAGGTTTCGGTGCTTTGCTTGTTGAGGTTGGTTCACTTTTCCACGCTGCTTTTTCCTGCTTCTGAATAATTTCTTCGGCAATTGTATTCCATTCTTTGCATGCGTTGCACTGTCCCTGCCATTTAGAATACTGGGTCCCGCAATTTTGACAAAAAAAGGAAGTTTTAACTTTTGACATTATTTGGTTTTTTTAGCAAGCGTATTCATTTCGTCAATTTTCTCATACATCAAATCTTTATTCAAATCGCCAATTGGCTCCATTTGTGAAGCATTTTGGTATTTTTTTGAAGCATGTTTAGGATCGCCCATTTTTTCATACATCAAGCCTAATTCATATTCTCCTAACATGGCTTTTGGATAATTTACGTTTCCAATTTCGGCCATTCTTCCTAATTCATCGTAGGCATTTCTTTTTAAAATAATATTTTCAATTACTTTAAAGTCACTCATTCTAACAGGAATCTGAACGCCTAAAACTTCAGACATATCATTGTATTTTTTTTGCAGATAATCAGCATAACCTGTTTGAAGAACCGCAATTTTGTCGTTGTATTCGGCAGAATTTATTGGTCTGTATATATCAAAAATCTGATATAATGCACTCGGGATCGAATGTAAAACTTCAGTATAATGTGTCGCGCCTTTAAATACTTCGTATTTATAATTCACTAACGGATTATTTGCGATTTTAATATTTCCGGCCAATTTTTCAATTGGTTCTTTTATTTTCTTGATATCACCTTCTCCGGCAGAAAGATAATAGAATATTGGTTTTTGTATTTTGGCAAATTTTTCAGCAATACGAACTTCCATTTTTGGCGCAAGTTCCGGGCTCAAACAAATGTATGCATTAAAAAGAGGTTCTTCTTTGTAAAGATAAAAGTTAGCAAAACTTGCTGTTACATCATGACCCGCAATAATTCTAAAAGGAGATGTACGGTATTTTTTTTCTACATACGGAATAAGCTCTGAACCAATAAATTCGAAAAATTTTGCTCCTTTTTCAAAAGGCAGACCTTCGTTTTGATCAATTGTTGTGTCGTCGTATCGTTCTTCATCTTTATTTTGATGAATTCCAATGATAATCATCTCCGGAATATCATCCCAATAATTACCATAACTTATAGCTCCGGAAAACGGATCAAATAAATAATCACCATCTAATAAATATAAAACAGGATATTTTTTATCTGATTTTGCATCGTAAGAAGCAGGAAGTCCAATTGTTATTCTTCTTTCTTCTCCTAGTTTTTCGGATTGGATATTGTCAAATTTTTTCTGGGAGAATACAGAAACGGAAATTAATGTAATGAGTAGGTAAACTTTTTTCATGATTTGTGGCATTTCAGTGAATTAAAAAGTATTCGAAATAGTGTAGCAATATACTATTTTATTTGCTTTTTGTGATTTGGGGATAATAAAAAAAGCAATGATTTCTTACGGTTAATAAATTTTCGATTTAGGCAAAAGAAAATCTGTTTGTACAAAAATATTTTTGACAAATTTCACACGTAAATAAGAAAGGAATGTGGTTTATGTTAACGAATTATCGTTTTCATTTGGGAAAATGATCCACGGTTTGAAGGTTTTAGCTTCTTCAAAATCGAGGGTTGCATAAGAAATGATAATAATAATATCGTCTTTTTGAACTTTTCGGGCAGCAGGTCCATTCAGCGTGATCTCACCTGAATTTTTTTCTCCCTTAATGGCATAAGTTTCAAAACGTTCTCCATTATTAATGTTAACAATAGCTACTTTTTCGCCTTCAATAATGTTTGAAGCCTCGAGTAGAGTTTCATCAATAGTAATACTGCCAATATAATTTAAATCAGCTCCAGTAACTTTTACTCGATGAATTTTTGATTTTATAACTTGAATTTGCATGGAGCAAAGGTAATTTAATTTAATGAAATGGTGTCTATCAGTCTTATAGAATTAACAAATACCGCTATAAACGCACGGTATTTTTTATCGTTTGTTTTGTGATCGATAGGTAATAATGTCGATTCATCAGCAATGACGAAATATTCGAGTTCAAATCTTTCGTTGTCTTTAAAGGAATCTTCGACAAATTTAATGGTTTCTTCAGGTGTATTGTTTTGGAAGATTTCTTTGGCTTCCGTTAAAACTTTATAGATTATTGCGGCTTCTTTTCTTTCATCAGCAGTTAACCTTTCGTTTCTGGAACTCATTGCTAAAAGATTGTCTTCTCTAAAAATTGGGCAGCCAACAACATTTACCGGAAGATTATTTTTTTCGACCAGTTTTTTAACAATTTGAAGCTGTTGAAAATCTTTTTCACCAAAATAAGCATTAGTTGGCGTAACGATTTCAAATAGGCGTTTTACGATTGTTCCAACACCATTAAAATGACCCGGACGGAATTTTCCTTCCATCTGATTTTCTAAACCATCAAAGTCAAAAGACTGCGAAATTGTCTGTCCTTCGTAAATATCATCGACAGAAGGAGCATATAAAATTATTTTGTCACTTAATCCTCTCATTTTCTTGACGTCTTCTTCAAGAGTTCGAGGGTATTTTTCAAGATCTTCGGGATTGTTAAATTGCGTAGGATTTACAAAAATACTTACAACGGTGTCGTCATTTTCCTTAAGTGAACGCTGCATTAAAGCCAGATGCCCTTGGTGTAAAGCTCCCATGGTTGGGACAAATCCTATAGTCGAATTTGCGGTTTTGATAGTTTTTAAATAGGCTATCAGAGCTACTTTACCGTAGAAAATATGCATGGCGGTATTATTAAAATTTAGTGCAAACATAATATATTAGTTATAAACTGCATAAATTTTTGTAATTTTGCGACGTTTTTATTACCAAAAATTAAGTAAAATACTATTATGAAAGATAAGAGGATATTATACGTATCATCTGAAGTCGTGCCTTATTTGGCTGAAAATGAGGTTTCTTTAATGTCTTATGACGTTCCTAAAATGATTAACGATCAGGGAGGTCAGATAAGAATTTTCATGCCAAGATATGGAAATATCAACGAAAGAAGACATCAATTACACGAAGTGATCAGGCTTTCAGGGATGAATTTGGTAGTGAATGATTTAGATATGCCATTGATTATCAAAGTAGCTTCAATTCCGAAAGAAAGAATTCAGGTTTACTTTATTGATAATGATGAATATTTTAAACGTAAAGCCACTTTTGCAGACGAGGAAGGGGTTTTATATCCAGACAACGACGAGCGTGCGATATTTTTTGCAAAAGGAGTTGTTGAAACTGTAAAAAAATTAAATTGGGTTCCAGATATTATCCATGTTCATGGATGGTTGGCTGCGATGCTTCCAATTTATATGAAACACTACTATAAAAATGAGGCTTTATTTAACGATACAAAAATCGTTACCTCAGTTTATGGTCAGTCTTTTGATGAAAATTTAGATTTAGAAATGATAAACAAGGTTAAATTTGATGGTGTTCCTCACGAATCAATTTCTGATCTTGAAATCCCAAATTATGAAAATGTCTTAAAGGCCAGCATATTGCATTCTGATGCTGTCATTATTGCGTCAGAAAATGTTTCTCCAAGTTTAACAAAATTTATAGAATCTTCAGGAAAACCTTTTTTACCTTTCGCCGCGAAAGATGCATTCGCTGAAGCGTATACAAATTTCTATAAAACTATGGGTCTTTAAATTTTAACTATTAATACGAATATGTACAATACTTCTTTTATTAAGAAAATTCTATTAGCTGCAACAGTTGTTTTTTTATATTCTTGCGACAAAGATTTTAATGCGATTGGTGATGATTTAATTGGTGATGATCATTTTGGATTGGAATCTGAAAAATATGATGTTATAGCTTATAATCAAGAAGTAACTCCAATACAATCAAATTCTTTAGCAATTAATGCTTTAGGGATTTATGATAATCCGGTTTTTGGTACAACTACAGCAAATTATAATACGCAGGTAGGACTTGCTGCTTATGGAGTAGCAGTTGGAGACGCACCTGTAATTGATAGTGTAACTGTTAATATACCTTATTTTAGTCACGTTACAGGTATAAATGCTAAAACTGGAAGGAATGATTATGCGCTCGATTCTATTTATGGAAGCGAAGGCGGATTTTTAAAATTAGGTGTTTACGAGTCTAAATATCTAATGAGAAGTTCTTACTATGATAATGGGAATCAATTAGCACAGCTTTATTATAATGATCAAAATAGTGATTTTGATACTAATAAAGGGACGTTGTTGAATGATGATGCTAACGAATTTCAAAATAATAAATTCTATTTTAGTTCTAAGGAAACTACAGAGGTAACAAAAGATAAAGATGGTAAAGATGTTAAAACGTATACATCGCCAGCGATGCGCTTAAAATTAAATAAGGCATTTTTCCAAACTAAAATTTTAAATGCTGCAAAAGAAAAACTTTCTGCTGCTGATGTGTTTCAGGAATATTTTAGAGGATTATATTTTAAGGTTGAAAGAGTTAGCGGCAGTCCAAGTAATATGGCTTTGATGGATTTTTCTAAAGGAAAAATCACGGTTTATTACAAAGCAAAAACAGATATTACAACCGATGCTGATGACGTAAAAGAAGATAGAACTTTAGTAATTAATTTAACAGGAAGTAATGTTAATCTTTTTCAGGATGTTAAAGATGCCGCGTATCAAAATGCGATAAGCAGCCGTAATATGACTACGGGTGATGACAGGCTTTATTTAAAAGGTGGTCAGGGATCTCTTGCCATTATAGAACTTAAAGATTTTGGTTCTAAATTAGAAGAGATTAGAAAAAACGGATGGCTGGTAAATGAAGCCAATTTAGTCTTTACTATTGATGCTGCAAAAATGGCGGTTAAAAAGACTGATAATCTGGAAGCTCAGGAACCTAAAAGAGTATATTTATATGACTTTACAAATAATATACCAATTTTAGATTATAGTGCAGATGGAAGTTCAAGTATAACTAGTGACCCGAGAATGTCAAAAGTTATTTATGGAGGCATAATTAATGTTGATGCAACTACAAAAAGAGGAACTACTTATAAAATTAGGATAACAAATCATATTCGTAATATTATAAAAACTGCAACTGCAACCAATGTTAAATTAGGATTAGTTGTTATAGATGATATAAGTGCTGTAACATCAAACAAATTGAAAAATAGAATTCTATTGAACGCAAGTACAAATGAATATTTTTCAGAAGCACCAAGAGCATCAGTTATGAATCCGTTAGGTACGATATTATATGGTAATAATATACCTGCCGGTAATGCGGATTACGATAAAAGATTGAGGCTTGAGGTTTACTACACGAAACCAAATAAATAAGTAATATATGTGTGGAATTGTTGGATATATCGGCCATAGAGAGGCCTATCCTATTGTTATCAAGGGCTTAAAGCGGCTTGAGTACAGAGGATATGATAGTGCCGGCGTTATGTTGTATGATGGCGAATCAGGTATAAAAGTTTGTAAAACAAAAGGTAAAGTTTCAGATCTTGAGGCTAAAGCTAATGAAGGTTTTACAATAAATGGAAATATTGGAATTGGACACACACGCTGGGCTACCCACGGTGTACCAAATGACGTGAACTCGCATCCTCATGTTTCTAATTCTGGAGATTTAGTAATCATCCACAATGGAATTATTGAGAATTATGCGCCGCTTAAAGAAGAGTTAATTAAGCGTGGATACACTTTTAAATCTGATACTGATACTGAGGTTTTAGTAAACCTGATTGAAGAAGTTCAGAAAAATGAGAAGATTAAACTTGGTAAAGCAGTTCAGATTGCCTTAAACCAAGTTGTAGGAGCTTATGCAATTGCCGTTTTTGATAAAAAAAATCCAAACGAAATTGTTGCTGCAAGATTAGGTAGTCCACTGGCAATTGGAGTAGGTGAAGGAGAATTTTTTATTGCTTCAGACGCTTCTCCGTTTATTGAATATACAGCAAATGCTGTATATTTAGAAGATGGTGAAATGGCTAATATCAGACTGCACAAACCTCTTAAAGTAAGAAAAATTAAAGATGACTCTTTAGTAGATCCTTACATTCAGGAACTTCAATTGAATTTGGAGCAGATTGAAAAAGGAGGTTATGATCATTTCATGCTAAAAGAAATCTACGAACAGCCAAGTGTAATTAAAGATACTTACAGAGGAAGACTTCATGCCAATGAAGGAATTGTTCAAATGGCTGGTGTTGAAGATAATCTGGAGAAATTTTTAAACGCTAAGCGAATTTTAATTGTTGCTTGTGGAACTTCATGGCATGCAGGTTTAGTTGCTGAGTATATCTTTGAAGAATTTACACGTATTCCGGTTGAAGTAGAATACGCTTCTGAATTTAGATACAGAAACCCAATTATAAATAAAGATGACGTTGTAATCGCTATTTCTCAATCTGGAGAAACGGCCGATACTATGGCGGCTATTAAACTGGCTAAAGAAAACGGAGCTTTTGTGTTTGGAGTTTGTAATGTTGTAGGTTCATCTATTTCAAGAGAAAGCCATGCAGGTGCTTACACGCACGCAGGACCAGAAATTGGAGTAGCTTCTACAAAAGCTTTTACAACTCAAATCACAGTTCTTACCATGATTGCTTTACGATTAGGAAAAGCAAAAGGAACTTTGTCAAATCCTGATTTCCATGCTTACTTACAAGAATTAGAATTAATTCCTGAAAAAGTAGCAGAAGCATTAGAAACAAATGACAGAGCAAAAGAAATTGCTGCTAAATTTAAAGATGCTCCAAACTGCCTTTATTTAGGTAGAGGATATAATTTCCCGGTAGCATTAGAAGGAGCTTTAAAACTTAAAGAGATCTCTTATATTCACGCAGAAGGTTATCCTGCTGCCGAAATGAAACACGGACCAATTGCTTTAATTGATGAGCAAATGCCGGTTATTGTAATTGCACCTAAACAAGGTCATTACGATAAAATTGTAAGTAACATCCAGGAGATTAAATCCAGAAGTGGTAAAATCATTGCCGTTGTTACAAAAGGAGATACGCAGGTTCGCGAATTAGCCGATTATGTAATCGAAATTCCTGAAACATCTGATGCATTATCACCGCTTATTACGACAATTCCGTTACAATTGCTTTCTTACTATATTGCAGTTATGAGAGGATGTAATGTTGATCAGCCGCGTAACTTAGCAAAATCTGTTACGGTAGAATAAATATTTTTTAAAATACAAATAATGTTAAAAAAGCGAGATTTAGGTCTCGCTTTTTTTATGTCTAAAATTTTTTTATTAACATAAATTTGTAGGATTTAAAATATAAAACTATGTTTGTAGGAAATATTTTAAATTTATTATTTATGCGCCTATCTTTACTTTTTATTCTATTTTATTTTTGCTTTTCTACAAATGCACAAACCAAACTAACTTTTAGTTATGATGGTGCCGGAAATCAAATCAACAGATCGTTATGCATCAATTGTTTATCAAAATCTGTACAGCAGGTTAAAGAAATTGAAGCTGTAGTCGAAAATGATTTAGAGAAATTCTTTCCTGAAGATGTTATTTCCTATTATCCAAATCCTGTAAAAGAACAATTGTATTTACAATGGCAGCTGGCTCAGGATAATTATGTGACCTCTGTTCATGTTTATTCTATAACGGGACAGGTTTTACAAACATACCAGGCAAATAGCAGTTTAAACAATTTAAATATTCCTTTTCAGCACTATCCTACAGGTATTTATCTGGTGCTGCTTTCTTATAAAGATGGAGGAGAAAAATCTATTAAAATCATTAAACAATAATTTGCTATGAGGAAGTTTTATATTTTCATGTTAATTGTAATAACTCATTTTTCTTTTTCTCAAAACTTTACCGATACAAAAGGTGAACTGCAAATTTCTGCATCAGGAACAGCTGTTTATACATTGCCTATTGCTACACCGCCAAGTATTAAAAACACAGCACCTATAATTAACTTAGTTTATAGTAGTGGAGTAAAAGGAGGTATTGCCGGACAAGGATGGAGTATTAATAGTATTTCTGCTATCAGCCGTATGGCGGCACGTCTTGATATTGATGGTTTTGTAGATGGTGTAGATTTTGATGATAATGATAAATTAGCATTAGATGGGCAACGTCTTTTATTAAAAACAGGAACTTATTGGGCAAATGGTTCTACATACGAAACAGAATACAAAAGTAATACAAGAATTGAGTTAAAAATAGAAGGAAGTGTTACTTACTTTATTGTAACAGCTCCCGATGGCTCTAGAAGTTGGTACGGTTCTAAAGGTTCAGGAAGTTTACAAAATTCCGCTTCAATAAATTCATGGTATATTGTACGTTACGAAGATGTTGATACAAATTTTATCGATTATAATTATAAAACTATTACTTATTATGGTAGTGATCAGCTTTATATAGATACAATTACATTTAGTGGAAATGTGAAAATGAATATACCAACTCAAAACAAAATTAGTTTCATTTATTGGGATTCAAAACGTTTTGAGAAAGATTATATAAAGGGTTTGCCAGTTTACAATATAAAAATTCTTCAAAGGATTGAAGTTTATGCTGATAACGACATTTTTCGAACGTATAAACTTTCACACATTGAAGATAAGGAGTTAGGATATCAAAGGTTAGAAAAAATAACAGAAATTAATGCTCGAAATGAAGAATCAAATCCTGTCATTTTTGCTTATGCTCCCACTTCTACTAAAGAAGTTAGAACCGAGAAAAAGTATATAAATAATCTGCAATTTGATAAAATAGATTTAGCGGGAGATTTTGATGGTGATGGAAGATTAGATTTTATAGCAAATAACAAGCTCTTTACGAATTTATTTTCAGGCGATTCAGGTAATGCACCCATTACTCTGCCCGCGTTTGATGTAACATATAGGGGGAGAATTAGGTCAATTACAACTCTTACAAATAATAAAATTAATCAATACCATTCAATTTTAGCAATTAACGAATTGACTAATACTACTGAATTTAAAGTAAATAATCTAGTGAATAATAGCTTAGTTTTGAATTTCAAAAAGATTATTTATTTTGATAATTATATGCCTGTTCCAGGAACAACTTGTCCTAATTGTGAAGACCCTTTAATAAATTCAATTAAAGATAGTAATAAGTACTATGAAGGTGATTTTAACGGTGATGGTATTTCGGAAATTTTAATTGAGTCAACATCTAATGAAGTCTGGGAGGTTAATGTTGATGGTACATCTCAATGGGATTGTTCCTGTGATGTTAGAGTTACTAATCAAGGAAAGAATTTTTAT
The DNA here is from genome assembly GCF_903819335.1 of Flavobacterium panici. Taxonomy (GTDB): domain Bacteria; phylum Bacteroidota; class Bacteroidia; order Flavobacteriales; family Flavobacteriaceae; genus Flavobacterium; species Flavobacterium panici. Next base: position 183,882 of record NZ_CAIJDE010000017.1, on the reverse strand, counting down.
TTATTAGATATGAATCCAAATTCTTCCACTGCATTAGGCTCTGCCGGATTCTTTCAACTTGTATCTTCTTCTAAGTCTTATGAAGGTGAAAAATATATAAATGATTTTAATGGTGATGGTAAATCAGATATTTTAATTGTAAATCCAGATAAAACTTATAAAATTATAAGTTTTAAACAACTTACCACTAGTCCATGGAGTGAAATAGAAACAATAGGATCAGGAATATTAGATGCATATTCTAAAACAAAACAAATGCTTTTTGGAGATTTTAATGGTGATGGAAAGACTGATATTATGCTACCAGACTCCGAAGGGGGAGAAGGTCAAACTAAATGGCATATTTATTACAGTAATGGTAACCCGTCTGCAGGAGAATTTTTTACAAAAGAATCGCATGATATTGTAGAGTATCGTCCTGACACAACTAAAGAAAGAAAACCTTATGACACGCAGGCTGATTTTAGTACCTACTATGCTATTGATATCAATGGAGATGGAAAATCAGATTTAGTTCGTGTTTGGAGGAAATATTATAAACCAAAATGGACAATAAATGATCATAATACAAAATGGCAGGTAACAGCTTTTTCAAATACTATAGGAAAAACGGGAGAATTTGGATTTGTACAAACATATGATTCTAATGTTTTTGATTCTGGTTCTCCAGATATTCCAATCCCACTTACATCTAATTACAAGTATAATGGAGCTAATACCGATCTTGTTCTTGTTAGAGGTCAGAAGGAAACAATCGAATATTATCAGTTTAATAAAAATGTTGGAAACGAAAATAGATTAATTTCCGTTACAGAATCAAATGGCAATATAAAGCAGACTATTGAGTATAAGGCAATGGAATCTTTGGATGGAGGTTTGGGAAATGCAGCTGATTTTTATTCCTCCGCCAATAGTGTTTCATATCCTAATATTGAAATTATCAGAAATCCTAACAGCTATTTAGTATCAAAACTTATAGCGACAATAAATGGTGTGTCGAAGTATCAGGATTTTAGATATAGAGGCTTTGTTTCCAATTTTAATTTTGGAACTGTAGGATTTACAAAAACAACCAGGAGCAGTTGGTATTTAAAAGATTCTGATGATAAATTGTGGACAACGCAATATAACGACCCGGCTTTAAGAGGTGCTAATACATTTACATGGACAAGTAGAGATGGAAATACAGTATTTAATACAGTTCCAACCAACTTAGTAAATACAAAAACAAACGAATTCGCTGTATATACAAAAGGAGGCAATATTCCTTTAAGTCCAATAATGCAAAATAACATTTTAATCACCGATCAGGTAACCAAAAACCAGAATTTTATCGCCAGTAATTCAATTACAGCTTCATCTGCTGTGAAAGATAATCTGGGAGTGAATTATCAGGCAGTACAAATAGTTTTAAAGCCTGGTTTTAGTGTAAAAGCAACAGATGGAAGCATTTTTAAAGCTTCTCCATCTGCAGCAGCTGGAGGTGCGCCTTTATCAAATAGCAGTGTTTATAATATTTTATTGACTAAACAAACAGTTGTGGATCATTTGGCTGATACCAAAACAGAAATTAGTTACACTTATGATGGAACGGTTGACAGTGTTAATTATTTTGGTTTAGAAACAAAAAGCACAACAAAGCAATTTAGCGGTTCTGCGCTGCAGGGAACTACAATTGTCAGTACACAATATGAAAATAATCCGGGAGGTGCTGGCGCAGCATATTATGTTGGGAGACCAAAAAAAGTAAATACTTCAACTAACATTTATACAGGAGATACGCGTACAGCAGAAGAAATATACACTTATACAGGAAGTAATTTAACTAAAACAGAAAAAAAAGGACATAACACTTATAGTGTAATTGAAGATATGACCTATGATGCAGCAGGAAATTTATTGACTAAAAAAGTTAGTGCACCTAGCGCTCCAGTTCCTCCTGTCCCAAGACTCATAACCGATGAATATGATGCTACCAAACGATTTGTTGTTAAGAAAACAGATCATCAAAAATTGGTAACTACTTTTGATTATAATACACTAGGTCAGGTTAAGGAATCAAAAGATTACCTTGGGGTAGTGAGCAGTTTTACCTACGATAATTGGGGTAAACTTAAAACAACAACAATAAAAAATGCATCAGAAACAGCATTAACTTCTATAGTAGATTACAATAGATTAGCAGATGGAGGTTATACAACAACTACAACTGATAATACAGATGGTAAAACAATAACACAATATGATGTTTTAGGAAGAATAGTTAAAACGACCAGTAAAGGTTTCGCTGTGGGGTCTACTGTATCAAAACAAATAGTTTATGACGGATTAGGCAGAAAAACAAAAGAAAGTGAACCGTATTTTACATCTCCGAGCCAATGGACAGTTTTTGAATATGATTATTTACTGCGTCCGGTCACTATAACCGCACATACAGGTAAAATTCAAACTTTTAAATATGAAGGGCTGAAAACCACAAGCAATGACGATGGTAAAATTACAACAGTTACCGTTGACGCATTAGGGAATAAAACCCAGACAACTGATCCGGGAGGAGCTGTTAGTTTTGTTTATTACGCAAACGGACAATTAAAAGAATCTAATTACGACACTAATAGTGTGAAAATGGTAATAGATGGCTGGGGAAATAAGATTGAAATGACAGACCCAAATGCCGGAACTTATAAATACTCCTATGATGCTTTTGGGCAGATAAAAACAGAAACAACGCCAAACGGCACAACGGCTTACGAATATGATGATGCAGGAAAACTAATAGAAAAAACTATAAAAGGAGCGGGCAACAATAGTTTAAGTAAATATACTTATAATGCATTCAATTTAATAACAGAAAGTTCTTTTAAAAATATTGACGAAGGAACTTCGATTATCAATTCATTTGGATATGACAGCTATAAAAGAATCAGCAAAAAAACGGAAACAACACCTTACGCAGTTTTCGTAAAAGAACTTACCTATGATACTTATGGCCGTACTTTAACGGAAGCATCTGCCGCTTCTATTTCGGGAAAATCGAATTCAAAAAAAGTAAAACTTACCTATCAAAATGGTTTTGCCTGGCAGATTATTCTGGATGATGCCACCCAAAAAATCCTGTGGCAGACCAATTCATTAAATGAAAGAGGAAAGCTAAAAGAAGCAAGTTTAGGAAACGGAATTGCCATAACAAATAATTATGACATTTATGGTTATGCTTCTCAGATTAAAGCAGACAGAACAGTTACCAATCCGGGAAATGTAATGACACTTACAACCCTTTTTGAACCCAAAAGAGGGAATTTAATAAACAGAACAAACAACTTGTTCAGCTGGAATGAAAGTTTTATTTATGATGAATTAGACCGATTGTTAACCTATAATAATGAACTAGGACAAAAGGAAACACAGACTTATGATATAAAAGGAAGAATTTCTAAAAATAACGTTGGAACTTACGATTATCCACAAACAGGAAAAACGTACCAAACTAATTCTATTTCATTAAGTACAGAAGCTTCAAATTACTATAAAAACAGAGGAGTAGGAGCTAATTCTGCTTCAAAACTTTCATTGGATATTACTTATAATACCTTCAAAAGTCCTGTAACGATAAAAGAACAAGGACGCGATGGAAATTATATTGATTACTTAAGTTTTACCTACAACGATGGTAATGATCGCAGCACAATGTTTTATGGAGGGTCACAGGATAACAAATTAGACCGACCGCTTCGTAAACATTACTCAGGCGACGGAACAATGGAAATTAAAGAAAACCGAACAACCGGAGCTGTAGAGTTTGTAACCTATATAGGCGGCGACGGCTATAGTGCGCCACTTGTCGTAAAAAACGACGGTACGACTCAAAATTATTTATATTTACATAGGGATTATCAAGGGACAATTGTAGCTGTAACAGATAATGCTGGTGCTATAGTCGAAAAACGTTTGTTTGATGCCTGGGGGGGCATTTTAAAAGTACAAAATGGTTCGGGAGTTGCATTAACAGGGTTAACTGTTTTAGACCGGGATTACACAGGGCACGAGCATTTACAAAGTGTTGGCATTATAAACATGAACGGCCGTTTATACGACCCCAAAATGCATCGCTTTTTACAACCAGACAATTTTATACAAGACCCTGCCAACACACAGAACTACAACCGTTATGGCTATGTGCTAAATAACCCGCTAAAATATATCGACCCTAGTGGAGAGGAGTTAATTTCTTTTGGGGTTGCAGTATGTATTGGAGCTATAATAGCAGCGACAACTTATACGCTTACCGCTTTATTGGCTGATGTTCCTTTTAATGTAGAAGGTTTAGCTAAGGCAACTTTTATTGGTGCAGCAAGCGCTGCTGTAACCTATGGTATTGGCAGTGCAGCAGGAACAATTAGTAATTTTTATATTAGAGCAGGAGTTAGTGCAGTAGCTCATGGTGCTTTTCAAGGTACTATGACCTCAGTTTCAGGAGGAAAATTCTGGAGTGGTTTTGCTGCGGGGGCTTTAAGTAGTATTGCGGCTAGTGCCTGGAGCGGAGGAGGATCAACAAGTGATTATCATGGAGCAGGCAATTTCGCTAAATCTGGAGTTGGTATGGTTAGTTTTGGTACTGTATCTGGTGGCGTTGGTGCACAATTAACTGGGGGAAACTTTTGGCAGGGAGCTGCTACAGGACTTGTTGTTAGCGGATTGAATCATTATGCACATAAAATACAGGAAAACAGAATTAATTCAATAGCAGATGAATCTCTAATAAATAGTAATTATGATCCTGATAGAGATATCTCTCAAATGGACGAAATTAGTAGAGATTTATATGTAAAAAGAATGCGTACAAATGTGGATCTGGCAGATATTTTATATAATGATGCAGGTAATCCTAATATAAAATATGATTCGGCAATAACTGACTATGGGAAGTATATTAATAAAGAAGTTACTATTTACGCTAAAGCTTTTACTACAAACAGAGATTTATTTCTAACAATCATGCATGAAGGATTACATGCTTGGGATTATCATCATGGATTGATGTCTGCTTGGGGATCTAAATCAAGAGCAATAACTGAAACAAGAGCCTATGAAATGATGCACTATTTGGACAATAATGTTTTTAATAATGCTGATCATTCACATTTTTATAATTTATATAATAAAATGGCAAATCAATCGGGATTTAACAATTTTAGTATAAAAAACTACCCTATATTTTTTAATAATATTCAAAGATAATAAAATGAAAAATAATATTCTGATGGTTCTATCATTGATTTTATTTGTTTCGTGTCAAGAAAACAAAATGGAACTAAAATTAATAAATAAGGAAATTATATGTAAGAGGTTTTCTGCAGATACGATGGAAGCCTTTTATAATTATCCTAAGTTTAATAGTGAAAATGAAAGATACATTTTTACTAATATTGTAAAGTTTGAATTATTTAATCAAACGGATAAAAAATATCTGTTTTTTATTAAAAGTTTAAACTTATATGATATATATAATCTAGATATAATTATTGAAGATGAAAGGGGCAATTTTATATATAAAAATGAACCTTTAATAGATCCTTCGTACAGTTGTAAATTGGGTAGTTTAATTGAACAGGATTTTTATATTCAAAGTAATAAAGAAGAATTATTGAAAAAAAATGGTTATAACATAAAAAGTGAAATTTTAAATTTTTATAATCAAGAGGCTATTATTTCTTCAAAAGAAAATTATCTTTTTCAAACATCCTTATCACTCCCATTTGTAGTTGAAGATAAAGAAGAAAATTTAAGAAGACCTATTTATTTTAAACTAAATCCTGAAAAAAAGTATACATTTCGTCTGAAGTACAAACTAAAAGATGACATTGAAAAAGTTATTCCAAAAGATATTTTGGCTAATTATAAGGAGAATAATATTGAGATTTTTAAGGGAGAAATTGAAACTCAAAAAATACCAATTGTTTTTAAGTAAGATGTATAAAAGTTCAAACCAATCACTAATTATATATTTACAAATATACTAGCTGATCTTCCCCCTACTGACGCGAGTATCTTGCTCGTGAACGTAAAGAGAGTTAGCTCATGCTAAATAAAAAAAGATGAGCAGAAAAAAGAAAGTTCGATAATAAAACAGGAATTTATCTTATAGTAAAATATCAATTGATTTAGATTGTGTTCACGGGCAAGATGCTCGCGACAACAGGGGTTTGATGGGATTTTTAATAAATTACTTCATTTAAACATGATATCCAATAGGTAAAATTTTGCTTTAAAATTTACATTAACAAGATTTAACTTAAATAAAATAAAAAAATATAAATATGAAAAAAGTAATGTTTTTTGCAGTAATGTTTTTTAATGCTTTAGTTTACAGTCAGACTTTTGACGGAAATTTAGGTTCTAACAGTTTAAGATGGGCAACAGAACAAAAAGATTTTAATGCATTACCAAGAGTTGGGATTAATTCAATGTCTTTAAAACTTTGGGATAATTATGGAGGAGCTGGTGCACCATCTACTTATGGATCTTTGTTAGAAATTTATGGAAAATATGCACATTCAATTTCTCAACTATATTTTAAAAGTACTTGGGAAGGTGATAAAATGATGTTCAGGAGTGCCTTCTATAATCAAAACTCTTGGGGCGAATGGCGGACTTTATTAGACTCCAAAAGTGACATTGAATCGTCTGGAAGTTTAAAAATAAAAGGACTAGGAAATAGCTACATTACTACTGGTAATTTTGGTATTGGCACCGCAACACCATCTGCCAGTCTTGAAGTTGTGACTCCTTCTATTACAGGTGCAGAAACATTGCTGAAATTAAGTGTCAGCGACGCGACTCAAGATAATTTAAAAATTGCAAATGGAACAAATGCTGATAAACAATTTCTACCTGTTTTACAAGGATATCGTGTTAGTGATAACAGACCAGCCCTTTATTTAACAGGTATGATCGAGTCTGCCAATGATATCGGTGCTGATCCTATTACGGTATTTGACGCAAGATTAAGTGGTTCAGCTGTAATTACCAGACCTTTGTTTTCTTGGGATTCATATGGTACTAGAAAGATGATCTTAACCTCAAACGGAAGTTTAGGAATTGGAACTTCAACAACTGGAGCCCATAAACTGGCGGTTGAAGGTTCTATTGGAGCAAGAGAAGTAAAAGTGCAGGCAACAGGCTGGGCAGATTTCGTTTTTAAAAAAGAATATAACCTGCCAAAACTTGAAGAAGTTGAAACGCATATCAAAGAAAAAGGTCATTTAGAAAACATTCCAAGTGAAGAAGAAGTTTTGAAAAACGGAATTAGTTTGGGTGAAATGAATGTAAAATTATTGCAGAAAATCGAAGAACTGACATTGTATATGATTGATCAAAATAAAGAAATAAAGGATTTAAAAATTCAGAATGAAGAGCTTAAGAAATTGGCGGAAAGAGTGAGTAAATTAGAAATGAGTCGCACAAAGAATTAATTAAAAACATTTCGAAATAAAAAACAAAATAAAAAAGAAATACTTGAAATTAAATTATGAATAAAATTATATTTTTTGCTTTGGCCTTAATTGCGCAATCAAACTTTGGTCAAAATATATTTCCTACATCCGGAAATGCAGGTATTGGAAATCTAACCCCTACATCTCCGCTACATATTAAAAGCTCTAATGACGCTATTTTGGCATTGCAAACTACAGATGACAGATGGCTTTATACCCAATACTTGAATAGTTCGGGAACAAGAAAATCATGGGTTGGTTTAAGTTATGATTTAAGCAGTTTCAATATTACAGTTGAAAATGGTACAGATAAAATCCTTTTAAATGGTGGTAATGTAGGTATCAATTCACCATCTCCCTTAAATACATTTGAAGTAAAAGTACAAACTAGTAAAGGCATATCAAGTTCAGATGGTATTTCTATACATGATGGTGCAATTTATAGGTTAGGTATTAATATTGGTATAAATACAGACGGTGAATATTCTTATTTGCAGTCTATCAAAGGTGGTATGGGTCAAAGAAATATTATAATTAATCCAATTGGTGGTAATGTAGGTATTGGAACAATAACAACTGGAGCCCATAAACTGGCGGTTGAAGGTTCTATTGGAGCAAGAGAAGTAAAAGTGCAGGCAACAGGCTGGGCAGATTTCGTTTTTAAAAAAGAATATAACCTGCCAACACTTGAAGAAGTTGAAACACATATTAAAGCAAAAGGTCATTTAGAAAATATCCCAAATGAAGCAGAAGTTTTGAAAAATGGAATTAGTTTGGGAGAAATGAATGCTAAACTGCTTCAAAAAATTGAAGAATTAACATTGTATGTTATTGAACAAAACAAACAGATTGCTAATTTGCAAAACCGATTGGATAAAATAGAGTCTAATCGCAATTAGATTAAGAAAATACAAATAATGTTAAAAAAGCGAGATTTAGGTCTCGCTTTTTTTATTTGTCAAATTTTTTTTCTTGACCCTGTATTTTTAGTAAATCCGCAATTTTTCTTTCAAATTTTATATGTATGCATAGTATTAAGGTTTTTCTTGGTTTCATAATTGATTTTTATCTAATAAAAGCTATTATGAAATAGTTAAAATAGTTTAAAATTTTGTGCTGAATATGAATTTTTTTTAACGTTTTTTTATTAATATTAAAAATATTTGTATTTTGGCTATTAAAACTAATAAGAACTAACCAAAAACTAACCCTAATGAGAGTCTACTTGCTAATTATGTTGTTTTTCAGCGGAATATCCTTTGCGCAGAATACAATTACAGGTTCTGTTACTGACAGTAACAAACAATCTATTCCCGGTGCCAATGTTGTTGTACTTGGAGGCAGCGGAGGTGTATCCACTGATTTTGATGGAACATTTAAATTAACCACAAGTGCAAAATTGCCTTTTTCGATAAAAGTATCGGCGGTAGGTTTTGAAGCTCAAACAATCAGCGTTTCATCTGTAAACCAAAGAATAAATGTGGTTTTAAAAGATGAGGAAACTAAACTAGACGAGATAGTGGTTTCTGCTTCCAGAACTCCTGAAAGAGTTATTGAGTCCCCAGTTACTATTGAAAGAATGGGTATTCAGGAAATTAAGAATACAACAGCTCCTAGTTTTTATGACGGATTAGAAAATTTAAAAGAAGTGCATTTCAATACGAGCAGTATTTCTTTTAAATCAATCAATACCCGTGGTTTTGCTACAGTTGCCAATACCAGATTTATGCAATTGGTAGACGGAATGGATAACTCTTCGCCAGCCTTAAACTTTGTGTTAGGAAACTTAATTGGTGTTTCTGATATTGATGTGGCAAGCGTTGAGCTTTTGCCTGGAGCATCTTCTGCTCTTTATGGAGCAAATGCCTTCAACGGAATTATGTTTATGAACAGTAAAAGCCCTTTTACAAATGAAGGAATTAGTGTTTACTATAAATATGGTAAAACCAGTCAGGATATAGCAGGAACAAATGACTATAATGATTTCGGAATTAGAGCAGCAAAAGCATTCACAAAGCATTTTGCTATGAAGGCTAATTTTACTTATATGACTGCTACGGAATGGATTGCCGGAGATAAAAGAAGTATGACGCCAGGAGGTGACAGCCATGCAGTAAATCAAAATTATGATGGATTAAATATCTATGGTGACGAGGTTACTACTTTTGTTCCAAATGTTGGTCAGGTAAGTAGAACTGGATATCGTGAACAAGATTTGACAGATAATAAAGTTAAAAGTATGAAAGCTGACTTTAGTGCTCATATCAAACCTTGGGCTGACGATACAGAATTTATACTGCAATATAAAATAGGTACAGGAAGTACTATTTACCAAGGAGCAAACAGATATGCTTTAAAAGATTTCTTAATGCAGCAAGGTAAATTTGAAGTAAAAGGAAAAAACTTTTTTGGTAGAGTATATTTTACAAGTGAAGATGCTGGAGATTCTTATGACATGAGATTTGCAGCATGGAACGTTAACAGAGCTGCGAAATCAGATACAGAATGGTTTACAAATTACGCAACAGCTTACCAATATGCTGGTGCAGTTATGGGAACAGATGCAAATCAATCTGCTGCAATAGCGAGAAATTTTGCTGATTACAATGTGCTTCCGGCTGCTATATCATTTATTCCTGCTCCAACAGGATCTCCTAGATTTGAGCCAGGGTCTGCGAAATTTAATAGTGCTTTGGCAACAGTGGTTTCAAATCCTGATTTAACACAAGGAGCTAAATTTATCGATCATTCAAAATTATATCATTCAGATGTGAATTATAATTTTAGAGATATCATCAAATGGGCAGAAGTTCAGGTTGGTGGATCTTGGAGAGAATACATAATGAACTCTGAAGGAACAATCTTTACAGATTACGACGGACCAATCTCTTACAGAGAATATGGTGCATATGCACAATTACAGAAAAAATTCTTAGATGACAGATTGAAATTTACAGGATCGTTACGTTATGATAAAAGTCAAAACTTTGACGGAAATGTTTCGCCTAGAGTTTCGTTTGTATATTCTGCAGGAGCATCAAAAAGACATAACTTCAGATTGTCTTATCAAACAGGTTTCCGTAACCCAACAACTCAAGATCAATATATTGGTTTAGATTTAGGGCCATTTGCATTGATTGGTTCAGCAGCAGAAAATTTAGATCGTTTTCAGGAAACTGTAAATGTAAGTGCGGCAGGACAAACAATCGCTGGTCAGCCGGCAACTATTGGAATGTCTGGTCAAAATGCATATCGTAATGCTTATACTGTAGCATCTGTTCAGGCATTTGGTGCATCAGGAAATGTAGCCGATCTTCAGGTAGCTAATATAGGATTGGTAAAACCGGAACAAGTACAAGCTTTTGAAGCTGGTTACCGTACAGTAGTTCAAAACGATTTATCAATTGATATTAACGGATATTACAATATTTACAATGATTTCATGAATACGGCGAGAGTTATTTCTCCTTATTATGGAACAGTTGGAACACCGCTAAGTTACCAAGCCTTGGCGTTTGGAGACAGAAGAGTTTATCAGGTTTACACAAATACAACAGCAGAGATTTCTTCATTAGGATTTGGAGTTGGTTTGTCTAAAAAAGTATACAAAGATTTTGAATTAGGTGTTAATTATAACTATGCTCAATTTAACTTTAAGCAGCAAGATGACCCTGATTTCGTTGCAGGATTTAATACTCCAAAACACAGAATTAAAGCTTCATTAGGAAATGCTAAAGTGATTAAAAATTTAGGATTCAATGTAAATGTTAGATGGAATACAGAATATTTATGGGAATCTTCTTTTGGAGACGGAATAATTCCAGAAAATACTGTTCTTGATGCTCAGATAAACTATGCAATACCAAAACTAAAATCGGTTATAAAAGTTGGTGCAACAAATCTTTTCGGATCAGATTATCTTCAGGTAATTGGAGCGGGAATGATAGGTCAGCAATGGTTTGCTTCGTGGACAATTAATCCTTAAATGATATAATTATTTGTGTGAAATTGATTTGGCTTCCCTGAAGCGGTTCAATGAAAATGAAGAGGTAATAATTTAAAAAGTACTAACATGAAAAAAAATATAAAATGGCTATTATTGGTTTCTTTAACCTTTATGGCGGCTTGTAATAGTGATGATGATAATAATACTGTCGAAGAAGTTCCGGTAACTCCCGGTTCGGCAGTTTTTACAAAATATGTTGCCCTTGGAGATTCTTTTGCGGCTGGTTACAGTGATAATGCTCTTTTCAAAAAAGGACAAGAAGGAGCCTATACTAATATTTTAGCGCAGCAATTTGTGGCTGCTGGCGGTGGAGCTTTTACAACTCCATATATGAATGATAATCTTGGTGGTTTATTGTTAGGAGGAAATGTCGTTGCCGCAACCCGATTATATTTTAATGGACAAGCTCCGGTAAATGTGGCAGGAAAACCAACAACAGAAATAACAGCACATCTTACAGGTTCGTTTAATAATATGGGAGTTCCGGGTGCGAAAAGTTTTCACTTAGTTGCACCGGGATATGGAAATGTTGCAGGTGTAGCTACAGGAGCAGCGAATCCTTATTTTGCAAGATTTGCAAGTACGCCTTCAACAACAGTTTTGGCTGATGCAGCAACACAAGCGCCAACATTTTTCTCTTTATTCATTGGAGGAAATGATGTTTTAAGTTATGCAATTTCTGGTGGAGTTGGAAAAGATCAAAAAGGAAACCTAAATCCTGCTACGTATGGACCAAATGATATTACAGATCCAGCTGTTTTTGCAAATGTTTATACTGCATTGGCAACAACTCTAACAGCAAATGGAGCAAAAGGAGTAGTGGCAAATCTTCCATATATTACAGCTTTGCCTTATTTTACAACAGTACCTTATAATCCGCTTACGGCAAAATCTCTTGGAGGAAATAATGAAGCAGTAGGTAAAGCAACAATTAAAGCGTTAAACACACAATTATACGGACCTTTAAAACAAGTATTAACAGCTTTTCAGGCAGGTGATAGAATTAATTTATTATCTGAAACGGCTGCAAATCCAGTATTGATAAAAGACGAGTCACTTCCTAATCTGTCTGCTCAATTAACAGCAGCATTTACGCCTTCTTTAGGGGCACAGACTGCAGCTTTTTATGGAGCAGTTTTCGGACAGGCAAGACAAGCAAAAGCTACAGACTTAGTGGTACTACCAACAAGAACAGATATTGGTGCCGCTCCGAAAGCTTCAGATTCTGGACTTGGGATTGCACCGCCTGCGCCATTAGATAAATTTGGAGTAACATTTCCTTTGCAGGACAAACATGTTTTAATCCCAACAGAAATTGCAGAAATTAAAACAGCAACAGATGCTTATAATGTAACTATCGATGCCGTTGCTAAAGAAAAAGGTTTGGCTTTCGTTGATACAAGAGCTTTGTTAACTCAACTGGCAAGCGGCGGATATAGATTTGGAAATTATACAATGTCGTCAACTTATGTAACCGGTGGTGCTTTTTCTTTAGATGGAATTCACCCAAGCGGAAGAGGATATGGTTTGATTGCTAATATTTTTGTTGATGCAATAAACGCTAAGTATGGTTCTACACTTCGTCATGTTGATTTGGCTTTATACCCAATTCAATACCCGGCGTCATTATAATATACCATTTTTTTAATTAAGAAAGCCACTCGTTTTATAAAATGTAGTGGCTTTTTTTTTCGTTAAAAAATGATATAAACGACAGTTTAAAAGTCTGTTTTTATGAATCAAACAAAATCATGCTATTTTTTATGAAAAAAAAATTGATTTTATATTTTAAAAAATTATCTTTGCGCTCTGAAAAAAGAGGTATTTTCGATAAACCTAAATAGCTATTTAATAAATACATAAGTAATGTCAAAAGTAATAGGAAAAGTTGCTCAAATCATTGGACCAGTAGTAGACGTAGTTTTCAACGGTAAAGATGTTGAACTTCCAAAAATTTATGATTCGTTAGAAGTCACTAAAAAAGATGGAACTTTATTAGTTCTAGAAGTACAATCTCACATTGGAGAAAACACTGTTCGTACAATCTCTATGGACTCTACAGACGGTTTGTCAAGAGGATATGAGGTAGTTGGAACTGGTAATCCAATCCAAATGCCAATCGGTCCAGACGTATATGGACGTTTATTCAATGTAATTGGAGATGCAATTGATGGTTTAGGAAACTTGCCAAAAACAGGAGAAAACGGTTTGTCTATTCACAGACAAGCTCCTAAATTTGAAGATTTATCAACTTCATCTGAAGTTTTATTCACAGGTATTAAAGTAATCGATTTGATCGAGCCTTATGCAAAAGGAGGTAAAATTGGATTGTTTGGTGGTGCTGGTGTTGGTAAAACAGTATTGATTCAGGAGTTGATCAACAATATCGCAAAAGGTCACGGTGGACTTTCAGTATTCGCAGGAGTAGGAGAAAGAACACGTGAAGGAAATGACTTACTTCGTGAGATGTTAGAGTCAGGAATTATTAAATACGGTGATGATTTCATGCACTCTATGGAAAATGGAGGATGGGATTTATCTAAAGTAGATATGCCAGGAATGAGAGAGTCTAAAGCTACTTTCGTTTTCGGACAAATGAATGAGCCACCTGGAGCTCGTGCTCGTGTAGCACTTTCAGGATTATCTATCGCTGAGTATTTCCGTGATGGGGCTGGAACTGATCAAGGTAAAGATGTATTGTTTTTCGTTGATAACATCTTCCGTTTTACACAAGCAGGTTCTGAGGTATCAGCACTTTTAGGACGTATGCCATCTGCGGTAGGTTATCAACCAACATTAGCAACTGAGATGGGTGCTATGCAAGAGCGTATTACATCTACAAACAAAGGATCTATTACATCAGTACAAGCGGTTTACGTTCCTGCGGATGACTTAACTGACCCGGCGCCGGCTACAACTTTCGCCCACTTAGATGCTACAACAGTATTGTCTCGTAAAATTGCTGAGCTAGGTATTTATCCAGCGGTTGACCCGTTAGATTCTACTTCAAGAATTTTAACTCCTCAAATTTTAGGAAACGAGCACTACGACTGTGCACAAAGAGTTAAAGAAATTCTACAAAAATACAAACAACTTCAAGATATCATCGCGATCTTAGGTATGGAAGAATTATCTGAAGAAGATAAACTTTCTGTGTCAAGAGCTCGTCGTGTACAACGTTTCTTGTCTCAGCCGTTCCACGTAGCAGAGCAATTTACAGGTATCCCTGGAGTTTTAGTTGATATTAAAGATACTATCAAAGGTTTCAACATGATTATCGATGGTGAATTAGATCACCTTCCAGAAGCAGCTTTCAACTTAAAAGGATCTATTCAGGATGCTATTGAGGCTGGAGAAAAAATGTTAGCAGAAGCATAATCAGGCATAGCTTGATAAACATTAAAAAATAAAAATTCCAAATTCCAATTTTGGGATTTGGAATTTTATAATTTGGAATTTAAAAAAAAGTTATGATTTTAGAAATAGTATCACCAGAAGCAAAATTATTTTCAGGACAAGTAACTTCAGTTACACTTCCGGGAGTTGATGGAAGCTTTCAGATTTTAAATAATCACGCTCCTATTGTTTCTATTCTAGAAAAAGGAACTATTAAAATTGTAGCGGCAAGCTTTGATTTTTCTAAAGAGGTAGCAAATAAATTTACGAAAGTGAATGACCAAACCTATACATTAGATATTACGTCAGGAACAATCGAAATGAAAGATAACAAGATAATTGTTTTAGTAGACTAACAACAATTTCGAAATAATCTTAAAAGCCATTCACATAGTGAGTGGCTTTTTTTTATGCGATGCTTCAAAAAATATTTTTTACTTTTGAAGTATTAAAATCTCTTTATAAAATATTGATTCAATTATAAAAGCTCAGTAAGCTTTTATGTTTTCGTTTTATCGACCTGATAAAGCGCAAATTATTTATGTCAAATTTTATAAAGAATACCTATGAAAAATATATCAAAAGTCGCTGTTCTGGGCGGTGGCGGGAGAACTGGAAAATATCTTGTAAACCAGTTATTAAAAGAAGGATTTAGTTTAAAACTGTTATTAAGAAATCCTGAAAATTTCGAAATTCAAAATCCTAAAATTGAAATCATTACGGGAGACGCGCTTGATTTTGAATCCATAAAATTATTGTTGAAAGACTGTCAAGCTGTTGTAAGTACAATTAGTCAGAGAAAAGATGAACCTTTGGTTGCAAGTGCAGTAACCAAGAATATCTTAAAAGTAATGAATGAATATGGAATTGAACGTTATGTTCTTCTTGCGGGTCTTAATATCGATACGCCATTCGATAAAAAAAGTCCAAAAACTATTATGGCAACAGACTGGATGAAAACCAATTTTCCTGTAATTCAGGAAGATCGCCAAAAAGCGTATAATCTTTTAGTTGAAAGTGATGCAAACTGGACGCAGGTTCGTGTTCCTTTTATTGAATTCACAGATAATAGTTCTGATATAGCAGTTAATCTCGAAGATTGTTTAGGAGATAAAATCAGCGCGTTTGATATTGCTGAATTTATGGTTAAGGAAATGATTGAGTCAAATTATAGCAGGCAATCGCCATTTATAAGCGCAATTTAGAATACAATAATGAACAGCGGGAAATATCAAAACCCGCTGTTTGTTTATATCAAATTTCAATTTCATAACTTTGTTTTTATGAAATTACCTGAAAATCTTAATCAGAAACTTGAAAACCGAAAGCAGAATAATTCGCTTCGCAAACTCCCCGTGTTTAATAATCTGGTGGATTTTTCTTCGAATGATTATATCGGATTTTCAAAATCCGAATCAATTTTTAAATTAACACATGCTTATCTGCATGAAAATGAAATTTTTCAAAATGGAGCGACAGGTTCAAGATTAATTTCAGGAAACCATTCTTTATATCATATTGTAGAAAACTTTATTGCACAATTTCATGACGCAGAAGCCGCTTTAATTTTCAATTCGGGTTATGATGCCAATTTGGGGTTTTTTAGCGCTGTACCGCAAAGAAATGATGTTATTTTGTATGATGAGTTAAGTCATGCTTCCATTCGGGATGGAATTGTAATGTCAAATTCAAAATCATATAAATTTAATCACAATGATTTTGAAGATTTAGAACGACTTATTCTAAAATTTCCAGATACCAATATTTACATAGTTACCGAAACTGTTTTTTCTATGGATGGCGACAGTCCGAACTTAGAAGAATTAGTACAGCTTTCGGAAAAATACAACTGTTATTTAGTAGTTGATGAAGCTCATACTTTGGGGGTTTTTGGAGATAAAGGAGAAGGTCTTCTTCAATATTTAGAACTGCACAACAGAATTTTTGCCCGAATCATGACATTTGGAAAAGGTTTAGGCTGTCACGGCGCGGTTGTACTTGGAAGTCCGGAACTCAAAGAATATTTAATAAACTTTGCCCGAAGTTTTATTTATACTACAGGATTATCTCCACATTCTGTCGCCACAATTTTAACGGCATATCAACAGCTGGAAATTGAAAAAGAAGCAATCGAAAAACTGCGTCAAAATATTATTTTCTTCAATCAGCAAAAAAACTTATTAGGTCTAAAACCAATGTTTGTTCGAAGTAAATCAGCAATTCAGTCTGCCATTGTTCAGGGAAATGAAAGTGTCAAGAAGTTAGCCCAACAATTACAAGACAAAGGTTTTGATGTAAAACCAATACTTTCTCCAACAGTTCCTGAAGGTCAGGAACGTTTGCGTTTTTGCATTCACAGTTATAATTCTGAAGAAGAAATTACTTCGGTATTAGAACTTTTGCGGGATTTCATATTTTAAGATGTAGTTGTCAGGCTGAGCGAAGTCGAAGCCCTTATTTAGTTAGCGAGCCCTTCGACTTCGCTCAGGGTGACATTTGGTTAACGAAATCTTACATTTTATCAGTGGGCTAAAATAATTTTTAATATTTTTCTGTAACGTTTCGACTATTCCTATACTTACGAGTTGTAATTACAAAATGAGTTTCAGTCATTAACCTAACCAACCCTTCAAAATGAAAAAAATATTCCATTTATTTATAGCATTTATATTAGTTGCTTTTAGCATAAAATCACCAGCTCAAACCAAATCTCCTAAATTAGAAAATTCTCTTTTATGGGAAGTTTCCGGAAACGGGCTTTCGAAACCTTCTTATTTATATGGAACAATTCATATGATTTGTTCTTCGGATTATTTTCTAACGGAAAAAAACAAGAAAGCTTTAGAATCTTCTGAAAAGCTAGTTTTAGAAATCAACTTTTCTGACCCAAAAGAAATGTCAGAAATGCAGCAATTGGCAATGGGAAAAGAACCTTTAAGCAAAAAACTGACTCCGGAACAGTTGACAAAATTAGATGCAATTCTCAAGAAAACTACAGGAATGACCGTGCAGCAAGTTGACAGCTTTAGTTTACTGACTGTAATGAGTTTGATTTCGATGAAAAGTTTTGGCTGCGCCGATTTAAAATTCTACGAAATGGAATTTATTGAGCAGGCTAAAAAAAGAACTATTGAAATTGGCGGGCTTGAAACTGTAAAAGAACAATTCGGGATGTTTGATAAAGCCTATTCAACTGATGAAATGATTTCGATGTTAGAAGAATCAACTCCTGAAGAATCGGCTAAATTAGTTTCGGCCTATAAAACCGAGAATATTGATTTAATGTTTGATTTTACAACGGATAAAAAATATACAAGCGAAAAGACCAAAAAGATTATTCTTGAAGAAAGAAATTTAAATTGGGCAAAAAATATGCCTGAAATAATGAAAAAACAAAGTGTCTTTTTTGCCGTTGGATCAGCACATTTAGCAGGAGAATTTGGAGTTATTAATTTATTAAGAAAAGCAGGTTACAAGGTAAAACCAATTCTGAATTAATAGATTTTGAAAGAAAGGGAACAAGAGTTTTTAAATCGGATTGAAAATCATAAGGGAATTTTGTACAAAGTTTCTAAAATGTACATGGATACACATGACGATCAGCAGGATTTATTTCAGGAAATTATTTGCCAGCTCTGGAAATCGTATGATTCTTTTCGAAATGAAAGTCAGTTTTCAACTTGGATGTATCGCGTAGCTGTAAATACGGCAATTGTTTTCCTGAAGAAAGAAAAGCGGAAAGTTGATAAATATGAAATCGTTTCAGAAAATGTAAAAGAAGAAGAAGGCGATTCTCAAATCAAAGAAAACCAAATCGAACACTTTTATAAAGCCGTTCAAAAACTGGAAAAAATTGACAAGGCGATTATTTTTTATCAGTTAGAAGGGTTTTCACATAAAGAAATTGGAGAAAACCTTGGAATCTCAGAGGGAAATGCCAGAGTAAAACTGAATCGGGCAAAAGAAAAATTAAAAGATATAATTAAAAACCAAGGATATGGATTTTGATGAAATACAAAACGCATGGAATAACGATAAACCAAAAAACGTCGTTGTTCCCCATAATTTAGAAAAAATACAATCGGCAAATACACCTTTGGATAAAATTAAAAAAAATCTAAAAACAGAATTTTATTATCAAATCCTGTCGATAGTTTTCATTGGCACAGTTCCTTTGATTGCTAATCTGCCGCCAAAATGGACTTTTTTTTATTATTTACTTTTTAGTCTTTTTGTGGCCGTTTGTGTTTATTATTTACTAAAGCTTTATTTCTTTTATAAAAGACTAAATAATACCACTTTAACAACAAAAGATAGTTTGTATGAAACTTATTTTGACATAAGACTGAATATGGAATTGTACAAAACATTTGGGTTTGCCTTAACGCCGTTTTTGGTTTTATATCTTTTGGGACTTTATTATTATGCGTTTTCAAAAATTCCGGGATTTTTTGATCACGAATTTTCAAATGGGCAATTAGTCGCATTCTTTTTGATTGTTGTTTTTGGAGTACTTTTTATGGGTATTTCTTTAGAATGGTGGGTCCACAAATTTTATGGAAAATTCGCCAGTGAAATAAGAAAAGTAATTGATGAATTAAAAGAAGAATAAGAAACAGAACCCATCGTAATGATGGGTTTGTTTTTATTGGTATTTTTGTTGATGGCTCACAGATAAAACAGATGTAACAGGTTTACACTGATTGTTAGTTGAGATTAAAAAAACAAAAAAATCCGCGTTAATCTGTTCAATCAGTAAAACCCGTGGTCAATAAACTATGAAAATATTCGTAACAGGAATTTCGACAGATGTTGGTAAAACAATTGCTTCTTCGATTATTGTCGAAGCTTTAGAAGCTGATTATTGGAAACCAATTCAAGCTGGAGATTTAGATAATTCTGATAGTCATAAAGTTCAATCCAGAATTTCTAATAAAAAAACTCAAATTTTTGAGAACAGTTATAAACTGAATACACCGGCAAGTCCGCATTTGGCGGCAGAAATTGATGGAATAACAATCGAATTAAATCAAATTCAGGAACCGAAAACGAAGAATAATTTAGTTATTGAAGGCGCTGGCGGAATTTTTGTTCCGTTAAATGATAAAGAAACAATCATCGATTTAATCCAATCCGATTATAAAATTATTGTCGTTTCAAGACATTATCTGGGAAGTATCAATCATACTCTATTAACAATTGAGGCAATTCAGAATCGGGGATTTAAAGTCGCCGGGATTGTCTTCAGCGGAAGCGAAAACAAATCAACAGAAAGTTTAATTCTGAATAAAGCCAGAATAAACTGCATCGGAAGAATTGACGAAGAACCCTATTTCGATCAAAATGTAATTAAAGAATACGCCGATTTATTTAGAGAGAATTTGCTTAATTTATAGAATAAAGATTATAGAATAAAGAAAATAGAGTTTCCTATCTTTGTTTAAACAATTGAGTTTAGTCTTTTTTCTATTCTCTTTCTTCTATTTTCTTAACAATGAGCTTAACAGAAAAAGACCGCCAATACCTTTGGCATCCTTATACACAGCATAAAATTTCGCAAACACCAATTGCAATTACAAAAGCAGAAGGTGCGTTACTTTGGGATGAAAATAATAAAGAATACATTGATGCAATTGCTTCCTGGTGGGTAAACCCGTTTGGTCATAGTAATAAATTAATCGCCGATGCTATTTACAAACAATTGACGACTTTAGAACACGTTTTGTTTGGCGGTTTTACACATGAACCGGCAGTAAAAGTTGGGGAAAGATTAATGGAAATTCTACCGAAAAACCAACAGAAGATTTTCTTTTCAGATAATGGTTCTACGGCCGTTGAAGTGGCAATTAAAGTAGCGCTTCAATATTTTTTTAATAAGAATGAAAAGCGGACAACGATTATTGCTTTTGAAAATGCTTTTCACGGAGATACTTTTGCTGCAATGGCGGCGAGCGGAATTTCATTTTATACTCAGGCTTTTCAAGGAATGTTTATAGATGTAGTTCGAATTCCGGTTCCAATAAAAGGGCAGGAGCAGGCAAGTTTTGACGCTTTAGAAGAAGCAATTAAAAAACATAATTGTGCCGGATTTATTTTCGAACCTTTGGTACAGGGCGCAGCAGGAATGGTAATGTATGAACCTGAAGCGTTAGAAAAATTGATTCAGATATGTGCAGCAAATAATGTCCTAACAATTGCTGATGAAGTAATGACGGGTTTTGGAAAAACCGGAAAAACTTTCGCCATGGATTATGTTTCAGAAGAACCGGATATGATTTGTCTTTCGAAAGCATTAACCGGAGGAACAATTCCAATGGCGATTACAACTTTTACTCAGGATATTTTTGATGCATTTTATGATGATGATATCAACAAAGCCTTATTTCACGGTCATACATTTACAGCGAATCCAACAGGTTGTGCGGCGGCTTTAGCAAGTATGGATTTATTGGAGACAACAGAAATGCAGCAAAATATTGAAAGAATAAATGCTAGTCATTTAGATTTTCAAAAGAAAATTGAGAATCATCCAAAAGTAATTACTGCCAGAACTTTGGGAGTTATTTTTGCCGTTGAAATAAAATCAGATTCAGAAGAAAGCTATTACGGATCAATGCGGACAAAATTGTATAATTTCTTTATTGATAAAGGAGTTGTTTTACGCCCCGTTGGAAATATCGTTTATATTTTACCGCCATATATAATGACAGATGAACAGCTTCATAAAGTATACACTACAATTGAAGAAGCCATTGAAATGGTGTGATTTTGCCCACAGATTTAACGGATCAAACGGATGAACACAAATTAATTATTTCCTCCGTGTAAATCTGTTCAACCCGCTTTATCAGTGTGCCATTTTTTTACAGACCTTTGTTATAAATAAACTATTGTGAATACACCAAAAATTGCCATAACCGCTTTTTCATCCATTTCTCCGCTAGGGAATAATGCTGATCAAGTTTGGGAAAAATATCTCGATAATAACCATTGTTTTACAAAACAGTTTTTAGATCAGCAGGAAACTTCTGTTGCTGCTCTGGATGCTGAATCGAAACAAATTGTGGTTGAAATCCGTGAATCGGATATTAAATATAAATTTCTAGATGATTCTGTTTTATTTGCTTTAGCAGCTTCGCGAAAAGCAATTGAAAATGCAGGCTGGAATTCCAATGATATTTTCGGAATCAATATAGGTTCTTCAAGAGGCGCTACAGATTTATTCGAAAAACATTACAAAGAATATCTTGAAACAGGAAAAGCACAAACTTTAGCATCACCAACAACAACTTTAGGAAATATTTCGTCCTGGATAGCACACGATTTACAAAGCGCAGGCCCTGAAATTTCGCATTCGATTACCTGCTCAACGGCACTTCATGCACTTTTAAATGGAGTTGCATGGCTAAAATCCGGAATGGCTGATAAGTTTTTGGTTGGAGGAAGCGAAGCTCCTTTAACCGATTTTACCATTGGACAAATGCGGGCTTTGAAAATTTATTCGCGAATGGATCAGGATATTGATTTGTGGCCAAATTTGGCTTTTGATTTCAAGAAAACACAAAACACAATGATTTTGGGCGAAGGCGCAGCGGTTTGTTGTTTAGAAGCTGGAGAAAAAGAAAATGCAATCGCCTATGTGATCGGTGTTGGTTATGCGACTGAAATTTTAGAACATAATATTTCAATTTCTGCGGAAGCGGACTGTTTCCAAAAATCGATGAAAATGGCTTTAAAAGATATTGATTTAGAAAGTGTGGATGCAATTGTAATGCACGCGCCCGGAACAATAAAAGGAGATTTGACAGAATTACGAGCGATTGAAAAAGTGTTTGGATCTAATTCCCCTTTATTAACGACTAATAAATGGAAGATCGGACATACTTTTGGAGCATCTGGAATGTTGAGTTTAGAATTGGCACTTTTGATGCTCCAGAATGATATTTTTATAGAAACACCTTTTTCGGAATCAAAAAAACAAGACAAATCAATTAAAAGGGTTTTAGTTAATGCAGTAGGTTTTGGTGGAAATGCTGTGAGTATTTTAATTGAAAAAGCCTAAAATTCATCATATTTAAAAACAGAAAATCCATTCCGTTTTGCGGAATGGATTTTTTTATTGGAAGAAGTTTTTATTATTTGAAGATAATCTTTCTTGTTACTTCGGCTTTGTTTTCAAGAGTTACTTTTACCAATAAAACCTGCTCAGCAGCCTGTAGATTTGAGATTGAAAATTCTGTCGTTTCAACTTTCTTTTTGTTGTATAAAAGTTTTCCTGTAATATCAAAAACAGAAACTTCTTTAATGTTTTCTTTTGAAGAAGTGACTTTGATTGCTTTATCTTTTACAGAAACCAAAAGTCCGTCTTTTACATTTTCAAAATCGCCTGTACCTAATGTTTTATTCGTATAACGAAGTACAAAACGATCTGTAAATGTTCCTATCTCAGTATTGAATTTATAGTTTCCTGCTTTTAGGTCATGTACTTTACTGGTTACTTTGTCTTCCAGATAAACTGCCTGATCGTTTAGTAATCCATCTGTATGGTCAATTGCAATAGTAAATTCTCCCGCAACTGAAGTTTTATATCCAAGAGGAACTAAATCTGTATCTTCAAAAGGAAGTCCACGCCCCTGAATCGTTAGTTTCTTGGCTTCATTTAAACTATAAAAGTCTAAATATGCACTTCCGTTAAGTGTAGCTGCATCATAATTCTGATCCCAGCTGTTTGTTGCTCCTTCAATGTAACCTATCAGGGCTTGTTTAAATAATCCTCTTGTAGTTGACATATTCAGCCATACACGGTTTCTCTCTATATCGGCAGCTGTTTTAAAGAACTGGCTGTTTTCACCTGGTATTCTCATACTGTTTGTAAAAACAACATTATTTCCTGTACTTGCTTTAAAGAAGAATCCCTGACCTGCTGCAATTTTTCCACTTGCTGCCGGTCCATTAGAAGTTCCTGTACTTCCTGATAAGGTATATACCGAATAATCATCTGGATCATAGTTATATGTTTCATTTCCAGTGGTATTTTCGTCTGGCTGATTAGTGTGTGTCCAGAAATACAATGCTCCAGTTCCTGCGTCGGTTATTAATTTATTTGCACTAATTGCTGACGGATATGGATTTCCGATTAAATGCCACTTTGTAGCTACAGGTGTAATGGTAAAATCTCCATTATTTGGAACCCCCGTAAAAGAAGCTTGAAAAACAGCAGCACTAACATTTTCCTGAGGTCCTCTTACAATATATCCTTGTCCCGGTGTCATAACCTGAGTTCCGTTATAACTAATTACCCATCCACTTGTTGGATTAAAACTTTGGTATTTATCTGCCAGAGTAGTTGGTGATAAATCATGAAGTGTTATACCCGGTGTTGCAGTAACTGGTACTGACCAGTAAACATAATCGTAACGGTTTACAGGCGTAGTGCTTCTTAAATAAGTAATGTTTCCGCTGTTAACAGCATTGGTTGTTTGAACTAAACTTGCATTGTTCTCAAAAGTTAAAGTGCTGCCTGTATTAACTGTTACTGCATTTGTAACGGTTAGAGTGTTTGTACTTCTTACTATAAAAGAGCTATTATTATTCAAATTAATTGAATGAGCTTTATATTCAATATTTGTTCCTGTAATTTCTGGCTTGTTTGCGATTGAAGTTAAATCTGGAATCACTACACAGTCATCGACAGTAGGAACTCCACTTGGAGTCCAGTTTCCGGCAACGTTCCAGTTTGTACTTACACTACCATTCCATGTTTTACCTGCATAAGTATTTACAGTAACAACTGTAATTGGAGATTCACATCCTGAACTGTTTTTAGTAGTAACATTATATGATGATCCTGTTGCTACTCCAGTAAATATACCAGTAGTATTAGTGTAAGTTGTTCCGTCAATACTATAAGTAATTCCTGCAGCTGGAGCCGGACTTGAAACTGTAATAGTTGCTGTAGGCACAGCACATGTTGGCTGAGTTGTTACAGATGCAGTTGGCGCAGTTGGTGTTGGATTTACGGTCAATAAAGCAGAATTAGAAGTGATTGAACATGTTCCAACTGTAATGATACAATGAACATAATTTCCAGAGTATGAAAGTGGTATGTTTGCTACATTTAATGATGCAGTTGTATGACCAGTTACACCAGCAGCTCCGTCTGTGTTTGTCCATGTTGCATTATCTGGTGAATACTGCCATTGATATGTTGGACTTCCAGTAGAAGTAGCTATAGTAAATGTATGATTTTTTCCTTCACATACCGCAATTGGCTGTGGATGCGTTGTAATTACTGGTAATGCGTTAACAATTACAGTATAAGTTGCAGTAGCCTGTGTTACACAAGGTCCATTTGATACCGTCATAGTTAAAGTAACTGTGTTTCCTGCATCTCCTGGTGCTGCCGCATAAGTTGGTGTTAATGTTGTTGTATTGGTTAATGTACCTGCACCGTTATGTGTCCATGCTATAGTTCCATTGGTTGCATTCGCACCACTTACTAAAGCTGTCCCTGTTTGGCATATTGTCTGACTGCCTCCTGCACTTGCCGTTGGAGTAGATATTGTAATTATTACTCTACCTGTACCTCCAATACCTCCAGATCTAGCAGTACCACTTGTGTTACGTCCACCTGCTCCTCCACCTCCAGGAGTATTTCCAATGGCTCCATTAGCATTAGTAGTAGTGCCGACACCTCCTGTACCTCCTCCATTTGCTCCTGCGCTTCCGCTTCCTGCTGTACGACCAGTGCCAGTTCCACTTGCAGAACCTCCACCCAAACCATATAGATTAGTAGCTGTACCACCAACATTTCCAGTTGTAATAGCAGTTGCACCGGCTCCATTAGCAGTTGTACCATTTCCTAACACTCCGCCATTACCTCCTGTGGCTAAAATTGTTGTCGTTGAACCAAACCAAGATGACCCACCTTGTCCTCCAGAAGCACTCGTAGAGACAGTCCCTCCACTACCAACAGTAACCGTATATGTAGAGTTAGGTGTAACCGAAATAGATGTATTTTTAACATAAGCACCTCCAGCTCCACCTCCACCAGCCGATGGGTTCACAGAAGCGGCTCCTCCGGATCCTCCTCCACCCCAACATTCTACTTGTAAACTTGTTACGCCAGCGGGAACATTATAAGTACTTGAAGAATTAAAAACAGTAGATAATGACGAAACTGTTACCGTTCCTGTAGTTGCAGAACAGTTTGGTGTAGCAATGTTGGTAAAAGTAAATGTAGCACTTCCTGCTGCTATACTTGTTACAATTCCAGTATTCGTTACCGAAGCAACTGCAGGATTATTACTTACCCATGTACCACCGGATGTAGGAGATAAAGTAGTTGTAGATCCCGCACAAATATTACTACTACCTGTGATACTAACAATTGGCAGAGCACTTACTGTTATTACTGCAGAACCACTCATGTTTGAAGTACAACCGGTAGCATTTGTTGCAACTATCGTATATGTTCCTGCAACTGTTTGAGAACCAAAACTAATCGCTGATCCAGTTCCTGCAACAGCTGTTCCTATATCAGTACCTCCCATTTTCAATTGATAGTTAACACCTGTAGTAGAATTATTTAAACCAACTGCAAGTCCGGTGCTGCCAGAGCAATATGATCCTCCTCCAGTAACATTATAAACGACTGGAAGATCAATTACATTTACAAATGTTGTAGAAGAAATATTTCCACAGCCCCCTGCATTGGTAGCAGTTACTGTAAATTGCTTAAGTCCACTTGTTGAAAATGTTGCCGTAGGACTTTTAATATTACTGGTAGAAGAAAATGCCGCTCCTGCAGATGCTGACCATGCATAAGTTACACCTGCTGTAGAAATGTTATCTACATCCAATGTAACAGATGCTCCTATACAAACAGTTAAAGTTTTGTAGCTGCCTTTAGGAATTGTTGTCGCAACGGGAACCACCTGAGAAGATGGAACTAAAACGATATTATCTATAATAGCCCCAAGTGTTGTTGTTCCTAAAGAGTTGTAAAATTCAATGACTATTGAAGAACTTGTTGGCGTAAACGTAAAAGTACCTATCTGAGGAGTACTATTAGTGTCGCTCGTAGTATAATTTATTGATGTAGGTGATGCTGCACCTATTATTCTAACATCAACCGCAACAGATGCGGGAGACCCAGGTCTTCGAGCATAGAGAAAACTTAATGTATAAGGAACATTGGGAATAACTGTTACAGTTTGCCCTAGCGATGCCTCAGAATCTAATTCTGCTGTATTATCACTATTACCATTAGAAAAATATACACTTTCAGTCAAAACCTCAACATAAGAAGTAGCACTAACAGGTCCTTTTGAATTAACAGCAGCTGTCCAACCAACGGCGGTATTGCTAAAATCACCATTAGTAATTAAATTACCAGAACAATTGGTAATAACAACCTGATCTGTAGATGAATTACAACTATTTATTGTCCAGTTCAATACCCATGTCCCTGATCCAATAGGTGTAAATGTAGTTGTTGGATTTGTAAGACTGGCAAACTGGCTTGCTGATGTATTTGGACCACTTGCTATCGACCATGTTCCTGTACCAGTTGTGGGAGTATTGGCAGCTAATGTAAATGAAGGATTATTGCTATATTGATCAACACCTGCATTTGCTTTTGCACAAGTTGTACCACTAATAACAACGTTTCTAACTCGCAAATTACGAGTCCCTGAATTACTCCAAGCATAAATACGAACAGTCAAAGTAGTTCCGTTTACGGGTATGTTTACAGTGTTATTATTAGCAGCTGGAGTTGAGCTATTTGAAGTGAAAGAACTAGCAATAGCTGTAGAAGTTGCAAAATTATCTGTAGAATAATAGGCCTGTACTGTTAAATTCGCTGTCGATCTACTATGTTCAAAATTTATAGCCGTAACATTAAAAATATTATTAGTCGTTGGTGTAACTTTAAATTCATAGTACTCATCTGTTTGTCTTGATGTACTACTTGCCCATCCAGAAGTTGAAACACCTGCAGCAGTTGAATAAACTGGTGTATCAATACCACTTCCTATTGCTAATACTGCACTGGTAACATTACCCGTCACCGTTGTTGCATTTCCATTTGCAGTTAAAGCCCAAGTACTAGAAGCTGCTTGTGCTCCTACTAAATTTACAGAAAAAAGAGAAAATAGACCAGCGAATAGCAAATGAGAAAATCGCATTTTTAAATAAGAAACCTTCTTATGGTCAAAAAAAACAATATCACAATTGTTTTGGGTAAAATAAAATAAAGAACGAACGAACAAAAGTAGTTTTCGAATCATAGTAGGCGTGGTATTAAATTTGTTTTTGGCTTAAATTCAAATAAAAAATTTCAAGTTTCGTTATAACGAAAGACTAATTTTGAATTTAAATTCTTATTAATAACTGTTTAATAAACAGGGCAATTTAACAAACAGAATTTACCCACAAAAATATTATAATTCTCAACATAAACAAGGTTTTGAAAAAATAGTTTTGTCAAAAAGGCAATAAACACATCATAATTTAACATTTAAATGGTTATTTTTACCACTTATAGTTAAAAAGAAAGAAAATACTCATGAATGTAATTTTTACTCCAAAAGAAGCATTACAGAAATTAGAACGATTTTGTGCCTATCAGGAACGCTGTCATGACGAAGTTGTTTCGAAACTTTATAGCTTAAAAATGACTTCTGATGAAATTGATTCTATTGTTGTTCAGTTAATTGAAAATAATTTTTTGAATGAAACACGTTTTGCCTGTAGCTTCGCAAGAGGTAAACACAGAATCAAAAATTGGGGAAAAATCAGGATTACAAATGAGCTTAAATTGCGAAATATTTCTTCAACAAATATAAATCTCGCTCTTAAAGAAATTTCAAATGAAGAATATTTTGAAACTTTTGAAAATTTATCTGAAAGATGCTGGAATAGTATTCAGGAAAAAAATAATTTAAAAAAGCGCAAAAAATTTTGTGACTATCTTCTTCGAAGAGGTTATGAAAGTAGTCTTGTTTATGAAAAAGTTAAAGAATTAGAGCAAGAATAAACATCAAAAAAAGATATTTAGAATTGCATTTTTTGCCTCACTTTAAATATTAAATTTTTATTTGAAAATATCTTAAATTCCTTACGGAATAAAAAATAACGCAAAGTTGTAAAATATTGCTTTTTTGAGGATTTTTTACAAAACCAGACGTTTTTTCGATTATTATCCCAAAAAAACAAAACTAAAACGCTTATTACTAAGGATTTTTCTTATTTTTAATTTACTTGTTTTATAAGAAATTCCATAAAATCATGGTTTTTGCCGTGCATTTCATCGATTATTTTATCGGTTTATCGATTATATGCCTATTCTAAAAACCCTGATAATTTCTAAAACGTATATGTATATATCTTTGCGGGCAAGACAACTCTTATGCTCGCATAACAACCTGATAGAAAACATATAACATGAAGAAAACATTACTTTTTAGTTTTTTATTTTTTGTAATTTCCTTTGTTTCTTTCGGACAAACCGTTACAAAAACTTATGTGACAGCTACAACTCCTAAAACCTTTACAGTTCCTGCTGGTGTCACAACTGTGGTAGTAGAATGTTGGGGCGGCGGTGGAGCTGGAGGAGGATCTACAAATGCTGTTGGAGCTACTGCAAGAACAGGCGGAGGCGGAGGCGGAGGAGCTTATGCAAAAAGTAACTTAACAGTTGCACCAACAAATGTACTTGATGCTACAGTTGGGGCTGCCGGAACAGCAGCTAGTGGTGCAAGTGGTGGTAATGGAGGTTTTTCTACTGTAAGTATAAATGGAACTTCAGCTTCTGGTTTGATATATGCAGCAGGAGGATCTGGAGGAACGGGAAATACTAATGGAGGGAATCCTATTTTGGGAGGAACTGGAGGAACAACTGGAAATGTTGGTGGAGTACAGGTCATTGCGGGCGGTAATGGAGGAAATGGAGAAAGTAATAATGGTGCAGACTCTGGTGTTGGTGGAACTGGTTCCGGCCCAACAGGAGGAACAGGAGGGGCAATAGTAGGTGGTTCTGGTAATACAGCAGCTGGTAATCCTGGAAGTCTTTATGGTGGAGGTGGCAGTGGAGGAAGAACATCACAAATAGCTGGAAACAGAGCTGGTGGTGCAGGTGCAGCGGGTAAAGTTGTTATATCTTATGATTGTCCAACATCTGCTGGAACTCTTTCCGGTAATCAATATATTTGTACTTACGGAAGTACATCTACTACTTTTGCATCTACAGTTCCGGGAGGAACATGGACCATAAGCCCATCTGGTATAGCGTCAATCAATTCAAGTACAGGTGCAATTACTGCAACTGCAAACGGAACAGCTACTGTTACTTATACAATTCCATCAACAACAGATTGCCCTACAGCAAGAACAGCAACCAGAACAATTTATGTTACGAATGGACCTGGAGGAGCACCATCAAATTTAGCAGGTTCTCAAACTCAATGTCAAAGTTCTACAACTAGCTATACAATTAGCGCCGTTCAAGGTTCTTATGCTTACAATTGGTTTTATTCAGGAACAGGTGCAACTATTACACCAGCGGCTGATGGTCTTTCTGCAAGTGTTACTTTTAGTGCTTCAGCTACTTCTGGAAATATTCAGGTTACATCAACAAATGCTTGTGGTACTTCAGGTCCATCAAGTTTATTTGTAACAATAGCACAAACGAGCAACGGAGGTACATTGCCGTCTGCAAGTGGGTGTCCAAATACTTATATTGCATACTTAAATTTAACGGGATATATTGGTTCAGTTATTCGTTGGGAATCCTCTACAGATAATTTTGTAAGCAATACAACAACGATTAATAATACAAATAACGGAATTGATGTACAAAATTTAACACAAACTACTTACTACAGAGCTGTTGTTAGAAATTCACCTTGTACTAATATTTCATATTCTACAGTTTCAACAATTACAATTGGATCTACTTCTTATACAGTAGGGAGTGCTTCTTCAAGTCCAAATGTATGTATTAACACAGCAATAACAAATATAACACACAGTACTACTGGCGCAACAGGAATATCTAATAATGGAGTATCTGGCGCAAATGGTTTGCCAGCAGGTGTATCAGCATCATTTGCATCAAATACAATCACTATTAGCGGAACTCCTACCGCTGCTGGAACTTTTAACTATAATATTCCACTGACTGGAGGGTGTGGAAATGCTACAAATACTACAGGAACAATAATTGTTAGAACAAATACAGTAACAGCTGCTTCATCAAGCCCAAATGTTTGTATCAACACGGCTATTACGAATGTAACTCATACTACTACTGGCGCAACAGGAATAGCTAACAATGGTGTCGCAGGAGCAAATGGTTTACCAGCAGGAGTTTCTGCATCTTGGGCTTCTAATACTATTACTATTAGTGGTACTCCAACAGCATCAGGAATTTTTTCATATAGCATTCCGTTAAATGGCGGATGTGGAACAGTAAATGCAACGGGAACAATTACTGTTAATGCAAACAAAGCTGTGGGTGCTGCCTCAGCAAGTCCAAATGTTTGTATCAATACAGCAATAACAGCTTTTACACATACTACTACTGGAGGTGTAACAGGAATAGCTAACAATGGTGTTGCCGGAGCAAATGGTCTGCCAGCAGGAGTTTCTGCGTCTTGGGCTTCTAATACTATTACTATTAGCGGTACTCCAACAGCATCAGGAACTTTTTCATACAGCATTCCAGTTAATGGCTGCGGGTCAACTGCGGTTAATGCTACAGGAACAATTACCGTTAGGATAAATACAGTGACTGCTGCATCATCAAGTCCAACTACTTGTATTAATACATCAATAACAAATATAACACATACTACAACTGGCGCAACAGGAATAGCTAACAATGGAGTTGCAGGCGCAAACGGTTTACCGGCAGGAGTTTCTGCATCTTGGGCTACCAATACTATCACTATTAGTGGTACGCCAACAGCATCAGGTAATTTTACTTATAGCATTCCATTAAATGGGGGATGTGGTACAGTAAATGCAACGGGAACAATTACTGTTAATGCAAATAAAGCCATTGGAGCAGCATCATCTAGTCCAAATGTTTGTATCAATACAGCGATAACGAATGTTACACATACAACTGCAGGAAGTGTAACAGGAATAGCTAATAATGGTGTTGCCGGAGCAAATGGTTTACCAGCAGGAGTTTCTGCATCTTGGGCTTCTAATACGATTACTATTAGTGGCACACCAACAGCATCAGGAACTTTTTCATATAGTATTCCGGTTAATGGCTGCGGGGCAACTGCGGTTAATGCTACAGGAACAATTACAGTAAATGCCATAACAGCAATAACAGTACAACCAACTGCTCCTGCTGCTGCATGTTCAGGAAGTGGTACACAAACAATTTCAGTTACAGCAGTAGGAAGCACATTAACATATGTTTGGAAAAAAGATGGAACAGCTGTTACAAATGGCGGCGGTGTAAATGGACAAGGAACAAATACATTAACCTTAACAAATCCAACAACTACAAATGTTGGAAACTATACTGTAGAAGTTAATGGAAGTTGCGGTTCTACAGTGATATCAAATGCTGTAGCAGTAACAGTTATTACAACAGACAGAGGACGTACACATGGAGGTAGACATATTTGTTATGGAACTCAGCCTAATAAATTGACTTTGGCAAATGCTGATGCCCCTAATCAGGGAGCAGCATATTCTTATCCTGAAAAAGTAGTAAGATGGGAATATAGTGATGATAACAATGTAACTTGGATTCCCATAGCTGGTACTGCAAATCTAATTGAGTATCAGCCAACGGAATTACTTTACGCAAAAAGAGCGTACAGAGCGGTTGCACAAACTTCTGGTTGTCCACAAGGTTTTGCTGCTATCGAAACTAGCTTTGATATTGATCCTTTACCAACAGTTACTTTTACAAGTCAGGCAGGAACAAGTACCTGTACAGGAACAAACGTAGTTTATACTACACAAGGCGGACAGGCAAATTATACCTGGACAATATCTGGAAATAGTGGAAGTGATTACACTATTACTGGAGGAGGAATCGGGACAGGAAGTAATACAGTAACATTAAGATGGTTAACGACAGGTAGTAAAACAGTAACAGTTAATTATAGAAATTCTAACGGATGTTCAGCGGCCTCTCCGGCTTCTTCAACAACAACAGTCGAGACTTCTTATACTGCTCCAGTACCAGGAACAATAGTTAAACCAACTTGTTTAGTTCCAACGGGAAGTGTTACATTGAGTGGTTTGCCAAATTCCGGAACGTTACTTTTTAATGGACCAAATTCAACAAATGGAACTTACAGTATTTCAGGAACGGGAACAATGACGGTTTCAGGATTAGTTCCTGGTGATTATAGTTTTGCAATACAAAGTAATTGTGGATCAGTATATTCTTCAGTCGTAACTATACAATCAGCAAATAAATGGAATGGAACGACATGGTCTAGTGGCTCAGATCCAACGTTAAATGATATATTAGAATTTGATGCCAATTATAGCTTAGACAAAGATATTAATGGATGTTCATGTAAAATTGCAAGCGGAGCAAACGTTACAATAAAAAGTGGCAGAACTCTAACAGTTACTAACGCATTAAACGTTAATTCAGGCGGTTCTTTAACCTTTGATAACAATGCAAGTTTAGTTCAGACTGCAAATGTTGTTAACACAGGAAACATTACTTATAAAAGAAGCACAACTCCTATAAACCGTTACGATTATGTATACTGGTCAATACCGGTTACAGCAACACCAGGTATGACACTTCATGATTTATCACCAACTACTCTGGCAGATAAATACCAAAGTTTTAATCCATCAAGTGGATGGGTAATTAGTTATAACGGAACTCAGGTTATGACACCTGGACAAGGATATATTGTAAGAGGACCGCAGGAAAATGTTAGCGCTGCTGTTTTTCAAGCTTCTTTTACGGGAGTTCCAAATAATGGAGATTTTACCATTACACCTGTAGCTACAAAGTGGCATTTAATCGGAAATCCATATCCGTCAGCAATTAGTGCAAATAAATTAATAACCGACGCAGGAACTGGAGCATTGTATTTCTGGACGCACAGCAACCAGCCAGATAAAGATACTGATGGAAATGCAACTTACAATTATGATCCGGATGATTATTCGGTATATACCTTATCAGGAAGTACAGGAACTTCTAATGGCCCGGCAGCAAGTGGAAAAATTGCAGCAGGTCAGGGATTTTTCTTCAAAGCAAGTACGGGAAGTGATGTAGTTTTTACAAACAGTATGAGAATACCAGGTGAAAACAGCCAGTTCTTTAAAACAGCTGCCGATATAGAGAGAAACCGTGTATGGCTGAATATGTCAACTACAACAGGATTATTTAAACAAGCCCTGATAGGTTACATTGAAGGAGCAACAAATAGCTGGGATCAGAATTATGATGCAGCTACACTTAACGGAAGTGCATATTTAGACTTTTATAGTTTAAATGACGCCAAGAAACTAACGATTCAGGGACGTGGACTTCCTTTTGAAGATACAGATTTAGTTCCTCTTGGATATAAAACCTCAGTTGCGGGAGAATTTACCATTGCAATTGACCATACAGATGGATTACTAAATGATCAGGCAGTTTATCTGGAAGACAAAGTAACCAGTAAAGTACACGACCTAAAAACCGGTAACTATAAATTTACTACTGAGATAGGAACATTTACAGATCGTTTTGTACTTCGTTACACGAATAAAACATTAGGAACAGGTGATTTCGAAAATGTAAAAGACGGACTTTTGGTTTCTGTAAAAGATAAAGCAATCAAAGTCACTTCTTCAAAAGAAAACATTAAAGAAGTAAATATATATGATATTACAGGAAAGCTTTTATATAGTAAAAATAAAATAGGAACGACAGAATTATCGATTTCGAATCTGCAGTCTGCCAATCAGGTTTTATTAGTAAAAGTTATTCTTGAAAATGACTCTGCAACAACAAGGAAAATCATTTTCAAATAATTAAAATAAAATATAAAAAAAATCCGACAGTGAAAGCTGCCGGATTTTTCCATGTAATGAACGTACTAAATAAAAAGAGTAAAGTAAAAATAAGTTTAAATTTTTTTAAGAATTAAATCATTATTAATAACCGAATCAAACCAAATACAAATTGTATGCCCCAAAAATTACTTTTGTTTACCCGTTCTTTATTTAAAAAGATACTGTTTATATTTTTATTGGTTTCTTTAAAAATGTCAGCGCAGCTAACAGCTGTTTCAAGAATCCACACTGATTGGAACGGATACTGGACTTCAAATTCTACTACTGGAGTTGGTAATCGTCCAGACAGAGAAAACAACCTATTGGCATTCTCATGGAATGGAACTACTTATTCAACAGGAGTAAGTAATACGACTCTAGATTCGCACTCTGTAGTTTATAATGCACAAAAATTTAGAGCATTGAAAATTCAATCTCTTGGTTCAACATCAAGCTCATACTTTTTGCAAGGTTCTATGATAGACGAATCAGCGGGTTCGGCAATTTTAAGACCCGCTTTAGCTGGTTCAAGTGCTACTGGAGCTGAACTTGCATCAAGATTAACTGATGGAGCAAGCGGACTTTCAATTGGTACAGGTGTTGCTAATATAAAAGCCGGAACAGCTGAATTTAAAGTAGGTACCAATAACCTGAATCTTTCAGGTATTGGTGACGGAATTCCTGATTTAATTGTAACCCAGGTTGCAGATCCAGGAGGAACACCAGATACTTTTAAATTTATCGATGCATTAGGAAATACCGTAGGAACTGAATTATCTATAAAGTTTGATGCTGTAACTGCGATTGGTACGTATAGTCTTGATTTATTTAAAATGGATGGAACTCTCGGATTTGCTGCCGCATCAACAAGAGACATTAGAATGCTTGCAATCGAAACCAGTCAATTTGGAATAACATCTGCAAACGCTGCTCAGGTTGACCGTTTTGTAGTAACTTTTTCAGGCAGTTCAGATTGTGCTTTTATTGCTTTTAATACAAATTCATTAAAAATTGCTGAATTAAGTCTTATAAAAACAGCTTCGATGCCATCATGCGGGAAAGCTGGAGATGTTATTAATTATACTTTTAATGTAAAAAATACAGGAGAAGTTCCTATTACAGATGTTCGTGTAACTGATCCAATGCCAGGAGTCACTATAACAGGGAACCCAATTGCTAGTTTAGCCGCCGGAGCAACTGCTACATTAACCGGAACTTATACGATTACTAGTAATGATGTACTTACTGGAAGAGTTGTTAATTCTGCAAAAGTTACCGGAACTGATCCATCGTTAAATGTCGTTGAAGATATTTCGGGACATACCTATACAGATAATATTTCAACATCCATAGATTTACTGCCACCACCAACCATTGGCACAATAAGCGATGTTTCATGCGCTGCTTTAGGAAGTGTTATTTTAAATAACTTACCAGCAACTGGAACTTGGACTATAGAAAGAAGCCCGGGATCTGCTACATATACAGGTTCAGGAACTAGTACAACAATCCCCTTATTAGCTGCCAATACTTATACATTTAGAGTAACAGATAATACCAGAGGCTGTAAGTCACCATCGAGTTTAGGAGCAACAATTACAGATCAATCTTCGACAACATGGAATGGAACAGCTTGGTCTAACGGAACTCCAACTGCAACAAAAAGAGCTGTTTTTTCTGGAGCGTTTGCAATTTCAGCAGATTTAACTGCTTGTTCTTGTACCATAAATAGTGGTGTTAACATGACAGTTCCATCTGGAAGGACTTTAACAATTACTAACTCTTTAAATGTTAATTCAGGCGGTTCATTAACCTTTGATAATAATGCAAGTTTGGTTCAAACTACTAATGCAGTTAATACTGGAAACATTACTTATTTAAGAAGCACTACGCCTGTAAATCGTTATGATTATGTATACTGGTCAATACCGGTTACGGCAACACCCGGAATGACGCTTCATGATTTATCGCCAACAACATTGGCAGATAAATACCAAAGCTTTAATCCATCAAGTGGATGGGTAACTAGTTATAACGGAACTTTGGTCATGACACCAGGGCAGGGTTATATCATAAGAGGACCACAAGGTAATGTAAGTCCAGCTGTTTTTCAGGCCTCATTTACAGGAGTTCCAAACAATGGAAATATTACGGTTACTCCAGTCGCTACAAAATGGAATTTAATTGGAAACCCATACCCATCAGCAATAGATGCCGATAGATTGATTAATGACGCTGGTGTTGGAGCATTGTATTTCTGGACACACAGTAACCAGCCTGACGAAAACACCAATGGAAATGCAACTTACAACTATGACCCGGATGATTATTCGGTATATACCTTATCAGGAAGCACAGGAACTTCAAATGGTCCGCCTGCAAGTGGGAAAATTGCAGCAGCTCAGGGGTTTTTCTTCAAAGCCAGTACAGGAAATAATGTTGTTTTTACAAACAGTATGCGAATTGCAGGCAATAACAGTCAGTTCTTTAAAACCGTTCAAACCAATCTTGAAAAAAACCGTTTATGGCTTAATATCTCAAATGCTACAGGATTGTATAAGCAGGTACTAATTGGTTACATTGAAGGAGCAACAAACAGCTGGGATCAAAATTATGATGCGGCAACACTCAACGGAAGTGTCAATTTAGACTTTTACAGTTTAAATGATGCTAAAAAACTAACTATTCAAGGGCGTGGACTTCCTTTTGAGGATACAGATTTAATTCCGCTTGGATACAGAACTGCTGTTGCAGGAGAATTTACAATTGCAATAGATCATACGGATGGATTGTTGAATGATCAGGCAATTTATCTTGAAGATAAAAAAACAGGTACAATTTATAACCTAAAAGCTGGAAACTATAAATTTACTACCGATATAGGAACATTTACAGATCGTTTCACGCTTCGTTATACTAACAAAACATTAGGAACCGGAGATTTCGAAAATGTAAAAGACGGACTTTTGGTTTCTGTAAAAGATAAAGTAATTAAAGTAACTTCTTCAAAAGAAAACATTAAAGAGGTTTCAGTTTTTGATATCACCGGCAAACTTTTATACAATAAAAAGAAAGTTGGAACGACAGAATTGTCAATCTTAAATCTACATGCTGCTGAACAGGTTTTACTGGTAAAAGTAACACTTGAAAACAAAGCAGAAGTAACAAGAAAGATTATCTTTAAATGATAAAAAACTTCTTCTAATAAAAACCATTCCGACAAAACGGAATGGTTTTTTTGTTTTTAAAAATAAATAAAAAATCACCAAAAGTGGGTATTGTATTATTTTTCAAAGTAAATTAATTTCGGTTAATTCTTACAAATATTAATTTACTATTTTACGACTTTGATAAAATACATCCTGTTCCTCATTTTTCTGCCTTTCACAAACACTCTTATTGCCCAACAGGGAAAAGTTGATAACACTTTTAATACAATCGATGACGGATCTAAAGGAGATGGATTTAACGCGACTGTCCGAACTCTTTTTTTGCAGCCAGATAATAACCTGATTGTTGGAGGTGAATATACAAGTCTGCACGGAATTCCATCTTCATACTTAACTCGTTTAAAACCGGACGGAACAATAGACGAAAGTTTTGATACAGGAACTAGCTTTAATGGTAAAGTTTATTCTTCAAATGTTCAGCCCGATGGTAAAATATTAGTTGGAGGAAATTTTTCAACTTATAATGGAAAAAATGCGGGAAGGCTCGTTCGCCTAAACAATGATGGGTCTTATGATGAATCTTTTAACACAGTCGTTGCAGCTAGTTCAGGAGCAGGAATTGTTCATGATATAGATTTGCAGTCAGATGGGAAAATTATAATTGCTGGGACTTTTACAAAATATGGTAATACAGCCGTAAACAGAATTGCACGATTACTGCCAAACGGCTTAATAGACACTTCATTTAAAATAGGTATAGGTTCTGCTTTACTCATTTCAAATGTTCACGTTTTGACTAATGGGAAGATTTTAGTTGTGGGCAATTTTACCTCTTTTAATGATTTTGACTCTAATGGAATAATCAGGCTAAATTCTGATGGAAGTATAGATAAAGATTTTAATATCGGGACTGGTTTTGATGATAATGTAAATACTATTGAAGTTCAACCCGATGGTAAGATACTTTTAGGAGGAAGTTTTACATCATATAATGGAATTACTGCCAATAGAATTGTGCGTCTTAATCCAGATGGCTCCCGTGATTTCAGTTTTCTTGGATCAGGTTTTAATAATGTTGTTCAAGTTATCAAAATTGATAGTGAAGGAAATATCATGGCTGGCGGATCTTTTACCGGTCGCTATGATGGAGTAACTGTTAATCATGTGGCTTTCTTAAATTCAGACGGAACAATAAAACCTGATTTTGATATGGGTACGGGGCCGGCATCTACTGTTTGGACACTCGCAAATGACTCAGAAGGATCGTGGTTTATTGGAGGAACATTTTCTGTTTTCGATGGACAAAATCAGGGAAGACTGGCAAAAGTGAATTTCGAAGGGGAGCAAGATACCGGTTATTTGGCTTCTGGAATTGGTTTTGATAATTCTGTTTTAAAAATCATTCCATTAGAAAATCAAAAAACAATAGTACTTGGGAACTTTACGAAGTTCAATAATAATCCTGCTTTTAGAATTGCAAGACTTTTAGAAGACGGATCATTTGACCCCGATTTTAATACTGGCCAAACCGGAGCAAATAACTTAATAAAAACAGCTATTCTTCAAGCAGACGGTAAAATTATTTTGGGTGGAAATTTCACCAAATATAATGATCAGCTTTATAATAGAATTGTTAGAATTTTTCAAGACGGATCAATTGATAATTCCTTCAATATGGGTTCAGGATTCAATAGCCAAATTTATGCTATGGCCTTACAGTCCGATAATAAAATTATTGTTGCAGGAAACTTTACACGCTACAATGGCGATCTTTCAATAATTAGGATTGTAAGGTTACTGCCCAATGGTTCACAAGATCCAACTTTTAATACAGGTCTTGGCGCAGATGCTATAATAGACGATATTCTAATTCAGCCCGACGGAAAAATTTTAATCGGAGGAAGATTTATAAAATTTAATGATCAGTCCTATCAGCATTTGGTTCGATTAAATACAGATGGAAGTATCGATACAAGTTTTAATATTGGAGAAGGTTTTGATAAAAATGTTTACGCAATTGCATTACAATCAGACGGAAAAATAGTTGTTGGCGGGTCTTTTTTGATGTATAATAAAAGTTC
Organism: Flavobacterium panici; assembly: GCF_903819335.1. Lineage (GTDB taxonomy): Bacteria > Bacteroidota > Bacteroidia > Flavobacteriales > Flavobacteriaceae > Flavobacterium > Flavobacterium panici. The sequence goes on along the minus strand of NZ_CAIJDE010000017.1, from coordinate 143,690 downwards.
GCAAAAACGAATTCTTCGTCTAAATTCTAACGGAAGTTTAGACAGCAGTTTTGATTCCGGAACAGGTTTTAATAAAGGAGATATTCGTGCAATTTTGGTACAGCCAGATGATCGTCTTTTAGTTGGCGGAACCTTTTCAGGAACTTATAAAAATTACCCTTCTTTAAGATTAATAAGATTGCTAAAAACAGGAGATTTTGATAACACCTTCAATGCATCAGTAAACAATAAAATTTTTGCATTAAGTATTACATCCGATTTTAGACTTTTAATAGGAGGAAATTTTAATTCTGTTTCAGGATTTTCCAAGCATAGAATTTGTCGGTTAAAACTTTGTCTCGAATCAACAATTTGGGATGGTCGTTCATGGTCAAATGGCTATCCGTCTGGAGGAAAAGAAATCTTTTTTAAAGAAGATTTTCCGATTTTAAATTCATCGAATGTTTGCAGCTGCAGCATTGAAGCAGGAAAAAAAGTTACACTTTTAAGTGGAAATACTTTAGGAATTGAATTTTCATATTCCGGTTTAGGAACATTAGCTTTAGAAGATTCAGCCAGTTTATACCAATCAGATGATGATATGGTAAATTCTGGAATTATGCAGATGAAAAGAAAAACAAATCCTGTTTTAAAATTTGATTATACCTATTGGTCTTCTCCAGTCAATAATCAAAAACTAATTGATCTTTCACCTCACACATTATTTGATAAATATCAGTCGTACAATTCTGCATTGCCAGGCTGGAAAATTGAAGAACCATCCAGTTATATGACTTTAGGAAAAGGATATATAATAAGATCTCCTCAGGAATTTTCTCAGTTTGAACGATCTATATATGAAGGAGTTTTTGCAGGTGTTCCAAATAATGGAAAGGTTGAAGTTGATTTACAAGAAAACAATAGGTTTTACTTAATTGGAAATCCATATCCATCTGCTATTGATGGGAATATTTTTTTGAGTAAAAACGAATTTAAAATCAAAGGCGCGCTTTATTTCTGGACACATAATACACAAATAACAAATTTAGAATATACATCAGATGACTATGCCGTTTATAATTTAGTTGGCGGGGTGGGTACAAAAGCAATTTCTAAAGGTATGAATGAAACAATTCCCGATGGTAAAATTGCTTCCGGTCAAGGATTTTTTGTTAAAAGTAATCAGTTAGGACTTTTGGAATTCAATAATAGCATGCGAATTTCCGGAACAAATAATAAGTTTTTTAAACCTGTAAAAAGACAAACAGAGACTAAGAAAGAAGCAGCTAAAAATAGATTATGGCTGAATCTTCAAAATGATAATGGTGCTTTTAAACAAATTTTAATTGGATACCTGCCAGGTGCAACAAATTCTTATGATCTAAATTATGATGCAGAAACCTTAAATGGAAACCAATTTGTAGACTTTTATAGTATTAGTGAAAGCAAAAAATTAGTAATTCAGGGACGAGCTTTACCTTTTCAGGATTCTGATGAAATTAATTTAGGATATAAAACGGTAATCGCCGATAGTTTTACAATAGCGATAGATCATTCTGATGGTAATTTGTCAGAGCAGGAAATTTATTTAGAAGACAAGCTAATGAATAGTATTTCCAATCTAACCCTAAAAGATTACACCTTTCATAGTGAAATAGGAGTTTTTACAGATAGATTCATCCTTCATTTTACTAATAAAAATTTAAGTGTTGATGATTTTCAGAATACTAAAAATGAAATTTTGGTTTCGTCAAAAGATAAAATAATCAATATAAGATCGAAAAATCAAAAACTAAAAAATGTTCAGCTCTATGATATTAATGGAAAATTACTTTTCGAAAAAAGAAAACTAAACGAGTTTGAATTAGTAATATCAAATTTAAGAATTGTTCATCAAATCATGTTAGTGAAAGTAATTTTAGAAGATGATTTTTCAAAGACAAAAAAGATCATTTTCTAAACTAGAATTTTTATCAATGTAGATAATCCGCCAACATATTTATGTATGGGGATTTTTCTTTTTGAATAGTTTTTATAAGTATAAATTACACTTAATCAATTTGTTGAGCAAATTAACACAACCTACACAATTTTTAAATTATCAACTTAAAAGTGTTAAATCTACAATATTTAACATTTTCCCTCTAAATCTGATGTAAAAAAAATCGTACCTTGTTTTAACAGTCAATCGACGAATATAACATAAAAGCCGTTAATATACATTTTCAAACCCCTTAAACAAAATGTAACTTATTTTTTATCTGCCAAATACTATTTAATGCTTATTTAAATACCACAAAAGAGAACATTTGCTAACTATTCTTTGCTTTTGTTTCAAAATCATTTTTGAAGTCAATGTTATTTTTTGAGGTATTTAGAAATTAAACTAAACCAGACTTTCTCTCACTGGTGAATCTTTTTCTGTTAATTAAAAAATAGTGCGATGAAAAAAAAATTACCAATCTTTCTAATCTTACCTCAATTTTTTATTCGTTGTTTTTCTTTATTCAATGAATGCCAAGAGAATTTTTTATCAAATAAAATTAAACTCTCACTTTTATTCTCCTTTTTTTGTTTTTCCTTATGGGCACAGCCCCCACATACATTGACATCTAATGGAACAATAGTCGTTCCCGCTGGTGTTACGGTAATGGATGTGCAAGCTTGGGGCGGAGGCGGTGCCGGTGGCGGCGCGGGCGGCTCAGGTTTACTTGAAGGACGAAGCGGAGGCGGAGGAGGCGGAGGCGCTTATGCCAGAAGTAATATCAATGTAACAGCCAGCAATACTTTAAATGTTGTAGTTGCCGGTACAGTAGCCGGTACAGTAAATAATGGAGCTGCAGGCGGGCATTCAACCATTACCGGTTATGAAACAGTAATATATGCTGCAGGTGGAGCAGGAGGTTTGGCTAACAATGCAGGTGGAGCACCTGCCGGAGGTACTGGTGGATCTACAGCAGCCTCTTTTGGTACTACAAAAACTGCTGGTGAAGCAGGAGGAACTGGAGGAAATGTTTTAGCCGCACTTTTATTAAGTTCCGGAAAAGGAGGAAATGGAGCAAGTCCCGGAGGAGGAGCCGGAGGAGCATCTGTGCCAAGCTTAGTTCTTGGAACTACAGTTGGAAACCCCGGTGCTGCCCCAGGAGGAGGAGGTAGTGGCTCAATGAGTTCTGCTCTTGCTGCTGCTCAGCCTGGAGGATCAGGAGCATCTGGTCAGGTTATAGTAACCTATACTTGCCCTACTTATAGTATTACAGGAATTTCGGCAGTAAATGTTTGCAGTAATCTTGGAACTACTTCAGTTGTAACATTGACATCATCTGCTGCGTCTTTACCAACAGGAACTTATACCGTGACATACAGTCGAAGCAATCCAAGTGCGACAGGACTTACAGCAATAATGACTGTGACTACTGCCGGAACGGGAACATTTACAGCAGCAGGTTTAAACACTGTTGGGACAAGTAATATTACCGTTACTAATTTAACATCCGGAGTCTGTTCTTCAGCTATATCTACTTCAAACGTTACAACAGTTACAATTTTTGCTCCTTCAGCTGGTGGAACAGTTTCAGGCGGAACAACAATTTGTGCTGGAGCAACAAGTGCTGCTTTATCTTTAGCAGGACAAACAGGTACAATTCAAAAATGGCAATATTCTATAGCTCCATTTTCAACCTGGACTGATATTGCAAATACAACAAATACTTATATTTCTGGACCGCTTAGTGAAACAACTGAATTTAGAGCTGTTGTTCAAAATGGAGTTTGTACAGCTGCAAATTCTATAGCGACAACAGTAACAGTTAATCCTTTACCACAAGGAACTTTATCAGCAAATGGTCCTTTTTGTGTAACAGGTTCCGGACAATTAACTTTTACAGCTACGGCAGGAACGGGTCCATATACAGTTGTGTACAAAGAAAACGGAGGAGCAGACCGAACTGCAACAGGAGTTGTAAGCGGAACACCGTTTAACACTTTTACAACGCCAGTTACCGCAACAACAACTTATACATTAGTTTCAGTAACCGGAGCAAACACTTGTTCGAGAAGTTCTGGTTTTACAGGAAACACAGCTACAATAACTATCAATCCATTGCCGCAGGGAAGTTTGACAGCAAACGGTCCATTTTGTGCAACTGGTTCCGGATTGTTAACTTTCACAGCTACAGCAGGAATAGGTCCATATACAGTTGTTTACAAAGAAAACGGTGGAGCAGATCGCACCGCAAGCGGAGTTGTCAGCGGAACGCCTTTTGCCGCTTTTACTCCCACAGTTACAGCTACGACAACGTATACTTTAGTTTCAGTTACAGGATCAAATACCTGTATTAGAAATTCTGGTTTTACAGCAGGTTCAGCAACAATAACAGTTAATCCATTACCACAGGGAAGTTTGACGGCGAATGGTCCGTTTTGTGAAACGGGCGCAGGACAGTTAACTTTTACAGCGACATCAGGAGCAGGCCCATACACAATTGTTTATAAAGAAAACGGAGGAGCAGACAGAACTGCAACGGGAGTTGTAAGCGGAACACCGTTTAACACTTTTACAACGCCAGTTACCGCAACAACAACTTATACATTAGTTTCTGTAACAGGATCAAATACCTGTGTTAGAAGTTCCGGTTTTACAGCAGGTTCAACTACAATAACAGTAAATCCATTACCACAGGGAAGTTTAACAGCAAATGGTCCATTTTGTGTAACAGGTTCGGGGCAGTTAACTTTTACTGCCACAGCAGGAACTGGTCCATATACAATTGTTTACAAAGAAAATGGAGGGGCTGACCAAACTGCAGCGGGAGTTGTGAGCGGGACACCATTCGCGACTTTTACAACGCCAGTTACTGCAACAACAACTTATACATTAGTTTCAGTAACGGGAGCAAACACCTGCGTTAGAAGTTCTGGTTTTACAACGGGTTCAGCTACAATAACGGTTAATCCATTACCTCAGGGAAGTTTGAGTGCCAATAGCCCATTTTGTGCAACAGGCTCTGGACAATTGACATTTACTGCCACAGCAGGAACAGGTCCATACACAGTTGTTTATAAAGAAAACGGAGGAGCTGACCGCACAGCAACGGGAGTTGTAAGCGGAACACCATTCGCCACTTTTACAACGCCAGTTACCGCAACAACAACTTATACTTTAGTTTCAGTAACAGGAGCAAATTCCTGTGTTAGAAGTTCTGGTTTTACAGCAGGTTCAACTACAATAACAGTAAATCCATTACCACAGGGAAGTTTAACGGCTAACGGTCCGTTTTGTGCAACTGGGGCGGGACAATTGACATTTACTGCTACTTCAGGAACTGGCCCATACACAGTTGTTTATAAAGAAAATGGTGGAGCAGATCGCACGGCTTCAGGAGTTGTAAGCGGAACTCCATTCGCCACTTTTACAGCCCCAGTTATCACAACGACAACTTATACTTTAGTTTCAGTAACGGGTGCAAATACCTGTGCTAGAAATTCTGGTTTTACCGGAGGTTCAGCAGCAATAACAATTAATCCAATTCCAACGCCAACATTTACAACGCAGCCCGCAGCTTCTGTTTGTGTAAATACAGATGTTACGTATACGACTCAAACCGGACAATCAAATTATGTTTGGAATGTTCCGGGAGTTTTGAATACAGATTATATAATTACTTCAGGAGATTTGTCTGCGTCAAGTAATACCGTAACATTACAATGGCTTACCGTTGGAAGTAAAACAGTAACTGTTGGTTATTCTTCAATAGGATGTGCCTCAAATACAAGCGCAAGCAATACTACAACGGTAACAAAAACTGAACGTGGTGCAGTGCATGGAGGAAATCATATTTGTGCGGGAGATCCAAGTCCGTTATTAACTTTGACAGATTATACGGGAACAATTGTAAGATGGGAATATGCCGAATCTATACCATACGTTTGGCAGCCTTTTGCAAATACGTCAAATACATATCAGCCGGGAGTATTAACAACAAGTACCAGCTATAGAGCTGTGGTAAAAAACGGAACTTGCCCTGAAGAATTTGCAATAGAAACAAGAATTGATGTGGAACCAAAACCATCTACACCAATATTGGCAATTATTACACAGCCAACTTGTGTTAATCCAAACGGAAGCGTACATCTGACTGGCTTATTGGCATCACCAAATTGGACAATTACACAAAACGGAACAGTTTCTCAAACCTATACTTCATCAGGAACTAGTTATACCATAACAAATCTGGCTCCCGGAAATTATACTTTTACAATACATGATATAAATATTTGTCCTTCTTTACCAACTATTAATTTGGAGATAAAAGCTCCGGTTACAAATATTTGGAATGGTACAAGTTGGTCAAAAGGAAGTCCGCCCATAGTTACAGATGCAGTTCGGTTTTCAGGTAATTATTCTACAACTGGTGATTTGAGCGGTTGTTCTTGTGTTGTTGATGCAGGTGCAAATGTTACGATAAATTCTAATCATACTTTAACGATTACCAATTCAGTGAGCAACAACGGAGGTTTATTGACTTTTGAAAACAATGCCAGTTTAATGCAGGTTAATAATGTCGTAAATACGGGTAATATTATATATAAACGAAACACCACACCAGTTCGAAGATATGATTTTACGTATTGGTCTTCGCCAATTGTGCGTACACCGGCTTTTACATTACACGATTTGTCACCAAACACATTGTCAGATAAGTATTATAGTCATAATGCTATTAGTGGGTGGATAATAAATTATAATGGAACGATGGAAATGAGTCCGGGGTATGGTTATATTGTCAGAGCACCTCAAAATTTCGATATATCCGCTCCTTCAGTTTATAATTCATTTTTAGAAGGAGTTCCTAATAATGGTACAATTACCGTCCCTTTAGTAGCTGCAGAGAAATCTCATTTGCTGGGTAATCCATATCCTTCGGCAATATATGCAGATCAATTTATTTTTGATAATGCTGCCAATTTGTATGGAACATTATATTTTTGGACTCATAATTCCGCACCAAGCAGCTCTGTTCCCGGTGATGCTCAATTTAATTATAATAGCGATGATTATGCTATTTATAATTTAACCGGAAGTACAAGTGTAGGCAGCCTGAGTGGACAAGGAGCAGGAACACCCGGAAATCAAACTCCTCCATTAGGATATATAGCGGCTGGGCAGGCTTTTTTCGTAAAAGCAAAAACTACTGGAAACGCTGTTTTTACAAATTCAATGAGAATTCCCGGAAACAATAGCCAGTTTTTTAAAACAGCAGAAAGCAATAAAGAAACAATTGAAAAACACAGAGTCTGGCTTAATATGACAAATACTCAGGGGCTTTTTAAACAGTTGTTAGTAGGATATATAGAAGGAGCAACTGATACCTGGGACAATAATTATGATGGAGTTACCATAAACGGAAATATATATGTAGATTTTTACAGTATTAACGAAGGAAGAAAATTAACGGTTCAGGGTCGCGCTGTACCTTTTCAGGATACTGATGTTGTTCCTTTAGGATACAGATCTGGAATTGAAGGCGAATTTTCAATAGCAATAGATCATGCAGATGGTGATTTAGCAAATCATGCCATTTATTTAGAAGATAAATGGAACAATACGACACATAATCTGCAAACAGGAAAATATACTTTTAATACATCAATAGGGACTTTTCTGGACCGCTTTGTTCTGAAATATGCTGCAGTAAATTTAGGAGTTGATGATTTTGAAAGTCAGGAAAACAATCTTTTTGTTTCGGTTAAGAATAAAAACATTAAAGTAAATTCAACGCATGATTATATAAAAGAAGTTTCCATTTTTGATATTTCAGGAAAATTGATTTACAACAATAAAAAGATTGAAAATACCGAATTACAGATTCCAAATCTGCAGTCAGGAGATCAGGTTTTGATTGTAAAAGTGACTTTGGAAAACGGAAAAACAACCACCAGAAAAATTACGTTTCATTAATTTATAAACTGAAATAAAAAGCCGGCTGTAAAATTAATTCTGCAGCCGGCTTTTATTTTTATTAAGCACTCTTTCGAAGGTTTTCATGCGTGTTTTGAATTGCTTTTTTATTTTTATAGTCAATCCATTTCTGTCCTTTAAATTTCCGCATCATAATATCAAAATGACGCATAATCAAAACATTGTATGCAGCTTTAGATAAATTCACGATGTTTTTAGGAAAAGCCCGCAGACTCATTGAAAATCCGGGAGTTAAATATTTCATATAATGCCAGTAACCTTCGGGCATATACAGCATTTCTCCATGTTTAAGATTAGTGATATATCCCTCAGCATTTTTAAGTGCAGGAAATTTTTCATAATCAGGATTATCAAAATCAATGTCTTCCCTCGAAATTAAAGCATGCGGAACCTTGTACATATACTTTGACTGGTTTGGCGCAAAAATCATACATTGTTTTTCTCCATGAAAATGGAAATGCAAAATGTTCGAGTAATCAATATCGTAATGCATAAATACTCTGGCATTTTCGCCTCCAAAAAACAACATCGGTAATTGCCTAACAAGTTTTAGTCCAATATCCGGCCATAAAAAATCATTTTTTAACCGTGGCACTTCTTTCATTAAGTTGTAAAGAAAAATGCGATAATTGGTAGGTTTTGATTCCAAAAGGTTAATGTAATCGCTCATTTTCATTGTCATATGAGCTTCATTAAAACCTTCTTCATGGTTTACAGGCCGATCATCGTACAAAGGAACCGTAATATCACCGGCAATATCATTAATATAAGATAATTTCCATTTTTGATAAGCGGGCCAGTCTTCCGTTAGTTCTTCAACAACAACCGGGATTTGTTTTTTTACATATTGGGAAATAAAATCTTCCTTAGAGATTTTTTTGACCCTTTCTATCTGTTTTAACTTCATTTTTATAAATAAAAAAATTGCTTATAACTCTGTGTCATAAGCAATTTAAAAAATTTTATTGAAGTTTTTTAACTCTTTTGCCTAAATTTTTGATTTGATCGAAGCTTCAACGTTTCTTTCAATTGTATGTCCGGGTCTTGACCATCTCGGTTTTTCTCCTAAAGAATTAAATTGAGAATCAGCAGCTTCTACTGTTTTTGGCTGAGAAACTTTTATAAAAGGCTTTTGCGGAACCAATCCTAACATTTCAAACATCTTCATATCTTCGCTAACATCAGGATTTGGAGTAGTTAATAATTTATCTCCTGCAAAAATTGAATTTGCTCCTGCAAAAAAGCACATTGCCTGACCTTCACGAGTCATGTTAGTTCTTCCGGCAGATAAACGAACCTGAGTTTCCGGCATTACAATTCTGGTTGTAGCAACCATACGAATCATTTCCCAGATTTCAACCGGTTTTTCTTCTTCCATCGGAGTTCCTTCAACAGCAACTAAAGCGTTAATAGGAACAGATTCCGGCTGCGGATTTAAAGTTGAAAGCGCAACAAGCATTCCGGCTCTGTCTTCAATACTTTCTCCCATTCCAATAATTCCACCGCTGCAAACCGTAACATTTGTTTTACGAACATTTTCGATAGTTTGTAAACGGTCTTCAAAACCGCGCGTAGAAATTACATCTTTATAATATTCTTCAGAAGTATCTAAATTATGATTGTAAGCATATAAACCAGCTTCGGCTAAACGCTGTGCCTGATTTTCTGTAAGCATACCTAAAGTACAGCAAACTTCCATATCAAGTTTATTGATTGTACGAACCATTTCTAAAACCTGATCAAATTCTTCACCATCTTTTACATTTCTCCAGGCAGCTCCCATACAAACGCGGGAAGATCCGCTGGATTTAGCTCTTAAGGCCTGAGCTTTTACATGGCTCACCGTCATTAAGTCATTTCCTTCAACTCCGGTATTATACCTTGCAGCTTGTGGGCAATAACCACAATCTTCAGGACATCCGCCTGTTTTTATTGATAATAAAGTAGAAACCTGAACGACGTTTGGATCATGTTTTTGTCTGTGAATCGTTGCAGCTTCATAAAGCAAATCCATTAGTGGTTTATTATAGATTGCTATTATTTCGTCTTTTGTCCAATTGTGTTTTGTTATGCTCATGGATACAATTTTTTTTGAAGTTTTAAAAGTAATTAAATTGTAGTAACCAACAACACTGATTGTTGTAATTGAATATTTGGCAAGTCTTTTAAAAAAGAAGCGCTCAAAAATCATAAAATTATAGGTTTTTATGATTTTTGAGCGCTTAAATGGTTGTTTTTATTTTGAATAATTAATCGGCAGCATATTTATTGTTCCAGTATAACATCATCATTAAAGTAACAATTACCGATGAAGCGAGCCCTTCAAAAAGCAGACAAATACAATAAGTGGGTACAGAAGGATTTCCTCCAAACATAAATGCTTCAGATAATGTTCCTACATAAGCATCTCCGCCTCGTGCATAGCTGTAAATTAATAATCCTAAAACACTTAGTGATACACCAACAACAGAAGTTGTCATAGCTGACACAGCATTTGATACAAAACCAGTTTCTCCCTCATGAAGATTCATTTGCATGGTTCTGTTTACGCCATAAAATATAAAAAACACATTGAGCGTACGCAGGTAAAACAAATCTGCCAGACCTAATAAATTCATCAATAAAAAATAAATGCCAATTCCAAGGAATATTAAAAAACCGTTTGTTATTTCTTTAGGTAATTTCATAGTGGTTATTTTTAAAGAAGTTAATAGTAAATGTTTGGGAAACAGAGTCCTATATCAAATTTACTAAAAAAATAACTACGATGATCTAAAATTGGTAAAATCTTATAGATCAAGAAATAACGTTTTGGAATAATGTTTTTGTTGAAACGTGTGAAGTCCTTACAGGACATTAATAAAGGTGTGGTATTTTTTTTGCTACCGATATTTAACTCCTAACGGAGTATTTCTAGAGAGTTTATTATGATGGAAATCAGATGCGTAATATTTGCGGTTGATTTTTAATTCCTAACAAATCTATCTCGTAGAGATTTAATATCGGTAGAATACAATTTTCAAGTATTTATTTTGTCCCGTAGGGACTATATATTTTATTTGTTGAAGTTACTCAAAGAATCTCGAGTGAAGTCCTTACAGGACATTAATACAGGTGTGGTATTTTTTTGCTACCGATATTTAACTCCTAACGGGGTTTATCTCATAGAGATTTTATATTGGTAAAATATATTATAAACCATTCCATTTTGTCCCGTAGGGACTACATATCTAAAAGTAATTATTGAAGCTTACTCACAAAATCTAAAGAATCTTGTTTGTCCTGATTTAATTGAGCTTTCAGCAAATCAAGTGAGCCAAACTTTTGTTCTCCGCGAAGATATTGCAATAATGAAATCTCAATTTTTTTGCCGTAAATATCAGCATCAAAATCAAAAAGGTTTACTTCGATAGTTTGTTTTTGTCCATTTACTGTTGGATTGAAGCCGATGTTCATCATTCCGAAAACTTCCAAATTATCAATCAAAGCCTTCACAACATAAACTCCATTTTTTGGAATTAATTTGTATTCTTCTTCAATTTGAATATTTGCTGTTGGAAAACCAATTGTTCTTCCTAACTGTCTTCCTTTTACAACTTCACCGCTCAAAAAATAGTCATAGCCTAAATATTCATTGGCTAATTCCATATTTCCTTCGTCTAAAGCTTTTCTGATCTTGGTAGAACTAACAGAAACATCTTGTATTTCTTCTGCAGAAATTTGTTCCACTTCAAAACCATATTCGGCACCAAAAGCAATTAAATTATCAATATTGGCCGTTCTGTTTCTTCCAAAACGATGATCGTGGCCAATAATTATTTTTTGAATATGAAACTGATCAACCAAAATAGTGCTCACAAATTCTTCGGCAGTTAATCTTGAGAAACTTTCGTTAAACGGATGAATAACTAAATTTTCAATTCCGGTTGCTTCTAAAAGTTTTGTTTTTTCAGCAATAGTATTGAGCAATTTTATTTCTGATTTTTCTTGTAAAACCATTCTCGGATGCGGAAAAAATGTAAGTACTAAACTTTCGTATTTTCCATTTTCCGTGTTTTGAGTAATTCTTTCCAGAATTTTTTTATGACCAATATGTACGCCATCAAAAGTACCAAGAGTTAAAATTGTTTTCTTGGTCGAATGGAAATCGTTTATAGAATGAAAGAGCTTCAAAACAAATTATTTAAGATGCTGCAAATTTATACTATCTATTTTAAATTTTGTACTAAGGGCAATTGATTTTTTAGGAATATTATACTTCTTTTGTCGAAAAAATCACGGATTCGTCGACTAAAAAACGTTAAATGTCGTTTAGATGTAAGAATTTGATTTAATTCGACTAAATTTGATTTCATAAAAAATATCACTAAGCATGAAGAAACAATTACTTTATTTTCTGATTATCTTTTCATTTGTACAACTTCATGCCCAAAATGACGACCTGTGGCAAAAGGTTAATTCGGTTTCAGTCTCTGGAAAAAAAGCTTCAGTAACTGATTCTGATAAACTGTATTATAAATTAAATACAGAATCCTTAACAGCAAAATTGGCCAAAACAACTCAAAAATCTTCGTTAAGTTCAAATGCCGAAATTACGATTCCAAATGCAAAAGGAGTTTTAGAAAGATTTCAGGTTTGGGAATCTTCAAATTTTGATCCTGAACTACAGGCAAAATACCCGGAAATTAGAGCTTACGAAGGAAGTGGTTTAGACGATAAATCGGCAAAAATACATTTTAGTCTTTCGCCAAGAGGGCTTCAAACAATGCTTTTTAGGGCTGATAAACCGACTGAGTTTATAGAGCAAAACCCAGATAACAAGGCAGAATATGTTTTGTTTTCTTCAAAAGATGCAGCTTCAAAAGCAAAATTAGTATGTAAAACTATAGATGCCGTTATAAATAACAAAGAAGGAAAAACTGCAAAAACAACATCTAATAATAAAGTTTTTAAAACACTTCGTTTAGCATTGTCCTGTACAGCAGAATATACAGCGTATTTTGGTGGAACAAAAGCCGGAGCTTTAGCAGGAATGAACGCAACACTAACAAGAGTCAACGGCATTTTAAACAAAGATTTAGCATTAAAACTGGTTTTGATTGCCAATAATGATGCTGTAATTTATACCAATGTTGCAACTCAGCCTTATTCTAAAGCTTCAGATGGTGCAGATGGCGCATGGAATCAGGAAGTTCAAACAACGTTGACAAATGTTATAGGAAATAGTAATTATGATATTGGACATTTATTCGGAGCTTCTGGCGGAGGAGGTAATGCCGGCTGCATAGGTTGTATTTGTTCAAATCCAACAACAGGTGATCCTTTAGCAAAAGGAAGTGCTTTCACGTCTCCTTCAGACGGAAAACCTGAAGGCGATACTTTTGATATTGATTTTGTGATACATGAATTTGGACATCAATTGGGAGCAAATCATACTTTTTCATACGATTCAGGGGAAAGAACATCAGTGAATGTTGAGCCGGGAAGCGGTTCTACAATAATGGGATATGCCGGAGTTACGGGTGATTATGATATTCAAAATAATTCTGATGACTATTTTGCATATGCAAGTATTTTACAGATTCAGAATACGCTTGCTGGAAAAAGCTGTCCGGTTAGCACCAATTTAACCAATAATCCGCCTGTAATTAGTGCAGGAAGTAATTATACGATCCCAATTGGTACACCATTTGTTTTAAAAGGAACCGGTTCAGATCCAGAAGGGGATATTATCACGTACACTTGGGAAGAATATGATAATGCTACTACGACATCTGAAGCAAACAGTATTGCATATCCAACAAAACCAGACGGGCCTTTGTTCAGATCATTTGCTCCAACAACTTCACCTATTCGTTATTTTCCAAGTTATGATTCCGTATTACAAAATAAATTGACCACAACTTGGGAGTCTGTTTCGTCTATCGCCAGAACATTAAATTTTACTTTAACAGGTAGAGATAATGCAGCTTTAGGTACAGCGCAGACCAATACAAGTGCAATGTTTGTTAATGTGGTTTCAACAGCCGGACCTTTTGCAGTAACATCGCATAATGGCGATAATGTAAGCTGGCAGCAAGGCTCAAGTCAAACTATTACCTGGAGCGTTAACAATACGAATAATCTGCAGGGATCTTCGTTAGTAAATATCAAACTTTCTACAGATGGCGGTTTAACTTTTCCAACAACTTTAGCGGCTAATACACCAAATGATGGTTCAGAAGTTATTGCTCTGCCTGCTAGTATTCCTTCATCTACAAATTGCAGACTTCTTATTGAACCAACGGCAAATATCTATTATACTTTAAACAGCAAACCGTTTGCTATTGGGTATACAACAACAACAAGCTGTAATAACTATAGTTTTGAAAGTCCTTTTAATATTATAGCTTCAACAAGTTATACAACAAAAGCAGTTAGCGTTCCAAGTGCAACAGGAACAATTTCAGATGTAAATGTTTTGGTAAATGTTACACACGAACGATTATCTGATCTTGAAATCCAAATCGTGAGTCCGCAGGGAACAACAGTTCGTTTGTTTAATAAATCATGTCCAAGTTTAAACTCAACATTGATTCTTAATTTTGATGATTCAGGAAATGCTTTAGATTGCAGCAAAATAACAGAACAAATTGTTATTCCGGTTAATGAATTGAGTGCTTTTAATGGGCAGACACAACAGGGAACATGGACATTTAGAGTTCGTGACGCTGTTTCGGGAATGTTTGGAACAATAAATTCAGCATCAGTCAACATCTGTACCAAAACATTTACTTTAGGAACAGACGATTTTGAAACTCTTGATTTTGCACTTTATCCAAATCCAAATAAAGGAAGTTTTACAGTCCAATTTGCAAGTGAATCAAATAATGTTCAGGTTTTTGTACACGATATTTTAGGAAAAAGTGTTTACACCCAAACCTTCGCAGCATCTGGAGATTTTAATCAAAACATTCAGCTTCCAAATGTTTCGGCAGGAATTTATTTAGTTACTGTTATTGATGGAAACAGAAGAACAGTTAAGAAAATAATAGTCAACTAAAATTATTGAATCTCAATATTTTAAATTCCAAATTCCAAGTTTTAATTGGAATTTGGAATTTCTTTTTTATTGGAATTTTATTATTTATTTGGAATTTCCTTTTTTAAGAGTTCGCCATCGCCATACAAACAATACTGATTTTTGTTCCCGGAATTTTTAATAATGCCCTTGAACAAGCTTCGAGTGTTGCTCCGGTTGTAAGTACATCATCAACAATTAAAAAATGTTTATTATGATTTTCTTCGGTTGAAATTGCATCAAAGATATTTTCGATGTTTTCAGATCTTCCCAAGAGATTCTTTTTTGATTGTGTTTTAGAATATTTCTTTCGATATAAAATCGAGCCGTTATACGGAATTTTCAAACCTTCGGCTAAAGCCTTTCCAAAAGTGGTAACCTGATTGTAACCGCGCTCCTTAAATTTTCGCGGATGCAAGGGAACGGGAATTACTGCATCAAATGGCGTATCAAGTTTCAGTTCTTTTAAATCCTCTACATACCAATTTCCTAAAACGGTTCCAATTTCTTCGTGGCCTTTATATTTCAGGTTGTGAATGAGTTCCTGAACAATTCCTTTTTTAATGAAATAAATAAAGGCAGAAACGTGTTCGGTTTCTATTTTACCATAAAACTTTTTGACGGCTTCATTATTTGAATCTAAATAATATTGAGTTAGAGGCAGTTCATGACGACAATTCGTGCATAAAACGGTTTCGTTTGTCATTAAAACGGCACGACAGCCAGAGCAAACTTTAGGGAAAAAGAGATCAATTATAAAATTAAACACAAATAGAAAGAATTTAGTTACAAAACTAACCAAATTTAAACTTCAATCTTTTTTATTTTTCTTTTTTTTATAAGTACTTTTTATATTTTTGCATTACTATGGCAAAACAAGAAGATTTATTTAAGAATGTGGTTTCGCACGCAAAAGAGTACGGATTTATTTTTCCGTCAAGCGAAGTTTACGATGGATTGAGTGCAGTATATGATTATGCACAAAATGGAGTCGAATTAAAAAAGAATATCCGTGAATATTGGTGGAAATCAATGGTTCAGATGAATGAAAATATTGTGGGCCTTGATGCTGCAATATTAATGCATCCAACAACCTGGAAAGCTTCAGGCCACGTTGATGCCTTCAATGATCCGTTAATTGATAATAAAGATTCTAAAAAAAGATATAGAGCTGACGTTTTAGTGGAAGATTTTGCTGAAAAAATTCACCAAAAAGCGCAAAAAGAAATTGACAAAGCAAAAGCTCGTTTTGGTGATGCATTCAACGAACAGGAATTTGTAACTACAAATGCCAGAGTAGTTGAATATTTAGCAAAAGAAAAAGAAATTAGAGAGCGTTTAGGACGTTCTTTAGGAAATGGAGATCTTGAAGATGTAAAAGCTTTAATCGAAGAGCTTGAAATTGCTGATCCTGAAACTGGTTCAAGAAACTGGACAGACGTTAAGCAATTCAACTTAATGTTCGGAACTAAACTTGGAGCTTCTGCAGAGTCTGCAATGGATTTATATTTACGTCCGGAAACAGCGCAGGGTATTTTTGTGAACTTTTTAAATGTTCAGAAATCAGGCCGTATGAAAGTTCCTTTTGGAATTGCTCAAACAGGTAAAGCGTTTAGAAATGAAATCGTTGCAAGACAATTCATTTTCCGTATGCGTGAATTCGAACAAATGGAAATGCAGTTTTTTGTACGTCCGGGAGAAGAAATGCAATGGTATGAGCATTGGAAACAAACTCGTTTAAACTGGCATTTATCTTTAGGATTAGGGAAAGAGAATTACCGTTTTCACGATCACGAAAAATTAGCGCATTACGCAAATGCAGCTGCAGATATTGAGTTTAATTTCCCTTTTGGTTTCAAAGAACTTGAAGGTATTCACTCTCGTACCGATTTTGACTTAAAAGCGCACGAACAATATTCAGGAAGAAAGCTTCAGTATTTTGATCCTGAACTAAACGAAAACTACGTGCCATACGTAGTAGAAACGTCTGTAGGTCTTGATCGTATGTTCTTGGCAGTTTTTGCAACATCGTTGCAAGAAGAAACTTTAGAGGATGGTTCAACAAGAACAGTACTAAAATTGCCAGCAGTTTTAGCACCTACAAAAGCAGCGGTATTGCCTTTAGTTAAAAAAGATGGTTTACCGGAAGTTTCTAAAAAAATCATCGAAGATTTAAAATGGGATTTCAATGTGGCGTATGATGAAAAAGATGCAGTAGGCCGTCGTTACAGAAGACAAGATGCATTAGGAACACCATTTTGTATTACAGTAGATCATCAAACTCTTGAAGACGAAACAGTAACAATTCGTCATAGAGATACAATGAAACAAGATCGCGTTAAGATATCTGAATTAAGAGGTATTATTGAAAACGAAGTTTCGATGAAAAACTGGTTGATGAAAATGTAATTTTTTAATTAACATGATATAAATATCCCAAATTCCTCTGTGGAGTTTGGGATTTTTTTAATTTTAAATCCTGCGTTTCGACGAGTTTTTTAGCATTTCATCTTTATGTATTAACATAATCGATTAATCTATCAACAATAGAATGTTTGGATAATTGAAATGCTTAAATTTAATTGGGCATTTTCTATACCTCAAAACATTTTTTTAAGCATTGAGGAAACGCTGTCAGGAAGTTATGAAAATCAATAAAAGTTAAAGTTGAAGAAGTATTCGTATATTATTGTTGACAATGACGCTGAAAGTGTTTTGAAAACCAGAATCGTTGCAGAAGGTTTTTCAGAATTAACTTTTATTGCTTCAGCTACGAATTACCGTCAGGGACTTAATTTGGTTTTAGAACATCGTCCTTACTTTGTGTTTCTAGAAATTGATCCCCAAGATTCACTAAGTCATTTATCACTTTCATTTATTGGCGAATTATACCGGTATTTATCAATTATCCCAAAAATCATTGTAACCACAACTAAAAAAGATTTGGCTTTTGAAGCCATTCAATACAACGTTTTTGATTACATCATAAAACCTTTAACCCATATAGATTTACTAAAAACGCTTTTAAAGTTCGAAAGGATGTTTTTAGAGCCCAAAGAGTCACGATCTATAGAAACCAAACCTGATATTAATATTGCCAATGAAATACCTGTTTTAAAGGCAGAAAACATTCCTGTAGCAATTCCAGATCAAAATACAAATCAAGAGTTTTATAAACCACTTGTAATCTGCATTAAATCGTACGGTGATCATCGTTATATTAACGCAGACGATATTTGTTATTTTCAAGCCGATAATAATTCAACCGATATCTATTTAAATTCGGGTGATATGGTAACTGCTTTCAAAACGCTGAAACATTTTGAACAGGTGTTAACCTATCCGTTTATTCGAATTCACAACAGTTATATTATTAATCGCAACTACATTGCAAGAATTCATAACGGAAACTCAGTTTGTTATATAAAAAACTCTACGAAAAAGATTCCTTTTTCAAAAACCTACAAAGCAAACGTCGATTTAATTATTGCTGATTTCTCAAAAGGTAATTATCTAGAGATCTAGTAATTAGCTGGTTACATAAATTTGGTATCCATTGACTATCAATTGGGTACGTTCTACCACGAAGCTATTTTTTCATATAGATTTTTTTGGGTTATGGTGTTAGTTTTACACCATGATTCGCTCACAAAAGCAATCAAAAACCCCAAATACAAAAATCAAATTAAACACATTAAGAGTTATGAAAAAGACAGCTTTAACATTCGGATTATTTTCTTTAGTAGCAGTAGCAACTTCATTTGCAAACCCAAATATCGTTTCAAATGAAAAATTAAGAATACCAACAATTGACGGAGGAGCAACAGGAGGTCAAAAGAAACAAGATTTTCATGCAGTAAACAAACAACTAGGTTTTTCGAGTGTTAATCAATCTATCGGAACAGATAAAAAAGTAGACTAACTACATTTTAAATAAGCATTGAAGCTGCCAATTTTTTGGCAGCTTTTTTTTTGTGTGAATAGTTTTAGTATTTTTGATGAAAACACAAAATCGCAATTGAAAAAAAATTGTAAAATACTATTACTTCTATTCTTTGTTTTTATGGCTTGTAACCAGAAAAAAGAATTAGATAAAAATACAATTTCTTTAGTAGATAGCCTTTCTACCTATCTTTCATTAGCAAATGAAAATAATCTTCCTTTAGATATTAAACAGAATTACAATCAAAGAGCGTTACATATAATTTTAAATCAAAAAGATGATTCGCTTAATAAAGTAAATCTGTTTAAAGTTGCTAATCGTTACTACAATATGAGCGATTGGAAAGATTATTTAAAGATCACCAAACTGATTTTAGACCGAACACAAAAGTCTAAAGATTCATTGCATATGGCAAAAGCCTATACTTATCTGGGAGATTATTATGCATCACAATCTGTTTCAGACAGTGCTTTTATGCATTATTTTAAAGCAGAAAAACTTTATCTAAAATTAAATGACCAGTATAATCTGGCAAAAACATTTTTAAATAAAGCAAGCCTGCAATATAACGAAGGTGATTTTTTCGAAAGCGAAATTGCCGTTTTTAAAGCTTTGGGCAGTTTAAAGAAACTGCAGAAAGCAAATGACCTTTATTATGAAAGCTATAATTTGCTGGGCATATTATACAATGAAAGAGAAGAATATTCAAAAGCCTTAGAGTTTCAAAATAAAGCCTTAAAAACTTTAGAAGACAAATCAATATCCTCCATATTTCAGTATAAAGCCGCTTCATTAAATAATGTAGGTTTTATATATCTGAAAATGGGGAACTACAAACAGGCAAAAGTTTTTTTTGAAAGAGGTTTAAAAGAAGATAAACTATTTGAAGACAGAGCAAGTTTATATGCAATTTTGCTTGATAATCTGGGTTATGCTAAATTCAAACTAAAAGAATCAAATAAATTACCTGATTTGTTTTATGAATCTTTAAAAATCCGGGACAGTCTTGGACTTACATCCGGAGTAGTTTCGAGTAAAATACATTTGTCAGAGTATTTTGCTTTTAAAAAAGATACTTTTAAAGCATTGCAATTATCAAAACAAGCCTTAACATTATCACGAACAAACAGTAAATTAATAAACACTTTAGAAGCGCTTAAACAAACAGCTATTGTTGATCCTAAAAATGCCTCTAAATATTCTAAAGAATATATTCAGCTTAATGATAAAATGCTGAAAGCAGAACGTAAAATGGGAGAAAAATTCTCCCGTATAGAATACGAAACGAATGAAATAAAAGATCAGAACTCAAGTTTGCAGGAGAAGAATAAAACGCTGGTTTATGTTTTTAGTATTTGTACTTTAATAGGTTTGTTTTTTTATGTTTACAAAACACAGCAGGCAAAAAACCGGGAATTACTTTTTAAACAACAGCAGCAAATTGCAAATGAAGATGTTTATAATCTAATGATTTCGCAGCAAAATGAAATTGAATCGACCCGAATAAGAGAAAAGAAAAAAGTAGCACAGGAATTACACGACGGCGTTTTAGGCCGAATGTTTGGTATTCGAATAAGCTTGGATAGTTTAGATAAAATGGATGAAGAACAAGCGGCCGCGAAACGAAAAAAATATTTGGCAGAGCTAAAACATATTGAAGAAGATATTAGGGAAATTTCGCATGACCTAAATAGAGAAAAATCTGAATTAATAAATAACTTTGTCGTAATATTAAAAAAGCTATTTGAAAATCAAAAGAATACATATCCTTCAAAACTGGTAACATCTTTTGATTCCCATATAAAATGGGAGCTTGTAAACAATATGGTAAAAATCAATTTATATCGGATTGTTCAGGAAGCACTTCAAAATTGCAATAAATACGCAAAAGCAGATACAATTAAGGTGGAATTTAAAAGCGAAATTGATCATTTGGTTTTGTCAATTATGGATAACGGAGTTGGATTTAATACCAAACGCACCAAAAATGGAATTGGATTGCATAATATTGAATATCGAGCGGCAGAATGTAAAGGCACCGTTGCCATAAAATCTGCTAAAGGAGAAGGAACACTCTTAGTTGTCAAAGTTCCAATTGATCAAAAAATAAACCTACAGACAAATGACACTTAATTTCAAAGACCCAAATTCGGAATTAATTCAGCCTAACATTTTAATTGTTGATGATCACCCTTTTATCATCGAAGGGTATAAAAATGCAATAACACGGTATAACCCAAAAGAATATGATTTTATAATTGCGCAGGCGCACGACTGTAGATCGGCTTATGAATTATTAGAAGACGAAAATACGCCGCAGTTTGAAATCGCTTTTTTAGATATCAGTATGCCGGCTTATGAAGAAAAAAACCTTTTTTCTGGTGAAGACCTGGCAAAATTGATTTTAAAGAAGATGCCGTACTGCAAAATTGTTTTATTGACAATGTACACAGAACTGCTCAAAATCAAAACAATCATAAGAACAATTAACCCAAACGGATTAATTATTAAAAACGATCTGACTTTTGATGAATTGCTTTTTGCATTTGATAAAGTAATGAAAAGCGAAAAATATTACAGTCAGTCTGTCGTAAAAATGCTCAATCAATCACCGCACAATTCAATAGAAATTGATGAGTTTGATAAACAAATTTTATTTCACTTATCAAAAGGAACCGAAGTTGAGGAAATGCCGCAATACATTCCTATTTCGATAACCGAAATCGAGAAACGCAGAACAAGCCTTAAAGAACTCCTTAAAATACGATCCGGCTCTGATGATGATTTAGTAAAAGAAGCAAAAAGCAAAGGGCTTTTTTAGAATGAAATTCCAAATAAAAAATTCCAAATTCCAAAACTGATAATCATGTTGGAATTTGGAATTTTTTTATTGAAAATTTAAAGAATCATTTATTCACTCAAAGCATCCCAGCCGCGAGCTTTTAAAGCAATTTTAGTATTGGCACGAGTTACTAAATGAACGCCTTCACTTTCATCGGCCATATGTCCAATTATTGAAAAGTTTGGATTCCCTTTAATTTTATCAAAATCATTAATATCAATAGTAAAAAGAAGTTCATAATCTTCTCCGCCATTAATAGCAACCGTTGTGCTGTCGATATTAAATTCTTCACAAGTCGAAATAAACTGCGGATCTAACGGCAGTTTATCTTCATATAAATTACAACCCACTTTTGACTGTTTGCACAAATGAATAATCTCTGAAGATAATCCGTCAGAAATATCAATCATTGAAGTCGGTTTAATTTCAAGAGCATGCAAAAGTGTGCGAACATCAGTTCTTGCTTCTGGTTTTAACTGTCTTTCGACCAAATACGTATAAGGATCTAAATCTGGCTGACTGTTTGGATTTACCTGAAAAACCTGTTTTTCACGTTCCAAAACCTGTAATCCCATATAAGCAGCGCCAATATCTCCGGTTACAACTAATAAATCAGTTTGTTTTGCACCGTTTCTGTAAACGATTTCATTTTCATCTGCTTCACCAATTGCCGTAATGCTGATAATTAATCCTTTTTGAGATGAGGTTGTATCACCTCCAATAACATCAACTTTATATTCTTTTGCAGCGTGTGTAATCCCTTCAAACAATTCTTCTAATGCTTCTAACGGAAAACGATTAGAAACCGCAACAGAAACCGTAATTTGAGTTGGTTTCGCATTCATTGCGCAAATATCAGATAGGTTTACTACAACTGATTTATAACCCAAATGTTTCAACGGCATATAAGCCAAATCAAAATGTACGCCTTCTATCAATAAATCTGTAGAAATAACGGCTTTTTTAGCCGCAAAATCAAGAACTGCGGCATCATCGCCAATGCTTTTTAAAGTAGATTCCTGAGTAACATCAAAATTTCGGGTTAAGTGGTCAATTAAGCCAAACTCGCCTAATTGTGCTAAACTGGTACGCTGCGGATTTTTATCTTCGATCATTTTTTCTGAGTTCCAAAGTTTGTGAGGGGCAAAGGTACAAAGGTTTTTTTTAAAGATGCTATCCCGATAGCTATCGGGACTGAAATTCTAAGACGCTAAGTTTTTTTCTAGCATGTTTATTTGGTACAAATGTATTGTAGAGACACACAGCAGTGCGTCTAAGATCCAGTAACCACAATTTGCTCCATATATCTAATTTATCACTTTTATTTTTTTTAATAAATTGGGGTTACGTTGCGGGAGTCGCACTGCTGTGCGTCTCTACCATACATCTCTACAATTATACAATGCACCTCTACCGTGCGTTTCAACAGCAGGAAAAAAAATATTTTAAATTATTTTTTTTCCTGCTGACAAACTGTTGTCACCAGCCCATTTTACTTTTGATGTATAGAAATTTAAAAACTTTAAAATCATGAAAACATTAGAAGCACAAGTAATTACATCAGAAGATTTATTAAAACACTGGCAAGGTCACCGTGCCCTTACACGTCGTTTAATTGAAATTTTTCCAGAGAAAGATTTCTTCGAATTTTCAATTGGCGGAATGCGTCCTTTTGCAAAATTAGTTGATGAACTTTTAGCAATTGCGGTTCCAGGTTTGAAAGGAATTGTAACTAAAGAAACCGCACCGTTCTCAGAAGGAGCAGAAAAATTGATTTTTAAAGCGCAGTATCTTGAAAAATGGGACGAAGCGACAGCAGAAATCAATAAATATTGGGAACAATTGTCTATTGAAGATTTCAGCGAAACCTTTAATCTTTTTGGACAATATGAGTTTCCTGTTATTCAGAATATTTTATATTTTATTGATAATGAAGTTCATCACCGTGGACAGGCTTATGTGTATTTAAGAGCTTTAAATATCGAACCGCCATTTTTTTGGGAAAGATAATCTGATAAAATTGTAACTTTATTGAATAAATCTAAAATTAATGGCTATGAGTTTAAAAAAGATAATGACCAATTATGCAGATTATAATCTATGGGTAAATCAGCAATTTATAAATTGGCTTTCGCCGAAATCTGATGAACTGCTGTATGCAGAAGTGCCTTCGAGTTTTTCAACAATTGTAAAAACACTCGATCATATTTGGTCTACCGAAGAATATTGGTTTTCTGTTATTGCTGAAAAAGACATGTCAGAAAAGAAACCGGAAACCGAATTGTCTAAAGAAGAAATCTTTGCAGGCTTATTAAATTCATCGACAAAATTGAAACATCTTATTAATTCATTGTCAGAAGAAGATTTAGTTAAAGAAGTTAAAATCGTTAATCCGTGGTTTGAATGCGAACAGCCAATTGCCGATTATTTAATTCAGGTTATTAATCACGGCACTTATCACCGAGGCCAGATTGTAACAATGGGACGAAACATCGGAATTACCGACGCCTCAAATACAGATTATAATTTTTATAATGTTGTAAAACAGAAATAAAATAAAAAACTCCCGAAAGATAATCTCTCGGGAGTTTTTTTATAAAAGTCTTTGTCTGTTAATTTCCAGTAATTCTAAAGTTCGTTTTTTTAAAATTTGCGGTTCAAGAATTTCAGCATGATCTCCAAACATTAAAAACCAACGCGGAAAACCACTGTCAATATCGCGGCACATAAACGTCATTTCTATTTTGTCGTCGATTTCTTTTTCAGAAATAAAACCGTGATATTTTTTCTCGGTTGACAAATATCTTGCAATTTTCTTCTCAATTAAAATGCGGACTTTTGTTGTTGGGCAAGTTTCTGTTTTATTTAAATAAGTTTCTAAAGCATCGTGTTCGATTGTAAAATCACAATCTGTTTTTTTAATACCCTGAATTCTATCTGTTCTAAACTGACGATAATCTTGTCGCAAATGGCAATATCCTAAAAAATACCAATTGTTATTATCGTGAAAAACGCCCACAGGTTCTATGTTTCTTTGTGTAGTTTCATCAGCATCAAACGTTTTGTACAAAAGTAAAATCTGCTTTTTCTCTGCAATACCTTCAAAAAGCAGCGATAAAGTATTAGGTGAATTATTATTGAACATTGGCTCCGCCGTGCTCATTACAACTCGTGATTCTATGTTTGAAACCCAATCTTTATCAGTACTTCGCAAAACCGATTTCAATTTGTACATCGCCGATGCATAATGATTTCCTAAAGATGGATCAGTAAATTTCTGCATCAGTTTTTCAGCAGCGATAAAACTGCTTACTTCTTCGCGCGTAAACATTACAGGCGGAAGTCGGTAACCTTCCATCAAAGCATAACCAACTCCGGCTTCGCTGTAAATAGGAACGCCAGAAGCTTCAAGAGTTCGAATATCCCGATAAATTGTTCGCAGACTGCAATCAAAACGATCTGCCAATTCCTGAGCTTTTACAATTTTTTTAGATTGTAATTGAATCAGGATGGCAACAATTCGGTCAAATCGTTTTGGGCTTTCGTCGAGCATTTTTTTGGAGGTTTAGGTTTTTTGAAAAGTTACAAAGTTCAAAGATACAAAGGTTCAGAGTTTAAAGAAATAAAAAACCTGTCTCAAATTAGGACAGATTAATTGGTTAAATTATCCATAATTTATATCTGTAGAGACGCACAGTAGTGCGTCTACGCCCAGTAAATCCATATTTTATTCCCTTTGGTTTTTGCTGTTGTCGACATACTTTGCGTAGACGCACTGCTGTGCGTCTCTACAATTCTGTGTCGTAAATAGGCAGGTTAGAAATATTTCATAATGTACATCTGTAGAGACGCACAGCAGTGCGTCTACGTCCAGTAAATCCATATTTTATTCCGTTTGGTTTTTGCTGTTGTCGATATAATTTGCGTAGACGCACTGCTGTGCGTCTCTACCCAATTTTGTGTGGGGAAATAGACATAGTAGAAATATATTTTTACAAAGTATATCCGTAGAGGCGCACAGCAGTGCGTCTACGTCCAGTAAATCCATGTTTTATTTCTTTTGGTTTTTGCTGTTGTCGACATACTTTGCGTAGACGCACTGCTGTGCGTCTCTACAATTCTGTACGGGAAAATTAGACGTAGTAGAAATATATTTTTCACAAAGTATATCCGTAGAGACGCACAGCAGTGCGTCTAGATCCAGTAGATCAACAAAGAAATAATTAGCTTTACATCTACACAATCAAAATCCACAACTCCAAAAAAAACAAAAACCCGATAACGTCAGTCATCGGGTTAAATCTATATTCTATTCTCTTTATTCTTTCTTCTAAAAATAAAAAAAAATCTAATCGTTCAATTTCAAAACAGCCATAAACGCCTCTTGCGGAATCTCAACGTTTCCTACCTGACGCATACGTTTTTTACCTTTTTTCTGTTTTTCAAGAAGTTTACGCTTACGCGAAATATCTCCACCGTAACATTTTGCGGTAACGTCTTTACGAAGTGCTTTTATCGTTTCACGAGCGATAATTTTAGCACCAATTGCAGCCTGAATCGGAATGTCGAATTGCTGTCTTGGGATTAATTCACGTAATTTCTCGGTCATTTTTTTACCGATGTTATATGCGTTATCTTCGTGAATCAATGCAGAAAGCGCATCAACCGTTTGAGCATTTAAAAGAACGTCAAGTTTTACTAATTTCGAAGTTCTCATTCCGATAGGAGAGTAATCAAAAGAAGCATAACCTTTAGAAACTGTTTTTAAACGATCGTAAAAATCGAATACAATTTCGGCCAAAGGCATGTCAAAATTCAATTCAACTCTTTCAGTCGTTAAATACGTTTGGTTTGTAATTAAACCACGTTTTTCGATACATAAACTCATTACGTTTCCAACAAAATCAGATTTTGTAATAATTGTAGCTTTAATATATGGCTCTTCAACTCTGTCCAGTTTTGAAGGTTCCGGCAAATCAGAAGGATTGTTTACAATTAATGCTTTTTCAGGCTCTTTTTTAGTGTAAGCCAAATACGAAACGTTAGGAACTGTAGTAATTACAGTCATATCGAACTCACGCTCTAAACGTTCCTGGATAATTTCCATGTGAAGCATTCCTAAGAATCCACAACGGAAACCAAACCCTAACGCTGCAGAACTCTCAGGAGTAAATACTAACGAAGCATCATTCAATTGTAATTTCTCCATCGAAGAACGTAAATCTTCGTAATCTTCAGTATCAACAGGATAAATTCCGGCAAATACCATTGGTTTTACGTCCTCAAAACCAGTAATCATATTCGTAGTCGGAACTTTTGCATCCGTAATTGTATCACCAACTTTTACTTCGCGCGCTTCCTTAATTCCAGAAATCAAATAACCAACATCTCCGGCAGAAACTACGCTTTTAGGAACTTGATTTAATTTTAAAGTTCCAATTTCATCAGCAAAATATTCATTGTCCGTAGCCATGAATTTAATTTTCTGACCTTTTTTAATTTCACCGTTTACAACTCTAAAGATTACTTCGATTCCACGAAACGGATTGTAAACCGAGTCAAAAATCAAAGCTTGTAATGGTTCATCAGGATTTCCTTTTGGAGCAGGAATTTTTTCGATAATTGCTGCTAAAATATTTTCAACACCAAAACCGGTTTTTCCGGAAGCATGAATAATATCTTCTAATTTACATCCTAATAAATCGATAATATCGTCGCTTACTTCTTCTGGATTAGCACTTGGTAAATCAACTTTATTTAAAACCGGAATAATTTCCAAATCATTTTCTAAAGCCAAATACAAGTTAGAAATAGTCTGCGCCTGAATACTTTGTGCCGCATCAACAATCAAAAGCGCACCTTCGCAGGCAGCAATCGATCTTGAAACTTCGTATGAAAAGTCAACATGCCCCGGAGTATCGATTAAGTTTAAGATATATTCTTCACCTTTATAAGTATATTCCATTTGTATGGCGTGACTTTTAATGGTAATACCGCGCTCGCGCTCCAAGTCCATGTTGTCAAGCAATTGTGCTTTTTCCTCACGAGCTGTAACAGTTTGAGTAGCGCCCAATAATCGGTCTGCCAGTGTACTTTTACCGTGGTCAATGTGTGCAATAATGCAAAAGTTACGTATCTTCTTCATTTTAATATATCAGTTCTCTAATCGATTTTAAGTGTTTTTTTGGATGCAAATTGCGCTATAACAATTGTTTCATAGCATCTTATTAAGGGGCAAAGATAGCGCAAAGTTTTGGATTCTGGAATGATGTACGATGGATAGTTAAATCGTAGAATTCAATTTTTTAATTAAAACTCAAAATTGAATCCTTTTTCAGTCAGTTTCTTGTAGATTTCGGCATCAAATTTATAGAGTTTTGCAGCTCTGTGCGAAACATCCTGCTGCTTTTCATCGAGTGCCAAAAGCAGCTTCATATGCAGAATTTTTCGGCGGAAATTAGATTTGTCCAATTCAATTCCCAGTATTTCTTCATAAAGATGCATTAATTGCAGTAAAGTAAATTTTTCGGGCAAAAGATTAAAACCAATTGGCGCCTGACGCACGCGGTTTCGAAGCTGCAGTAAACTGAAATTTAAAATCTCATTATGGTCAAAAATTAAATTGGGAACCTCATTAATCTTACACCATTTTGCTTCACGAACCGCTATACTTGCCCTAACATTATAATCTTCTTGATTTACAAGTGTATAATAACCAATAGTTACAATGCGGCGATCGTGAACACGACCCGGATTTGTAAAAGCTTTTAACTGCTCCAGATAAATATTATCCAGACTCGTAAGTTCATATAAAATTCGCTGTGCAGCATCATCGGCACTTTCTTCCCTTTTCAGCCAGCCTCCTAATACGCCCCAGCTTCCTTCGCTTTCTCCGCCGGCATGCTGAACCAATAGCACTTCAAGACTTTCTTTTTTAAAACCAAAAATGACACAGTCAATTGAAATTCCGTCAATTGCTGTCGCATTATTTAAAGCAGATTTGCTTTCGGTTTTAGAAGTTTTTGTAGAAGATACTGTTGCCATTTAGCCTTTATGCTTGTTTTTTAAAATTCAAAATTGAAACCTTTTTCAGTCAGTTTTTTGTAAATATCAGGATCAAACTTATACAATTTTGCAGCCCTGTGTGAAACATCCTGTTGTTTTTCGTCTAAAGCAACTAATAATTTCATATGCAGAATTTTTCGGCGGAAATTAGATTTATCCATTTCAATTCCCAGGATTTCTTCATAAAGATGCATCAACTGCAGCAAAGTAAATTTTTCCGGCAAAAGATTAAATCCAATAGGCGCCTGACGAACGCGGTTACGAAGATTTTGTATACTATAAGATAAAATTTCGTTGTGATCGTAAATCAAATCAGGAATACTGTTGATTTTATACCATTTAGCATCAGAAGCTGTAAAACCTGCTTTAATATTATAATCTTCTCTTTTTACAAGCGCATAGTAACCAATAGTAATAACACGGCGAAGCGGGAAACGATCCGGATCTCCAAAAGCCTTTAACTGCTCCAGATAAATATTATCCAAACCAGTAAGTTCGTTTAATAAACGATGTGCAGCATCATCCGTACTTTCTTTTTTATAAATCCATCCACCGGGTAAACCCCATTTTCCTTTACTGATACCTTCTGCGTGCTGGACTAAAAGTACTTCCAGACTTCCTTCATCAAAACCAAAAACAACGCAGTCAATTGTGATTGCATTCATTGCATTTTGTTCGCTTTTTGCAACAGAGTCGGCATCTACTTTTTTATCCATATGCGAAATAAATTTTGACAAATTAAACAAATAAAATGCATAACTGTCTTTTTTGATTACTTAATATTTTTTTAACAGATCAAAAAATTGATAATCAGCTGATTGAAATTACGATGAAAAATTAAATTACAAATAAAAATCTTTTAAATGATTGATTGTCAAAACGCTATAGCGTTATTTTTTTGATGTTTTTTATTTCGTTTTAATCTTTAATCTTATCGGATTGACAAAAATGAATCCCCATAAATCAGAATAGAAAAAAAATAACCTTAATATTTTGCTAAAATAGAAAAAAAGTTTTACACTTGTAGTCAAATTTACCATAAGATAAATTCAAAATGACTATAAGTTTTAAAAAACTAACTTTTGAATTAGAAGGAGAAGGTAAATTATAGAGAAAAAGAACTTACACTTTGATCACAATAAACGTAACTAACTTAATTTAAACCAACTCTTATTTACTATGAAAAGCAAATATTGTATTAAAACAACAATGCTCTCGTTTTGCACGATGCTGTTGTTTAGCTTATTTATGATGCAGTCGGCTTTTGCTCAGGCACAATCCCGATCTGTGAATGGAATTGTAACATCGGCTGTTGACGGAATGGGCGTTCCCGGAGCATCTGTCTCTGTAGAGGGAACTAAAATTGGTGCCGCAACCGATTTTGATGGAAATTATAAAATAGAGGCAAAAGCAGGAGACGTTCTTGTTTTTACTTTTATTGGATTTAAAACTCAGAAAGTAACAGTAGGAACTCAAAAAACTATCAATGTTACCATGCAGGAAGAAACTGCAGAACTGAAAGAAATTGTAGTTATCGGGTACGGTACACAAAAGAAAAAGGTCAATACTACCGCAACTTCATTAGTTTCAGGAAAAGACATTCAGCAGGTAGCAACCCTAGATGTTACAAATGCTTTGCAAGGTCAGGCTGCGGGTGTAAATGTCACTTCAACTTCTGGGCAGCCGGGAGCGGGAATGGCAGTAAACATTCGTGGAGTTGGAACAGCAGGAAATAATACACCTCTTTATGTAGTTGATGGGGTTGTTGTAGATAACGGAATTGGATATCTTGATCCTTCTTCTATAGAAAGGGTTGACGTTCTAAAAGATGCTTCTGCAGGATCTATCTACGGAGCCAGAGCGGCAAATGGGGTTATTTTGGTAACAACAAAAAAAGGAAAAGATGGTAAAATGAATGTGTCTTTTAATTCTTATACAGGTTTTCAGCAAGTAGCTAAAAAACTGGATTTATTAAATACACAGGAATATACTACTATCATGAATGAAGCGCGTGTAAATTCTGGTTTAACACCATTATATACGCAAGCACAAATCGCGGCGTTTCCAAATCATGACTGGCAGGACGATTTGTTTAACGAAGGCGCAATAAAACAAAACCATTCGCTTACAATTAGCGGAGGTGATAAAAAATCTACAATTGCAACCGGATTATCCTATTACGGGCAAGAAGGTATGATTGGCGGTTCAACAAATCAATCACAATATGATCGTATTACATTCAATGTAAATTCAACTTCAGAAGTAATTGAAAACTATTTAAAAATTGGAGAAAACTTCTCTTTTGCCAATATTAAAAGCTCAGGAGTTGCAGATCAGGGAATTTACAGTAATGCCATCAGAAGCTTTTTGAATGCAGCGCCAATTGATGCGGCTTATGATGCCAATGGAGGTTTTGCTCATTCTTCTATTTCAGCAGATATCAGCAATCCGCTTGGATCATTGTATTATAATAACTTCAATGAAACAAAATCAAACCGTTACGTAGGAAACATTTTTGCAGAATTAAAATTCTTTAAAAATTTCACCTACAGAACAAGTTTTGGTGTTGATATGACGGATAGCAATTACCGTTCTTTCAAACCGGTTTATTCTCTTTCTTCAAATGATAATAATACGGTTTCGAGCGTTACTCAAAATGCAACTAAATCTCTAGGATGGATTTTTGAAAACACGATTCAGTACAAAGGAACTTTAAACGGAGTCCACAATTTTGATGTATTAGTTGGTACTTCTGCCAAAAAAAACACTTCCGATTTCATGGAAGCAACGGGTAAAAACTTAACTTTTGATGATTTTGCTCATGCTTATTTGAGTAATGCTACAGATCAGACATCAAATACAGTAAAAGGAAATCGTGGAGATTATGGAATTCAGTCTTATTTTGGACGTTTATTGTATGATTTCAATAACCGATATTTATTTACAGCAACTTTAAGAAGAGACGGTTCATCAAACTTTGCAGCTTCAAACAGATATGGATATTTCCCATCAGTTTCTGCAGGTTGGAATGTTGATAAAGAGGCTTTCTTCCAGGAAAATAAAGTTTTAAATTCATTGAAAATCAGAGCAAGCTGGGGACAAAATGGTAACGATCAAATTCCTGCTTTTTCTTATATGTCAACGATTAGTTCGTACAATAAAAACTATCATTTCGGAACAGGAACAGAAACGCTGCAAACAGGTGCAAGCCCGGATCAGCTTTCAAACCCTGATTTAAAATGGGAAACGTCAGAGCAATTAGATCTTGGATTTGATGCTGTTTTGTTTAAAAACTTCTCATTAACATTTGATTACTACGATAAAAAAACAAAAGACTGGCTGGTTTTAGCATCTATTCCAGTGTATGCAGGTGCTACAGCTCCTTATATTAATGGAGGAGATATTCAAAATAAAGGATTTGAAATTGCTTTAGCCTATCATACTAAGTTTAATGAAAATTGGAATTTTGCTGTAAACGCAAATCTTTCGCACAATGAAAACAAAGTACTTAGAGTTGCAAACAGCGAAGGCATTATTCATGGAGATCCAAATTTATTATTCCAAGGAACAGATGAGTTGAACCGTGTTGAGGTTGGACAGCCAATAGGTTATTTCTACGGATTAAAAACAGCAGGAATTTTTCAGAATGCGGCAGAAGTTGCAGCAAGCGCACAACCGGGTGCAGCGCCTGGAGATGTTCGTTTTGTAGATTTAAATGGAGATGGAAAAATTGATGCTAATGATAAAACCAAAGTTGGAGATCCAAACCCTGATTTTACTTACGGTTTAAATTTTGACTTATCATACAAAGCATTTGACTTAACAGTTAATACTTATGGTGTTGCAGGAAACCAAAATGTTTTCGGCATTCACGATCCAACACGCGGTTACACAAACTATACTACAGATGTTTTAAACAGATGGACTACAGAAGGAAGTTCTAACAGAGTTCCAAGAGTTACTTACGGAACAGATTCAAATGGGAATTACACGAAGTTTTCTGATTTATATGTTCAAAATGCTGATTTCTTCAGAATTAAGAATGCAACTTTTGGTTGTGATTTAACAAAATTGACAAACAAATTGAACTTCTTCAGCAAATTCAGATTGTATGTTGCGGCCAATAACCTATTCACTTTTACAAAATATAAAGGAATGGATCCTGAAATTGGATTTGGGAATACTGCAAGAGACAGCAACGGTAACTTAACACAACCGTGGGCAAAAGGAATTGATGTTGGATATTACCCACAGCCTCGCACGTACATGATGGGTCTAAATGTTAACTTTTAAATTATGAAAACGATGAAAAAATATATAAAATTATTAGCTGTCTCAAGCTTGTTCGTTTTAGGGGCTTGTTCAAATGATTTTCTAGATACGGAGCCTTCTACAACCAAAGTTGAAGAGAATTTTTATAGAACACCAGCCGATGCTTATTCAGGATTGATTGCTGTTTATGATGTATTACAACGCGAAGCTTACGGCGGACCTTTATTGATAAGTGAACAGGCTTCTGATGATTGTTTTGGAGGATACGGTATTGCCGATGCACAGACAGATATCGAATGGGATAGATTTTTATTTGTTTCGAATAAAGAAATGAATGCCGATGTATGGAAATATGCCTATTTAGGAATTTACAGAGCCAACATTTTATTAGAAAATCTGGATAGAGTAAACTGGGGATCTGATACAGCTTTAAAAACTAGATACGAAGCAGAAGCTCGTTTTTTAAGAGCACATTTTCACTTTATGGCAGCTAAAATGTTTGGAGATATTGTGCCATTAGACCATACCATTAAGGCAAGCGAATTTTTATTGCCAAGACAACCGGCTGAGGTAACATACGCTTTGATAGCAAATGATTTAAAATTTGCTTCAGATAATTTAAACAATGATAATTATTCTCAGGCAGGAAATGCTAATTATGGACGCATTACAAAATGGGCTGCAGAAGCTTACTTGGCAAGAACATTTTTATTCTACACGGATTATTACAAAAAAACGGATTTAGCAGGAGTTATAACTAAAGCACAAGCCGTTACTTATATTAATGATGTAGTAAATAACAGCGGACATGGACTGGTTGCTGATTTTGCTAATCTTTGGTTAGCAGCATCTTTCGATAAATTTGCCGGAGAAGACAATACAGAAATGGTTTGGGCTGTTCGTTTTAATGGTTCAGGAAAAGGAGACTGGAATTTGAATGAAGGAAACCGTTTTCAGGTTAATATCGCACCCCGAGGCGGAGCAATTGGCCCTTATGCAACAGGATGGGGAGGAGCAACTGTTACTCCTAAATTGTATAATGCTTACGAACCTGGAGATACCCGCAGAGATGCAACAATCATTGATTATAAAAATGAAAGTTATAAAGGAAACCCTTTAAATTTTGATGCGGTAGCAAGAGAGCAGCGTCAATACACAGGATATTCATGGAAAAAATACTGCCCAATTAACAATGATGCAGGAACAAGTATTGTAGAAGCAAACGGAGGAAATTTCCAAATTGATAACTATCAGGATTTTGCTGTTATACGCTTTTCTGATGTATTGTTAATGGCTGCCGAATTAAATTTAGAAACTAACAGTGCTTTGGCATTAGCAGATATAAACAGAGTTCGTGACAGAGCGTTTAAAGATACAAATCACAGATTAACAGTGGCTAATTTTAATAAAGCTGCCATCATGAAAGAACGCCAATTAGAATTAGCTCTGGAAGGGTTACGTTATTTCGATTTAATCAGACAAGGAGTTGCTGTAGCTAAAGCTGAAATTGATAATGCAAACGTTGATTCTCAATTTAATGTAACATTTAGAACAGAAACGCAAGGCTGGTTTCCATTACCGCAATCTCAAATAGTTCTTTCTAACGGTACTATTTCACAAAATCCAGGTTGGTAATTAACTAAAAACAAACTATTATGAAACGTATATTATATATTTTAATAGCTGCAATAACACTAAGCTCACTACTGTTTTCATGCGAGCCGGTAGAAGATCGCGAGAGTTTGCCAGCAGTGACTTTAACATCGTCAACACTTAAGTTTTCGGTAACACAGAATGCCGCAAATAAGAATATTGTAATCTTAAAAAATCAAGATCCGGAAGTAATTCCATATTGGAGATATGTAGACGGAAATGGTAATGAATTAGGGCATTCTAATAAAGGCGAGGATCAAATTACATTTCCTTTTGCTGGAAAATATACCGTTTATTTTACGGCTTATACAAGAGGAGGTTCTGTAGATGCAGCCCCGGTAGAAGTAAATGTGGAAGAAAATGACGAAACGTATTTCAGCGATCCAAAATGGGCCATGCTAACTAATGGCGTAGCAGGTAAAACTTGGGTTCTGGATTTTATTGATCCGGTTGGCTGGGCAGGTTTAGACTATCCTGCCGCATCTGGAGACAACTGGAACTGGTTTCCGGATTATGCAAGTAACTCATGGATCATGCCAAGCAAAGACTGGGGAGAAATGTATTTTGATTTGAACGGAGGTTATAATACTACCGTAAAACAAACAGCAATTAGCAGTAATGTGCAGACAACCAAAAAAGGAACTTATAGTTTTGAAATCGCCAATAATAAATTAATTTTTAATGGAGGCGTAGAAATGCTGTATGGTGGAGATTATTATGCAGATTGTGCTATTTGGTACAGTGTAAAAGTGGTTGAACTTAAAGATAATTCATTGCGTCTGGCTGTTATTCGTAACCAAAGCAGAACCGGAGAAGGCGTTTGTTTAATCGTTTTTCATTACAAGCCTAACCATAATACATTATAAAAAAGAAAACTACCGGTAGGGGATCGATACAGACACCTATCGGTATGTTTATATTTGTTATACAAACCACAAAAACGACTATCTATGAAAACCACATTTAAATATCTGAGCAGACTTTCAGTTTTGATTTTTTCTGCGATGTTTTTATTAAGTTCCTGCAGTAAAGAAAATACTTTTTCAAACCGAAAAATCTCTTTTAATGCAGACTGGAGTTTTCATTTAAATGATAGTTTAACAAATAAAGATACCATTGGAACTTCAACCAAATGGAGAACCTTAGATCTTCCGCATGATTGGAGCATCGAAGGCAAATTTGATGAGAAAAGCTCAGCTGGATATGGGGGTGGATCACTAAATGGAGGCTTAGGTTGGTATAAAAAAACTTTTAAAATAGCAAAAGAAGATATAAATAAAATAATATCAATAACTTTCGATGGCGTTTATAAAAACAGTGAAGTCTGGATAAACGGACATTATTTAGGAAAACGTCCAAACGGATATATTGGCTTTCAATATGAACTTTCACCATACTTAAATTACGGAGAAAAAACCAACGAAATAATTGTAAAGGTTGACAATTCAAAACAACCAAATTCACGCTGGTATTCAGGATCAGGAATTTTTAGAAATGTCTGGTTAGAAACCACAGATAAATTACACGTTGAACATTGGGGAACTTATGTTACAACTCCAAAAGTTACTGCCGAAAAAGCTTCTGTAAATATTGAAACTAGAATTCAGAACGATCATTTAGAATCAAAAAAGTTAACATTAGTAACTACCATTTATAAGGAAGATAAAAAAGTTACCTCAGGCTCCACTACATATATAACGCTTACTCCAAAAAGCGGCACATTGCTAAATGTAAAAGCAGAAGTAGAATCGCCAGTTTTATGGTCAGTTGAAAAACCAGAATTGTATACAGCTATTACGGAGATTTTGGTTGATGATAAAATTGTTGATCAATACAAAACGAATTTCGGAATCAGAGAATTTAAATTTGATTTGAACAAAGGTTTTATTCTGAATGGAAAACAAGTCAAAATCAAAGGAGTTTGTATGCACCACGATTTAGGTCCATTAGGTTCTGCCATCAATACGCGCGCAATCGAACGTCAGTTAGAAATTCTGAAAGAAATGGGCGTAAACGGAATCAGAACTTCTCATAATCCACCCGCTCCGGAACTTTTAGATCTATGTGATAAAATGGGTTTCATTGTCATGGATGAAGCTTTTGACATGTGGAAACAAAACAAAACCAAATACGATTATGCAAATGACTGGGACAAATGGCACAGAATAGATTTAGGCGATCAGTTGCGCCGTGACCGAAATCACCCAAGTATTTTTATATGGAGTATAGGAAATGAAATTCCGGAACAATGGAATGAAACAGGTGTTGAAATTGCAAAAGAATTGGCAGAAATCGTTCGCATAAACGATAAAACCCGCCCGCTTACAGCAGCCATGAATCCGCCGGTAAATATGAATATTGACGCCGTAACACTGCAATTTGAAAAGAAGAATGTTCAGTTTAATGCCATTGCAAAATCAGGTATTTTAGATCTTATCGGATATAATTATGCGCATCAAACCTATGAATATCATCAAAAGAATTTCCCAAACACACCATTTATAGCAACCGAAACAACTTCAGGTTTAGAAACAAGAGGTTATTATGATACCGTTTCAGATACTATAAAAAAATGGCCTGTAAGATGGGATCTTAAATTTACAGAAGGAAATCCCGGAAACACCGTTTCAGCTTACGATCAGGTTCAGGCGCCTTGGGGTTCAACGCATGAAGCAACCTGGAAAGTCATTAAAAAACACGATTTTCTTTCGGGAATGTACATTTGGACAGGTTTCGATTATATCGGAGAACCAACTCCTTACGAATGGCCATCTGTAAGTTCCTATTTCGGAATCGTGGATTTAGCCGGTTTTCCAAAAGACGTTTATTATATGTACCAAAGCGAATGGACGGATAAAACGGTTCTTCATATTTTCCCACATTGGAACTGGAAAGCCGGACAAACCGTCGACGTTTGGGCCTATTATAATAATGCCGATGAAGTCGAACTTTTCGTAAACGGAAAATCAGTTGGAAAAAGAAGCAAAAAAGGAGACGATTTACACGTAATGTGGAGAATCCCTTTTCAGGCCGGAACGCTAAAAGCCATTTCTCGTAAAAACGGAAAAACAGTTTTAGAAAAAGAAATCAAAACAGCCGGAAATCCTTCGCAACTAAAATTAACCGCAGACAGAAGTACAATTAAAGCCGACAAAAATGATTTATCATTTGTAACCGTTGATATTTTAGACGATAAAGAAACTTTGGTTCCAAATGCCAATAACGAAATCAATTTCTCATTAACAGGAAATGGAAAAATTGTAGGCGTTTGCAGCGGAGATCCCGTAAGTCACGAATCGTATAAAGGAAATAAACATACTGCTTTGGCTGGAAAATGTCTGGTTATTGTACAATCTGGAGATAAAACAGGAAGAGTGGAATTAACCGCAAAAGCAAAAGGATTAAAACCCGCAACAATTGTAATCACAACAGAATAATAATACAACGTAAACGTTCCTGCAAGGTTTCCAAAACCTTGTAGGTATAATTAAGTTTTAAATAAGTCAACACAAAACCTACAAGGTTTGAAAAACCTTGCAGGATGAATAAAATGAAATTTTAAATAGAAGAAAAAATACAAACCTACAAGGTTTTGAAAACCTTGCAGGAGAACTAACATCTAGAATATTACCAATGAAAAACGCACAACTAAGCACTTTGTTTTCAATCTGTATGTTTGGATTGCTGCTTACGCCAAAAGCATCGGCACAAATCCAAAATGCAGATGTGTTAAACGCTCCAATAGACATCAGCAAAGATTTTCAGAATTACCTGAACACGTTTTATTTTGCCGATGAACTAGCTTCTTTCGATCCGGCAACCGGAAAAGGAACTATAAAATATTTGAGATACAATTACAAAACGCGTCAGGCTTTCAACAACATGATGATGAAACCTGATGTTGAAAAGGCTAACGAATTTCCAACAACAGAATATGAAGAATCTCCTGTTTTGCCATTCGAAATTCAGTTTGTTTCAGATAGAACGATCCGAATAAAAACAACCTCAGGACCACAATTTCATCCACAAAAAGAATCTTTAATGTTGGTTGACGGCGTTGCG
The DNA here is from genome assembly GCF_903819335.1 of Flavobacterium panici. Taxonomy (GTDB): domain Bacteria; phylum Bacteroidota; class Bacteroidia; order Flavobacteriales; family Flavobacteriaceae; genus Flavobacterium; species Flavobacterium panici. Next base: position 104,836 of record NZ_CAIJDE010000017.1, on the reverse strand, counting down.
CCAAATCATCCGGAATTATGGAAATATTCTAAAATCGAAGGAGGACATAGTTACACAAGTAAACACGGAAGAGTCGAAATTTTGACCAAACCTTGGCACGTAAAAATCTACGATGAAAATGGAAAACTGCTGACCAGTACACTTCACGATACCGATTTTAAAAATTCTTATACACCAACACTTCCATTCTCTTACGTTCGAAGAAACAGCGATTATTCAAGAAGTATGGGCGCGGCTTTTAGCTTAGAACCAGACGAAAAAATATTTGGCTGTGGAGAATCGTTTACGCAATTCAACAAACGCGGTCAAAAAGTAGTTTTATGGACAGATGATGCTAACGGAATCCAAAATGAAACGATGTATAAACCAATTCCGTTTTATATGAGCAGCCGCGGTTACGGAGTTTTCATGCATCACTCAACACCAATAACCGTTGACTTTGGTAAATATTTTGGAAGTGCCAACGAAATGTACATTGGCGATGACGAAGCTGATTTGTTTTTCTTCATCGGAGAACCAAAAGACGTTTTAGATCAATACACCAATTTAACCGGAAAAGCTGCAATGCCTCCGCTTTGGTCATTCGGATTTTGGATGAGCCGAATTACTTATTTCTCTGAAAAAGAAGGAAGAGAAGTTGCTAAAGATTTGCGTAAATACAAAATCCCAACCGATGTAATTCATTTTGATACAGGTTGGTTTGATGTAGACTGGAGAAACAATTACGAGTTTGCAAAAGCACGTTTCCCAAATGCAACAAAAATGATGTCTGATTTAAAAGAAGATGGTTTTCATGTGTGTCTATGGCAATTGCCTTATTTCACACCAAAGAATACTTTGTTCCCTGAAATCATGGACAAAAACTTAGCCGTAAGAGATAGAAAAGGAAACCTTCCTTATGAAGATGCCGTTTTAGATTTCTCAAATCCGGAAACCGTTACTTGGTATCAGGCAAAATTGAAGAAACTATTCGACGAAGGCGTTTCTGTTTTCAAAGTTGATTTTGGAGAAGCTGCTCCGCCAGACGGAATTTACCATTCGGGAAGAACAGGATTTTACGAACACAATTTATATCCGTTACGATATAATAAAGCTGTTGCCGAAATTACTCAAAAAGAAAAAGGATATACTTTAATCTGGGCAAGAAGCACTTGGGCAGGATCGCAGCGTTATCCGTTACATTGGGGAGGAGACGCGGAAACTTCAAACGGAGCAATGTCGGCAGAATTACGCGGCGGACTTTCATTAGGTCTAAGCGGATTCAGTTTCTGGAGTCACGATGTGGGAGGATTTGCTACAAAATCACCAGAGAATTTATACAGAAGATGGGCACCATTCGGGATGTTTACTTCACATGTAAGAAGCCACGGAGAACCTCCGCGCGAACCTTGGTTATACAGCAAAGATTTTCTGGAAGGATTTAGAAAAGCAGATAATATGCGTTATGAATTAATGCCCTATATCTACGCTCAGGCAAAAGAAAGTTCACAAAAAGGGTTGCCAATGATGCGTGCTTTATTTGTAGAATATCCAAATGATCCGGGAGCCTGGTTAGTGGATAATGAATATTTATTTGGATCAAGTATTTTGGTTGCACCGCTTTTTGAAGAAGTAACAGAAAGAGACGTTTATCTTCCGGAAGGAATCTGGATTGATTACCAAACTAAAAAAGTATACCAATCGGGCTGGCATAAAATCAAAGCCGGAGAAGTACCAATTGTAGTTTTGGTAAAAGACGGAACAGCATTGCCTCACATCGGTTTAGCACAATCGACAAAAGATATGGATTGGAGTAAATTAACGTTGAAAGTTTATGCAAGCGATAAAACAACTTCGGCGACAGCCAAAGTATTTTTACCAAATGACACTGCCGTTCAGGAAATAAAAGTGACCAAAAACGGAAACAATTTCGATGTAACAACAAACCCATTAAACGGAAAAACCACTTTTAAAACAGAGTGGATAAAATAAAAAAGTTTGCCACGAATTGCACGAATTTCCACGAATTAAATTTGTGATAATTTGTGTAATTCGTGGCAAAAAAAAGTCACAGATTAGAAAAATTAAAAATTAAAAAATCTGTTTAAATCTGCAGAATCTGCGTGAAAAAATAAACACAAAGTATTAAAAAAAATCATTTTAATCTGTGAAATCTGTGGCCTAAAAAAATAATCCCAACTACGGATAAAAATAAGTTTTTGTTGAGTTTCTAAATCGGGCGAAAGCCTTGCCAACGCCCGATTTATTAAAAATGAATTAAGAAAAATATCATGAAAAAACACCTGATTCTTCCCGCTTTATTACTTTCAGTTTCGATTGGATACAGTCAGAAAAATAAAAATGCGTACGAACTCGCTTCGCCAAACGGACAAAATAAAATCAAATTTGAACTCGTAAAAAATGCTCCGAAATACGCCGTTTCACACGGAAAAACCGAGATTATTACACCATCAGATTTAGGATTTTTATTGAAAGGAAATGAAGATTTCAGTACCAACTTCGAAATCAAAAATGTCAAAAAATCCACTTTTGACGAAACTTGGGAACAAGTTTGGGGAGAAAAGAAAAATATCAGAAATCATTACAATCAGTTATCTGTAGAGTTGCAGCAAAAAACCGGAAACAAACGTAAACTGCAAATTCAGTTTAGAGCTTTTGATGACGGAGTTGCTTTTAGATATGTATATCCAAAACAAAATGTAAAAGACAGTATTTTCATTATGGATGAAAAAACGACTTTTAATTTAAAAGAAGATGGAAAAGCATGGTGGATTCCGGCAAACAGAGAAAATCGTGACGAATATTTATTTGAAGCGGCTCCGGTTAGTAAACTGGACACCGTTTTGACTCCATTAACTATAGAAAGTAAAAGCGGATTAGCCTTAAGTTTTCATGAAGCAAACCTAATTGATTACGCCAGTACAACTTTGGTAAATAATGTTGGCACACAATTAAAAACAGATTTGGTTCCTTGGGCAGACGGCGTAAAAGTTCGTGTAAAAGATACATTCACTTCTTCTTGGAGAACCATTCAAATTGGTGAAAAACCAGCAGATTTAATTATGTCTTATTTGATTTTAAATCTGAACGAACCAAACAAATTAAAAAACACAAACAGCTATTTCAAACCCTATAAATACTTAGGAATTTGGTGGGGAATGCACATTGGAAAATATACTTTTTGGGAAAGCGACAAACAAGGCGCAACCACAAAACACGCCGAAGAATATATTGATTTTACAGCAAAAGAAGGTTTTCATCATTTGTTGATCGAAGGCTGGAACAAAGGCTGGACGCCGGGCTGGTATGAAAACCGTATGCACATGTTCAGTTTTACTCAAAACGCCGACAATTTCGATTTAGAAAAAGTGGTTGAGTACGGAAAGAAAAAGGATATCGAATTAATTGGTTATCACGAAACAGGTTCAAACCTGATTAATTATTTAAAACAAGTTGACGAAGGTTTTGCTTTATACAAAAAACTCGGAATTCATACCGTGAAAATTGGTCATGTTGGCTCTAAATTGAATATGAAACAAATGCACTTCGGGCAGTTTGGAGTAAATTATTTCAGATACATTTTAGAAAAAGCAGCACAATATGATTTAGCTGTTTTATATCACGAATCCATAAAAGATACTGGAGAGCGCAGAACTTTTCCAAACATGGTTTCGAGAGAAGCAGCGCGTGGACAAGAATACAACGCTTGGAGCGAAGGAAATCCGCCGAATCATTTAAGTATAATTCCGTTTACAAGATTACTTTCAGGACCGATGGATTTTACTCCGGGAATTTTTGATGTTGAGGTAAAACAAGGTTATCCGGGAAAAAGAATTCAGGGAACTGTTGGGCAGCAATTGGCAATTTATGTAACGACATATTCTCCAATTCAAATGTTGGCTGATCTTCCTGAAAATTATGAAGGGAAACCAGCTTTACAATTCCTAAAAGATGTTCCAACAGATTGGGAAGACACAAAAGTGCTAAACGGAGAAATTGGTCAATACATCACAACGGCTCGTAAAGACAGAAACAGTGCCGACTGGTTTTTAGGAAGTATAACAAATGAAAACCCAAGAGAACTTGAAATTTCACTTTCTTTTTTAGATAAAAACGCAACTTATGAAGCACAGATTTATGCTGATGCCGAAGGAACAGACCAAAAACACAATCCCGAAGCAGTAGCCATTTCGAAGACAACCGTAAAAGCTTCCGATTCGCTAAAATTAAAATTAGGCGGAGCGGGAGGAACAGCAATTAGATTTAAAAAATTGTAATTACACAGATATTCAAACCCGACAAGTTTTTTAAAACCTGTCGGGTTTACTCAACAAAACGATTACAAACAATTTGTAGAAACGCAATTCGTAGAGACGCACAGCAGTGCGTCTAACACAACGTAATTCCGAACAGATATGAAAAGAATTTTTATACTACTGGTTTTAATTCATTCAATCCAAATTATTGGACAAAATAACAATGCTGAAAACCGAATCATAAAAATCGATTACAATAAAGAAGCAGGAAAATTAAACACCATGTTTAAAGAATGCATCGGGGCCGGAAGAGCAAACGAAGGTTTACGTGCCGACTGGCAGGAACAATTAGCATTGGTTAAAAAAGAATGTGATTTTAAGTACATCCGAATGCACGGTTTATTGACCGATGACATGGCCGTTTATCGAGAAGACGAAAAAGGAAATCCTGAATACAATTATCAATACGTCGATGTTTTGTTCGATTATATAGTAAGCTTAAAAATGAAACCTTTTGTAGAATTAGGTTTTATGCCGAATGCATTGGCAAGCGGAAAAGAAACTATTTTTTGGTGGAAAGGAAATGTAACGCCACCAAAAGATTATAAAAAATGGGAAGATTTAATTCAAAATTTAACCCAGCATTTTACAGAACGATACGGAGCAGAAGAAGTAAAAACATGGTATTTTGAAGTTTGGAACGAACCTAATTTATCACCAGGTTTCTGGACAGGAACACAAGCCGATTATTTCAAATTATATGAATATGCGGCACGTGCAGTAAAAAATGTAAATAAAGAGTACAAAGTCGGCGGGCCAGCGACAGCAGGAGCGGCGTGGGTTCCTGAAACAATTGATTTTTGTGCGAAGAACAACGTTCCAATAGATTTTATTTCAACACATACTTACGGCGTAAAACACGGATACCTGGATGAATTCGGGACTTCGGGGACTATTTTGAGTCAGGATGAATTCAGCGTAAGTGGAGATATTTTAAATTCAAGAAAACAAATCGCAGCTTCGGCAAAACCAAATCTGGAATTGCATTATACCGAATGGAGTGCTTCTTACACTCCGGCAGATCCAATTCACGACAGTTATCATTCTGCAGCGTATATTCTGCAAAAAATAAAACAAGTTGGTAATGCCGCAAATTCAATGTCTTATTGGGTTTTTACTGATATTTTTGAAGAAGCCGGACCAAGATTTACACCTTTTCACGGTGGTTTCGGATTATTGAATACGCAGGGAATTAAAAAACCAGCCTATTTCTCGTATTATTTAATGAATAAATTAGGAGAAACAGAACTTCAGAATGCAGATAAAAATTCATGGATAACTAAAAATGAAAAAGGTGATGTACAGCTTTTGTTTTGGGATTTTACGAACACACATCCGGGCGATAAAGTTTTAAACCAAACTTATTATCTTCAGGATTTACCTTCGAAATCAAAAGGAGTTGTAAAAATCGAATTAGACAATCTGGTAAAAGGAAAATATAATCTGGAAATCTATAAAGTTGGTTATAAGACACACGATGTTTATGCCGATTATCTGGCCATGAAAAGCCCAAAACAATTGAGTAAAGAACAGGTAAAATTGCTCAAAGAAAAAAATAACGATTGTCTGCTTTCTACAGAAAAAATAAAAATAGATTCAAAAGGAGCATTCAATAGAGAAATTGCAATTAACGAAAATGACGTTTATATGTTTAGATTTGTGAAACAGTAAACTAACTATAAAATCTAAAAACTAAAAAACCACAATCAATGAAAAACAAATTTATATACTTCTCGGCGGCACTGGCAGTGATGCTGTTTGTTTCGTGCAAAAATGAAGTACAAAATTCAGATGCTGAATCAGCTCAAAAAGAATATATAGGAAAAGAAATAGGTACGGATCATGATGCCGAAATAGATAAATTAATTTCTCAAATGACACTTGAGGAAAAAATTGGAATGCTTCATGGTAACAGTATGTTTGCCAATGCAGGTGTAAAACGTTTAGGAATTCCGGAATTAAAAATGGCCGACGGACCGCTTGGAGTTCGTGAAGAAATTTCACGTGACAATTGGGCTCCGGCGGGATGGACAAACGATTTTGCAACTTATTATCCGGCAGGCGGCGCTTTAGCAGCAACTTGGAATGCAGAAATGGCGCATACTTTCGGAACTAGTTTAGGAGAAGAATTACGTGCAAGAGATAAAGACATGCTGCTTTCGCCGGCCATCAACATGGTAAGAACGCCGCTTGGAGGAAGAACTTATGAATACATGAGTGAAGATCCGTTTTTGAATAAAAAAATCGCCGTGCCTTTAATTGTAGGTTTACAGGAAAAAGATGTAATGGCGTGCGTAAAACATTTTGCAGCAAACAATCAGGAAACCAATCGTGATTATGTCGATGTACAAATTGACGAGCGTACACTTCGTGAAATTTATCTTCCTGCTTTTGAAGCTTCGGTAAAAGAAGCAAAAGCATACAGCATAATGGGCGCTTACAATAAATTTAGAGGAGAATATTTATGTGAGAACGATTATATGCTAAATAAAATCCTTCGTGACGAATGGGGATTTAAAGGTATAGTAGTTTCAGACTGGGCTGCGGTGCATTCTACAGCAAAATCATTAAAAAACGGTTTAGATATTGAAATGGGGACACCAAAACCTTTCAACGAATTTTTCTTAGCCGATAAATTAATTGCTGCGGTAAAATCTGGTGAAGTTTCAGAAAAAGAAATTGATCTTCATGTAAAACGTATTTTAAGAGTTTTATTCCAAGTTAAAGCAATGGGCGGCGGCGAACGTACAAAAGGAAGTATCGCAACCGAAGCACATTACCAAGATGCTTATAAAATTGCTGCAGAAGCAGTTGTTTTATTGAAAAATGAAAACAACGCATTGCCATTAAAATTAGACGGAGTTAAATCTATCGCTGTAATTGGAAACAATGCCACAAAGAAAAATGCTCTTGGCGGATTTGGTGCGGGAGTAAAAACAAAAAGAGAAATTACGCCTCTTGAAGGTTTAAAAAATAGGCTTCCATCTTCAATAAAAATCAATTATGCCGAAGGTTATTTAGAGCGTTACGACGAAAAAAATAAAGGAAATCTAGGAAACATAACATCAAACGGTCCGGTAACAATTGATCAATTAGATCCGGCAAAAGTTCAGGAAGCAGTTGAAGCTGCTAAAAATTCTGATGTTGCGATCATTTTTGCAGGCTCAAACCGTGATTACGAAACTGAAGCTTCAGACCGTAGAGATTTGCATTTGCCTTTTGGACAAGAAGAATTAATTCAGAAAGTATTGGCAGTAAATCCAAAAACAATTGTAGTTTTTGTTGCCGGAGCGCCTTTTGAAATTGAAAATATCAGCAAAAAATCGCAAGCTGTAGTTTGGTCTTGGTTTAACGGTTCTGAAGGAGGAAATGCATTAGCCGATGTTTTATTAGGAAAAGTAAATCCGTCAGGAAAATTACCTTGGACAATGCCTAAAGCAATTATGGATTCTCCGGCGCATGCCACAAACAGTTTCCCTGGAGGAAAAACAGTAAATTATGCTGAGGGAATTTTAATTGGATACCGTTGGTTTGATACAAAAAATATTGCGCCTTTATATCCTTTTGGTTACGGATTATCATATACTACTTTTGGTTTTGAAAATGCGAAAGCAGATAAAACTGATTATGCGCAAAATGAAACAATCTCAGTTTCTGTTGAAGTAAAAAACACAGGAAAAGAGGATGGAAAAGAAGTAGTTCAATTATACGCTTCAAAATCAGGTTCTAAAATTACCCGCGCAGCACAAGAACTAAAAGGATTCTCAAAAGTTTTAGTAAAAGCAGGATCTTCGCAAACAGTTACAATTAAAGTTCCGGTAAAAGAATTAGCTTATTATGATGTTACTGCCAAAAAATGGACAGTTGAGCCAGGAAAATACACTTTAAAAGTGGGGAATTCTTCAAGAGATATTAAAAAAGAAATTCCTGTAACAATCAAATAAGATGAAAAACACAATTAAAACTTATTTCTTAAGTACGCTTTTATGCTTTTCATTTTTAAGTATTTGGGCTTGTAGCTCTGATAAAGAAGAAGAAAAAGCAGCTGCAAAAACACTTACAGTCGACACTAGTAAAATTGATTTTGTAAGCAAAGGAAGTGAAGCCAGCATAAAAATAAATACAAATGTTACGGCATGGACGATTAGTAACCCAAATTCAAGCTGGCTTCAGTTAAGTCAGGCGGGAGGAACTTCGGGAACTATTACCGTTAAAATAACAGCTTCAGAAAATACAAGTACCGAAGCAAGAACGGCAACAATTACAATTAATTCAGGTGAAACTTCATCTGTACAAATTGCAGTTACTCAGGCAGGCGCAGCGGTTGTTACTAGTTTATATCCAAGTTACAATACAAACCCAATTACGGCAGACCAATCCGGAATGTCAAGTACAGCTGTTCAATTAGCAGCGAAAATAAAATTAGGCTGGAATATTGGGAATACTTTAGAAGCAACTGGGGGAGAAACAGCTTGGGGAAATCCAAAAGTAACGAAAGCATTGATCGATGCTGTAAAAGCAAACGGATTTAATGCGATAAGAATTCCATGTTCGTGGAATCAATATTTGGAAAATGCTTCAACAGCAAAAATCAAAACAGAATGGCTCGACAGAGTAAAAGAAGTAGTTCAGTATTGTGTTGACAATGATATGTACGTTGTAGTGAATATTCACTGGGACGGCGGCTGGCTGGAAAATAATATCACCGAAGCTAAAAAAGTCGAAAACAATGCAAAACAAAAAGCTTTTTGGGAACAAATTGCAACACATTTACGAGGATTTGATGAACATTTACTTTTTGCAAGTGCCAATGAACCAGCGGTTGAAGATGCCTCACAAATGGCAGTTTTAACTTCGTATCATCAAACTTTCATTAATGCAGTTCGTTCAACCGGAGGAAAAAATGCCTATCGTACTTTAGTCGTTCAGGGACCAACGACAGATATTGAAAAAACAAACAAATTAATGACTACTTTGCCAACAGATTCTGCAGCAAACAGAATGATGGTTGAGGTTCATTATTATGCTCCGTGGAATTTTGGCGGATTAACTAAAGATGAAACCTGGGGAAAAATGTTCTATTATTGGGGAGCAAATTATCATTCCACAACAGATACAGAACGAAATGCAACTTATGGAGAAGAAGCAGATTTAGAGAAAAATTTCAAATTAATGAAAACTCAGTTTGTCGATAAAGGAATTCCAGTTTTGTTAGGAGAATTTGGAGCAATTCGCAGAACGACTTTAACCGGAGATGCCTTAACTTTACATTTAGCTTCGAGAGCGTATTATTTAAAAACGGTGATAAAAACAGCAAAAGCAAATGGATTATTACCTTTTTATTGGGACGAAGGAAGCATAGGAAATAATGGTTTTGGAATTTTTAAAAGAAGCGATAATTCCGTTTTCGATACTCAGGCCTTAACCGCTTTAAAAGAAGGATTACAGTAAAAAAGTTTTTATAAACCATATAAGTGATATAAGTAAAATTAAGTTTTTGTCAGCATTGAGCTTAAATTATCTTATATCACTTATATGGTTTAAACAATTTAAATTTAGAAGAAATGAAAAAATGTATTGTATTTATTTTTCTGATAATAAATGTTTTAGCTAATGCTAATGTCAAAATGCCTTTGCTGTTTTCTGACGGAATGGTGTTGCAAAGAGATAAAAAAATCCCGATTTGGGGTTTTGCCGATGCTAATGAAAAAATTGAAGTTCATTTTAACAAACAAATACAAAAAACAACTGCCGATAAAAACGGAAAATGGACTTTAAATCTGAATTCTGAAAAAGCCGGCGGACCTTTTGAATTAATAATTATTGGAAAAAATAAAATCACAATCAAAAATGTTTTGGTTGGTGAAGTCTGGATTTGCAGCGGACAATCGAATATGGAATTTCAGGTTTCAAAAACGATAAATGCCGAAAAAGAAATTGCCAATTCTGATTATCCAATGATTCGTCATTTTGGAGTTGCACAAGATTTAAGCGGAAAACCAAAAGACGATTTAAAAGCCGGAAAATGGGAAATAGCAAATAAAGAAACTGTTGGTAATTTTACAGCAGTTGGATATTACTTCGCCAGAAAATTATATGCCGAATTAAAAATCCCAATTGGAATCATTAATACTTCTTGGGGCGGAACGAATGTAGAAACCTGGACAAGCCGCGAAGCATTTCAAAAAAGTGATGATTTCAAATCTATGATTGCTGAAGTTCCTTCGCTAAATGTCGATTCTATTTCGAAATTGTACGCCAAAAAAATGAAAGAAAGAGTCGAGAAAATTCAGGGAACTCCGGTAAGTACAGATAATGAAAATACTTTTAAAGAATTTGATTTCAACGATTCATCTTGGGGCGAATTAAATACGCCGAGTTTATGGGAAAACCAACCTTTAGGTGATTTAGACGGAATTGTTTGGATGCGAAAAACGATTACACTTTCTGCAGAAGATATAAAAAACAAAGCAACACTTTATCTTTCAAAAATTGATGATGAAGACATTACATACGTAAACGGAATTGAAGTTGGTAAAAACTCACAATACGATTTAAAACGTGTTTACGAAATCCCATCAAATGTTTTGAAAGAAGGAAAAAATGTAATTTCGGTTAGAATTGTAGATAATGGCGGCGGCGGTGGAATCTACGGCGATGCAGCCGATTTAAAACTAAGTCTCGGCAGTAAAAATATTCCGCTTGACGGAAAATGGAAATTTAAAGTTATTACTGTAAAAACAGCATTATCACCAAACAGTTATCCGTCGTTGTTATACAATGCCATGGTAAATCCGCTGGTTCCGTACGCTATTGAAGGCGTTTTATGGTATCAGGGCGAAGCCAATGTTTGGAGAGCGAAGCAGTACAAAAAAGCATTTCCGTTAATGATTACAGACTGGCGAACAAAGTTTAAACAAGGTGATTTTCCTTTTTATTTCGTTCAATTATCAACTTTCAATGAGTTCAACGGAAACAGTAAAACAGGAAGCCGTTGGGCAGAACTTCGCGAAGCACAGTCTGAAACTTTAAAACTGCCAAATACAGGAATGGCGGTTACGACGGATATTGGAAATGCAAAAGACATTCATCCAACAAACAAACAAGATATTGGATTGCGTTTGGCGGCAGTTGCTTTAAATAATATTTATGGCAAAAAACAAGTTCACAGCGGACCAACTTATAAATCGCAGGAAATAAAAGGAAATCAAATTATTTTGACTTTCGATAATATTGGTTCGGGATTAACGGCTTCAGATAATTCAGAAAACCTAAAAGGATTCGAAATTGCAGGTGCAGACAAAGTTTTTCATTCCGCGAAAGCGATAATAAAAGACAACAAAGTAATTGTATCAAGCGATCAGGTTCAAAATCCCGTTGCAGTTCATTATGGCTGGGCAGATGACGATACCGAAATCAATCTTTTCAACAAAGAAAAATTCCCGGCATCGCCATTTAGAACTGATAATTGGGAAATGATTACGGCGAATGAAGTTTACAAAGTGAGTAAATAGTTTTTAGTTCTTAGTGATTAGTAAATAGTAATTAGTGAGAAGTAAAAAGTCTTTTGAACGGTTTTTTGAAACTTGTTTGAATGAAAATAAATAAAAATGTTCCGTTAGGAACAACTCGTCGGTAGCAACGGATGAAATCCGTTGATCAAAAAAACAACATTGCAATAATGTTCCGTAGGAACATCTGATCGGTAATATTTAAAACGCAGCAAAATGAATCCAAGCCTCATAAAAACATTTCTCATTTTACTTTTCGCCTCTTACTACACAAACATTTCTGCACAATCGAAAAATGTTTTATGGTACGATAAGCCTGCTGATTTCTTTGAAGAAAGTTTGGTTTTAGGGAACGGAAAAATGGGTGCAACGGTTTTTGGAGGTGCAAATTCAGATAAAATTTATTTGAATGATGCCACACTTTGGTCGGGAGAACCTGTGAATACAAAAATGAATCCGGAAGCGTATAAAAACATTCCCGAAATTCGCGAAGCATTAAAAAACGAAAATTATAAACTAGCCGAAGAATTAAACAAGAAAATTCAAGGGAAAAACTCCGAATCGTATGCACCTTTAGGAACATTAGAAATCAACAATGCTGAAAAAGGAAAAGCGGTAAATTATCATCGGGAACTGGATATTTCGAATGCAATTTCAAAAGTAAGTTACGAAATGGCCGGAATAAAATATACACGTGAATATTTTGTTTCAGCTCCAGATCAAATTATGGCAATCAAATTAACAGCCGATCAAAAAGGAGCTTTAAACTTTGATATCAATTTAAAAAGCCTTTTACAGTCAAATGTTGAAGTAAGAAATAATATTTTGGTAATGACAGGTTCTGCACCCATTCATGAAAATGCCGGATATGCTGTTTTACCAAAATATCTGGAGATAAAAGACAGAGGAACAAAATTTACCACTTTAGTCCAAATCAAAAAAACGGATGGACAAATTACAAGTTCGAGAGAAACACTAACTTTAAAAGATGCGACGGAAGCGATTATTTATGTTTCTGTAGCCACAAGTTTTAATGGTTTTGACAAAAATCCAGCAACAGAGGGTCCTGATGATGTAAACATTGCATTGCAAAATTTGAACAAGGCGTTTGCAAAACCTTTCGACAAATTAAAAGAAAATCATATTGCCGATTATCAAAAATTCTACAATCGTGTAACGTTAGATTTAGGCAAAACCACAGCACCAGATTTACAAACAGACGAACGTTTACTGCGCTACGCTGACGGGAAAGAAGATAAAAACCTCGAAATTCTCTATTTTAATTACGGGCGGTATTTATTGATAAGTTCTTCAAGAACATTGGGCGTTCCTGCGAATTTGCAGGGAATTTGGAATCCGTATTTGAATCCGCCCTGGAGCAGTAATTATACGATGAATATTAATCTCGAAGAAAATTACTGGCTGGCAGAAAACACCAATCTTTCAGAAATGCATTTGCCGCTTTTGAGTTTTATAAAAAATCTTTCGGTAACCGGAAAAGTGACGGCAAAGACTTTTTATGGTGTTAACGAAGGCTGGGCGGCAGCGCACAATTCTGATATTTGGGCAATGACAAATCCCGTTGGACAATTTGGAAAAGAAGAACCAATGTGGGCGTGCTGGCCAATAGCGGGCGCATGGCTGAGTACACATATTTGGGAACATTATATTTTTACGCAGGATGAAGCTTATTTAAGGAAAGAAGGGTATCCTTTGATGAAAGGTGCAGCCGAATTTTGTTTGGGCTGGCTGGTAACAGATAAAAATGGAAATTTAATTACATCGCCATCAACATCACCGGAAAATCAATATAAGCTATCGGACGGTTTTGTCGGCGCTACATTATATGGTGGAACTGCCGATTTAGCTATGATTCGCGAATGTTTTGATAAAACAATTAAGGCTTCAAAGGTTCTTAATATTGATGCTGATTTCAGAAAAAAATTAGAAACAGCATTGGCAAAACTTTATCCGTATCAAATTGGTAAAAAAGGAAATCTGCAGGAATGGTATTTTGACTGGGAAGATAATGATCCGAAACATCGTCATCAATCGCAGTTATTCGGACTTTTTCCGGGCGATCATATTACGCCTTTAAAAACTCCAGATTTAGCCGAGGCTTCAAGAAAAACACTCGAAATAAAAGGCGATGAAACTACGGGCTGGTCAAAAGGATGGAGAATTAATCTTTGGGCAAGACTTTGGGACGGAAATCGCGCTTATAAAATGTTCCGCGAATTACTGCGTTATGTTGATCCGGACGGAAAGAAAACGGAAAAACCAAGAAGAGGCGGAGGAACTTATCCGAATTTATTCGATGCGCATCCGCCATTTCAAATTGATGGAAATTTTGGTGGAGCCGCAGCCGTTGCCGAAATGTTAGTGCAGTCTAATGAAAATGAAATTAGATTATTGCCTGCTTTACCAGATGCCTGGGAGCAAGGTTCTGTAAAAGGAATTTGCGCAAGAGGCGGGTTTGAATTAGAAATAATTTGGAACAATAAGAAACCCGAAAAAGTGATTGTTTCTTCTAAAAAAGGAGGGAAAACAACTTTAATTTTTGGAGATAAAAAACAAGATATTACTTTAAAGAAAGATGAGAAAACAGAAATAAATTTCTAAATATTATTTTGAACCTATTGTCATCCTGAGCGAAGTCGAAGGCTCGATTAACATAAAAGGGCTTCGACTTCGCTCAGCCTGACACACTAATTAACAAACCCGACAGGTTTTAAAAACCTGTCGGGTTTACTTTGCGCAAAGAATATTATTCTTTTTTAGAAGGATCTTTTTCTTCTTCAGATTTCTCAGCTTGTTTTTCTTTAAAAGTCTCATACCATTTTTCAATAGAAGGATAAACAAAAGCAGCCACTTTTTTAACCGGATTATAGAAAATAGATTTATCTAGAGTTTCTTTTTTAGCGAAAGTATTATTGAAATTGATTTTCTCGAACAAAGCAATAAAAATACTTAAGATCAGGATTGTTTTTAAGATTCTGAAAAAGCCTCCGCCTAACTTATTCATCCAGCCAAGCATTGCAAAATCAGCAATTCCGGTTAATATTTTAGCAAGGAAATAAACACCAATTACAACCATAATAAAAGTTAAGATAAAAGCAGTAATTTGAATATTAGTAGGATTCCATGAAACATGTTTTAAAATCATGCCTGCTATTAAAGAAGAAAATTTAATCGCAAGATAAATTCCCAATAAAAGTGAAATAAAAGAAGCAACTTCTACAAAAAGCCCGTTTTTAATTCCTTTGTATAAACTGTAAACTAAAAGTGCGGCAACGATAATATCAAAAAAACTCATGTTTTGGTATGTTTAATGAAGGCGCAAATATATGTTTTTTTTAAGGTTTAAAGGCTCAGAGCTGCAAAGGTTCAGCCGTTTTTAATCTTGATTTATCTAATATTTAAAATCTATGTTTTTATGTGTTTAATTTTTTTAACGTGTTTGAATTTGAACTGTGTATCTTTGCAAATCAAAATTTAGAGTTCAGATTGCAATTCTGCCCCCTTCAGAATTGATTTTTTAAATCAGCAGTCTAAACTCTACAATCAAAAATCATAAATAAAAATGTCTAGAGATACACAATTAAAAGAGCGCTGGGAAAAGCTCGTCGATATACTTTCAAATCAATTTTCGCAAGGCGAAGATTTAGATTTAGATGCCATAATTTACCTAATTGGAGTTCAGGAACTCGGAAAAGTGCACCGTGAATTCAAAAAAGATGAAAAATTAAACTTAATGCATATTGCAATCTGCAGACTGCTTGAACCTTATGGGTTTTATGAATTTGATTTTTTTGATGCTGAAGGCTGGCCGCATTACAAAGTAAAAGAGCAATTGCCTGCGCTAAAAGCCGGAGAACAATCTGTTTTAATGAAAGAAGCAATTGTAAATTATTTTTTAGAAAGAAACGTTATTGAGTAGTTTTTAGTTTACAGTCGCAGTCTCAGTTTACAGTCGATTGAACTGAAAACTGAAAACTGCGACTGCGACTGCGTACTTTAAACTAAAAACACTAAATTTGTACTCTCAATTATCGAAGGAAAATGATAGATAAGATCAAACAACATATAGAGGAAGCTAAAGCCTTTAATGAGAAAAATAAAGAATCGTTAGAACAATTCCGTATTAAATATTTAGGAAGTAGAGGTTTAGTAAGAGAACTTTTTAATGAGTTTAGAAATATCCCGAACGACCAGAAAAAAGATTTTGGAGTTGTAATGAATACCTTAAAAGCTGTTGCTGAGGAAAAAGTAAAAGTTATTCAGGAAGAGCTTGAAAGCAAAGAAGAAATAAAAGGAGTTTTTGGCGATTTAACGCGTGCTGCAGAACCGGTAATTATTGGTTCTCGTCATCCTATTTCTATCGTAAAAAATCAGATTATAGATATTTTTGCCAATATTGGATTCAACGTTTCTGAAGGTCCGGAAATCGAAGACGACTGGCATAACTTTACGGCATTAAACCTTCCGGAATACCATCCGGCAAGAGATATGCAGGATACATTTTTCATTCAGACAAATCCTGATGTGTTATTGCGTACGCATACATCATCTGTTCAGGTGCGTTATATGGAAAATCATAAACCACCAATTCGTACTATTTCTCCGGGACGTGTTTTCCGTAATGAAGCCATTTCATCGCGTTCGCACTGTATTTTTCATCAGGTAGAAGGATTGTATATTGACAAAGATGTTTCTTTTGCAGATTTAAAGCAAACGTTACTTTATTTCACTAAAGAAATGTTCGGAAAATCTAAAATCCGTCTTCGTCCGTCTTATTTCCCTTTTACAGAGCCAAGTGCTGAAATTGATATTTATTGGGGATTAAAAACGGAAACAGATTACCGTATTACTAAAGGAACGGGCTGGTTAGAAATTGGTGGCTGCGGAATGGTTGATCCAAACGTTTTGAAAAACTGTGATATTAATCCAGACGAATACAACGGTTTTGCATTTGGAATGGGAGTAGAGCGTATTGCCATGCTTTTATACCAAATTGGCGATATCCGTATGTTCTACGAAAATGATGTTCGTTTCTTAGAGCAATTTAAAGCAAATATATAAGTTGCAATTTAGATTTTAGACTGTAGATTTTAGATTAATTCGAATGTCTAATTTATTATAATAATATAATAAACCTTTGTTGAAGTTTAGGCTTTGACAAAGGTTTTAAAGCTTTTAATAAAAATGAAAAAAGATATAACAATTCCAGAAGTTGAAAATGTGTTTCTTGCTGCGGTGCAGGAATGGAGCGATGATTTTATGGAAAAAGTGTGGTACGCTTATCTTGTAAACGACAGCGACTTTAATTTAGACAGCGTTATGGTGGTTTCAAAAGCATTTGGAACTATTGATGGTGAAATGAAAAAAACATCGGTTTTACGTCATGCTTTTGTTGAAGTTCCGGCTGTTTCTGTGGTTAAGATCGAAATGATAGAGAAAAGCCTTTTGGTTTTGAATAATGAATTTATGGTAACATTCTTTATTGGAAATACTTTGTACGATAAGAAGTTCATATTCAAATCGAATTTAATCAACGAAAATAATACGGAAGAAGTGCCTATTTTGTTTGTTGAGGGGATAATGGTGAAGTAGCATTTCTCCTGCAAGGTTTTTAAAACCTTGTAGGTTTAGAATTTAACACCACCTATAATAAATACCTACAAGGTTTTAAAAACCTTGCAGGAAAAGAAAAAGAGTCAAGACGAAATTAAATAAGTCTTGACTCTTTTTTTATTCTCAAAGTATAGGTCTATTTTCTATACTCTTTATTCTATATTCTTCAAAAAAACTAATCTAAAGACTCCGTCAATTTCTTAAATACAGACTTCGCATCTTTCCCCTCATATAAAACAGAATAAACAGCGTCTATAATAGGCGTTTTTGCACCATAACCCTGATTTAGTTTATAGGCACTTTTTGTTGCGTAATAACCTTCCGCAACCATGCTCATTTCCATCATGGCACTTTTTACAGTATATCCTTTTCCAATCATGTTTCCGAACATTCTGTTTCTGGAGAAAACCGAATATCCTGTAACCAATAAATCTCCTAAATAAGCAGAATCATTAATGTTACGTTTCATTTTATGAACTTTTCGAATGAATTTTTTCATTTCGCGAATTCCATTACTCATCATAACCGATTGGAAGTTATCTCCATAACCTAAACCGTGAGCAATTCCGGCAGCGATTGCGTAAATGTTTTTAAGCATTGCAGCATATTCGGTACCAATGATATCATCAGAAATTTTAGCTTTAATGTAATTTCCAGAAAGTGATTTTGCAACCGTACGAGCTTTTTCGGGGTCTCCACAGGCAATTGTTAAGTACGAAAGTCTTTCAAGAGCAACTTCCTCAGCGTGGCAAGGACCAGTAATAACACCAATATTATAATATGGAATATCGTATTGAATGTGAAAGTGTTCACCAACGATTAAACTTGTTTCTGGAACAATTCCTTTAATGGCCGAAAAAATGATTTTATCAGCTAATGAAACCGTCATGTTTTTTAATTCGGCATCTAAAAAAGCAGATGGAATCGCAAAAATGATATAATCTGCAAATTCGATTGCTTCGTTTATATTGCTTGTTAATTTAAGTTTGCTGGTGTCAAATTCAACAGAACTTAAATAATTTGGATTGTGTTTGTATTTTTGGATATGTTCGATTGCAGATTCATTACGCATATACCAGGCAATTTCTGAAAGATTCACACATAACATCTTTGTAATTGCCGTTGCCCAGCTTCCTCCTCCAATTACTGCAAATTTTAATTTTCCGCTCATTATTTTAATAATTTAAAACAAAAGTACTTAATAATGTAGTAATAATACAAAATCTGATTTAAGAAATTTGATGAACGTCTTTAATTTCAATGGTTTTCAGCATGTTTGGATAAAATAAATAATATTTTTAACAAGTATGCAATAAAGAATAAAAACGTGCGTTATAACTAATTGTAAATTAGAATTTAATGAATTTATCAAGAATTGAGTTAGTTAGTTTTGTTTTAGTATTTTGAAAAGGCGTTCCTAAACTTATTAAGAACGCCTTTTTTAGTTAAATATAAATTCCAATTTTTTAAATTCCAAATTCCAAGTTGTTGATATTATAATGAGATTTATATTTTAAATAAAAAATTCCAAATTCCAATTTTTAAGTATGCTATTGGAATTTGGAATTTAAAAAATTTGGAATTTATTTATTAACTAAGCTCAACAATAGATTTTACTTTATCTAAAGTTACCAATTGATTTTCGCCTAAACCTTTCCAGCCTCTTTCGTCGAAACGATTTACGATAAAATCTGCAGTTTTGGTATAATCATCTGTATATTGAGAAAGTTTAGTGTCCATTCCCATTGTATGGAAAAACTCAACTGTTTTATTGATTGCTTCTTTTGCCACTTCGTCATCAGAACCAGAAAGATTAAAAATACGTCTTCCGTATTGTGCTAATTTACCTTTTTTAGTTTCGAACATTACGTTGTATAAACTTGGGCCTATAATTGCCAAAGTTCTCGCATGATCAATTCCGTAAAGAGCCGTTAATTCGTGACCAATCATATGCGTTGCCCAATCACTTGGAACCCCTTTTTGAATTAATCCGTTTAAAGCCATTGTACAACTCCACATAAAGTTTGAAGCCAAAGCATAATCATTTGGATTTTCAACCACTTTTGGCCCAACTTCAATTAAAGTCTGTAAAATTCCTTCGGCGATTCTGTCTTGAAGAAAACCTTCATGCGGATAAGTTAAGTATTGTTCCATTACGTGTGTGAAAGCATCTACAACACCATTTTGAATTTGTCTTTTTGGTAAAGATTCAATTACGGTTGGATCGCAGATAGAAAATTTTGGGAATAATGCGCTTCCGCCAAAAGCCAGTTTTTCCTGTGTAGCTTCGATTGTAACCACAGATCCTGAATTCATTTCACTTCCCGTTGCAGGCAGCGTTAAAACAGTTCCAAATGGTACAGCGTTTTCTTTAATCAGAATTCGTTTTTGTAAAATATCAATCGGATTTCCTTGGAAATTAACGGCGGCTGAAATAAATTTCACACCATCAATTACAGATCCTCCGCCCACGGCAAGAATAAAATTAATTTTCTCTGCTTTGATAACTTCAACAGCTTTCATTAAAGTTTCAAAATGCGGATTTGGCTCAATTCCTCCAAATTCTACGATTTCAAAACCTTTTAAGTTTGCGATTACCTGATCGTAAACACCATTTTTAAAAATACTTCCACCGCCATAAGCCAAAAGGATTTTTGCATCTTTTGGAACTAAAGTCGAAAGTTTTTCAATTTGTCCTTTTCCGAAAATTAAATTCGTCGGATTGTATAATTCAAAGTTTAGCATGATTTTTTTTGAGTTTCTAAGATGCTAAGGTTCTAAGATTCTAAGTTTTTTTCTCAAAACTTAATATTCTAGTAGCCTAGCATCTCAATTATTATTACTAATCACCAAGTTGCTAAAATCTTAGAACCTTAGCAACTTAGAATCTTAGTATCTTTATTTCAATTTTTCTAATAATTTTCCAGCTACCAATTTAGATGATGCCGGGTTTTGGCCTGTAATTAAAAGACCGTCTTCAACAGCATAGGGCTGCCAGTTTGCACCTTTAGAAAAAATTGCTCCGTTTGATGCCAAAGCATCTTCTAATAAAAATGGAACAACTTTAATTAATCCAACGGCTTCTTCTTCGTCATTTGTAAATCCGGTAACTTTTTTGCCTTTTACTAGATATTCACCTTTTACTTTTACATTTTTTAAAACAGCCGGAGCGTGGCATACAAAAGCTACAGGTTTTTTATTAGTATAAAAAGCTTCGATTAAAGCAATAGAACTTTTATCTTCCACTAAATCCCAAAGCGGGCCGTGTCCACCAGGATAAAAAACTGCGTCGTAATCTTTTTGATTAACTGTTGATAGCTTTAAAGTGTTTTTTAATTTTTCCTGTAAAACTTTATCAGCGTCAAAACGTTTTGTGTCTTCAGTTGCCGATGAAGGATCTGCACTTTTTGGATCAATTGGCGGCTGTCCTCCAAGCGGAGAGGCAATTGTAATTTCAACTCCTTTATCTAATAATTCATAATAAGGAGCAGCAAATTCTTCAGACCAAAATCCTGTCTTTTCTCCTGTATTGCCCAGCTTATCGTTGCTGGTAACAACAAATAATACTTTTTTCATACCTTTTTTATTTGATTTTTGTGCGACAGCAGAAACACCTGCAGCGGCAAATGCAATTATTGCGAGTAATGCTATTTTTTTCATGTGATTAAAATTTTTAACAAATTTACGCGGAAAGTGATATTAGTAAAAATAAAATAAACTATGTTTGCTATAAACAAATTTATATCATGGTAAATCTAGAATGGTACAGAACTTTTAAAGCAGTTTACAAAAACGGCAATTTTTCAGTTGCCGCAAAGGAATTATTTATGAGCCAGCCTGCAGTAAGTCAGCAGATTTCTATGCTCGAGGCTCATGTGGGGAATAAATTGTTTAATCGGAAATCAAAAGGAGTTGAGCCAACCGAATACGCTAAGTTACTGAATAATTTAATTATAGACGCACTCGACAGACTCGAAAGTGTTGAAACAGGTTTTAGAGCTAAAGCAGAAGATGCCAACCGATTAATTTCTGTTGGGGTTTCAAAAAATCTTTTCGATTGTATTGGTAATCTTTTAATTGCTAAGTTTGATTTAATCGATTTTACTTTTGCAGAAAACGACGAACTTTTTGAATTAGTGAATTCTAAAAAACTTGATTTTGCTATTACGACAAAAAGGTTTGATACGTTTGATACGACTTATGAAATTGTTGGAAAAATTAAACTAATAATGGTTGCGCCAACAAGTTTAGACATAACCGAATTCCGCCAAAGATTAAAAGCCGATAATTTTACAGAAATAGAGCAATGGCTGAATGCACAAAAATGGTACAGTCATGATGCGAGAATTCCGCATATAAAAATGTTCTGGCTGCATGCTTTTAATAAAAAAAGACCGTCAATGGTTCCTAATTATATTATTCCTTCAGAATCTGAAATGCTTAGACTTTTATCTAAAAACGAAGGAGTAGCCATTACCTGGAATTGTAATGCAAGAGATTACATCAAACAAAATAAATTGCAGTTAGTATGGAACAGTTTTCACGTTCCGGAAGAATTTGTATATCTGCTGACACCAAAAAACAATAATTTGAATTCGTTTTTCGAAATTATTTCAAAAGAGTTAAAATTGTTTTACGGTAACAGATTGTAATTAATGCTAAGAATATCTTTAACGAAATCCCTTTAAACCTTAAATGAAAATAGCTGCGAAAATTTTATTATTACTAACAGTAATTTTTATTAGTGATTCCTGCACTGAAGAACAAATAGATTCTATAACAAATTGCTGGGGACAATCATCAAAGGTTGAGATACAATATTCTTTAGATCCGCTTAATGCTAAGAAAATTACGTATTCGGTTAAATATGAAGGATCAGGATCCTTAAGTTCTATAAAATGGACATTTGGTGATGGAAAACCAAATGTAGAAGGTTTAAGAGTAACGCACACTTATGAAACAGTAGGAACTTATGAAATTCAAGCGGATATTACAGTTAGAAAAGATCAAGAGAATTGTAATGTAATCGAAAAGAAAAATATACAGGTGAATTAATATAAATGTTCAAAAAGCTTTCTTTAAAAACCGAAACGGGTATAAAATATATGAAAATTCTTCTTTTTTTTGTTTGAGCTTGCCTTTTAAAACCATAAATTTGATTTAACAAAACTAAAATCAATAACTTATGAAAAAGATGAAAAGAATTTTTGCAGTTGTTATTATAGCTTTTTTAGTCTTTTCCTGCAGTAAGCATGATGACGAGGAAATAGTAGATTGTTTTGGAGAATCGATTTTAATTCAATTAAAACATTCTGTTGATGGAGCTAATTCCAAGAAAATTAATTATTCGATAGAATATACCGGAACAAAAACAGTAAGTTCTGTTAAATGGACTTTTGGAGATGGAACTTCTGGTGAAGGAATGAATGTTTCACATACTTATTCGTCTGCCGGTACATTTGAGGTAAAGGCAGATGTTACTACAAAAGAGGGAAGTTCTGCGTGTACAAGTAGTCCAAAGAAAAGTATTACCGTGAATTAGAAAAGGTTAAAGAAAAGAGTAAGATAAAAAATATTGAGAGTCAATTTTATAAGTTATGCTTGTGCATTAGATTATAAAATTGGCTCTCATTCGTTATATTTGTTTGATATGATTTAGGATTATGGAAAATTTACAAAATATTAGAATTGCTGTCGATGCGATTGTTTTTGGATACAAAAACAATGATTTATATGTGTTATTGATTGAACAGCAATTTGGAACTTCAGAAAAATACTGGGCTTTACCAGGCGGTTTGGTTCAAAATTCTGAATCGTTAAGCGATGCTGTTATTCGTGAACTGCACGAAGAAACAAACGTACAGCTGACTTTTATGGAACAATTATACACTTTTGGAGATGATATTTACAGAGATTCCCGAAATCGTGTAATTTCAGTTGCTTATTATGCTTTGGTCGATGCTTCAAACTTAGATATCAAAGCCAATACCGATGCCGAAAGAGTACAATGGTGTAAAATAGATGAAATTCCGGCTTTGGCTTTTGATCATAATTTAATTCTTGAAAAAGCAATTTCAAGATTAAAATCAAAACTAACATACGAACCAATTGGTTTCGATTTACTTCCTGAAGAATTCTTATTTTCAGATCTTGAAAATCTTTACTGCACTATTTTAGAAAAAGAAATTGACCGACGAAACTTCAGAAAAAAAATCTTAAGCTTTGATATTTTAGAGGAAACAGAAAAATTTTCACCAATAAAAACAGGTCGTCCAGCTAAACTTTTTAAGTTTAATAAGCAGAAATATAACGAGTTAACTCAAAAAGGATTTCACTTCGAAATAAAGTTTGCGTAATTTTTACACAAAATAAATTGTTTATTTAAAATTTAATTCTACATTTGCGTATAATTAACGCAAACTAAAAGACCATGATACTAAATCTCGACCCAAAATTCGCTCCTTTCCAAAATCAGGAAGAAATCAAATTTCAAAGTTTTACATTCTCTGGAGGAGAACCACACATAAAAATTAATCCGGATTTTGATAGCAATCAAAAAATAACAATCACACACAGATTAAACTCTTTCAATGATTTAGGTTTGTTGTGTATTACGGTTGACGCTTTACGCAGAATGGACGTTAAAATCATCGATTTGTTTATTCCGTATTTCCCGGCTGCAAGACAAGATCGTGTTATGATTCCCGGCGAACCTTTATCTGTAAAAGTGTATGCTGATATTATAAACGGACTTCAGTTGAATAAAGTTTTTGTTTTTGATGCACATTCTGAAGTTACTCCGGCTTTGGTAAACAATTGTACCGTAATTCCGAACCATACCTTTATTCAGCAGATTTTAAAAGTTATTGGTGAAAACGTGAAATTGATTTCTCCAGATGGCGGTGCTTTAAAGAAAATCTACAAAGTTTCTGAATTTTTAGGTGGAATTGATGTTGTAGAATGCAGCAAAAGCCGTGACGTGAAAACAGGAAAACTATCTGGTTTTAAAGTTTATGAAGACGATTTAAACGGAATTGACTGTTTAATTGTAGATGACATTTGTGACGGCGGCGGAACTTTTGTTGGACTTGCCGAAGAATTAAAAAAGAAAAATGCCGGAAAATTATACTTAGCAGTAAGCCACGGAATTTTCAATAAAGGTTTTGAAGTTTTGGATTGCTTTGACAAAATCTTTACCACAAATTCTTTCAAAGATTTTGATGATGAAAGAGTTTTCCAAATCAAATTAGATCAATTAATATGAAATACAATATTCAAGATATAGCTCCAGAAAGTAAGTTTTTATTTTTCTGGGGACATCAGGCTAATAAAGACGGAAAAATTACCAAAACCTGTTTCAGTCAATGGTGGTTAAGTTCTTTTAAAGTTGAAAAAGTAACCTATAAAACGGCTGAACACTGGATGATGGCAAAAAAAGCAGAATTGTTTCAGGATGAAGAAATCTTAGAAAAAATTCTAGAAGCAGATTCTCCGGCCGAAGCCAAAAAGTTAGGAAGAGAAGTTAGAAATTATGACGAAAAACTTTGGTTAGAAAACCGATACGAGATTGTAAAACAAGGGAATTATCATAAGTTCAGTCAGAATCGAGATTTAAAAACATTTTTACTAAATACAAAAGATCGGGTTTTAGTTGAAGCAAGTCCGGTCGATCCCATTTGGGGAATTGGAATGGCAAGTGATCATACAAATGCTTCAAATCCTGAAAAATGGCAGGGATTGAATCTTTTAGGTTTTGCTTTGATGGAAGTTAGGGATGAATTGAAATAAATTATGGAAACAACAAGATTATATCGTCCGGTTGGATTGAAAGAAATGGAACTTATCGCAGATTTGGAGTACAAAGCTTTTCCTCCAAGATTAAATTGGCAACCTATTTTTTATCCTGTAACGAATCAACAATACGCAGAACAAATTGCTTTAGAATGGAATACCGTTGATGAATTTTCAGGTTTTATTGCAATTGTCACCGCTTTTGAAGTCAAAACCTCTTTTTTGGAGAAATATGAAGTTCAAAATGTAGGCGATAAAAATCATAACGAACTTTGGATTCCGTCAGAAGATTTAAACGATTTCAATTCTAATATTATTGGAGAAATTGAAATAGTAAAAGTGGATTTCACAGATCGTTCAGTATAAGTTCAAATGTCGGACTAAGGAACAAATTAAATGAATTTAAAAAATGATTTTAGAACTTCTAAAAGCAGATATAACAGAGATTCAGGTTGATGCGATTGTAAATGCTGCAAACACTTCTTTACTTGGCGGTGGCGGAGTTGATGGCGCGATTCACAGAAAAGGAGGAAAAGTGATCTTGGATGAATGTATTCAGATTCGAAATAAGCAAGGCGGCTGCAAAACGGGTGAAGCGGTTATAACAACCGCAGGAAATCTGCCTTCTAAATATGTTATTCATACTGTTGGTCCGGTTTGGAATGGCGATAAAGAAGAGAAATCAAAATTGTTAGCCGACTGTTATAAAAATAGTTTAAACCTTGCTATTCAAAACGGAATAAAAACAATCGCTTTCCCGAATATTAGTACTGGGATTTATCATTTTCCGAAAGATAAAGCAGCAGAAATAGCAATAAGAACGGTAAAAGATTTTGAAAGAATTTCAGAAATAGAAAAGGTAATTTTTGTCTGATTCGATGATGAAAATTATCAGATTTACAAAAACATTTTATAGATGTTCCATAGGAATATCTCATCGGTAGAATAAGATGTTATCAGGTTGTATTTACGTTCCGTAGGAACGTTTGATTAAAATAGATATAAAATGAAAGATATTCAATATATAAAAGGAGATGCAACATCGCCGCAAACATTAGGAAACAAGATAATTGTACATGTTTGCAATGATATTGGCGGATGGGGAAAAGGATTTGTTATGGCTATCTCAAAAAAATGGAAAGAACCAGAAACCCAATATAGAGAATGGTTCAGATCAAAAGATAATTTTGAATTAGGAAAAGTGCAGTTTGTTCAGGTTGAAGAAGATTTATGGGTAGCAAATCTAATTGGACAGCACAAAATAAATAAAGATGAAAACGGAGGCGCTCCAATACGATACAACGCCATTGAAGAAGGATTAAAAGCAGTTTCTGATTTTGCAGAAAAAAATAATGCTTCTGCTCACATGCCTAGAATTGGTTGTGGTTTGGCTGGAGGAAAGTGGGAAATGATTGAACCAATTATTCTCAAAACACTTTCGAGTAATGATATTGAAGTCGTTGTATATGACTTCTAGAAAAAATAATAATAATGAATGAAAATACAGCAAAAACAGTAAGTAAATTTCTAAGTTTAGTACTTAGACATTCACCGGAAAAAATCGGATTAAAACTAGATGAAAACGGCTGGGCAGATGTAGAAGAATTAATTTTGAAATGTTCCCAAAAAGGAAACAAATTAGATAAAGTTCTTTTAGATTATGTGGTAGAAAACAATGATAAAAAACGTTTCGCTTATAACGAAGATGAAACCAAAATCCGTGCGAGTCAGGGACATTCTATTTCGGTTGAATTGAATTTAGCAGAAACAGAACCTTCAGAATATTTATATCACGGAACCGTTGGAAAGTTTATGGAAAACATCCAGAAAGAAGGTTTGAAAAAAATGAGCCGTCAGCACGTACATCTTTCCAAAGACAAAGAAACGGCAATAAAAGTAGGAAGCAGACGTGGAGTTCCTCAAATTTTAACCGTTAGAAGCGGAGCAATGCACAGAGACGGATTCAAGTTTTATTTGTCTGAAAATAACGTTTGGTTGACAGATGAAGTTCCGGCAAAGTATATCGAATTTAAATCATGAAAAGAACTTTAGTTTTTGGAGATATTCACGGCGGATTAAAAGCATTAATTCAGTTATTAGAAAGAATTGATTATTCCCAAAATGACAGATTTATTTTTCTGGGGGATTATGTCGATGGCTGGAGCGAATCAAAACAATTAATTGATTTTCTTATAGATTTATCCCAAAAACAAGAATGTATTTTTATAAAAGGAAATCATGATGCCTGGTGTCAGGAATGGTTAGAAAAAGATATCATAAATGATATTTGGTTTCTGCATGGAGGAAAATCGACGATAGAAAGTTATACCGATATTGAGTCTTCGGAAAAAGAAAAACATCTTCATTTTTTCAACTCTATGAAAGATTACTTTGTAGATGATGAAAATAATAATTTGTTTATTCACGCTGGTTTTTCATCCATGCACGGACCAGAAAAAGAACATTACAAAACAAACTATTCTTGGGACAGAACACTTTGGGAAATGGCTTTGACAATGGACAAGAGAATCAAAAAAGATTCACTTTCGTATCCAAAAAGATTATTACTTTATAATGAAATTTATATCGGTCACACACCAACGCTTCATTATAATATTGAAGTGCCAATGCAAGGCTGTAATGTGTGGAATATTGATACCGGAGCTGGTTTTTATGGAAAATTAACCTGTATTTATGTTGAAACAAAGGAATTTTGGCAGAGTGATGCAGTACAAACGTTTTATCCAGCTGAAAAAGGAAGAAATAAATAGCCATGAAGAAAATTTATAAAGCACCAGAAGAAATTCCTTTGCAAATTGATTTAAAAACCGTTTTCTTAGCAGGTTCTATAGAGATGGATAAAGCTATTAACTGGCAGAAAAGATGTGAAGAATTGCTGCAAGATCAATTCGTTATTTTTA
This sequence comes from Flavobacterium panici, assembly GCF_903819335.1. GTDB lineage: Bacteria > Bacteroidota > Bacteroidia > Flavobacteriales > Flavobacteriaceae > Flavobacterium > Flavobacterium panici. The sequence continues at coordinate 76,663 of NZ_CAIJDE010000017.1, read as the reverse complement.
ATCCAAGAAGAAACGAGTGGGACAGCAGCTGGTCGCAAACGATAGAAAATATTCATTTTAAGGAACAAGTAAGTTGGGAACTTCAGGCGCTTGAAAGAGCAGATATTATTATCATGTATTTTGCAGGAGATACAATGTCACCAATATCGTTACTGGAGTTTGGACTTTATGCACAATCGCATAAAATGAAAGTAGTTGTCGAAGAAAATTTTTGGCGTAAAGGAAATATTGATATCGTATGCGAAAGATATTCGGTAGAACAATTTAAAACATTAGAAGAGTTAATTCAAAATTTATTAAATAAAAATATATGAACCCATTACTATTAACCGACGGTTACAAAGTTGACCACAGAAGACAATACCCAGATAATACCACTTTAGTTTATTCTAACTGGACGCCTCGTAAATCAAGAATTGAAGATCTTGATGAAGTTGTGTTTTTTGGATTGCAGTATTTTATTAAAAAATATATCATTCACGATTTTGAACAATATTTCTTCAAACAGCCAAAAGAAGAAGTAGTTAAGAAATATTCTAGAAGAATTAATAACTATTTAGGCGAAAACCAAGTTGGAACAAAACATATCGAAGATTTACATGATTTAGGATATATTCCGATGGTTTTTAAAGCTTTGCCAGAAGGAGCAAGCGTTCCATTGCGAGTTCCAATGTTTACGATGTATAATACAATTCCTGAGTTTTTCTGGTTGACGAATTATTTTGAAACATTGCTTTCAGCAGTAATCTGGCTTCCTTGTAACTCTGCAACAATTGCAAAAGAATACAGAAAAGTATTGGATAAATATGCCGATGAAACTTCTTCTGTTCCTGAATTTGTAGATTGGCAGGCGCACGATTTTTCTATGCGTGGTATGGGTGGAATCGAAGCGGCAGTAACTTCTGCAGCCGGACATTTATTAAGTTTTACAGGATCAGATACAATTCCGGCAATTGATTTCTTAGAAGAATATTACAAAGCCAATTCAGATTCAGAATTAGTTGCAGGTTCAGTTGCCGCTACAGAGCATTCTGTAATGTGTATGGGAACAACAGAAGGCGAATATGAAACCTTCAAAAGATTAATTACAGAAGTGTATCCAAAAGGAATTGTTTCTATTGTTTCTGATACCTGGGATTTATGGAAGGTTTTAACCGATTATTTACCGCGTCTAAGAGAAGATATTGTTTCTAGAGAAGGCAAAGTAGTAATTCGTCCTGATAGTGGTGATCCGGTTGATATTATCTGCGGAAATCCAAACGGAAAAACAGAACAGGAAAAGAAAGGTGTAATTGAATTGCTTTGGGATGTTTTTGGTGGTTCTGTTAATGAAAAAGGCTATAAAGAATTAGTTCCTCAAATTGGGGCAATTTATGGCGACAGTATTACCGTAGCAAGAGCGACTCAAATTTGCGAAAGATTAAAAGAAAAAGGATTTGCATCTACAAACGTAGTTTTAGGAATTGGTTCTTTTACGTATCAATATAATACCAGAGATACTTTCGGATTTGCGATGAAAGCAACTTACGGGGAAGTAAAAGGTGAGGGAAGAGCCATCTTCAAAGATCCGATTACGGATGACGGAACTAAAAAATCGGCTAAAGGATTGATGAAAATCGATTTAATCGACGGGAAGTATCATTTAACTGATAATGTTTCTTGGGAAGAAGAAAAACAAGGCGAATTGAAAGAAGTTTTCAGAGATGGAAAACTTTTAGTAGATCAATCTCTAAGTGAAATCAGAACCCGAGTAAAAAGTGAAGTTAACGTTGAAGCATAAATAAAAAAGCCTGAATTTAAATTCAGGCTTTTTTATTGGATTTATTAATGAAGCGAGACCTTTGTCAAAGTTTTAAACTTTGACAAAGGTTTTTCCTTTTCCAGAGAAATCAATTGCCTCCAGTTTTAACTGGAGGTTAGAGAATAGATTGGGAATAGGGCTTTAGCCAAATATTCAATTTTGGCTAAAGCCCTAAGTTGTTAAATTAAAAAACCTCCAGCTAAAGCTGGAGGCTATTCATTATTTTTTAAATTCAAATTTTTTACTTCTTATAAAAATTATTGTGATCAATATATTCCCAAACTTTCGGCGGTAACAAAGGCTGAATATTTTTGCCTTCTTTAATGCTGTTTCGAATAAAAGTGGAAGAGATTTCTACAATTGGTGCATCGATTACATGAATTTTTGGATGCGATTTTAATTCTATATTTTCAGGTTCATCAGAAATTCTCGGATAAACATAAATATCATGATTTTCAAGAATCACTTCGTAGTTTCTCCATTTATGAAGCGTTTTCAGATTGTCTTCTCCCATAATTAAAGAAAATTCATGATTGGGATTTTTTTCCTGTAAATGTGCTAAAGTAATTACGGTATAATTTGGCTGTGGTAATTTAAACTCAATATCCGAAGGTTTGATTTTCGGATAATCCTCAGTTGCCAGATAAACCATTTGCAAACGATGATGATCATCAAGCAGAGTAGCTTTCTTTTTTAACGGATTATGAGGCGTAACGACCATCCAAATCTGATCTAAATCTGCAAACTCAGCCATGTGATTGGCAATGATCAAATGACCAACATGAATGGGATTATATGTTCCGAAATAAAGACCTATTTTCATTTTTTAAAGTTTCTCAGAGATTCGCTAAGATAGCACAAAGATTCGCAAAGTTTAATTAGAACTCTGCGAATCTCTGTGATTTTTTCTTTGTGAATCTCTGCGGAATAAAATTACTTATTTACAAAATCCTTAACCAATTGATGCGCTTCTTCTAAAGCAACTGGTAAATCATAGTTTTTGATAATCACGTCAAATTGTGGCGCAGTGGCTAATTCTACAGACGCTTTTGCAATACGCATATTGATTTTATCGTCGCTTTCTGTAGAACGCTCTTTTAAGCGGCGTTTAAGTTCGTCTACGCTTGGAGGTTTTACAAAAACAGCTAAAGTTTGTTCCGGAAATTTATGTTTAATACGTAAACCACCTGCAACATCAATGTCAAAAATTACATTTTTCCCTAAAGCCCAGATTCTTTCAATTTCAGATTTTAATGTACCGTAAAAGTTATCGCGGTAAACTTCTTCCCATTCCAGAAAATCTTCAGCTTTAATATGTTTTTTGAATTCTTCCAGCGAAATAAAATAATAATCTTTTCCGTGGACTTCTTCTCCGCGTGGGTCACGTGAAGCTGCAGAGATCGAAAATTCAAGATTTAAATCTTCTTGCCCTAATAAGTGTTTTACTATAGTTGTTTTCCCCGATCCAGAAGGTGCCGAAAAAACAATTAATTTTCCTTTGTTCATTATGTATGCTTTAGGCTTTAGGCAATATGCTTTAAGCTTTAATTTGTATGTTGTTTAGTTTTTAGGCCGTAGTTATTTATTCTATTTTTTCATAAGTTGTCGAGCATCCTTCGTCACATAGAATTGTATAATCAGCTGATACGGGTTGTAAATACATTTTCTCAGAATCGCTTTCGTCTTGATGATAGATATAGTAGATTTCTTCGTTAGGGAAAATGATATGTAATCTATTTTCTGAAATTTCATATTTCCCTTTATTTTTAAGATCATCACTTATGATATTCCCTTTTTCAAAAACAAGTTCATTTCCATCCTCAATATCTGTCCGATACATTTTGGCTCCATCACTGCCGCTTGATTCTATTGCTTTCCATTTTCCTATTAAGGTGAATTCTTTTTTTTGAAATTTGCAACTAGTAGTGGAAATTATTATGATTAAGAATAGAATTAATTTTTTCATAAACTTTAAGGAATGAATACTACAAATAAGTTGATTTTAAAATAACTTCTAAAAGTTATAACACATTTAAAACCTGTTCCTTAATTTTCTCTAATTCATCTTTCATCATCACCACCAGCTTCTGCATTTGCGCATGATTCGATTTTGAACCCATGGTATTAATTTCACGACCCATTTCCTGAGTAATAAAACCTAATTTTCGGCCATTTGCTTCGCTTCCTCCTAAGGTTTCGATGAAATAGTCTAAATGATTCGTTAAGCGAACTTTTTCTTCGGTGATATCTAATTTTTCAAGATAATAGATTAATTCCTGTTCGAAACGATTTTCATCAACATTAACCTGTAATTCTGCAATTGCGGTTTGTAAACGATCTTTTATTGCCTGAACGCGTTCTGGATCAAGTGCCAAAGCATCATTCATATATTGACGAATATTACCAATTCGAAGATTAAATTCTTTTTCAAGAGATTCGCCTTCGTCTTTTCTAAAACTTAAAATGTTTTGTAAAGCCTCATCTATGATAACCTGAATCTGCTCCCAATCGTTTTCATCGATTTCTTCGCGTTCTGTTTTTAATGTGTCAGGCATACGAACTGCCATTTTCATTAGTTCCGTTTCATCAGCATCAGCATAAACCTCTCTCAATTGTGCTATATAATTTTTCACAACAGGCACATTTACTTTCGTCGAAGTTTGTTCTGCAGTACTTTCTACATAGATTGCAAAATCAATTTTCCCTCTTTCCAGTCTTGTTGAGATTTGAGTTCTTAAACCTAATTCCATTTCACGGTAAACCGATGGCATTCTTACGTTTAAATCTAAACCTTTACTGTTTAAGGATTTTACTTCGACTGTGATTTTTTTTGTAGGCAATTGCAAAGAAGCTTTGCCAAACCCTGTCATAGATTGTATCATATAATTGAGTATAAAGGCGCAAAGATAAATAAAAGTTTGCAGTGTTATGATGTAAAATACTATTCTGTAAGGTATAGAGGTATTTAAAGTTTTTTTGCCACGAATTTCACGAATTTACACTAATATAATTTCACAGTTTGAGACTTAACAAGCCTAAATAAAATTCGTGTAAATTCGTGAAATTAGCGGCAGAAAAAAAAACTAACTCAAAGCCTGAATAACTTCAGCTACATTTTTCTGGCTGTTGCCAATGTAAATCTTACCATCAATAATAAAAACCGGACGGCTTAGAAATGTATAATGTTCCAAGATGTAATTTTTAAAATCAGCTTCGGTCAATGATTTGTTTTTTAAATCCATTGATTTGTATAACTGTGCTTTTCTGCTGAATAAAGCTTCGTAACTTCCTGAAAGTTTATACATTTCTTCTAATTCAGCTTCAGTAATTGGATCTTGTTTGATATCGTGAAAAACCAAATTGTTTTTCGGAAGACTTTTGATGATTTTACGACAAGTGTCACAAGAGGCTAAATAATATATTTTGTTCATGTTTTTTCAAATTTGTTAGACTACAAAGAAAATTCATTTGAAACTTAAAATTGTCTAATTTTAGAAAAAAAATAAAATTATGAGTTCAGTTTTTGAAACACAAAAGACTATTAGGGAAATCCTTGTAAAAATTTTAGACCATCATTCATTGGAACAATTAAATAAAATCCCGGACGGATTTAAAAATAATTTGATTTGGAACATCGGACATTGTATCGCTTCGCAGCAAATTCTAGTCTATAAATTATCAGGTCTGCCTTTGCAGGTTTCAGATGAACTTATTGCCAAATATTCAAAAGGAACAAAACCGGAAGCAGATGTTTCGCAGGAAGAAGTGAATGAAATTAGAGATTTGCTTACCCAAACTCTCCTTCAAACAGAAAGAGATTATAATGATAATGTTTTTACTAATTATAATCAATACACGACCAGTATGGGTTTTGATCTCAAAAATGTTCAGGACGCATTAGATTTTGTGAGTTATCACGAAGGAATTCATACCGGAATCATAATGGGTATTAAGAAATTTATCTAAAAATGAAAATCCCGTTCTGAAATTTCAGAACGGGATTTTTTTATTCTATTATTCTTTCGATTGTTACTTTCATCGCACCGGCACCCTTGTGCTTTGTAATTTCCATAAACGCTCGTTTTGAAAGATCTATTTCGCGGGTTTTTACAAATGGGCCGCGATCTGTTATTTTTACAATTACAAATTTTCCGTTTGCTTCATTCGTTACTTTAACTCTTGTTCCAAAGGGAAGTTTTTTGTGTGCGGCGGTATATTTGTTGTTGTTAAATCTGCTGCCGTCAGCTGTTTTTCTACCATTAAAACGATCTGCATAGTAGGAAGCATGTGCCGTTTTTTTGTATAGTTTTAATTTTAAACCGTTGTCTGTAAATACAGAATCAGTTGGGATTGCAATAATGTTTGGTCTGGCATTTTTTACAGTGTCTTGAGGTACTTTGGGATCAATTACTGGCTTTGTTTGACTTATTACGTAGGTAAAACAACTCAAAAAAGTTATTGCAAATGCGGTAAGTATAAAGTTTTTTTTACTCATGGTTTATTTTTTTTCAGACTTGGGGAGTTTGTACAAATAATATGCCGAGATAAAAAAAGCCCTTTTTTGGAGGGCTTTAATTGGTATTTTCTAGAACCAAAGGTTCCACGGAATTCTACTTAAAATAAGTATTAATCCTAATCCGTAATAAATAGCAAAGGTTTTATGTTTCGCCTCACTATTAATTAGTTTTTTATGTTTTGACCATCCAATAGTAATTAAAACTATAGCAATTAGGTTAATAAGCGGATGTTCTAATGAAGTTAATCGTAATGCGGCATTAGACATTTGACCAAAAGAATCTTTTCCTAATGGAGACACAAAATAAAGGATTAATCCAATCAATAATTGTGTATGGGTTCCAATTAAGGCAAATAAAGATATTTTGCGGTCTTTTGCTGTAAATTCTTTTTTAGAAGTCAAGCCGATAACAGCGTTTATTACTGCAAACAATAAAAGCAGTAAAGCTAGATATGCCCAGCCCGAATGAAGCTTTTGAATAAAATGATACATAAACTGTGTTTTTTTGTTAAAAACAAATATAGCAAAATTGGTCAAAAAAAAACGGCATTAAACTTAAAAGTCAATGCCGTTTATAGTATTTATTTAGATTCTAAATATTAGAAATCGTAACGTAAAGCAAAGTTCCAAGTTCTACCGAAACCGAAGTATACTTGGTTTGTAGTAGCAATACCTTTGTATGTTGGAACAGTAGGGACATCAGCTGCAAATATATTTGTTTTAGCTTCAGCAATGTAAGTGTAATCAAAAACGTTGTTAACGTTTAATCTGAAACCTACCGAGTTGTCTTTGTTTTTACCAACTAACCATTTGTAAGATAATCCAGCATCAGCTGTACCATAAGAAGGCAATTGTAATGACCCTCTGTTAGTTGCAGAAGTAAAGTTTCCTGGAGAAATTGCAGCATATAACTTATCATTGTAGAAATAGTTTGCATCAACAGTAAAACGAGGTAGGATTTCGTAAATTGCTCCTAACGCTGCAGTTGTTTGAGCAGCATCTCCAACTCTTACACCGTCAAGGTATAATGTTATAGGAGTTCCTCCACCGATAGGATTGTTTCCTGAGTCGTAACGATTACTTGTACTTGTTCCGTCATATTTCCAATCTCCAATAGAAAACATTCCAGTAAGAGTAAGTTTGTCAAGAACTTTTGCAGTAGCGTCAAACTCTATACCTGAGTGAATTTCTGTAATTCCAGCGAAATCAAAGTAACCTCCAGGATTGTCAGCAGCTCCGTCATTTTGTCTTTGGTATCTGTCTTTCCATGAAGTACGGTAAAAGTTTAAGTTTGCAGTAAACATTTGTGTACGTAAACCATAACCAGCCTCAATACCGAAGATTTTCTCATTTGTTAAATTACCATTTACTAATGAAGCGTTGTTTGGGTAAACAGCATTAAAGAATGGTTGTTTTGAGTAGTATCCTGAGTTAACAAAAACGTTATGGTGCTCGTTGATGTTGTAGTTAACACCACCTTTTACGTTACCACCTAAGATGTTCTCGTAATCTGTACTTGCCAACGGAGTTCCAGCTTGATATTTGAAATAATCAACTCTTTTGAATCCTTGTTGAGAAAGTGCACCTTGCACGAATGCAGTAAATTTATCTGTAGAATACTCTAATTGAGTAAATCCACCATACCATCTTACATCACCATCATTGTTGAAGTTGATTTTTTCTTCTTTGTCAGTATCTTTAAATACATTCCAAGAAGCGTATGTAGAATATGTATTTGTTAAAACTCTGTTTGGATTGTTTACATCAAAGTTATCAATGTAAGAATTAGCCCCTAATAAGTTGTTTATGTTTTGGTAGTGAAGACCTTTGTATCCTCTAACGTCAACTCCTAAATCCCAAGTTAAATGATCAGAGAATTTTTTGTTGAAGTTTACGATTGCACCGTACCAGTTATGAGAGTTAACTGATGAAATTTGAGAAATACCAGTTGTAGAGTTTGTTAAACTTCCAGTAGCAGAACTGTTTTGGAATTGTCCGCTTGTACCGTTAGTTGTACGAGTGTAATTAGTACCATTAATGTTTACTGTTTGTCCTGAGTTGTAAGCAACAATTTTGTCAAAATCAACTAAACCGTCCGCAGTTCTGAATGCGTTATTAGCATAGTTAAAACCTCTAATACCACCAGCTCCTCTAGAACCTCCTCCACGTCCGAAAGAAACGTAAGCTACAGTAGATAATTTTGAAGTTTCGTTAATGTTCCAATCATAATTTAATGAAACAACTGGCTTGTGGTAGTAGTTTCTTACCATATTAAATGATTCTCCATTTTTATAACCCCAATCAGAGTTATATTTAATGTTTGGATCAGACTCTGTACCATATTTTTGGTATTGAGCTATAGTAATAAATGTAGATCTTTGATCGTGCCATTGTGGAGCACCAGTAACTGTAAATTGGAAATCGTGCTTGTTATTTTTTGTAGTATAACCAAGAGCTATATAGTAGTTATCTCCGTTAAATTTAGTTCCATCAACGTATCCATCACCTTGTGTATGGCTATATAAAACTGAAGCAGAGAATCCGCTGTCTAATTTTCCTGTATTGTAAGAAACGTTAGATTTGAAGAAATTATCGTTACCAAAAGAAGTACCAACAGTACCGCCTTGTTTCAAATCTGAAGCTTTGGTTACGTAGTTCATAGTACCCCCAACAGAAGCAATAGCTAATTTTGAAGATCCTAAACCTCTTTGTACTTGGATGAAAGAAGTAACGTCAGATAAACCTGCCCAGTTACTCCAGTATACAGCTCCGTTTTCCATATCGTTAACCGGCATACCGTTTACCATTACGGCAACGTTATTTTGGCTAAATCCACGAACTGTAATTCTTGAATCTCCAAAACCACCACCAGATTTAGTTACGTAAACAGATGGAGTGCTTTTTAACATTTCAGGAATCTCTTGATTTCCTAATTTTGCCTGAATTTCAGCTGCTTTAATTGTAGAAACTGCCACAGGTGTTTTTCTGTCTTTCGCAATATCTACAGTAGTACTTTTTACAACGATTTCACTTAATTCGTTTGAATTAGAAGCTAAAACGATTGTTCCTAAGTTTGTAGAACCATTTACTGTGAATTTCACAGTTTGGCTTTGATAACCTAAGTAAGAGATAACGATTTCTCCCGTACTTGTTGCAGATTCGATAGTGAATTTACCATCAAAATCTGTTGAAGTCGCTGCGCTAGATCCTTTGATCACAACGTTAGCGCCTGGTAATGAACCTGTACCATCTGTAATAGTACCAGTCACTTTTCCTTGAGAAAATACGGTTGAAACTATCATAAAAAATAGTCCAGTAAGTAACCAATTTTTCATTTTCTTCATTTGTTCTTGAGTTTATTGTTTTTGGCAAAATTATAACAATTAAATCAGATAATGTTATCAAAATGTTAAGAAAAATAAGTTTTACGGTTTGTGCTGCACATTAAAATGAATATTTCTGTTTTCTTTAAACAAAATAACGATTTATTGAATTTAAGTATTCGTATTTTGTTAAAATAATAATATTTCAATGGGTGTTGTAGCGCTATACTTGCAATTATTCGTAAAAAAAAGATCATATGTGGCTAATTTATACGAAAAAACGCCTTAATTTTTATAAATCAAGGCGTTTTCAGATTGTTAAGAAAAATGTTTCTATTTATTCTTATTTATTCTTCAAAAAGTGGTTTAACAAAAATGAAGTTGAACTATCGTGACTTTTTACTGTTTTAGAATTGATCTCATCTAAAATTGAATTTGCCAATTGTTTTCCTAATTCAACTCCCCATTGGTCAAAACTAAAAATGTTCCAGATAACACCCTGAACAAAAATCTTATGTTCATATAAAGCAATTAATGAACCTAAAGATTTAGGAGTCAATTTTTGAATCAAAATTGTATTGGTTGGTTTGTTTCCAGTGAAAACTTTAAATGGTCGTAAATAAGAAGCTTTGTCTGCAGATAAACCTTGTTTGTCAAATTCAGCCTGAACTTGTGCTTCAGTTTTTCCGTTTAATAAAGCTTCTGTCTGAGCAAAAAAGTTTGACATCAATTTGTTATGATGATCTTCGTTTCCGTAAAGAGGTTTTACAAATCCAATAAAATCTGTTGGGATTATTTTTGTTCCCTGATGAATTAATTGGAAGAATGCATGTTGCGAATTTGTTCCCGGCTCTCCCCAAATAATGGTTCCGGTTTGGTAATTAACAGGTTTTCCGTCGCGGCCAACACTTTTTCCGTTACTTTCCATAGTTGCCTGCTGCAAATACGGAGCTAATTTTGATAAATATTGTGTGTACGGAATCAAAGCTTCACTTTCGGCACCAAAGAAATTATTATACCAAACGCTTAACAATGCTAAAATTACCGGAATGTTTTGGTCAAATTCAGCCGATTTAAAATGTTCGTCAGTTTCATTTGCTCCAACTAATAATTGGTTATAATTATCAAAACCAATTGCCAAAGCTATGCTTAAACCAACAGCGCTCCAAAGAGAAAATCTTCCTCCAACCCAGTCCCACATCGGGAAAACGTTGTTCGGATTAATTCCGAATTCTGTTACTTTTTGGATATTAGTTGAAACCGCCACAAAATGTTTTGCAACATCTTCCTGAGAAGCTGATTTCAAGAACCATTCTCTGATAGTTTCAGAATTTGATAAAGTTTCCTGTGTTGTAAAAGTTTTAGAAACAATTAAAAATAATGTTGTTTCAGGATTCAGTTTTTTAATAATCTCGTTTACGTGGTCACCATCAACATTCGAAACGAAATGTGTGTTCAGGTGATTTTTGTAAAATTGTAAAGCTTCAACCGCCATAACCGGACCAAGATCAGAACCTCCAATTCCAATATTTACAATGTCAGTAAAAGCTTTTCCTGTAAAACCTTTTCTTTCTCCAGAAATAACTTCGTGAGTGAAGTTTTTGATTTTGTTTTTTACTTCATAAACTTCTGGAATTACGTTTTCTCCATCAACATTAATAATTGCTGATTCCGGAGCACGTAAAGCGGTATGTAAAACGGCTCTGTTTTCAGTTTGATTGATTAATTCTCCTCCAAAATATTGAGCAATCGCATCTTTTAATCCAATTGAATTTGCTAATTCTAATAAAAGAGAAAGCGTTTCTGGTGTAATATTGTTTTTAGAATAATCAACTAAAAAATCATTCCATTGTAAGTTGAATTTTTCAGCACGCGCATTATCCTGCTGAAATAATTCTTGTATCGTAGTTCCGTGAATTGCGTTATAGTGGTTTTGCAGATTTTTCCACGCTTCAGTCCCGGTTGGGTTTGTTGTGTTTAAAGCCATTTTTATTTTATTATTGAGATTGTTTTTTTTAGAAACACAAAAATACTGAAATAACTTTTAAAAGGGTAACGCTTCATGATTATATAACAATAAGTTGCGAAAACGTTTTTTGATCTGCATCACAATTTTTTCCAGACAACTTCTGCCGTGACTGATTTTCCTCCTTGCGTTGTATTGGTTACAACATATTTAAGTTCGTTATTTATCAAAGTATAAGATCGCTTTTGAATTGTTCCTTCCCAGTTTGGAAATGAAGCCGTTTTTATTTTAAAAGTAATAATCTTATTTGCTTCGTCAATTTCAAATTCGCCAAAATGCGAATTACTTCCTTGCACAATTGCCGCATTTTCTTCGGGAGTGCATTTGTTTTTATCGCCCGAAATTATTTTAGACCTTTCATTTTTATATATCTGAATGGCATAATTTCCTTTTTCATCAAAAAATAAAGTGCCCTTTGGATTTATATCGTACGGAAGGGTTTTTGTTCCGTCAGAGTTTTTGTTTTCAACCGAAACCAAAGTCCATGAGCCTAAAAAATCAGATTTCGTTTTTTGTGCAATTGCCGAATTTAAAACGAATAGTAATAATAGCAAAGTTGTGTTTTTCATCTTTAAAATTTTAATAGTTTACTTTAATAATTTCTCCATTTATATTTTCTTCAATACCTTTTGCATAAGCATTTATTAGATCTTCCGCCGGAATGTCTGAAATCTTTGCCGGACTAATGGCATTTATCCTAATTCCTCTTTCTAATTCCAGCGAAGCCGAAAGCACAAAACTGTTAATTCCGCCATTTACAATTGCTTTACTAATATTATTCTTCACAGGTTTATCGCCCATCTTTCCCGAAGTCAATATAAATGATCCGTTATCGTTTAAATATTTTTGTCCAATTAAAACCAGATTTACCTGACCCAATAATTTGTTTTTGATACCAATATTTAATTTTTCTTCGTCAAGCGAATGTAAATCTCCTGTATAACAATCGCCCGCAACACAAATACAGGAATCAATATTTTTGACTTCTTCGAATAATTTTTCTATCGAATTTGAATCTGATAAATCGATTTTAAAATCACCGCTGTTTCTTCCTGCCGAAATAATTTCATGATTTTTTGACAGAGCCGGATTTAGTATTTTGCCAATTTCTCCATTAGCTCCAATTAAAAGTATTCTCATTTTTGTAGATTTTAGTTTGTTATCTGAAACAAAATTAAGAGGTTAGCTTCCGCAGAAAATTGTACTAATTGGTACTAAAATTGTATTTTAGCCTAATGACAAACAAGAATTTATATCTTCCTTTTGAAGTTGATTTTAAAGAATTAGAACAGTTCCCGAAAACAATTCGGAAGAACAATTTCTTTGAATTGATTTATGTGGTTGACGGAACGGGAATTCAGGTTATTAATGATAATACATTTCAATATCGAAAAGGAAATCTATTTCTGGTAACGCCGCAAGATGTTCATTCGTATGAAATTACAACGCCAACAAAATTCTTTTTTCTTCGGTTTAATGAATATTATATCAAAGAAAATTCTCAAAATGGACAAAGTGAAACTATTTTGCGAATGGAATATATTCTTCAAAATGCAAGCCATCGTCCCGGCTGTATTCTAAAAAACACAATTGACAAACCTTTAATTGCTTCGCTGATTGAAAGTATAATTCAGGAACTAAACAATCAGCAGATTTATCACCAAAAAATTATTGAGCAAATTGTAAATACTATAATTACAATTGTTGCGAGAAATATTGCCTTAAAACTTCCGAAGAATATTAAAGAAACAACGGGAGAAATGGTTTTGGAAATACTACATTATATTCAGGAAAACATCTACAATCCAAAACAATTAAAAGCAGAAAGAGTAAGTGAGCATTTTAATATTTCTCTTAATTATTTAGGGAAATATTTTAAGAAACAAACTGGCGAAACGCTGCAGGAATATATTGCAAACTATAAATTAAGATTGATTGAAGCCAGACTTTTAAACAGCGATATGCGCATTAACGAAATTGCAGACGAATTAAATTTTTCCGACGAAAGTCATTTAAATAAAGTTTTTAGAAAACATAAAGGAATGAATCCGTCTGAGTTTAGGAAGAAGTTTTGCAAGTGATTTTTTGTAAAAATTAATTTGGAAGGTTTTTGATATTGATAATTTCAATTTTATTCTCGCCATTCCATTTGTGCATTACGAAAGTATTTAACTCATGTAATTTTCCATTTTTAGATCTGGCAGTAAAAATTCTTCTAAAACCTCTCACGTATCTAAATCTTTTTAGAGGAACATCATTTACTAAAATGACAGGTAGAACTTCTAATTCAGTCTTTTTAAAATATTCATTAAAAGAGATAGGTCTTTCCGAGTTTAATTGATAGCCTATTTTTTGAAAATCATCTTTTACAAAATCAAGTATTTTTTTTCTTCTTTTTAAGAATAATTTTAAACTTACAAAAGCTATAAAAAAAGGAAGAAGTAAAAAAGGAAGTTCAAATAAAGCACCAATTGTAATACTGCCAAAAAACCAAAGGAATACAATACATAATTCGATTAGTATATCTTTTATTGAAACCATTTAGAATATTTGAGGTTTTATATTTAACGAGATTCTATTGATTTTGATTACCAAATCTTCCACCAAGGCTTTTTATTAACTTCAATAGTTTTTTTCTCGATATTGATTTCGATTCTTTTTGGTGATTCAACTTTAATCTTCGAATCGTCAAAAAAGAATTCTCCGTTATCACTCATTCCGAGAGGAGATTTTGTTCTTTCTTTCCAGCTTTCCGTTTGTAATTCCGGAACTAAAGCTAAGTGAATTTTAGATTCAAATTTTCTCCTTGCTTTTTCTATAATCTCATCTTCCAGATTTGATGATGAATTTTTTAAAAGTAAAATTGAATTGTCTGGAATGTTTAAAAGAAAAACTTGTGTTTGGTTACCAATTTTCTGAATATCCAATACTTTAAAATAAGCAATCGTGTCTAAAAGAAAATGACCAATTTTTGCCGAGTCAGGATTGAATTTCGATAAATCTTTGGCATGAGCACTTGCAATTAAGTACCTGAAATTGCCAGAAAGTCCGCCGCCAATAGAAGTCATATCGGTAAAACCTTTTTCCTGAATTATTTGCCCAATTTTATAATTTGAAATTAAATTATCAGGCAGATCAGTATCTCTGTAATATAATTTTAAGCCTGAAAAAGTATCGTTGTAAATTGATTTTAGACGTGAATTTTTCATTCGGCTTTTGATTACAGATATTTACAAATTCCCAATACTATCTAACTCTCTTTTCAAAGGTTCGATTTGTTTAAAGAAACGGGTTTTATCATTTCCGGTTAAAGATTCTCCGGTTGGCAAATTCAATCGAAGCGCATCTACCTGAACACCATTTTTCCAGAAACGGTAACAAACGTGAGGGCCAGAAGCTAAACCTGTACTTCCAACTAAACCAATTGTTTGTCCTTGCGTAACGCGTTGTCCGCGGCGCACTAAAATTCTGGACATGTGTAAATATTGAGTTGAATAAGTTCCGTTGTGTTTTACTTTTACAAAGTTTCCGTTTCCTGCCGTATATCCGGTTGCTTCAACCACTCCAGATGCCGTTGTTGAAATTGGCGTTCCGGTTGGAGCCGCATAATCTGTTCCTTTGTGTGCTTTCCAGGTATGCTGAACCGGGTGAAACCTGTTCATAGTAAATCTGGAAGTGATTCGGCTGAATTTAATTGGAGTTTTTAAGAAGAAGTTTTTTAGTGTTTTTCCTTCATCATCATAATATTCAATTTTTCCCGAAAGAGTATCTTTTTCGAAAGGAAAAGCATAAACGATTTTTCCTTTATATTCAAAAAAAGCAGCTTCAAGATCTTCAACTCCGTCATATGTTTTTCCGTTTATAAAACGTTCTGTAAAAATTAAACCGTAACGATCACCTTTTTTAAGTTTGAAGAAGTCAATTGACCAGGAAAACACTTTTGTAATTCTGCTGGCAAGTGCAGTTTCTACATCTTCATCTCCTAAAGTTTCAGACAATGAAGTTTTTAAAACACCGCCAATAATTTTTCTTTTTAAAGTAACCGGTTTTATTTTTTTATAGGCTTTTGCAATGCTGTCTCGTAAATCGATTACATAATAAGTTAAAGCATCTGGCTGATAAATAAAAACCTGAAGATTATTTGTTTTATTTTTTGAACGAAGTAATGTAAAAGGTTTGTTGTAACGAATAGTTCTTACATCAAAAGTGTCTTTAACCTGTTCAACAATGTCGTATACTTTTTTGTCGCCAATATTTTGACTCTGCAAAATAGACCCAAAAGAATCTCCTTTGGAAATAGTATCATTAACAACATTAAAATCAGCGTAATTAAAACCAAACTCTACTTTTTTGGTTTTTGGTTTTGTAATTTTAATTTCAACTTTTTCCTCTGTTTTAGTACACGAAAATATTGAAAATAATACTATTATAATTACGAATGCTTTTTTCAAACTCTTAATTTTTTTTGCAGGAAATTAAAGTAGGTCTTCATTTCCCCAATTGGACAATTCTTCTTCGGTCCACAATTTAGGAAAAAAGATGCGTCTTTGGTATTTTGGATGCATATATTTTTGCCAGTCACTTCCGCCGGTTGCTTCGCCGTTGCCTTTTCCGCTTTCTAAGATGTATTTTCTTGCAGTATTAAGGTGCTGCATAACCCAGGTAATGTTTACCGTTTTGTCGTAATGACGCATTGCGTGAATTAATTCTTGATTTTGCTGGTCTTCAATAGGTAATTGCGTGAATTTCTGCCAAATGTTTTTAGTTTTAAACGTAGACATTTGTCTCAAAAACTGAACTTTATATTTGTTTTCGAATTCCTGAAGTAAATATGATTTTTCGCCCGTATGATAATCTTTTCCGGCTGCCTGCCAGTAAAGGTGTTCAAAAGTAGTTTCTAAATCTGTATTTTCGTCAAAGTTTGCTTTGTATCTGCGGTCTGTTAAATTGATAACATCTGTCGAAGCAAATTCAATTAGTCTGTATTGTGCACTTTGAAATCCACTTGCAGGAGTAAGTGTATTTCTAAATTTCATATATTGATCGACTTCCATTCCGTTTTCCATAATGCTGAACGAATTTGTCAGCATATCAAAATAGCGGGTAATTCTGGAAAGTCTTTCGCTGAAAAAATCAACCTGAATATTTTGCGTGTCTGCAATTTGATCGATTTCCCACAAAATCATTTTAAAAATCAGTTCATTAACCTGATGGTACATGATAAATACCATTTCATCAGGAAGTGTTGTGCGTTGTATTTGTAAATTTAAAAGAGCGTCTGTTTGAATGTAATCCCAATATGTAATTGGTTTTGACCAAAGTAATCCTTCTAACTGAACATCAGTTTTTTGGTTTATTGCTTGAAATTTAAGGTCAATTTCTTTTAAAATTGATTCTGAATGATCAGTAGGGTTCATTATTTTTTAACTTTAAACGGATTTTTCAATCCTTTATATTCATCGAGATCTGCTTTTAGAGATCCAACAGCCAAATCCGCTTTAATTCTAATCGGAACTTTGTTGTCATCATCTGTAATCCAGAGCGTTAAACTTTCTTTTTCTTTAAAAACTCTTCCTGTTTGTACAAGTGGTTTAAAAACCATCGTAGAAACCGTCCCAAATTTAGTTGTAATATCTTGACGGCCTACATATTTTAACTTAAATTTTGTGATTTCATCATCAAAAAACATATCAATAGTAATCGATTCGCCCGATTTTAATTTATCAATATTCGGATGGTTTCTTAAGTAGTAAAAAGCAGATACAATATCTTGCACATTATTAGTAATTACAATCGTTTTTTCAGTCTTTCGTTTGTAATCTTTTACTAAAACTTTATTGCCGCTCTGGTCAAAAAAACCTTCCTGATTTTTAGTGTAGCCGCCTTCGTCAATTTTTCTCACAAAGCGGTAAGGGTCTCCATTTTCCTTGTCAAAATAACTTTCGTATAAATCTTCAACTTTGAAGAAAAATTTTGACATTCCGGTAGTATATCCTTTACCCACAGCGTGGTGAACTTTTTTATTGTTTATTGTGGCATCTTTAATTTCAAGAGTTGCATAGCCGGCATTTACGATTCCGTAATGAATTCTAAATTTGAAATACTCCCCGGTATCAAAAGCATTTTCTTTTTGAGTGTCGAATGCCAGAGTAGAGAGAATTAATATAGCGAGAATGAACTTTTTCATAGTACAATTTTTACATTTCATTATAAAGGTAAATAAATGCAAATTCTATTCCAAATGTACCAAAACAAAAAAACTCAGTCAAGGATGACTGAGTTTTTATGCTATTAACTAACCAAAAAACTATAAATTATGAAATTTATATCAATTCAGAAGGAAACCACCCCTTCTTGATTTGCGAGTGCAAAGATAGATAGAAAGTTCAAAAAATAAATAGCAAAAGTCAAGTTTAACATAACATTTGCATAAAAATCAACGTTTTACCGAGAATTTTTCTGCATAATGCAAAAATAATGCGTTTTTATAGAGTTCCTCTCAATTCCTGTTCTCTTTCAATTGACTCAAAAAGAGCTTTAAAATTACCTGCACCAAATCCTTTTGCACCCATTCTTTGAATAATTTCGAAGAAAAGGGTAGGACGGTCCTGAACCGGCTTCGTAAAAATTTGTAAAAGGTAGCCATCTTCATCAGCATCGACCATGATCGCAAGCTTTTCAATTTCATTAATATCTTCTTTCATCATATCCATATGAACGCCTAATCTTTCAGGAATCGCTTGGTAATAGGTATGAGGAGGAGCTGATAAAAATTCAACACCGCGTGCTCTTAATTGTGATACTGTTTTAATAATATCATCTGTAGCAATAGCGATATGCTGAATTCCCGGCCCGCCATAGAAATCTAAATATTCTTCAATTTGTGATTTTTTCTTTCCTTCGGCTGGTTCGTTGATAGGGAATTTAATTCTTCCGTTTCCGTTTGACATTACTTTACTCATCAATGCAGAATATTCTGTGGTAATCTGTTTGTCATCAAAAGAAAGGAAATTTACAAATCCCATTACGTCTTCGTAAAATTTTACCCAGGTATTCATTTCATTCCAACCCACGTTTCCAACCATATGATCAATATATTTTAATCCCGTTGGTTCTGGATTATAGTCAGATTTCCATTCTTTGTAACCTGGTAAGAAAACACCGTTGTAGTTTTTTCTTTCTACAAAAATGTGAACCGTTTCTCCGTAAGTGTAAATTCCTGAACGAATAACTTGTCCAAATTCATCTTCTTCAACAGTTGGTTCCATGAAAGAACGTGCACCGCGTTTCATTGTTTCTTCGTAAGATTTTGTAGCATCTTCAACCCAAAGTGCTGCAACTTTAACTCCGTCACCATGTTTTTTCAAGTGCTCGTTAATTGGAGAATCAGCTGTTAAAGGTGTAGTCAAAACAATTCTGATTTTGTCTTGTTTCAAAACATACGATGCTCTGTCTTTTACTCCGGTTTCTAATCCGGCGTAAGCCAATGACTGATATCCGAAAGCAGTTTTATAATAATGTGCAGATTGTTTTGCATTCCCTACATAAAACTCTACATAATCTGTTCCTAATAGCGGAAGGAAATCTTGTGCTCCTTCAAAGATTTTTTCTAATCCGTATTCTACTGATTTTACTTCTTTACTCATGATGTTTATTTGTTTAATCGGTTAATCGTTTATTTGATTAGAACCGAAATTTATTTTTTAAGTTTTGTTTTTTTTTTGCCGCAAAGAGCGCAAAGATTTTTATTGCTGAGATTTTATAAAATTGTAAAGAACGCAAAGCTTTGCGAACTCATCTAAGTAAAACGTCATTAAAAACTTTGCAAACTTTGCGAAAATCCTTTGTGAACTTTGCGTTATAAACTGAAATTATTCAGTCCAGGATTTATAATACTGTCCATCATCAAGACCCATAGCTTCTTCCGTAACCATAAGCGGTCTGAAAGTATCAACCATAACGGCTAATTCCTGAGTTTCTTTATGACCAATACTGCGCTCCATTGCGCCCGGTGCTGGACCATGCGGAATTCCTTTTGGATGTAAAGTGATATGACCTTGCTCAATATTATTACGACTCATAAAATCACCATCAACATAATACAGAACTTCGTCAGAATCTATATTGCTGTGGTTGTACGGCGCCGGAATTGCTTTCGGATGATAATCGTAAAGTCTTGGGCAGAATGAACAAACGACAAAAGTGGCCGTTTCAAAAGTTTGGTGTACCGGAGGCGGTTGGTGAACACGTCCTGTTATAGGTTCAAAATTGTGAATCGAGAATCCGTATGGGAAATTATATCCGTCCCAACCCACAACATCAAAAGGATGCGTTGCATAAACCACTTCGTGAATCATGCCTTCTTTTTTAATTTTAATTAAAAAATCACCTTTTTCGTCGTGTGTTTCCAATTCGTTAGGCAAAATAAAATCACGCTCACAAAACGGAGAATGTTCTAAATGCTGACCAGATTGGTTTTTATATCGTTTTGGAGTATAAAATGGAGAATACGATTCTACATAAAATAGTCGGTTTTCTTCTGTTTCGAATTCGATCTGGTAAATAATGCCACGCGGAATAATTAAATAATCACCATATTCAAACGGAATATTTCCTAACATGGTTCTTAATTTTCCTTTTCCTTTATGGATGAAAAGCATTTCATCGGCATCGGCATTTTTGTAGAAATAATTTCGAAGTGATTCTTTCGGCGCAGCCAAACCAATAATACAGTCTTTGTTGACTAACATGGCTTTTCGGCTGTCCAGAAAATCATTTTCCGGTTTTAATTCAAAACCTTTAAAAAGAAGTGATTTTATATTTTTTCCGATTGCAATTTTTGGTTCAACCGAATAAGAATTTAAAATTTCTTTAACCTGCGTTGGTCTGTGAACATGATAAGAAAGGGAAGAATGTCCGTGAAAACCTTCTGTTCCAAATAACTGTTCATAATAAAATCCGCCGTTTGGTTTTTCGAATTGGGTGTGTCTTTTTTGAGGGAAATCCCCAAGTTTATGGTATAGTGGCATGGCTTTTTCAATTAGATAATTTGTAAATTAGATAATTCGAAAATTTGAATTGAAGAATAGATAACCAGTCCAATTTTTTCAATTGACTAATTATCTCAATTCGATAGAGGCATTACTCTGGATTTCTCTTGATAAGAAATTGAAGATACTCTAATAAACCTGTCCAATTTGTTTTCATTATGACAAATGTCGTAATTTTTATTGATCAAAATTACATATTATATTATTTATAACATAAAATATTTATAAAAAATCAGCTTAAAAGGCAAACCCGATACTAAACCATGTAAAGCTTTTTGAAGTTTCCGGCGACCAGGATTGTTTAACTTCGATTGGGCCAATTATAGTTTCTAATCCGTAACCTACAGAATAACCGGAATATTTAGGCATTGAAATCCAATTGACTGTCGTAAAAATATCATCTCCAATGTTGGCGAAATTTGCCGAAATATTGATGTGATTCTTTTTAAGGATCTCATAATCCAAAGTAATATCTGATTTTATAAAACTATTTCCGGCAATACTTAAAAAATCATATCCGTAAAAATAATTGAAGTTGTTGATCTTGTTGTATCCAAAACCTCCAAGTATAAAATCGAAAAAAGGAACGCTGTCGCTGCCAATGTTAAATCCGGCATCGGCTCCAATTTTGATGGTCGCTTTTCTAAATACAGTTTTAACAAAAGAAACTTCTGCTTTTGCAATCGAAAATGGTTTAAATTTATTGGTATAATCAGACGAAGCCAGATAAGTCTGCAAATCTGTAGAAAAAAACAATCCCGAATTTGGAAAATGTTTATCATCAAACGAATCGTATTTTAAATAAGCAAACGCGCTGATATAACTGCTTTTGTCTATTATGTTTTCTTCATTACTAAGTGTAGGCGAGTTTATTTTTAGGTATTTATATTCTAAACCGCCGCCCATTAAAAACTTTTGTACAAAAATGGTTTGAAAATAAGCCTGATTAGTCAAATCTAAAAAGTCAACATTAATCAGTTTTAAATTTGGATTTTCTGAAACCAGTCCGCTCAAACTCGTGGTTACATTTCGGTTAAACTGATTCAATCTGGAACGGAAACCAAAGCTGATATTAAAACCATTTTCGACATAATAGTTGAAATCATATCTAAAATTATCTCCCAAAATAATGTCCATCGAAGTAACATCATTTTTTAAAAATGTCTTTTTATGAGTAAGGTTCAATAAAACAGCACTTTTGTAAAGTCCGTCATAATGAAGTCCGAGTTTTAAAAAAGTCTGCGTTGGATTTTCTTTCAATACCAAATCTAAATCATCCTGATTGCCGTCTGGCTGCAAACAATACGAAATCGTACTAAAGTTTTGAGTCGCATTCAAATTATTTATTCCCCTTTTCAGATCATCATATGTAATTGTGCTTCCCGGTTTAAAACGAAGTTTTCCGCGAATGTATTCTTTCGTATAATTATCTAATTGTTCCGTATTTATTTTTTGAATTTCAAGAGTATCTGAAGCGATTTTCAATTTCGGTTTTTTATAAAAATTGTCTTCGTTTACCAATGATTTAATTTTTTCGTAAACGGCAAAAGCAGCTTCTTCACCTTTCCTGATAATTTCTTCCCCTCTGTCAAATGAAATTACACCAAAGTCTCGAATGTCCGGTTTTATGTAAACATCGGTATCCTTTATTTTGCTTTTCATTTTATCAATAGATTGCAAATTGGTAATCTGAACCAAGATTCTGGTAGCGTTTTTTAGGTTTTTACGCTTCATTAAATCGTCCTGAACATCAACACCAATAATAATATCGGCACCAAGATTACGAACTTCTTTAATAGGATAATTGTTTACAACACCGCCGTCGACCAATAAATTGCCGTCGATTTCAACCGGAGTAAATAGGGAAGGAAAAGCAGCACTCGCCATCATGGCCTGAACCAGATTTCCTTTATTTAAAAGTACTTCTTCACCCGTTTCAATATTGGTTCCAATACATAAAAACGGAGTTGGCAATTTATTGAAATCACGAACATGGCGAACGTTTCTCGTTAAACTGCTCA
The DNA here is from genome assembly GCF_903819335.1 of Flavobacterium panici. Lineage (GTDB taxonomy): Bacteria > Bacteroidota > Bacteroidia > Flavobacteriales > Flavobacteriaceae > Flavobacterium > Flavobacterium panici. The sequence goes on along the minus strand of NZ_CAIJDE010000017.1, from coordinate 53,926 downwards.
ATAAATTATAATTGTACATTCCTTTTGAAAGCGCTTCGGGAATGCCGACTCTGAAATTACTAAACGGTAAAACGATCGCATATAATTCGTCATTTTTTTTACCGTAAAAGTTTTTTGAGGAACGCGGAATATAATCGTTTATTAATTCATCAAAATTGGTTCTTTTGAAAATCGAATCAATTTGCGAAGCGTTGTAGCCAGAAGCATACAATCCGCCAATTACAGAACCCATGCTGGTTCCGCCAATATAATCAATTTTGATTCCGGCTTCTTCCAAAACTTTTAAAACACCAATATGCGCAAAACCTTTGGCACCGCCGCCGCTTAAAACCAAACCAATTTTAGGTCTTTTTTTTACACTGTCTTGTTTTATTTCCTGCGAAAATGAATTTTCGGGCAGCAATAAAAACACAAAAAACAACAATGCCGCACCCCAAATGGTTCCGATGCTTTTCGGAACGGGAGAAAATCCTGTTGACTGAGTTTTTAAAATTAACAGCTTGTTGAGGCGCATAAAAAATAAGTAATTGGTTTTGTAAAAGTCGGTAATTTTTTCGGCTTTATACTAGATTTATCTTAATATGATTGTGTTTTTGAAAGTATTAATTTTTTGTTTTTATCGTATTTCCAAACATCGGTATGATTTCTTGCACCGCCCCTGCAGCTTGATGTAAGTATCTTTTTAGTTTTATCAATTTTCACATCACAAAACATATCGCATTTAGGGCTAAAGTTTGACGGAAAATTTAAACTGTCAAATTGTTTTGTTTTCGGGTTAAAAATAAAAATTTGATAAATGGTATAAACTCCCATACCGTCATCGGTATGAAAAGAAGCAAAATCCAAAAACCCGTCAAAATTAAAATCGTTAACTTCTAACCTGGATTGTTTTCCTGTTATCGAAGCTTCAACATTTTTTATGACTTGAATTTGCCCCGTTTTAGCATTTTTTATTTTTAATGTTTCAAAATCATCTTCAAAACTAACTTTAAATTCACTTTTGTCTTTTTGTACAACCGAAACTTCATTTTGACTATAGGAAATAGAAAAAACGAACAAGAAACAAATAGGTAAAAAGAGCTTTTTCAAAATGAGTTAATTTTCTTTTGGATGATAAAATTCGACAATTTTTTTGGCTTTTGATACACCAACAACTGCTGATATGTCTTTTTCAGAAGCTAATTTCAATCTCTTAACACTTTTAAAATGTTGTATTAACGTGAGCATTGTTTTTTCGCCAATTCCCGGAATACTTTCTACAGAAGAATTAAGTGCTGCTTTGCTTCGTTTATCACGGTGAAATGTAATCCCAAATCGGTGCGCTTCATTTCGTAACTGCTGAATTACTTTTAAAGTTTCTGATTTTTTATCGAGATATAACGGAATCGAATCGCCGGGATAAAAAAGTTCTTCGAGACGTTTCGCAATTCCTATAATCGCAATTTTTCCTCGCAAACCTAATTCATCAATACTTTTTAAAGCGGCAGACAATTGTCCTTTCCCACCGTCAATAATTATTAATTGCGGCAAAGGTTCATTTTCATCTAATAATCTTTTGTAACGACGATATACAATTTCGGTCATCGAAGCAAAATCGTCAGGGCCTTCAACGGTTTTTACATTAAAATGGCGGTAATCTTTTTTACTGGCTTTTCCATCTTTAAAAACGACGCAGGCCGCAACAGGATTTGTTCCCTGAATATTCGAGTTATCAAAACATTCTATATGTCGAGGCTCAACCGGAAGACGTAAATCTTTCTGCATCTGCGCCATAATTCTATTAACGTGACGATCAGGATCAACAATTTGCAATTGTTTCAATTGTTCAATTCGGTAGAATTTGGCATTTCGAATCGATAAATCTAAAATCTGTTTTTTATCTCCAAGCTGCGGAACGGTTACTTTTATTTTTTCGCCCAAATCAATTTCAAACGGAACAATAATTTCTTTTGATAATAATTGAAAACGCTCCCGAAGCTCGATAATGGCCAGTTCTAATAATTCTTCGTCGCTTTCGTCCAGTTTTTTCTTGATTTCTAAAGTATGCGAACGAATAATCGAACCGTGAGAAATTTGTAAAAAGTTGACATAAGCCGCGCTTTCATCTGAAACAATCGAAAAGACATCGATGTTTGTGATTTTCGGATTTACAATCGTTGATCTTGATTGATAATTTTCGAGGATTTCTATTTTTTCTTTGATTTTCTGAGCTTCTTCAAAACGTAAATCCTGTGCATATTGTGCCATTAAACGTTTGAAATCTTTCATACTTTCCTTGAAATTTCCTTTTAAAATCTCTCGGATTGCGTCGACTTGTCTTTGATAATCTTCCAGAGATTCTATGCCTTCGCACGGACCTTTGCAATTGCCAATATGATATTCCAGACAAACTTTGAATTTGCCTGATTCAATATTGGATTTGCTTAAATCGTAATTGCAGGTTCTTAATGGATACAGTTCTTTTATCAAATCCAGAATCGTATAAACCATTTTGAAATTAGTGTACGGGCCAAAATATTCAGATCCGTCTTTGACCATTCTTCGGGTTAAAAATATTCTCGAAAAAGGTTCTTTTTTTATACAAATCCAGGGATAACTTTTATCATCGCGCAGCAAAACATTATATCTTGGCTGTAATGTTTTGATTAAATTGTTTTCTAATAAAAGTGCGTCGGTTTCTGTGGGAACCACAATATGTTTTATGGTTACGATTTTTCGAACCAAAACATTTGTTTTAGCCGTATCGTGAATTTTATTGAAATAGGAGGAAACCCTTTTTTTTAAATTTTTGGCTTTGCCTACATATAAAATTTTCCCGTCTTTATCGTAATATTGATACACACCGGGATTATCCGGCAAGGTGAGAATTTGTAGATCTAAGGACGGTTTTGACATTCTGTTTTATTTCTGAAGATAGTTGAAAAGCGTTTTCAAAAACCATTCTAGTTCCTGAAAAAAGCTTAACAGTGATTTAGTTTCAAATTTACGAAATCAAAAGAATAATTTCTATATTTAGATTTTATAATTCTACATGAAAAATAGTAAGCCCCTTGTTATTTTTGGCGAATCGATTTTGCCGGGAGAACATAAAACCATAAACGTCGAAATAGCGCGATTACATACTACAACAAAACTCAATATTCCTGTAATTGTCCGTCGTTCCAAGCTTGAAGGACCGGTTGTTTTATTTTCGGCAGGAATTCACGGCGACGAAATTAATGGAGTAGAAGTCGTTCGGCAGATCATCAGTAAAAAAATAAACCGTCCGCAAAGAGGAACAATAATTTGTATTCCCATTATCAATATGTACGGTTTTGTGAATAAATCCCGCGAGTTTCCTGACGGAAGAGATTTAAACAGGGTTTTTCCGGGAAGTAAAAAAGGTTCTCTGGCCAGCCGATTTGCGTATCATATCGTTGAGCAGATTTTACCAATTATTGATTATGCTGTCGATTTTCATGCCGGAGGAGCAAGTCGTTTTAATGTTCCGCAGATTCGAATTACCGAAAATAATATGGAATTGAAATTACTGGCTGATATTTTTAATGCGCCTTTTACTTTATATTCCAAAAATATTGGCGGTTCTTTTAGAAATACCTGCGAAAAAGCAAATATAAAAATGCTGCTTTTTGAAGGAGGAAAATCACTTGATATAAATGATGCTGTTGCCAATGAAGGAATAAAAGGAGTAATGCGTTTACTGAATTATTTAGGTATGCTCGATCCGAAGCACATTGTTGAGCCTGCTTTAGAATCTTCTATTTATATAAAATATTCAGTCTGGCTTCGTGCAAAATGTTCCGGTTTGCTTCATGATTATAATATGGTTGGTAAATTTGTAACCAAAGGAACTATCCTGGCTATTATTACAGATCCGTTTGGAAAGTTTGAGCAAAAAGTAAAAGCGCCGCACGACGGATATGTTATTAATGCCAATCACTCGCCAATTGTTTATGAAGGCGATGCAATTTATCACATTTCTAAAAATTCTCCTGTAAATGACGACGAGTAAAAAAGAATTAAGGCTTGAATATAAAAATCTCCGAAAACAACTTTCTGAAAGTGATATCGAAGAAAAAAGTCTGGCTATTGCCAATAATTTAATTCAATTGCCTATTTGGGAAAAAACGTATTATCATGTTTTTTTGCCCATTACAGAGCAAAAAGAAGTTGATACAGAATTTATTCTGCACTTACTTTCCGGAAAAGATAAAGAAATCGTGATCTCAAAAAGCGATTTTGAAACCAGGGAAATGACTCATTTTTTATTGACAGATAATACCAAAATCAAAAAAAATGAATACAATATTCCGGAACCCATAAACGGACTTCCTGTTCCCACGCAAAATATTGAGGTTGTTTTTGTACCGCTTTTAGCTTTTGATGTTTTTGGAAATAGAATTGGTTACGGAAAAGGATTCTACGATAAATTTTTAGCCAATTGTAAACCCGAAACCATAAAAATTGGTCTTTCTTTCTTCGAATCCGTAAATCAAATCGATGACGTTTTTGAATCTGATATAAAATTAGATTATTGCGTTACGCCTGAGAAGGTTTACAATTTCCAATAAACTTTCCAACATATATTTTCACAATCAAAATTGTAGAGGCGCACAGCAGTGCGTCTACGCAAAGTTTGTCTACACAGAATTTTTATAAGTTTGCGCAACGTTTGCCGATATACTGGACGTAGACGCACTGCTGTGCGTCTCTACGATATACGGTGTCTATATATTTGTTATAAATAAAAACACCAATTAATTACAAACAAACTTAAATTTTCTTATATCACTTATATGGTGAAATTCTTCACAATAAATTTTTAGGAATCTTGGCATCAAATTTGGATTGCCGGAAATTGCAGATAATTTTCTTAGTACATCCGGAATGCTAGTTATTATTTGAAAGAAAAAATCAAATTATTAATTCCTAAAATTTATTTTAAATGAAAAATAAACCATTTTATTTATTGGCATTCCTTTTACTTACTGTACTAAGTTGTAAAAAATACGACGCTGCAGCTGAAGAGACAATGGACATGGACACGACTGTTGTCGCAACGACTGATGAAATTCCCGAAGAAAATATTTCAGATCCTAATACTGAAAGTTACGCCGGACTCGAAGAAAATCCTTTTGAGTCTCCACAAAAAGCTCCTCTTTCTACTTTTTCCATAGATGTTGATAATGCATCTTACACTAATATTCGCCGTTTTATAAACGAAGGCCAGCCTGTTCCTAAAGATGCCGTTCGTATCGAAGAAATGATGAACTTCTTTAAATACAAATATCCGCAGCCAGAAGGACAAAATCCGTTTTCTATCAATACCGAAGTAAGCGAAAGTCCGTGGAATAAAAATTCTTTATTGTTGAAAATAGGTTTACAGGGAAAAAATATTCCAATGACAAATCTGCCTGCTTCAAACCTTGTTTTTTTAATTGATGTTTCGGGTTCTATGGATGAAGCCAATAAACTTCCTCTTTTAAAAGAATCAATGAAAATTTTGGTAAAAGAACTGCGCCCGCAGGATAAAGTTTCGATTGTGGTTTATGCAGGTTCTGCCTGAGTTGTTTTATCACCGACTTCTGGTGATGAAAAAGATGAAATTATGGATGCTTTTGATAAACTAAGCGCGGGTGGAAGCACAGCCGGCGGCGAAGGAATTGAATTGGCCTACAAATTAGCTCAGGAAAATTTCATTAAAGAAGGAAACAACAGAGCTGTAATTGCAACCGATGGTGATTTTAATGTTGGCGCATCGACTGATGATGATATGGAAAAACTGATTGAAGAGAAAAGAAAATCGGGTGTGTTTCTAACGGTTTTAGGTTTCGGAATGGGGAATTATAAAGACAGTAAAATGGAAATTCTTGCCGATAAAGGAAACGGAAATTATGCTTATATCGATAATATTCAGGAAGCGAATCGTTTTTTAGGAAAAGAATTTAAAGGTTCGATGTTTGCAATTGCAAAAGATGTAAAAATACAGATTGAGTTTAATCCAAAACATGTTCAGGCATACCGATTAATTGGCTATGAAAACCGAAGATTAAAAGACGAAGATTTTAAAAATGATGCTGTCGATGCCGGAGAATTAGGAAGCGGACACACGGTAACGGCCCTTTATGAAATTATTCCAACCGGAGTTGAAAGCGATTATGTTCCATCTGATTTAAAGTATACTAAAGTTAAAACCGATGAATCAAATTACAGCGATGAATTGGCAACGATTAAATTCCGTTACAAAAAGCCTGATGGTGATAAAAGTATCGAAATCGTAAACACAATTCCGAACAGGAAAATTTCATTAGATAATAGTTCTTCTGATTTTAAATTTACAACGGCAGTTGCCTGGTTTGGTTTGAAATTGCGAGATTCTAAATTTATTAGTAATTCGTCAACTTCAGACATTAGAAAACTAGCAAAATCTGGTTTAGCAAATGATGATGAAGGATACAGAGCAGAATTTGTACGATTAGTGGATGCAGTGAATTAATTTTAAATTCCAAGAAAAGTAAAAATCCCAAATTCCAATTATTGTCTTGGAATTTGGGATTTTTTTATTTGATTTTTTTGCACAATTTATTCCGTAGAGACGCACAGCAGTGCGTCTACGCAAAGTTTGTCGACAAAGATTTTTTGGAATTAATTGTATCTAACACACCGTTGTCGATATGCTGGACGTAGACGCACTGCTGTGCGTCTCTACAATATGCTGGGGTGGATATAGATTGTACAGAAAGGTTTCTAAATAAATTTTGCACAAGAATATTTCGACAATCAAAATCGTAGAGACGCACAGCAGTGCGTCTACGCAAAGTTGATCGACATAGATAAATCAAATTCCAAAAAAGTAAAATCCCAAATCCCAACATAACATTGGAATTTGGGATTTTTTATTTGAAATTTTATTTTACTTCTTTAATTGTAGTAGCATCAATCCAGCCTTCAGTTCCGTCTGTTAATTCGATTTTTTTCCATTTTCCAACCGTTTCCAGAACATAAACTTTTGCTCCTTCATGAAGCAGGATAATAGCTGAACCCGCTTTTTGCGGTTCGCTTCGAACTTCGCTTAATTCAGAAAAAATAATTGCCGGACGATCGTTGTCAAAATGGTCTTTTTCAGACATTCCAGCAAAAACACTTAAAATCAAAGCAACTAAAAGAATAAACATTCCAATGAAATAAATTCTTTTTGTAATGGTAAGCTGTGAAAAATAATACCCAATAAAACTCAGCAAAAACACAAAACCAAAGGCAACAGAAATCTTTGCCCATTGATTATAATCGAAAATGCCTGTAAAATTCTGGATTAGTTTTGCAAAACCAACTTTCGGAACTTCTTTGATTTCATCGATTGTTAGTTTTTTGGCAAATTTTAAGTTGTTTAAAGTCTCAGGATCGTTTGGTTTTAATACCAAAGCTTTTTCGTAATTGTAAATAGAAGGCGCAACTTTATTCAGTTTATAATAACTGTTTGCCAAATTAAAATACAACTCTGCCGATTGCTGTTTGTTTTCTTTAATAATATCTTCATAAACCTGAACAGCTTCCTGATATTCTCCCTTTTGGTACAAAGCATTTCCTTTTTCAAAGCTGCTTTGAGCAAAGAAAACCTGTGAGATTAGTAAAAAGAGATATAATATATTTTTCATTATTAATTTTTTAAACCCGACAGGTTTTAAAAACCTGTCGGGTTTGAATTTAAGTTAAAAATTAAACGATCTGTTTTTCTAATTCTGAAATAATCAAAACAGCTTTGTCATAATCCTGCTGAATAGAAGCGCTTGATGCCGGAGCGTAACGAGCAAATTCACAGTTTTCGGTCAGATTAATGAAATTCTGAACCGTTTCAGGATTTGAATTTCTTGATAAAAGCAGTTCCTGAATATTATCTTTACTCATTTCTGATGTTTCAATATGCAGTTTAGCTTTTAAGAAATTGTGCATCGCTTTTTCCAGAGCAATATAAAACGCCTCTTTATTATTAAGCTGTTTTTTAGCCTGCGATAAATATTTCTTCGCAAGTTTATTGTTCATTCTAATTCTGTTTCCGGTTACGTCGCTGTCAATTGCTTCTTTTTTCTTTCTAACCAAAATTATAATTGGAATAATGGCAAAAGGGAAAAACAATAAAGCATAATACAAATCTGAACCGTAAAAATCATCTTTAGCAATTGATGCTAAAGTTGTTTTTGACTTAATATATTTGAATTGTTCTGTTTTAGTAATTACGTTTTTAGTCGCTGTCGAAGGATTTGCTTCCGCTAAAGTCGGGCCGTCTAAAACATCCACCATAATTTCTGGAGAAGTTATCGTTTTATAAGAACCTGTACTCAAATCAAAATAAGAAAACGTCATTGGTTTGATCGCATATTTTCCTTTGTACTGCGGAATAATAGTGTATTTGTCGGATATTTTTCCAGACATTCCAGACAATGAAGTAGTTACTTTTTCATCGTGAACCGGATCGTACATTTCTAATGCATTTGGTACAACAGGTTTTGGCAAAGTAAACAATTTCATGTTTCCTGTACCTGAAGCGCTCACAAGCAAATCTAAACCTTCACCGCTTTTTAGCGTTGTTCTGGACGGTGTAACTTTAAAACTAAAGTTTCCAACTGCACCGGTAAATCCTTCTGGTTTTCCTGATTCAGGAAGTGGTCTTACACTTATAGTTCGGGCTCCTGTTGTTACTACTTTATTATCTTCAGCAATAATCATCTGACCAAACATATCGCGGCGATTTGTTGGCAATTGCACTCCAATATCTAATGAAAATGGTGCAATTGTTAATCTGCCTGATTTTTGCGGATATAAAATAGCTTTCTTTAATATTACATAATGACATCTCTGGCCCTGGTAACTTCCTTCTTCCATTACCAATCGTGTGATGTCAATATTCTGATTCCAGAAATCATTGTATTTTGGTTTAGCAATTTCTCTAAATCCGGTAACACCAATTTCATTAAAATACAGTTTGTAAACAACTGTTATTGGTTCATTTACATAAGGAGTTGTTTTAGAAACCTCTGCAACTAATTGTAATAATTCGTTTCCAGAGCCTCCGCCTTGTTGTCTTGGATCGTTAGGATCTCTTTCCTGCGCAACAGCATTGGTTACAGTAACTTTTATTGGAGAAGTTTTATAAACCTGTCCGTTATATTCTATGGCAGCCTGTTTAATAATAACCGTTCCTTTTTTCTCAGGCTGAAGAATATAAGAATATATTTTTTGAAAAGAGCTTCGGCCGTTTACCCAAGACTGGCTTATTTGCTGGCTTGGTCCGGCTACAAGTTTAAATCCTTCAAATGCAGGCTGGTCAAAATTATCGCCATCGACATTCATAATGAAATCAATGCGGAGTCTTTCGTTAAGTCCAAGCGTGTTTTTGCTTACTCTGGCTTCAAATTGAACTTGAGCCATAAGCCCTTGAAAAGTGAGCAGTAATAGAATTAAATATCTTTTCATTAATTGTTAGTCAGTTTTTGTTTAACTGTTTAATTGTTAATTTGTTTAATCGTTTTTTTTACTGTTTTATTGTTACAGTTTTGCCGAATAACAGATTAAAAAATAAACGATTAACCTAAAATCCTACCAGTCTTTTTCTGGTTTTTTAGGATTTCCTTTTATTTTTTGAGCGTTTACTTTGTCTTGAATTTTCTTTTCTTCGTTGTTTACAGCATCTAATAAATTCTGAACACGTTCTTTTGAAATTCCTCCGGGCTGCGGTTTAGGTTCTCCTTTATTGTCAGACTTGTCATCTTTCTTCGGATCATTTTTACCGTCATTTTTATCTTTGTCCTTATCGCCTTTGTCGTCTTTTTTATCCTTGTCCTTATCCTGGTTTTTATCCTTGTTCTTGTCTTTATCTTTGTTTTTATCCTTGTCTTTGTCCTTATCCTTATTTTTGTCTTTGTTCTTATCGTTATTTTTAGGAGGATTTTCTTTTAGCTTCTGTTTCGCGTAAGCGTAGTTGTAACGCGTTTCGTCATCGGTAGGATCGTTTCTTAAAGCTTCTTTGTACGCTTCAACGGCCTGCGTATAATCTTTCTCTTTCATAAAAACGTTACCAAGATTATGAAAAGCTTTGTGTTTTTCAGGTCTTGTTTTGGCAATTTTTATGGCATTCGCGTAAGCGTATTTTGCTTCAGAAGCCTGATTTTGTCTGTAAATCGAGTTTCCTAAATTATAAGAACCGGCAGCGCGCTTTGAAAATTTTGAAGCCGAAATCCTGTAATTAGCTTCAGCGTCAGTAAATTTATTCTGCTTATATTCTTCATTGGCATCAGGCAATGTCTTGTCTTTTTCCTGAGCAGAAACTGCAAAAGGAAGCGTTAGTAAAATATAAAGAAGTAAATTTTTCATTCTAATTTTTTATGTTTTTTATTTTGCCACGAATTGCACGAATTATCACTAATTATTTTTTCGTGTAAATTCCTGTAATTAGTGGCTAAACATTATTATTTCTTTTCGTTGAATAAATTCAACTCTTTAATCCAGTTTGTTTTTCTTTCTAAAAGGAAAATATCTACAAATAGCAGTAAGAGTCCAAAACCAATAAACCATTGAAACTGCGATTGAAAATCGGCCATTTGTGTCGATTCAAATTCTGTTTTCTGAATCTTGTTTAATTCGTTTTTGATGAATTCCAAAACCTCTTTCGTATTTCCGCCGTAAACATACTTTCCTTTAGTTGCAAGGGTTTTTAATCCTTCCTGATTTAGTTTTGTAATAACAGTTTGCCCGTTTTGATCTTTTTGGTAATTTTTAACGATACCATTTTCTCTTAACGGAATTGTTCCTCCTCTTTCTGTTCCAACACCAATCGTAATGATTTTGATTCCTAGTTTACTGGCTTCCTCTGCCGCCGCCGAAGCACCTTCAGAATGATCTTCACCATCAGAAATCAAAATTATAAGTTTACTTGTTTTGCTTTTTTCGTCAAAATATTTAGCTGATAATCTAATTGCTTCATCAAGAGAAGTTCCTTGCGATGAAACCATATCAGGATTCATGCTTTGCAGGAACATTTTTGCAACACTATAATCAGATGTAATTGGCAAAACCGGGAATGCACTTCCTGCATAAGCCACGATACCAATTCGGTCGCTTCCCAAAGAGTTTATAATCTGCGAAACCAATTGTTTACTTTTTTCTAAACGACTTGGTGCCACATCTTCAGCAAGCATACTTTTAGAAACGTCGACAGCAAAAACGATATCAATTCCTTCACGTTTTACAGTTTCCATTTTTGTTCCAATCTTCGGATTTACTAAACCGATAATTAAACACGCCAATGCCAAAAGCAAAATCGATAATTTTAAAACAGGTTTAAAAACAGATCGGTCAGGACTCAGTTTTTTCACCATGTCTAAATCTCCAAATTCACGTTGTTTTTTTCTTTTCCAATACATATTGAAAAGGAAAATACACACCACAATTGGGAGTAATAGTAAAAGATATAAATATTTTTTTTCGTCTAATTCCATTTTTTAATTCTAGTTCTCAGTCGCAGTTTTCAGTCGCAGTTTCAGCTGTAAACTGAAAACTGTGACTGCGACTAAAATATTAAATAAAGCTTCTGTAAACTGTATTTCTTAAACCAACTTCTAACAATAATAAAAATGCTGCGATTAAAACAAAAACTCTGTATTTTTCGTCGTAATCGTAAAATTTTAATTCCTGAATTTCAGTTGTTTCTAATTTGTTAATTGAACTGTATATTTCAGCTAATCTATCGTTGCTTGTTGCTCTAAAGTATGTTCCGTCTGTTTTGCGGGCAATATTTTTCATTAACTGCTCATCAATTTCAACTTTCTGCATTTTGAATAAAAAGCCGCCGTTTGGTGCATAAGCATATGGAGATTCCGCCATTCCATTTGTACCAAGACCAATTGTATATACTTTTATTCCGTATTGTTTTGCAATATCAGCAGCAGTTTCCGGCTCAATAAACCCGGCATTATTAACACCATCTGTCATTAAAATAACAACCCTGCTTTTTGCTTTACTGTCTTTAAGACGATTTACTGCCGTTGCTAAACCCATTCCAATTCCGGTACCATCTTGTAAAACGGTATCATATTTAATTCCTTTTATAGCTTCAAGAATAATTGGTTTGTCACTTGTAACAGGTGTTTTTGTATAAGCTTCAGAAGCGTATAAAACTAAACCAACTCTGTCATTTGGTCTTTCTTCAACGAAATCAGCAGCAACTCTTTTTAAAGCTTCCATACGGTTTGGCTTTAAATCTTTTGCAAGCATACTTCCAGAAACGTCAATTGCTATTACAATATCAATTCCTTTTGTCGTTTTAGTCTGATTGCTAATGTCGACTGTTCTTGGTCTTGCTAAAGCAATAATCAGTGAACTTAAAGCGATAATCCTGAAAACATATAAACTAGGCTTTAATTTGGTCAATAACGATTCGCTGTTTTTAAAACCTGCCGTCGAACTCATTTTTAATGTAGCCGACTGCTGATTTCTTTTCCAAAAAAACCAGCCAATAGCGATTGGAATTAACAGAAACAACCAAAAGAATTCCGGATTTAAAAAAGTGATCTGATTATTCATTAGTTACTTGCTTTTTTAAGTTCAACAGAATTTAGAATTCGGGTTGTAATGTCGTTTGCATACGTATCGCCTTCTTCATGGAAAATGATTATTTGCTGTAATCCCTGATCTTGTTTAAAAAGCAGGATTTCATAATAACCTTTTATACTTGTTTTATTTGCCGGATTTAAAACAGTCATTGTTCCGTAACCTTTTATTCCCTGAATACCTTGATTAGTTTGAAAATCTTCTTGCTTAACGATGATATTTTGACCTCCTTGCAGCTCGATTACTTTTAAAGCGCCTTCTAAAGCTTTAGATAAATCAATATCAGTAGGAGTTTTAAATTTGGTAGTTGAAACTGCCACATAAAAATTGTCAATCATACTTCCGTATGCAAAAAGCTGCATTTCCTTAATCAATGCCATTGTTTCTTTTGGAAGTGCTTTTTGTACATCCATTCGTTTTAAAACTTTTGGAGTTTCAATGATAACGCCCGGATTTCCGTATTCACTTTTCACCCATTCTCCTTCTAATAATTCTTTAGTAGGATGCCCGATAATATTGTCTTTTACATAAGTAAAACCTTTTGTTGCAATAAAGAAAGTTGTAGTTGCTAATAATAAAAACAAAACAGAACCTACTGTAATGGCAATTCGTTTGTTTCTTTGTTTTTTTAACTGAAGCTGAATTTGTTTTTGTCTTTGCGCTTCGTTTAGCAATTGATCTTCTTCTTCAGCCGGAACTTCTGTTGGGATTGCATTGTCAAGCGTTAAAATTACTTTCTGAATTTTATTTCTGTCATCCGTAATTTCAAATTCAAGCGGTTTTGATTTCGCAAATTTTACTAAATCGGCCTGACGTAAAACACGTTCCAGATTCTCAACCGTTTCTGGCGTTAAAGTCATTTTCTTTTTAGTCGAGGCTGTTCTAATCGCCTGAATTAATTCAGAAGTCGTACTTTCCATTGCTGGAATATGAATCGCTTCTTCGATATAGTTACGCGCAATATCCGTCAGTTCACTATAATATTCTTTAATTTCTCCTTTTTGAACAAGTTCTTTTGACTCTAAATTGTTTAATAAGCTTGTCGCTTTTTCAATAGGAGTTTTATAAACTTCTTCTTCGATTTTTTTCTTCTGATGTTTTTTAACGTACCAATAAATTCCGGCTCCAATTGCTAAAATAATAACCAGTGCCAAAACGTATTTCCACCAATCGCCAATTCCGCCATCAGCAGCGGTAATGTCTTTGATATCATACATTTTTTGCTGTAATGTATCGACTTTTACATTAGCGACTTCAACACGAATAGAATCTGAGAAATAAGGTTTTTTATCAATTAAAATTTGAACACTCGGAATCACGTATCTTCCTGAATCAAATTGAGTTAATCCATATTTTTTGATTAATTCGTAAGTGTCGTTTTTCTTTACCGTATCGATAGGATACGATTGAATAACCTCTAAAGGGCCAAATCTTTTTAGTTTAGGGAAAACGACTTTCGAATTAGCATTTACAACCGTTTTCAGCGTTAGCTTAAACTCGGCGCCAATTTTATTTTTGGTGGTATCAATGCTGGTTTCGACTTGTTTTTGAGCAAAAACAGCCGTAGAAAGCAAAAATAAAAATATGTAAAACTTTAATTTCATTTGATTTGTGATTTCAGATTTTAGTCTAAAATGAATGCTTAAAATTGGAACACGGATGACACAGATTTAAGCGGATTTTTTATTTGAATAATTAGAGCAGATAAAAATTCTAAAATTTAAAATCTACAATCTAAAATTATATTTATCGAGACTTGAAATAGCCTAACAGCTTAGTAACATAATTTTCGTCGACTCTTGTGTTTACAACACCGGCGCCGGATTTACTAAAAATATCTTTGAAATAATTTACGCGTTCCTGATAATGTTTTTCGTAATTCATTCTCACCGTTTTTGAGCCTGTATTTACCAATTGAATTTTTCCCGTTTCGGCGTCAAGCATGGTTACCATTCCTAAATTTGGGATTTTTTCTTCACGGATATCGTACACGCGAACACCAGTAATATCGTGTTTTTTAGAAGCAATTTTTAAAGTCTGTTCGTAATTCTCAGACATGAAATCAGAAATTACAAAAACAATCGCTTTCTTTTTCTGTGTTCCCGATAAAAATTTCAAGGCTTGTGAGATATCTGTTTTGTGGCTTTTTGGTTCAAATTCGATTAATTCACGAATAATTCTCAAAACGTGTGAACGGCCTTTTTTTGGCGGAATGTATAATTCGACATTATCAGAAAATAAGATCAATCCAATCTTATCATTATTTTGTGTAGCCGAAAAAGCCATCGTTGCAGCAATTTCTGTTACGATGTCTTTTTTAAACTGACTTTTTGAACCAAAACCTTCAGAGCCCGAAATATCAACCATTAAAACCATGGTTAATTCTCTTTCTTCTTCAAAAACTTTTACGTGGGCTTCGTTGTAGCGTGCGGTTACATTCCAATCGATGTTACGAATATCATCGCCATATTGGTATTGGCGCACCTCGCTGAAAGTCATCCCGCGCCCTTTAAATGAAGAATGGTATTCACCCGAAAAGATATGATTGCTCAGTCTTTTGGTTTTGATTTCTATTTTCCGTACTTTTTTTAAAAGCTCTTTTGTATCCATTTTTCGGATTGCAGATTTTAGATATTAGATTTTAGATTATTTTTAGATTGCAGATTTAAATCTAAATTTTGCAATCTAAAATCTAAAATTTTTTTAAGGTACTTCAATCTCGTTTACGATTTTGTTGATAATGTCTACAGAAGTAATGTTTTCGGCTTCAGCCTCATATGTGATTCCAACTCTGTGACGTAATACATCATGCACAACTGCACGAACATCTTCTGGAATTACATAACCACGACGTTTGATGAAAGCGTAACATTTAGCAGCGTTTGCTAAGTTGATACTTCCACGTGGAGATGCTCCAAAACTGATAAGTGGTTTTAAGTCGGCTAATTTATATTTCTCTGGGTAACGAGTAGCAAAAATGATATCCAGAATATATTTTTCAATTTTTTCATCCATATAAACTTCACGAACCGCTTCTTGCGCACGTAAAATTTGTTCTACAGAAACTACAGCATTTACTTTTTCGTAGCTTCCTTTTAAGTTTTGACGAATTACAAAACGTTCTTCATCAATTTTTGGATAATCAATTACAGTTTTCAACATGAAACGGTCAACCTGTGCTTCAGGAAGCTGGTATGTTCCTTCTTGTTCAACCGGGTTTTGAGTTGCTAAAACTAAAAACGGACGATCTAGTTTGAAAGTGGTATCACCAATTGTAACTTGTTTTTCCTGCATCGCCTCTAAAAGTGCAGACTGAACCTTTGCCGGGGCACGGTTAATCTCATCGGCAAGTACGAAGTTGGCAAAAATTGGTCCTTTTTTAATAGAGAATTCGTTTGCTTTAATGTTGTAAATCATGGTTCCGATAACATCGGCAGGAAGTAAATCCGGCGTAAACTGGATACGGCTGAAAGAACCCTGAACCGCTTGTGACAAAGTATTAATGGCCAAAGTTTTTGCTAAACCAGGAACTCCTTCAAGTAAAATATGTCCCTGACCCAAAAGACCAATTAACAGACGCTCGACCATATGTTTCTGGCCCACAATAACTTTGTTCATTTCCATTGTAAGAAGGTCTATAAAAGCACTTTCTCTCTCAATTTTTTCATTTATCGCTCTAATGTCTAAAGTCGTTGTATTTTCTTCCATATAAATATTTTTAAAACCTTGATTTTTACGCCTAATTTTTGAGAGTGCAAATTGAATATTTTTTAAGAAGTAAGATGTTAAAGAATGGTTAAAACTTCGACCAATCACCTAATTTTAAGGACGAATTGTGAATCTATTTTTATATTTTTAAGAACTTTGGTGATTATGTTTTGTAAAAGCATATTTATTAGCAAAAATAACTCAATATAACCATGAGCAAAACAGCATTATCGCCTATAATTTCGGGCACTATGAATTGGGGTGTTTGGGATAAAAACCTTTCACCAAAAGAAATGGAAAACATGATACAAATTTGTATCGAAAACAAAATCACAACTTTTGATCACGCCGATATTTACGGAGATTATACCACCGAAGCCGATTTTGGAAAAGCATTCAAAGCTAGTAAAATTTCGCGCGAAAAATTACAATTAATTACAAAGTGCGGAATTCAGCTTGTAACAGAAAGCCGTAATAACAAAATCAAACATTACGATTATTCTAAAGAGTATATCATTTGGTCTGTTGAAGAATCTTTAAAGAAACTGAAAACAGATTACGTTGATGTATTTTTACTGCACAGGCCAAGTCCGTTAATGCAGGCAGATGAAATTGCAGAAGCGGTTGAAAAATTAAAAGGAGAAGGAAAAATTTTAGATTTCGGGCTTTCTAATTTTACAAGTTCTCAAACCGAGTTAATTCGTCAGAAAACAGAAGTAAGCTATAATCAGGTACAATTTTCTGCAACTCATTTTGAACCAATGGTTGACGGAAGTCTTGATTATATGCAGACACATGGAATTCGCCCATTGTCATGGAATCCGCTTGGAACTGTTTTTAGAGAAGACACCAAAAAAACACGTCGTTTGAAAAAGTTATTCTCGACTTTGCTTGAAAAATATCATCTTGGAGCAGATACACTTTTATTGGCCTGGATTTTAAAACACCCGGCAGCAGTTATTCCAATTGCAGGAACAGTTAACGTTGCCAGAATTCAATCTTTAGCGAAAGCCGTTGAATTAGAAATGGATAAAGAAGACTGGTTTGCGATCTGGACTGAAAGCATGGGTGACGATGTTGCTTAAATAAAAATATTAGCCCACAGATTTTACAGATTTAAAAAAATTACAGTGTAAATCAGTTTAATCAGTAAAATCCGTGGGCAAAAAAAAACAAAAAATATAGAATGAAAAAAACAGTTTTAATTACTGGTGCTACAAGCGGAATAGGAAAAGCTACGGCTCAGATTCTAGCTAAAAACAATTATAAAATTATTCTTTGTGGAAGACGTAAAGATCGTTTAGAAGAATTGGAAAAAGAACTTTCGGCATTTACCGAAGTTCATTCGCTTTCTTTCGATGTTCGTGATAAAAATGATGTTTTGGAAAAAATTGGTGATTTGCCAGATGCATTTTCAGATATTGATGTTTTGATCAATAATGCCGGAAATGCGCATGGTTTAGATCCAATTCAAACAGGAGATTTAGACGATTGGGATGCGATGATTGATATTAATGTAAAAGGACTTTTATATGTTTCAAAAGCGGTAATTCCGAAAATGACAGCTAAAAATTCCGGACATATTATTAATATTGGTTCAACTGCGGCCAAAGAAGTATATCCAAACGGAAATGTATATTGCGGAACAAAACATGCTGTTGATGCTATTACAGCCGGAATGCGAATCGATTTAAATCCATTCGGAATTAGAGTTGGAGCAATTCATCCCGGAATGGTAGCAACAGAATTCAGTGAAGTACGTTTTAAAGGAGATACAGAAAGAGCTTCAAATGTATATAAAGGATTTGATCCTCTTCAGGCAGAAGATATTGCAGATATTATTCATTTTGTAGTTTCAAGACCATATCATGTCAATATCGCTGATTTAGTCGTGATGAGTACCGCGCAGGCATCATCAACGATTGTCAAGAAAAATATTTGATAAAATTTTATTGTAAAGACGCACGGCAGTGCGTCTTTTTTACGTTTAAAGTAATAGAATTGAAAGTAAAGTGATTACAAGTTTTAATTAGTGTAAATTAGTGCAATTAGTGGCAAAAAAACTTAGACTATGATTAATAAACGCCTTTTGATAAAGAATTTACTTGCTCACAATGACGAGAGCAGTTTTTATGACAAAAAAAGGCAGTTGAATCTACATTCGCGAGAAGGCAAAGGAAAGTTTTTAAAACACATTTGCGCACTCTCCAATTCAAATCCGGCGAATAATTCTTATATCGTTGTTGGAGTAGAAGATCAGGATAACGAAATTGTAGGCGACGATTTCTTCGATGACAGCCGAATTCAGAATCTCGTTAATGCATTTTTAGAAAATCCTCCAAAAATTCAATACGAAAACGTACCATTTCCAAATCTTCCAAAAGATAAAGTAATTGGTTTGGTTACGATAAAGCCTAAAAGCAAAATTTCCTATTTTAAAAAAGGAATTCATACCATTCTTGCCAATAGTGTTTTTATAAGACGCGGCAGTAATTCCATTCCTGTGGAAGAACATGAAGAAGTCGAAAAAAATAATCAGAATACAGAAACAGTAATTGGAATCGAAAATAGTTCCCGAAACAGCATTCAATATACACTGGACGGCGTAATTGACTTTATGAATTTCAGACATAAAGATATGTCGCCAAAATACAATGTCTTTAAAGAATTGTTTGTGATTTGCTGGGCGGGAGTTCCAAAAAAATCAAGAGATAAAACCTTTTTATCCCGCGTAGATATTGAGTTAATTAATGAGCAGGTTAAACTTTTTTATTCGGCGCAGGATGTGGTTACAATTTTCTTTGATGATGATACTTTTACAATTACAGAATATGTTCCGCTTGGATTAAATGATAAAACAAGTTATTACCCGCTTGAAGAACAAACCATCCACTTTTTTGATAATGGTTATTATAAAATTGACCGTAAAATGCTTTTTCAGCCACCTGAATTTAATCGGAAAATGTTATACCATATTTATAACTCAAATATGGCATTGTTAAATAAACTTCAAAAAGAAATCGCATTATCTGAGCGTGAAATGAAAGATTTGGAAAATCTGCCTTCTACTTTTATGATCTGTCATTTGAATGGTTTTGAGGATGCCAAACAAAAATTAATCGATGCCAAACTGCTTTTAAAACCTTATAAACATATTTATTCTTCATTTAAAGAGGCATTGAGAATTTTGCGTAAAATGAAATATGATGTTCAGTAAAGTTTCTAAGTTGCTAAGATTCTAAGGTTTTTTTCTGTAGATATTTACACGTAGAGACGCACTGCAGTGCGTCTAACCCAAAGTTTTTCTTATTGAAATTTCAAATATTTACTCACTTTATCATACGGAAATACAATTTCTTTTGGGCCGTCGGCGTAAGATGCGGCTTCGTATGAATTGTAATAAAGAAGTAAACCTGTAGAAGTATAGAAAATATTCTGAGGCAATTGAAATTTATCATTTTCGAACATTAAACCTGTTGCGTTTATGTTGGCATTTTCGGGAATTTGATATTTAAGTCTGAATTCTTTTTCGGCGAAAGCCTTAAACTCTTTTTCATTCTTAAACAATTGATCGTTAAAAATGACTTTTCCGGTTTTTTGGTTAAATAATAAAGACCTGAAACCTTGGTAGCCATGTGCGCCGCCCGTAAAAGTATAATGATCTATTTTGATGTTTAAAATCTGCTCAGATTCAAATTCGACATTTCCCGTTATTTTTCCTTCCCAGCCAAAAGTATCGTGCGGGAATTTTTTATGCATTTCTTCGTAAGAAGCAATAAAAGATTTTGACAATGATTTATAATCGTTGACCTTTGTTGAGTCTTCGCCGAAATAGATGATTTCTTTTATTACATTGAAAACTTTTTTATTAATACTGTCAGCGATGATCTTTTTATTTTTAGCAATTGGGACTTCTATTGTGATTTTCGGGCAATCATTTTTGCACGGAATAGTAGATTTTTCTTCAAATGTTTCATTTTCAAATGAAAGCTCTTTTTTGCAACTCGTAAAAATCAAACACAAAAAGATTATAAATATGTAATTTTTCATATCAAAAAGTGTTAATTATCTACAAAGGTAAGAAGTTGTATCAGGATAAAATAAATTAAGCGGTAAATTTGTGCGACAATTATGGATTTAAAATTTATAACTATATGAAATTCAATACAAAAGTAATACATGGTGGCCAGCATCATGATCCAAGTACAGGAGCGGTTATGCCGCCGGTGTATCAAACGTCAACTTTTATTCAGACAAGTCCGGGAAAACCTTTGGCAGATTATGAATACAGCCGCGCATCAAACCCAACTCGTACAGCTCTTGAAGAGGCTTTAGCAAGTATTGAAAATGGTACACGAGGACTGGCTTTTTCTTCTGGTTTAGCCGCTACAGATTGTATTTTAAGATCATTTAAAGCAGGTGACGAAGTTATTGCAATGGATGATTTATACGGAGGAACTTACCGTATGTTTTCAAGAATTTATAAAGATTCAGGAATAAAATTCCATTTTGTTGATATGACGGATATTGCAAAATTGAAATCATTAATCAATGAAAATACAAAATTGGTTTGGGTAGAAACACCAACAAATCCGTTAATGAAACTAGCTGATATTGCAGAAGTGGCAAAAATCACAAAAGAACATAAAATTTGGTTTGCTGTAGATAATACTTTTGCAACGCCATATTTACAAAAACCTCTTGATTTAGGCGCTGATATCGTTATGCACTCCGCTACAAAATATTTAGGCGGACATTCTGATGTTATTGCTGGAGCTTTAATTGTAAAAGATGCAGCTTTAGGAGAACAATTACATTTTCAGCAATTTGCTACTGGAGCAACTTTAGGGCCAATGGACAGTTTTTTAGTTTTAAGAGGAATTAAAACTTTAGCATTAAGAGTGCAGAGACATTGTGAAAATGGAGAAAAAGTAGTAGAGTATTTAACTAAGCATCCAAAAATAAATACAGTTTATTATCCTGGATTAGAAAATCATCCGTTTCATGAAATTGCAAAGAAGCAAATGAAAGCTTTTGGCGGAATGGTTTCTTTTACATTCAAATCTGGTAAAAAAGAAGATTCTATTGCATTTTTAGAGAAATTGAAAGTATTTACTCTGGCTGAATCTTTAGGTGGAGTAGAATCGCTTGCAAATCACCCGGCTTTAATGACACACGCTTCAATTCCTGCTGATAAAAGAGCAGAAGTTGGTATTACTGATGACTTAGTAAGATTAAGTGTTGGTATTGAAGATGCAGAAGATTTAATTGCAGATTTAGAGCAAGCATTGTCTTAAAAAAATCAATAAAAAAATTCCAAATTCCAATTGTAACTATTTTGGAATTTGGAATTTTTTTATTTTGGAATTTCTTTAGAATTCTAAGTAATAAATGTATCCAACATTAAACCAAACCTGCCAGTCATTAGCCTTGTTTTCTTCATAAAGATCTTTGTTCGGGTTTAAACCATCAATCCAGTCTGAACTAAATGCCTGAAAACGAGTTTCAAACATTACATCGCTCATTTGAGTTAATTTAAGGTGGAATCCAACACCAGCTGTTGCCGCTAAAGCTACTCCGCTTTCACTTGCAAAACCATATTGATGACCATCTGAAGGAGTTAAATATTTAGGGAAAGTTGTTGACGGAAGTCCTAATTCGCCCATTGTTGAGCTTACTTTCGAAGTATAATAAGTTGCCAGGAATCCGACACTAAAATACGGGCTAAAACCGCCTGCAGTATTTTCGAAATCGTGAATTTTCATAAATGGAGAAAATTCTAACTGAGCTCCAAGATTTAATAAAGTAGATTTACCACTCATTGCTTTTAATTGCGCAACAGCCAATTTGTTTTTTGCAGTTTCAATATAACCGCCAAAATGGTTAAGAGTTGTGGTATTAAAAGATAATTCGGATCTAACTTTAAAATGTTCTGTGAAGAAACTTTCTCTGTTGTTATTTGCAGAAAAGTTAATAAAGTGAACAATTCCTACACCAAAACCGGTGTTTCCCACATTGGTATCGAAATTATGTCTTTCTCCAAAATCGGACTGAAATGCTACAGGGCCGAAAATAATTCCTACTTCTTGTGCCAGATTAGACTGAGCATTGGCAATAGTGGTAATGCCAAATAGGGCGAAAATTGTGAAATATAGGTGTTTAAACATCTCTTGGGGCTTTCAAAATATTGGCAAATATAAAAAAAACATAGTCGAATCAAAATAATATATACTTCTATTAAAAATTTAATAACAAAACACTTAATTTTCTGACTTTAAAGGTGGTAAATTGCTGTAAAATCGGAGGTGTAAAATTGTATTTTTAAGATTGTTTAAAAAATACACAATTCTTCTCTAAAAACAAAAAAAAATAACAAATCATGTTGATTTTGCTATATCTTTGTATGTTATAACGAAAACGTTTTCTTAAAACGTATTTTCTTATGTAATTGATTAAGTTTAAAACTATTATTTGAATAATTTATTATAAAATGGAACAAAAAATAAATGAATTTATGGCTCTTGTGGAGTCAAAAAATCCAAACGAGCCAGAATTTCTTCAAGCCGTTAGGGAATTTGCAGAAACGGTAATTCCATTTATCGCAGAAAGAAAAAAATACGACGGTAAAAATTTACTTCTTAGAATTGCTGAACCAGAAAGATCTATAATTTTCAGAGTTCCGTGGGTTGACGACAAAGGAGAAATAATCGTAAACAGAGGTTTTAGAATTCAAATGAACTCAGCGATTGGACCATATAAAGGCGGAATCAGATTTCATCACACTGTAAACCTATCAGTTTTAAAATTTTTGGCTTTTGAGCAGGTTTTCAAAAATAGTTTAACAACACTTCCAATGGGTGGAGGTAAAGGAGGATCTGATTTTGATCCGGAAGGAAAATCGGATGCAGAAATCATGCGTTTCTGTCAATCATTTATGACTGAATTATGCCGTCATATTGGTCCTGACTTAGACGTTCCTGCAGGAGATATTGGAGTTGGTGCCAGAGAAATTGGTTATTTATTTGGTCAATATAAAAGAATCAGAAATGAATTTACCGGAGTTTTAACCGGAAAAGGGCTTGCTTACGGTGGTTCATTAATCAGACCTGAAGCTACTGGATATGGGGTAGTTTATTTTACAGATCAAATGCTTCGTACAATTGGTCACGAAATTAAAGGGAAAAGAGTTGCTATTTCAGGATTCGGAAACGTTGCCTGGGGTGTAGCTTTAAAAGTGAATGAATTAGGAGGAAAAGTAGTTACGATTTCGGGACCTGATGGTTATATTTTGGATGAAGAAGGTATTTCTGGAGAAAAAATAGATTATATGGTTGAAATGAGAGCAACTGGTGATAACAGAGCAGAGAGATATTTAGAGAGATATCCAAATGCAATTTTCCATAAAGGGAAAAGCCCTTGGGAAGTTAAAGTTGATATCGCTATTCCATGTGCTACTCAAAACGAGCTGAACGGAGACGACGCTAAAAAATTAATTGACAATGGCGTTTTATGTGTGACTGAAGCGGCTAATATGCCTTCTACTTTAGATGCAATAAAACTTTTCTTAGATAATAAAGTACTTTTTGCTCCAGGAAAAGCAGCAAACGCTGGTGGAGTTGCAGCATCTGGATTAGAGATGACACAAAACTCTATTCGTTTAAACTGGACAAGTGAAGAAGTAGATTTAAGATTAAAAGATATCATGGTTGGAATTCACAACCAATGTAAAAAATACGGTGCAGAAGAAAATGGTTATGTAAACTACGTAAAAGGAGCTAACATTGCCGGATTTGTTAAAGTTGCCGATGCTATGCTTGCTCAGGGTGTAGTGTAAGATTAATTACAATTGAAGAATGCTCTCATTTGTCTTGTTAAGGATAAATAGGGAGCATTTTTTTATTTAGTTAAAGAACAAAAATCAAATACTTTCGTTTGTAGTATATTTGTCTATCCGATATTTTTAAACAATGACAAGAAAGTTTCTTTACGTTTTATTTTTAGTACTATCTCAATTTGGCTTTGCGCAAGGCCAATTGTCATGGGAAGGCTATTTTTCGTTTAATGAAATAAAAGATATTTCAGAATCTTCTACAACGGTTTTTACTGCTTCAGAAAATGCCTTGTTTTCTAAAAATGCAGCTTCAAATGCTATAAAAACAATAACAACTGTCGACGGACTTTCGGGTCAGACAATTTCTGCAGTATATCATAGTGAAAGTTTCAAAAAAACAATTGTTGGTTACGAAAATGGTTTGATGATTATCATTAATGAAACAGACGGAAGCATCATAAAAAAAGTAGATATCATTAATAAACAATTATCGGCAAGTCTTAAAAAGATTAACCATTTAATGGAACATAACGGATTATTGTATGTTTCCTGCGATTTCGGGATTGTGCAGTTTAATTTAACGACATCACAATTTGGAGATACTTATTTTATTGGAGATAATGGTGCAGAAATCAGCGTAAAACAAACCACTTTTTTTAATGGATTTATTTTTGCTGCAACTTCCAGCGGAATTAGAAGAGCAGATATTACAAATCCAAATTTAATCGATTTTAGCCAGTGGACTGTAGTAAACACAGGAAATTGGACAAGTGTTGCAACACTGGATTCAGAACTTATTGCAATTAATTCAACGGGAAATATTCATCGATATAATTCCAATACTTTTGTTAGTTTCTCGCAGCTTCCGCAGCCTTCTGTTGATATGCGAGCGGTAAATCACAATTTGTTTGTTACAACTTCAACTTCGGTTTACGTGTATAACAATCAAATGGTTTTAACTCGTTCGATAGTTAATACGCAGCTTCCGGATATCAATCTGACGTTTTCTTGTGCATCGGCAGTTGGCGATATAATTTACATCGGAACAAAAGAAAAAGGATTATTTTCAGGTGCACTTTCGGGAATTGGAACTTTCGAAAACAATACTCCGGCGGGTCCTTCACGAAATAATATTTTTTCACTTGATGTTACACCAAATGTTCTTTGGGCAGTATATGGAGATTATGATATTTATTACAATCCTTATGACTTAGATAGTTATGGTATAAGTAAATTTAATAACTCAAAATGGTTAAATATCCCATATTCAGAAGTTTATGATGCAAAGTCAATTACTCGTGTTATTGTAAACCCAAGTAACGAAAAACAAGTTTATGCAAGCTCTTTTTTCTCTGGATTATTGCGAATTGAAGATGATGTTCCGAATTTTTTATTCAATGAAAAAAATAGCGGATTAGAAACTTTGACTTATGAAGGGCCAAATTATATTGACGTTCGTATTAACGGAACTGCATTTGACAGAACAGGAAATTTATGGGTAACAAACAGCCGAATTAAAAACGGATTGAAAGTTTTAAAAACCGATGGTCAATGGCAGAGTTATTCCACAAGTACAATTTTAAGTAATGCCGAAAGTACAAGTTATGCGAATATCGTTATTGATAAAAATAATGTCAAGTGGATTTCTACAAGTAATGATGGTGTAATTGCATTTAACGAAAGTACAAATACGTTCAAAAAAATGACTTTTGGTACCGATGCAGGAAATTTACCAATTGCAGATGTAAGATCTGTTGCAATCGATACCAAAAACCAGCTTTGGATAGGGACTACAAAAGGATTAAGAGTTTTGTCGAATGTTGGAAATTTCCAGACCGAAGCGCAGCTAAAAGCAAATCCAATCATTATTCTGGAAGATAATCTGGCTCAGGAATTAATGTACGAGCAGTTTATTACTTCGATTGTTGTTGACGGCGCGAACAATAAATGGATTGGTACAGCAGATTCTGGTATTTTTATGGTTTCGCCAAATGGTCAGGAAACCAAATATCATTTTACAATTAATAATTCACCTTTGCCAAGTAATACGATAAACGATATTAAAATTAACAGCGCAACCGGAGAAGTTTTTATAGCAACCAATAAAGGAATGATTTCTTTTAAAGGAATTGCAACCGGAGCAAACGAAGATTTAAATAACGTTTATGTATATCCAAATCCGGTTCGACCAAGTTATTCCGGAACCGTGAAAGTGGCCGGTTTGATTGATAAAGCAAATATCAAAATCACCGATATCGAAGGAAACTTAGTTTACGAAACAACTTCTGAAGGCGGAACTATAGAATGGGACACAACAGCCTTTGGAAAATATAAAGTAGCCTCTGGCGTATACATGGTTTTTATTTCTGCACAAGACGGCGGCGAAACAAAGGTCAAGAAAGTTATGATTATTCGATAGTATTCAGTCGCAGTCACAGTTTTCAGTTTTAATTTAGATTTCTTCAATCTAAAATCAACAATCTAAAATCTAAAATTCGTTGCAAGTCAAAACCAAAGCAATAGTAATCTCATCTTTAAAATTTCAGGAAAAAAGCTTGATCGTAAAATGTTTTACACTTTCAAGCGGACTGAAATCTTATTTTGTGCGCGATGCTTTTTCCAATAGAAAAGCCAATCAGAAAATTGCTTATTTCCAGCCATTGTCGATTTTAGAAATAGAAGCCGTTCATAAAAACAAAGGAACGCTTGAAAACTTCAAAGAGATAAAAAACGGAATCCCTTTTCAAACCATTCATACTGATATTATAAAAAGTACAATGGTCATGTTTCTGTCTGAAATACTTCATTATTCTATTCAGGAAGAAGAAAAAAATGAATCCCTTTTTTTGTTTTTAGAAACCGCCTTGACATGGCTTGATAATCATGATGAAATTTCTAATTTTCATTTGATTTTACTTTTAGAAATCACAAAATACTTAGGTTTTTATCCGGATACCTCAGAAATAGATCTGCCACATTTTGAAATGAATGATGGTGTTTTTACACTTTTCAATAAAGGTAATGTACTTTCTGAACACGAAACAAATCTGCTCAAAAAGCTAATCGATTTAAAGTTTGATAATACCGAAAAAATCTTTCACGTAGTCGAAAGACAAATTTTATTGAAGGTATTAATTGATTACTACAGCTTTCATTTAGAAGGATTCAAGAAGCCAAAATCACTAGAAGTTTTGAAAGAAATATTTTCTTAAAACTGATTCCTATTTTTATATATTTGTGCAGCGAATTTTTATTAAAAAAATCTTAATTTTTCTTTTAATAAGTTAATTCGCGAATGATAAGCCTCAAACAAATATTAATTTTTTAACGAATCAATCACTATGAAGAAAATTACTTTTTCGATTATTTTGCTTTTATTAGTCAGCGTTTCGGCCATTTCTCAAAGGAAATACGACGAAATTGTTAACACAGAGAATGCCGTACAAGATTTGGTACAAAACGGAATTACAGGAATCGTTGTTTTTAAAGAAGGCGGAACTGTAAAAGGTTTAGATCCTGAAACTAAAAAAGTGGTTTGGACTTTGACCAAAGAGGATTTTGGAGGTAAATCAGCAGTAGATATGATAGCTGACACAGATCTTACAAAACTTTTTGATGATAAAAGCACTTTAACAAACGTTGCCGGAAGTCCTTATGTTGAAGCTTACATCAATAGTAAATACCTTATCATTAATACTGATACTGGAAAAGTGGTTTACAATTCATCAAAAGAATCTTTTTGGGTAACACAATCAGATTTTATTCCTGAAACAAATGAGTATTTGCTTACTTTGAAAAAAGATGGCGACATGGCAATTGCATTATTGGATATGACGACTGGCGAATTAAAATGGACTACTACTGTAGACAAAGCAAAATCATTATTTAGCTTTTCTTTAAAAGAATCTGTAAACACAAACGTTGCTACAGTACACGGATCAGTAATTTACTATTTACTGTACGGAAAATTATATTCTTTTGACAGAGCGACAGGAAAGTTAAACTGGAAAGGAGAAGAAGATTATTCTAAATTCTTTTTAACTCAAAATGATAAAAATATTGTTGTAGTGAATAACACCGGAACTTTTTCGAATAAACAATATTTGAATGTATTGAATACAGAAACAGGAAAAAGTATCTGGAAAGAATCTATCAAAACAAAAAGAGTTGTTTATCTGGAAGATTGGGGAACAAAAATATTAGTGGCACATTACAGCGGATTTAACTTTTTTGATTTAAAAACAGGAGAAAAAATCTGGAAAAAAGATGCTCGTGGAGACGGATTGAAAAGAGTAATCCCTATCGATCAGGATTTCTTATACGTTGCAGAAAACGAAATGATGTTGATCAACAAAGACGGAGAAAAACTTTGGAAAAAATTCATCGAAATCTCTGATGATAAAGAAGACCCAATTTATTACTTAGGAAAAGTTGGTGAGAAAGTAATGTACCTTACAGGAACTTACGGAAACATGGTAGATTATAAAACAGGCGTTAAGCTTTGGAAACGTAATATCTCGTTTGACAAAGACCGTCCGGTTTTGCCTACTTATGACGAAGCTACAAATTCTTACTTAGTATATAATGACGAGAAATTATACAAATTTGATCCAAGCATTAGCGACAAACCAGAGCCATTTGCTAAAGTAAACATCAAAAAAGAAAAAGAATTAAATAGCATCGAATTATTCCCTTGGGGAGTTGTGCTTTCAGGACCACTTGAAGTTATGGGTGTTAATATGGATGGTACAGTTAAATACCACCTTACTTATTCACAGCCTGGAGAAGGAACAAGACGTCTTATTAAAAGTGCTGCTATTGTTGGAAGCATTGGTTTAGGTGTTGGTTCTGGAGTAAGTTCAGTTAAAGGTGCTGATTTGACCATGACATATCGTGATACGGACGGTAACATGAGAACAGTAGTTGCAAAAGGAGATCAGACAAATAAGGATCAGGCAAAAACTTATGCAGCTGGATCAGCGGCTTTAGGTATAGTAGCGGCTAAATTTAACTCTCGTTTTAATGCAATGAAACAAAACAGAGACTACTCTTATATTTTTGCAAAAGCAGAAACTGGAGAAAAAATCCTTGTAAAAGTGAGTAAAGTTGACGGTCTTGAAGTTGATAAAATTATTTTCAACAATAACAAACCAATTTATGAAGTAGATCCTGCAACACAAAACATTTTTTATGTTTCAGATAAATCTATTCAGATCTTTAATAAAAAATAAGAAAAATAAAAACCCAAAGCCATCAGGATTTATTTCTGGTGGCTTTTTTTTTGCCTATGAAAAAAATAATACTCTTACTTACTTTGCTTGTAATTGGCTCAATTCAGGCACAAGAAAAAATAAGCTCAAAAAAGAAGAAATTTTATATACCCGTAATTAAGTATTCAGAATTTCCTGTTCTGGATAATGTGTTAACACAGACTACTTTTTATCAAATGGATAAGCAGTTGATACAAGAAGAGCCAATATTGAAGAAAAAGTTCTTTAATATAGAAGGCTTTATAAAAGATCCTGCAAACGGAAAACTAAAAATTTATTTAACCATTGAATTGCCGCAATATAAAGCAACAAAAATTGACAGTATATTTGATAAAGAAAAAAATGGCTGGGTATTTCAGGCCTTTTCTAATTATAGTGTAAAAATAAAAGTTGAAGCGAAGTGTGCAGATAAACTTTTATTAACTCAGGATTTTAATACTGTTGAATCCTATTTACTTGCCTTTGGTTCTAAAAAAGACAATTTGAGAGCTGCTGTCGACATGAATAATAAAAAACTTGCAGAAGCAGAGAAAGATGATAATTATACAGTTGCAGAATTAGGATTAGACCGGGTAATTTACAGTTCTGTTGAAGCAATACAAAGATATCTTAACTACACATTAAGGTACAAAACAGGCGAAGATAAAGTCAAGTTTGAATTTGTAACATCTAAAGGACATTCAGAATACAACCAGATGCTGGCATTTGAGAACGAAATCACAGCTCAAATGGCTAAAGTAACTTTAGAAAAAGGTTTAGACGAAAAACTGTTATTACCGCATTTGCAATATCTGGAAAGTTTATTAGTAAAATATCCGCCTTCGCCCGCAAACGAAAACATTAGATTTATAGTAACCAACAATTTAGCCGAAACGTATTTTTTACTTGAAAATAAAGAGAAAGCATTATTGTACGCCAATTTACTTATTGAGAATGACAAACAGGATTCCAGAGGAACTGCTATCGTAAAAAGTGTAAATAGAGGTTTTTTTGTCGATAAAAAAATAAGAAGCCACACCACACGTTTTGCCGATCTTCAAAAATTAGGGCTTAAAATTGCAGAAGAAAAAGAAGAAAAAAGATTAGCCTTTTTTGAAAAAATTCAACAGCAAGATGCCGAATGGGAAAGTGAAAAAGCACGTCGTGAAGCTTATTTAGAAAAAGCAAAAAACCAAAGATTTAATCTTTTGGATTCTATTCCATATCAGTCAAATACAAATTTACTAGCAAAAGTAGTAGATAATTTAGGCGGAAGCCAGGCTTTGAAAAAAGTAGAAAAAGCACATTATTTTTCTAAACTTTCAATAGAAGGAAATAACATACCTCAAACAGAAGAAAAATGGGCAACAAGCACAAATTATCTTTTGAAGAAAAAAATGCCCGAAACCTATTATGAAATTGTAAATGGTGCCGAAGCCTGGAGTCATGACGATCGCGAAAGCGGTTTAAATGCCAAATGGGCAAAATCAACAACTTACGATTACAACAATTTATCTAAGAATGTTGATTTAATTAATTTCCTTACAGATTTAAGACTGGATTTGTGGAATAATTTTGAAGTTCTGCAAGATGAAATGTACGAAGGAAGATTGTGTTATCATTTGAACTATTTTGAAAAAACCTTAAGTTCAGGAAACAGAACAATTCCTAAAACAGATTATCACGTTTTTATTGATAAAGAAAATTACAATATCGTTTCGACAGAAAAAACAGAATTTGACAACGGAAATAAAAGCTTTTTTGAAAAAAGACTTTATGGGGATTACCGCCCAACAGCAGCATTAAATTCAGGGAAAATCCCGTATAAAATTAATTACGAAATAGAGGATTTTAACGGAGAAACCATTTATCAGGAAGTACGTGAAAAAGTAGAAATAAATCCTGTTTTTGGAAATCGAATTTTCATGAAAGAAGTCTATTTCGGAGGATTTAAATAAGATTTTATTCTTCTCAAGAAAATAATTAGAATTGGTTAGTTTTTGGAATGTGGACTCAAAATTTTGAGATTACTGCCAAAAATTGACCAATTCTTTTGTTTTTGTACCCATTATCTCAACAAAAGTTTGTGAAATTTAAAGAAATTGATGGACAATAATTCAAAATTCCTTACTTTCGCACCTCGTTTAAGAAAAGGATAAAATGAGTACAAAATTTACTGAGTACAAAGGACTTGACTTGCCAACTGTAGCGTCGGAAGTTCTTGATTTTTGGAAGAAAGAAAATATATTTGAAAAGAGTGTAACTACTCGCGAAGGTGCAGAGCCTTACGTATTTTTTGAAGGTCCGCCTTCAGCAAACGGATTACCAGGAATTCACCACGTGATGGCGCGTGCGATTAAAGATATTTTTTGCAGATATAAAACTCAAAAAGGCTTTCAGGTTAAAAGAAAAGCAGGCTGGGATACTCACGGTTTACCTGTAGAATTAGGAACCGAAAAAGAATTAGGAATTACAAAAGAAGATATTGGTAAAACAATTTCGATCGAAGAATATAACGAAGCGTGTAAAAAAACCGTAATGCGTTATACGGACGTATGGAATGATTTGACCGAAAAAATGGGTTATTGGGTAGATATGGAAGATCCATATGTAACGTATAAACCAAAATACATGGAATCTGTTTGGTGGCTTTTAAAACAAATCTACGATAAAGGTTTGTTGTACAAAGGATACACGATTCAGCCATACTCTCCAAAAGCAGGAACAGGATTATCTTCTCACGAAGTAAATCAGCCGGGAGCTTATAGAGATGTTACAGATACTACAATCGTAGCGCAGTTTAAAACTTTGCCAGAAACGCTTCCGAGTTTTTTACAAGGTTTTGGAGATATTCACATCTTGGCATGGACGACAACTCCTTGGACATTGCCATCAAACACAGCTTTAACAGTTGGGCCAAAAATCGATTATGTTTTAGTAAAAACATTCAATCAATATACTTTTGAACGAATCAACGTTGTTTTAGCTAAAAACTTAGTTGGAAAACAATTTGGAAAAGGATTTTTCTTAAGTGAAGACGATGCTGATTTTGACAATGTTAAAAACGGCGACAAAAAACTTCCGTATAAAATCCTAACCGAAGCAAAAGGTGTTGATTTAGTAGAAATTCGTTACGAACAATTATTGCCTTATGTATTGCCATGCGAAAATCCGGAAAATGCATTTAGAGTAATTGCCGGAGACTTCGTAACTACAGAAGACGGAACAGGAGTTGTGCATACAGCGCCTACTTTTGGTGCAGATGATGCTAAAGTAGCAAAAGAAGCAAAACCGGAAGTTCCGCCAATGTTGGTTTTGGATGAAGAAGGAAATCCAGTTCCTTTAGTTGATTTACAAGGGAAATTCACTTCTCATTTAGGTGATTTAGCAGGTAAATATGTTAAAAACGAATATTACGATGCAGGACAAGCTCCAGAGAAATCAGTAGATGTTGAAATTGCAATTCGATTAAAAGAAGAAAATAAAGCCTTTAAGGTTGAAAAATACGTACATAGTTATCCACACAGTTGGAGAACTGATGAGCCGTTGTTATATTATCCACTAGATTCCTGGTTCATAAAAGTAACCGATGTAAAAGATAGAATGTTCGACCTGAACGAAACTATCAACTGGAAACCTAAATCTACTGGTGAAGGACGTTTTGGAAATTGGTTAAAAAATGCCAACGACTGGAACTTATCTCGTTCTAGATATTGGGGAATTCCATTGCCAATCTGGAGAACGGAAGACAAAAAAGAAGAAGTTCTGATTGATTCTGTTGAAGAATTATACAATGCGATCGAAAAATCGATCAAAGCTGGTTTTCAAAAAGAAAACCCATTTAAAGGTTTCGAAATCGGAAACATGTCTGAATCAAATTATGATTTAATTGATTTGCACAAAAATGTAGTCGATCAAATTACTTTAGTTTCGGCTTCAGGTAAGCCAATGAAACGCGAAAGTGATTTAATTGACGTTTGGTTTGATTCTGGAGCAATGCCTTATGCACAATGGCATTATCCTTTTGAAAACAAAGATAAAATTGACGAAAACAAAGATTTCCCTGCAAATTTCATTGCAGAAGGAGTAGATCAAACTCGTGGGTGGTTTTATACCTTACACGCAATCGGAACTTTGGTTTTTGATAAAGTAGCGTATAAAAACGTAGTTTCAAATGGTTTGGTTCTTGACAAAAATGGACAAAAAATGTCTAAACGTCTGGGGAATGCAACAGATCCTTTTGAAACAATTGCAGAATACGGCCCGGATGCCACACGTTGGTACATGATTTCAAATGCAAATCCTTGGGATAACTTAAAGTTTGACATTGAAGGAATTGCTGAGGTTCGCCGTAAATTCTTCGGAACATTATACAACACGTATTCATTCTTCTCGTTATATGCTAATATCGATGGTTTTAAATACGCTGAAGCAGAAATTCCGTTAAACGAAAGACCGGAAATCGATCAATGGATCATTTCTGAATTACATTCATTAATCAAATTTGTAGATGAATGTTATGAAGATTACGAACCAACAAAAGCAACAAGAGCAATTTCTGACTTTGTTCAGGAAAACTTAAGTAACTGGTACGTTCGTTTATGTCGTCGTCGTTTCTGGAAAGGTGAATATACCCATGATAAAATTGCAGCTTACCAAACGCTTTATACTTGCTTGTTAACAATCAGCAAATTAAGCGCTCCCGTAGCTCCTTTTTTTATGGATAAATTGTACAGAGATTTGACAGTTTCGACAGGAACTGAGGATTTTGCCAGTGTTCACTTGGCTCAATTTCCAAAATTTGTCGAAAACTTTGTTAATAAAACGTTGGAAAGCAAAATGCAGAAGGCGCAAACAATCTCATCTTTGGTTTTATCATTGCGTAAAAAAGAGATGATTAAAGTACGCCAGCCTTTGCAAAAGGTAATGATTCCGGTACTTGACGAGAATCAGAGAGCTGAAATCGAAGCGATTTCTGACTTGGTAAAAGCCGAAGTAAACGTGAAAGAAATTGCACTTTTAGACGATGATTCGGGGATTTTAGTTAAGCAGATTAAGCCGAATTTTAAGGCTCTTGGACCACGTTTTGGAAAAGATATGGGGTTGATTTCTAAGGAAATACAAGCTTTTTCTGCAGATCAGATCAACCAATTGGACAAGCAGGGAACGTTAGATATTGTTATTGCTGGAAATAATGTAACTTTATCACTAGAAGACGTCGAAATAACATCGCAGGATATCGAAGGATGGCTGGTTGCAAATTCAAACGGAATTACAGTTGCACTAGACATTACAATATCTGAAGAATTGAAAAACGAAGGTATCGCGAGAGAATTAGTAAACAGAATTCAGAATATCCGTAAAGATTCAGGATTTGAAGTTACTGATAAGATCAAAGTACAAATAAAAAGAAACGGGCCATTAGAGGAAGCAGTTTCTAAAAATGAAGACTATATTAAGTCTGAGACACTAACAGATAATTTGGTTTTTGTTGACGCTTTAGAAAACGGCACAGAAATTGAGTTTGATGATATTAAAACATTGATATTAATTTCAAAATAAGTATAATACCATGATAGATGAAATTACAAGATACTCTGACGCTGATTTGGCAGAGTTCAAAGAAATAATCCAAAGCAAAATACAAAAAGCGCAAGCAGATCTTGATTTAATTAAGAGTGCTTATATGAATGATTTGAATAACGGAACTGATGATACTTCTCCAACTTTTAAAGCTTTTGAAGAAGGAAGTGAGACAATGTCAAAAGAAGCGAACTCTCAGTTGGCTATTAGACAAGAAAAGTTTATTCGCGATTTAAAAAATGCGCTTTTCCGTGTTGAAAACAAAACATACGGTATTTGCAAAGTAACAGGTAAATTAATCAGCAAAGAAAGGCTTAAAATCGTTCCTCATGCAACAATGAGTATCGAAGCTAAGAATTTGCAGAGATAATTAAAAATACATAATACAAATAAGCGCTCCTTTTAGGGGCGTTTTTTTTGTTTAATGTTTTGACTTGTTTGATTTTGCTGATAAAACAACGTAATGAAAGAAATTATTTATAATTAGTCAAAATAAATTGATTTAAAAATAAATTTATTTTGTAAGAATGTGACAAGTATAATTACCTAAGAAATTTTACAATAGTCACAAAAAAAACCGTCTTTATCGGTGACGGTTTTTAAAAGTAAAATTGTTACGCTAGATTTTTTTCTAAATCTGCTTTGTGTTTTCTTAAAACCGCTCTGGTCATCCCAAGATTTGCTTTTGTTGCATCTGCAGCAAGATAAATCATGAATTTTTTGTTTGGCGAAATGTCAATAATGTGAATTTGGTTTGAAAGCGTAATCAAAATATCTTCAATATCCTGATTTAAACCTAAGGCTTTTACCGCATTCAGTTTTGCTTTTACAACTTCGAGATTATAAGCAGCGGCCAGTTCAGGATCAAAAGCTGAATCTACTGTTATGTTACCAAAGCTTAATCCTGTCTCAATTTCTGTTACAGCTACAGCAATAAAGCCGTTTACGTTAGTTTTCATTTCATTCAAAAAAACGTTTAAAAAGTCGTTACTCATAGTTCTTGGGGTTTGTGGTTAATAGATGTATGTTTATTTTAATAGAGAATTTTTGCTTAATTCTACAGATAATTCATCAGTAGAGTGCATTAAGATACCAAGGTTGCTTCCTTCTCGTGAAAATGCAATGACGAAGTTAGAACCGCTGATTTTATTTCCGACGACAACCCCATCGGAACTTTTTAAGTAAAGTTGTTTTAAAGAGCCTTTTTCCAGGTCAATTAGAAATTTTTCGCTCATAGATAAAATTCCTGCACTCATTGCAGCAATACTGTCACTGTAATCCAGATTAAGAGAAGTGATTAGTTTTCCTTTTCCGTTTAAGATTAAAGCTGCACTGGCTTTTGTTTCGACCAAAAAGTTGTTTAGAATAGTAGTTATTTCATTCATAGTTTTGTAAGATTTGAGGAAAGAGTTAAAATTAATTCGTTTTTGGTATATATTATCAAATGTAGTTGTGAATCTTCCTAAACAATTGTTAATTCTTTTTAACAAATATAAATTAAATTATGTATTATTGTAAAACCAAATCGTTAAATATTTTATTTTTTTACTTAAAAAACTTACACTATGGCTAAAGTATTGAAATTCAAAGATGTAAATTCCGATGTTGAGCACAGAATGAAGGAATTTGAAAAATTACGCGTTAAATTTAAGGCAGAAGTTAAAAAAGCAGAAGCCAAGAGAGCTGCCGCTGGAAAACCCAGTAAAGGAATTTTTAAATCTATCTCAGAATTCTTTTCAGATAGTCCGGCAAATGCTGTTGCAAAAAGATAGATCAAAAACTAATAATAGAAGCAAATTATTTTGTTTAAGTTTTATTACAAAACAATTAACGTTCCCAAGGGAGCGTTTTTTTTGATTTAATTGTTATTTTTGCGCATCAAAAAATCATAAAATGTCATTAAGAAAAGCGTATTTCCTTATATTTTTAGTTCTAATTGTCGATCAGCTCTCTAAAATCTATGTAAAAACAAACTTCGTTCTAGGTGAAGAAGTGGTGCTTTTTGACTGGTTTAGAATTCATTTTATTGAAAATGAAGGAATGGCTTGGGGAACAAAAATTCCGGGAGAATACGGAAAATTGATTTTGACTGTTTTCAGAATCTTTGCTGTATTCGGAATTGGGTACTGGCTTGCTGATGCTGTTAAGAAACGTCACTCCACTTATTTGATTGTTTCAATAGCTTTAATTTTTGCCGGAGCCGCAGGTAATATTATCGATTCTGTTTTTTACGGAGTTATTTTTGATGACAGCACACATAATCTGGCAACGCTTTTCTCGCCGCATCCATATGGAACATGGTTTCATGGTTTAGTGGTAGATATGTTTTACTTTCCTATTTGGGAAGGGGATCTTCCATCGTGGCTTCCAATCTTTGGTGGAAAACATTTTATGTTCTTCAATGCTATTTTTAATGTTGCCGATATGGCGATTTCTACAGGTGTTGGAATCTTGTTAGTTTTCAATAAAAGAGCATTTCCAAAACATTAAATAGATTATATTTAAAATTCCAAAAAATAAAAATTCCAAATTCCAATATTTGAAGTGTTCATTGCACGCAGATATTGGAATTTGGAATTTTTATTTTTTGGAATTTGAAAACTTTACATTATTGAGGTTTGATATTATTGTGCTATTTTTACAATACAAAAAAACAAACCTATGCAAAGTCCGTCTTTTTCTATTTATGATGCTTCTGCAGGATCAGGAAAGACGTATACTTTAGTTAAAGAATATTTAAAAATTATTCTTTCATCAAAAACTCCCGATGCTTACCGTAATATATTAGCCATAACTTTTACAAATAAGGCAGTTCATGAAATGAAAAGTCGTATTGTGGGAAGTTTGTCTGAATTTGCAAGAGACGAACCTTCTGCAAAAGCAGTCGATTTAATGGAAGATTTATCCCGAGATATCGGACTTTCACTTATTCAGATTAAAGTAAAAGCGCAAAGTATCATCAAGCATTTAATTCATAATTATGCTGCTTTTGATATTTCTACCATTGATAAATTTACGCATAAAGTAATTCGGGCTTTTGCACACGATTTAAATCTTCCCATGACTTTTGAAGTCACTCTGGATACCGAAAATTTATTGGTTGAAGCGGTTGATGCCATTATAGCCCAGGCAGGTCAGGATGAAACACTGACTAAATTGCTGATCGATTTTACAATGGAAAAAACCGACGATGATAAAAGTTGGGATATTTCCAGAGAAATTCTTGAAACCGGGCGCTTGGTTTTGAATGAAAATAATCGAAATGAAATTCTTCATTTTAACGATAAAACAATCGAAGAGTTTATTGAGATTAAAAAGAAAATGCTGGCTTTGTGCAAAGATCTGGAGTCAGAAAACGAACAGTTTGCAATAGAAGCACTTTCATTAATTGATGAAAACGGAATTGATTTAAAATCATTTTCAAGAGGAACATTTCCAAATCACTTAGAAAACATTCGAGATGGAAAATTTAATCCACGAAATAAAACTTTTCATGAATTTGATGATATTGCCATTAATAAAACAGCAAAAGACAAATCATTAATTGAAAATGTAATTCCGGAATTACTTCAAATTTTGGTCAAGGTTTATAAGAATTTTGAAAAACGAGATTTCTACAAAGCCTTTTTAAAAAATATTACGCCGCTTTCTTTGCTAAATACAGTGAGCAACGAATTGGCAAAAATTCAATCAGAACAAAATGTTTTATCCATTTCAGAATTCAACGCGATAATTCATCGTGAAATTCAAAATCAGCCGGCGCCATTTATCTATGAGCGTTTAGGCGAACGATATCGCCATTTTTTTATTGATGAATTTCAGGATACTTCAGAAATGCAATGGCAGAATTTAATTCCGTTAATCCATAATTCACTTTCCGGTGAAGATGATTATGGAAATAAAGGAACGTTGATGATTGTGGGCGATCCTAAACAATCTATTTACAGATGGAGAGGAGGAAAAGCCGAGCAGTTTATTGAACTAGGAAAAGAAGAAGTTTCTTTTTTTAGTCATGAAAAAGTGTTGAAACATTTAGATACTAACTACAGAAGTTATAGCGAGGTTATTAATTTTAATAATGCCTTTTTTAAATTGATTTCTTCTGAATTTATAAATGAAGATTATAAAGATCTATATGAAAATCATAGTTTTCAAAATACAAATTCAAAAAAAGGAGGTTATGTAAATATTTCTTTTCTCCCAATAATCGAAAAAAATGATTTTGCCGATGAAGAAGAAGTCGTTGAAAAATCAGATTTATATGTTTTAGCGACTTTAAATACAATTCAAAAAGTACTTCGGGAAGGTTTTAAATATAAGGACATTGTTGTTTTAACTAGAAAAAGAGATCAGGGAATTGCAATTGCAAATTATCTGACAGAGCAAAATATTCCGCTTTTATCATCAGAAACATTAATGATTCAAAATGCGACAGAAGTTCGTTTGATAATTAATCTTCTGAGATATTTAAACAACAATGCCGATTTAGAATCAAAAGCCTATTTTCTTCATTTTTTAGCTGAAAATAAAGAAATCGAAATGCCAATCCATGATTTTATTGCTCAGGGAATGTCGCAGAAATTTGAAGAAGATTTTGAAAAATGGCTCTTGACGTTTGATGTTTCGCTCTCTTTTGAAAATGTTCGAAAAAAATCACTTTATGAAGCCGTAGAAATAATCATTTCAAAATTTGTACCTCCGTCAGAAGGAAATGCCTACGTGCAGTTTTTTCTGGATATTGTTTTAGAAAGAGATATTCGAAATCAAGCCGGAATTGCTGATTTTTTGAATTACTGGGATAAAAATGCTGAGAAATTTAGCATTCCGTCTCCGGAAGGAAATAATGCAGTTCGAATTATGACGATCCATAAATCAAAAGGTTTAGAATTTCCGGTTGTAATTATGCCTTTT
Source organism: Flavobacterium panici (assembly GCF_903819335.1). Taxonomy (GTDB): domain Bacteria; phylum Bacteroidota; class Bacteroidia; order Flavobacteriales; family Flavobacteriaceae; genus Flavobacterium; species Flavobacterium panici. The sequence goes on along the minus strand of NZ_CAIJDE010000017.1, from coordinate 14,041 downwards.
GCAGAAGAAGATTATAACAGAAAACCAAAAGATAAATTATGGCTCGATACCGAAGAATCTGATTTAGGCGTGCCAAAAGCCTTAATTGATAATAGTAGTGCAGTTGAAGGTTTTGGTGAAAGTGCTTCGGTAGTTTTTAATTTGAAAAAACAGGAAGAATTATTAGATAATATTAATGTTCTATACGTTGCCTTAACACGCGCCGAAGAGCAATTATATATTATTTCCCAATCTTTAAAAAAAAGAAAAGACGGTGAATTTCCAAATAATATGGCATCGTATTTCATTAAATTTTTAATGCACGAAGGAGTTTTTGATTCTGAAAAGCTGGAATATGAATTTGGAAATAAAACAAAACTTTCTAAATCTGAAGAATCTGTTGATACTCTAAAGATAATTCCAATAGTAAAAGAAGTTTTAAATTCTAAAAACATTAAAATAGCACAGCGTGAAGCCTTAATGTGGGGGACGCATCAGCAGGAAGCGATTTCATACGGAAATATTGTACACGAAATTTTGGCTTTTATAAAAGATAAATCAGATGTGGATCTTGCAGTTGTAAAAGCGCTTGAAAATGGTTTAATTACCCTTGATCAATCTGAAATGGTTTTAAGGACACTAAATGAAATTGTAAATCATGACGAATTAAGTATTTGTTTTGATGGTAATTATAAAGTTTTAAATGAACAGACAATAGTTCAAAAAGAGGGAAAGATTTTAAAACCGGACCGCGTTGTATTGACTAATAATAAGGAAGCTTATTTACTGGATTATAAAACTGGTGCAATTAACTCAAAATATCAGCAACAAATTCAAGAATATCAAGATGCTATTGAAGATTTAGGATACAAAGTGTTAAAAAAGGTTTTGGTATATATAGGATCGGAAATTGAAGTGGTAAATTTGTGAAAATATTAATCAGATGTTAAAGAAATAACTACTCTTTTTACGGGTTAAGTTGTTAATATTTAACGTTTTAAATAGATAAAAATGTACGGTAAAATTAAAGAACATCTGCAAAGTGAGCTGCAGACAATCGAAGAAAATGGAATTTTTAAAAAAGAGCGAATTATAACTTCTGCTCAAGGTGCGGAGATTACAATTTCGACAGGAGAGACAGTTTTAAATTTTTGTGCCAATAATTATTTAGGTCTTTCATCACATCCGGAAGTAGTTCAGGCTGCAAAAGACGCAATGGATACACATGGCTTCGGAATGTCGTCTGTACGTTTCATTTGCGGAACTCAGGATATTCATAAAACACTAGAAAAAAAGATTGCAGATTTTTATGGTACAGAAGATACCATATTATATGCGGCGGCTTTTGATGCAAACGGCGGCGTTTTTGAACCTTTATTAGGGGAAAACGATGCGATTATTTCAGACAGTTTAAATCATGCTTCAATTATAGATGGAGTTCGTTTGTGTAAAGCAGCTCGTTATCGCTATGAAAACAGCAACATGGAAGATCTGGAACAGCAATTAATAAAAGCAACTGAAGCTGGAACTCGTTTTAAACTAATTGTAACCGATGGTGTTTTCTCTATGGATGGTTTAGTTGCTCCGCTAGATAAGATTTGCGACCTGGCAGATAAATACGATGCATTAGTTATGGTTGATGAATGCCACGCTGCCGGATTTATTGGTGCAACAGGAAAAGGTACACTCGAAGCAAAAGGAGTAATGGGACGGGTTGATATTATAACAGGTACATTAGGAAAAGCATTAGGCGGAGCAATGGGCGGATACACGACTGCAAAAAAAGAAATAATAGAAATTTTACGTCAGCGTTCCAGACCTTATTTATTTTCTAATTCATTAGCGCCAGCAATTGTAGGAGCTTCCATAAAGGTTTTCGAATTATTAGAAAAAGACACAACACTTAGAGATAAATTAGAATGGAATACTAATTACTTCAAAAAAGGAATGAAAGAAGCCGGATTTGATATAATAGATGGTGATTCTGCAATAGCACCTGTAATGTTGTACGATGCGAAATTATCGCAGACTATGGCTAATGAGCTTTTAAAACAAGGAATTTATGTTATAGGATTTTTCTTTCCTGTTGTTCCCAAAGACAAAGCAAGAATAAGAGTCCAGCTTTCAGCCGCTCATACTAAAGAGCACCTGGACAAGGCGATAGAAGCATTTAAATTAACAGGTAAAATGTTAAAAGTTATATAATTACCACATTAGTGTAATTTTTGTAGGTTTTTTTTAACATTTGATTTTGTATTTAAAAAATTTGGTGTTACTTTTGCTTGTAATTAACTAAATTGTAATTAAAAAAATTAAGTATGAAACATCTTAACAAACTTTTAGTTGCTGTAATGATGGTGATGGGTTTAAGTTCTCACGCACAAGACAGTAACAATCCATGGGCTATCTCTTTCGGGGTTAATGCTGTGGATACAAGGACTAGTGCAAGTCCAGATCATGTTGACTTTTTCCCTGCGCACTTTTCTCAGCCATTCGCAGTAAAAGACAATTGGAATATTCTTCCTTCTTTATCTTACATTGGTGTGTCTAGATATGTAGGTAGCGGTTTCTCAGTTGGTTTACAAGGATCTGTAAACAAAATTGATAAATATGTTCTTTATGCTCCAACTGCTGCTGGACATGATTCAAGAGGTATGATCGTTTACAATCCTGGAGACTTAATGTACTACGGAATTGATGCTACTATTAAATACAGCTTCCAAGAATTAATCAAATCTAAAGTGATTGATCCTTCGTTATCTGTTGGTGGTGGTTACACTTTCTTCGGAGATAGCAGCTACGGAACTGTAAATCCAGGTGCTGGAATTACTTTCTGGTTTACTGATGCTATTGGTCTTGAGTTAGCTACAAAATACAAATGGTCTGTAAGCGGAAATAGAGAAGAAGCGGATGGTGTTACTCCAGATGCTCCATCTCACTTCCAACACACTGCTGGTCTTGTATTCAAATTTGGTGGTAAAGACACAGACGGTGACGGTATCTACGATAAAGATGATGCTTGTCCAGATGTTGCTGGTTTAAAACAATTCAACGGATGTCCTGATACTGACGGAGACGGAATCGTTGATGCTTCTGATGCTTGTCCAAACGAATTTGGTTTAGCTGCATTAAACGGATGTCCTGATAGAGACGGAGACGGTGTTGCTGACAAAGATGACGCTTGTCCAGATACTGCTGGTTTAGCTGCATTAAAAGGTTGTCCTGATACTGACGGAGACGGAATCGCTGATAAAGACGATAAATGTCCTACAGTTGCAGGTCCTAAAGAAAATGGTGGTTGTCCTTTCTTAGACGCTGATAAAGATGGTGTTTTAGACAAAGATGACGATTGTCCTACAGTTGCTGGTCCAGCTAGTAACAGAGGATGTCCTGAAGTATCTTCTCAAGCTTTAGAAGATCTTAAAGTTCAAGCTAGAGCAATCTACTTTAACTCAGGAAAAGCTACTTTCAAAACTGGTGACAAAGAAACTCCAGCTAGATTAGACGCTATTAAAGAAATCCTTAAAAACTATCCAAACGCGAAATTCTCTATTGAAGGACACACAGATAGTACAGGTTCTGCTAAAATCAACGACAAATTATCTCAAGACAGAGCTGATGCTGTGAAAAATGCATTAATCGAAAGAGGTGTTAACGCTGAAAACTTAGAGTCTAAAGGATTTGGATCTTCTCAACCAGTTGCAAGTAACAAAACTGCTGCAGGTAAAGCACAAAACAGAAGAACTGAAATTAAACACATAGGTTCTAAATACCAAGGTAAACTATAATTTACTTTTGTAAATAAATACTAAAAGCCATTCTTAATTGAATGGCTTTTTTTATTTTTATACAATGATAAATACATCTTTCTTAGAGAAAATTGCAGCTGTCGTAATTCAGGATTATTCAGATAAACTTGCAGAAACTACTATTGTTTTACCTAACAAAAGGGCTAAGGTTTTTTTAATTGAAGCGCTTAAAAAAGAAACTTCTAAAACAATACTTTCTCCTGAAATTATAAGCATTGAAGATTTTGTGCAGGATGTTGCTTCAATTCGGTCTGTAGATTCAATTGAACTGTTATTTGAGTTTTATGAAGTTTATTTATTAGTTACTGAAAAGCAGCATCAGCAATCTTTTGAGTTGTTTGCGAATTGGGCAAAAACACTTTTGCAGGACTTTAATGAAATTGATCGTTATCTTCTTGAACCGAATCATGTTCTGTCTTATTTAAAAGATATTGAAGACATTAAGAAATGGGGAATAGAAGTCGAAAATAAAACTAAGCTTTTAGAAAACTATATTGACTTTTGGAAATTGCTACCTCTTTATTATGATTCATTATACAATCATCTTTTAAATAAATCAATTGGTTATCAAGGTTTGATTTATAGAGAAGCCGTAAATAATCTGAATCATTTTTCAAATACTATTTCCAATCGTAATTTTATTTTTGCCGGATTCAATGCCTTAAATGCAGCAGAAGAAAAAATTGTGCAGCATCTTTTAGCGCTTGATCAGGCCAAAATTTACTGGGATGTAGATCAGGCTTTTTTAAATGATCCTTTTCATGATGCAGGACTTTTTGTTCGTCGTTTTAAAGAAAGTTGGAAACATTATAAATTTCATCCTTTTGAATGGATTGTAGACGATTTTTCTCAAACCAAAAACATTCAGGTTATTGGTACACCAAAAACAATTGGACAGGCTAAACTGGCCGGAAGTATTATTGAGAATTTAATTAATGAAAATCCAGCTGCTTCTCTAGATAAGGTTGCAATAGTGCTGGGAGAAGAAAATCTTTTAATTCCGGTTCTGTATTCGCTGCCTTCATCGGTTGGGGCTTTAAATATTACAATGGGATATTCAGGGAAGAATAACCCTTCGCAGATATTGGTAGCTAAATTTTTCAAAATGCATACCAATGCGCTTTCACGTGCTGGCGGCAGTTATGTTTTTTATTATAAAGATGTTCTGGATGTTTTGACGCATCCTTTAGTTGAACCGTATGCCAAGACAAATCATATTGTTAGAATAATCAAAGAGAATAATTATACTTTTATTACGCTGAATAAGATTTTAGAGCTTAATCAAAATCCATCTGAATTGTTTTCTTTATTGTTTCAGAAATGGGAAAACGGATCTGTAGCGGTTCTTGAAAATATTTCGGCAATATTACTTTTGATAAAACAGAATTTTAGCAATGATAATGAAGAAGAGAAAATTGCTAAAACTTTTGTGTATGCTGTTTTTAAAGTGATTAATAAACTCATAAATTATTATTCGCAGCATAAACACATTGATAATATTGATACACTTCATGCTATTTATAAGCAGATTATTGATGTAGCTGAAGTTTCTTTTGAAGGGGAACCTTTGCGTGGATTGCAGATCATGGGAGTTCTGGAAAGCCGTGTTCTTGATTTTGAAACCGTAATTGTCACTTCGATGAATGAAGGTAAATTTCCGGCGGGAAAATCTCAGAATTCATTTATTCCTTATGATGTGAAAAAAGAATTAGGTCTACCCACTTTTAAAGAAAAAGATGCTATTTATACCTATCATTTTTATCATTTATTACAGCGCGCAAAAAATATCTATCTAATTTATAATACCGAAAACGACGGATTAGATGCCGGAGAACGCAGCCGTTTTATAACCCAGCTTGAAGTCGAAAAAAAATCAAAGCATAATTTGACTTTTGATATCTATAATCCGGTATTACCAGCTACGGCATATCAGCCAATGGTTATTCCGAAATCAGAAGCGGTTATGGAGCGTTTAAGAGAAATTGCAACTGCTGGTTTTTCTCCTTCGGCATTGACGAGTTATATCCGTAATCCAATTGAATTTTATTTTCAAAAAATCCTGCGAATTCGGGAAGTCGAAGAAGTAGAGGAGAACATCGCCTTAAATACACTCGGAACAATTATTCACGAAACATTAAAAGCGCTGTACGAACCTTTTATTGGAAAATTTATTTCAGAATCTGATTTATTAAACTGTTTTAAACTGTTAGATGATGAAGTATTAAAACAATTTAAATTGGTGTATAAAGAGGGTGAAATTAAAAAAGGGCGAAATCTTTTAGCTTTTGAAGTTGCAAAGCGAAATGTCTCTAATTTTTTGAAAATGGAATTAGAATCAGTTAAAAATGGAGATGCAATTAAAATTATTGCTCTGGAAACTAGATATGAAAGATATCTGCATCATCCAAGTTTACCATTTCCTGTTTTAATTGGCGGTGAAGTCGATAGAATTGAACTTCGTAACGGAAAAATAAGAATCATTGATTATAAGACCGGAAAAGTCGAAAAAACAAACGTTATACTTAAATCGTGGAACGGATTAACACAAGAGCTTAAAAATGATAAAATTATTCAGGTTTTAGCTTATGCGTTTATGTTTGAAGAAAATGCAGGAGATACTCCAATTGAAGTTGGAATTATTTCATTTAAAAATTTAAAGTCAGGATTTTTACCTTTTGGATTTAAAGAAGAAAAAGATCTGGATATTACAGTAAGCAAAGTAATTTTGAATAGTTATATAGAAGAAATAGTTGTATTGCTAAATGAAATATTTGACAGCAATATTCCTTTTGAAGAAAAAGTGTAACTAGTTACTTACAACGTTTTTAGCGTCAAAATTAATTTATTCTCAATTACTTGATCATTCAGAAAATTTCAAATTATCCATCGCTAAACAAAATTACCCTGTTTTTAACATTTGCCGGTTTGTTGGGATAATTTGAAATCAAAAGCGAAAATAAGATTTCAGAATAAAAAACCTTTATCTCAAATTTAAAATGAGTTTTTAGATCATTTTAAATTTACTTTTTAAAAGGATTTCTCAAGTAAATTGTTTGAAGTTTAAAGATTAAATTTAAGAATCCAAAAATTAAAAAGAAAAGAATAAGTCTTGTTTAGGACAATTTTGAAAATGTAATCCTGATCAAAAAGGATTGTTTTTTGCAAACAAATGTAAGCTTCACAGCATAAAGGAAAAAGCCGCAATTATTATTTAATAATAATTGCGGCTTTTTGTAAGTAGTTTTTAACTAAATATTTTTTTGAAGAAACCTTTCTTTTCAGATTCTTTTGAATTTGGAGTATTTACTGGTCCGTTTTCAAAGCGAAATCTTCTAAACTTCATCAGTTTTACATTTAAATCAAAGCGTAATTCGTCAACTGTTTTCATTGGAATAATTTTTAGCAAATTTAAGAAAAACTTCTATTAAACTGATTATCTGTACTTATCAAACCTATGTTTTGAATTTTTTGAACTAAAATGTTTCAATTTTGAGTAAATCTCTTTTTTCTGTTAAATATTTTTGAAGATTTTCTTTTAAAGATAGAGTTAAGTTATACTATAAATAAAAGTGAGTCAGATAGTTGGGTGTTCTGTTTTTTTTAACAAGTGTTCATCAAACAATTTTATTTATTAAAAATAACTTTGACATTCTTAAACATTTTAACATTATGATTGATTTAAATACATTGGTTGAAGAAACAGGCGCAGAGTCTGGAATTACCTTTAATATAGACGGAATTTTATTAGAATCTGTTAACCTTGAATATGACGGAAATGTTGCCGCAATGATTGGAATGATTTTAAAAATGTGTTTAGAAATGTCTGAAGATGTTAACAATGGTGACTTAAAACAAGTTATGATTAAAAACAATGACGGTATCGTGGTTGCAAATAAAGATCAGGATGATAATTGTGTTGCCTTGCTGTCTAAAGATATCAGTAAAATGGGTCTGCTGCTTAGAAAAATGGATACCGTTTTCAATAATTAATTTAAACCAATATATATAAAACATGTCAGATTTTTTACAGAATTTTCAAAATGATTTAAGAGAGAATGTTAGCGGATTTATTGCAGTTTCAGTAACTGAGGTTGAGACAGGAATGTCTTATTGCTCACTTTCTATAAATCCAGATTTCGATCCGGAATTAGCCTCTGCTTATAATCTAGAAGTTGTAAAAGCAAAATTAAACGCCATTAAAGCTCTAGGATTAGATCAAAAAATAAACGATATTTTAATTACACTAACAGATCAAATACATATTATAGACGTTTCTGAAGACGGACAGTATTTTATTTACTTAGCTGTTGATGCAAAAAAAGCGAATCTTGGATTAACAAGAGCGACTTTGGGGAAATTCAAAAAAGACATCATTTCAAAACTATAAGTTTTGCTTCTAATAAAAAAAGGCCATTTCGAATTTCGAATGGCCTTTTTTGCTTTTAATATCTCAATTATTTTAGTTGAAGAAATCTAACAAGATTGGTTTTAGTTCTTCTTTATTTTCGATGTGGCTCATATGGCCATCTTCAAAAGAAACCAATTCTACAGTTGTGTCTTCAATTTGAGCAAGACTTTCCTCGTAGTTTAAAACAGGATCTTTTTTACCTAAAATCAATAAAACCGGAAATCTGTTTTCGTGTAAAAGCCATTCGCGGTCTTTTCGTATTTTCATGCCTTCAAGCGAAGCCACAATTCCCTGCAAAGGTGTTTTAAGAGCTTGTTCTCTAACTTTTTCAATTTCGTCTGCTAAACGAGTTCTGTTATTTTCGCTGAATAAATTCGCAATTGCTAAACTTACAAAGTTTACATAGTTTTGTTTTACTGCTTTAATAGCGCGCGTTCTGTTTAATTTTTTTTCGGCACTATCTTCTTTAGAAGTCGAATTTAGTAAAACTAATTTTTTAATGTTTTCCGGGAATAATTCGGCGAAAGCCAAAGCAACATAGCCGCCCATAGAATGACCTAAAATAGTTGCTTTTTCAATTTTTAAAGATTGTAAAACTTCGTAAACAACATCTGCATTGTCTTCCATTTCATGAACGTAACCTAAAGAATCAGATTCTCCGTGACCTAATAAATCGATTGTAATGACACGATATTTTTCTGAAAATAATTCAACATATTCTGCCCACATTTTTTTGTTTTCCAAAAAGCCATGAAGCAGTACAATTGCGTTTCCTTCTCCAGAGTCAGTAAAAGATATTTTGGTGTTTTTATATAAAATGTTTTTCAAAACGATATTTTTTGTTGTGATACGCAAAGTTAAGAAAGCTGAAGTAAAATATTGTGATGTCTTGATTTAATTGGGAAATCTTTAGAATAATTATAGATTTATTTATAACAGAGCGATATTTCTTCTCTAAAATTTGATAACCTATTTCATCTGCCTGCATAATTTCTAAATTTTTTATTTTTAAAATTAAATAATAATAATACTGTAGAATACTACGGTCTTTGAGTGTATTTGAGCTGTTTTTAAGAACATTAAGTAATTTTGTTATTTTAAATTAGTCTTAATTATGTGTTTAATTACTTTAAATTCTATATTTTTGCACCGTTATTATATTTTATCAGAATGGCATTAGTTAGTGATTTGACCACCAAAATATTATTTGAAACCGAAAAAGGATACAGTTATCAATGTGATTTGACGAATAGTGTAATCATAAATTTTGTTGATACAGTGTCAAGTTATAAAATTCATGATTTTTTGATTTTTCAAAGAAAGGTTAATAGCGTTGACATTCTTAATATGCTTTATGACTTATCTGATCAGTCAGACGCACAGCTGATTGAAACTACCAAAAGAAATTTTTCCAGAAATCTTACTATCTGTGAAATAGTGCAGTTAAGAGATTTATTAAACGGAACAAAATTTACCCTCAACTTACATTCTTTGCTTTGTAATACGGTCAACGTCGAGCTTATTTAGATTCTTACTTAGATTAAATCCAAATTTTCAGGCGTTTAGAGCTGTCTTCTTTAATTTTTGTAATTTTACATATATAAAAAATTAAAGGTTATGAAAGATTTACTAAGAACCAGTACTTCATTAGTTGAAGGAATAGAAAATATATTGAACTTACAGGCAAAAATTGAAAGCGACGCTTCTAATAAATATTTAGCTATGGCTGCATGGCTGGATAGAAACGGTTATGCACATACAGCATCGTATTTGTATAAGCAGGCTGAAGAAGAGAGAGAACATTTTCTAAAAATTTTTAAATTCATTACAGACATGGGAGGGATTGCAGTTACGCCATCTGTTCCAGAAGTACAGCAAGAATTTGCTTCTTTTAGAGAAGTGTTTGAAATTGCTTTGCAAAACGAAATTGCAGTTACTCAGGCAATCAATAGAGTAATTGCAAAATGTAGAGCCGAAAATGATTATGCTACAGAAGATTTTATGATGTGGTATGTGGCTGAGCAAAGAGAAGAAGAGAAAAATGCAAGAAGAGCTTTAGAGCTTTTTGAATTAATCAACGGAAACGAAGCTGACGGTAAATTTCAATTAGATCTTCAGATTTCAAAAATCGGATAATAAACGTTTATAAAATCAAAAAGCCCTTAATAACATTAAGGGCTTTTTGATTTTTATGATTTTAAAAATGAATTAATATCCGAGAAGTATTTTTCTCTCGCATCAAGCCATCCGTAATGTTTAGAATTTTCTAATAAAATCAGTTTAGAATTTGGAAAAGTTTGATGTGCCAATTCTCCAATTTCATTACTGATAATATCTTCTTTTCCCTGAATAATTAAAACCGGATTTTTGAAGTTTTTTAGCTTGTCTTTGCAGTCAAAATTCATTTTCTGCATATCAGACCATAACAAACCATTTATTGTCGAATTTCCCTGCGTTAACCTTTCGGCAATTATTGGAACAAATTTCCGATCATAAACATAAGCCGGAGCCATTGCTCTTCCGCGCCCTAGTCTTGCTTTGTGAGACGTGTCGCCTTTTTCGATTTTATCATTCCAGTAATCCAACGAATCTTTTTCAGCTTTGCTTAAACCAGCTTCAACCAAATTCGGACTTTTTAATAAAGTCAAATCTACGCCTCCAGATGATGATAAAATCAATTTATCGATACTATTTGGGTAAACCGTTGCATAATACGAACCTAACATCCCGCCAAAAGAATGCCCCAGAATATTCCATTTTTTAATTTTAAGATGTTTTCGTAACGATTCAATATCATCGGCCATTATTTTCATCGAAATGGTCTTAGCATCTAATTTTGAAAGTTTCGATTTTCCGGTTCCTCTTTGATCGTAAATAATCGTTTGCTGACTTTCGCCCAGCGTTTTCGCCATATCTTCAAAACCATTGCTGTTCATTCCCGGACCGCCGTTTATAATTAAAAGCGGTTCGCCTTTTCCAAAAGTTTTGTAATAGGTTTTACTTCCGTCAGCGTTAACTGCATAGCCTTCTGTCTGGGCAAAAATGTTTCCCAAAAACAATAAAAATCCAACTAGAAAAATCTTTTTCATCGTGAATTAAGAATTCATCAACGTTTCAATTTCATCAACTTCAACAGGAATATTACGCATTAAGTTAAAAGGTTCTCCTTTTTCCTGAACCACAACATTATCTTCAAGACGAATTCCGAATTTCTCATCCGGAATATAAATTCCAGGTTCAACCGTAAAAACCATATTCGCTTTCATTGGTTCGTGAAGCAAACCATAATCATGCGTGTCAAGTCCTAAATGATGAGAAGTTCCGTGCATGAAATATTTTTTGTAAGCCGGCCATTCTGGATTTTCGTTTTGAACATCGGCTTTAGAAATTAAACCTAAACCAATTAATTCCGAAGTCATAATTTTACCCACTTCAACATGATATTGTTTCCAAAGCGTTCCTGGCGTAAGCATTTTTGTAGCTTCATTTTTAACTCTTAAAACAGCATTGTAAACCGCTTTTTGACGATCAGTAAAACGTCCCGAAACCGGAATCGTTCTTGTCATATCGCTAGAATAATTTGCATATTCTGCCGCAACATCTAATAAAATTAAATCTCCGGCTTTACATTGCTGATTGTTTTCGATATAATGTAAAACATTGGCATTGTTTCCAGAAGCAATAATTGGCGTATAAGCAAAACCTTTAGAGCGGTTACGGATAAATTCATGAGCTAGTTCAGCTTCGATTTCATATTCTGTAACATTTGGTTTCACAAACGAAAGTAATCTGCGGAAACCTTTCTCCGTAATATCACAAGCCTGCTGAATCAAATCAATTTCTTCGCTTTCTTTTACAGAACGAATACGCTGTAAAATTGGGTTACTTTTCGCCACATTATGTGCAGGGTAACGTTCTTTCCACCATTTTACAAAACGCGCTTCGCGAGTTTCTACTTCAACAGTTGCGCGATAATGTTCATTTGTATTGATGTACATCGTATCAGCATACGTCATCATTTCGTTCAAAACTTTATGAAAATCCTGTAACCAATAAACCGTTCTAATTCCCGAAACCTGAAAAGCACGTTCTTTAGTCAGTTTTTCACCTTCCCAAACTGCTATATGATCATTAGTTTCTCTTAAAAAAAGAATTTCTCTTTGGTTTTCATAAGGTGCATCCGGAAACAAAAGCAAAACACTTTCTTCCTGATCTACACCACTTAGATAAAAAATATCTCTGTGCTGCGCAAACGGCAAAGTACTGTCGGCACTAATTGGGTAAATGTCATTTGAGTTGAAAACGGCAACCGAATTAGGTTTCATTTCTGCCGTGAATTTTTTGCGGTTTTTTACAAAAAGAGCGCTGTTTATTTGATGATATTTCATAATAACTTAGTTTTTGAACTTCGAATTTCAAAATTAGTGATTTTTGAATAAGTGGCGTATAATTGGTTTATTAAAGTTTTCTTATTTGTTTTTTGGGTTTGCCACGAAGGCGCTAAGGCACAAAGTTTTTTCTTCAAACTGTAATGAAATAATCTCGAAAGTCGCAAAGGCGCAAAATTTATGACTTTTTTGTCTTCCTGAGCGAAGTCGAAGGATTAGCGCAAAGTTTTACACAATCTTGTCATCTCGACGAAGGAGAGATCTCCGCAAGTAGCTCGACAAAGATTGATAAACACAAAGTCTTGTCATTTCGGGGAACGAAAAATCTCTACAAGTAACTCGACAAAGATTGATAAACGCAAAGTCTTGTCATTTCGAGGAACGAGAAATCGCACTAGAAACTCGACAAAGATTGGCGATTCTCTTTATAGATTCCCGAGTGCGATTTCTCCTCCGTCGAAATGACAATATTGAGAAATCTCAGAATCTTAATATGGGCGTGCCCCTCCGGGTCGGGCTTTCGGCTATATCTTTTATTCCGCTCCGCTGCATAAAAGGATACCGCCTCTATCCCTCACGCAAGCACAGTTTTTGAGAAATGAAATTTATGAAATAATAAATATCTTTGATAAAAGTAAACATCTTAATGTTATATAATGCAAACAATATAATGGAGAAAAAAAAACATCATTACGTTTGGCGTGATTATTTACGTTCTTGGAGTTCAGGTGAATATGTTTTTACATATTCAAAAAATCAAAATAAAATATTTACTTCTAATTTAATGGGAGTTGCAATGGAAAAATATTTTTATGCCCTTGATGAATTTACTCTTGAAGAAGAAATAAATTTAAAGGAAGTAGTAAAATCTTGTAGCAATGAAACTGTAGTTGAACTTAATTTAGAATTATATGAATCCTTTATTATTTACTCTAAAATTCTTAGGTTTAAAAAAGAGAATGCATTTGTAATTGATTCAGAAACTAAGCAAGAAAAACTTGATAAAATAACAAAATTAATTAAGTCAAATCTATTTGAAGAATTTCATACTATAATTGAAAACTATGGTAGTAGAATAATTAAAATTAAAAAGTTTGAAGAGATTAGGATGTTTGATGATGAAGATAACCTGTTTTTTTTAATGATTTTTTTATGTTCTCAATTTTTAAGAACAAAAAAAATGAAGAAAAAATTGGAGTTAATGTGTGAAAAAAATGAATTAATAATCCCCAAATTTATAAACATAATTTCTTTAGTTTTTGCAAATTCACTCGCGGTTTCTCTTGCAGACAATAAAGATGTGAGATATGTTTTTTATGAAAACAAAACAGATCTTAATTTTATAACTTCTGATCAACCACTAATGAACTTAAAGTTTAATGATAAAGATGAGAGTGGAAAGGTTATAGAATTTGAATTTTATTATCCTATTAATACTAGAATTGCTATTCTTATAC
>NZ_CAIJDE010000016.1 GCF_903819335.1 Flavobacterium panici | reverse complement strand
GTAGAGTTACTAGTGCGATTTCTCCCTTCGGTCGAAATGACAAACGGCGTGATTAATACTATCGGTGTCACCCTGAGCGAAGTCGAAGGGCGCAAAGTAACTCCGCAATAAAACTCAGACCCGACAGGTTTTAAAAACCTGTCGGGTCTCTTTGCGTTAAAACGGTGTGGTTATACAATCTTTGTCGAGCTTCTTGCGTGTCCTTCGACTTCGCTCAGGATGACAAACGTTGTCGTTAAGTTAATCTTTGCCCCCAATCTTGTCATCCCGAGGAACGAGGGATCTGCGCAAGTAGCTCCGTAAACTAAATCTCCAATCTTTGTCGAGCTTCTCACGCAGATTTCTCCCTTCGGTCGAAATGACACAAAAGATGCAAAAACTTTTCCCCACAATCTTGTCATCCCGATTTCTATGATAAAACCAAATCTTTTTCATAAAAGGTTTGGTTTTTTATTACTGCAAAAACTCGATGGATTATTTTGTTTCTCACAGCATTTAAAAC
>NZ_CAIJDE010000015.1 GCF_903819335.1 Flavobacterium panici | reverse complement strand
TTTTCGTGAACGCAGAAGGATTCGAACCTTCGACCGTCCCGATTTGGAAATCGGGATGCTCTATCCAGCTGAGCTACGTTACTAAAAACCAATCTAGTACAAAACAAAAAAGCCACTCGATTTGAGTGGCTTTTCGTGAACGCAGAAGGATTCGAACCTTCGACCGTCCCGATTGGAAATCGGGATGCTCTATCCAGCTGAGCTACGTTACTAAAAACCAA
>NZ_CAIJDE010000014.1 GCF_903819335.1 Flavobacterium panici | reverse complement strand
TCCTGTAGCATTTGAAACTGAAGCGCTAAATGTTGTGTTAGATCCAGAACAAATAGCACTATCAGTTGGCTGTGCAGTGATTGCCGGAGCTTGATTTACCGTTAAAGATGCACTATTTGAAGTTGCATTAGGAGTACATAAACCTGTAGCAACTACTCTGTATAAATATCCACTTAATCCTGCAGTTGCGCCAGTGATAGTTAATGTTGCACTAGTTGTACCAGAATATGGTGCAGTAGCTGGAACATTAGCAAAACCAGCACCCTGATCTACCTGCCACTGATATCCTGTAGCATTTGCAGCTGTTGCAGAGAAAGTAGTATTAGCACCTGTACAAATTGTACTTGCAGATGGCTGTGCAGTGATTGCCGGAGCTTGATTTACAGTTAAAGCAGCACCGTTTGAAGTTGCATTAGGTGTACATGAACCAGTAGCAACAACTCTGTAAAC
>NZ_CAIJDE010000013.1 GCF_903819335.1 Flavobacterium panici | reverse complement strand
GAAGGAAAACTGGGAGGTCAGGCAAAAGTAAAAGGTGTTGGTGGAACATGGAAAGATTTAACCGATTCCGTTAATCAGATGGCGTCCAACTTAACCGGACAGGTACGTAACATTGCCGAGGTTACAACCGCCGTAGCAAATGGTGACCTTTCTAAAAAAATTACGGCTGTAGCCGAAGGAGAAATTCTCGAATTAAAGAAAACCATCAATACAATGGTGGATCAGCTGAACTCCTTTTCTTCTGAGGTTACGCGTGTGGCACTTGAGGTAGGAACCGAAGGAAAACTGGGAGGTCAGGCAAAAGTAAAAGGTGTCGGCGGAACTTGGAAAGATTTGACCGATTCCGTTAATCAAATGGCGTCCAACTTAACTGGACAAGTACGTAATATTGCCGAAGTAACAACAGCCGTAGCAAAAGGCGATTTATCCCGCCAGATTACGGTGGATACAAAAGGAGAAATCTTAGAGTTGAAAAATACCATTAATACAATGGTGGGTCAGCTGAACTCTTTCGCTTCTGAGGTAACCCGTGTGGCACGTGAAGTTGGTACCGAAGGAAAACTGGGAGGACAAGCGCAGGTTGAAGGTGTTGGTGGAACCTGGAAAGATTTAACAGATTCCGTTAACCAAATGGCATCCAACTTAACCGGACAAGTACGTAATATCGCCGAAGTAACAACAGCCGTAGCAAAAGGAGATTTATCGCTCCAGATTACGGTTGACGTAAAAGGAGAAATCTTAGAGTTAAAAAATACAATTAATACGATGGTGGATCAGCTTCGAGGCTTTGCTTCCGAAGTAACAAGGGTTTCTCGAGAAGTTGGTACCGAAGGAAAACT
>NZ_CAIJDE010000012.1 GCF_903819335.1 Flavobacterium panici | reverse complement strand
AGAGTTAAAAAATACAATTAATACGATGGTGGATCAGCTTCGAGGCTTTGCTTCCGAAGTAACAAGGGTTTCTCGAGAAGTTGGTACCGAAGGAAAACTGGGAGGACAAGCCAACGTTCCCGGAGTTGCAGGAACCTGGAAAGATTTAACAGACTCTGTTAATCAAATGGCAGGAAATCTTACCGCACAGGTACGTAATATTGCCGATGTGGCGATTGCCGTTGCCAACGGAGATATGTCCAGAAAAATTACCGTTGACGTTCGCGGGGAAATTCTGCAATTAAAAGAAACCCTGAACACAATGGTGGATCAGCTTCGTGAATTTGCCTCTGAGGTAACTCGTGTGGCACGTGAAGTTGGTACCGAAGGAAAACTTGGTGGACAAGCAAATGTTCCCGGAGTTGCCGGAACATGGAAAGATTTGACCGATTCGGTTAATCAAATGGCAGGT
>NZ_CAIJDE010000011.1:9890-11138 GCF_903819335.1 Flavobacterium panici | reverse complement strand
AAACACGATTACAGCTCCGGCAGGAAGCTATACAGTAACGGCTACAGCTAACGGATGTACTTCAGCTGCTTCATCAGCTGCGGTTATCAACGCTCAGCCTGCAACTCCTGCAGTTCCGACATTAAGCGCTGTAACCCAGCCGACATGTTCAACAGCAACAGGAAGTTTTACCATTTCAAACTACAGTGCTTCTAATACTTATGCGGTAAGCCCTTCAACAGGAGTTACCCAGTCAGGAAACACGATTACAGCTCCGGCAGGAAGCTATACAGTTACAGCAACGGCTAATGGATGTACTTCAGCTGCTTCATCAGCTGCGGTTATCAACGCTCAGCCTGCAACTCCTGCAGTTCCAACATTAAGCGCTGTTACTCAGCCGACATGTTCAACAGCAGCAGGAAGTTTTACAATATCAAACTACAGTGCTTCTAATATTTATGCGGTAAGCCCTTCAACAGGAGTTACCCAGTCAGGAAACACGATTACAGCTCCGGCAGGAAGTTATACAGTAACAGCTACGGCTAACGGATGTACTTCGGCTGCTTCATCAGCTGCGGTTATCAACGCACAGCCTGCAACTCCTGCAGTTCCAACATTAAGCGCTGTAACTCAGCCGACATGTTCAACAGTAACAGGAAGTTTTACAATTTCAAACTACAGTGCTTCTAATACTTATACGGTAAGCCCTTCAACAGGCGTTACCCAGTCAGGAAACACGATTACAGCTCCGGCAGGAAGCTATACAGTAACAGCTACGGCTAACGGATGTACTTCAGCTGCTTCATCAGCTGCAGTAATTAATTCTATACTATGCGCCAACACAGACAATACTTACAGCACACAGACCTCAGGTTCAGCAGCTGTAACGGTTGGAGATGTAACATCAAATGATACCTTAAACGGATCAGCGGTAACAACAGCAAACACTAATGTGACGCCGGTTACAGCAGGACCATTAAGCATTGATGCAGACGGAGTATTAACCCTTGCAGCGAATACTGCATCAGGAACTTATACGATTACTTACACAATCTGCGAAGAAGGTTCATCACCATCAAACTGTAAAACAGCTACAGCAACGGTTGTAGTAGTGAACGGTTTGATCGCTAACACGGACAACACTTACAGCACACAGATTTCAGGAGCTGCAGCTGTAACGGTTGGAGATGTAACATCAAATGATACCTTAAACGGATCAGCGGTAACAACAGCAAACACTAATGTGACGCCGGTTACAGCAGGACCATT
>NZ_CAIJDE010000011.1:0-9793 GCF_903819335.1 Flavobacterium panici | reverse complement strand
AGCGAATACTGCATCAGGAACTTATACGATTACCTACACAATCTGCGAAGAAGGTTCATCACCATCAAACTGTAAAACAGCTACAGCAACGGTTGTAGTATTAGATATTTTAACTGCAAACTCTGATGTTATTGGATCAGTTACATCAACAAACGCAGCTCAAACATTACCATTAAATGTATTTGATAATGATACTAAAAACGGGACAGCATTAGTTCCATCAGATGTAAATCTGACCACGACTACTGCAGACCCGACAGGATATTTAGTTCTAAATCCAGACGGAAGTTTAACATTAGGTGCTAATGCTCCGGCAGGTGCTTACCAGTTGACTTATACAATCTGTGAGAAACTAAACCCATCAAACTGCAGTTCAAACACCGTAAGTGTAACAGTAGGATCACCGACACCAACACCAGTAATTGATGCAGTAACAGAAACTACAGCAGCTATTAACGGAAACCTTGGAGGCACAACAGTATCATTAATAACTAACGATACATTAAACGGAAACCCGGCTGTAATAGGAACTTCAGCAGGACAGGTAACATTGACAGCAGTAGGAACTCTTCCGACAGGATTGACATTAAATGCAGACGGAACAGTAACAGTTGCACCAAATACACCGGCAGGAACTTACGATGTAACATACAGCATTTGTGAAATTACAAATCCAACAAATTGTGATACCGTAATCTCAAAAGTTGTGGTGACAGGAGGAGTATTAGTTGCAAACCCTGATGTAATTGGATCAGTTACATCAACAAATGCACCTCAGACATTACCATTAAATGTATTTGATAACGATACTAAAAACGGAACAGCATTAGTTCCATCAGATGTAAATCTGACAACAACTACTGCAGACCCAACAGGATATTTAGTTTTAAACCCAGACGGAAGTTTAACATTAGGTGCAAATGCTCCGGCAGGTACTTATCAGTTGACTTATACAATCTGTGAGAAACTAAACCCGTCAAACTGCAGTTCAAACACAGTAAGTGTAACAGTAGGGGCACCGACACCAACACCAGTAATTGACGCAGTAACAGAAACAACTGCTGCAATAAACGGAAACCTTGGAGGTACAACAGTATCATTAATAACTAATGATACGTTAAACGGAAACCCAGCAGTAATCGGTACTTCAGCAGGACAGGTAACCTTGACAGCAGTAGGAACTCTTCCGGCAGGATTAACCTTAAACGCAGACGGAACAGTAACAGTTGCGCCAAATACACCGGCTAATACTTACGATGTTACATACAGCATCTGTGAGGTTACTAACCCAACAAACTGTGATACCGTAATCTCAAAAGTTGTGGTAACCGGAGGAGTATTAACTGCAAATCCTGATGTTATCGGATCAGTTACATCAACAAATGCACCTCAGACATTACCATTAAATGTATTTGCAAACGATACTAAAAACGGAACAGCATTAGTTCCATCAGATGTAAATCTGACAACAACTACTGCAGACCCAACAGGATATTTAGTTCTAAACCCAGACGGAAGTTTAACATTAGGTGCAAATGCTCCGGCAGGTACTTATCAGTTGACTTACACCATCTGTGAGAAACTAAACCCATCAAACTGCAGTTCAAACACAGTAAGTGTAACAGTAGGAGGACCGGCACCAACACCAGTAATTGATGCAGTAACAGAAACAACTGCAGCTATTAACGGAAACCTTGGAGGCACAACAGTATCATTAATAACTAACGATACGTTAAACGGAAACCCGCCTGTAATCGGCAGTTCAGCAGGTCAGGTAACATTGACTGCAGTAGGAACGCTTCCAACAGGATTGACATTAAATGCAGACGGAACAGTAACAGTTGCACCAAATACACCGGCAGGAACTTACGATGTAACATACAGCATTTGTGAAATTACAAATCCAACAAATTGTGATACCGTAATCTCAAAAGTTGTGGTGACAGGAGGAGTATTAGTAGCTAATACTGATGTTATTGGATCAGTTACATCAGGAAGCACGTCTCAAATATTACCATTAAATGTATTTGATAACGATACTAAAAACGGAACAGCATTAGTTCCATCAGATGTAAATCTGACGACAACTACTGCAGACCCGACAGGATATTTAGTTTTAAATCCAGACGGAAGTTTAACATTAGGTGCAAATGCTCCGGCAGGTACTTACCAGTTAACTTATACAATCTGTGAGAAACTAAACCCATCAAACTGCAGTTCAAACACAGTAAGTGTAACAGTAGGGGCACCAACACCAACACCAGTAATTGATGCAGTAACAGAAACTACAGCAGCAATTAACGGAAACCTTGGAGGCACAACAGTATCATTAATAACTAACGATACGTTAAACGCAAACCCGGCTGTAATCGGTACTTCAGCAGGACAGGTAACATTAACAGCAGTGAGTGTTCCAGCAGGATTGACATTAAATGCAGACGGAACAGTAACCGTTGCACCAAATACACCGGCAGGAACTTACGATGTAACATACAGCATCTGTGAGGTTACTAACCCAACAAACTGTGATACCGTAATTTCAAAAGTTGTGGTGACAGGCGGAGTATTAGTTGCTAATACCGATACTATCGGATCAGTTACATCAGGAAGTACATCTCAAACATTACCATTAAATGTATTTGATAACGATACTAAAAACGGAACAGCATTAGTACCATCAGATGTAAATCTGACAACTACTACTGCGGACCCGACAGGATATTTAGTTCTAAACCCAGACGGAAGTTTAACATTAGGTGCAAATGCTCCGGCAGGTACTTATCAGTTAACTTACACCATCTGTGAGAAACTAAACCCATCAAACTGCAGCTCAAACACAGTAAGTGTAACAGTAGGGGCACCGGCACCAACACCAGTAATTGATGCAGTAACAGAAACTACAGCAGCAATCAACGGAAACCTTGGAGGCACAACAGTATCATTAATAACTAACGATACATTAAACGGAAACCCGGCTGTAATTGGAACTTCAGCAGGACAGGTAACCTTGACAGCAGTAAGTGTTCCGACAGGATTAACATTAAACGCAGACGGAACAGTAACTGTTGCACCAAATACACCGGCAGGAACTTACGATGTTACATACAGCATCTGTGAGGTTACTAACCCAACAAACTGCGATACCGTAATCTCAAAAGTTGTGGTAACAGGCGGAGTATTAGTTGCTAATACCGACGTTATCGGATCAGTTACATCAGGAAGTACGTCTCAGACATTACCATTAAATGTATTTGATAACGATACTAAAAACGGAACAGCATTAGTTCCATCAGATGTAAATCTGACTACAACTACTGCAGACCCAACAGGATATTTAGTTCTAAACCCAGACGGAAGTTTAACATTAGGTGCAAATGCTCCGGCAGGTACTTACCAGTTAACTTACACAATCTGTGAGAAACTAAACCCATCAAACTGCAGTTCAAACACAGTAAGTGTAACAGTAGGAGGACCGGCACCAACACCAGTAATTGATGCAGTAACAGAAACTACGGCAGCCATTAACGGAAACCTTGGAGGCACAACAGTATCATTAATAACTAACGATACATTAAACGGAAACCCAGCAGTAATTGGAACTTCAGCAGGACAGGTAACATTAACAGCAGTAAGTGTTCCAACAGGATTAACCTTAAATGCAGACGGAACAGTAACTGTTGCACCAAATACACCAGCAGGAATCTACGATGTAGAATACCGTATCTGCGAGATTACTAACCCAACAAACTGTGATGCAGTAATTTCTAAAGTTGTGGTAATTAGTGGAGCACTATTACAAGCGATTGATGATGTAGTAGGGTCAGTAGTTGGAGTAAATCATCCTCAAACCATTATTAATGTATTTAATAATGATACTAACAACGGATTACCAGTTGTTGCAAATGATATGAATCTTTCAGTTGTAACTCCAGATCCAACAGGATTCTTAACATTGAACCCTGACGGAACAGTTACTTTGGGAGCAAATGCACCAAGAGGAACATATGAATTGACTTATCAGATTTGTGAAAAACTGAACCCAACAAATTGTAGTTCGGCTTCGATTAAAGTAACAGTTGATGAACCAACAATAACAGTAACAGCAAGCAGTTATTGTTCAAATAACGTTCCTTATGTGAAATACAATGTCGTGGCAGATAATTTTACACCAACTAATTTATTAACGATTCAATGGATCGATAGTGCAAACAATGTAGTTGCAACTCAAACTAACTTACCATTAAGCGGAGATATATTATGGCCGGGTGCAACTATTGATGGCAGCGGAAATGGAACAGACTGGCCGGGATGGGTAAATACAAACGGTCAATGGACAGAAGCTGCTGATGGATTTGAGAAAACAAGACCAGGAGTTACAATGGTATTCTCATTAAACCCAACAGTTAGTGTACCGGTAAATTATCCAGCAGCTACGGGAGATTGTAATGCAAGACCAACTTTTGCTATCCAGGCAAATAATGATACAGCAGGACCAATTGATGTTAGCAAAGGAGAAACTTCTGGTATAAATGTATTTAATAATGATACGCATAACGGAGCACAAGTTATTCCAGCAAACGTAATTTTAAGTACAGTTACTCCAGATGCTAATTTAACTTTAAATGCAGATGGTACAGTTGGTATTAAACCTGGAACACAAACGGGAACGTATCACTTGACGTATCAAATATGTGATGCTTTAAGTTCATCTAATTGCAGTCAGGCAGTTGTAACTATTGAAGTCTTGAATACAGTTATTCCGGTTACACCTACAAAACCAATTGTAGCTAACAATGACGGAGTAATATCGGTTGATGGAATTAATGGTTCTCTTGAGTTCATAAATGTATTAGATAATGATTTATTAGACGGATTAGCAGTTAATCCTGCAGACGTTACTATTACAAACACATCTGGAAACAACAATTTTGAATTTAATGCAGACGGAACCGTAAATGTAAAACCAAATACACCAGGCGGACCTTACGATATTACATATCAAATTTGTGAGAAAGCAGCAACGACTACAAATTGTGCTTCGGCAACATTGACAGTTTTTGTAGAAGTTCCGGGAATTGCAATTGTTAAAACAGCAGTCTTCAATGATGATAATCATAACGACATTGCAAATGCAGGCGAAACAATTACATACAAATTCGAAGTAACAAACACAGGAAATGTGCCGTTAACAGGAATTACAATTATAGATCCGCTGCCGGGAGTAATCGTTTCAGGACAAGCTATCAGTTTAGCTGTTGGCGAATCAAATGATACAAACTTTACAGCAGTCTATAA
The DNA here is from genome assembly GCF_903819335.1 of Flavobacterium panici. GTDB lineage: Bacteria > Bacteroidota > Bacteroidia > Flavobacteriales > Flavobacteriaceae > Flavobacterium > Flavobacterium panici. The sequence goes on along the minus strand of NZ_CAIJDE010000011.1, from coordinate 4,498 downwards.
AATAACACAAACCGATATTAATAACGGAAAAGTTACAAATCAGGCAAGTGTTAAAGGAAGCAGTGCAAAAGGAGTAGTAGTTGAGGATCTTTCAGATAATGATGGAATAAACGGAGACAAACCTACTGTGATAACATTAAATGGTTGTGAAATTGACGTTAAGAAAGGTTTCTCTCCAAATGGAGATGGTAAAAATGAGCGATTCTACATTCAGGGAATAGAATGCTACCCAGATAATACAGTAGAAATCTACAACCGTTGGGGAGTATTGGTTTTCGAAAAATCTGGATATAACAATGAAGACAGAGTATTTAAAGGATATTCAGAAGGGCGTACAACTATGAAACAATCAGAAGGATTGCCGGTAGGAACCTATTTCTATATTCTAAAATATAAAGACAGCGGTTCAAACCCTCACGAAAAATCAGGTTATTTATATATCAATAAATAAAAATTACAAACGGCTTAGTACAAGCTAAGCCGTTTTTAAAACTCTTATAAATGAAAAAATTAGGCTTAATTTTCATGTTTTTTACAATTGTGTGTTCTGCTCAGCAAGATTCTCAATTCACACAATATATGTATAATACAATCGAAATCAATCCGGCATATGCAGGTTCGCGCGGCGTATTAAGTGCTTTCGGTTTATATCGTACACAATGGGTTGGTCTTGACGGAGCACCGGTAACAAGTACTTTTTCTGTAAATACACCTCTGGACAATAGTAAATTAGGATTAGGGGTTTCGTTGGTAAATGATAAAATTGGACCAACGACTGAAAACACACTATCGGCAGATTTGTCTTATAGCGTTCCAACTTCAGAGTCATTTCAGCTTTCATTTGGTATAAAAGCCACAGCCAATCTTTTTAATCTTGATGCAAGTAAATTAAGCTACGAAGATCAAAATGACGAAATGTTTCAGGATTTAAGAAACAAGTTTACTCCAAATATTGGAGCCGGAATTTACTGGCATTCAGACCGTGCTTATTTAGGATTATCAGTTCCAAATTTTATCGAAACAAACAGATACGATGATAACGATGTTGCCATCTTCAAAGAAAAAATAAACTACTATTTCATGGCAGGTTATGTTTTCAATTTAGATCGTTTAGAATACATAAAATTCAAACCGGCATTGTTAACAAAAATGGTAGAAGGAGCACCTTTGCAAGTAGACGTTTCAGGAAACTTTATGTTTAATGATAAATTTGTTGTAGGTCTTGCTTACCGTTGGAGCGCTTCTGTAAGTGCAATGGCAGGTTTTCAGGTTACAAGAGGAATGTATATAGGATACGGTTATGATCATGAAACCACACGTTTACAAAAATACAATTCAGGATCACATGAAATTTTCCTTCGTTTTGATTTCTTCAATAACTACAGCAAACTAACTTCACCAAGATTCTTTTAATATTTAAATATGAAGATGAAAAATTTAATTTATTCCTTTTTGTTCTTTTGCCTTTTCATCAATGCAAATGCACAAACTGCCAGTATAAAAAATGCAGATCAAAAATATGATAATTACGCTTACGCGGATGCTATAAAAGCGTACGAAAGTTTAGTAAAAAAAGGAGTTAAAGAAGAAAGAATATTTCAAAGACTTGGTAATTCCTACTATTTCATAGGAGAATTAGAAGAAGCCCTAAACTACTATCAGGAATTATTTAATTTAAATGAAAATCAGGAAGCAGAGTATATGTACAAATATGCCCAATGCTTAAAATCAATAGGAAGTTATCGTAAAGCAGATGAAGTTTTAGAAAAATTCAGCCAAAAAGCACCTTCAGATAAAAGAGCCATTTTGTTTTTAAAGAACAAAAGTTATCTGGAAGATATCAAAGCAAATTCAGGCCGATTTGATATTGCTGATGCCGGAGTTAATTCAAAAGATTCAGATTACGGAAGTACAATTTTAGACAATAAATTAGTATTTACATCTGCAAGAGATACTGGTGCGATTATCAAAAAGAATTTCAAATGGACAAATAAAGCCATTTCGACACTGTATACAGTTGAATTAAATGCTGACGGAAGTATCGAAAAACCAGTACTATTTCACAAAAAGAATTTAAAAGTAAACTTCAATCAATCGACTCCGGTTTTTACAAAAGACGGACGAACAATGTATTTTACCAGAAACAATTCTGTAAACGGTAAAAGAAGACAAAACGAAAAGAACATTACGCTTTTAAAACTTTATAAAGCAGTTTTAATAGATAACGAATGGAAAGAAGTTCAGGAACTTCCTTTCAATAGCGACGAATATAGTGTAGCGCATCCAGCCTTAAGCCCTGATGAAAAAACATTATATTTTGCATCAGATATGCCGGGAACATTTGGTCTTTCGGATATATTCAAAGTAAGTATAGCTGCTGATGGAACTTTTGGAACACCAGAAAATTTAGGCCCGGAAATCAATACAGAAGGCAGAGAAACATTTCCTTTTATTTCAGATGAAAACGAACTTTATTTTGCCAGCGACGGAAGACCAGGTTTGGGTGGACTTGATATTTATGTTTCAAGAATAACAAAAGAAGGTGCTTTTGATGAAGTGCTAAATGTTGGAGAACCAGTAAATAGTAAACAAGACGATTTTGCTTTTATAATTAATAGTAAAAACAGAAACGGATTTTTCTCTTCAAACAGAGTAAACGGCCACGGACTTGATGATATTTACCGTTTTACAGAAAACCGAAGATTAATCTGCGAGCAGCAATTATCAGGAATCGTTACAGATCAGGAAACAAACGAACCACTTTCAAATGTTAATTTGATTTTATTTGATGAAGCTGGTAAAACTGCTGTTGAAACAAAAACAGATGCAAACGGAAATTATGCTTTCGCCGATGTAAGATGCGGGAAAAAATATTTTATCAAAACATCAAAAGAAGAGTATTTGTTTAAAGAAGTTTCTATTTCACTAAAAAAAGCAACAGGTTCAACTACGCTGCCAATAGCTTTAGAACAAAAACCAAAACCAATTGTAAAAGCTATGCCGGTTGTAATAAAAGGCAATTCTATTAAACCAGTTAAAGTTAACATTACAATAGGAACCGATTTGGTAAAACTTTTAAACATACCAATGAACTTTTTTGATTTAGGTAAAGCAACAATTAAAAAAGAATCTGAACCTAAACTGCAAAAAATTGTTGATATACTAAAACAATATCCAAACATAAAAATAGATATTCGTTCGCATACAGACAGCCGTTCATCATCAGAAAGCAATCAGATTTTATCAGATAAAAGAGCACAATCTTCTAAAAACTGGCTTGAACAAAAAGGAATTGATGGAAGCCGTTTAACAGCAAAAGGATACGGAGAAACGCAGCTGGTAAATAAATGTGCCGATGGTGTAAAATGTACCGAGAAAGAACATCAGCAAAACAGACGAAGCGAATTTATAATTACAAGTATGTAATTTTATAATATAAAAAAAGCCCTTTTCAAATCCAGAAAAGGGCTTTTTATTTATGAATTAATGTTGCTAGGTTTTTCAATTAACATCTCACTAATTTCACTTAAAAACTCAAATTCATCTAAAGGAAACATTTCTAAAACGGTTTCTAAAACTAGAGACACATTAACGGGATTTTTATTTGTTTCCGAAATTTTATCTGCTTGTTGGTCTAATGTCAAAATGCACATTTTTAACATATTGGTTATAACGCAACCAAGTTCAAAATAATTTATAAATTTAATTTGAGCGACATTAGTTTCGGTATTATCATCACTGTGTTTTAATGTGCTGAGATATCGATTAGCTAATTTTTTGAGATGAGTTAAATTTTTAATTTCATTCGTTTCCATAATGGTGATTTTGTGTTTTTTAGATAAAAATCAAATGTACGAAAAACTTTAAATAACATACTATAGTATGTTAAAAAGAATAAATAGAAAACGCAAATTGTCCGAAATTAAAAGACAAGTGGATAACTCAGAAGATTTAAAGCGTTTAGGAGCTAGAATTAAAGAGCTTAGAACAGCTAAAGGATTATCACAAGCCAAGCTAGGATTACTGATATTTAAAGATCAGCAATCTATACACAAAGTTGAGGCAGGTGAATTCAATCCTACATATATTTATTTGCTTGCATTATCTAAAGGTTTGGGAATTTCAATAAAAGAACTGTTAGATTTTGAATAAGCTTAAACTTCCAACTTAAATTTTTATATAATCCCTACGGGATATTTTTGGATTGGGATTTCTTTTTTTTCTACCGATATTTAACTCCTAACGGAGTATTTCTAAAAAATTTAAATTCGGTTTTGTCATCATTTAATATTTCGTAGAAATTATATATCGGTAGCCATTTCAAAATATCGACACATATTTTGTCCCGTAGGGACTATACGTTTAATATTGTTTCATATCTCCCTACGGGAAATTGTTTGGGTGGAAATTTCTTTTTTTTCTACCAACCAATTACTCCTAACGGAGTATTTCCTAAAAATTAAAATATCGTATTGTCATCAAATAATATTTAGTAGAA
>NZ_CAIJDE010000010.1 GCF_903819335.1 Flavobacterium panici | reverse complement strand
TCGGTACCAACCTCACGCGCCACACGAGTTACCTCTGATGCAAAGGCACGAAGCTGATCCACCATGGTATTTACGGTTTCTTTTAATTGCAGAATCTCTCCACGAACGTCGGCCGTAATTTTTTTCGACATATCTCCATTGGCTACGGCAATTGTAACCTCAGCAATATTACGTACTTGTGTCGTTAAGTTACCTGCCATTTGATTAACCGAATCGGTCAAATCTTTCCATGTTCCGGCAACTCCGGGAACATTTGCTTGTCCACCAAGTTTTCCTTCGGTACCAACTTC
>NZ_CAIJDE010000009.1 GCF_903819335.1 Flavobacterium panici | reverse complement strand
GAGATAAATTTTTTAATATACTCAGGGCTAATCACTTATTGATACAGCCCAAAAGAAGCTACCATATAACAACAAACTCTCATCATCGCTTTAAAAAGCATGAGAATCAAATTTTAGATTTAGTAATAAATCGTCCTGAACAAGTCTGGGTGTGCGATATTACATATGTCGGAAAAAGAGATAATCCCTGTTATTTAAGTTTGATAACAGATGCATACTCAAAGAAAATAATGGGGTATTATACAGCTGAAAATCTCAATGCAGAGAACAGTTTGAAAGCTTTAAAAATGGCTTTAAAACAAAGAAGAAATAATGCTATGCCTTTAATACACCATTCTGACCGCGGACTGCAGTATTGTGCAGACCAATATCAGAAAGAGCTAATCAAAAACAAAGTATTATGCAGTATGACGCAAAACTCAGATCCGTATGAAAATGCAGTGGCAGAAAGAATTAATGGAATTTTAAAACATGAATTCTTCATTGATAAGCATACTCAGAACAGGGATATTAAAAACAAAATAATAAAGGAAGCGATAAGTATCTATAATGAACTCAGACCTCATTATTCTAACTATATGCTCACCCCAAGCCAGATGCATGAACAGGATAAAATAAAAATGAAAACCTATAAAAGAAAAAACACCTGCAAAAAACTTATTGCAGGTGCTTAATTAAATATTTTTGTCTAATTAAATCTGTATCGATTATTTAGGACTAGTCA
>NZ_CAIJDE010000008.1 GCF_903819335.1 Flavobacterium panici | reverse complement strand
TAATAAATTTTTAAGTAAAACAGAGTCTCGTAGCTCAGCTGGTTAGAGTACTACACTGATAATGTAGGGGTCGGCAGTTCGAGTCTGCCCGGGACTACTTTTTAAGAATTGTTAATTATAAATTATGAATTGTAAATTATAAGAAACAAGAACAAATTAAAAAGACTGAAACTTAGAAAAAAAAGGAAATTTTAGAGGTTGAGTAACCGTTTTAAGTACTGTTAACTGAAAACTGTTAACTGACAACTAAAAAATGGGGGATTAGCTCAGCTGGCTAGAGCGCCTGCCTTGCACGCAGGAGGTCAACGGTTCGACTCCGTTATTCTCCACTGATTATCTGTAAAGATAGATAATAAAAGTTCATTGACATATTGAGATAAGAAAATAATAAGAAAGTAGAAAGCGTTTTTTGTTATAGTAGCAATACGAATAATAAAAAACAAAAAAAAAACGGTCTCGTTTTAAGAACGAGATTGGTACAATAAGCAAAATAAGGGCGTATGGGGGATGCCTAGGCTCTCAGAGGCGATGAAGGGCGTGATAAGCTGCGAAAAGCTGCGGGGACAAGCACACATTGATTGATCCGCAGATACCCGAATGGGGCAACCCACTATGTTGAAGACATAGTACACCGATAGGTGGGCAAACCCGCTGAACTGAAACATCTAAGTAGGCGGAGGAGAAGAAAACAAAAGTGATTCCGTAAGTAGTGGCGAGCGAACGCGGATTAGCCCAAACCATTGTTGTTACGGCAATGATGGGGTTGTAGGACCACGACATTTTATGTACAAGGAACCGGAAGTTACTGGAAAGTGACGCCATAGAGGGTGATAGCCCCGTATGGGTAACAAGTATAATAGATAGTGGTATCCTGAGTAGGGCGGGGCACGTGAAACCCTGTCTGAATTTGGCGGGACCATCCGCTAAGGCTAAATACTCCTGAGAGACCGATA
>NZ_CAIJDE010000007.1 GCF_903819335.1 Flavobacterium panici | reverse complement strand
TCTCACAGCATTTAAAACACTCATTTTATTTTTTCCTTCATCAATTTTTCTAATGTAATATCTTCTCAGATCATTATCTAATCTAATTGCACTCATTGCGGCCAGATGCAGAATAGTTTTTAAATTTTTATCAGCAAGCATTGATACTCCAGGCCTTCTTTTTAATGAGGTTCCGGATTGAAAATCAAAAGGTACAACTCCGCTGTAACATGCCATTTTTCTTGGATCGGTTATAATTGTAAATCCTTCTGTTTTTGATAATAATGTCCAAGATAAAACCTGACCTACTCCAGGAACAGATTTTATCAGTTTCTGCTGATAGCTTAGGTTTTCATCATTATGGATTACTTCTTCAATATCATTTTCAATAACCTTAATTTGTCCCTCAATATTTTTAATGAGTTTTACATTTAGACTTTTTAGCTCTTTGTCCAATCCAATGCCTTTCATTAATTTGTAATCATGCTGCTGAACCATAAGCTGCTTTTTGATTTTTATTCTTAAAGCTCTTTCGGTCAATAGTATTTTTATTTTTTTAATGGAGCACGAACTTGGTTTCCATTCTCTATTTTCTTGATAATT
>NZ_CAIJDE010000006.1 GCF_903819335.1 Flavobacterium panici | reverse complement strand
CTTTTTGATTTTTATTCTTAAAGCTCTTTCGGTCAATAGTATTTTTATTTTTTTAATGGAGCACGAACTTGGTTTCCATTCTCTATTTTCTTGATAATTTTTCTCAATAAAACTACAAATTCGCAGGGCATCAATTTTATCATTTTTACCCCTGACAAGACCTATACTTTTCTTGATATGCAGAGCCGATATTACATAAACTTTAAAGTTGAATTTTTCCAATACTTCAAAAAGATTCCAATTGTATCTGCCTGTATTTTCCATTGCTAAAATTACATTCTCATCTGAATATTTTTTAAAAAAGCGCTTTATAGCCGGAACGTTATTCTCAATAGAAAAGTAATTTAATGATTCTTCTTTTACACAAATATCTAAAGTCTTGCTGCTGATATCAATGCCAATAATAATGTTTTTCATAACTTTGCTTTTACGATTCAACAATGATTTGAGAAATTCATCATAAGCTCAACTCCTTAATAACGGGTCACTAGCCCAAATTTCTATCTGAGTCTTTGATGAAAGGGAAGCCAAAGTCTTAATCAAGATATGAGTCACAAACTCAGAGGAACGAATAGTTTACTTTTGCTTCCTTTCTCAATCATAAATCTACTTAAATTT
>NZ_CAIJDE010000005.1 GCF_903819335.1 Flavobacterium panici | reverse complement strand
AATAGAAGGTCTTTTACCAAGACAAAAAAATAAAATTTACACTGCAGACTTTAAATTGAAAGTGATACAAACCATTCAAAATAAGTCTATATCTTTGGATGAAGCCTGCTTAATTTTCAAAATTCCAGCGCAGTCAACCATAATAAGCTGGCAGAGAAGATATGCAAAAGATGATTTGGCAGGTTTAGAACTTAAATCACGAGGTAGACCAGCAGTTATGAATTTTAAGAGAAAGCAACGAAAAACAGACAAACCTTTGACCAGGGAAGAGGAACTCTTAAAGGAGTTAGAGTACCTGCGCGCTGAGAACGAAATTCTAAAAAAGTTCAACGCCTTAGTTCAAGCCGAGCAAGCCAATCAAAACAAAAAGCTCAAACCATAATGGAATTAAGGCATAAGTATGATTTAGATCTTTTACTAAATTGTATGAACATGGTTAGAAGTACGTATTATTACTATGAAAAGAAAGGTCAGGTAATCGATAAATATAAAAAGATAAAAGATTTAATTAAACAGATTTACAATTATCATAAGGGCAGATTAGGATACAGGCGTATTACTCTATTAATCAAAAAAGAGGGGATTTTAATTAATCACAAAACAGTGCTTCGATTAATGAAATTTTTAGGATTAAAAAGTTTAATCAGAATCAAGAAGTACAGATCCTATAAAGGAGAGCAGGGAAAGATAGCCCCTAATCTGCTACAGCGTAATTTTAAGGCTGATATACCTAACCAGAAATGGGCAACCGATGTGACTGAATTTAATGTTTCTGGCAATAAATTGTACTTATCGCCAATAATCGATCTATTTAATGGAGAGATAATCAGCTATGAATTATCGCAAAGACCAGTGTTTAATCAAATTTTAAATATGCTTGAAAAAGCATTTAAAAAAATACCGGATAATACTAATCTGACTCTGCATTCTGACCAAGGCTGGCAGTATCAAATGAAACAATACCAGCATTTATTAAAGAAAAAAGGAATTATACAAAGTATGTCTAGAAAAGGTAATTGTCTTGATAATGCAATAATTGAAAACTTCTTTGGAATATTAAAATCAGAGTTGTTTTATCTTAAAAAATACACTTCCATTAATCAATTGAAACAAGAGATTGTTGAGTATATAAATTATTATAATAATGACAGAATTAAACTTAATCTAAAAGGAATGAGCCCGATACAATATCGAGCTCATTATTATAAAACTTAATTATTAATTTGTCTAAACTTTTGGGTGCAGTCTA
>NZ_CAIJDE010000004.1 GCF_903819335.1 Flavobacterium panici | reverse complement strand
AAACACGATTACAGCTCCGGCAGGAAGCTATACAGTAACGGCTACAGCTAACGGATGTACTTCAGCTGCTTCATCAGCTGCGGTTATCAACGCTCAGCCGGCAACACCTGCAGTTCCGACATTAAGTGCTGTAACCCAGCCGACATGTTCGACAGCTACAGGAAGTTTTATAATATCAAACTACAGTGCTTCTAACACTTATGCAGTAAGCCCTTCAACAGGTGTTACCCAGTCAGGAAACACGATCAATGCTCCGGCAGGAAGTTATACGGTAACGGCTACAGCTAACGGATGTACTTCGGCTGCTTCATCAGCTGCGGTTATCAACGCACAGCCTGCTACACCTGCAGTTCCGACATTAAGCGCCGTAACCCAGCCTACATGTTCAACAGCTACAGGAAGTTTTACAATATCAAACTACAGTGCTTCTAACACTTATGCGGTAAGTCCTTCAACAGGCGTTACCCAG
>NZ_CAIJDE010000003.1:0-1762 GCF_903819335.1 Flavobacterium panici | reverse complement strand
ATAATAGATAGTGGTATCCTGAGTAGGGCGGGGCACGTGAAACCCTGTCTGAATTTGGCGGGACCATCCGCTAAGGCTAAATACTCCTGAGAGACCGATAGTGAACCAGTACCGTGAGGGAAAGGTGAAAAGAACCGTGAATAACGGAGTGAAATAGATCCTGAAACCATACGCTTACAAGCGGTCGGAGCCCTTTCGTGGGGTGACGGCGTGCCTTTTGCATAATGAGCCTACGAGTTAACGCTGCTGGCGAGGTTAAGTGGTTAAGCCACGGATCCGCAGCGAAAGCGAGTCTGAATAGGGCGCTTTAGTCAGTAGTGTTAGACGCGAAACCGTGTGATCTACCCATGGGCAGGATGAAGCTGTGGTAACACACAGTGGAGGTCCGAACCGGTTGACGTTGAAAAGTCTTCGGATGACCTGTGGGTAGGGGTGAAAGGCCAATCAAACTCGGAAATAGCTCGTACTCCCCGAAATGCATTTAGGTGCAGCGCTGAATTAAGTTATATAGAGGTAGAGCTACTGATTGGATGCGGGGGCTTCACCGCCTACCAATTCCTGACAAACTCCGAATGCTATATAATGTTTCTCAGCAGTGAGGGCTTGGGTGCTAAGGTCCAAGTCCGAGAGGGAAAGAACCCAGACCATCAGCTAAGGTCCCCAAATATACACTAAGTTGAAAGAACGAGGTTTGTCTGCCCAGACAGCTAGGATGTTGGCTTGGAAGCAGCCATTCATTTAAAGAGTGCGTAACAGCTCACTAGTCGAGCGGACGAGCATGGATAATAATCGGGCATAAGTGTATTACCGAAGCTATGGATTTACAGTTTACTGTAAGTGGTAGGGGAGCATTCTAACAGGGTTGAAGGTGTATCGTCAGGTATGCTGGACTGGTTAGAAAAGAAAATGTAGGCATAAGTAACGATAATGCGGGCGAGAAACCCGCACACCGAAAAACTAAGGTTTCCACAGCTATGCTAATCAGCTGTGGGTTAGTCTGGTCCTAAGGCGAACCCGAAAGGGACAGTCGATGGCTAACGGGTTAATATTCCCGTACTACTAATTACTGTGATGGGGTGACGGAGTGATGAAAGCGCCGCGAACTGACGGAATAGTTCGTTAAAGTACCTAGCTATAGGCTCTGCAGGCAAATCCGCAGAGACTGGTGAAATACGATAGTACTCGGAGTCTTCGGACAAAGAGATAGTGCGCCTAAGGGCTTCCAAGAAAAACCTCTAAACTTCAGGTAATTAGTACCAGTACCGTAAACCGACACAGGTAGTTGAGGAGAGAATCCTAAGGTGCTCGAGAGATTCATGGCTAAGGAATTAGGCAAAATAGACCTGTAACTTCGGGAGAAAGGTCGCCCCGAGCAATCGGGGCCGCAGTGAAGAGGTCCAGGCGACTGTTTATCAAAAACACAGGGCTCTGCAAAATCGTAAGATGAAGTATAGGGCCTGACACCTGCCCGGTGCTGGAAGGTTAAGAGGAGATGTTATCTTCGGAGAAGCATTGAATTGAAGCCCCAGTAAACGGCGGCCGTAACTATAACGGTCCTAAGGTAGCGAAATTCCTTGTCGGGTAAGTTCCGACCTGCACGAATGGTGTAACGATCTGGACACTGTCTCAGCCATGAGCTCGGTGAAATTGTAGTAACGGTGAAGATGCCGTTTACCCGCAGTGGGACGAAAAGACCCTGTGCACCTTTACTATAGCTTAGTATTGACCTTGGATAAATGATGTGTAGGATAGGTTGGAGACT
>NZ_CAIJDE010000001.1:562-736 GCF_903819335.1 Flavobacterium panici | reverse complement strand
ATCAAACTACAGTGCTTCTAACACTTATGCGGTAAGTCCTTCAACAGGCGTTACCCAGTCAGGAAACACGATAACTGCTCCGGCAGGAAGATATACAGTAACGGCTACGGCTAACGGATGTACTTCGGCTGCTTCAACAGCTGCGGTTATCAAAGCTCAGCCTGCAACACCTGC
>NZ_CAIJDE010000001.1:0-463 GCF_903819335.1 Flavobacterium panici | reverse complement strand
CAGTTCCGACATTAAGCGCCGTAACCCAGCCTACATGTTCAACAGCTACAGGAAGTTTTACAATATCAAACTACAGTGCTTCTAACACTTATGCGGTAAGCCCATCAACAGGAGTTACCCAGTCAGGAAACACAATTACAGCTCCGGCAGGAAGTTATACTGTAACGGCTACGGCTAACGGATGTACTTCGGCTGCTTCATCAGCTGCGGTTATCAAAGCTCAGCCTGCAACACCTGCAGTTCCGACATTAAGCGCTGTAACCCAGCCGACATGTTCAACAGCAACTGGAAGTTTTACCATATCAAACTACAGTGCTTCTAACACTTATGCGGTAAGTCCTTCAACAGGAGTTACCCAGTCAGGAAACACTATTACAGCTCCGGCAGGAAGCTATACAGTAACGGCTACAGCTAACGGATGTACTTCAGCTGCTTCATCAGCTGCGGTTATCAACGCTCAGCC